>NZ_JHWL01000001.1 GCF_000622085.1 Butyrivibrio proteoclasticus P6B7
AAAGAAGACAGAGCGGGTGGGACTATGCCGAGATTCTGAACACTCACGTGTTAGGCACAGAAATGCCTAAAATGAGGTGGCTCAGGGACCTCATTGACCAAAAGCTTGCATAAAGAAAGAAACCAGAGGCTGGCGTTCCATGACAGATAAAGTAGTCATTAAGCAGACCAAGGGTCAAAAGCGAAACACCGGGACTTTCGCTTTTTCCAACGGAATTTAGGGTCATATGTTGGATGATGGACAGGCTTGGTGTATAATTACGGAAACAGATCTGATCTTAAATGATTCCAGGTGAACTCCACCCTTTTGTTTCCGAATTTTGATTTACGCTATCATGACTACAGCAGGAGTATCTTCTGCGGCATATTCCTGCTATAATCAGTACACGGAGACAGGAACAATTGATCCTGTTAAGGTATTCTGGGATACAGCAAAAGGTGTAGCTGTTTCATACCTGACATATGTAGGTATGGAATGGGCAACTGGAAAACTCAGTACTTTCTGTACAGAAGGCGCAGCGGCTGCTGGTGCTACTGCAAGTAAAGACACTAAGACAAGCGGCGATGCTGATGGAGATGGCGCAGCTACTTCAAACAAGAAGTCTAAAGGAAATAGTACTGCGCCAGCTGATGTTGATGAGAATGGAAATTCTAACAAGAATAATACTAAGTCTAAGAATAATCAGGCTGCAAATACCGGCGATGTAGATAATCAGCAGGCAGAAAATGCTGATTCAAAGTCATCAGGTAAGGGTACAAATAAAGCTGCTAATAAATCTGGCAATGAAGCACCAACAACTACAACTGATGGCGATGAAGCATCTAAAGGAAACAAGGGAACATCTAAAAACCACGAAACAAATACCGGTGATGTAGATAATCAGCAGGCTGAGAATACTGATTCAAAATCATCAGGAAAGAATACAAATAAAGCTGCTAACAAATCTACCAGCGAAGCGCCGGCAAATACAACTGATGGCAATGATGCACCTAAAGAAAACAAGGGAACATCTAAGAATCACGCAGCTAACAATGCTGATGCCGATAATCATCAGACAGAGCATACAGATTCAAAGTCATCAGGTAATGGCGCAAACAAAACTACCACTAAGCCTGCAAATGAGACACCAGTAGCTACAGCCGATGGTGATGATACACACAAAACAAGTAGTGGATCATCAAAGAGTCAGTCAACAAATAAAGTTAATATAGAAAAGCAGCAAGTAGAAGGTAGTAACGCAAAATCTACAAGTAGCAGCACTAGCAAAGTGGCAAATGAAAACCATGCACCTGCGACAGGTAGTGGCGAAACATCTTCACACAATGGAAGCAGTGGAGCACCAGGTAGTCACACTACTTCTGGCGGCAATGTTGAGAAGCAGCATGTTGAAAGTACTAGTACAAAGACTTCAAGTCAGAGTACAAGCAGAACACCAAGTGAAGTTCCTGTAGCACCACTTGATAGCGATGACATCTCAGTTGGAAATAAGGGAACATCCAAGGGAGATAGCACAAAATCTACTGTTCCAAAACAAAATGCTGATATTAATGAAAACGTTGGAATGGAACAGGCAAAGACAACTCCTGAGCATGAGCAGCATGTGAGCAACGTTGAGGAAACAAAGGTTAAAGCGCCAGAAAAATCAAATCAAAATCAGAATACTCAAAAGAATACCGATTTTGATAACTTTGACCACGATACTGCTAGTAATATGCAAAAGGGTAATTATGGAGAACATCAGGCTTATGAAAATAAGGTCAATAATCCTGAAGCAAAAGAAAAAGGATATGAGCTTAATTCTATGGGGCGTGTTCCCGATGATATAAATGCTCCTACAAAGCAGGGCATAGATGGTTTATACGAGAATCAAAATAAGGATTCCAATATTAAATATGTTATTGATGAGGCTAAGTACAATACATCCAGTCTGCAAAAATCTAACGACGGAAAGCAGATGTCAGACTCATGGATTACAGGCTCTGGAAATGATGCAAGTGGAGATAGTAGAATTTATAAAGCTTTACGTGAAGGAGGATATAGTGAGGAAGCTGCTGCTGCAGAAGAAACAAAAATACTGAAAGCATTAAAGAATGGACAGGTTGATAGAGTATTGACTCAAGTTTCAACTGATGGCACAGTTACAACATATAAGCTTGATTCAAAAGGTAACAAAATTAAAGTAGATGGTAAATATGTAACATGGCCATGATGTGTAGGGAGAGAAAATGAGAGATATAAGGTGTAATAAAAAAAGATTAGAAATAATTATTAGAAATCATCCTATAAACATTGAGGATGAAAAGAATGAAATAAGCATACTTTCAAAAGATGAATTAGAAGGCGTGCAGCGATATCCTAGGGAAAACAAAGATATTATTTATGATACCAAAGTGATGATAATTAAATATATCAGAGAGCTTATGCATTCTCAGTATTCATATGGAATGGATATGGATGAGTTTGATGGCTTGTTTGATGAGATGATTCAATATTTGTGTGAGATTAGAATCAAGGATATCGGATACATAAATCTTTTGCATTTAATTTCCTATGGTATTCTTTTGCAGAAGACCCCAAATATATTTGATGAAATTGTAAGGAAAATGGATGAAGAAGAAATAAATGACCTTCTGATTGACGCATTACTTCAGGCATATGGAATAGAAAGAAATTACCATTCGGATGAGTTTTTTAAGGAAAATCCGTACAAATATTTGTTAGATATTATCTGTTCATCTTATTCAGGACAAGAAAATGTAAGTGATTTATTGAAGAATTATGTATCCAGCAAATGGCTAAAAGGACATTCTGATTATGGATGGGTAAAATCTGTAAAAAGTAAGGATTTCCGTGGCCTTTGGTCATATGAGGCAGCTGCAGTAGCCAAGCTTTTTGATATAGACGACAGTAGTCTAAAGGATGCAGAGTTCTATCCATATGATTTTGCTCATTATAAACCCACAACAATAAAGGCTGCGGAAAGAAAAGGCGCTATAGCAGATCAGAAAGAAATGTCTTATGAGGCTGAAGAGGATCTCATAATCGATGCAAAAGCTATTATTCCTCCATGCTTCTATAAGCATGTGAATGACTTTGTTGGCGATTATAGAAAACTTAGCGACGAAGCATTTTTGGAAAAATACGAGCTGGATCAGATATGGTCAGAGCTTGATGAATATGCTAAAGAAAAGAATAGCGGAGAGATGCTTGGAAAGCTTCTTGTCTTTGAACTTACAGAAAAAGGTTATATTCTGCAACTTGATTGGAAAGAAGACTTTGAGGACTTTAGAGATCATATGAAGAACTATTGGAGTAAGGATGGAGAGACAAAGGTAATCACCTTTGAACTTGATAATGATCAGCAGTATTTTGCAAGGATTCCAGTAGATAATAACATTCAGAATCTCTTTGAGATTCCAGTAAAAGTACATGAATGATTTGAGAGTGTGTTTATTTGGCAAGAAGACGGGGAATAACTACTCTTTTGGGAGATGGAAATGTTTCAAGATAATCTAGTCAATATATCTTAATGTCTGAACATTATCAAAGTAGTTGATTTATATTAAAGGCTTATTGTAAAAAGCGTTTTGTGATGATTCATGAAGCGCTTTTTGCTTTATCAATTCTGCTATGATTTAATTTGGAGCTAGGCGCCAGTCATTTTTAAGAAGCTGCAAAAAGAATTTGGAGGATTTGACTAATGAAGAAAAATATAAGATTAGGTGATATTTATGAGATATCTTTGCCTAATGGGAAAAATGCATATGGTAGGTTGTATAAAGATGGCTAACAGAGTATTGAATGATGTAAATTATGAGCATAGGGGAGAAATGCTTAATGTTTTAAGAAATTCTATTACTAGAGATGATATTCCAGATAGTACAAAAGAAGCTATTTCTGAATTTTTAGACTATCAGGGTGGATAATAGATGAATTGAGGAAGATAAAATGTATACTATTTTTACGTTCACAAATAAAAAAGAAATCTATAGTAAGTGTCTGTATGCGTCTATAGTTCACGCTGTAATGATTGGAAAATATAATATGTTATCCGATGAGATTGCATGGGATGGGAACAACTACCTGTTTCAAAATATGAGTGGAGTCAAAGGAGTCATTGCTTTTTCTGATGATGCTTTTGCTTGCGGCATTCAAAAAGCTGATGGGCCGTTCTTAGACATTGATGCTTGTACTGATTCAGCAAGTGAAAAGGTTAAGAAAATGGCTTATGAAGAGGTGTATCCATATCTTCTTTTGGAAAATGATAATGGAGAAGATGTGGTTTCTGTATCTTCATTTTTTTATGGAGATGATAAGGATATTATTTCATGTTCATCAGAGCCAGTTTTTATGAGTAATAGCGATAATATTTTTATACCTTACTTATATGGCTTTGATGATATGAGAAGATATTGGAATGATTACTACGAGAGCACAGATGAGCAGAGGCAATTGATAGATACCCTTTATCATAAAAAAGTCGAAAAAGGAGAAAGGCTTTTGGATGAAGAACTAGAAATCAAGTTAAGAGGCTGGTTTGGAGATAATTGGGAGAACTGTAGAAACGCTCTTTTGGAAATTGATTGCATAAGCTTAGTATAGGGAGTTTAAAGGTACCTGGCACGAGGTTAGGAAGCATTAGTGTAAAGGAGATAGACTTACCGAATGACAAATAGACGAATAACGATAACTCTTTGGGGAGATGGAAAGAGTAAGGAGAAATGGTGTGAATGGTATCTTGATGCTGTTGAAATGATGCAGCAAATTGGATATAAGTGTACGCATATAGGTATTTACAGTGATAGTTATGATTCAGGAAGAGCCTATACTAGGGGGAGAAAAGAAAAAGAGATCATCGCGAAGCTAGAGGCTGGAGAAAAAGTGCAAAGCCTATCGTGTTATTCATTGCCCAAAGACTATAGATCTGCAGCATTTGATTATTACTGTTCATGCATTAGATCAGAAGAATACTGTTCCGTGATTCTTTACGAAGATGATTATACTGAGGAAAATGAGAAATTGATATTATCGACTTTATCAAAGTATATTTTACCTGAAGAAGGTGAGATTTTTGCAAATGATAGATCTGAAGTCTCATTACTGTATACTGAAACAAAGGATAGGGGTAACCTAAAAACATATGAGTTTATAAAAAAAATAGATTTATAAGGGCAAGGAGAAAGGTAATGTATCAAGATATAGACTCTAATTCAATAGATATTATTGGCGAAAGGAAAGATGGCGGAATAGAATTATACATTATTGTAGATGATATTTTTGATTCTGCAGAGTTTCAGACTAAACTTTTGGATAAGATTCAAAATTATATTTCTTATGCAAATGGAAAAGACTTTGAAGCGGATTTTCCTAATGCGGATAAGAATAAAACGGTTATTGTTTTAAAAGTAAAAGAACAATTGTCAGATGATAAAAAAGATTGGATTAAGTCGATTGAAGATTGGGTTGTTAGCAATAAACTAGGCTTTAATCTAGTCAATGTATCTTAATGTCTGAACATTATCGAAGTAGTTGATTTATATTAAAGGCTTATTGTAAAAAGCGTTTTGTGATGATTCATGAAGTGCACTTGTTCGATGAAATGATCAAGTATGTATATGAAATTAGAATAAAAGATGTTGGTTATATTGACCTTTTGTATTTGGTATCGTATGGAATTCTTCTTCAAAAAAATCCTAATGTGTTTGATAAGATTGTTGAGAAGATGGATGAAGAAAAGGCAAACGATATTTTACTAGATGTATTATTACAAGCATATGGATTAGAAAGAAAATACCATTCGGATGACTATTTTAAAGAGAACCCATACAAATACTTGGTTGATGTAATCGAAGCGGCATATTCAGGAAATTCTAATGTCAGAGAAATGCTTGGTGATTACATGACAAAGAAGTGGCTTAAGGGTCATTCTGATTGGGGATGGGTAAAATATGTAAAAGAAGATGATTATTGTGGCCTTTGGTCATATGAGGCAGCTGCAGTAGCCAAGCTTTTTGATATAGACGACAGTAGTTTAAAGGATACAGAGTTCTATCCATATGATTTTGCTCATTATAAACCTACAACAATTAAGGCTGCGGAAAGAAAAGGCGCTATAGCAGATCAGAAAGAAATGTCTTATGAGGCTGAAGAGGATCTCATAATCGATGCAAAAGCTATTATTCCTCCATGCTTCTATAAGCATGTGAATGACTTTGTTGGCGATTATAGAAAACTTAGCGACGAAGCATTTTTGGAAAAATACGAGCTGGATCAGATATGGTCAGAGCTTGATGAATATGCTAAAGAAAAGAAAAGCGGAGAGATGCTTGGAAAGCTTCTTGTCTTTGAACTTACAGAAAAAGGTTATATTCTGCAGCTAGATTGGAAAGAAGACTTTGAAGATTATAGAGATCATATGAAGAACTATTGGAGTAAGGATGGAGAGACAAAGGTAATCACCTTTGAGCTTGATAATGATCAGCAGTATTTTGCAAGGATTCCAGTAGATAATAACATTCAGGATCTTTTTGAAATATCAGTAAAAGTACATGAATAATTTGAGAGTGTGTTTATTTGGCAAGAAGACGGGGAATAACTACTCATATTGGTGATTCTTTTACCCCGAATAAGGCAGTACACTTTACTACTTTGAAGTGGTAAAAGTATGTGATATAATTAGCGGAGATTTTGGAAGTGGGAGGTAGTATATGTTAAACGAGCATTATAAGAGCATGCTGGGGGCTAAGTCAGTGATTCGTGAGCTTTCGGAGTATGCTACAGCCAGGGGAAAAGAAATAGGTTATGAGAATGTTTTTGACTTTAGCCTTGGCAATCCAAGCGTTGAGGTCCCAAAGGAGTTCACTAAAGAGATGGAGAGACTTTTAAGAGAAGAGGATACAATGACTCTTCACGGCTACACTCCAAGTCTTGGTAACCCACTATATAAAGAAGAAATTGCAAAGTCTCTTAATAAGCGTTTTGGCATGAACTATGGCCCAGAGCACATATTCCCAACAACAGGAGCTGCTGGCGCTATTTCTCATGCTGTTCGTGCTGTGACTAAGGAAGGGGATGAGGTCATCACCTTTGCTCCTTACTTCCCAGAGTATGGCCCATATATTACAGGAGCTGGCTGCAAGCTTTCTGTAGTGCCTGCAGATACAAGCTCTTTTCAGATCAACTTCGATAAGTTTCTGGAAATGATTAATCCAAATGTTATGGCAGTTCTTGTTAATACTCCTAACAACCCATCAGGTGTTGCCTATTCTACAAGTACATTAGAGCGCCTAGCTTCTATTCTTAAGGATAAATCCACAGAGTACGGTCATACGATATATCTTTTATCTGATGAGCCATACAGGGAGATCGTCTTCAAGGGCGCGGATTCTCCATATGTTTCCAAGTTCTATGACAATACACTTAGCTGCTACTCATTCTCCAAATCCCTTTCACTTCCTGGTGAGAGAATTGGTTACGTTGCAGTTAATCCTGCTTGCGATGGTGCTGAGTTCATCGTGCCTATGTGCGGTCAGATCTCAAGAGGCACAGGTCATAACTGTCCTCCATCAATCATCCAGCAGGCTGTTGCCAAGGTTTGCGGAATGACAGCAGATCTTTCTGTCTATGAGACCAACATGAATATCATCTACGATACTCTGGTGGAGCTGGGCTTCACAGTGGTAAGACCTGGCGGAACATTCTATATCATGCCTAAGGCTCTTGAGGAGAGCTCCATCGAGTTCTGCAAGAAAGCTAAGGACTATGACCTTATCTTCGTGCCAACTGATGGTTTTGGCGCACCTGGATTCTTCAGAATGGCTTACTGTATAGATACAGATAAGGTAAAAAGAGCTATGGAGAGACTTCGCGAGTTTGTGAATAAAGAATATAAGTAAAGATTGAATGCACTTCTGTTCTTTGTGGGGTAAAATAAAGAACAGAAGTGCAGTTTAAAATCGTGGAGGAGAGAAATGAAGTATAACAAGAAATTACTAAATAATGCGCTACTTAGTCTTGGACTATTAGTGTTATATTCTCTGGCTATCTGCTTCTTTGATGTGGAGGCCATCGGACCAAATGGAACAGAGGTTGGCTTTTCACACATCAATGCTGCCTTTGCATCATTGGTGCCATATAATGCGACTTTAGATAAGATCACTGATGTGTTCATGCTGATCGCAATTCTTACAGCCCTTGCGTTTGCTGTGGTTGGACTTGTTCAGCTTGTAAAAAGAAAGAGCCTTTTCAAGGTAGATAACGCCATCATTGGACTTGGTGTTGTTTATCTTGTGGTCATTGTTTTGTATGTTCTTTTTGATAAGGTTGCTATTTCCTACAGACCAGTTCTTGTGCCAGGAGAGGAAGAGCTTGAAACTTCATTCCCATCATCACATGTACTTGTGATCGCTACAATCCTGACTACTGCAAAGTTTGCTATTGATAAAGTGTTCCCTGAGAAAACTACACTGAGAAAAATTGTCGCTATAGTGGTTCCAGTGATAGTTCTTTTGACAGTGGTACTCAGAGCATTCGCAGGCGTGCACTGGATTTCAGACATCCTTGCCGGCGCGCTGTTTGCTATAGTGATAAGCAACTTCTACTATCTTGCGAACTACGATGAACACTAACCTTTTTTGAAAGCGTTTATAAAGTGCCGCATATTTGTTGATTTTTTAGTGCCTTTTATCTCGCAAATGCGTTGACAACGTGCATTAATGAGAGTAAACTCTATTTCGTAATCACTTTATTGTTTTAACGAGCTACAATGAAATCTATTTTTGATTTTCTTGAGGAGGAGAAGAATGGCCGAGATTAAGAAAACAGAGGCTACTGTAAAGCCTGTTGCAACAATCAAGACTGGCGTAGTAGCTACAGAAGCAAAGAAAGAAGAGACAAAGGTTGTGGCAGCTGCCAAGACAGAAGTTAAGGCAGAAGCTAAGAAGGCACCTGCAAAGAAAGCACCTGCTAAGAAGGCAGCAGCTAAGAAGCCTGCAGCAAAGAAAGCACCTGCTAAGAAGGCAGAGCCAAAGAAGACTGAGACAAAGCCAGCAGCTAAGAAGCCTGCTACAAAGAAGGCTACAACTGCTAAGAAGCCAGCTGCAAAGAAGGCACCTGCTAAGAAGGCGGCTCCAGCAGCACTTAAGGCTAACATCGTACTTCAGTATGCAGACAAGAACGTTACATACGATACACTTGTTGAGAACGCTGAGAACGTATGGCAGTATGATATGGGCAAGAAGGTTTCTGATATCAAGAAGCTTAACCTTTATGTAAAGCCTGAAGAGAATACTGTATACTTCGTTGTTAACGACAAGGAGCACAATCAGTACGGCTTATAATTTTAAATGAAATAAGAGAATTCTGACGGATATGATCATCATGGTCATATCCGTTTTTTAATTAGAAAATAACTCTGTCATTTTCTAATTAAAAACGCTCCGCTATGGATGCGACTGGTGCGAAGAAGTATATGCAAGCTAAAGCTTCCACGCACCAGCGCGCAAAGAGTTGCATAGTAACTCTTTGATTGCAACTTTTTGTGGATGTTATTTGTATACATTATGAGGATAGTCTGGAAGTACTAATTTATCTAAGAAGCATAACGTGAAAAGGAATTGAGAATGGAAAAGGAAGTCAGAGTAGTTGATGTACTAATATATATTTTGGCGGGAGCTTTGTTTGAGGGAGTGTTTTTCTTTATCCCTTATTTAACGAGCAGGGCTTATCCCGACATCTGCGATATGATGCGAGTTGATGCCGGGCATGCAGAAATCATAAGCTTCGTTCTTATGGGATTTGCCATTGTCTCTTTGTTTGTTCAGAAAGCGACAGTCGATGCGGCACATACAGCCTTTAAGTATGGGATAGCTCTTTTAACTGCTCAAATTACTATGGTGGTGGCAAGTGTGATAGAGGCGTTGTATTCTACAGCACCCAAATATTATGTCAGCACCTATCAGGGAGTCCATATGACCTCTCAGGCAATAGCTTATCTGGCGGCTTACATCATTATCTTTTTTATCATGCTGACTGAGCTCAAGAACTACAAGACCTGGATGAAGATCTTTGCTGTAGTCTTTAGTTTGCCGATGATTGCACTGGCTGTGTTCAATATCTGGTTAGTTATAAGGATAATTACGATCGCGCTGTGATGTTTATGGGTAAATAGCGAAGGAATGATGGTGGATTGATTAGAGATATGACCATGATTACATCCTGATTTTTGTGATTACTAGTTTTGGGATGCATGGTTTTGGTTATAAGAATGCAAATGTATTATATTGCGTGAATTTACACATCCAAATTTTAAGAGTTGTGGAATAAAGGATGCGTTGATCATCACAAAGAAGAAATAATTGTTGTATTGCGTTAATTCACGCATCCTAAATCATCAATAAGGTGGAAAAGGGATGTAAAAAGAGCTATGAGAGGATGAATTATAGCCGCCAAGTAGCTGGATGCGAATTACAAATAGCTTTTAAAGGTGTGCATATTAAGTAATAGGAGGAAGATATGAAAAAGAAAATTGTAGGAATGATGTTAGCTACATCAATGATAATGACAGCACTGACTGCCTGTGGTGAGGAGATGAATGATGACACGACACCGAGTGGGGCGATAAGTACTGAGAATGATGGGGATGGATATGAAGGTAGTGATTCTGCAAGTACTGAGAAGACTGAAAAGTCAGAGAGTATTGAATCATCTTCCAGCGATGCGGAGGCTGGAAGCTCAGAAGATGCAGAAGCTTCAGAGGATAGTTCTAATGAAAGCGTAGAGATTAAGGGACTTTACGCGGACTTTGTGGATGGCAAAGCCAAGGTTAAATATGCAGGCAAAGCCGATCTGTACCAGGAACTTGCAGAGGTACTTACCGTAGGTGAGTCTTATACTTTGCAGGAAATATGCGATGCACTTGAAAATGCTGGTGAGTACGGGACAGATCCCGATCTGACATTTACAGTTATAGATTGCGGTCAGGACGGAGCAGAGGAGCTAGCTGTTGAAATAGGACTTAGCGCAATGTATCACCTTAATATGGTAATAAAAGAAATTAATGGTGAGCTTGTCATCTGTTACGACGAGGGAAGCTCTGATAAACATAGTGTGGATATAAACACTGATGGAACAATTGAAGCGACTCAGTTCAGTGCTGCAAATATTCATTCTTATGACTATGCATTCATAAATGCAGACGGAGAATATGTCTTCTACTATGGATATACCGAAACCTATGGTATAGTGGATGATTCCTATGACATCTATCAGGGCGATACCAAAATCTCAATTCCAGTAGACAATCTTGAAAAAGATAACATAGCAGTCCTTGAATACTACTACGAGCAGGATTACAAAACTCGTGATTACTTCTTCTCCTTCTATAGCTTTGATCTAGAAGATAACTGGAAAGTAATTCCACGTGAAGAGAACTCCGAAGATATCTCTACTATTATGGAACGCTTCGAATCAGCAGGCTACAAGACCCTGACTTCCGAAGAGGTCGAAACGACCCTTGCCCTTCGTGCTAAAGAAGTAGGTTACCCTAACTAAAGGATAGCAAGTATTTAAACATACCGAATTCGGTGGATTTAAAATCTAGATTATGTAATTACTCTTATAGACAAAGAAAGCCAATTGAGTATTAAGATACCCATACTAAAACATCATATAATGTCTTAAATCACCCTGCAGTTTCAGTGGACTCGCGGTAAATAATGTCTGTTTCGATGTAGGTCTTCTTGTATGGAGTGTGCGGATTGGCAATTCGCGATAGGAGAATGTCTGCCGCAGTATACCCCATGGAACTACTGTGAATCTTGACAGTAGTGAGATTTGGCTCAATGATGGTGGCTTCAGGCGCATTGTCGAATCCGCAGACCATCACATCTTTGGGCACATTTTTACCAAGTGAGCGCAGCGCCTTAATTGTTGAAGTTGCAAGGAAGTCGTTGGCGCAGAAGAATACCTCTGGCATTTCCTTTAGAGACTTGATCTTCTCTGAGAGCCAGCTTGTGTCATAGTATGGATTTGAATCATCATCAAGTATGCAAAGACTTGTATCAATGTTTAAGCTGTTATCAGCCATTGCTGATACATATGCCTGCCACCTTTCGTAGAAGGACTGGCAGTGAAAACGGTCACCGACAAAGGATATTTTCTTTTTACCTGATGATATAAAGGTGTTGATAAGTCTGTAGACACTTGATGCGTTTTCCATGAAAAGAGTGTCCGCAGAAAGGTTACATCTGTGGAGAAGAGGCGTATCTACAAATAGAATTGGAATGCCAAGTTTGCACAGAAAAGTGCTGTACTCTTCTGAGAACATCTCGATACACAGTATTCCCGCAAGGGTGTTTAAATCGATATTGGTTGGAAGGCATAGATTATCTATGTCATTATCCTTGATTATATTGATAGAAAGTCTATAGCCTAAGGAATCAATTTTATTCTGGAATGCAGAAAGAAGCTTATTTCCTGAATGTGAAGAACCAGGAAAAGAGTGAGTAAGAAGCGCAATCTCAGTCTTTCCATTTTTGACAGGAGCAGATGAAATGATAGCATCTGCTCTTTCTATTGAACTAAACTGTTTGTAGCCAAGGGCAGTAGCCATCTGGCAAATCTTATTTCTGGTTTCTGCTGATACAGCACCAGAATTGTTAAGTGCTCTTGAAACAGTATTTCTGCTCATTCCAAGAGCGTCTGCTATTTCTTGTAAGGTTACTCTTTTTCCCATATTATCCCCAATATTATTACTAAGAATATGAATTGCGAAAATGGCTCTAGCCATTGAACAATCCATATATCATCTTATCTTAGGTATTGCAATGTGTCAAATGCAACATTAATTGATTTACAAGTGTGCAAAATAGACAAAAAATAATACCTAAAAAAGTAGAAAAGCACGAAATTCTGTGACAAATGCACTTTATAATTGATACAAATGAACCATAATGCTATTATAAATATGTCAATTATTAGTGCAAAAGCACCAAGGGAGGAAATATGCAAAGGGTTAAAGCGATTCTTTTAACGGGAATCATTGCAATAGCAAGTATAGGGTGTTCCCAGAATTCAGAAGATATCAGGGATGAAAGTGTTGTTGAGGAGAAATATTTGGGAGAGAGTTTTGAAGATCACTCAGTATTTCCGGTTTCTGTGGAGGGTCTTATAGGAGATACGATGCCATTTTATGACAATGGCACATACAACGTTTTTTATCTTGCTGATCAAAGAAATGGTAAGCAGGGATATCATCCATGGGGACTAATAAAGACAAGCGATTTCGTGACCTATGATGACAAGGGCGTTGTTCTTAACTACGCAGATAATGTTGAAGATCAGGATATAGCACTTGGTACAGGCAGCGTGATCAAAGGAAATGATGGCAGATACCATGCTTTTTATACAGGTCATAACGACATGTTTGAGCCTAAAGAGGCTGTTATGCATGCGGTCAGTGATGATATGGAGAACTGGGAAAAGATTCCAGAAGATACCTTATACGCTGGTGAAGACTATGCACCAAATGACTTCAGAGATCCATATGTTTTTTATTATGACCAGGACAAGTGTTACTACATGCTTATTGCCACAAGAAAAGACAATATGGGCATTATAGCAAGATATAAATCTACAGATTTAACAAGCTGGGAGGATACAGGCGTATTTTTCCAGAATGATATGGGAACTGATTCGAATTTGGAGTGTCCAACACTCCTTGAATACAAAGGAAAATGGTATCTTTCATTTTCTGATCAGTGGCCGCACAGACTTGTTCATTACAGAATGGCTAATACGATGGAAGGACCGTTCACAATTCCGGCGCAGGATATCTTTGATTGCAACGGCTTCTACGCTGGAAGAATGGAAACTGATGGAGAGAATCTCTATGTTGTTGGCTGGAATGGAACCAAGAAAAATCACACTGATTCAGAGGATTATGACTGGGGCGGCAATATGGTAACCCACCTCTTAAAGCAGGGAGAAGATGGATCTCTTTATCCGGTGCTTAATCCAAAGCTTGAAGAAGCTATGAGTAATGAGCTTGCGGTGGCGCCGCTTAAGATGTCGGAGTCAGCGACATATAAGGATGGAAATATCTCTTTTGCAGAAGATAAATATGAGATGGCGGGCTTCAAGGAGCTGATGGGAAGCTATCTTATTAAGACGACAATAAGAGGTTTTGATAAGGAGGGAATGTTCGGTTTTTGCTTTAATACCAACGAAGAGAGCGTCGGCAGTCTGAACATTATCTTCAATGCATCAAACAACAGGATAGAGTTCTATAACGGCAGTAATATCATGGAAAGAACTGCTCAGTCCTATGTGGATTACGATTTTTCAAAGGTGGATGAACTTAAGGTTTCAATGATTGTTTCAGATGGGGTTGTGAGCATGTATGTGAACGATGAGATAGCATTTACCACGAGAATGTATATGTCACAGGGTTCTGACTGGGGAGTCTTTAGTATTAATTCAAAAGTGTCTTTTGAGGAGTTAAAGGTATTTAAGTAATGTCTATTGGGAGGACTTACAAATGGGGAAAAGTATTAAAGGGTTAGGTGAGTTTATAGCGGCTCACAAGAAATTTTTTGGCGGCGCATTTTTAAGCTTGGTACTATGCGTTAGTGCTGTGACTATTATTTATGCTAAAGGTGTTAAAAAGGAAGAGATTGTTCTTGTTGAGGATGATATAGCTCTTTTGCCAGATTCATGGCCATCTTCCTTCAACACAGATGATTATGTTGAGCCGGAATTTGTAGATGACGGCGAAAGAACTAACAATGCGTTTAACGTTGCTGATTTTGGTGAGCAGGGTCAAAACGGCTGGTTCTATAGATATGGCTCATCTCAGGATCCAGCAAGATCCAAGCAGCTTGAGTCCTTTGATGGGGAAAGATACTCACAGATTGGCCAGACAGGACTTGAGATTAAGGCGGGATTTATTCACACCGCTCAGGAGACTTCACCAATTCTTGAGTGGCGCGCTGCCGAAAATGGTAACGTCAATATTCAGCTTACTTACGTTAAAAATGTTAATAACGATAAGAATCCAATGTATCCAGATGGTGTAACTCTCTATATTTATAAGGGAAATGAAGCTATTGGAAGATACACAGTTGATGCCAAGACTGATGAAGAGGTTGTTGTTGAGAAGGCTTTGAGCGATGTGCATGTGGACGAGCTTGAGAGCTTATATTTTGTTGTTGATCCTAACATGAATAACGCTTACGATGGCGGTTCATTATATGTTGCTATTTCTGATGTCAATGCATCAGTTCTTGGTGTTAAAAGAGATGAGAACAGAATTGATAATAATGCCTATTCAATAGACGATTTCGGATTTCAGGGAAGTAACGGCTGGACTTACATGTGTGGAAAAGACGTTAAAAGTGCTAAGCTTGTTTCCACAGAAAAAGCAGGCGAGTACATGAACTGTACTTCACCAAGTCTCTCTATTAGTAAGTTTTTTATCCACCCATCTGTTAATGACGAGGCGATGCTGTGCTGGCAGCCTAAGACTGATGGCGCTGTAGAAATCAGAGGAACATACACAAAGTTTGAGCAGAATGATGGAAATCCCCAGTGGCCGGATGGTGTTACAGTATCAATTTATAAAAATGGAGAAAAGCTCTTTTCACAGAAAGTAAATGCACCTGATAAGGGCGAGAACAAGATTGCGTTTAGGGGAAAGAACATAAGCATTAAGACAACTGACAGGCTCTACTTTGTTGTCGATGCCAACGGTAATGCTTCATATGATGGCGGCTGCTTTGATATTTCAATCCTTGACAGGACAGGGGTTACAACCGAAAAGGATGTAGTGATCGAGGGCGACGCACAAAGAGATAACAACGCTGATGTAAAGTACGATTTTGGTAAGCAGGGAGAGAACGGCTGGTTCTTCCAGGAAGGCTTCGGGGATGATCCTTTTGACTGCTACAACATGAGATCTTTTGATGAAAAAGAGTACAGATACATGGACGGCAGCTACCTTGAAATCAAGAATGATTTTGTAAGCCCTGGTAAAGGCAAGTCAGCGGTTATCAAATGGAAGGTTGCAAAAGACGGTGTAGTAAACGTCGATGCTTCATATACCAAGTTCAGGAATGAGGACAAGAACCCAAGCTTCCCTGATGGCACAAGGGTGACACTCTATTATAATGATCAGGTCCTTTGCCAGGAGGAGTTTAAGCCTGATACCAAGAATGAAGTGACCAAAAAGATGAGCATAGAGTCCCTAAAGGTCAAAAAGGGCGGCTATATCACAATGGTCGTAAATGGCAAGGGGAATAATGCCTATGACGCCGGTAAGTACGAGTTTTCTATCTTTGATCTTACAGGTGCAACTACAGAAAATGACGTGGCTATAGATGAGAGCGAGACAAGGCAGAACTTTGCTGATGTTAAGTATGATTTTGGTCAGCAGGGCACTAACGGCTGGTTTTATCAGGAAGGTAAGGGCGATGCTCCTTTTGTTGCATATAACATGCGCAGCTATGACACAGTAGAAGAGCGTTATATGGACAAAAGAAATCTCGAGATAAAAAGGGATTTTGTAAGCCCCGGTAAGGGCAAGTCTGCGGTAATTAAATGGAAGGTTGCACAGACTGGAACTATTAAGATTGATGCTTCCTACACGAAGCTAAAGAATGAAGACAAGAACCCAAGCTGGCCAGACGGCACAAGGGTTACAATCTACCACAATGAAACTATCCTTGTTCAGGAGGAGTTTGCGGCAGATACAACTAAGGAAATAACAAAGAGGCTTGATGTGTCTTCCCTTGATGTGGCGCAGGGTGATTACATCACAATGGTAGTAAATGGCAAGGAAAACAATGCCTATGATGCAGGTAAGTTTGAGTTTTCGATAAAGGGCTTATCGCCTCTTACAGGTCATACAGAAAAGGATGTTGTTTCTAATAATGGTAGAAGCAACAATGCGTCAGCAGTTGAGGACTTTGGCAAGCAGGGATCTAATGGTTTCTGTTACCAGTATGGTTACTATCTCGATCCATTTTTTGCAGTAAATGTGGAAAAGTATCAGGAAGACGACAAGTACACTACTATTGATGGAATTGAGATTAAGCGTGATTACATCATGCCAGCCAATAAAGGAAGAAGTGCTAACGTAAAGTGGGTTGTGGCGCAGGATGGAACCATTGATATTATGGCGTCCTACACAAAGCTTAAGAATGAGGACAAGAATCCCGACTGGCCAGATGGCGTAACTGTTTACTTATATAAGAACAAAGAGGTTCTAAGAAAAGAGGAATTTGCTCCACTTGTAGATGAAGAAGTTACCAAGGACCTTACAGTAGAAGGCCTTAGCGTTAAAGCTGGAGATTGTATTACTCTTCTTGTTGATGGAAAAGAAAACACAGCATATGACGGTGGTACATATCAGTTTGTAATTGAAGATGCAGATCTTTATACAGTGAACATGGTTAATAACAGTGGTGTTAACTATGCAAACCTTGCACATGACTTTGGTCAGCAGGGTTCAAACGGATGGTATTACCTTGAAGGCAGAAGTATTAACAGAGCTGAGGTTCTTACTAAGCAAACAGAAGATGGTTCAGGCTATACATCAAGAAAGCAGAAGTACCTTGAAGTTAAAAAGGATTTTGTTCAGCCAAGACTTAATGCAGATGCCATGTATAAGTGGGTTGTGGCAGCAGATGGAGAAATAGATATCGAAGGCCTTTATACCAAGTTTGGTCATAACGATCCAAATGAAAGTTGGCCGGATGGAGTAACAGTTTCTATATATAAGAATAATTCGATAATCTATAACACTACATGCAACTGCTCTAAGGGTGAAGGCAACGATAATGTAAGGAATATCAGTATTAAGAAGCTTACAGTCAGAAAAGGCGATATTCTAACATTTGATATTGGTTGCAACAAGAATAATGCCTGGGATGGCGGAAGACTTGAGATTGATATTGCAGATTCAAATGGGCTTCGTGTAAACGTGGGAGACGCAGTCAGAACCAACAACACTGTACTTGGAAACATTGAGACCATGGCTCAGGGCACAGATGGCTGGTGGTTCCTTGAAGGAAATGATCTAAACAGTGCTTCGGTTTTGGTTTATCAGAACGATGATAAGACTGCATTTATATCTCCTTCAAATAACGGACTCGAGATGAAAAAAGACTATGTCCATCCAGGTGAAAAGAAGAGTGCAATCTATCAGTGGGTTGTATATGAGGATGGAAATATAGATATCCTTGGTGATTACACTAAGTTTGGCCAGAATGATGCAAATCCGGATTATCCTGATGGAGTTAAGGTATCAGTATACCTTAATAATGAACCTCTTAAGTCGGAAGACGTTGCTGTATATAGAGGTGATGGCAATGATAATAAGGCCGAGTTCTTCTTTACAAACCTCGAGGTAAAAAGAGGAGATATAGTATCGTTTGTTATTGATCGCAGGTCAAATGCAGCCTACGACGCAGGAAGACTCTCTGCGAGCATCTATGAATCAAGGGCAGCAGGTGATGAGGATAGAACTAATAACGCTAACCTTTATGAGGACTTTGGCCAACAGGGCTTTAATGGATGGCACTATGGAATGTGCGATTGGGATGGTAAAAACTATAAAGACCTTTCCTATGATGAAGCAAACAACAGATACTATAACAGTGGAAAACCAGAACTGAAAGCAGATTTTGTAGAACCTGGAAACGGCAGAAATGCTGCTTATACATGGGTGGCAGCTCAGACTGGCAAAATCTATGTAAAAGGAAGCTACACAAAATTTGCTAATACAAATGACCCGTATGCTAACGGAGTCTGCATGAGAATATTTGTAAACGGCGAAGAGAAAAAGTGGATTGGTGGCTCAACTCAGGGACAGATTGGCTCAGATGTAGAAGTGTTCTTTGATGAGGCTTACGTTGTTCATCAGGGGGATATCATCATGTTCGCTGTGGATCCGGATGGCAACGATAGCTACGATGGTGGAAAACTCAGCGTAACAATCTCTGACACTGAAGCTGCTACGCAGCCAGATGAAGAGCCTGAAGATCAGAACAGAACAAACAATACAAATCTTTATGATTCTTTTGGCCAGCAGGGAAATGATGGATGGCACTACGGAATGTGTGACTGGGATGGCAAGAATTTTGAAAAGCTTTCTTACGATGAATCTGCAAACAGATACTATAATAGTGGAAAGCCAGAGTTAAAAGCCGACTTCGTAGAACCTGGAAATGGCAGAAATGCTGCCTATACCTGGACAGTAGCACAGGATGGAACCATAAACGTAAGCGGAACATACATCAAATATGCTAATAGTAACGACCCATATGCAAATGGTGTATGCATGAGGATATTCATTAACGGCCAGGAGAAAAAGTGGATTGGCGGAGTAACTCAGGGCAACTTTGAATCTGATGTAGAAGTGTCCTTTGAGGAGACTTACCAGGTTAGCAAAGGGGATATCATCATGTTTGCTGTGGATCCGGATGGTAACGATAGCTACGACGGTGGAAAACTCAGCGTAACAATCTCTGATGCAGATAATGCTTCACCAAACCGTGAGCAAACTTCTGTTGTTCCAGCCACAGATGAAGAAACAGGGGAAGATGCCATAGATAATGGTGAAGATGATTCAGCTCAGGAAAACTCAGCGGAACAGTCATCTGAAGATAGCTCTGAAGAAAACGATGCAGAGAACAGTGAAGATGCTGACACTGACGAATCTGCTGCAGGAAATACTAATGCTGATAATGCCAATGAGGAAGATTCTGAGTCTGAAAAAGATAATTCTGAGGAATCAACAGAAGAAAAAGACGAAGATAATAGCGAAAGTGATGAGGAATAAAATGTAGAATAATAATTCCGGCTGTCTGATTAGCTAACCACTATCAGATAGCCGGAATTATTAATTTGTAGTGGGTTGACATTAATACATGGGAGTGATATTTTAATGTTAGCACTCGAAAGGGTTGAGTGCTAATAACCAGTAAATTCAAGTGACACTCTGTGAGAGGTGACGATTTGGAACTTGATGAGAGAAAAAGAAAAATCCTTCATGCAGTAGTTAAGAACTACCTGGAAACAGGCGAGCCAGTAGGTAGCCGTACAATTTCCAAGTATACAGATATTAATCTTAGTTCAGCCACCATCAGAAATGAAATGGCTGATCTTGAAGAGATGGGACTTATATTGCAGCCACATACCTCCGCTGGACGTATCCCTTCAGATCAGGGCTACAGAGTATATGTAGATGAGATGTTAAGGGACAAGGAAGCAGAAGTTGAGAACATGAAGGAAATGCTTCTTGATAAGGAAGAGAAGCTTGAGAACCTTCTCAAGCAGGTAGCTAAGACATTGGCAATAGATACCAATTACGCCACCATGATCTCTGCTCCTCAGATCAGGAAGAACAAGCTTAAATTCATCCAGATATCCAAGGTTGATGATGAGCACCTTCTTGCAACAATCGTCATTGAAGGCAATGTTATCAAGAATAAGATCATTCCAGTTGAGGAAGTTCTTGATGATGCCACAATGCTTAAGCTCAATATTCTTATGAATACGAGACTTGATGGACTGGCAGTAGAGGATATCAATCTTGGCCTTATAGCTGCTGTTAAGCAGGAGGCAGGAATCCACAGTGAGATCATCGGCAACGTTATAGATGCTGCCGCAGAGTCAATTACAGCAGATGAGGATCTCCAGATTTACACAAGTGGAGCCATGAACTTCTTTAAGTATCCTGAGCTTACAGATTCCACCAAGGCCAGCGAGCTGATTAGCACCTTTGAGGATACCAAGGACTTGTCCAGTATCGTAGAGGACACACTTTCTGCAGATGCCCAGGAGACAGGAATTCAGGTATATATCGGTAACGAGACTCCTATTCAGTCCATGAAGGACTGTAGCGTAGTAACAGCTACTTACGAATTGGGAGATGGTATGAAGGGAACGGTAGGTATTATCGGACCTAAGAGAATGGATTATGACAAGGTAATCTCAACACTTAAGAATATGAGACACGCCCTTGATGATCTATATAAAAGAGAATAGCAGTGACAGGAGGCAATCAATTGAGCAGTACAGAGAATAAAAATGTTCATCCTAAGTCTAAAAAGGCTGAGAACGCCAAGGACAAGGAAGAGGTTCTTGAGAACATTATGGAAGAATTAGAAAAGGAAGCCAAAGAGAAGGAAGAGGGTAAAGAGGCTGAAGAGACAGTTAAGGAAGAAGCCACTTCTGAAGAAGCCGCAGAAGCTACTGACGATCAGGCAACTGAAGAGCAGGCTGATGGCACTGAAGAGAAGGACAAGAAGAAAGGTCTTTTTGGTAAAAAGGAAAAGAAAGATCCTCTCAAGGAAAAGGTTGATGAACTCAATGACAAGGTTATGAGACAGATGGCTGAGTTCGACAACTTCAGAAAGAGAACTGAGAAGGAGAAGGCTCAGATGTTTGAGCAGGGACAGGCCAATGTTCTTGAAAAACTTCTTCCAGTAATAGATAACTTTGAAAGAGGTCTTGCAGCGGTTCCTGAAGAGGACAAGGACGGTGCCTTTGCAGATGGAATGAACAAGATTTACAAACAGCTTATGAAACAGATGGAAGACCTTGGAGTAACTCCTATCGAAGCTGTCGGAAAAGAATTTGATCCTAATCTCCACAACGCAGTAATGCAGGTTGAGAGTGATGAATATGAATCCGGAGTAGTTGCTCAGGAGCTTCAGAAGGGATATATGTTCCACGACACAGTGCTTAGACACAGTATGGTAGGCGTTACACCATAACCTAAGGAACACTTAACAAGAATGTATGTAGGATTACAAAGCATAGCAGGATAATCCACATAACTATAGAAATTTGATTAGTAAATGGAGGAAAACAAAATGAGTAAGATTATTGGTATCGATCTTGGTACAACCAATAGCTGCGTAGCAGTTATGGAAGGTGGTAAGCCAACAGTTATCGCTAATGCAGAGGGCGCAAGAACAACACCTTCTATCGTAGCTTTCACAAAGAATGGAGAGAGAATTGTTGGTGAGCCTGCAAAGCGTCAGGCAGTTACAAACGCAGAGAACACAATCGCATCAATTAAGAGAGATATGGGTACAGACAACGGTCGTACAATTGATGGCAAGAAGTATTCTCCACAGCAGATTTCTGCTATGATCCTTCAGAAGCTTAAGGCAGATGCAGAGCAGTACCTTGGCGAGAAGGTTTCAGAGGCTGTTATCACAGTTCCTGCTTATTTCAACGATGCTCAGCGTCAGGCTACAAAGGATGCTGGTAAGATCGCAGGCCTTGAAGTAAAGAGAATTATCAACGAGCCTACAGCAGCAGCTCTTGCTTATGGTCTTGATAACGAAAAAGAGCAGAAGATCATGGTTTATGACCTTGGTGGTGGTACATTCGATGTATCAATCATTGAGATTGGTGATGGCGTTATCGAAGTTCTTTCAACAAACGGTGATACACACCTTGGTGGTGATGACTTTGACCAGGCAATCATTAACTGGATGGTTCAGGACTTCAAGAACAAAGAAGGCGTTGACCTTTCAGGTGATAAGATGGCTATGCAGAGACTTAAAGAAGCTGCAGAGAAGGCTAAGAAGGAACTTTCTTCTTCAACAACAACAAACATCAACCTTCCTTTCATCTCAGCTGGAGCAGATGGCCCTAAGCACTTTGATGTAGATCTTACAAGAGCTAAGTTTGAAGAGCTCATTCACGATCTCGTAGAGAGAACAGCTATCCCTGTTCAGAACGCTATGAAGGATGCTGGTCTTACAAATTCAGATATCAGCAAGGTACTTCTTGTTGGTGGATCAACACGTGTTCCTTGTGTAGTTGAGAAGGTTAAGCAGCTCACAGGTCAGGAGCCTTCTAAGAACCTTAACCCTGATGAGTGCGTAGCTATCGGTGCTTCTATCCAGGGTGGTAAGCTCGCTGGAGATGCTGGTGCTGGTGATATCCTTCTTCTTGATGTAACACCTCTTTCACTTTCAATCGAGACAATGGGTGGTGTTGCTACAAGACTTATCGAGCGTAACACAACAATCCCTACAAAGAAGAGCCAGGTATTCTCAACAGCTGCAGATAACCAGACAGCAGTTGATATCAACGTTCTTCAGGGTGAGAGACAGTTCGCTAAGGACAACAAGTCACTTGGACAGTTCAGACTTGATGGAATCCCTCCAGCAATGAGAGGTGTTCCTCAGATCGAGGTAACATTCGATATCGATGCAAACGGTATCGTTAACGTATCAGCTAAGGACCTTGGAACAGGTAAGGAGCAGCACATCACAATCACAGCTGGTTCTAACATGTCTGACGAGGATATCGATAAGGCTGTTAAGGAAGCTCAGGAGTATGAGGCTCAGGATAAGAAGCGTAAGGAAGGAATCGACGCTAGAAACGATGCTGATGCATTTGTATTCCAGACAGAGAAGGCACTTCAGGAAGTTGGCGACAAGATCGACGCTTCTCAGAAGCAGACTGTAGAGGATGACATCAAGGCTCTTAAGGAGACACTTGAGCAGACTAAGGATAAGGAGCTTTCAGACTCAGAGATCGATTCTCTTAAGAGCCAGAAGGAAAAGCTTATGAACGATGCTCAGGCACTCTTCGCTAAGATGTATGAGAATGTTCAGGGTGCAGCAGGCGCAGGCCCAGATATGTCAGGTGCAGCTGGTGCAGGCCCAGACATGAATGCTTCTTCAAGCTCTAACGATGACAACGTTGTTGATGGCGATTACAGAGAAGTTTAATAGAACTTTTATAGAGATTTAGACTAAGTTATATTATACTAATAGCCAGGCGAGTTATTCGTCTGGCTATTAAGAGCATTTAAACGAGGAGTATTATGGCTGAACAGAAACGCGACTATTATGAAGTCCTGGGCGTTAGCAAGAATGCCACGGATGATGAAATAAAAAAGGCTTATAGAGTACTTGCCAAGAAGTATCATCCTGATATGAACCCAGGAGATGCTTCTGCTGCAGAGAAGTTTAAGGAAGCTTCAGAAGCTTATGCTGTACTTAGTGACCCTGAGAAGAAGCGTCAGTATGACCAGTTTGGACATGCTGCCTTTGAGGGTGGAGCAGGCGGCTTTGGTGGCTTTGACTTTAGCGGCGCTGACTTTGGCGACATCTTTGGAGATATTTTTGGAGATTTCTTTGGTGGCGGAAGAAGCAGAGGTGGTGCAAGAAGTGGACCATCTAAGGGCGCTAATCTTCGTGCCAGCGTAAGGATCACTTTCCTTGAGGCTGTATTTGGATGTGAAAAAGAGCTTGAGCTTACCATCAAGGATCCATGCCCAACTTGTCATGGAACTGGTGCTAAGCCTGGAACATCTGCTCAGACCTGCTCTAAGTGCGGTGGTAAGGGACAGATCGTTTATACACAGCAGTCATTCTTTGGAACAGTTCGTAATGTTCAGACTTGTCCAGAGTGTGGCGGTACAGGTAAGGTTATTAAGGATAAGTGTACTGATTGTCACGGTTCAGGATATATTGCTTCACGTAAGAAGATCAAAGTCAGCATTCCAGCCGGAATCGACAATGGTCAGAGTGTAAGAATTCGTGAGAAGGGTGAGCCGGGTGTTAACGGCGGACCAAGAGGAGACCTTCTTGTAGAGGTTATCGTATCAGATCATCCTATTTTCCAGAGAGAGGGATACGATATCTATTCTATGGTTCCTATGTCCTATGCAATCGCTGCTCTTGGTGGAACAGTTATCATTGATACTGTTGATGGCAAGGTTGCTTACGATGTTAAGGCAGGAACTCAGACTGATACAAGAGTAAGACTTCGCGGTAAGGGTGTTCCTTCTCTTAGAGATAAGAACTCCCGTGGTGATCACTATGTAACTTTGGTTGTTCAGGTTCCAGAGAAGCTTTCTAAGGAAGCTAAGGATCTTCTTAAGAAGTTTGATGAGAAGACTGGAGATTCACTTGGAGCAGCCGACAGACTTATGGGTGATGATAAGGGACCAGATGATAACGGTTCTGGTGGAAAGAAAAAGAAATCTTTTTTTAAATAATTTTGCTTAATAGAATTATTGTGTTATACTTCCGTAGTCAGGAAACTGGCTACGGAATTTGTCGTTATTTTATATAGTAAATTTATCACTAATAAATTCAGTATTTTGAATAGATTTTAACGGAATTATTGATTGTTTATATTATCGAGAGGTAAGAATTTATGAAATGGATGCGCTTTAGAGTACGCACTAATGAAGAATCAGAAGATATCATTATCAGCTATCTTGAGGATATAGGCCTTGAGGGAGCTCAGATTGAGGATAATGCTCCTCTTTCAGCAGCTGACAAGGAGCAGATGTTTATTGATGCTCCAGAGCTTGAGCCAGATGAGAAGGATAGCGGCATCGAAAGCGGCATTGCTTACCTTAATTTCTTTTTGGAAATAGATGATAACAATATGCTCACAGTGGAAGTGCCTAATGAGGAGGGTGAGTATATTAAGGAAAAGAAGACTCCTGAAGAGATTCAGGCTTCTATCAGAGAGAAGCTCGATGAGCTTAAGACCTTCTCTGACATTGGAGATGGCACAATCTCTGTTGATGTAACTGAGGATATTGACTGGATTAACAACTGGAAGCAGTATTTCCACAAGTTCTTTATCGATGATGTCCTTGTAATCCCTTCCTGGGAGAAGGAATCTGACGAGGACAAGGATAAGGCCAGCATGGTCCTTCATATCGATCCGGGAACAGCCTTTGGTACAGGAATGCATGAGACAACACAGCTTTGCATCAGAATGCTTCGTAAGTACATCACTCCAGAGACAGAGCTTCTTGATGTAGGAACTGGTAGTGGCGTTCTTTCAATTCTTTCTCTTATGTTTGGAGCTAAGCACGCTGTGGGAACAGACCTCGATAAGTGCGCAGTTCCAGCTGTTAAAGAGAACATGGAGAACAACGGCATTGCCCCTGAGAAGTTCGACATGATGATCGGTAACATCATTGATGATAAGAAGATCCAGGATGCTGTTGGATACGATAAGTACGACATCGTAGTAGCCAACATTCTGGCTAATGTATTAGTACCTCTTACGCCTGTTATTCTTAACCAGTTAAAGACAGGTGGTATTTACATAACATCTGGTATTATTAACACCAAGGAAGAAGAGGTTAAGAAAGCGCATCTTGATGCAGGTCTTGAGATTCTTGAGATCCATCATCAGGGAGACTGGGTTTCTATCACATCGAGGAAAAACTAATGTATCATTTCTTTGTGGAAAGCAGCCAGATATCACCTGATTGTAAAAGGGTTGATATTGTTGGAGATGATTATAATCATATAGCTAATGTTCTTCGAATGAAGGTGGGAGAACAGTTCTCTGTAAGTATCAGAGAAGAACAGGATAAGAGAGAGCTCTTTTACGAGATCGAAGAGATTACGGGATCAAGTGTTATTGGTAAGCTCTGCTTTATTGAAGAGGTTGGCAATGAGCTTCCTTCCAAGATATATCTTTTCCAGGGACTTCCCAAGGTGGATAAGATGGAGCTTATTATCCAAAAGGCTGTTGAGCTTGGAGCCTACGAGATCATTCCTATGTCCACCAAGAGGTGCATAGTTAAGCTTGATGAGAAGAAGGCTGTTAACAAGGTCAATCGTTGGCAGGCTATTTCTGAGGCTGCGGCTAAGCAGAGTAAGAGAAGCATCATTCCTACAGTTTCTATGCCTATGACCATGAAGCAGGCTATTGCGAAGGCAAAAGAGATGGATGTTAAGCTGATTCCTTATGAAAATGCCAAGGGTATTGAGGAGACAAAGCGTCTTATCGAGGGTATAGAGCCTGGCCAGAGCATTGCCATATTTATTGGACCTGAAGGGGGCTTTTCTGAAGAGGAGATAGCTCTTTGTCAGGAGGTGGATATTAAGCCTATTACACTGGGTAAGAGGATACTTAGAACTGAGACTGCTGGATTTACTATTATTTCCTGGCTCATGTATCATCTTGAAAGTTGAGACTAGCTCTGCTTTTAGAGCAGATTGTATATAGAGATTTTTATTCTGGAGATTTATAAATGGAAGCATACTTGGATAATTCGGCCACAACGAGAGCTTTTGATGAAGTAGCTGCGCTTGTGGCTAAAGTTATGACAGAAGAATATGGAAACCCCTCCAGCGTTCACCACATGGGAACTATTTCTGGAGACAGGCTTTCCAAGGCAAGAGAAGAGATCGCAGCCACACTGAAGGCTGATCCCAATGAGATTTTGTTTACCTCTGGAGGTACAGAGTCTGACAATACAGCAATCATCGGTGTTGCCAGAGCCAATGCATGGAGAGGCAAGCATATCATCACCACATCAATTGAACACCCTGCTGTGTTTGAGACCTGCTACTACCTTGAGAAGGAGGGCTTTGAGATTACAAGGCTTAAGGTGGACAGCCAGGGCAAGATCGATCTTGAGGAGCTTAAGAATGCCATCAGGAAGGACACAATTCTTGTATCCATAATGATGGTCAACAATGAGATCGGCACCATTGAGCCAATCAAAGAGGCTGGCGAGATTATCAAGGCAGCTAATCCTGATACTTACTTCCATGTGGATGCGGTTCAGGGATACGGTAAGATCCTGATCCGTCCTAAGACTATGGGTATCGACCTTATGTCAGTAAGTGGTCACAAGATTCACGGACCTAAGGGAATTGGCTTTTTGTACATTAGAAAGGGAACCAAGATCGTTCCTATATGCTACGGCGGTGGACAGCAGAAGGGAATGCGCTCTGGAACAGAGAATGTTCCTGGGATTGCAGGACTGGCCCTTGCAGCTAAGATGTGCTATACAGATTTTGACAAGCACATTGAAGATCTTTATGAAAAGAGAGAATACCTTATCAGCAAGCTTTCTGAGAAGATAAGTGATATTTCTTTTAACGGACCAGCAGGAAGAGAGGTAGCGCCTCACATCGTTAGCCTTTCAATTAGAGGTCTGGCGGCTGAGACAGTACTTAATATGCTCAGCAGCAAGAATATATACGTTTCAGCAGGAAGTGCATGTGCTTCCAACAATCCACATGTTTCTGACACGCTTCAGTCCATTGGGCTTGAGAGGGATCTTCTTGAGTCAACCATCAGGATCAGTATGTCAGTAATGACCACCAGAGAAGAACTGGATTATTTTATAGATACACTTTCATCACAGGTAGAGACCATGAGGAAATTCTACCGCCATTAAGAAGAGGTTTAGATTATGCAGTATCATGCTTTTGTAATTAAGTACGCAGAGATTGGAGTAAAGGGCAAGAACAGATATATCTTTGAGGATGCGCTTGTTAAGCAGATCAAGAGAGTTTTATCTAAGTGCGATGGCTCTTTTAACATATCCAAGGTTGCAGGAAGAATCTATGTAGAGGCTTCCGATTTCGATTTTAATGAGACAGTGGACAGCCTTAAGACTGTATTTGGTATCACAGGCATTTGCCCAGCTGTTACTATCGCAAGAAATGAAGACGGTCAGCTCCCTGATGTGGATGGCGTAGCTAAGGCTGTTATAGACTTTATTGACGGAGTATATCCAGATAAGAACAAGACCTTCAAGGTTAAGGTTAGAAGAGTAGATAAGAGCTATCCTATTGATTCAATGGAGATGGCTGCTGAGCTTGGCGGACGTATCCTCGATGCCTTCAAGGAGATGAAGGTTGACGTTCACGAGCCTGAGATCCTTCTTAACGTGGAACTTCGTGAGAAGCTCAATATCTTTTCAGAGGTTATTCCTGGTCCTGGCGGAATGCCAATCGGAACTGCAGGAAAGGCTATGCTTCTTCTTTCTGGCGGAATTGATTCTCCAGTTGCAGGCTACATGGTAGCTAAAAGAGGTGTAGACATTGAGGCGGTTTATTTCAATGCACCACCTTATACAAGTGAAAAGGCTAAGCAGAAGGTTGTTGATCTTGCCAAGGTTATTTCTAAGTACACAGGCAAGGTTCGCCTTCATGTTATCAACTTTACTGATATCCAGATGTACATCTACGAGAAGTGCCCTCACGATGAGCTTACTATCATCATGAGAAGATATATGATGAGAATTGCTGACATGCTGGCTGGAAATACAGGTTGTATGGGACTTATCACCGGTGAGAGTATCGGACAGGTGGCTTCACAGACTATGCAGAGCCTTATGTGCACAGGTGAGGTTGTAACAGATATCCCTGTTTACAGACCACTTATCGCCTTTGATAAGCAGGATATTGTCGATATTTCAGTAAAGATTGATGCTTATGATACATCAATCCTTCCTTACGAGGACTGCTGTACTATCTTCGTGGCTAAGCACCCTGTAACTAAGCCAAGAGCTGACATTATCAGAAAGCATGAAGAGAATCTCTTTGAGAAGATTGATGAGCTGGTTAAGACAGCCATTGAGACTGATGAGATCATCGAGGTCTGATTGGACAAAAGAGCTTTTGAATCATTGATTATTGATCGTTGGAATAAAGATTTAGATACAAAAAGACCATCTTAGCAAGCTAAGATGGTCTGTAATAATCTTTCTAAAGGGATCTAATTGATAAACAATTAGATCATGTAAGGCTTCAAAACATTGAGAACCTCATCTGCTCCGTCTTCTGCATGGATATTGAGATCAATTGGCTTAGAAAGGTCAAGTGAAAAGATACCCATAATAGACTTAGCATCGATAACGTATCTTCCAGAAACGAGGTCAAAGTCATAATCAAACTTCGTAATATCGTTTACGAAAGATTTAACCTTATCGATAGAATTAAGTGAAATTTTAACTGTCTTCATTGAGCAAATACCTCCTTCTTTTCTTTATAGTAAAACAAGGAATGGTCAAAAGTCAATGACTAACACACACAAAAAGACAAACAGTTTTCTGTGAATTTTGGAAAGAAATAATAATATGCTAAATAACGTTAAAGATTTAAAGGTTGCAATGCACAACCTGGGTTGCAAAGTAAATAGCTACGAGATGGACGTAATGGCCCAGAAAATTAAGGAATCAGGCGGTATCATCGTGCCTTTTAACGAGGTTGCAGACGTCTATGTTATCAACACCTGCACCGTTACTAACATTGCGGACAGAAAGTCAAGACAGATGCTTCACAAGGCTAAGAAGGAGAACCCAGAAGCCATCGTTGTTGCCGTTGGATGCTATGTTGAGACTGGAATAGATGGCATCAAGAAGGATGACTGCGTTGATCTGGCTATTGGTAACAACAAGAAGTCTGAGATCGCAGAGATCATCGACGAATTCATAAGTGCCAGAGATGGAGAGTACGACAAGACTCTCAATGGCGCTTCAATTATAGATATTAACGCTACTCACGAGTATGAGAATATGCTTCTTGCTGAGCTTCCAGAGCACACAAGAGCTTACATTAAGATTCAGGATGGCTGTAACCAGTTCTGTTCCTACTGCGTAATACCATATGCAAGGGGAAGAGTCCGCAGTAGAGCCATGGACGACATCATCGAAGAGGTAAAGGGCCTTGTTAAGAAGGGCTGTAAGGAAATCGTATTTACTGGAATCCACATCAGTTCTTATGGTGTAGACTTTGGTGAGCCAGCGCTTATCGAGCTTACAGAGAAGCTCAATGAGATTGAAGGAATCGAGAGAATCAGACTTGGCTCTTTGGAACCAAGAATTGTTACTGAGGAAAACGCAAAGCGCCTTGCTGCCTGCAAGAAGGTGTGCCCTCACTTCCACCTTTCACTTCAGAGCGGCTGTGACACAGTTCTTAAGAGGATGAACAGGCACTATACAGCTGAGGAATATAAAGAAGGCGTAAGACTTCTTCGCGAAGCCTTTGATAAGCCTGCAATAACAACAGATGTTATTGTTGGATTCCCTGCGGAGACTGAGGAAGAGTTTGAGCAGTGCTATGAATTTTGTAAGGACATCGACTTCTATGAGATGCATGTCTTTAAGTATTCTCCAAGAAAGGGAACAGTAGCGGCTTCAATGCCAGATCAGCTCACAGACAGAGAGAAGTCTAAGAGAAGCGACAGACTTCTTGACCTTACAAAGGCTCAGTCAGAGCTTTACAGAAAGAACTTTATTGGTCAGGAGCTTGGTGTTCTCTGGGAAGATGAGGAGACCTTAGGTGGAAAGAGCTATCTTATTGGACATACTGACAGATATGTCCGAGTAGCCGTATCAAAGGACCATGAGGACTTCGATAAATTCGCTTCAGGAGAGATTTCTTTTGTCACACCAAGGACTCTTCTAAATTCCGATACATTGCTTATTTGACATGGTTAGTGTAAAATTAAGATACGATGCACCATCTGTAGGATGGGACTAATAGAGCGAATAGGACCTTGGTCCACAAAATATATTAGAACGGAGAATAGCATATGGCAGATCAGGATTTAGGAAGCACCCAATTTTTCAAAGTTGAAGTCGAGCCAGAAACTGGTGTTAAAAAAGTACTAGCTGTTGTATACGATGCTCTTTTGGAGAAAGGATACAACCCGGTTAATCAGATTGTTGGTTACATCATGTCAGGTGATCCAACATATATCACAAGCCATAATGGTGCTAGAAGCCTTATTATGAAGGTTGAGCGTGACGAGCTGGTTGAGGAGATGCTTACTGAGTACATCAAGAGCAACGACTGGGCTAGAAAGTAATCATGAGAATTATGGGACTTGACTACGGATCCAAGACTGTGGGAGTTGCTATCAGCGACGAGCTTTTATTAACTGCCCAGGGCAAGGAGATCATCCGTAGAAAAGAAGAGAATAAGCTTAGAAGAACACTGGCGCGCATAGAAGAGTTGATACAGGAATACAAGGTGGAATCCATCGTTCTTGGACTTCCTCTTAACATGGATCAGACTCCCTCTGAGCGCTCCAATTTGTGCCTTGAATTCAAGGATAAGATTGAGAGACGTACAGGAATCCCAGTAATTATGTGGGATGAAAGGCTTACTACAGTGGAAGCCGATGAGATAATGGATGAAGCAGGTATTCGCGGTAAAGAACGCAAGGAATACGTAGATATGATAGCTGCCCAGATAATCCTTCAGGACTATTTGGACAATAGGAGCAAAGAGAAATAATTGGAAAAGATAATTTTTAGTCCCGATGGGGAAGAACCAGTAGAATTTTATTGTTTGGAACAGACAGTTATAGGTGCTAAGACGTACCTTTTAGTTACTGATGAAGAAGATGGTGACGGAGATGCGCTTATTTTGCGTGACGACTCCGATATTAAAGATGAAGAGGCAGTTTATGTGATTGTTGACGATGACCTGGAGCTTGAAGCTGTTGCAGGTGTTTTTCGTAAACTGCTTTCTGAGGATGGCATAGATCTAGATATCTAACGGGGACTTTGGTTGATAGCTCTTTCTATGTGTCCGCCAAGAATTATGGAGGAATTGATTTGAGTAAAAAGAAAATTGAAAATGCGTCCAAGTTGCAGATCATCCCTTTGGGTGGTCTTGAGCAGATTGGAATGAACATCACTGCCTTCAGATATGAAGACAGTATTATTGTGGTGGACTGCGGTTTGTCATTCCCTGATGACGATATGTTGGGAATTGACCTGGTTATTCCTGACATCACATATCTTCAGGAGAATATTGATAAGGTTAAGGGTTTTGTTATTACCCACGGACATGAGGACCACATCGGTGCGCTTCCTTATGTTCTTCATGAGCTCAATATCCCTGTTTATGCAACACGCCTTACTATGGGTATTATCGAGCACAAGCTCGAAGAGCATAACCTTCTTAAGACTACAAGAAGAAAAGTGGTTAAGTTTGGACAGTCCATTAACCTTGGACAGTTCAGAGTTGAGTTTATCAGAACTAACCACTCAATCGTTGATGCTGCGGCTCTTGCTATCTATTCACCAGCAGGAATCGTAGTTCACACAGGAGACTTTAAGGTTGACTATACTCCTGTATTCGGTGATCCTATCGACTTGCAGCGTTTTGCAGAGATCGGTAAAAAGGGCGTTCTTGCTCTTATGTGCGACTCTACAAATGCTGAGAGACCTGGATTTACCGCTTCTGAGAAGACTGTGGGAAGAGCTTTTGACTTCCTCTTTGAAGAGCATGAGAATTCAAGAATCATAATTGCTACCTTTGCTTCTAACGTTGACCGAGTTCAGCAGATTATCAATACTGCCCACAAGTGCGGCCGTAAGGTTGTGGTGGAAGGCCGAAGCATGGTCAGCATTATCGACATTGCTCAGAAGCTTGAATGTATTAAGATACCAGAGAATACACTTATAGATATAGATGAACTTAAGAATTATCCTGAGAACAAGACTGTTATCATTACAACAGGTAGCCAGGGTGAAAGTATGGCGGCCCTTAGCAGAATGGCTAACGGACAGCACAGGAAGATCACTATTGGCGCAGGAGATACAGTTATCTTCTCATCTCATCCTATCCCAGGTAATGAGAAGGCTGTTACTAATATCATCAATGAGCTTCAGATGAAGGGCGCTGATGTTATTTTCCAGGATGTTCATGTATCAGGACACGCATGCCAGGAGGATATCAAGCTTATCTATACACTAGTTAAGCCTAAGTATGCTATTCCAGTCCATGGTGAGTACAGACATCTTATTGCTCAGAGCAATATAGCTAAGGATCTTGGAATCCCTAAGGAGAATGTATTTATTCTTTATTCTGGTGATATTCTTGAGCTTGATGAAGAGAGCGCTAAGGTTAAGGGCAAGGTTCCTGTGGGAGCAATCCTTGTAGATGGCCTTGGTGTGGGCGATGTAGGTAATATTGTATTAAGAGATAGACAGCATCTTGCAGAAGATGGTATTGTAATAGTTGTATTTGGAATAGAAAAGGGAAGCGCACAGCTTGTTTCTGGTCCAAGTATTGTTTCCAGAGGATTTGTTTATGTAAGAGAGTCAGATAAGCTCATTGATGATGCCACTGATCTGGTACTTGATGAGGTTACGGAGGCTCTTGAAAAGGGCATAACAGATTGGGGTAAGCTCAAGAGCATTGTTAAGGATGTTCTCAGTGATTACATATGGAAGAAGACTAAGAGAAGACCAATGATCATGCCTATTATCATGGACACCAACTATTGATGTCCGTCATGAGGAGTTATTATGAATGCTAAGAAAGTTGGCTTAGGGCTTTTGGACACCGTCGTTAAGGTGGCGTTCATTATCGTAATTGCCATGTTTATCATCAAGTACGCCAAGATTGGATATTCCTACGGCTACCACATCTTCAACCAGACACCTGTATCATCAGGAACTGGAAGAACAGTTTCGGTAACCATTAAGCCTGGCGATTCTGCTAGTGATATCGGAGATACGCTCTATAGCAAAGGTCTTATTACAGATAAGCTGTTATTTAAATTTCAGGAGAAATTTTCTGAATACAGTGGAAAGGAAGTGCCTGGTACTTATGAACTGAGCACATCCATGACACCAGAGGAGATGATCCAAATCATGTCCAGTGGCAATACATCACTTGTTCAGGAAGGTGAAGATGAGGCATCAGAGGAAAGCTCAGAGGCTGTAATCGGAGCAGAGATTGGTTCTGATGTTGGTTCAGAGGAGAGTAGCAGTGATTGAACAGGATAGAATGAGAGCCTTTATCAATTCGCTGGATCCGGGGAACGCTCCGTTTCTTGACGAACTTGAGAGAGAGGCTAAGGATACAGATGTACCCATCATTCGAAAAGATACTCAGGCATTACTTAAATTTTTGATGGCACAGTCCCGCCCCAAGAACATACTGGAGGTTGGTTGTGCCATTGGTTTTTCTGCCCTGCTTATGGCTGAGTACAGCGATGATGATACTAAGATAACTACAATAGAGAAATTCGAAAAGAGAATTCCTATTGCCAGGGACAATTTCACAAAGTACGACAAGAAGGGTAAAATCACACTTTTGGAAGGTGATGCGACGGAAATTTTAGAGACGCTCTCTCCGGGGTATGATTTTATTTTTATGGATGCGGCAAAGGGCCAGTATATCAACTTTCTACCAAATTGCCTGAGAATCCTTAATAAAGGCGGACTTCTTGTATCTGACAACGTTCTTCAGGATGGAGATGTTATAGAGTCAAGATTTGCCGTCACCAGAAGAGATCGCACCATTCACACCAGAATGAGGGACTATCTCTACGAGCTTAAGCATAATGACCAGCTTAATACCGTGATCCTTACTGTGGGAGACGGAATGACACTGTCAGTTAAGCTTTAATGGACAATATTTGTTTAGTAACTATAGATGTTTTGTATTAGAAATAGGAGTATTTTATGAAGAAACCAGAACTTCTGATTCCAGCAAGTAGCCTGGAAGTTTTGAAAACAGCTGTTATGTTTGGCGCAGATGCTGTGTTTATTGGTGGCGATGCCTTTGGACTTCGCGCCAAAGCTAAGAATTTCAGCCCTGAAGAAATGAAGGAGGGTATTGAGTTTGCTCATGCCCATGGAGTTGAAGTCCATGTAACAGTTAACATCCTGGCTCACAACTACGACCTTGATGGTGTTGAGAAGTACCTTCATGAGTTAAAAGATATGGGTCCAGATGCCCTCATTATTGCGGATCCTGGAATCTTCATGAAAGCCCGCAGAATCTGTCCTGAGATTGATATCCATGTTTCAACTCAGGCCAATAATACTAACTATGAGACCTATAACTTCTGGCATGATCTTGGAGCCAAGAGAGTAGTGGCTGCAAGAGAGCTTTCTCTTAATGAGATAAAAGAGATCACATCAAAGATTCCTGATGACCTTGAGATGGAGTGCTTTATCCACGGCGCTATGTGTATTTCCTATTCAGGAAGATGTCTTTTGTCCAATTACTTCACAGGAAGGGATGCCAACAAGGGAGCTTGCACACATCCATGCAGATGGAAGTATGCAGTTGTTGAGGAGAAAAGACCTGGCGAGTATCTGCCGGTTTATGAAAATGACAGAGGAACCTACATCTTCAATTCCAAGGATCTGTGCATGATCGAGCATATTCCTGAGATGGTGGATGCTGGAATTGACAGCTTTAAGATCGAGGGCCGCATGAAGACAGCTCTTTATGTTGCTACTGTTGCAAGAACCTATCGCAAGGCTATTGATGACTACTTTGAGTCTGAGGAGAAGTACAGACAGAACATGCCTTGGTACCTTGATCAGATTTCAAAGTGTACATACAGACAGTTTACAACAGGCTTCTACTTTGGAAAGCCTACCTATGAGACTCAGATCTATGATAACAACACCTATGTTAACGAGTACATCTATCTGGGAATTGTGGGAGATATAGATGACAGAGGATATGCGAAGTTTGAGCAGAGGAACAAGTTCTGCGTCGGAGATGAGATTGAGATCATGAAGCCGGATGGTACGGATGTTCCTGTGACAGTCAGAGGAATGTACGCAGAAGATGGCACTCCTGTGGAGTCCTGTCCTCATTCCAAGCAGATTCTTTTTGCAGACCTTAGTGTAAAGCCAGAGAAATACGATATCTTACGTGTTAAATCAAAGGATGGCAGCGGTGACGTGGAGCCATTTGGCTGTGAACTGTAAAAAAGCTCTTTGCCTTTTTAAAAAGTTGTTGTAATATGTTCACAGCAGAAATGCGAATCTATTAATCTGTTTCATGTTTTATAAAACGTATCTATCGAAAGGAATATTTACCTAAATGGGCGAAAAAGTGAATGTTGAGGAAATCTTTGGATCTAATGTCTTTACCCTTGCTAAGATGAGAGAAAGACTTCCAAAGAATGTCTACAAAGATGTAGTTAACGTAACTGAGCATGGCGGAGAGCTTTCCAAGGAATCTGCCGACGTTGTTGCTAATGCAATGAAGGAATGGGCTGTTGAGCATGGTGCTACACATTATACTCACTGGTTCCAGCCACTGACAGGCATTACAGCTGAGAAGCACGATTCATTCGTAGGCTCTGCTGATAAAGAGGGACGTATGATTACTTCTTTCTCTGGCAAAGAGCTTATTAAGGGCGAGCCAGATGCTTCCTCATTCCCATCAGGTGGTCTCCGTGCTACATTCGAGGCAAGAGGCTATACTACATGGGACATCACTTCACCTGCTTTCCTTAAGGAATCTGGCGCAGGTGTGACACTTTGTATTCCTACCGCGTTTTGTTCATATACAGGCGAAGCTCTTGATAAGAAGACTCCACTTCTTCGCTCTATGGAGGCTATTAACAAGCAGGCACTTCGCATCGTCAGATTATTCGGCAATAATACAGCTACAAAGGTTAACGTTTCAGTTGGACCAGAGCAGGAGTATTTCCTTGTGGACTGGGATAAGTCAATGAAGCGTGAGGACCTTATCTTTACCGGAAGAACTCTTTTTGGTGCTCAGCCTCCTAAGGGACAGGAGATGGAGGACCACTACTTCGGTGTTATCCGAGAGAGAGTTGGAGAGTTCATGAAGGATCTTAACGTTGAGCTTTGGAAGCTTGGCGTTCCTGATAAGACACAGCACAATGAGGTTGCTCCTGGACAGCACGAGCTTGCTCCAGTTTATGAGACAGCCAACATCGCTGTTGATCACAACCAGATTATTATGGAGACAATGAAGCGTGTGGCTGAGCATCATCACATGAGATGTCTTCTTCATGAGAAGCCATTTGCAGGTGTAAATGGCTCAGGTAAGCACGACAACTGGTCTCTTTGCACAGATGATGGCATCAACCTTCTTGATCCAGGCGATACACCTAACAAGAACATTCAGTTCCTGTTTGTTCTTGCATGTATCCTGAAGGCTGTTGATACTCATGCTGATCTTCTCAGACAGAGTGCATCAGATGTTGGTAATGATCACAGACTTGGTGCTAACGAGGCACCTCCAGCTATTATCTCTGTATTCCTTGGAGAACAGCTTGAGGATGTTGTAAGACAGCTTATTGAGACTGGTGTTGCCAAGTCAAGTAAGAAGGGTGGCAAGCTTAAGACTGGTGTATCTACACTTCCTGAGTTTGAAAAGGATGCAACAGACAGAAACCGTACATCACCATTTGCCTTTACCGGTAACAAGTTTGAGTTTAGAATGGTTGGTTCCTCTGACTCAATGGCTAGTTCAAACACTACACTTAATACAATCGTTGCAGAGGCTTTCTGCGAGGCAGCTGATAAGCTTGAGAAGGCAGAAGACTTTGATATGGCTGTTCATGACCTTATCAAGGAATACCTTACTAAGCACCAGAGAATCATCTTCAACGGTGATGGATATTCAGATGCATGGGTAGAAGAGGCAGCAAGAAGAGGACTTCCTAACATCAAGTCCACAATTGAGGCAGCAGATACCCTTATTACTAAAAAAGCTATCAAGCTCTTTGAGGACTTTGGCGTATATACTAAGGTTGAGCTTGAATCAAGAAGAGAGATCATCTTCGAGAACTATGCTAAGACCATTAACATTGAGGCTCTTACAATGATCGACATGGCTTCTAAGCAGATCATTCCTGCAGTTATGAAGTATGCAGGCCGTCTTGCAGCTGATGTTAACGCAATCAAGGCAGCAGGCGTTGATGCTTCTGTAGAAGTTGACGAGCTTAAAGAAATCCAGAAGAACCTTAAGCTTATGAAGAAGTCCCTTGATGAGCTTATCAAGCTTGAAGCAAAGGCTTCAGAGATCACAGATCAGAAGAAGCTGGCTTATTTCTACAAGGATAAGGTAAGACCTGTTATGGATGCTCTCAGAACTCCAGCAGATGCTCTTGAGATGCTTGTGGATAAAAAGGATTGGCCATTCCCAACCTATGCAGATCTTCTTTTTGAGGGCTAATAATTGATTTGATTTTATATAGCAGGTGCTTGTCACCTGCTATTTTTCTGGGCTTCAACTGATTGACATAAATTTTTGAAAAATTTTTAAAAAAGTACTTGCATTTTTATATTAACCTGCGTATAATTACTTCTTGTCGATGGGCTATCGCCAAGCGGTAAGGCAACGGACTCTGACTCCGTCATTACGTAGGTTCGAATCCTACTAGCCCAGCTAGAAACGAGACTTCAACAGTCTCGTTTTTTTTTGCCCATGAATAAGGCATAGGTACAAAGCGCTCATATTTTCCACATCAATTTGTAGAAAGTTATATTATTTGGTATATTCAAATGAGATTTGTGAAAATATGTTTTTTCGACATCAAATGGAGACTACTATGTACAGCTTTGACTCAAGAATCAGATATAGCGAGGTAGACAGTGACGCAGAGCTTACTGTTGAATCCCTTATAGATTACTTTCAGGATTGTTCCACCTTCCAGACTCAGGATGGCCCAGCCACCATGGAGTATATGAAGGAAAGAGGAATTGCCTGGGTTTTGAACTCCTGGCAGATTGTGATTAACAGACTTCCCAAGCTTTGTGAGGAAGTTACAATCGGAACAGTTCCTTACGAACTAAAGGGCGTATTCGGACTTCGTAATTTTTTTATGGATACCAAGGATGGCGAGAGACTGGCAGTTGCCAATTCAATCTGGACTCTGTTTGATTTTGAGAATCAGGTTCCTGCCAGAATTACCCCGGAGATGGTAGAGGCCTATCCCTTAGAGGAGAAGCTCCCTATGGAATATGGAAGCCGTAAGATTGCAATTCCTAAGGAAGCAGAAAAGCGCCAAGGCGAAGAGATTCTTGTAAGAAAGCATCACCTAGATACCAACAATCATGTGAACAACGGCCAGTACATCAGGATGGCCATAGAAAGTCTTCATGATAAAAAGATAAATTTCAGCCAGCTAAGGGCTGAATACAAGAAGCAGGCCCTTCTTGGAGATGTTCTTTACCCGGTTATCTACAAAGTGGAAAAAGAGAAGGAGAAGGTTTATGCCATTTCTCTTAACGATGAGAATGAGTCTCCTGTGTGTATAGTTGAACTTACACACCCAATGTGAAGTTAAATTGTGGATACAGCCCGGATTTTTATAAGAAATTGTGGATAAATAGTTTGCAACTGGCAACAAAACAAAGAATAGGAATTAGAAATGATCGAATTAGGAAAAAAGCAGACACTGATAATTGCAAAGAAGGTAGATTTTGGTGTTTACCTCTCAGAGGATGGAACCGAGAATGAGAAAGTTCTTTTACCAAGAAAGCAGGTAAAAGAGGGCGCCAGCGTTGGAGATAAGGTGGAAGTGTTCATCTACAAGGATTCAGATGACAGACTTATTGCCACAACAGCTGAGCCTAAGATCATGCTTGGAGATGTAAGGATCCTTAAGGTTAAGGACACTGGAAAGATAGGCGCCTTCATGGATTGGGGCCTTGAGAAGGATGTTCTTTTACCATTTAGGGAGCAGACAAGAAAGGTTAAGAAGGGCGAGGAAGTTCTCTGTGCCCTTTATACAGATAAGAGTGACAGACTCTGCGTAACTATGAACGTTTATCCTTATCTTAAGAATGAGAGCCCATATAAGAAAGATGACAAGGTTATGGGAACAGTTTATGAGATGAGCGATAACTTCGGCGCATTCGTGGCTGTTGATGACATTTATTCAGCTCTTATTCCTAAGAAGGAGCTTTATGGCAACGTTCAGATCGGTGATACAGTAAATGCCAGAGTTGCTTCAGTTAAAGAGGATGGAAGACTGAACCTTAGTCTTCGTGAAAAGGCTTATCTTCAGATGGATGCTGATGCTGAGAGCCTTCTTGCCATGATGGAGAAAAACGGTGGCAAGCTTTCATTTACAGACAAGGCATCACCTGAGCTTATCAGAAAGCATACTAATATGAGTAAGAATGAATTTAAGAGGGCCGTTGGAAGACTCCTCAAGGAAGGCAAGATAGAGATTAAAGAAAGCTCAATAGAAATGAGGAAGAACTGATGAATCGCAACATTGCCAACAGATCATTTTTGTATATAGTAGCCCTGAATATTATCTGCAACTTTGCGCTGGTCTATGTAATGGCTAAGATCCCTAATTTTCCGGTTTGGGCCGTTAACATGATCCTGGAAGCATCTGTGGCAATCCCGGTTATTATTGTTGCCTTGGTTCACGGGGAGAAGATAAAAGAGCTTGTTCCTTTCAAGAAGATCAGGATTTCGTCAGCTCTCTTGACAATGCTGTTTACTGTGTTGATGTTCCCTACAGTTGCCCTTGTGAACGCAATTTCCATGTTGTTTGTGAGAAATACTGTATCTTCCATGACCAGCGAGATTTTGGCATGGCCCATGGGAGTAATGCTAGTGTCCATCGGCGTTTTTGGACCTTTTGTCGAGGAGTTTGTATTTAGAGGCTTTTATTTACACTCCTATAAGAAGTCTGGCAAGGTGTTTGGCGCTATTATGCTGTCAGCTCTTTTGTTTGGACTTATCCACCTTAACCTCAATCAGTGCATGTATGCTGTTGTTATGGGTATCATGCTGGCGCTTTTGGTGGAGGCTACGGGAAGTGTGCTGACTTCCTTTATCTGCCATGGACTGTTTAATTCCATTGAAGTGGTAATGATGTACAGTCTTGGAGATGTGGCTGCCCAGAGCACTGGAGTACTGGATAAAAAGACATTACTCTATGGAATTGTGGTTTATCTCCTGATTTCACTGGTTACATTGCCGCTGGCATTTTGCGTAGTTTATAAGATTTCACAGCTTGAGGGAAGAAACGAGAGATTCCTGTCAATCTTAAAGGATAAGAAGGGAAGCGCAGAGCTTCTAACTCCTTGGCTTATTCCGGGAGTAGTACTGGCAGTGATCTTTATGATACTTCAGATAGTGGGATTCTATGTGATTTTTAGATTGTTCGGATATTGAAACATAAGATAACACCTGTAGTTATAAAACTACAGGTGTTATTTTTGTGGCGTATATCAGATTCTTAGATCGATATTGGCTCCGATGTTAGGATTTACAGATAATTCTGAAACGGCATCAAGACCTTCTGTGATCATCTCGCCTGCATTTTCCATGTTGTCGAGACTCTTAGAAAGTACTGCCACTCCCACATCATTTAACAACCTGTTCTGAGCCAAAGCCATTGATAAAGCAGGAATATCCATAGGCACCTCCTGTGCATACTACCTTCTAGGCAATCCATTTGCCCCTGGGTATTAATACACTTTATCTTATCTTCTATATCGGTTAAAATGTTAAGAATGTTAATAGCCAAATAATTGTTTTTGGTTACAAAAACAGAAGCTCTTTTTTGTGAAAATTGACGGCGAAAACATAAAAATGTACAAAAAACACCCCTTACAAGGTGGATTTTTTTGTTCATTTGTATTAAAATGTCATTAAGTTTGTATAAGCAATGGATATCTCATTTATTGCAGAAAGAGTGACAGATGATTTCTAACCAGATTCTCCAGAACACAATTGATGGACTTAAAACTATCGCTCATGTAGAACTTAGCGTTCTTGACGTGGATGGTAAGGAAGTGGCATCTACATCTAACGAAATAGGAGATGTTTCTGATTCCGCAAGGGATTTTGTCAGCTCACCGGCTGATTCCCAGGAAATCCAGGGTTACCAGTATTTTAAAATTTATGATGAGCAGCAGCTGGAGTATATTTTGATCTGCACCGGCAATGGCGAGAATACTTATATGCTTGGCAAGATGATTGCCTATCAGATCCAGGGCCTTTTAGTGGCTTACAAGGAGAGATTTGATAAGGACAACTTCATCAAGAACCTGCTTCTTGATAACCTTCTTTTGGTGGATATCTACAGCAGAGCCAAGAAGCTTCACATTCAGACAGACTCAAGGCGTATTGCCATGATCATTGAGACTGCCAATGGAAGAGACAATAATGCTCTTGAAACCATAAGAAGTCGTTTTGGAAACAGTAATGATTTTGTTACTGAGGTGGATGAGGACAACGTAGTTGTTGTTAAGGACGTCAGCGACATGAGCAGACCTTCTGACATTACCAAGGCAGCTGAAGAGATGCTTATTGGCATACAGAAAGAGGGCCTGACAGATGTAAGGATTGCCTATGGAACAATAGTAGGCGAGATCAAGGAAGTGAGTAGGTCCTACAAAGAGGCTAAGATGGCTCTTGATGTAGGTAAGATATTCTTTGAGGACAGAAGAGTTATCTGCTACAGCGAGCTTGGTATCGGAAGACTTATCTATCAGCTTCCTATTCCACTTTGCAAGATGTTCATTAGAGAGATCTTTGGTGGTTCTTCTCCAGATGATTTCGATTATGAGACTCTTACCACAATCGATAAGTTCTTTGAGAACAGCCTGAACGTATCAGAGACCTCAAGACAGCTCTTTATACATCGTAATACTCTTGTGTATCGTCTGGACAAGCTTCAGAAGAGCACAGGACTTGACCTTAGAATCTTTGATGATGCTATCACTTTCAAGATCGCATTAATGGTTGTACGATACATGAAATACATGGAGAAATATACCTGATCAAGGTAGATAACAATACTCCGGGGGAGATTTATGGAAAGAAATTACAGAAAGAGGAGATCTAGCAGGTCGATTCCTGATGATGAGGTTATAACACTTGAAAATGTGACTAAGTCATATTCAACTGGCGCACCAGCCTTAAACGGGGTCAACCTTCATATCAAAAAGGGAGAGTTTGTTTTCATAGTTGGAGACAGTGGTTCTGGTAAATCCACACTGATCAAGCTACTACTTAGGGAGCTTGTTCCAACTGATGGAGAGATAACAGTCCTTGGATATAATCTCAAAAAGATTAAACACAGAAAAATACCTAAATTTAGAAGAAATCTGGGAATCGTATTCCAGGATTTCAGACTTCTAAAGGACAGGAACGTCTACGAGAACGTTGCGTTTGCACAGCGTATAGTTCAGACACCAACAAGAGAGATCAAACGTAATGTACCGTCTATTTTGGCAACAGTCAATCTTGCCGGTAAATACAAGAGCAGAATTAATCAGTTATCTGGTGGTGAACAGCAGAGAGTAGCCCTTGCAAGAGCGCTTGTTAATAAGCCTGCAATCCTGCTTGCTGATGAGCCTACAGGAAATCTTGATCCTAACAACTCATGGGAAATCATGAAACTCATGGAACAGATCAACGAAAATGGCACAACTGTTATTGTGGTTACACATAACAGGGAGATTGTTAATGCCATGAAGAAGCGAGTTATCACCATGAAGAAGGGCGTCATCATAGAGGACGAGGAAGAGGGTATGTACATCGATGAGGATTAGTAGTTTCTTTTACACCATCGGACAGGGATTCAAGAACCTTGGGCGTAACAAGTGGTATACACTGGCATCAATTGCTACCATAAGCGCCTGCCTGTTTCTGTTTGGTCTATTTTATTCAATAATTGGCAACTTCACTAATATTGTTAAGACAGCGGAGGAGGGAGTTTCCGTAACTGTTTTCTTCAAAGAGGGAACATCTGAGGACCAGATCCTTGCTGTTAAGAGCGATCTTGAGAAAAGAGCTGAAGTCAGAGAGATTACCTATGTCTCTGCCGACGCAGCCTGGGAGAGCTTTAAAGAGGAGTACCTTGGTGAATACTCAGATGGATTCACAGAAAATCCATTGGCAGATTCAGCCAACTTGCAGATATATCTTAATGACGTATCACTTCAGAGCGCCCTTGTTACCTACATCGAGTCCATTGATGTGGTGCGTTCTGTAAACAGATCAGAGGTGACTGCAGATACTCTCAGCGGCTTTAATAAGCTTATTGCCTATGTTTCTGCAGGTATCATTGTCATTCTTCTTCTCGTATCCATATTCCTGATTAGTAATACAGTAACTATGGGTATCGCAGTCAGAAAGGATGAGATCAATATCATGAAATACATTGGAGCTACAGACTTCTTTGTTCGTGCTCCATTCGTGGTGGAGGGTATCCTTATCGGTATTATCGGATCTCTCGTACCTTTGGTCCTGATCTATTTTGTATACACCAAGGCCATTTCTTACGTGGCTTCCAAGTTTAATATGCTCACATCGGTACTTAAGTTCCTTCCGATCGAGACAATCTACCACAACCTTATACCTATTTCACTTGCTATGGGTATCGGAATTGGTTTCTTTGGAAGTTTTACAACAGTAAGGAAACATCTTCACGTTTAATACAAAATGTAAGGGAAATTCTTTATTTTGAAAAAACTTAAAAAAATAACTTTAAAAAGAATAATGTATCTGCTGGTAAGTATTACTATTCTTGTTACGGCTTTAGGTAGCAGCAGCATTACTTCTTATGCTGAGGTCACTGAGGAGAGCATCAAGGCCAAGGAGGCTCAGATCTCTCAGGCTAAAAAGGAAAGACAGGATCTCAACAATGCCAAGACTGATCTGGAGAAGGTCAAGAAGGAGCTGGAAAAAGACAAATCTGATCTCAATAACTATATTGCAGAGCTTGATGCGTCTCTGACAGATATTCAAAGCAAGATAGATGCGTTGACAACTCAGATTGAAGAAAAAGAAGCACAGATAGAAACAACTACCAACGAGCTTAATGAAGCTGAGGCAATACAGCAGGGCCAGTACGAGGCCATGAAGAAGCGAATTAAGTTCATGTATGAAAAGGGTAATACCATATACGTGGAGCTTTTGATTGAGGCCGGCAGCTTTGCAGATATGCTGAATAAGGCTCAGTATATTGAAGCTCTTTCAGCCTATGACAGGCAGAAGCTCAACGAATACATCGCAACAACCCAGCTCATCACACTGACCAAGGAGGCCCTTGAGCAGGAAAAAGAGACCCTGGATCTTGCCAAGGAATCAAGAGAAGAGGAACAGGCTAATCTTGAGGCTCTTCTTCAGGATAAGAGTAACCAGCTTGCTTCTGTTCAGAGTGATATTTCTAACAAGGAAGCGGCAATTGCCGAGTATGAAGCAGAGATTAAGGCTGAGGATGCAGCTATCGCAGCTCTTGAAAAAGAGGTGGCGGCTGATAAGGCAGCTCTTTATAGCAGATATACCTATGACGGTGGTATGTTTACATGGCCATGCCCAAGTTACACCAGAATTTCCGATGACTTCGGAATGAGAATGCATCCGACCCTTGGGGTTGAGAAGATGCACAATGGTATTGACCTGGCAGCTCCGGCGGGCTCAGCAATTCTTGCAGCCTATAACGGAACGGTAGTGGCAGCCGCTTACGAAGGATCCATGGGTAATTATGTAATGATAAGCCATGGCGCCGGACTGTACACAGTGTATATGCACTGCTCAGCTCTTTATGTTTCAAAGGGACAGGATGTGACTGCTGGAACCAAGATTGCGGCAGTTGGATCAACAGGAAGATCAACAGGTAATCACTTGCACTTTGGTGTGAGACTAAATGGTGCTTATGTGAGCCCATGGAATTACTTGAAATAAATTATTCAGAGGTGAATAGAAGTGGATATCAATAATAATCCTTCGGGGGAACCAGTGCAGGTTCCGGTAGAGCCAGTGGTGGATAAGGAAGCAGAATTTAAAAAGAAGCTTACAAGAAGATATCTTTTCGGCATGCTTACAGGTGTGCTTGCAACGATAGTTCTTTTAGCAGGGGTTGTGATCGGATTCTTATTTGTTGGCTCAAGAAATGGCAGGGTGTTGCAGAATACAGCCCAGTCCAGCGAGCTTTTATCTGATCCCGTTGTTCAGAAGCTTGAAAAGCTCAATGCTATCATTGATGCTTATTACTACAAGACAGATGTGGACTATGATCAGAGAGCTGATGGCCTTTATAAGGGCTTAATGGAGTCTTTGGGAGATCCATATTCTGTATACTACACAGAGGAAGAGCTCATCGAGCTTAGGAATGATACACAGGGTATCTATTATGGAATCGGCGCATATGTGTCAATGGATACATCCCTTAATCTTCCGCGTATTTCTGGTGTCATGGAGGGAACACCTGCTGAAGAGGCAGGACTCATGGCCAACGATATTATCTATGAGATCAATAAGGAGTCTACAGCAGGCCTTACACTTGAGGAGGTTGTAGGTAAGATAAAGGGTGAGCAGGGAACAACAGTGCACCTTACTCTTGTAAGAGATGGCGAGGCAGATTATGTTGAGCTTGACGTTATGAGAAGACAGGTTGAGGTTCCTACAGTCAGCACCAAGCTCCTTGATGATGGTATCGGATACATCAGGATTACAGAGTTTGATACTGTTACTGCAGATCAGTTCAAAGAGGGAATGGCAGAGCTTAGAGCTCATAACATTAAGGGCCTTATCCTCGACCTTAGAGGAAACCCAGGCGGAAGCCTTGATACAGTAGTTAACATCGGAGACCAGCTCCTTCCAAAGGGCAAGATTGTTTATACCAAAGATAGAAATGGAGAGGGCGAGGAGTACTATTCTTCTGGAGAACACGAGCTTGATATTCCATTGGTAGTTCTTGTGGATCAGTATTCAGCCAGCGCTTCAGAGATTCTTGCAGGCGCCATCAAGGATTATCAGATCGGAACACTGGTTGGTGTTACAACCTACGGTAAGGGAATCGTACAGAGCATCCTTGATCTAAAGGATGGAACAGCTGTAAAGCTTACAGTTAGCAGCTACTATTCTCCAAATGGAATCAACATCCACGGAGTAGGAATTGAGCCAGATATTGTTTGCGAATTTGACTCAGAGGCCTACGCAGCTGATAAAACCGACAGTCAGCTTGATAAGGGAATTGAAGTTTTAAAAGAACTTATTGACAACTAAAACCAAAATATAGTAATATACCAAACTGTGTCACGTCTGTGGCACAGTTTTTTCTTTTGCCTGATTCAGGCATTGTTTCCATTTTTTTATTATGGATTTAGTTTGAAGTTTTTGAGGAAGGTTGTTATGAAGGTTAAAGCATGCATTTACACAGATGCAGGAACGAAGTCAAAAATAAATAGAGATGCTGCCCTTGTGAAGGTGGCAGCTACAAGAGAGCTTGGAAGGATATCCTTTGTGGCAGTGTGTGATGGCGGAGCCATGGGCGCCAAGGGAGAAGTGGCAAGTTGTATGGTGATAAGGAGCCTTGAGACCTGGTTCCATGAGGAATTGCCACTTCTTGTAAGCCTTTCAGAGGAGAAGCTTATGGACACCATTGAGAAATCTTGGAAAAGGCTCTATAGAAGCATACGGGTTGAGCTGGACAGATATGGCCGCCATCGAAAGGTGTCACCCTTCTCCACATTGACAGCTCTTTTGCAGATTGGAAAAAGATATCTGTATATGAATGTGGGTAATTCCAGAATTTACTTAACTGACAGGGGAGATATGTCCATGATCGACGTTCCTTGTCAGCAGGAAAAAGAGCTAACTTTTGTCAGGGGCTCTTTTAACAGAAATACCACAGTGGTGGCCTGCAGTGATGGCTTTTTTAACAGGCTTGATACAAGAGAGATCTATCAAAAGCTTTGCCCACAGATGTGTGTAAGCGCCAGTGATATGCTGGGACAGTGCAGGAAGCTGGCTATGAGGGCCATGGACAAAAAGGAAGAGGATAACATATCAGTTGCAGCACTTAGTTTGGAGTTTTGAGGAAAAGAAATGAATAATAGATATAGAGTTAAAAAGCGGCTGGGAGAAGGCGGAAACAGCGTCGCCTACCTGGCCATAGATACTATCAGCGGTAAAAAGGTTACTATCAAATCCTACAAGATGGGAATGGCCACTAAATCTGAGGCCGAAATTCTAAGAAGTCTTTCACACCCATCTATTCCACAGTTAATTGAAGCAGGTCCTTCAGAGATCATTTTAGAGTACATGGAGGGCGAGACTTTGGACAGATACCTTAAGAAGAACGGGCCACTTAAGGAAAAAGAGGCTGTTGATATCGCGATAAAGCTTATCGGGATTCTGAGATTCCTGCATGGCAGGCGGGTTCCGGTGATTTATAGGGATATAAAGCCTTCTAACATAGTTATCAGAAAAGATGGAGAGGTTGGACTGATTGATTTTGGAGCAGCCAGAGTTTACGATCCGCTACTTAGGAAAGACACAGAGAACTTGGGAACAGTGGGCTATGCTGCTCCCGAGCAGTTTGGAAATCTGGGACAGACCAATCCCTCAACGGATATTTACTGTTTTGGAATGACTCTTTTACAGATGTTGTCCATGGTGGATCCTGCTGATAAGAACGTAGTTTACGAGTACAAGAGCCAGGGCATAAGGGGCGTGTCAAAAGAGCTTATGGAAATTATTGATATGTGCACAAGACCTGACAGAGAGGACCGGTTTAAGTCCTGTAAGCAGGTGGAGAAAGCTCTTTTAACCTATGATGGAAAAGTAAAAAGAAGGAGGTTCTTCCAGGGAGGAAGATACGCGGCTACTGCGGCGGTCCTGGCACTATTCATATCACTTGCTATTTTTTACTTTGACAAGATAACGGCCTATGGGGCGGCGGATATGGAAAAGAGAATGCCCTATGTGATGGACAGGCTCTATAACGCAAGGTGCTTTATTGAAGCGGAAATAACGGAATTTAAGATAAATGGAGGAATTTTGAAATGATTATTTTTGGATATACTTTTGTGATGATATTTATAGCGTTGGTGCTGATCCTTGGAATTGGAGCTATCTTGACCAGGGATGGGCTTGAGGCAGCGGAAGAGGTAGAAGGGGAGCTTACAGCGGCCATGTGCACCACAAAGCTATTGGAAAACAGTAAGGATGTGGATGACAGAACCATGGAGGATTTTGTCATAGAACAGGACCTTGTATATACCTTTGATTCAGTTAACCTTGACCTGTAAATCCAGTAAATATCAGGGATTGCGACGGATGTAAGGGTTTAAATGCACAGGAACACGTGTTCTAAAAAGTTGTGGACAATTTAATATTGAGATGTTATACTAGCTCAATATAAGAGGGATTGTCATGGACTTTAAGTTACATTCTGAATTCAAACCTACCGGTGATCAGCCGGCAGCAATAAAGGCTTTGGTTGATGGCTTTAAAGAAGGCAACCAGTTTGAGACCCTTTTAGGTGTCACAGGCTCTGGTAAGACCTTTACCATGGCCAATGTGATCGCGGCTCTTAACAAGCCCACGCTGATCATTTCTCATAACAAGACTTTGGCAGGCCAGCTATACGGCGAGATGAAGGAGTTCTTTCCTGAGAACGCCGTAGAGTACTTTGTTTCTTACTATGACTACTATCAGCCAGAGGCTTATGTTCCCCAGACAGATACATATATTGCCAAGGATTCATCTATCAATGATGAGATTGATAAGTTGAGACTTTCTGCCACTGCGTCACTGGCTGAGAGAAACGACGTAATAGTTGTTGCCAGTGTCTCCTGTATTTATGGCCTTGGAAGTCCAGAGGAATTCAAGGGGATGTCCATTTCTCTGAGGCCTGGAATGCAGAAGGACAGAGACGATATCATCAAGGACTTGGTGGCTATCCAGTATAACCGCAATGATATGGAGCTTAGCAGATGTAACTTCAGAGTAAGGGGAGATACTGTGGAGATTTTCCCTGCCAATGCGGACGATTACCTCATAAGAGTTGAGTTTTTTGGTGATGAGATAGACAGAATTACGGAGGTTGAGCCAGTTACTGGCAAGGTTAAAAATGAGCTCAGCCACGTTATGATATATCCCGCTTCTCACTATGTTGTGCCTCAGGAGAAGATCAACAAGGCCTGCGACAATATTGAGAAGGAGCTGGAGGATCAGGTTAAATTCTTTAAGGGCGAGGATAAGCTTATCGAGGCCCAGAGGATTTCGGAGAGGACTAACTTTGATATAGAGATGCTGAGGGAGACTGGCTTTTGCTCTGGAATTGAGAACTATTCAAGACATCTTAATTTCATGGCACCAGGAGAGCCTCCTCTGACGCTTTTGGACTTCTTTGACAGAGATTTCCTTATTATTGTGGATGAGTCCCATATGACCATTCCTCAGGTTGGAGCCATGTATCATGGTGACAGGAGCAGGAAGACTACGCTGGTGGATTATGGCTTCAGACTACCATCGGCGCTGGATAACAGACCGCTTAACTTTGAGGAGTTCGAGTCTCATATTGACCAGATGCTGTTCTGTTCAGCTACACCTGGTAAGTATGAGGAGGAGCATGAGCTTCTTAGGGCTGAACAGGTAATAAGGCCTACAGGTCTTTTGGATCCTGAGATATCGGTAAGGCCTGTTGAGGGGCAGATTGATGATCTTATCGGTGAGATAAGAAATGAAATTGATAAGAAGAATAAGGTGCTGGTAACTACTCTTACCAAGAGAATGGCTGAGGATCTGACAGAGTACCTGGCAGAGGCTGGCATCAGAGTTAAGTACCTGCATTCTGATATAGATACCCTAGAAAGAGCAGAGATCATCAGGGATATGAGACTTGACGTCTTTGATGTTCTTGTGGGAATCAACCTTCTTAGAGAAGGTCTGGATATTCCGGAGATTTCACTGGTGGCCATCATTGATGCTGATAAGGAGGGCTTCCTTAGATCAGAGACCTCTCTTATTCAGACCATCGGAAGAGCAGCCAGGAATTCTGAGGGCCGCGTAATTATGTATGCGGACAATATGACAGATTCCATGACCAAGGCTATCGAGGAGACCCAGAGAAGACGTGCGATTCAGGAGAAGTACAATGAGGAGCACGGTATAACACCTCAGACCATCAAGAAGGCTGTAAGAGACCTTATTGCAGTAACCAAGGCTGTTGCCAAGGAAGAGGTTAAGTTTGAGAAAGATCCTGAGTCCATGAGCCAGGATGAGCTGGAGAAGCTCATTGGTCAGGTTCAGAAGAAGATGAAGAAGGCAGCTACAGAGCTGGATTTCGAAAGTGCTGCTATGCTTCGTGACCAGATGATAGAGCTTAAGAAGATTCTTAATGACCTTACTGAGGGCAAGTAGTTAGACTGATTGGAGATAATATGGCTACAGACAATCGCATGACCAAGAAGAATACCACAACTAAGAGGATTCTTCCAACAGATATACATGATTATATAAGGGTTAGAGGAGCCAATGAGCACAACCTTAAGAATGTCAGCGTCAAGATTCCAAGGGAGACACTGACAGTGTTTACCGGTCTTTCCGGATCAGGTAAGTCTTCTCTTGCCTTTGATACCATTTTTGCTGAGGGACAGAGGCGCTATATGGAGTCTCTTTCATCCTATGCAAGAATGTTCTTAGGACAGATGGATAAGCCCAATGTTGAGAGAATCGAGGGACTTTCGCCTACTATCTCAATAGATCAGAAGTCCACCAACAAGAACCCAAGATCTACAGTGGGAACAGTTACTGAGATTTATGATCACTTTAGACTCCTATATGCCAGAATCGGTATTCCACACTGCCCTAATTGTGGAAGAGAGATCAGAAGGCAGACTGTGGATGAGATGTGTGATCACATTCTTTCTCTTGGAGAGGGCACTAAGCTCCAGATTCTTGCACCAGTTGTAAGAGGTAAGAAGGGTGAGCATGCCAAGACTCTGGACAGAGCAAGACGAGCAGGCTATGTTAGAGCCAGAATTGACGGAAGCCAGTACGATATCTCTGAGGAAGAGATCAAGCTGGATAAGAATATCAAGCATAGCATTGAGATCATAGTTGATAGAATCGTTGTCCATGAGGACAATGAGAATCTTAGAAAGAGACTTACAGATTCTGTGGAGAATGCCCTGGCATTGGCTGAAGGACTTCTTCTGGTGGATGTTATAGATGGTAAAGAGCTTAGCTTTAGCCAGAACTTTGCATGTCCTGACTGCGGAATCAGTATTCCTGAGATCGAGCCTAGAAGCTTTTCCTTCAACAACCCATTTGGAGCCTGTCCTGATTGCTTTGGCCTTGGCTATAAGATGGAGTTTGACGAGGATCTCATGATTCCTGACAAATCTCTTTCTATCAATGACGGTTGCATAGTGGTTATGGGATGGCAGTCCTGTAACAAGGAGGGAAGCTTTAGTAATGCAATTCTTAAGGCTCTTACCAAGGCTTATAAGTTCAGCCTTGATACTCCTTATGAGGAGCTTCCTGAGAATGTAAGACATATGCTCATCTACGGAGCAGATAAGACTGTGAATGTTCACTATAAGGGCTCAAGAGGAGAGGGTGACTACCCTATTCAGTTTGAGGGACTTATTAAGAATGTGGAGCAGAGATATAAGGAGACCTTTTCTGAGACTGCCAAGGCAGAGTACGAGGAGTATATGAGAATTACACCTTGCCAGCTCTGCGGCGGACAGAGACTTAAGAAGGAATCCCTTGCTGTAACTGTAGATAATAAGAATATTTTTGAGATCACATCAATGTCTATTGATGAGCTTCAGAACTATCTGGAGAACCTTTCTCTTTCCAAGCAGCAGGAGATGATTGGTGCTCAGGTGCTAAAAGAGATTAAGGCAAGAGTTGGATTCCTTGTGGATGTGGGTCTTGATTATCTGTCACTTTCAAGAGCTACTGGAACCCTCTCTGGAGGAGAAGCTCAGAGAATCAGACTGGCAACCCAGATTGGATCTGGACTTTGCGGTGTTTGCTACATTCTGGATGAGCCTAGTATTGGTCTTCATCAGAGAGATAATGATAAGCTTCTCAATACTCTTAAGAACTTAAGGGACCTTGGTAACACTCTGATCGTGGTTGAGCATGATGAGGATACCATGAGAGCTGCGGACTATATCGTGGATGTGGGTCCTGGAGCCGGTTCCCACGGCGGCAAGGTTGTGGCCTGCGGAACAGCGGAAGAGATCATGGAGGTTAAGGAGTCTATCACAGGACAGTACCTGGCTGGTAAGCTCAAGATCGATGTGCCTTCTGTCAGAAGGAAGCCGACGGGCTTTCTTAAGGTGGTTGGCGCCTGCGAGAATAACCTTAAGAATGTGGATGTGGAGTTCCCACTTGGGGTACTTACTATAGTTACCGGTGTTTCCGGATCAGGAAAGAGCTCTCTTGTTAATGAGATCCTCTACAAGCACCTGGCAAAGAGCCTTAACAGAGCCAGAGTTATTCCTGGTAAGCACAAGACTATAGAGGGCCTTGATCAGGTTGATAAGGTAATTGCTATTGATCAGTCACCTATTGGAAGAACACCAAGATCAAACCCTGCTACCTACACTGGAGTATTTGATCTGATTAGAGATCTTTTTGCTGCAACTCCTGATGCTAAGACAAGAGGTTATAAGAAGGGCAGGTTCTCTTTTAACGTTAAAGGCGGACGATGCGAGGCCTGCAGTGGCGATGGTATCATCAAGATCGAGATGCACTTTTTGCCAGATGTCTATGTGCCTTGTGAGGTTTGCGGTGGTAAGAGATATAACCACGAAACTCTGGAGGTTAAATATAAGGGCAAGAGCATTTACGACGTGCTTGATATGACAGTGGAGGAGGCTCTTAGCTTTTTTGAAAACGTTAAGACCATTAAGCGTAAGATCCAGACACTGTATGATGTAGGACTTGGCTATGTTAAGCTTGGTCAGCCTAGTACAGAGCTCTCTGGTGGTGAAGCCCAGAGAATCAAGCTGGCAACAGAGCTTAGTAAGGTTGGAACCGGTAAAACAGTTTACATTCTGGATGAACCTACAACGGGCCTTCATTTTGCGGATGTTCAGAAGCTGGTTAAGATCATGCACAAGCTGGTGGAGCAGGGGAATACCGTTGTGGTAATTGAGCACAATCTGGATGTTATCAAGACTGGAGATTACATAATTGATATGGGACCTGAGGGAGGTTCAAAGGGAGGTACGGTTGTTACCTGTGGAACTCCTGAGGAGGTTGCAAAGTGCAAGAAATCCTATACTGGAGCCTATATCAAAAAGATGCTGAATAAGAATTAAAGAATGTGCAGGGGCTGTCCGATATATATATAAGACGGATAGCCCCTTTCAATTATTGCTATTTTGGTTTATAATGCTAGTGATATTATAAAATGAAATTATTATCCGCATCTATGCGCTGATAGATAAGTGTTTTTGTTCGAAAGGGGTACTTAAGAATTATGCAGTACGCAGACATTGGAATTGATTTAGGAACAGCCTCAGTACTTGTTTATATTAGAGGAAAGGGCGTTGTATTAAAAGAGCCATCAGTAGTAGCTTATAACAGAGATACAGAAGAGATCATGGCAATCGGTGAGGATGCCAGACTTATGCTTGGTAGAACACCAGGTAACATCGTAGCTGTAAGACCACTTAGACAGGGCGTTATTTCTAACTACAAGATCACAGAGCAGATGATGAGATACTTCATCAACAAGGCTATCGGACGTAGAATCCACCGTAAGCCTTTCATTGCTGTATGTGTACCTAGTGGTGCTACTGAGGTTGAGAAGAAGGCCGTTGAGGATGCTACAAGACTTTGTGGCGCCAGAGACGTTGAGACAATCGAAGAGCCTATCGCAGCTGCTATCGGAGCAGGTATCGATATTACTAAGCCATGTGGCAATATGATCGTTGATATCGGTGGTGGTACATCAGATATTGCGGTTATTTCCCTTGGAGGAACAGTTGTAAGTACATCAGTTAAGGTTGCTGGTGATGACTTTGATGAAGCAATTGTTCGTTACATGAGAAAGAAGCACAATCTCCTTATCGGTGACAGAACAGCCGAGGATATCAAGATCAAGATCGGTTCAGCTTATCCACGTGCTGAGGACGATTACATGGACGTTAGAGGTAGAAACCTTGTAACAGGTCTTCCTAAGACAGTAAGAGTTTCATCAGAAGAGACAGAAGAGGCGCTCAGAGAGCCAACTTCTCAGATTATAGAGGCTATCCACAGTGTTCTTGAGAATACTCCTCCAGAGCTTGCTGCAGATATTGCAGACAGAGGTATCGTCCTTACTGGTGGTGGTGCACTTCTTCGTGGTCTTGAGGATCTTATTTATTCCAAGACCGGTATCAATACAATTACAGCAGAGGACCCAATGACAGCCGTTGCTATCGGAACAGGTCGTTATGTTGAGTTTATTGTAGGATATCGTGAGGACTAATCACACATGCACGCTGTTCATGGATTGAATGGCCGATATCGCCAGGATGGCATGAGGAATATTGTATGGTTAAAGGTCTTTACACTGCTTACACAGGAATGATCAACGAACAGCACAGAATGGATGTGCTCACCAACAATCTTGCTAATGCCAATACTAACGGTTATAAGAAGGAAGGCGCAACTGCTCAGTCTTTCAAGGATCAGCTTGCGTATAAAATTAAAGACTATACTGACGCCCCGTACACTGCCCGTGGACTGGGCGTTATTACTCCCGGCGTTAAGATCGGTGAGACATATGTAGATTGGACGGAAGGTCCTATGAAGGAGACCCACAATACCTTCGATATGGCTATTGGTGGATATGGATTCTTTGGAATCGAATATACCAACAAGGCTGTGAACATCGAAAGGGATGAGGCCAATCAGACTAATATCATGTATACCAGAGATGGTAATTTTACCCTCACGTCTGAGGGTGTTCTAGTTACTCAGGATGGCGACTTCGTTCTGGATCAGGACGGAGGCCACATTGAGCTTGATCCCAACAAAAAGGTTGAAATTAATGCACTTGGCGAAATTCTCCAGGATGGAGAGGTTGTGTCCAGTGTGGGAATATTTGATTTTGAAAAGACAACATATCCTGATGGCAGGATAAGCTATGATACTCTTGAGCATTATGGCGAGAATATGTACGTTACAACAGACGATACAGTGGAAATTGATGCTACAGGCCAGCTCTATGCAGGGTTCCTTGAGCAGTCCAATGTATCTGTTGTGGATGAAATGGTACAGATGATCGCAGTTCAGAGAAACTATGATACCAACCAGAGAATGATAACCACCGTGGATGAGACTTTGGACATTGCTGTTAACCAGCTTGGACGTCTCTCATAAAATTTTAGAATTATTTAATAATATGCGTTAAATAAATGACCGATATAAAGATAGAGCAAAGATTACCAGTCACGGAGGACGGTAAAAGAGCAATTGAGCTCGCTTTTATTTATCTATCGGAGGTGGCTTATGGTAAGAAGCTTATGGTCCGCTGCAACAGGTATGAATGCCCAGCAGACAAATGTAGATACTATCGCTAATAACCTGGCGAACGTAAATACAACTGGCTACAAGGCACAGGGGGCACAGTTCAAAACTCTTCTTTATCAGGAACTCCAGACTGTATCCACAACAGCAAATGGTACACCAAAACCTACCAATTCACAGGTGGGACTTGGCGTGCGCACTTCTACAATTAATCAGTTCTTTTCACAGGGTTCATTCCAAAATAGTGATAATCCAGCCGCTCTGGCACTTTCTGGAGACGGCTTCTTTGGATATATGGCAGCAGATGGTGAGACCATTAACTATACAAGAAACGGTAACTTCACCTGGGCTCTTACAGAGACCGGAGGCACAACAGTAGAGCTTACTACTGCAGAAGGTAACCCTGTTCTTGATACAACAGGTGCTGCAATTACAGTAGATAACGCAGTTGCCAGCCGAATCACAATCGGCGGTGATGGAAAGATTTATTATCCGGATGATCAGGGCGTTCCTCAGGAGCTTGGCCCACAGATCGGTATCTGGCAGTTCAGAAACAGAGAAGGTCTTGAGAGAATCGGAAGTGCAGCCTGGATCGAGACTCCAGCCAGCGGCGAACCAATCCTTGAGTCAGAGAATCCTGACGGACTTAAGCTTACAGAGATCGTTCAGGGATACCTGGAAGGATCCAATGTTAACGTAGCTACAGAGATGGTTAACCTGATCGTTGCTCAGAGAGCATATGAAATGAACTCAACAGCAATCCAGACAACAGACCAGATGATGCAGACAGCTAACCAGCTCAAGAGATAATAAAGCTTTGATGGGAGAAGAAAATGGCGGGATTTGATGTAACAGGCATTAGTGCCAACGCGATAACTGAATATGCCACCATGGAAAGTAAGAATGCCTCCAGAGCGGCAGTGGAGAACAAGATAAGAAGTACCTCCAATACCGCAACTGACGATGAATTATGGGAGGCCTGCAAGAGCTTCGAGGCTTACTTCCTTGAGCAGGTATTTAAAGAGATGCAGAAGTCAGTGGATGCCATTAAGCCTGATAAGTCCGACAATTCCACCCAGACATTGGTAGACTTTTTCAAGGATCAGACCCTTCAGGAGGTATGCTCCACATCTGCAGATATACAGAGTAATGGCTTTGCACAGATGCTCTACGAGAATATGAAAAGAAATTATAATATTCCTGATGCACCTACAAATGAGAGCTGAAAGGGAAGCGTGAATAAGCAAGTGATAAAGCGCGTATTTCTTAAGAAATCTTAAGAATTACGTGCTTTTTATTGTGTTATAATGCCTATTATGGATATGGAAAAAGAGATAATTAAAGGATATATTGAACATTTTATATATAAGAATGCAGAGAATGGCTATGGGGTTGTGAGCCTTATATCTGATGGGGAGGAAATTGTCTGCACCGGGACTTTTAAGGACGCTGATGTGGGAGACACTCTGGAGATAGAGGGAGAATTCGTAACCCACCCTGTCTATGGTGAGCAGCTTAAGATCAAGAGCTTTAAGGTGGTTGTCCCTGATGATGCAGCTTCTATGCAGAGGTATCTTGGCTCGGGAGCCATCAGAGGCATCGGAGAAGCCCTGGCTGCCAGAATAGTTAAGAAGTTCGGAGATGATACCTTCAGGATAATAGAGGATGAGCCTGAGCGCCTGGCTGAGGTAAAGGGCATCAGTGAGAAGAAAGCCATTGATATAGCTATGCAGATGGCAGAGAAAAGAGAAATGCGAGATGCCATGATCTTTCTGCAGGGCTATGGCATAGGCAATACTCTGGCTGTCAAGATTTTCAACACCTATGGCAACAGAATATATGGAATATTAAAAGAGAACCCATACCAGCTGGCAGATGATATAGCAGGTGTGGGCTTTAAGACTGCGGACGAGATAGCCTCTAAGATCGGCATAAGGGTGGATTCCGACTATAGGATCAAGAGCGGAATCATGTATACTCTTTTGCAGGCTTCTGCGGATGGCAACACCTATCTGCCAATGCAGGATCTTATAAAAAGAACTAACGAGCTTTTAGCCACAGGTCCTGATGTGATCATAGATGAGGAGATCATCACCACACAGATTCAGAACCTTATGATGGATAAGAAGCTTGTGACCAAGAACGACAACAATATATATGCATCCAACTATTTCTACGAAGAACAGGGATGCGCTGTTATGCTCCATGATCTGAATGTGGCGGAGAAGGTAACAGCCAGAGAGGAAGAGGAGTACAACAATAGAATCCTTCAGATTGAGCAGAGCAAGGGCTTTGAGCTTGATTCACTTCAAAGAGAGGCTGTTATCAAGAGCATTTCCAACGGTATAGTTATTATCACCGGTGGTCCCGGAACTGGTAAGACTACCACCATCAATACCATCATCAGCTATTATGCCAGCGAAGGAATGGATATTCTTCTGGCTGCTCCCACAGGAAGAGCTGCTAAGAGAATGACTGAGGCAACTGGTTATGAAGCCAGAACAATCCACAGACTTCTAGAGGTTTCTGGTCAGATAGATGAAGATAAGGACGGACGAAGCGCCGGTGTCCACTTTGAAAAGAATAGAGACAATCCGCTGGAGGCAGATGCCATCATAGTTGACGAGATGTCTATGGTGGATATCCATCTCTTTTACGCCCTGTTAAAGGCCCTTATACCAGGAACACATCTGATACTGGTTGGAGACAGTTCCCAGCTTCCAAGTGTTGGCCCTGGTCAGGTCCTAAGTGACCTTATTAAGAGCGGTAAGTTCCCTACTATTATTCTCAAGAAGATCTTCAGGCAGGCGGAAGAGAGTGACATTGTCATGAATGCCCACAAGATCCACAATGGAGAAATGCCAAGACTTGATAATAAGAGTAAGGATTTCTTTTTCCTGGAGAGGAATGACAGCAATGTCATATATAAGCACATGGTTCAGCTTATAAGAGATAAGCTGCCTGGCTACGTGGATGCACAGCCCTATGATATTCAGGTGCTTACACCTATGAGAAAGGGGCCTCTTGGGGCAGCGTCGCTTAATCTGGTGCTTCAAAGCTACCTCAATCCTCCGGATAAGAGTAAGCATGAGCATACCTATGGAGACACCCTTTTCAGGGAAGGGGACAAGGTTATGCAGATCAAGAACAATTACCAGGCCCAGTGGGAGGTAGTTGGTAAGTATAACATCGCCATAGACTCAGGCCTGGGTGTTTTTAACGGAGATATGGGAATAATCAGGGAGATCAACGAGTATTCCCAGGATATGGTGGTGGAATATGATGAGCACAGGCGTGTCAGATATCCCTTTGGAGAGCTGGACCAGATAGAGCTTTCATACGCCATAACGATCCACAAGTCCCAGGGAAGTGAATATCCGGCTGTGGTGATTCCGCTTCTGGGCGGACCAAGGATGCTTCTTAACAGAAACCTTCTGTATACGGCGGTGACAAGGGCTAAGAGCACAGTGTGTATCCTGGGCAGCAGTCAGACAGTGTACACCATGGTTGAGAATGAGGAGCAGCTCAAAAGATATACAGGTTTAATGGATAGGATTAAAGAAGTTTTTGATGTTTAAAGCAGTAGATTTGATATACCCAAGACGGTGTCCTGTCTGCGACGGAATTATTGCGCCCTTTAGATTCAAAGAGGGGCATATAATAACAGGCGATTTAATTCACGGGCAGTGCCTTCCTAAGATTAAGCGGGTTAAGGGATCAGTTTGCCTTAAGTGTGGCAAGCCTCTTAAAAGGGAGGAACAGGACGAAGAGTACTGTGTAGACTGTAAGAAATACAGGCATGTATTCGAAAGAGGTTTTTCTCTGTTCGTGTACAGGAGTGTTGCCGGCTCTATTTACAGGTTTAAGTACCTGGGAAGGCAGGAATATGCAGAATTCTACGCCAGGGTAGCGGCAAAGAGCTATGGGAAAAGGCTTAAAAAGCTCGGTATAGAGGCAATTATTCCGGTTCCAATGTACGCTGGAAAGGAAAGAAAACGAGGCTATAATCAAGCCCAGGTTCTTGCCAAAGCTCTTTCGAAGGAACTTGGAATTGAGTGCTACGACAATGTCATAAAAAGGGTCGTAAATACCAGGCCAATGAAAGAACTGGACGCTATTGGACGGCGCAATAATTTGAAAAAGGCTTTTAATATAGCCCAAAATGATGTAAAATTTAAGTGCATACTAATTATCGATGACATCTATACAACTGGAAGTACCATTGATGAGATCGCCCATGAGTTTCTGATGGCGGGAGTGGAGAAAGCCTATTTTCTTACACTGGCTATCGGACAAACTACATAACATAAATGGAGGTCAGCTTATGAACTTACGGAATTGTGCAAGATGCGGTAAAATGTTCAACTACATTGGAGGTCAGCCAATATGCGAGCCTTGTAAGAAGGCTATTGAGGAAGATTTCCAGAAGGTCAAACAGTACATTGTCGATAATCCTAGGGCAGATATTAAGAAGATCGCCGAAGACAATGAAGTCTCTACTAAACAGATTCAGCAGTGGATCCGTGAGGAGAGGCTTATGTTCACGAGCGATTCTCCAATCCAGCTACAGTGTGAGAACTGTGGAGCAAATATTCAGACAGGAAGATTCTGTGCTAAGTGTAAGGGAAGTATGGCTAACAACCTGAATAATACCTTTGCTAAGCCACAACCTCAGATTCAGCAGCCGGTTAAGAAGGAGTCAAAGGCTGGAATGCACTTCCTGGATACATAAGGAGAAGTGATGTTAAACGAAGAAAGAGTCATTTTGATGACCAAAATGACCGCGTTCATAGATCGCGAAGGCAAGAAGAACGACGCTATAAACTCATATTTCAAGAGCGATTATATTGGATTTAATGTACTTAAATCCGTTATCAGCGCCACAATTGTTTTTGCTATATTCATGGCGACCTATGTTCTATACAATTTTGAGGAGGTTTTATCTAACCTCTACAATGAAGAAAATTTATTGGCTATAGGCAGGAGGTTTCTTATATACTACCTCCTGCTTGTTGGCGTGTATTCTCTTGCATCATATGTCATTTATTCCTATCGGTATTCTAGAATGCGTAAGAGTATGAAGGCATATTATGGAGATTTAAAGAAACTAGCTAGAATGTACGAAAAGGAATGATCGAATGACAGCTTTACTTGAATTAAAACAATACATTAAACGCTTTTATATCAAGAATGAGACCTACATTACTTATGTTTGGAAATTTGTACTGGCTCTCATTTCTATTTCTGTTGTGAACAACAGACTTGGCTATATGAAGTCGCTGAGCAATATCGCGATTGTTCTTATGGCATCACTTTTGTGCGCTATTCTTCCAGCCAATTCAATAGTGTTCATTTCAGCCGTGTTCATTATCGGACACCTTTACGCTCTGTCACTGGAGAGCGCTCTTATTGCTATCATCGTGTTCCTTCTGATGTTTCTTCTGTATTTCAGATTTTCACCTAAGGACACATTGGCAGTAGTTTTGACACCGATATTTTTCTTTTTACATATTCCCTATGTAATGCCACTTGCCATGGGACTTCTCGGAGCTCCTACATCAATTATTTCAGTGGCATTTGGTGTGGTTATTTCATACATGCTCACCTACTTCTCTTCAAATGCAGCCATCATCGGCACTGACGGAGTTGAAGAGGCAGCCAACCAGTTCCAGTCAGTTCTTTCCGGACTTCTTGGTGACAAGGGCATGATCGTAATGATCGCATCTTTCTCAGTAGCTCTTTTGCTTGTATATATTATCCGCAGATCTTCAATGGACAATTCCTGGAAGATAGCCATTGCATCAGGAGCTATTGCACTTATCATCTGCATGCTCATTGGAAATCTTGTATTCGACACTACAACATCACTTCTTGGAATCGTTGTAGGAACAGTGATTTCTGCAGCGCTTATGCTGGTGGTTGAGTTCTTTGCATTTAACCTGGACTACAGCCGAACAGAGAAGGTTCAGTTCGAGGATGATGAGTACTACTACTATGTTAAGGCAGTACCTAAGGTTACTGTTTCCACACCAGAAAGAAAGGTTAAGAAAATAAACCGCTCAAATGAAAGACGCGGATGAGATAAAGGATTACCATGCAGCAGTTTGAATCATTATTTGACTTCAACAGAACAAGTCTGCACATGCCAAATCTTCGAATACCAGATATCCTGGAGATTGTGATCATCGCTTTTCTGGTATATCACATATTGGTATGGGCAAGGAACACGAGACTATGGTCCCTTCTAAAAGGGGTCATAGTTATTGTTGCGTTTATACTTATTGCAGCAATATTCAACATGTCCACCATTTTGTGGATAGTCGAGAAGGTGTTCGGAATAGCCATCACAGCTATGGTTGTTATCCTTCAGCCAGAGCTTAGAAAGGCTCTTGAAGAGCTTGGTAGAAAGAACTTTCTATCAAATGTGTTCAACATTGGTGACGGCAAGTTTGAAGGCAGATTTTCTGATAAAACATTAAATGAGATTACAAGAGCCTGTGTAGAGATGGCTAAGGTCAGAACCGGTGCTCTTATCGTTATTGAGCAGACCCATCCTCTTACAGAGTTTGAGAGAACTGGAATTGACGTGGATGGCATAGTTACAAGCCAGCTGCTTATCAATATTTTCGAGCATAACACACCACTTCATGATGGTGCGGTTATCATAAGAGGCGACAGAATTACATCAGCAACATGCTACCTTCCTCTTTCCTACAACGAGGGAATTGGTAAGGAACTTGGAACAAGACACAGAGCTGGTGTGGGAGTATCTGAGGTTACAGATTCTCTTACTATCATTGTTTCTGAGGAGACAGGTAAGATAAGCGTTGCCTATGAAGGCGTTCTTGAAAGAGCTGTCGATAGTGACAGACTCAGAGAAAGACTTCGCGTGATCCAGAATAAGCACAAGACGGAGGCGCCAGTTAAGCACTTCGCCAGAAAGGCCAAGGTGAAAAAGCAATGAAAAGACTGACGGCCAACTGGGGACTTAAGCTAGCTTCTATTTTGTTTGCAGCTATAGTGTGGTTTTTGGTAACTAACATCAATGATCCTGTTACAAGTGTTAGATATACCAATATTCCTGTAGCACTTAAGAATACTAATCTTATTACTGATCAGGGACAGGTTTATTCAATCCTTGATGACAGCGCTAACATCAGTTCAGTTACTATTTATGCGCCAAGAACTGTTATTGATTCCCTTAGCCAGAACAATATCGTGGCTTATGCGGATTTTCAGGATCTTTCAAGCCTTAATACAGTAACAATCAACGTTAGCACCAACAAGTACAGCGATAAGATTGAGAACATAGTTCTTAGCTCTGATGTTGTTAAGCTCAGCATAGAGAGAAAGGCGACAAAGAGCTTAGTTCTTTCTGCCACAACATCAGGTAATCTGGCCGATGGTTACATGATCGGTGATATATCAACTGAGCAGAATATGCTTAGGATAAGTGGACCAGAGTCCGTGATCAATACCATAGAATCGGCAGTTGTAGATGTTGATGTAACTGGATTTACTTCCAACATCGGAACTGATGCAGATATTATTCTTTTGGATGCAGATGGCAACCAGGTTAGCACAGCTCAGATTGAGATGAACATCAAGACTGTAAGGGTTAACGTTGTTATCTACGAGACCAAGTACGTTCCTGTTAATTATGTGGTTCAGGGCGAGCCAGCAAGTGGTTATGCCATGACTGGACAGATTGACAGTACTCCAAGCGAAGTGCTTATCGCAGGAAGAAGTAGTGTGATCTCATCTGTTTCTGAGATAACTGTTGATGATTCAGCCTTGGATGTTTCAGGAATGTCATCCAATTATTCCGCAACGGTTGATATTAGTAAGTATCTGCCTTCTGGAGTTAGTTTTGGAGATAAGGATTTTAACGGCGTTTGCACGGTTGTTGTTCATATCGACAACGTGGAGGAAGAGACCTTTGATGTGGATATCGACAGGATATCAGTTGAAGGCGAAGTAGATGGATTCAAGATAAGCGTAGATGATACTGAGTATGATACAGTGTCACTTACTTTACAGGGACTGTCTGATGATATCAAGAAGGTCAAGGAATCTGATATTAAGGGAACAGTTGATGTGGATTCAATTGTTAAGCAGAACAACCTTGACGAACTGAAGCCAGGAACATATAGCGCTGAGGTAACATGGGAACTTCCAAATGGCGTTACAGCCAAGAGCAAGGTCAGCGTATATGTAACGGTGGAAGAAAAGTAAATTAGCAAAAGAGGTTTTTAAGAAATGGGAAGATTATTTGGAACAGATGGTGTAAGAGGAGTAGCTAATGATGAACTTACTCCACTTTTAGCAATGCAGCTTGGCCAGGCTGGAGCTTATGTATTGTCTAAGGAGGTTAATCACAGACCAACTATCATGGTGGGCTGCGATACAAGACTTTCCGGCGACATGCTTGCAAGTGCTCTTATGGCTGGCGCATGCTCAGTTGGTGCAGATGTAGTTTACGTTGGTGTTATTCCTACTCCAGCAGTTGCTTATCTTACCAGAAAATATAGAGTTGATGCAGGTGTTGTTATCTCTGCTTCACATAACCCAATGGAATTCAACGGAATCAAGTTCTTTGACGGAAATGGTTACAAGCTTCCAGATGAAATGGAAGACGAGATTGAGGCTCTTATCAAGAATGATATGGATGGCGTTAAGATGCCTACAGGAGCTGGTGTTGGTAAAATCAAGTTAAGAACTGATGCCAAAGAGGAATATATCAATCACAATTTAAGAGCAGTTGATATTGATCTCAAGGGAATGAAGATTGTTATGGACTGCGCTGAGGGTGCTTCCTACTACACTTCTGTAGAAGCTATCAAGCAGCTTGGAGCAGAGGTTATAGTTATCCATAATAATCCAGATGGAACCAATATTAACGCTAACTGCGGTTCTACACATATGGAAGAGCTTGAGGGAAGAGTTGTTACTGAGAAGGCTAACATTGGTCTTGCCTTTGATGGAGATGCAGACAGATTCCTTGCTGTAGATGAAAATGGTAAAATGGTCAATGGCGATGAGGTCATGGCTATCATTGGTAAATTTATGAATGACAATGGCAAGCTTGCTAAGAACACAATTGTTGCCACTGTTATGAGTAACCTTGGATTCTTCAAGATGGGAGAAAGAGAAGGAATCCAGATCGATAAGACAAAGGTTGGAGACAGATATGTTCTTGAGCATATGAAGGAAATCGGTGCAAACCTTGGTGGTGAGCAGTCAGGACATATCATTTTCCTTGATGATAACACTACTGGAGATGGCCTTTTATCAGCACTTCATCTTTTAGAGGTTATGGTAAAGACTGGCAAGCCTCTTTCAGAGCTTGCAAAGGTTATGGAGGTTATGCCTCAGGCCCTTGTTAATGCCCATGTTCCTACCCATAAAAAGGATAAGTACATGGATTATCCAGAAATTGCCAGTGCAATTGAGAATCTTGAAAAAGAGTTTGCGGGAGACGGAAGAGTACTTATAAGACCTTCTGGAACAGAACCCCTTGTAAGAGTAATGATCGAGGGTAAGGATCAGAATAAGATTGATGAGGAAGCTAAAAAACTCGCCAGTCTTATTGAGGAGGTTATGCTTTAATGATTAGTAAGAAAGTGGTTATTACGAACCCAACGGGGCTTCACCTTCGCCCTGCAGGGAATTTGTGTAAAGTGGCGATGAATTATAAATCTCACATCACCTTCAGTTATGGCGAAAATACAGCAAATGCTAAGAGTGTACTTAGCGTATTGGGGGCTTGTATCAAATGTGGTGATGAGCTTGAGTTTAAATGTGAGGGACCAGACGAAGAAGAGGCCATGGATGCTCTTGTTGAAGCTATCGAGAAGGGTCTTGGCGAATAATTATCTTCTATGCTAAAATCGTCTGAGTGTAATAAAGAGAGAGGATGTTAATTGGTATGAAAAGATTAAAGGCATTAGTCCTTACCGGTCTTATGTTTACTATGCTGATCGGTTGCGGATCAAAGGATGACGAGTCAGTTGTGGGACTTAGTGTTGAGAAGCTTGAGGATGTTGCTCCTGTAGCAGCTTCAGTAGAGGCTTCTGTAGAAGCAGTCGATGAAGATGCTCCTCCAGCTGAGGGAATGGTAAGAAGCTATTTTACTAACGAATGGGTCGATGAATCTGTTAACACAAATAGACCTTTAGCAGTTATGTATCCTATTAACAAAGAGGCTCAGCCTCAGTACGGACTTTCTAATGTTGCTGTATTCTATGAGATCATGGAAGAGGGTAACATGAGCCGTCAGATGGGTATTCTTGAGAATTGGGAGAATCTTGAGCAGATTGGTAATATCAGAAGTATCCGTGATTACTTTATTTATGCCGCTCTTGAGTATGATCCAATTATCATCCACTACGGCGGACCAGAGCTTTATGTTAAGTCAATTCTTACACGTGATGACGTGGATAACTTAAATGGTGTAGGCGGAGTTATGGGTTCAGATTATGGCGCATTCTTCCGTATTCCTGAGGGAAGTACATCAGAGCATACAGCCTTTACAGATGGCGCACATGTTTCAAATGCTATCGAGAAGGCAGGATTCTCTAAGGAGCATAGAGACAAGTTCGAAGGACAGTCTCATTTCACATTTACAGGTTATAGCAACCCTAACACTTTAGATGATTATCCAGATGCTGTTGAGGCAACTGATATCGATATGTCTGGATGCTATCCAGTTACCAAGTCAGCTCTTACATATGATGCTGAGAAGGGCGTATATCTTAAGACTCTTTATGGCAATCCTCAGAAGGATGCTGTAACTGGCGAACAGCTTGCATTTGCAAACGTTGTTATCCAGAGAGCATACCGTGAGGTTAGAGATGACAATGGTTATCTTGCTTACCAGATGCATGATACAACACGTGATGGATATTTCATCACAAAGGGTAAGATGATCCATGTAACATGGGAAAAGACAGATGACTACAGCCCAACAACATACTATGATGACAATGGTAATGAGGTAGTATTTAATACAGGAAAGACTATGATCTTTGTTGTTCAGGAAAGTAACGCTTCATTCTATAAGTTCGATGTAAATGGCGTTACATACACTGATTGATCACTAAATTAGCCATTATTTAGCGGACGGCAGAGATGCCGTCCGTTTTAAGCTAAAAAGGATAGGAGACTGATAACAATGAGTAAAATTATAGTTACAGGATGCAATGGACAGCTTGGAAGAGCGATCAATAAGGAACTTCTTGGCGATAGCAGATATGAGATCGTTAATACAGACGTTTTTGAAGGAGATGGTATCACACCTCTTGATATTACTAACGTAGATAATGTTATTAAGTTTGCAAAAGAGGTTAAGCCTGAAGCTATCATTAACTGCGCTGCTTACACTGCTGTAGATAAGCAGGAGAGCGATGTGGATCTTTCTTACAAGATCAATGCAATAGGACCAAGAAACCTTGCTATAGCAGCAACAGAGCTTGGCGCTAAGCTTGTGCATGTATCTACTGACTATGTATTTGATGGAAATGGCACAAGACCTTACGTAGAATTCGATCAGGTCGGACCTGTCAGCGTTTATGGTAAGACTAAGCTTGCCGGCGAAGAGTTCGTAAAGCAGTTTGCCGATAGATTTTTTACCATAAGAACAGCTTGGTTATACGGAGACGGTAAGAACTTCGTCAAGACTATGCTTGGCCTTTCAGATAAATATGATGAGGTTTCTGTAGTTAAGGACCAGCTTGGAACACCTACAAGCACCAAGGAACTTGCCAAAGCAATCCACTTCCTTCTTGGAACAGAAAATTATGGAACATTCCATGGAACCTGCGAAGGCGATACCAACTGGGCTGATTTTACAGAAGAGATCTTCAGACTTGCAGGTAAGAGTACCAAAGTTAACCACGTTACCACCAAAGAGTATCTTGAAAAGAACCCTCAGGCCGCTCCAAGACCAGCTTATAGCATTCTTGAGAATTATATGTTCAAGCTTACATCAGACTTCATGTTTGCTGACTGGCATGATGCTATAAGAGATTATTTAGAGGAAATTTTATGAATTATATAGCTCAGATCTTTAATAACAAGCTACTTGTAGCGTCCTTTTTAGGATGGCTCATTGCTCAGATTCTTAAGACCATCATTTATGTGATAGTTAATAAGAATTTTAATCCGGAGAGACTGCTTGGTGATGGCGGAATGCCAAGCTCTCATTCAGCAACTGTTATGGCACTTACGTCTTCAGCTGCTATCATTCACGGATTTAGCTCTTTTGAATTCGCTATATCAGGCGTTCTGGCTCTCATTGTTATGCATGATGCCATGGGCGTTAGGCGAGAGACTGGCAAACAGGCTGTAGTCATCAACAATATGATGGACTGGTTCAAGCAGTTTGACGGTAGTATTCCTGCTGAACAGAGATTAAAAGAGTTCGTAGGACATTCACCTATGCAGGTTCTTTTTGGAGCAATCCTTGGAATTATTATCGGATTTGTATACTGCAATATGGGGTGATATAACCACCAATCGAGAGGGGATTTTTCTTTCATGCTGATCGTTTCACTGATATGGATTTATGTGATCATAACTACATATCTTATTGGATATGGGTTCCTTACCAGTATGTCCTACTGGCCAGGGATGCACATCCGAAAGGGAAAGGATTGCAAGAAGAAATATAAGACTCAGAATAAAAAGAGCTATATAGTTGCCGGCCTTGTGCTGACAACTGTATACGCTCAGATTTTTAGCTTATTTACAGGAGTTGGACTCTATGCCAACTTTCTGATGGTTCTAATCTGCTTGATAATAGCAGTCTACTACAGAGAAGAGCTTCTCTGTGATTTTCGCACTACAGTTTCCATGTTGGCTTCTACTAAGGAATGGATAGTGTATCTACTTGTATTTCTGGTCATGGCCTATGGCACATCTCACGGAATAATGCATTATGATTCAGATCTTTATCATGCTCAGGCTATCAGATGGATTGAAGAGTATGGTGTAGTTAAGGGATTGGGTAATCTCCATGTTCGCCTTGCCTATAACAGTTCATCATTTGCTCTTTCAGCTCTCTATAGCCTTAAGTTCCTGGGAAAGCAGTCTTATCATGTGATGGCAGGATTTTTTGCCCTGATGCTGGCATGGCTCTGCGTGGATATCAAGGATGTTGTCAGAAGAAAGCATATTATAGTATCTGATTTTGCAAGGATCACAGCGATTTACTATCTCTTCACTATATTTGATGAGATGGTGGCTCCTGCGTCAGATTATTACCTTTCTACAATTGTTTTTTATGTGATAATTCAGTGGCTGGATCTTAATGTTAAGCATGAGAAGTCCTATCTTCCATACATTCAGCTGTCGCTCCTGGCTATATATGCCATAACAATCAAGTTGTCAGCAGCTCCAATGATCCTATTGTGCATTATCCCAATCTACAAGCTGTTCCATGAAAGAACCGCTGAAAAGATGCGGGCATTTGGGCTATCAATTGTGTCTGCCCTGATCATTGTGCTTCCGTTCCTGATAAGGAATATTGTTATTTCAGGCTGGATCTTGTATCCGGTAACTATGTTTGACTTCTTTGGATTTGGCTTTGAGATTCCTAAGAATGTGGCTAAGTACGATGCTCTTGAGATATCCACCTATGGAAAAGGATTTACGGATGTGGAGGAGCTTGCCAATATCTCCCTTAAGGAGTGGATAAATACCTGGTTTAATGGCCTTGGGACCATGCATAAGGCTGTTATTGGCCTTGATATTATATCGATAGCTATATTTGTTGCCTGCCTTATTTACTTTATCATTGTGGCCATTGGAGAGAATGACAAGACTTCAATTAAGCTTCCTGATAAAAAGGTATTTGATATAAGCCACAGAAGCGTATTGAACTTGGCAGATTTCCTTACAATAAGTGCTACACTACTTGGTTGTCTGGTGTTCTGGTTCTTTAGCGCTCCGCTTATAAGATATGGCGTTGTGTACGTTTATCTTACTCCTGCCGTGATAATAGGAAGGATGCTGATACATCTTTTTAATCATTCAGGAGAAGGGCTTAAGAAGATTGTACTTAAGGTGTGTGTTGTACTGTTTTGCCTCTGGATGCTGTATAAGGGCTTTAATATTGTCATGGAGGACAGGGTAAGGTTTAATGCCAAATATCTTGTGGCTCAGCAGGATTACGGCAAATATGAGGTTTCCAGTTATACATTAAATGGAGTTAAGTTCTACTACCCTGTAGAAGGGGATCGAATTGGTTATGACGCATTCCCATCATCTCCAAAGGATATGACAGGGGAGATTGAGCTTATGGGCACCAATATAAGGACAGGATTCAGGTCTTTACAGGAGGATTAAGCGAAAAAATAATAAAGATTTTATGCATTTGAAAGTTTATTTCACTATAACAGCTAATATTCTTAAAATAACATAAACTTTCATAAATAAGCGTTAAATACAGTACATTTTCTGCCGAAATAAAGTATCATTGAAACATAAATAACACCTTCAATTTTCTGAAGGGAGGTACTTTATTTATGAAGAAGTTTAGTACCAGTATTATTGTAATCTTTATTATCGGGCTTATATTTAATCCTATCAATTCTTACGCAGCTTCTGAGGATGATGTTCTTGCTTACATGAACGCTGAGAGAGCTGCTGTGGGTCTTCCTGCGCTGGTCATGGATGAAGATCTTGTTTCCGTGGCTTCTTTAAGAGCGATCGAGTGTGCTTCCAATTTTTCCCATATTCGACCAAATGGAAAAGAGTGGTATACTATATCTAGTCTTACATGTGGAGAAAACCTGGCTCATGCTGTTAACAACAATCAGCAGAAGCCTGAAAATGTTGTCTATGCATGGATGCTGAGTCCTACACACAAAGCAAATGTTGTGAGGTCTTGCTTTAGCTCCTGCGGAATTGCGTATTATACTGCGCCAAATGGCGATATCTACATAGTTTGCGAATTTAATTAACTAGTTAAGGAAAAGATAATGAACAACAAGAGACTTGAGACAGTTGATGCAATAAGAGGTTTTACGATAATCAGCATGATTTTGTATCACCTGTGTTGGGATCTCAAATACATCAGCGGATTTAGTATGTCTTGGTATGAGACATACTATTCTTTTGTCTGGCAACAGACAATCTGTTATAGTTTTATTCTTATTGCTGGCTTTAGTATGTTCTTTGCCAGAAAACCCATGAGAGATGGAATAATTCTTTTTGTGCTGGGAGCTATTATCACAGCCGTCACCTTTGTTGCTATTCCCGATACACCGATTCTTTTTGGCGTTCTTACCATGTATGGTTCCTGCAAGATTCTTGTGGGAGCATTTATGAGAAATGGGGCAAAAGAGATAACAAAGAAATTCAAAAGGTTCTTTGTTGTGGGATTTGTGGTGAGTCTGCTTCTTTTTATCGTTACCAGACCTATAAATGAAAGCTATCTTAATCTGATCTTTAAAAAGATATATCTTCCTTTGGGATGGTATGAGGTGAGCAGTCCATCAGACCTTGTTGGATCACTGCTTACATACCTTGGAATTATGCAAAGAGGCTTTTTCTCCTCGGATTATTTCTCTGTTGTTCCGTGGATATTCTTATTTCTGGTTGGATTCTTCTTTTATGGAGTAGTTAAGGATCAATTTGGGAAAAAGATATTTCATATCAACATTAAGCCTGTGAACTTCCTGGGGAGACATTCTCTTTTGATCTATTTCCTGCATCAGGCTGTGCTGTATGTGGCGGCCACTATAATTGGATACCTAAGGTGATAAACTATAATAAAATACACCCGCTGGATTTTATGAACCAGATTTCTGGATTCGTAAGTATCTAGCGGGTGTTTTGTTTGTATTAAAGGTATTTACTCTTTGAGAGTCTCGTGACTTTAAGATTAGCGCTCAGCTCTCATAGGATTATTGAGGAAGTCCTCATAAGCAAGCTTGATACCATCATCAAGCTCTGTTGTATAAGTCCATCCAAGCTCTTTTGCCTTAGAAACATCAAGAAGCTTACGTGGTGTTCCGTTTGGCTTAGAAGGATCCCAACGGATCTCACCTTCGTAGCCGATGATCTTAGCAACCTTCTCTGTGAGCTCTTTGATTGTAAGCTCTTTTCCTGTACCAGCGTTAACAGTCTCGTCGCCACTGTAGTTATTCATAAGGAATACGCAGAGGTTAGCAAGGTCGTCAACATAGAGGAACTCACGAAGTGGGCTTCCGTCTCCCCAGCATGTAACGTATGGAAGATTCTGCTCCTTAGCCTCGTGGAAACGACGGATAAGAGCTGGGAGTACGTGTGAGTGAGTTGGATGATAGTTATCATTAGGACCATAAAGGTTAGTAGGCATAACTGAGATGTAGTCAGTTCCATACTGCTTGTTGAGGAATTCGCAGTACTTAAGACCAGAGATCTTAGCAAGTGCGTATGCCTCGTTGGTCTTCTCAAGCTCAGATGTAAGGAGGCAGTTCTCCTTCATTGGCTGAGGAGCCATTCTAGGGTAGATGCAGGATGAACCAAGGAATTCAAGCTTCTTACAGCCATTCTTCCATGCTGCGTGAATAACATTCATCTCAAGTGTCATGTTCTCATACATGAAATCAGCAAGAGCCTCTGAGTTACCCATGATTCCGCCAACCTTAGCTGCTGCAAGGAATACGTACTCTGGCTTCTCCTCTTCGAAGAATTTCTCAACCTGGTCCTGTCTGATAAGGTCCAGCTCTTTGTGAGTTCTTGTGATGATATTGTTGTAGCCCTGCTTCTGGAGCTCTCTAACGATTGCAGAACCAACCATTCCGCGATGGCCTGCTACATAAATCTTGGCATTCTTTTCCATCATAATATAAATATCTCCGTTTATAGAAAATTACTTGTCGATGCCCTTTTCAAGGAACTCAGCAAGATTAAATTTAACGTGCTCGTTAGCTCTTTCTACTGCAACCTTCTTCATGTCGTGCTCAACCATGATACGTACAAGCTCTTCGAAGGAAGTTGTCTGTGGATTCCAGTGGAGCTTCTCCTTAGCCTTGGATGGATCACCCCAAAGGTTAACAACGTCTGTAGGTCTGTAGAAGTCAGGTGAAACCTCGATGAGAACCTTACCTGTAGCCTTGTCATAACCCTTCTCATCAGCGCCTTCGCCCTTGAACTCAAGCTCGATACCTGCATAGTGGAATGCAAGCTCACAGAATTCACGAACAGAGTGCTGAACACCTGTAGCGATTACGAAGTCTTCAGGCTTGTCGTTCTGAAGGATGAGCCACATACACTCAACGTAGTCCTTAGCATAACCCCAGTCACGAAGTGATGAAAGGTTACCAAGATAGAGCTTATCCTGCTTGCCCTGTGCAATTCTTGAAGCAGCAAGAGTGATCTTACGTGTAACGAAGGTCTCTCCACGACGCTCTGACTCGTGGTTGAAAAGGATACCTGAGCAGCAGAACATGTTGTAAGCCTCTCTGTACTCCTTAACAATCCAGAAACCATAAAGCTTAGCTACTGCATATGGGCTGTATGGGTGGAAAGGAGTCTTCTCGTTCTGAGGAACTTCCTCAACCTTACCATAAAGCTCTGAAGTAGAAGCCTGATAAATTCTACATGTATCAGCAAGTCCGCACTGACGAACTGCCTCAAGGATTCTTGTAACACCAACTGCGTCTACATCAGCTGTAAACTCTGGTGCGTCGAATGATACCTGAACGTGTGACTGAGCAGCCAGGTTGTAGATCTCGTCTGGGCGAACCTTGGAGATAACACCGATAATGCTCATGGAGTCACCAAGATCACCATAATGAAGGTGGAAATTAGGATTGCCCTCAAGGTGAGCAATTCTCTCTCTGAAATCTACTGAAGATCTACGGATGATACCGTGAACCTCATATCCCTTCTCAAGAAGGAACTCTGATAAGTATGAACCGTCCTGCCCTGTAACACCGGTAATTAACGCTTTCTTTGCCATAATAAATCCTTTCTTATCTTGTAAACAAAAATACATTTGCTTGCATCTTACTTTGATTATTATAACACTAGTTGAGACTAAGAAAATTCACTTTCTTGCCTTTTGTTTGCATTATCTTGACCATGGGATTATACTTTGGGGGAAGGAGATATGATCATGAGTGAGCAGCTATTTCAAGGAGAATACGTATCATCAGATAGAATTTTGTACACTCCATCGGAGTTTGCTAAAAATAATCTCATCTATTTGCAGGAAATTGGCAGACTTAAAGCCCAGAAACAGCACACCAGTAAACGTCAAAACCTGGCTTCTTTTTTGTTCTTTTATGTAAAGAGCGGAAGCGGTGTTCTGGACTATGGTTCCAAGGAATACAACCTGACCCAGGGAGACTGCGTCTTCATCAACTGCCTGGAGCCCTACTCCCATCGAACCAGTAAAGAACTCTGGGAACTGGAGTGGATCCACTTCAATGGAGAGAACGTCCTGCCAATTTATCAGAAATACTTAGAGCGCGGTGGCCAGCCAGTCTTTAAGCCCAACGGGTTAAAAGAGCCAACATCCATCTGGGAGAGACTTAACAGAGTGGCAGGATCCACGGACTACATCAGAGACATCAGAATCAACCAGGAATTGTCAGCTCTTTTAACATTCCTTATGTCCTTCTCCTGGAATCCAGAGGCGGAGGCGCTGTCAAAGAGCTCGACAACAGCCTTTTCTTTGAAAGAATATCTTGATTCTCATTACAAAGAGAAGATAAGCCTAGATAATCTTGCGGATCAATTCCTGATTAATAAGTATACTTTGTCTCGAAATTTTAAAGATCAGTTTGGCACATCGATAATTAATTATTTGCTTATGACAAGAATTACCCACGCCAAACAGCTCCTCCGTTTCACCGAAATGACCGTAGAGGAAGTAGGAAACGAATGTGGAATTTCTCATCTCTACTATTTCTCAAGAATATTTAAACAGATAGAAGGCATAAGTCCAATGGATTATAGGTCCCAATGGAGGTGATCCCAGTAGACCGTTCGCATAGCCAACAAAGTTGAAACACTAGGCGAATAAGTGTAGAATATTGGGTAGAATGGCGCTAAGTATGTGGCGCTATATTTACGGAAGAGGAGAAATAATGGCGATGAAGCTGTTAAGCGTTATTGTGCCTTGCTATAACGAGGTCGACAATATATTTGATTTTTATGATGAACTCATGAAGACAGAAGGATTCTTCAAAGAACATGACGTTGATATAGAGATTTTGTACATTAATGATGGCTCCAAGGACGGAACAGTTGAAAAAGTAAAAGAACTTCATCAGAAGGATGAGAGAGCACATCTCATCAGCTTTTCAAGAAACTTTGGAAAAGAGGCAGCAATCTACGCTGGCCTTCAGAATGCAAAGGGCGATTACGTGGTGGTTATGGACTGCGATCTGCAGGATCCGCCAGCTCTTTTACCAGAGATGTACAGATGTATAGTGGAAGAAGGATATGACAGCGTAGCCACCAGAAGAGTGGACAGAAAGGGAGAGCCTCCTATCAGATCCTTCTTTGCAAGAATGTTCTACAGACTTATCAATAAGATGAGTAAGACTGAGATTGTTGATGGAGCCCGTGATTACAGACTTATGACCAGAGCCTTTGTGGATTCTATCCTTTCTCTTAAGGAATACAACAGATTCTCAAAGGGTATCTTTGGCTGGGTTGGCTTTGAGACCAAGTGGCTTGAGTTTGAGAATATTGAGCGTAAGAAGGGAGAGACCAAGTGGTCCTTCTGGAAGCTCTTTGTATATGCCCTTGATGGAATTGTGGCCTTTTCTACAGTTCCGCTGGCTCTTGCTTCCCTTATGGGTGTGTTGTTCTGCTTTATAGCATTTATCTTTATTATCGTAGTTATTGTCAGACAGGTTACTATGGGAGACCCAAATGGCACCACAGGTTGGGCTTCTTCGATCTGTATTATCCTGTTTGTAAGTGGTGTACAGCTCTTTTGCCTGGGAATTGTGGGACAGTACTTATCCAAGACCTACCTTGAGGTCAAGGAACGTCCTATGTACATTGTAAAAGAGGAAATCTGATGGTCAGTATAATTGTGCCTGTTTATAACGCAGCAGAATATATCGCGGAAACCATTAGAATGGTCAGCGCTCAGACTTACAAGGACTGGGAGCTGATACTTGTTGACGACGCTTCAAGCGACGGCAGTAGCTCTGTTATTGAGAAAGAGATCAAGGCCCAGGGTAAAAGAATCAGACTCATTAAAAAGAGCAAAAACGAAGGCGCGGCCGCTGCAAGAAACACAGGAATTGACGCATCTGCAGGAAGGTATATAGCTTTTCTGGATGCTGATGATATTTGGAAAGAGGATAAGCTGGAGAAGCAGATCGCCTTCATGGAGAAGACCGGAGCGGCCTTTAGCTTCCACTCCTATGAGTTTGGCGATGATAAAGCCAATCCTACAGGAAAGATCGTCCATGCGCCGAAGACCCTGAATTTCAGGCAGGCTCTTTCCAGAACAGTTATCTTTACTACTACAGTTATGTTTGACACTGAGAAGATCGACATGGAGATCATCCATATGCCGAGGGTTCCCAGTGAGGACACAGCCACCTGGTGGCGTATTTTAAAGAGTGGTTATACTGCTTATGGCCTTGATGAGAATCTGGCTATTTACAGGAGACCACCTAAGTCTTTATCTTCAAATAAGTTTTTGGCAATTAAGAGAATTTGGTTCTTATACAGGAATATAGCAGGGTTATCGGGGATACAGGCTTTATATTATTTCGGAGGATGGGCAATCAGAGCGACTTTAAGAAGACTTTGATGCCGTAAAGGGGATATTTATGAAACACGTGGAATCAGTAAAAAGAATCCTGGTTCTTATCTTGGGATTTTTGGGACTATGCATGCAGACTGCGGTCTATGCCTGGTTCTGGTTTAACACCTACTATCCTATAGTATCAGCGCAGCGTACCAGCGTAGATGGTTATAATCTTGGTAATGGACTTAAGCTCTATTTCCGAGGCCATCTGCTTATTCTTGGTATCTATTTCATTTTGCTTTTGTTCTTTTCAAACACCTATGGAGGTCTTAAGATTGGCTATTTAAAGCCAATGGATGTGTTCTTCTCACAGATTTTTGCCCTCTTTATGGTGAATTTCATTTCATATTTCCAGATAGCTCTTTTAAGGAACTGGCTTGTTGATGCGGTTCCTATGTTAGAGATCTTCGTGATCCAGCTGTTGATCTCGTTCTTGTGGGCTTATGTCACCAATGCCATATATATGGCCATATTCCCGCCAAGAGAGCTTCTTCTTATCAGCGGAGTATACTCTGTTGACGACATCACAAGGAAGTTCAATTCAAGAAAAGATAAATATCACATCGCCAAGTACATCAATATTTCTGAGGGAATTGACAAGGTTTATCAGGAGTGCCTTGGTGAGTATGATGGCGTTATTATTTGGGATGTTCCAAGCCAGTATAGAAACGGAATTGTTAAGTACTGCTATGCCAGAAACATCCGAATCTACGTAATGCCAAAGATAACAGATGTTCTTTTAAAAGGCTCTCAGGAGCTTCACTTATTTGATACTCCGGTGCTTCTTTTAAGAGAGTATTCAATTAAGGTTGAGCAGCGTTTCATTAAGAGACTGATCGATATAGTTCTTTCTCTTATTCTCATAGTGCTGTCATCACCTGTAATGCTGATTACAGCCATTCTGATCAAGCTATATGACAAGGGACCTGTTCTCTATAAGCAGATCAGATGCACTCAGAATCAGAGAGAGTTTAAGATCATGAAGTTCAGGAGTATGAGACAGGATGCGGAGAAGGACGGTGTCGCCCGCCTTGCTTCCAAGAATGATTCCAGAATCACTCCTATTGGCAAGTTTATCAGAGCCTGCAGAATTGATGAGCTTCCTCAGCTCTTTAACATTCTGGTAGGAGATATGTCTTTTATCGGACCAAGACCTGAAAGACCAGAGATCATCAAGCAGTATCTTGAGGAGATGCCTGAGTTTGCCTTTAGAATGAAGGTTAAGGCCGGACTTGCAGGATATGCGCAGGTTTACGGTAAGTACAATACAACACCTTATGACAAGCTCAAGCTGGATCTTACTTACATTGAGAACTATTCAGTTTGGCTGGATCTTAAGCTGATGCTTCTTACAGTTAAGATCCTGTTTACACCAGACAGTACAGAGGGTGTTGATTCCAACCAGGTTACAGCCAAGAAGAATTCATGACAATTGGATTAGTTGTGGGGATTAGTTAATGGACAGATCAGATAGCAGATATATGAATGAGAAGCTGAATTTAAGGAGTTTTTATTTAAGACTCCTTAGGAAGATTTGGATAATTCCAGCCATGGTGGTGATCGGAGCCTTGATTGGCGCTGGCATTTACACACTTGTTACTGTTACCTTTGGCCCAGCCAAGCAGTATAGCACTGTTTCTCAGTTCAGCGTGAAGTTTGCTTATGACGAGAATACTGCTTCATATGTGGACAGCTACAATGCTTATACCTGGAACAGCTTCATGTCCACCGACGAGATTACCAAGGTTGCGTTAAAAGAGCTGTCTGATGGCGGCCACGGGGATATCTCCAAGGATGAGCTTGTTGCATCTGTGAAAGCGGAGATCCCTTCTGATGTAAGACTTCTTGTTCTCACGGTTACCAATAATGATCAGGTTAAGACAGAGGCTATCACGGACGCCATGGTGACTTCCCTTGAATCCTATGGTAAGACCCGTGAAGAGTTTGATTATATTTCAAAGCTTAGTAGATCTGAGGCTGAGCTTGTGACCTATACTGACAGGACAGTGATCTCTGCAGTTTTTGGAGGAGTGCTCCTTGGATTCATAGCTCTTTTTGCACTGCTATTGGCAGATGCCCTTGATAGCAGCATTTATGTCCAAGAGGACTGTGAAAAGAGATACAAGCTTCCAGTTCTTGGCGTGACCTTCGATAAGGAGATTTCCAAAGAAAAGAACGAGTTCTTTAGAAATGAGCTGTCAGCAGCCTATGAAGAGCTGGTGAATGGCGCAGGAGATGTGATCTTCATTTCAACAGACAGTGTAGAGGGCGCTGATACTTCAGAAAAGGACCTTCAGACCCTTAAGAACTCACTTGGAGGCAGACATGAGGAGAGCCTTTCACATGTGACAGCCATGGGAGTTCCTGGAAATGTTCTGGACAATTATCGCAGGATTGGCACAGCTGATGGCGTTATCTTAGCTATTCCTTATGGCAAAAGAAATGGTGCTATGACGGAGCATATTATCAGCCAGCTTAAAAAGCATGACTGCAAGATTATCGGAATTGTGCTTTCAAGAGCGGATTCTGGCTTTATGAAAGCTTATTATGGACTTAAATAGGACGAAGCTATGGGGAACAGACTTCAAATACTTATATCTGCAGTAAATAAGGATCCAGATGCTCTCATAAGGAGCAATGGCATTGAGTGTGATGCTATTGTAGTCAATCAGGTAATTGACGGTAGTGAGGCAGCTGAAAGCGCAGAGGATATAGTTGAAGATAAAAATATAGATGGGAAGGCTGTAAGGATAGTGACCATGCACAGGAAGGGCGTGGGCTTATCTAGAAATACAGCACTTGATAATGCGGATCACGAGATAATCCAGTTTGGAGATGATGATATAGTCTATAGCTCCGGGTATAGTGCTCTGATACTGGAGGAATTCGATAAACATAAAGAAGCAGATGTTATTCTATTCAATGTGCTGGCTCAGCCAGGCAGAGAAACCTATTGGAATCAGGATTACAAGAGAGTGTCCTGGTTTAACTATGGTCGTTACCCAGCTTACGCCATCTGTGCAAGGCTGGATAAGCTTAAGGAGGCAGGAGTTAAGTATTCGCTTTTGTTTGGAGGCGGAGCTCCCTACATGAATGGCGAAGACAGTCTCTTTTTACATGATTGTCTTAAGGCTGGACTTAAGATATATAGGACAACTGTAGAGCTTGGCCATGAGATGTCTACAGGTACTTCAACATGGTTTAAGGGATATACTGAGAAGTTCTTTTTTGACAGAGGAGTGCTTTATCATTTCCTTTATGGAAAGGCTGCCTTTGTGTGGGGACTTAGGTATCTTCTTAAGAATAACGATAACATGTGTGATGAAATGGGCTTTTTCAAGTGCTTTGGGATTTTGCTAAAGGGAGTAAAGCATGGAAAGGGCCTAAAGAAGGTTTAAATGGCTGTTTATTTAACTCTGATTCTGGTGGTGATTTTATTTGCCGCCATGGTTAAGCAAACTGAATCAGGAAGTGGACTTAAGGCTGCATACGATCATGGGATTACAAGACAGGATATGGTGAATGTCATTGTGCTCGTGTTTCTTTTTGCGGCTTTATTTGGTGTGTCTGCTCTCAGGGTCAACGTGGGTAATGACTATGCCAAGTATGTAGAATTCATGCACCTTGTATACAGTAGGGCTTATGTTCCCACAGAGGCCGGATTTAATGCTCTTACCTACGCGGTTTATTATCTTTGTGGTTATGAGAATTTCATTCTGGTGTTTGCTATTTTTGCCTTTGGAACCCTGCTTTTTTTCTTCAAGGCTCTTTGGCAGCAGAGTGAGTGGTTCTTTCTTAGCTTTATGATGTTTATGCTTCTTGGCTACTATTTCCAGTCCATAAGCACAGTCAGATATTATCTGGCTTTGGGAATGGCCATGTATTCTATAAAGTTTGTGATAAAGCGGGACTGGCCTAAATTCATATTGGTGGTTCTTATTGGATGTCTTTTCCACAAGTCCGTTCTGGTGGTGCTGGCGCTGTATCCTATAGCAAGGCTTCGCTGGAAGAGATGGATGGTGGGCGTTCTTGGGATCCTGTGTGTATCATGCCTGTTTCTACAGGACTTTTACCTTAAGATCGTGGTAGCTCTTTATCCTTCCTACAAGGATACGGAGTATCTGGTGGGCGGAACCAGCTACGTGTCTATCGCAAGGTGTGCTCTGGTTTTGGTATTGTCCCTTTACTTCTATAAGGATATGATCGCGGATAATAGGACCAACAGGTTCTACTTTAACTGCAACAATCTGGCTTTGGCGTTGTATGTGTTTGGTTCTTTCCTTCCTATTATTTCAAGGATTGGATATTATCTGACAGTTACTCATATTTTATTTATTCCTGCAATGCTTCTTAATGTTAAGGATTATAAAAAGAAAAGGCTGCTTACAGCGGCGGTTGTGCTGGGGTGCCTTGTTTACTTTGCAATGTATATGAAAGACGCAGGTAGTGATGGAATCAGAATCCTGCCCTATCAGACATTTTTATATCATGAGATGCCCCTTACTCTCTCCGAGAGGGGATATTAAGGAGATAGTTCTTTTATGAAAAAAGCTTTTTTTACAATAATTGTTGTTTCATATAATGCTGGTCATAAGCTTGTGGAGACGGTGGATAGCATCAAAGCCCAGACCTTTAAGGATGTAAGAATCCTGGTGAAGGATGGAATGTCCACGGATGGCTCTGTAGAAGAGCTGATGGCCAAGTACCAGACAGTATCTGCGGATCAGGGTGATAGCGAGGATATTATCCTTGTAAAGGGCGCAGATAAGGGGATTTATGATGGTATGAACATCGCCCTTACTACTCTTAAGGAAATCGGAGATAGAAGTTCATATGTCTTTTTCCTTAACTGCGGAGATGTGTTCAAGGATGAGAAGGTTCTTGAGGAGGTGTACGATCGCATAGTTTCCTACAAGAGGGAGACTGGCGGTCAGGGACGATATATCTTTTACGGAGATATATTCGAGAGGATCACTCAGCAGAAGGTATCCTCTAATCCTAAGATTGATGATTACGCCTGTTACAGGAATGTACCGTCGCATCAGGCCTGCTTTTACGATGAGGGCCTCATAGAAAAAGAGCTATTTGATCTTAGTTACAAGGTGAGAGCCGATTATGAGCAATTTCTTAGGTGCTTTTATGTGGACAAGGCAGAGCCTGTCTATATTCCTGTGATCATATCTATCTACGAAGGCGGTGGATACTCGGATCAGAATGCGGAAGTATCTGAGAATGAGAGAAAAGAGATAATTGCTAAGTATTTGAGCCCTGACAAGATCAGAAAATATGACCTGTTAAGGGTGTTGACCCTTGCTAAGCTTAGGACTGCGATTTCCTCAAATAAGGCTACTGCGGGAGTCTACAACAAGCTTAAGTCCGCAATCTATGGACTTAAGGGCAATAAGGAGAAATGATTTGAAGGTATTATGGCTGTGTAATATCATGCTTCCTGCCTACGCCATAGCCCATGACCTGGATTATTCAGTGAGAGAGGGCTGGCTTACAGGATGCCTTAACAGAATAATTAGTCAAAAAGAGCCTGATTTCCAGCTGGGAATCTGTTTCCCTGCATCCGGGGAGATTACTACTTCCAGCGAGGTTATTCAAGGCGTTACTTACTATGGATTTAATGAGGATCTGGACCATCCTGAAAAGTACGATGGTACTATCGAGAACAGGTTTCATGCTATTCTTGATGACTTTAATCCGGATGTTGTGCACATTTTCGGGGCAGAATTCCCTCATTCCCTTGCCATGCTGAGAGCCTTTGGTAATCCTGAGAAAGCTCTTTTGGGGATCCAGGGAATATGTAGTGAGATCGCCAAGGCTTACATGGCGGGCATTCCTGAGGAGGTGCAGAATACTGCCACCTTTAGGGACAGGCTCAAAGAGGACTCTCTGATTCAGCAGAGGGAGAAATATCTTGCAAGAGCTGAGCATGAGAGGGAAGCCATCATGCTTACAGGCAATATCACTGGAAGAACGGATTTTGACAGGGAAAAGACCAATGAAATAAATCCGGAAGCTAACTACTATTTTATGAACGAAACCATGAGACCTTGTTTCTACAAGGGAAAGTGGGAGGAGAAGAACGTGGTTCCCCACAGTATCTTCCTTTCACAGGGAGATTATCCGCTTAAGGGCTTTCACTTTGTGCTGGAGGCTATGCCTAAGCTGCTTGAGAGGTATCCTGATGCCCATCTGTATGTGGCAGGTAATAACATTATTGGAAAGGGTAAGAGCAAGTACCCATACTTTGTCAGGGCCAGTGCCTATGGCAAATATATAAAGAAACTCATCTCCAAGAACAAGCTTAAAAAGAGGGTTACAATGTTGGGAAGCCTTTCTGATGAGGAGATGAAGCAGCAGTTTTTGGAGAGCAGTGTATTTGTCTGCCCTTCAGTTGTGGAGAATTCGCCTAATTCCGTGGGAGAGGCCATGCTTCTTGGTGTGCCTACTGTGGCAGCCAGGGTGGGCGGTATTCCAACTCTCATTACTGAGAATAAGGATGGGCTTTTATTTGAAAGCGGAAATGTGGACGAGATGGTTAATGCCATCAGTTCAATCTGGGATGAGCCAGTAATATCAGCTGTTATTAGTGATAATGCAAGACAGCACGCTCGCAAGACCCACGATGCGGACGCCAACTACAATCGATTGGTTGAAATATACAGAGAAATCAACAAGAGGAGCAAGGCTTGAAGGTTACATTTGTCTCTAACTACATAAATCACCATCAGCTTCCCTTCTGTCTTGCCATGGAGGCCATGAAGGATGAGGTGAACTTTGCCTTTATACAGACAAAGCCCATGGAGGAGAAGCGTACCCAGATGGGATGGGGGCTTGATGTATCCCAGTACTCCTTTGTTAAGCTCTTTTACCAGGACAAGGAGGAGTGCGAGAAGCTGATCCTTGAAAGTGATGTGACCATCTTTGGCTGGAGCGATGGAATGCTGCTGTCTCTTGAAGAACAGCGATTTAATGAGGGCAAACTGTCCTTTAGAGTCAGTGAGAGGATCTACAGAGAGGGCCAGTGGAAGTTCATATCTCCAAAGGGCCTTATCCGCAAGTATCATGAGCACATCAAGTATCGTAAGAGCCCTGTTTATCTGCTTTGTGCTGGGGCGTATGTGGCATCTGATTTTAATCTGATTCACGCTTACCCGGGGAAGAGGCTTAAATGGGGGTATTTCCCTGAGGGAGATGATAGTTCTTTTAAGGAAAAAGAGCTTTCTAACAAGATTAAGCTGTGTTGGGCCGGAAGGTTTGTGGCGCTGAAGCACCCGGAGTTTGTGATAGGCCTTGCCAAGATACTAAAGGAAAATGGCTATAACTTTGAGATTGAGATGATTGGCGATGGCAATCTTAGACAGGAGCTGGATGTGCTGGTCAAGGCGGCTGGCGTAGACGATGTCATCAGCTTTACAGGAAATCTTAAGCCCGCTGAAGTAAGGCAGCACATGGGGGCTTCTGATATATTTCTTTTTACCAGCAACTATTTAGAGGGCTGGGGAGCAGTTGTGAATGAGGCAATGCTGGAGGGCTGCGCTGTGGTGGCTTCCAAAGAGGCAGGAGCCGTACCGTTCCTTATTCAGGACGGTGTAAATGGCCTTAGCTATCAAAACGGCAGCTACACTGACTTCCAGCAGAAGGTATTGTATTTATTTGAAAATCGAGATAAAATCCATGAGTTTGGGAAAGCAGCAAGAAATACGATTCTTGATAAATGGAATGCGGAAAATGCTGCCAAAGAACTGGTGAGATTTTGCAAGGAGTACTATGCAAATGGTAATCCAAGGCCCAGTGCTGACGGGCCTATGAGCGTGGCGGAGTGCATTAAGCCCGCGGGGTTACTTAGGTCACTTAAGGAAAAGAGTAGATTGGAATAGGAAAATGAGATTAATTGACAAGTTTTTTCAACAGGAAATTGAGATTTTTGGAGTGAAGATCACATTTTTTGATGTGGCATTCTTTGCTGTGATTTTTGCGCTGGGACTGATCTTCAGGCTTTCACTGTATGATGTGGTTTCTGGAGATTATTTCTATGCCTTTGCAGACTGGATGAAGGAGTGTCATCAGGCAGGCGGTTTCGCATATCTGGGAATCAAGCCTGGGGTAAGTGATGCCAGCACCTTCGATTACAACTGTATGTTCCAGTACATCATAGTTCTTTTGCACTATATCGGTGGCGGAATTGATGATATGTACCTGGTTAAGACAGTGTCTGTGATCTTCGATTATGTATGCGCCATCACAATTATGAGAATCGCATACAATGTTACAAACAGAAGTGTTCACAAGGCTCTTATGGCTTTCGCAGCTGTTATGTTCCTTCCTTCAGTGGTTCTTAACAGTGCTGCCTGGGCACAGAACGATTCTATCTATACTGCTTTTGTTCTTTTGTCCCTTCTTCACATTATTAAGGGCAAGGACAACCGCGCATTTATCTATTTCGCGCTGGCTTATAGCTTTAAGCAGCAGGCAATTTTCTTTATGCCATTCATTATCATCATGTGGCTTAAGAACAAGGTTAAGATCAGATATATCCTTTGGGTGCCTGTTATCCACGTGGTTGCCATGGTTCCTGCGGCTATTGCAGGTAGAAAGTGGGGCGACCTCCTTGGAATCTACGGCAATCAGGTTAAGATGTTCTCAAGTCTTACCATGAATTACCCAAGTATCTATACAATTCTTTCTTCAGAGAATAAGAAGGGAACAAGGCAGGTTCTGGTATCTGCGGCTACTATAGCAACTGTTATTATATTCGGAATCATTGCTTACTACTCCTATAAAAAGGCCTATGAGATCACTTATAAGCACATGATTACTTTGGTGCTGTTTACAGCTGAGCTTTGCTGCTTCTGTTTGCCGGCAATGCACGAAAGATATGGATTCCTTCCAGAGATTCTTGCTGTTGTTTACGCAGTTCTTAGCTACAAGGGACTTACAATATGCACGGCTCTGCAGGTTCTGACTTTGATGACCTATTCAAGGTATTTGTTTAAGTCTAATATCACCGCTTCTAATCTCGTTGTTCTGAGTATGGTAATGCTTGGCATTATCCTTTGGCTTGGATACGACCTTTATAAGCAGATGAGTATGGGAGAAAGAGTAAATGCCTGATCATAATCAGAAGATATCTGTAATCATACCTGCATATAATATTGAGAAGCTTATCAGGAAGTGCGTGGAATCCTGTGTTTCCCAGGATTATCCAAAAGAGCTGTTGGAGATTATCATAGTAGATGATGGCTCCACCGATTCTACAGGAAGTATCTGCGATGAGCTTGCCGAGGAGAACAGTAATGTGAAAGTTTTCCACAAGGAAAATGGAGGCTCAAGTAGTGCAAGAAACCTTGGAATCAGGAATGCTACAGGAGATTACCTGGGCTTTGTGGATAGCGATGATTACATTGATCCAAGAATGTACAGCACTATGATGGACTGCGCTGTTAAATATGATGCAGACATGGTGCAGATTTCAAGGGATGAGATCTCTGAGGATGGCACAAAGCTTCCGGATGTGGTCATTCCACCATCATTCATTACAGAGATTACTCCAGTTGAGCATTTGAGAACGTTACTTAGTCATACTGGGGATGCTTCATTTTGTACCAAGATTACTAAGAGAAGTCTTTTTACTGAGGATTGTCTTTTCCCTGAAGGGGCCCTTAATGAGGACTTCTATCTTATGATACATATGCTGGAGAAGGTCAATAAGCTGGTGATCATTCCAGATCAGTATTACCACGTATTTTATAGACTTGGAAGTAATTCCAGGAAGAATAAGGATGACAAGGATTATTTCCCTTCTGTATTTACAGATATTGTTGTAAATGCTGACGTGGCAGAGAAGCTTTGCAGAGATAATCATCCAGAGCTGTTGGAACTGGCTGAGAGATTTGGCTTCTATCAGAGATTGGATTATCTTCTCCATATTCCAATCAGTAAGATGACCAAAGACAATTCTTTTTACTGTCAGGTAGCTGAATATATCAGGCATAATCGGAAAAAGATAAAAAGCAACCGTTATTTAACTCGTAAACAGAAGGCATATCTGGAACTGTTATCCTTCAATCCTATATTTGTCAGAAAGGTTCATGCCCGTATTAGAGGACTATAATTTGCATGAAAACTAAAAAATCCGAGATAACAATAGTTTTTTTAATATTGGTGGCAGCTCTCTTTGTGAATATCTACTTTGGATTTTCCAAGGCTGGATTCCATGAGGATGAGTATTATACCTATTTTTCATCCAACAGGAGCATTGGCTTATACCAGCCAGACAGACAATGGCAGGACAGACAGACTATTTTGGATGAATTTGTAGTTAAGCCAGGAGAGGGATTTAACTACGGGCTGGTTAAGCTGGTTCAGTCCTGGGATGTTCATCCACCTTTCTATTATTTTATCTTTCATACTGCCAATTCTCTGGTGCCAAATGTCTTTACCAAGTGGACAGGAATAGTAGTTAATATAATAGCTTTTGTTATTTCATTTTTCTTACTATATCTGCTTCTTAAGCGCCTTAAAGCACCATTTGAAGTAGAGATTCTTACTCTTGTTTTCTGGGCTCTTAACCCACAGACTGTATCCTGTAACATGCTGATAAGGATGTATGCCTGGTTGACGGTGTTTATTCTGGCCTGTGCATATACTCATGTCAGATTTATTCAGGATTATGATAAGGTCAGCAAGAAGGACCTGATGATTAAGTACCTGATTCCTATCATGGCTGTTTCATATGTTGGTTTCTTGATTCAATATTTTTACCTTTTCTTTTTCTTTGGAATTGGTCTTGGAACCTTTGTGTGGCTGATCCGTACCAAGAAGGAAATAAAGCAGGCTTTCATTTATGCGGGGCTTTGCGCTGTTTCCTTGATGTTGTCGGTAATTACTTACCCTGCCAGTGTTCGCCACATGCTTGGAGGCTACAGGGGTAATGAAGCCACCTCCAGCCTGTTTTCCTTAGGGGATACAGGGATGAGAATTGCCTTTTTCGTAGGACTTTTGAATAATTACGTCTTTGCTGGCGGTCTGATCATAGTTCTTTTCTTCATCATTGGTGGAATGATGTACAGGATCATTCATAATAAGAAGTCAGTGAAGATCAGCGATAGCGGCATTGTATTGTCATTTGCGGCTTTTGTGTATTTTCTTTTAACAGCAAAGAGTGCTCTTCTGGTAGGAAGTGCCTCTAACAGATATGAGATGCCGATTTATGGCCTGTTGATTCTTATCTTTGTGTATGACCTGTATCTTGTGCTTGATAATGTGGGCAACAAGATGATTATGTACGGTGTATCGCTGGCACTTATGGCGTTCTTGTTAAAGGGATTTTTGTACGATCACAATGTGCTTTTCCTTTTTGAGGAGGATAAGGCTAAGATCGAGTACGCAAGAGATAATAAGGATGAAGTGGCGGTTGTGATGTTCAAGAGTGCCACAGCATATAACGTTTGGCGACTTACTGATGAGCTTCTTGAGTATGACGAGGTTTATTACATGGATGTTGCCAATACTGAGAAGATTGAGGATCCAAAGGTCACAGGCGCAGATAAGATCATATTGTACATGGCGGATGACGATTGCGATAACGAAGCCATGGATAATATATTGGAAAGCTGTCCCCGGATAGAGGGTTATGTGTACGTTCATTCTGAGGATATGTGGACCACCTATGAACTTGAATAAATGGCGTATTTATGCGGGTTTTTTGACCTTTATATTATCTTATATTATAATCAAGTAAATTGGGAAGTGTACCCAAATTGCGATAATCCTGACAAGGAGGCGTTAATTTGATGAGAGCGGCAGTAATTGGAGCTAGTTCCGAATCAATCTATGCAATTACTAAAGCCAAGGAACTGGGACTGGAAGTCGTAGCCCTTGATGGAAATCCGGAAGCACCTGGTCTTAAAGCGGCAGATGCTTCCTTTGTTGTAGATATTAGAAATCCTCAGAAGGTAAAAGAGATCCTGGATTCAAACAAACCAGATGTTATTCTTCCTGTTCCTATCGGAAGATATCTTACTACCACTGGTGTGATCAATGATTATTACGGACTTTGCGGTGTTTCTGAGCATAGTTCCAACATTTGTACTGATAAATATGAGTTTCATAGAATTCTTGCAGAGCAGGGCCTTAGAAAGGTTGAGCTGTATCTGATTCCTGCAGGTCAGGATGACACTGATGTGGATGAGCTCAATCAGGTATTTCCTGTGGTGGTTAAGCCAAGATTTGGGTCTGGAAGCAGAGGCGTTGAGATCTACAATACCAAAGAACAGCTTAAAGAGGGCTTTTTAAATGCAGCTCCTTATGATGAGGACTACATTGTGGAGACAATGGTTGAGGGCGTTGAGTACGGTCTTGATGGCGTCTTCGAGGATGGAGATTTCAAGCTGATTCTTCTTCGTGGTAAAAGAAATACACCACCTCCATACAGAGAGTGCGTAGGCTATTATTCAGTAATTGAAACCGATAAGAACAAGGATTTCTTTGACAAGGTTAAGAAGCTGATGCAGGGAGTTGGTGAGGCCTTTGGCTTTACCAACAATATCGTTCATGCAGATATTATCAAGGATAAGGATGGAAATCCTTTCCTGATCGAGACTTCAGCCAGACCATCCGGACACAATCTTCACAACCTCTTTACTCCTATGGCCAGTGGAGTGGATGAGGTTACAGAGTTTATTAAGATGGCAGTTCCTGAGCTTAAAAAGTCACATTCCTTTGAGCCATCAGTGCATAAGCACATGATGATCAGGTATTTCGATTTTGAAGATGTGAGAGTTAATAAGGTTCCTGATGAGAAGGAACTTATGAAAAAGTATCCAATTAAGGCATGGCAATGTAATCTAAAGAGTGGAATGTATCTTGGCAAGGTTACAAATGGCGCTTCCATCATGGGAAGAGGCTATTATGTTCTCGAAGCAAGTTCATTCTTTGAACTGGATGGTTATGCAGATGCCATAAAAAGCGAGTTTGAGTTGGAGGATAATAAATGAGCTCTGTTGCAATCATAACAGCAAGGGGCGGAAGTAAGAGAATTCCCAGAAAGAATATAAAGGAATTCTGTGGAAAACCTATAATCTGCTATTCGATAACAGCGGCTATTGAAAGTGGAGCATTTGATGAGATAATGGTTTCTACAGATGACAAAGAGATAGCGGAGGTGGCCATTTCCGCTGGTGCTGTTGTGCCATTTTTTAGAAGTGGTGACACTGCTAATGATTATGCCACAACAGATCAGGTTATTGCAGAAGTTCTTTTGACATACAAAGAGAATGGTAAGGAATTTGACAGATTCTGTTGTATTTATCCAACAGCTCCATTCATAACTCCCGAAAGACTTAGGGAAGCTATGGATAAGCTGGATCAGCATGAATCAGTAACACCTGTTGTTCAATTTTCATACCCTCCACAGAGGGGCTTTGTTATTGAAAATGAAAGGCTTGTAAGGAAATATCCTGAGTTTGCAAGCACCAGATCCCAGGACCTTGATAAGCTTTATCATGATAGTGGCCAGTTCTATGCATGTAGGACTGATGCTTTCTTTAGAGACAATACAACAGACACAGATGATATGGTTCCTGTAATCCTCAATGAGAGCGAGGTTCAGGACATTGATACCTTTGAAGACTGGATGATAGCTGAACAGAAGTACAGAGCCCTTAAGAGCAAGGGCACAGATCTGACAGCTACAGTATTTGATGATGATGCCCTTCAGACTCCATATTACAGAATAGATGAAGCTAAGCTTTTATCAGATACTAAGATGCTACAATCCGCACTGGAAGGCAGTTGGAATAATTACATCTGTTCTTTTTCTGTAAAGACCAATTCACTTCCATGGCTTCTTACTTTCTTTAAGAAGCAGGACTTTTTTGCAGAGGTAGTGTCCAAAGAAGAATACGAGCTTTCCAGAAGACTTGGATATCCTAAGGATAAGATCATATATAATGGTCCAATTAAGGATAGGAAGACCTTTGAAGAAGTTCTTTTATCCGGTGGATATGTTAACATGGATTCTTCTTACGAGCCTTTATGGCTTAAGGAGATTGCAGAGGAGAATCCAGATAAGAACCTTAAGGTAGGACTTAGAGTTAATTATGATATTCATACTCTAATCCCGGATGAAGTTCTTGCTGACGAAGAGGGAAGCAGATTTGGATATTCCTACGAGAATGGCCAGCTTGCTGAAGTTGTAGAACAAATCAATAAAATAACAAATGCTACCATAGTTGGACTTCATTTACATTCCTCCACCAAGTCAAGATCAGTTAAGGCATACGAGGCCTTGGCCAGTGTGGCTGTCAAAATGGCAGAGGAATTTAATCTGGACCTTGAATATGTTGATATGGGCGGTGGATATTATGGAGGCGTGGAAGGTAAGCCTGACTTCAGACAATATGTTCCAGCCATAGCCAAGGTCCTTTCACAGAAGTTTATTCCAGATAAAACCAAGCTTGTTATGGAGCCAGGAGTATCAATGGTTTCATCAAGTTTTGATTTTGTGACAAGCGTTATTGATACAAAGCACATCAGAGACCATGTCTATGTAGTGATTGATGGAAGCAGAGTCAACCTCAATCCACAGGTTACAAGAAGATGGTATCCTCACAGATTTGAGTTTAAGGGTAGTGACAACAGACAGACCCTTGATAACCAGATGATCTGTGGTGCTACCTGTATGGAATATGACAGACTTTTTGCGGCTGAGAATGAAAAAGAGCTAAAGACTGGAGACAGAGTTGTATTTACCAATGCAGGTGGATATACAGTTTGTCTTACACCTTTGTTCATTCATTATTTCCCAGGGGTTTATGTTAAAAAAACTGATGGCTCTTTGTTCGTGGCAAGAAAGCCCTGGACCAATGACGAATACATGCAGAACAATTACTATGAGCCTTGAATGATAACTAGTGTTATCTGTAAACTGTAGAACAGGAGAGGTTTTATATGCCTGAATTCAATCTTAATTCCAAGATCAAACTGGCTGATCATGTGATCAGTAAGGATAGTCCGGTATATATTGTGGCAGAAATGTCTGCCAATCATTTACAGGATTATAACAGAGCGGTTGAGATCATACACGCTGCTAAAGAGGCAGGAGTAGATGCAATTAAGCTCCAGACCTATACAGCAGATACAATAACAATTGATTCTGATAAGAGTTATTTCCAGATTACTGGAGGAACTATATGGGATGGAACAACCCTTCATAAGCTTTATCAGGAGGCCTATACTCCATGGGATTGGCAGCCTAAGCTGTGCGAGGTGGCAAACAGTCTTGGACTTGACTGTTTCTCTTCTCCTTTTGATTCTACTGCGGTGGATTTCATGGAGCAGATGAATATGCCAGCTTATAAGATTGCATCATATGAGATTACAGATATTCCTCTTATCAGAGAGTGTGCTTCCAAGCATAAGCCTATGATCCTTGCAACAGGCGTAGCCCTTGAAAGCGACATCCGACTTGCGATTGAGGCCTGCTTACAGGAAGGCAACAAGGATATCATCCTTCTTAAGTGTGTTTCAGCATATCCTACACCTTATGAAGATGTGAATCTTAACATGATTCCAACGCTGGCTAGTGAATATGGCTGTATCATGGGTCTTTCAGATCACACAATGGGAAGTGCCGTGGCAGTTGCTTCAGTGGCTCTGGGCGCAAGAATGATAGAAAAGCACATCACCTTAAAGCGAGCAGATGGAGGTCCGGATGGAGCATTCTCCATGGAGCCAGAAGAATTTGCTGAGCTTGTTAAGAATGTGAGAATTGTTGAGAAAGCTTTAGGAAAGAGCGAATACAAGCTTACTCCTGTTCAGGAAACTGAAAGAGAAGGAGCGAGAAGTCTTTTTATAGTAAAGGATGTTAAGGCAGGAGAGGTGCTGACCAGAGAGAATATCAGATCCATAAGACCAGGAAACGGCCTGCCACCTATAGAATTTGATAATGTTTTAGGGAAAGTAGCTACACATGACCTGTTCAGAGGAGAACCGCTTAAGTACGAAGATTTTAAGGAGGGCTAAATGTCATCAAAAAAGATCTGGATCAAAGCAAATGGTAATGGAATTATTGCTACAGGACACATAAGACGTTGCATGTCTATAGCTAAGGAGTTTATTCAGAAGGGAATGGAAGTGACCTTTGCTCTTTCTGATGAGCAGAGCGCCAATATCCTAAAGACCCTTTCAGATGAGGAAGGAAGCTTTTTTGAGGGCGTCATTCTTCATACCAACTATTCTGAGCCTTCTGAGGACATAGAGCTTTTAAAGGATATATTTGTTGAGGAGAAGCCAGATCTTTTCCTGATAGATACCTACTTCGTTACACCGGATTACTTTGAGCAGCTTAAAAAGATGCTTGATGAAGTGTCACCAGACACAAAGCTTGCCTATATTGATGACCTTTATAAATTCGATTATCCCGTTGATATTATTATCAATTACGATATAGAGATTCCAGAGGATTTCTATGGAGCGCCTATCAAGCTCCTTGGACCTGAATATTCACCTATCAGGGAGCAGTTTGCTCAGAACGATTATGTTATCAGGGACAGGGCTCAAAAGGCCTTTCTCTCTGCTGGAGGAACTGATCCCTATCATGTTCTGGGAGATATCCTCAAAGAGATATATTATGACGACAGCCCTTGCAGAGGAGTATTGGATCTTACAGGTATAACCTGCGAAGTTATCGTGGGAGCTCTTTTTGAAGATGATTATAAAAAAGAGCTTGAGGAAATGGCCAGTAAGGATTCCAGGATAAATATACACGAAGCTGTGGATAACATGGCCAATATTATGAAGGATTGTGATTTCGCAGTCTCTGCTGGTGGCACAACTCTTTATGAGCTATGCGCAGTGGGCGTTCCCACTGTAGTCTTTAGCATGGCTGATAATCAGGTGGATTTCGCCATGACCTTTGATAAAAAGGGAGCTGCCAAGTATGCAGGCGATGCAAGAAAGGACCACAGGCTGGTTCAGAAGATTGTAACCTGGGGAACAGCTGCTGTTGAGAACCCTGGATTTAGAAAAAGAATGAGTGACACCGCTCGCGGCCTTATAGATGGTATGGGGGCTAAAAGGATAGCGGATGTTATTGTGGAGCGTATATGATCAAGTTAAGCATTGTTGTACCTGTGTACAACATGGCATCTGACGGAAAACTGAATTTTTGCCTTGATAGTCTTGTGAATCAGACCCTTAAGGATGATTACGAGATAATAGCTGTGGATGACTGCTCAACGGACAACTCAATGGATATTTTGTTGGATTATCAAAAGAAATATCCTGAAAAGTTCATTGCACTTCACTCTGAGGTTAATCACCATCAGGGAGGAGCCAAGAACCTGGGCCTTGCCATAGCAAAGGGAGAGTGGATCGGATTTATCGATTCTGATGATTGGGTAGTTGAAGATTATTACGAAAGGCTCCTTAAGAAGGCAGAAGAGACAGGGGCCGATATGGTGGGGTGTGATTACTGCTTTACAGATGAGCATAGCTTCAAGGTTGGACAGATAGTACACAACAATAATTATTCCCAAACGGGCGTTATGGATGAGGAAAGGTATAAGAACCTCATTCTTGAGACAGGAAGCCTGGTTGTTAAGGTTTATAAAAGAGAGCTGATTCTTGGATCCTATGAGCCGGGAACCAGTGATCACGTGGATATTTTCCCGGAGGATATCTTTTACGAGGATAATGCAGTAAGTAATACCTGGATGCTGAAGTCTAAGCACTTTGAATATATTCAGGAGCCACTTTACTACTACTATCAGCATGAGATATCAACAGTTCACAGCATATCCAGAAAGAATCTTGAGGATAGAATGGCTGCTGGAAGGTTGATCCTTAAGGAAGCCAGAGATAATGGCTATTTTGACAAGTATAAGAACGAGATTGAATTTCAATATATAGTGTTATTTTATGTTAATACTCTTTTTTCTGCCATGCCTAAGAGCTCTAAGCTTTCAGGATGCTACGGATTTACCAAGGCCCTGGGAAAAGAAATGAAGGAAACCTTCCCTGATTTCCAAAACAATGCATATTATCAGGAGAAGATCCATCCAGAGGAAAAGAAGCTCATTAAGATGCAGATGAAATCACAGTTGTTATTCTATATATACTACAGATTACTGTGGTTTTACAGAGGACTTAGAAGTAAGGGATAAGATGTACGATAGAATTTATGTATGCCATACTTTTTATCATGTTTATGTGGCATGTCTTAAGGAATTTTATATAGGAGGAAATGGCGGAGCAAGTCTTGTTCTTTCCAAGATGTCCAACAAGTTTGGATCAATGGTAGAAAGAGCTAAGACCTGCGGTATTTTTGATGAGGTTTTTGAGTACGATGAGAAGGAGGATACCTTCTTCCCTGAACTTAAGAAATATAAGACTGATTCAGGTAATATCGCTGTCAATATGCTTAGAAGAATGAAGTTCTGCAAGCTTTTTGGAAAGCTTCAGGAGCAGTATGTTCCTGTGGACTTTTCTAAGTATAAGGATATTTATGTATTCTGCGATTCTGACCCGATAGGCTATTACCTTAGCTACAAGAAGATCAAGTACCATGCTGTGGAGGATGGCCTCGACTGCATAAGATACTATGATACAGCCAGATATGATAACAGGGGTCATTTTAAGATCAAGGCCTGGATGGCTAAAATGGGCTTTATCTTTATTCAGAATGGCTACGGTAAATACTGTATCGATATGGAGGTAAACAATATCTCAGTTCTTCCATATCCCTGTGACAAATATGTTGAGCTTCCAAGAAAGACCCTGACAGACAGACTTACCTCAGAAGAGAAGGAAAAGATGCTGAAGCTCTTTGTGGAAGACATTGATGGGCTTAATAGAAAGCTCTTTTCCCAGAGAGAAAGTGATAAGACCATTCTTGTACTGTCTGAGCCCCTTTGCGACCTGACAGTTAGGGAAAAGATATTTAGTGATATAATAGAGCAATATGGTCAGATTGACGGAAAGAAGGCTGCTGTTATAATTAAACAGCACCCAAGAGACCTTCTTGATTATAAGAATATCTTTAAAGAGGCAGTGGTCCTTGACGGATCATTCCCTATGGAGATGCTGAATTTCATTGATGGCCTTAAGTTTGACAGGCTGGTTTCAGTATATACTGTTGTGGATTCCATCAAATTTGTGGATGAGAAGATCTATCTTGGAGACGATTTCATGGATTTGTACGAAGCTCCGGAGATCCACAGACAGAATGAAGCTATAACAGATTAAGTTTTGGAAGGATTTTAGTTTTATGCGCAAAATTTACAAAAAGCTGATGGTGCTTCTTGATAAGAAGCAAAAGAGGCAGATGGTTGGAATAGTAATACTTATGCTGATCGGCGGTATTTTGGAATCCGTTGGTATTGCCCTTATTGCCCCGGTTATGCAGGTAGTTGTAGACCCTGAGCAGGTTCAGGAGAGCAGATGGCTTTCTCTTATCTACAATACCCTTCACCTTACCAATGCTACTCAGCTTGCGGCAGTGATAATGGTTTCACTTATACTTGTCTTTGTGGTAAAGAACATATTCCTGTATTTCATGAATGTGGTTCAGCTACGATTCGTTTATACCAATCAGTTCGCCACTTCAAGACGCATGATGATCAACTTCATGCAAAGACCTTACGAATACTACCTGAATGCTGACACCAGCATAATTCAGCGAAACATAACATCTGATGTTAATAACATGTACGGCCTTATCCTTAGCTGTCTTCAGCTTATCAGTGAGATGATTGTATTTGTTTGCCTTGTATTTATGCTCTTAAGTCAGGATGCCAAGATGACACTTAGCATAGCTACGCTTCTCGTGGCAGTGCTTCTTATCATCAAGTATTTCATAAAGCCTGTTATGGTAAAGGCTGGTCAGGAGAACCAGGATTACTACTCAGGACTGTACAAGTGGATTGATGAGTCTGTAACTGGAATCAAGGAAATCAAGATTGCAGCCAAGGAGAACTACTTCATAAATGGCTATGCAGATTGTGGCGCAGGCTATGTAAACGCTGTTCAGAAGTACAGCCTATACAACTCAACACCACGTCTTCTTATAGAAACAATAGCAATTGCAGGTATGATCGGATATATGCTTGTGGTTATGGCCGGAGGAGCAGACATTTCCCAGCTTCTTCCTCAGATCACAGTCCTTGCAGCTGCTGCAGCAAGACTTCTTCCAAGTGCCAACAGAATCAACAACTACATGACTTCAATCGCTTACTTTGAGCCATTCCTTATGAATGTTAGCGATAACCTTCAGACAGAGATACATGACGGCTCAATCTCATACAACAGTGAAGATTACAGGAAAAAGAGCTATGTTGAAAAGCTCCCTGTTACTAAGAATATAGAAATGAAGGAAATTACCTACAAATACCCAGGAACTGAGCACTACATCCTGGAAAAGGCTAACATGGAGATTCCTGTAGGAAAGTCAGTTGGTATTGTTGGAACATCAGGCGCAGGAAAGACCACCATCGTTGACGTACTTCTTGGCCTTCTCAAGCCAGAAAGCGGTAAGATCCTTGCTGATGGCGTTGATGCCATGGAGAACTATCAGGGATGGCTTAAGAATATTGGCTACATCCCACAGACTATCTTTATGATCGATTCTACCATCAGAAAGAACGTAGCCTTTGGCTATGCTGATGAAGACATAGATGATGAAAAAGTTTGGCAGGCCCTTAAAGAGGCTTCATTGGATGAGTTTGTTAAGACTCTTCCTGAGGGACTTGATACCAAGATCGGCGAACGCGGAATCAGATTATCTGGTGGCCAGAGACAGCGTATTGGTATTGCGAGAGCTCTTTTTGAAAACCCAGAGGTGCTTGTACTGGATGAAGCTACATCAGCTCTTGATAACGAGACTGAGGCAGCCATCATGGATTCCATTAACAAGCTTCATGGCAAAAAGACACTTATTATCATAGCTCACAGACTTCAGACAATTGAGAAGTGTGATATGGTCTACAGAATTGAGAACGGCAAGGCAGAAGTTAACAGATAAATCTGCAAGGAGGAATGATGAGTAGTGGGGTAACCGTTGCTAAAAAGAGAAATGCAAATATAGAGCTTTTGAGAATCGTAGCGATGCTGATGATTCTGGTGCTTCACTACAATTCCAGCGCAGATGTTCTGCTTCATTTAGGTGTTCCAGCCACAGGTGTGCAGGTTTTTGCCACCATCATGGAGGCAATCTGTATCACCGGATTAAATACCTATGTATTTATCAGTGGATTTTTTATGTCTAAATCTAAGGTTAAGCTAAGCCGCATGCTTCAGCTTATCTGTCAGGTGTACTTCTACACTATCCTCATTTCTATTGCAATGATGATGGTGGGAACCTATGTTGTTCAGGAGAACGACTCGGTTTATAAGTTTGTTCAGTACATTTTCCCTATTTCTTCAGAGCATTACTGGTTCGTTACAGCCTACGTGATCATGTATCTTTTTGCTCCAATAATGAACGTTGCTGTAGAGCACCTTAAGAGAGTTCAGCTTAAGGCTATCATCATTGGCCTTTTAGTTTGGTTCTGTATAATAAAGAGCTTTGTTCCTGTCTATTTTGTAACTGATGATAAGGGCTACAAATATGGATGGTTCCTGGTTCTTTATCTTATTGCTGCCTATGTAAGGAAATACGACGTGGTATTGTTTATTAACGCCAAGAAATCAGCCCTTGTATTCCTGATTTCCTGTGGACTTATATTCCTGTTTAGCATTTTCTTCCACTACGTGAATCTTACAAGAGGCGGATTTATCTACTATTCAGAGGTTCCAATCCACCTTAATTTCATATTCACCTTAACTGGCTCTTTGGGATTGTTCTCATTCTTTAGATTCTACAGAATGAGAGAGAACAAGGTGGCAGACGTGGTTAGATTCGTGGCTCCGCTTACCTTTGGTGTGTATCTTCTTCACATGCACCTTGAAATTCAGGGCAGATGGGTTACATGGATTGAGCATCTGATTGGAAGAGTTCCAGTAGATAGCGTTATTGGATACTTTATTCACCTTATGATCTCAATTTTCATCGTGTTTGTAGCAGGCATATTTGTTGACTTTATCCGCAAAACAATCTTTAGCTATGTTGGCAGAGTTATGTATAATACCTGGCTCTTTAAAAAGATAAGAGAATTGGATGAGAAGCTATGCTAAATAATTTCAGGTGCTATTTTTACAAATTCAAGGATTACCAGAAGCCATTGGAAAAGTACGTCTTTCCTTTGATTCTTCTGCTTTTCCCTCTGGTAGGCGTAAATGCCGGCCTTGACATATCAGATACGACCTATAATCTTGGCAACTACGAGTATATGAACAGCATTAACCCTATGTGGCTCCTTGCAACCTTCCTAAGTAACGTAGTTGGCAAGCTCATTATGTGTCTGCCCTATGGCTACACAATGCTTGGATTTAGCATTTACAGTTCTTTTATCATTAGTGCCATCGTTCTTATAGCGTATTATGGACTTCAGGCCTATATGCCTGGCTGGATGCTGTTCATCGGCCTTTTCATGTGCGAAGGCCTTTGCTGGTGCCCTAGAGTTATCATGTACAACAATCTTACATATCTGTTCATGACTCTTGGAGTAATATTCCTTTTAAAGGGCATATTTGCCTGGGAGAAGCAGAATCTGTATCTGTTCCTAGCGGGGGTATTTCTTGGAGTCAACGTATTTGTAAGATTTCCTAATATCACAGAGGCGGCTTTCATACTGGTTCTCTGGTTCTACTGTTTTATTACAAGGGAAAAGATATCTGAAACCCTAAGGCAGACCTTTGTCTGTATCCTTGGTTATGCCTGCGGATTTGGAGTTTTTTATATAATAGCGAGTGTTATGTATGGGCCAATGGCCTATTTTGGCATGATCCAGAGCCTCTTTGGAATGACAGAGGGCGCTTCGGATTACAGCAGCGTAGGAATGATATCATCTATTGTTCAGGCCTATGTTACAACAGGTTATGACATGATCATCATGATTCCATGTCTTGTGGCTGGAATAATCATGTTTATGCTCCTTCCGGAGAAGTATGTTCTTGTTAAAAAGATCTTATACATACTGGGACTCCTTATTCTGGTCAAGTTCTACTTCTCAACCGGAGTATTTACCAGAAACTATTTCTATTATGACAGCATGTTCCAGGCTGCCATGATGTTTGTGATAATAGCCATTATCTTATCGATAATTGGCACAACAGGTGTTTTGAATGGCAGCAAACAGGAGCAGACACTGGCATTTATGTCCCTTATCATCATCCTGATAACACCACTTGGAAGTAATAACTATACCTTCCCTGTTATCAATAATCTGTTCTACGTGGCTCCAATAACATTGTGGCTCATGAGAAGACTCATGCAGAGACTTGGAGAAGCCCAGTATCATTTCTCATGGCAGAGTATGATAACAATGGTTATTGTTGTAACCCTGATCCAGGGCACATTGTTCCGCATCAATTTCTCCTTTGTGGACGGAGCAGATGGTCAGGTCAGAGATGCTACGGTTTCGATGATACCTAAGGTCAGACATATGGTGACAACAAGAGATAATGCTGATAGCGTTGAGGAGCTTTATGCTTTTCTCTACACCAATGATCTTCTTGATCAAAAGACAATTCTTTTTGGAGGAATTCCGGGGCTGGCGTACGTTTACGATTTAGAGCCAGCTATTGATACAATCTGGCCAGATCTTGACAGTTATACCACAGAGACCTTTGATAATCAGCTTATGGAGCTCTCAACATCAGAGAACCCAACTCCTATGATCATTGTTGGCGCTCAGATGCAGGACTATGCCAACATCGGTGAGAAATACGATATTTTATTGGACTATATTGCCAATCACGATTATAATAAGGTCTTTGAGAGCGAAAGATTTATTGTTTTTACAGAGAACAAGTAAAGAGGAGCATTATTATGAATAAGCTTTTAGCACAGATTGCTAAATTTGGAGTTGTAGGCGTTATTGCCTTTATTGTTGATTATGTAATCTACAGAATTTTCAACGTTGTATTTGAGGCAACAGGCTTTAGCAACGTATTTCCACAGTACTACCTGATCTCAGCACTTCTTGGATTTACTGTTTCAGTAGTAGTTAACTATATCCTCAGCTTCAAGTTTGTATTTGAAAGAAAAGAGGATATCAGCAGAAAGAAAGAATTCATGATCTTCCTTATCCTGAGTATTATTGGTCTTGGTATCAATGAGCTCTGCCTGTTCATCGGATACGATGTTATCTATCTTAACTGGACTTGGCTTCAGAGTATTATGAGCGCAGGATTTGCTAAGGATGTATTCTTTAAATTTGGCGCAACTGGCGTAGTTATGGTATATAATTTCATATCAAGAAAGATTTTCCTTGAAAAGAAATAAGAGGTAAGAGCTATGAGAATTAACTTCAACGTACCACCATATACAGGAAAAGAGTTTGATTATATCAAGGAATGTGTTGAGAATCAGAAGATCTGTGGCGATGGCCCATACACAGCTAAGTGTAACGAATGGATCGAGAATAAGACTGGCGTAACCAAGGCCCTTCTTACAACATCATGCACGCATGCTACAGAAATGGCAGCAATCCTTGCAGACATTAAGGAAGGCGATGAAGTTATCATGCCTTCATATACCTTCGTATCAACAGCCAATGCCTTCGTTCTTAGAGGAGCAACTGTTGTATTCGTTGATATCAGACCAGATACCATGAACATGGATGAGAACCTCATCGAAAGAGCTATCACTCCTAAGACAAGAGCCATCGTTCCTATGCACTATGCAGGTGTAGGTTGTGAGATGGATACCATCATGGATATCGCCAAGAGACATAACCTGGTAGTTATCGAGGATGCTGCCCAGGGCGTAATGTCTACATACAAGGGAAAGGCCCTTGGTGCCATCGGCGATTTTGGTAACTACTCATTCCACGAGACTAAGAACTACAGCATGGGTGAAGGCGGTGCCCTTCTTCTTAGAGATGAGACCTATGTTGATAACGCTATCATCATTAGAGAAAAGGGTACTAACAGAACCCTCTACAAGCTGGGAAAGGTAGATAAGTACAGCTGGATCATGCCAGGTTCATCCTACCTTCCAAGTGATATGAACGCAGCTTACCTCTATGCACAGCTCCAGATGGCAGATGAGATTAACAATGCCAGAATGGATCACTGGAACAGATATTACCAGGCTCTTGAGCCACTCAAGGAGAAAGGCCTCATCGAACTTCCATATATTCCTGACTACTGTCAGCACAATGCTCACATGTTCTACATCAAATGTAAGGACTTTGAGGAGAGAAAGGGACTTATCGATTATCTTCAGGCTAACGACATTCTCCCTGCTTCTCACTACGTACCACTTCATTCTTCAAAGGCTGGCCTTAAGTACAGCCGTTTCGATGGCGAGGATAAGTACACAACCAAGGAAAGCGAGAGACTTCTTCGTCTTCCTATGTACTACAAGCTCACCAATGAAGACCTTGATGAAGTAGTTATGAGAGTCAAGGAATACTACAAATTCACATAATATGGCGCAGTTGTCATAGCTTTTTTGACACTACGTAATATGGAGTCCATATGAGTAAAAAGTCATTAAGAGCAAATTATATAGTTTCAGCAGTGATTCTATTTGCAATAGTTCTTATTACAGGAATTATTGGTGACTATTACTTTGACCTAAATGACGATTGTTTAATGAAGGACATCCTCTCAGGAGCCTACACAGGTGTTCCTGGGAGCCACAACATACAGATGCTATATCCAATTAGTGCATTCATTTCTGCATTTTACAGAATATTCGCAGGCGCTGACTGGTATGGCATTTTTTTGTGCGCCTGTCAGTACCTTTGCATCTTTATCATTTGCCATAGAACTGTGGCAATCTTTGACAGGAACGCCAAAGCCCTGGTAGGCATATTGGTTATGATTATTTCAGTGGGACTCATAGGCCCACACCTTCTGTACGTTCAGTACACCTTTACCTGCGGCCTTTTATCCGCAACAGCGGCTTATATCATTCTGACCCACAATAAGGATGGGGTAAAAGATCTAGTCCTTTCGGTAATTCTTATTTTTGTTGCATACCTACTAAGGTCAGAGATGCTTCTTTTGACCCTTCCTATGGTATATGTGGCAATTCTTATCAAGTGGATCAATGACAAGAATAATTTCAAACGTTATTTTATAACAGCCCTATCCATCGCACTTGCAGTACTTATTGGATTTGGCGCCAACAAGATAGGCTACTCAGATTCAGAATGGCAGGAATTCTACAGACTCTTTGATGCAAGAACAGAGCTTTATGATTTCCAGTACATTCCAGAATATGAGGGAAATGAGGAATTCTACGACAGCATAGGCCTTTCAGAATCTGAGCAGAAGCTTCTTATTAACTACAACTATGGTCTGGATGAAGAGATAAATGCAGACACATTAAGCGCTATAGCTAAGTATGCCAGCGATACCAGATCCTATGAGAAGCCATTTTCTGAGAAGCTTTCAGAAGCTCTTAAACTCTACCTATACAGACTTAGATATTTAAGTAAACCTAAGAGCTATCAGTATCCTATGACAGACTTCCCATGGAACATGGCAGTACTGTGCCTGTATATTACTATTCTTTTCATGGGCCTGTTCCCTATTGCGTGGGTAAGCTCAGTAAGACAAAAGCTCCTGATTACAGGTCAGCTCCTGCTTCTTTTTGCCTGCAGAAGCACCCTTTGGCTCTATATCCTTATTAGAGGCAGAGACCCTATTCGTATAACACATCCTCTGTACATTATGGAGATCCTCATTCTCCTAGGAATGCTTATGTTCAGATACATAGCACTTGGTAAGACCAATTGCTGGAATCAGGACCGCGATGACGAAGAAGCGCCTGATGACGATTGCGATGAGGACGAAGACGAGGAAGAGCAGGAAATAGAGGGCGAATCCCTTAGAGAAAGCATAAATAAGAACCCAGGCAAGGATGATATTGCCGTCCTTACAAGAATGGTACCTATGATCGCTATCATGGGGCTATTTGCATCCCTTATCATGGGAGTTGTAGATTATATCCCTGTTATCCGCAGTGAGAATGCCGCAAGGCAAGCCATGAGAGTGCACTATGATGCTCTTAACGATTATTTCAATGAGAACCCTGATTCCTTCTACTTTGTAGACGTTTACACCAGCGTTTCTGTAGCGGGAGAGAACCCAGAGGAAGCTACTTATTCAGAAAAGATGTTTAAAAATGTGGATAACTCCCTTCAAAATCACGACATTTGTGGAGGATGGGCTACTTTTAGCCCCCTCTTTAGAGACAAATTGGCGGCCTTTGGTTATAGTAATATAGAGACAGCTCTTTTAACCGACAATGCATACTTCGTCCAAGACATTAACGAACCTACGGACTGGCTTGTGGACTATTATGCAGAAAAGGGCGTTAGCGTCACCATAGAACAGCAGCAGATTGTGGGCGACGTGTTTGGAATTTACAAGCTTTCAAGGAGTAACTGATAATGGAGAGCAGATACCTGATGAGGGGCGAGAAGGTTTCGCTAAGACTCATCACTGATGAAGATACAGATTTAATAGTTAAATGGCGTAATAACCCGAGAGTTCGGGATAACTTTGTTTACCGTGAGGTCTTTACCCCAGAGAGCCACAGGGAGTGGATGAATACCAAGGTGGCAAAGGGTGAAGTTGTGCAGCTTATAATCTGCGACAACAGACAAATAGATCCAGATACCCAGGAGCTGACCCCAGTTGGAAGCGTGTACTTCCGTGACATCGACGAAGATAACAAAACCGCTGAATACGGCATATTCATTGGAGAAGACGACGCCATAGGAAAGGGCTTTGGCAACGAGACAGCACTTCTTGCCACCACCTATGCCAGGGAGCAGATGGGCCTTAAGAAGCTGATTCTTCGTGCTTTCACAGACAACACGCCAGCAATCAAGAGCTATGAGAACGCAGGCTTTGTTAAGATACAAGATCTTCCAAAGGTTCAGTGCAGTGATGGTCAAAAAAGTGATATGATATTGATGGAAAAAGTACTTTGATTGAAAGGTTTTACTATGACACCTAAAATGATTAGCTTTGTTATTCCCTGCTACAGATCAGAGAATACCGTAGAGTCAGTTGTTATCGAGATAGAAGACACAATGGCTGGGTTATCTGCGTACACCTACGAGATAATCCTTGTTAACGACGGATCCCCTGACAATACCTGGGATAAGTTAAAAGAAATAGCCTCCACCCGTAAGGACCACGTGATTGGAATTAACTTCGCCAAGAACTTCGGCCAGCATGCGGCTCTCATGGCAGGACTTAACGAGAGTAAGGGTGACTACGTAGTATGCCTTGATGACGACGGACAGACCCCTGCTAACGAAGTGGGCAAGCTTCTTGAAGCCCTTGAAAACGGCGCAGACGTAGCCTACGCAAGATACGCTCACAAGCAGCACAACCTCTTTAGGAACTTTGGAACCTTCATGAACGAATGGATGGCCAGCGTTATGATCGGCAAGCCTAAGGATCTGTTCGTGTCCAGTTACTTTGCCGCAAGACGCTTTGTTGTTGATGAGATGGTCAAGTACGAGAGCTCATATCCTTACGTAATCGGCCTTGTCCTTAGGACCACCAAGAACATCGTCAATGTTGACGTTAACCATAGGAAAAGAGAAATCGGCAATAGCGGTTATACCTTTTCCAAGCTCATGAAGCTCTGGATAAACGGCTTTACCGCCTTTAGCATTAAGCCCCTTAGAATTGCCACATTGTCCGGATCAATATTTGCTATCATCGGCTTTTTATACGGCGTTTACACAGTTATCAAGAAGATCATGTATCCTGATCTTCCAGGACTGACCACAGGTTTTTCCGCTCTGATGAGCGCTATCGTATTTATGGGAGGAGCCATCATGCTCATGCTTGGCATGGTTGGTGAGTATGTTGGAAGGATTTACATTTCACAGAACAAGAATCCACAGTTTGTGATACGGGAGACGACCCGCGATGAGGAAAAGTAGTACTTTTTGGGGAAAGCAGTTTAAAGAAGAAAACGTAGTATTAGCCTGGCTTATGTCAGGCTTATTTGGCGTTTTATCGGGTATTTTTCTGGTGTTTGGTTACCAGCTTGAAACCCATGGTAGCATCAACCTTACAGACAAGAACGCAATCCTTGTAATGGTCTGCATTATGGCCATTATGACCTTTGATTCAAGATACGTCTGGAGAAGCTATGACAACTGTGGAACCTCCAGGGACAGGCACTTCGCAGGAAGAACCCTTCCCAAGATCTTCACAGAAACAGACAGAAAGGCAGACAGGAGAGAATTCTACAAACTCCATCTGATTCTGATCGCCCTTAATATCCCAGTTCTTTTGGCAGAATTCCCCGGATTCTTCGTATATGATGCCCAGGACGAGCTCAACGAAGTCCTTACAAGGACCTTCACAACTCATCACCCGCTATTGCACGTCCTCCTTCTTGGTGGCACCATCACCCTTATCCACAAAATCTCAGGTTCCTGGAATGCTGGAATCTTCCTATACATCGTACTTCAGATGCTGGTAATCACCTGGATATTTGCCTATGTGATCACTTTCCTTAAGAAAAGAGGCGTAGGCAAAAAGTACCGTATTTTCTGGCTTTTATTCTACGGTCTTTTCCCAACTATCGTAATGTACACCCTGTGCTCAAGTAAGGATGGCCTGTTCTCTGCGCTGCTCCTTCTACTTACGGTTTTCCTTGTGCAGCTCTTTGAGGATCCACAAGAATTCCTTGCCAGTAAGACAAGAGTCGCAGCCTTTGTAGCAACTGCAGTTCTTATGCCATGCTTTAGACACAACGGCTTTTACGCCTACCTTGTATTCGTGCCTATAGCAATAGCTTTTTTATGGAAAAAGAAATCCATCAAGCTCACCACTATTTTGGCAGGCCCCATAGTTCTTTATCTTGTGGTAAACCTTGCCCTTAGTTCTCTCTTTGGCGCGACAGGAACCACACATCATCAGGAAATACTGACAGTTCCTATCATGCAGCTTGCAAGGAGCTATAAGTACGACAGAGACAGCATGAGCGAAGAGGATATTAAGACTCTTACAAGCTACATACCTGAAGAGAACCTCAACCTGTACACCGATAAGGTTTCTGACCTTGTAAAGGTGGACTTTAATAATGATCTTTACGAAGCCAATTCCAGGGACTTCTGGGACCTTTGGTTTAAGATGCTTAAGAAGAGTCCTGGAACCTATTTAAATGCCTGGCTTCTTACCTGCTATGGGTATTTTTATCCACCAGCTTCCTTTGATGTGTATAAGGGAACCTCTATGTTCACCTTTACCTATGAGGACAACTGTTACTTTGGCTACGAAGTGGAGCTTCCAGGAGAAAGACATAGCTTCATTCCTATAATAGACAAGTTCTACAGATACATTTCCATCGGCACATTTCCAAAGGATGCCCCAATTCCGGCTCTTATATTTGCCCCTGGACTGTGGCTTATAGTTTACCTTTTTGTTTTCTGCTACCGAATTTGCAGGAAAAAGAAAAATGGCGTTCTTCCATTTTTACCTATGGTCCTTACGTGCCTTACTGTTATGTTAGGACCAACCTATCTTGTAAGATACGTGGTGATTTTGTGGTTTAATCTGCCACTACTTATGGCCACGTCTGATGCTGAGTGATTTTTGGCTGGTTTGATTAACAATAGCAGGTGTGTTAATATTTAATGATGGCTTTTTATGCCATAAAACTAGGAAAAGGCTTATTTGATGAGAACAATTATTAACAGGAAAACAGCAATAAGACTGGTTTTTCTCTTATTTGCGATCATATGTGTAATGACAGTCTGGCCACTTAGAACCTGGACCAAGGTCCTTAAGACATCACCAGGCGGCGAGATTATCAGCGAGTCAGATTATATAAACCCAGATTTTCAGATGTCACAGAAATTTGTGACCCAGTATGAAAGGCTGAGTTCTATTGATGTATACATTTCTAAATTCGAGACAGGTAGATACATATACGCTGAGATCAGGGACAAGTACAACGTATCTGCCCTTAAGGTTATTGTTGATGTCAACGACTATCAGCTTCCATGCTATGTGACCATTCCTATGGAGCTTACAGTAGAGGTTGGTGAGGAGTACACATTAGTGCTTCAGGGCTGCAGATCTAAGTATTATGCGGCTTACGAGAGTATTCCTGATGATACAGCCTATGTTGGAAGTATATATATCAATGATGCTCAGGAAGTGCCTGGAGTGCATCTGGCAGCAATCTACAACTACAGATTGCCAATCTCCAAGTGGGTTTCACTGGGAATCATATTTGTGATCGCCGCTATTTATGCATGCATTTATCTGGCAACCTTCCTGTACTTTAAGAAGTTCCCTGATAAGAACAGCCTTATGACAATCGGTAAAGCCATTAAATACGTGGCTAACCCAGTAGCGACTGTTGTTTACCTGGTACTTATGATAATGGTATTTCCTCTTAGGATCTTTGATCTAAGGGCTGTGGACATTATCTTTTATGAGATAGGTCTTTTGATATGCGCCTTCTTCACCTTCTATGCCATTAACCACAGGGTGGTTACTCACAAGATTGGCATTTCATTCTGGGAGAGCGTTAAGAACAGCGATAAGCTCCGCTATATCCTTATCATGTTCTCAATGGCAATGGCCATCTGGTATGGCTGCGCCTACATGAACGACCTTTATGACATTTATCACACCCTTTCTGAGAGAAAAATGATGATCTGGCTTCTTATCATGATGCTTTTGACCTTCTCCCTTAAAGAGGCAGTCAATGTCTACAACGCGGTATGGCTTGTGGGCTCTGTGATCTACGGCGCCAATTACTACAGGCTTCATGCCCTTGCTGATACAGAAAAAGAGTATGACCTTAATAATGCTGCTCTTAAATACGGCATTATCATCGTCATCTTAGCTGGCGTGCTACTGATGAATGCCATAGTAGTTATTGCCAGATACATTGTTGGAAAGATTAAGACAAGAGATAAATCCCAGTACAGATTGTCCGCATTTGGAGCAATGCTGTTCCTTTTCCTGTTACTGATCGTTATTTTCAGGAACACCAGATGGTGGGGCGTAGTTCTTGCCCTTACATTCTGCGTATGGTACTTAAGGATCATGGTATGGCCTGGTAAAAAAGATTACCTCAAGATAGTTTCAGGTGGTTTCATGATGAACTTTGCCATCTCCCTTGTCTTTAGCCTTATGCACAGATATTTCGCAGGTTACGTACTTGGAAGATTTGGCTTTATCTTCCACACAGTAACTGTTACAGCAGAATACTTCACATTTATGGGAGCTGTTGCCTGCGTCCTTCTTGTGGCTAAGATCGTGGCAGCACCTAACGGATGCGGAATTTGGGAATTATTCAAGACAGCCTGGAAGGAAATAATCTTCTTTGGATGGACCATGGCCTATGCCATATTTACAGTATCAAGGACAGCATACCTTGCTATAGGAGTGTGCGTATTCCTTGTTATCGTAACAATATCTGTCAGATATAAGAGGCAGTTTGCCCGCATTATCGGTGTACTTGTGCTGTCAGTGATTCTTTGCTTCCCTGCAGCCTTTACACTTCAGAGAATAATACCTGCCATCGTGGCAGATCCTGTTATCTACGTTATTGACGAGACTGATGAGTTCATAAGAGGCGGAGCAGCCTGGGGCAGCACCAACTTCATGTGTGTTGAGCGCTTTACAGGTCTTTTTGCCACCAAGATTCTCGGCGTCGAAATTGGAGATTACTCATATCCTCTCGATGTCTACAACTACGATAGCAATGGCAATCCTCTTTATGACCACTACGGATATCCTATAGATGAAAGTAACGAGGAGTCCTACTACGAGGAAGGCCAGGATGGAAGACTCGACGTCAACGAGATGGGATTCCTTCTTGCATCTAATACAGTTACAAGAGCAGAGTTCAGAATGCTCCTTGAAACCATGAATGAATATGTGGATGTGGATAACCCACTGGACGTAATGTCTAATGGACGTATTACCATCTTCAGATCTTATATAAAAGAGCTAAATCTTACCGGTCATGATGAGATGGGAGCAGAGCTTCCAAACGGTGAGATTGCGATCCACGCCCACAACACATATATTCAGGTGGCCTTCGACCATGGAATTATAGTGGGAGCTCTTTTTGCTGTGCTTATGTTATTTGCTGTAATCTACAGCATTTACTACTATGGTAAGCACAAGAAGGAAGAGCCACTTTCACTTATGCCATTTGCCGTTATCATAGGCTTTATTGTGGCTGGTATCTCAGAATGGGTATTCCAGCTTTCAAACCCAATGACACTGGCACTTTTCCTTTCAATTGCACCACTGGTGTACAGGAAGAAGTGTGAATAATAATAGAAGTTGGATAGGATAATGAACAAGAAAAAAGAGCCTTTTAACTTTCAAAAACTATATAGAAGAACAGGGCTGATTATCTACGATATCATCAGCATAATTCTGGCCAGCTACGTGGCAATCCTTATAAGATATGAGTTTAAGGTTGGCACTATTCCTGACCATTTCCTTACACCTGTTAACACATTTTTGCCTATTAACATTCTGATCACACTGCTTGTATTTTATCTGTTCAAGCTTTATGACAGCCTTTGGGCATACGCAGGAGAAAGAGAACTTCAGAACCTGGTAATGGGATGTACACTTTCTGGAATCATCAATGCCATTGGACTTCAGTTTTTTAAGTCCCAGTCACAGCCGGTTCCACAGAGTTACTACTTCCTTTATACCTTCCTTCTCTACACCCTGATATTTATCAGCAGATTCTCCTACAGATTCCTTCGTAGTCAGAAGCATAGGGCAGAGAACAGGAATAATAGTAAAGCCGTAATGATCATTGGTGCCGGAGAGGCTGCCAACATCATCATTAAAGAGATCATCACCAGCAACTACTCAACAATGTCCATCAAGTGCATCATCGATGATGATCCTAATAAATGGGGCAAGTACATTCAGGGAATCCGCGTTGTAGGCGGAAGAGACAGAATCGTTGAGTGCGCTGACCTTTACGATATCGATGAGATCATAGTTGCTATCCCTTCTGTTTCAAGACAGGAGCTTAAGAAAATCCTTGATATCTGTAAGAATACAGACTGTAAGCTTCGTTCCCTGCCTGGAATGTACCAGCTGGTTAACGGAGAGGTAAATGTATCAAGACTTCGTGATGTAGAAGTAGAGGACCTTCTTGGAAGAGATCCTATTGCTGTAGATATAGATTCCATCGCAGGCTACGTAAGTGGCAAGGTTGTCATGGTTACCGGTGGTGGCGGATCAATCGGATCCGAGCTTTGCAGACAGATCGCAAGCCATAAGCCAAAGCGCCTTATCATCGTGGATATCTACGAGAACAACGCCTATGACATTCAGCAGGAGCTCATCCGCAATTACAAGGACCTTGATCTTGTAGTACTGATCGCTTCTGTTCGTAATACACTCAGAATTAACACTATTTTTGAAGAGTACAAGCCAGACATTGTCTACCATGCAGCAGCTCACAAGCATGTGCCTCTTATGGAGACAAGCCCTGGAGAAGCTATTAAGAACAACGTATTTGGTACCTTTAAGACCGCTATGGCAGCAGCCATGAACGGCGCCAGCAAGTTTGTTCTTATTTCCACAGACAAAGCTGTTAACCCAACCAACGTTATGGGAGCCAGCAAGAGAATCTGTGAGATGATTGTTCAGACCTTCAATAAGCACTACGATACAGAGTTTGTGGCAGTTCGTTTTGGTAATGTACTTGGATCCAACGGCTCTGTCATACCTCTTTTCAAAAAGCAGATAGCTTCAGGCGGCCCGGTTACAGTTACAGACCCTAATATCATCCGTTATTTTATGACTATTTCTGAGGCTGTATCACTGGTACTTCAGGCTGGTGCTTATGCCAAGGGCGGAGAGATCTTCGTTCTTGATATGGGAGAGCCCGTTAGAATCCTTGACCTTGCTGAGAATCTTATCAAGCTCTCAGGCTACAAGGTTGGCGAGGATATTCGTATAGAATTTACAGGACTTCGTCCAGGTGAGAAGCTCTATGAGGAGATGCTCATGGATGAAGAGGGACTTCAGGATACATCCAACAAGATGATCCACATTGGAAAGCCAATTCAGCTTGATGAAATGAGATTTTTCTCACAGCTTGAAAGACTCAATGTGGCGTCAAGAGAGGAATCACCTGAGGTCAAGAGTATTGTTCAGGAGATAGTAACAACCTACCATCCTACAGATAATGAAGCAGACCGTTCTACAGAGCACAAGGAAGCTCTTAAGAAGGTGGCTGACAAGATCAACGAGGAAGATTAAGAGGAATCAGTTATGGAAATCAAACCTTTTGAGAAAAAGATCTATCTCTCATCACCAACAATGCACGGCGATGAACTTAAGTATATGCAGGAAGCCTATGACACCAACTGGATGTCTACAGTAGGCGCCAACATCAATGAAGCAGAGAGAATCGTGACCGAGAAGATTGGTTGCAAGGACGCTGTAGCTCTTTCTTCAGGAACCGCAGCTCTTCACCTTGCCATCAAGCTTGCAGGAGAAAGACTTTACGGCATTCCTAAGGTTGGACACGGTTCACTAGAGGGTAAAAAAGTATTCTGCTCTGACATGACCTTTGATGCAACAGTTAACCCTATTGCCTACGAAGGCGGCGAAGCAGTATTTATCGATACAGAAGCAGATACCTGGAATATGAATCCTAAGGCTCTTGAGAAGGCCTTCGAGATTTATCCTGAGGTTAAGCTTGTGGTTGTAGCTCACCTTTACGGAACACCAGGTAAGATTGATGAGATCCGCAGCATCTGTGACAAGCACGGTGCCCTTATCGTTGAAGATGCAGCTGAGTCCTTTGGCGCAACCTATAAAGGCAAGCAGACAGGTATCTTTGGTGATTACGGAATTATCTCTTTTAACGGAAATAAGATTATTACAGGTTCTTCAGGCGGAATGTTCCTTGCTAAGAGCGAAGAGGATGCCCACAAGGTTCGTAAGTGGTCTACCCAGGCAAGAGAGGATGCTCCATGGTATCAGCATGAGGAGCTTGGCTTTAACTATAGAATGAGTAATGTTATCGCAGGCGTTGTAAGAGGCCAGCTTCCTTATCTTGAGGAGCACATTGCTCAGAAGAGAGCTATTTATGAGCGTTACAAGGAGGGACTTAAGGACCTTCCTGTTACAATGAATCCTTTCGATGACAAGAACAGTGTGCCTAACTTCTGGCTTTCATGTCTTCTTATCAATAAAGAAGCTATGTGCAAGCAGGTTAGAGGCGAGAAGGACGTTCTTTACGTGACAGAGCCAGGTAAGAGCTGTCCTACAGAAATCCTTGAAGCAATTGCCAAGATAAATGCAGAGGGCCGTCCAATCTGGAAGCCAATGCACATGCAGCCAATTTACAGAATGAATCCATTCATCACTGTATCCGGAAACGGAAGAGCAAGAAGTAACGCTTACATCAACGAGGGTGCTATTGCCGACGTTGGAATGGATATTTTTGAAAGAGGCCTTTGCCTTCCAAGTGATAACAAGATGACTCCTGATCAGCAGGATGTGATCATTGAAGTGATCAAGAGCTGCTTTTGATCTGAGTTTTCAGAGAAGAATACTAACATAGAAATAAAGGATATCATGAAGAATTCATTTTATGGAAAGTATGTAAAGCGAATATTCGACATACTGATATCTTTGATAATCCTGATCCTGTTTTGCTGGCTGTACCTGATAGTGGCGATCCTGGTCCGCATCAAGCTTGGAAGCCCTATATTATTCAAGCAGCCCCGTCCAGGTAAGGATGAAAAGATATTCAATATGTACAAGTTCAGAACCATGACAGACAAAAGAGATGCTGAAGGCAAGCTCCTTCCTGATAAGGACAGGCTTACAAGTTTTGGCAAGTTCCTAAGAAAGACAAGCCTTGATGAGCTTCCTGAGCTCTTTTGCATACTGAAGGGTGACATGAGCTTTATTGGGCCAAGGCCCCTGTTGGTTGAGTATCTTCCATATTACACAGAAAGGGAGAAGCTTCGCCACACAGTAAGACCGGGACTTACAGGTCTTGCTCAGGCCAGCGGCAGGAATACTGTGGACTGGGATACCAGATTTGAAATTGATGCAACATATGTTGAGAACCTGAGCTTTTTTATGGATCTTAAGGTTATCGGCATGACTTTTAAAACAGTTTTTGGCCACAGCGAACAGGTGGCAGAGGACACTAACAAGGTTGAAGGAAACTTCGCTCAGATTAGAAAAGAGCGTCTTGAGAGAACTGGAAAATTAAAAGAGGATTGAGACTATGGAGACAAACATTTTAATTCTTAGTGCAGGAACAAGAAATAAGGTGGTACAGGCTTTTAAGAGTGAGCTTGATGGAACAGGAAAGGTTGTGGCAACAGATTGCTCCAACATCGGACCAGCCATCTACGATGCAGATAAGAACTATATTGTTTCAAGAATCGATGCTCCATTTTATATTGATGAGATTCTTGGAATCTGCAGAAAAGAAGAGATCAAGGGAGTTTTCAGTCTTATCGACCCAGAGCTTTCCCTTCTTGCCAAGAACGCTGAGCGTTTCACCAAGATCGGTGTAACTCCAATCGTATCTTCCTATGAGCTCTGTGAGACAAGCCTTGATAAATACAAGATGTATGAGATGCTTGGTAAGCTTGGAATTCCAACAGCCAAGTGTTATAGAAGCATTGCTGAGTTTGAGAGCGCAAGAGCAGCAGGAGAAGTGGACTACCCTGTATTTGTTAAGCCAAGAAGAGGAAGCGCTTCTCTTAACATCAATGCAGTTAATTCAAGGGAGATGCTGACAGCTCTTTTCCATGATTTCGATGACCTTATCATTCAGGAATACATGACTGGTCAGGAGTATGGAGCTGACGTTTATATTGACATGATCTCCGGCAAGTGCACATCTATCTTCCTTAAGAAAAAAATCAAGATGCGCGCAGGAGAAACTGATAAATCCGTATCTGTCATCAACGACCAGCTCTTCAAGCAGATCGTTCAATTTGTTGAGAACGTTGGTTACAGAGGCATGATCGACATAGATCTTTTCTATGACAAGATCAGTGACACCTGGTATCTGTCTGAGGTTAATCCAAGATTTGGCGGCGGTTATCCACATGCCTATGCCTGTGGCGTCAACTTCCCTAAGATGATTCTCAACAACCTTCAGGGAATTGAGAACGAGGTGGACATCGGAGATTACAAAGAAGGTGTCTACATGATGAAATACAACGAACTTTGCGTAATGCAGGAAAGCGACCTGGCAGAGTAAAAGGAGATTAAATGCCTAAAGCACTGATACTGGCCAATTCTTCTGGCGGTTTATATGATTTTAGAAATGAGCTTCTGACAAGCCTTATGGACAAGGGCTTTGAGGTGGTTATCAGCCTTCCCGATGACGTTAAGGTCAAGGAGCTCAGAGAAGAAGGCTGCAAAGTCATTCATACAGACATTAACAGACGAGGAGTCAATCCTGTACAGGACTTGGCTCTTTTGCGCGATTATAGGAAACTCATTAAAAGTGAGAAGCCTGACGTGGTTCTTACCTACACTATCAAGCCTAACATCTACGGTGGATACGTATGTAAGAGATTGAAGGTTCCTTATATATCAACAGTTACCGGCCTTGGCAGCACCTTTGAAAGAGGCGGAATGCTACTTAAGCTGATAGTCCTTATGTATAAGGTATCCCTTAAGAAGTGTAGATATCTCTTTTTCCAGAATGCTGAGAACAGGCGTATATTCGAAGACCACGGCATTAGAGGTCTTGAGCATGTCACAGTTAACGGCTCAGGAGTTAATCTTGATAAGCACGTAAAAGAGCTATATCCAGGCCACAAGGATGACGTCACCAGATATCTGTATATAGGAAGACTCATGAAGGAGAAGGGTACAGATGAGTACCTGGCAGTTGCTAAAAGGCTTCATGAGAAATATGGCGATAAAGTCTCCTTTGCAGCCATCGGTTACAACGACGATGACTATGAGAGCAAGGTAAAAGAGGCAGTTTCTAAAGGCTACTTTAAGATGATACCTTTCCAGAAGGATGTTCATCCATATATTAAGGAGGCGGATGTTATCGTGCATCCTTCCTATCACGAGGGCATGTCTAACGTGCTGATGGAAGCCTCTGCCACTGGAAGACCGGTTATCGCATCTGATATTAGCGGCTGTAAGGAAATTGTGGAAAAAGAAGTTTCAGGATTTTTGGTTAAACCACGAGATGAGGATTCACTTTTTGAAGCGGCAGATAAGTTCTTTTCCCTTAGTGAGGATGAGAGACGCAAAATGGGAGAAGCCGCACGGAGACTGGTTGAGCGAAAGTTTGACAGACGTAGTATAATATTGACGTATGTGAATAAAATAGACGAACTATTGAATTCTAATAAATAAAAAATTATATCTGACTAAGTTAGATGGAGGAATTATTATGGGATTATATGAGAAGCTCCTTTCAGGAGAGGAGAAACTTTCACTTGTAGGACTTGGATACGTAGGTATGCCTATCGCAGTTGCTTACGCCAAGAAGATCAAGGTTGTAGGTTATGACTTTAACGCAGCCAAGGTTGATCTTTATAAGAAGGGAATCGATCCAACAAGAGAAGTTGGTGACGAAGCTATAAAGGAGACAACAGTTGAGTTCACAGCAGATCCTGAGAAGCTCAGAGAGTGTAAGTTCCATGTTGTAGCAGTTCCTACACCAGTTAATGATGATCACACACCAGATCTTTCACCAGTTGAGGGTGCAAGCCGTACACTTGGTAAGTACCTTACAAAGGGTTCTATCGTAGTATATGAGTCAACAGTTTATCCTGGAGTAACAGAGGATATCTGTGTTCCTATCCTTGAAGAGGAGTCAGGCCTTAAGTGCGGCGTTGATTTCAAGGTTGGTTATTCACCAGAGCGTATCAACCCAGGTGACAAGGTTCACAGACTTGATACTATTACTAAGATCGTTTCAGGTATGGATGAAGAGACACTTGAAGAGGTTGCTAAGGTTTACAGCCTCGTTGCTCTTGCAGGCGTATATAAGGCTCAGTCAATCAAGGTTGCTGAGGCAGCTAAGGTTATCGAGAATTCACAGCGTGATATCAACATCGCTTTCATGAACGAGCTTTCAATCATCTTCAATAAGATGGGAATCGATACAAAGAGCGTTCTTGAGGCAGCTGGAACAAAGTGGAACTTCCTTCCATTCAGACCAGGTCTTGTTGGTGGACACTGTATCGGTGTTGACCCTTACTACCTTACATACAAGGCTGAGGAGCTTGGTTACCACTCACAGATCATCCTTTCAGGTCGTCGTATCAACGATGATATGGGTAAATACATTGCAGAGTCAGCTGTTAAGCGTCTCATCGCCAATGACATCCCAGTTAAGAATGCAAAGGTAGCAATCCTTGGCTTCACATTCAAGGAGAACTGCCCAGATACACGTAATACAAAGATTATCGATATCTATAACGAGCTTGGTGAGTACGGAATCACTCCTGTAGTAGTAGATCCACAGGCTGATTCAGACGAGGCTAAGAGACTATACGGTATCGAGTTCAATACACTTGATGATGTTAAGGACATGGACCTTGTAATCATGGCTGTTGCTCACGAAGACTTCAAGGCTTACAAGCCAGCTGATATAGCTAAGTTCTTCAATCCTTCACACAAAACTAAGGTATTCATGGACCTTAAGGGCATCTATGACCTTAACGACTACAAGGCTCCTGAATTCGACTACTGGAGACTTTGATTAAAGAAAAATAGGAAAAGAATAAGAAAACTCAATCAATAAAGATTAAGTTTTACTATGTAGTATAGCGAGGCAAATCATTCAGATGTGAGACATTTGCACGAGTCGATGAATCCCAGGGTGAAATATCAGAAAAATGTCGAGTGTTCCGAATAACATGAGATGAGACATTTTTCTGATATGAGCCCATGGGAATCACGACGAGGAAACGCGAACAGATGAATGATTTGACCGCGGACTAGAGAGGAAAAAAATGGGTTTTAGAGAGTTAAAATTTCCGGAAGATTCTGTCTTCCTTGTAACTGGTGGAGCAGGCTTCATCGGATCAAATATTTGTGAGGCGCTTCTTGAGATGGGTTATACAGTTAGATGTATGGATAACCTCTCAACTGGCCACATTGAGAACATTCAGCCTTTCATGGAGAACCCTAAGTTCACATTCCTTGAGAAGGACATCAGAGACTTAGACGCATGCATGGAAGCTACAAAGGGCGTTGACTACGTTCTTAACGAGGCAGCCTGGGGTTCAGTTCCACGTAGTATCGAGATGCCTCTTTTATACGAGGAGATCAACATCAGAGGAACCCTGAACATGATGGAAGCTTCAAGACAGAACGGCGTTAAGAAGTTCGTCTATGCTTCAAGCTCATCAGTATACGGAGATTCAACTACTCTTCCTAAGAAGGAAGGTCAGGAAGGCAACGTTCTTTCACCTTACGCTCTTACTAAGAAGACAGACGAAGAGTACGGTAAGCTTTACAAGAAGCTTTACGGTCTTGATACCTATGGACTTAGATATTTCAACGTATTCGGAAGAAGACAGGATCCAAACGGCGCATACGCAGCTGTTATCCCTAAGTTCCTTCGCCAGCTCATGAACGGTGAGACTCCTACTATCAACGGAGACGGTAAGCAGTCAAGAGACTTTACATATGTTGATAACGTAATTGAAGGTAACCTTCGTGCCTGTCTTGCTTCTTCAGAGGCAGCAGGTGAAGCCTACAACATCGGTGCAGGCGGAAGAGAGTTCCTTATTGATGTATATCATCACCTTACAGATGCACTTGGTATGGACGTTGAGCCTATCTTTGGACCACCACGTGCAGGAGATATCAGAGATTCTAACGCTGATATCACAAAGGCAAGAACTAACCTTGGCTATGATCCATCTTATGATTTCAAGGCTGGTATTGAGCTTGCAATAGACTGGTATAAGAAAAACCTGTAAGATATAAGAGAACAAATGTTATCTTATACAGAGGAATTTTCATGCAGATAACAATCAGAATGGACGACATCACACCAGATATGGACTGGACCAAGTTTAACAGGTTCAAAGAGATCCTGGATAAGCATTCAGTCAAGCCTTTAATTGGTGTGGTGCCTGATAACAAGGACCCTAAACTTCAGATAGACCCTAAGAGAGAAGATTTCTGGGATTATGTTAAGACCCTGGAAAAGGATGGGTGGACTATTGCCATGCACGGCTTTAATCACCTTTACACCACTAGGGAAGCAGGTCTTTTCCCTATTGGAGGAAAGTCTGAATTTGCCGGTGTATCAATGTCCGCTCAGGATGATATGATAAGAGAAGGCAAGAGGATCCTTAAGAGCCACGGAATCAGGACAGATATTTTCATGGCTCCTTCCCATTCCTTTGATAAGAACACTATCAAAGTCCTTAAGAAAAACGGATTTTCCAAGATCACAGATGGCTTTGGTAACATGCCATTTTCAAGATTTGGCATGACCTTTTATCCACTTGCTTTTAAGAAATCCATGGCCATTAAGGCTGGTAAAAAAGGTATCGAGACCCTTGTTTACCACACTAATACCATGGAAGATAGGGATTTTGTAGCCTTTGAGAAGCTTTTGGATGAGGCACAGGTAGTGTCTTTTTCAAGGCTCTTTTCCTTAAATCCTGTTAAAAAGGGATTGTTCGCAGCATTTGGAGATGCACTTCTTGCAAGATCCAAGTATAACCTTGGAAGACTTCACAAGCTAATTAAACATAAATAACCTGAAACCAGGGTTTATCCATATACAAATAAATACGGGATGGAAATAATATGGAAGATAGTTACGGACAGATTCGCGTACTACACGTACTTGGGGGACTTGGTGTTGGTGGAGCTGAATGCAGGATCATGGACCTCTACCGCAACATGGACAGGGACAAGATCCAATTTGATTTCCTGGTACATTATTCCCCGGAAAAGACAGGTAAAAAGAGTCCGACTTCAGATGAGCTGATGGCAATCAGGGAGCCGGACTATTTTGATTCTAGCGTCAGAAAGCTTGGCGGTAGAATTTATTGCTTGCCCAAATTTGTGGGCACCAATCTTCTTGATTACAAGAACGCTATCAAGAGATTCTTTAACGACCACCCTAACCAGTGGAAGGTTGTTCAGGGTCATATGACAAGTACAGCTGCCATTTACCTTCCAATTGCCAAGAAGAGTGGCATACCTATCTGTATCGCCCACGCAAGAAGTGCAGGCGTTGATAATGGTGTAAAGGGCATGGCTACTAAGCTCTTTAGATCACCTCTTCAGAAGGAAGGTATTACAGACTACAATTTTGCCTGCTCCAAAGAGGCTGGAGTTGCTGTATTTGGCCAGAACATGGTGGATCAGGGTAATGTCCATATCATCCCTAATGCCATCGACCTTAAGCATTTTGCCTATAACGAAGAGACCAGGAACAAGATAAGAAAAGAGCTTGGTGTTTCCAATGCAATTGTAATAGGCCACGTTGGAAGCTTCAGATATGCCAAGAACCACGAATTTCTTTTAAATGTTTTTGCCCAGATATGCAGACTTCTTGATAACGACGATCTCAACGAGTACAGCATGCTTCATGGCATGAGGATCAGACTTCTTATGCTGGGTAAGGGCCCTCTTATGGACGATATGAAGAAGCTTGCAATCAAGCTCCATATCATAGACAGATGTATCTTTGCAGGTAATAAGAGTAATGCCAGCGACTACTATCAGGCCATGGACTATTTCTGCTTCCCTTCAAGATATGAGGGACTTCCAGGCAGCGTTGTGGAAGCTCAGGCAGCAGGTCTTCAGTGCCTTGTTTCTGACTCAGTTACCAGTGAGGTTAATGTAACAGAGCTTGTATCTATGCGCAGTATCAATTCCGAGCCAAGGGACTGGGCCAGAAAGATATTGGATGACCTTCTTTTCCATGAAGATTATCATCCAGACCCACTTCACGAGGAGATACGCCTTAATCAGACCCTCACTGCAATTGCAGGGGAGAGAAGAGAGAGCGTATTTGAGACAGACGACATGCCTGACTTTGACCTTCTTGATGAAGGCACAGGCTTTGAAAAGGTTAATATCCCAGATAAGATCAGGGTTGTAAAAGATAAACACAGATCTATCGAGTATTCAATCGGCGACAGATCAGAATCCTCAGTTTACATCCAGGGTAAGCTTCGCGATGCTGGCTTTGATGTAAAGGCTCAGGCTAAGCTTATGGGATTCTTCTACGAAAGAGGACATTTTTAATGGCTAACACTAATGACAAAAAGAACCTTATGCTCATGGTTCCAATGCTCCATCAGGGAGGCTTTGAGCGAGTTTGTGTCAAGACAGCAAGGCTACTTCAGGACACTTACAATGTATATATCCTTATTTTCAGCTCCAAGGACATCAACTTTGATGTGACAGGTCTGGAAGTCATTGACATCAATGTACCTTCCAAGAAGGGCATATTTAATAAGGTTATCAACGTTCTTAAGCGCGTTAATAAGACCAAGAAGATAAAAAGAGATCTTGGCATAGATATTTCCTACAGCTTCGGCAGCAGTGCCAATTATGTTAACGTCCTTTCAAGGCAAAAAGAAAAGGTGTTAACAGGGCTTAGATGCCAGACTGACATGGAGAATCCTCGTCAGGTTAATCTCTTTTGCCAAAAGTCAGATCAGGTTCTGTCCTGCTCTAAGGAGATTGTAAGACAGCTAAAAAGAGATTTTGACTACGACAGAAGCACCTATATCTACAATCCTCTTGATGTTGAGGATATCCAGAAAAAGGGTGCTGAAAAGATAGATGATTTCCCATTTGCAGATCCTTCACTTAAGACTATTGCCTGCATGGGAAGAAATGACTATATTAAGGGAATCTGGCACCTTACCAAGGCCTTTTCACTGGTTTGTCAGAAGCATCCGGAGGCTCGCCTTGTAGTTCTTGGTGCCGGCAACTGGGATCCATACAGAGAACTGGCTGATAAGCTGGGAGTTGGAGATAAAGCCTTTTATCCAGGCAATCGTAAGAACCCATTCCCATACGTGGCAGCATCAGACCTCTATGTCTGCAGCTCCAACCACGAGGGATTTCCTAATGCAGTCCTTGAGGGAATGGCCCTTAATAAGCCTGTTATCTCAGCGGATTGTAAGACAGGCCCTAGAGAAATTCTTTTATCAGAAAGCGAGTATGAGGACCTTATCAAGAGGATCCCTAACGGTGACAGCACAGAGGTGGCAATAGAGGGTAGCTACGGCGTTCTTATCCCTGACATGGGAGAAGAGGTCAACATGGACCCATCTGTGATCACAGACAGAGAGAAGATTCTTGCAGAGGAGATCTGTAAGATGCTTGATGATGAAGACAGAATGAAGGCCTATGCAGAGAAGTCAGCAAAAAGAGCTGCTTCCTACAAGCCAGAAATGTACAAAGAGAGTATCCATGATATTCTGAGAAATTACGAATAAAAGATACAGTAAATACGGATATTTATGAGTATCAGATATAAAGAGGTATCAGCATGCACTACAAAGTAGTAGTATTTGGCGTTAAGGACACATCAGAGAACATAATAGATTTTATACAAAAAGAGCTATGCCCAGTAGACCTTGTAATGACAATAGCTCCAAAGGTTACTGAAAAGAACCAGGTTTCTGGTTTTAAGGGACTGTCTTTTCTTACTGAGAAGTACGGAATCCCTGTATTTGAGGCAGAGAGCTACTATCTCAAGGATGAAAAAACATTGAAATTCATCAGTGAGAACACCTTTGATCTTGGTATCGTTATGGGCTGGCAGAGACTTATTCCTAAGGAAGTTCTTGATGCCTTCAAGGCTGGTATCTATGGATTCCACGGCAACTGCGGATATCTCCCATTCGGAAGAGGCAGATCACCACTTAACTGGTCCATGATCCTTGGAGATACAAGATTTAACCTCAACCTCTTTAGATACGATGAGAAGGCAGATTCACCTAACGTCTTTGCTACAGAGATGTTCCAGATCAATGAGCACGACGACATCAGAACTGCTCAGTACAAGAACATGATCTGCTCCAAGAACCTTATCAGAAAGCTTGTTACCACATATATGGAAAAGGGCGAGATTCCTATCCACACAGATTCTAAGGATTTCGATTCATGGTACAATAAGCGTACAGCAGCTGACGGTAAGATTGATTTTACCGACAGAACAAGGAATATCTACAACCTTATTAGAGGCGTGGCTGCGCCATTTCCTGGCGCTTTCTGCTATGCAGATACAGAGGATGACGCCCACAAGGTTACAGTCTGGGAAGCACATCCCTTTGATGAGATGATCGACTTCTCCATGTTTGCCCCAGGCGAAGTTGTGGATATCTTCGATGGTAAGCCTATTGTCAGAACTGTTGATGGCTCCATCAGAATCGACAGATTCGATACAGATATTGAGATAAAGGTTGGAACGGTACTTAAGTAATGAAAAAGATAGCATTTCATTTGAATTGCCTTTGCCAGGGCGGAGCGGAGAGAGTTGTATCAAACCTCGCCAATCAGTTTGCCCAGGAAGGCTACAAAGTTTATATAGCAACAGAATGGTATGACAAGGACGAATTTGAGCTGGACGAAAGAGTAACAAGAGTCCATGTTGGTCTTCGCGAGGGCGACGAGAAGAAGAACAGAATCACTAAGTTCTTTTTACGTGTTAAATACCTCAAGGAATTCGTTAAGGAATATCAGCCAGATGTTCTTATTCCTTTTGCCCACAGAGCCAATTACAGAGCTCTTATGGCAGCAGGAAACACCAATGTTCCTGTAATTGTCTGCTGCAGAACAGACCCAACAGGCCATTACGATCACTTTTCTGACAAGGTTCAGATCAAGTGGCTCTTCCCTAAGGCTTCTGGAGCTGTTTTCCAGACCACAGGTCAGAGAGAATTCTTTAAACCACACCTTCAGAATAACTCCACAGTTATCCTGAATCCTATAAATCCTAAGTACTTTGGCGTAGAGCACCCAGAAGTTCCAGAAAAGAGCGTTGTGCACCACGCAAGACTTATCGACTTCAAGAACCAGCCAATGCTTTGCAGAGCCTTTGTAAGAGTTCATGAGAAGCACCCTGACTACGTTCTAAAGATTTACGGTCCTGATTCCCATGATGGAACCAAGGAAATCCTGGATAGCATCATTGAAGAGAACAATGCTCAGGACTACATCCTTCTTATGGGCGGTAGCGATGAGCTGGAAAAAGAGATCCCTAAGGGTGAGGTATATGCCTTCACATCAGACTGGGAGGGCCTTCCAAACTCACTTCTTGAAGCTATGGCAATGGGAATGCCTATCGTGGCAACAGATTGTCCATGTGGCGGCCCAAGAACAGTTATGAGAAATGAAGAGAACGGACTTCTCATTCCTATTAAGGATGAGGACGCTGTAGTAGAAGGCCTTTGCAGACTTATTGAGGATAAAGAGCTGGCTAAACGCCTTGGCAAAGAGGCAGCCAGGATCGAAGAAATCGCCAACGGTAAGGCCATCTTTGAGCAGTGGCGTGACTATCTCGACAGAGTCATCGCCGGAGAATTCCCAAAGGGTTAATTAAATTACGGTAGTTATTTTAAGGAGTTAGATATGTTTTCATACGAAGATTACAGAGAAATAATCAGAGCAATTAAGGATACAGGTCTTTATGCTACATATGAAGAGGCTAAGGAGAGAGACGAGTTCATCATCATGAGACATGATGTTGAGTACTCTGTAGAAAGAGCTTATGCCCTTTCCAAGGTTGAGGAAAGCGAAGATTTCAGATCCACCTTCTTTTTCCAGTGGACTAACAACTCTTATAACATCCTTTCCCGTAAGAACAGAGACATCCTTACAGACATGCATGAGAGAGGCCAGCACATCGGTCTTCACTTTGCTCTTAACGGCATGACAGACATGAAGCTTGTAAGACAGAGAATCAAGCAGGAAATGGATATGCTCAGCGATATGCTTGGCTTTGAGGTTAATTCCTTCTCAGTTCATAGACCATCTCCAGACATCCTTGCAGAGAACATCAAGATTCCTGGCATCATCAATGCTTATCAGGACGACTTCTTCTCCTTTGACCCTAAGGCTACACCAGAGTCCAAGCTTGAAGTTAAGTACATGTCAGATGCTAACCACATCTGGAGATATGGCTATCCTGATGCTGAGACAATCAAGGCTCACAAGAAGATTCAGATCCTTACACATCCATTTGCCTGGACTAAGAAGGGTTATGACAACCTTGAGAACTACAAGACTCTCATCAATGAGAAGTATGTAGAGCTTCTTGATTCCATCGACAACGAATGTAAGGACTTCGGACCACTTCGCGACAACTTTGAGAAGTTACCTTTGGAGTAAAAAACTATGTGTGGTATCTGCGGATATATTTCAAAAAAGAGAATAACAGAAGAACAGCTCCGCGAAATGAATGATACCATGTTTCATCGCGGTCCAAATGACAGCGGTGTCGAGATTTTTGAGAGTAAAAATGACTATGCTATCGGTTTTGCCCAGAGGAGATTGTCTATTCAGGACCTTTCTCCCCTTGGTCATCAACCAATGCATTCAAATGATGGAAGAATTTCCATTGTTTTTAACGGTGAGATTTACAATTTCCTTGATCTTAAGAAGGAATTATCCGATTATTCATATAAATCAAATTGTGACACAGAAGTCATAATTGCTGCCTACCTTAAATGGGGAATTGACATGGTTGATCACATCCATGGGATGTTCGCCATAGCTCTTTTAGACAGAGAGGATGACAGCGTATATCTTATCAGGGACAGAATTGGTAAGAAGCCTTTGTTCTACTGGCTTGACGGAGAGAACATCGTCTTCGCTTCAGAGCTTAAGCCAATCTTCAAGTGCCCTGGATTCAACCCTACAATCAACAGAACAATTATTTCCAGATACCTGTATCAGCAGTACATTTCTGCTCCTGATACGGTTTTTGAGAATGTCTATAAGCTTGAGGCTGGCATGATCCTTAAGTTCAACAAGGGCCAGATATCAAAGCGCAAGTACTGGGATGTTAAAGAGGTCTACAAGAGACTTAGTGCAGACCCTGTCACCGACTATCAGGAGGCCAAGGCCCATCTTAAGGGCCTGTTAAAAGAGTCAGTGGCTGACAGAATGATCGCTGACGTGCCCCTGGGAGCCTTCCTTTCCGGCGGATATGATTCATCCCTTATTACAGCCATTGCCCAGGAATTGTCTGATAAGCCTGTTAAGACCTTCTGTATTGGCTTTGACGTAAAGGGCTACAACGAGGCTGAGTATGCCAAGGAGATAGCAAAGCACCTTGGCTGTGACCATACAGAATACTATATCTCAGAAAAAGAGATGGCTGATCTTGTGGACAGTATTCCACAGTACTATGACGAGCCTTTTGCAGATGACTCCCAGATTCCATCAATGCTGGTGTCTGCCGTGGCCAAGAAGGACGTGACAGTAGCTCTTTCCGGTGATGGCGGAGATGAGTTCTTCTGCGGATACAACGTATACGACAAGGTTATGTCTGCCAGAAAGCTTGAGGCCCTGGGTGGTCTTGCCTATGGCTTTGGCCAGATCCCTGTTCCAGGAGGCAGGTTCCTTGATAAGTACCCTGTAAAGGTAAGAGCCATCGCCCTTAACAGGAATCAGGATACCAAGACCCAGCTGGCTTCTCCCACCTATGTGGATGCAGCCTACGGCTTAGTGTATGGAGAACAGGGTAAAAGAGCTTACATAAACAGTGAATTCAGCAATAGAGCCTGGGAACACACTGACAAAAGCGTCAGATACCATGTAGAGAAATCCATGGACATCAGCGATTACCAGATAAGGCGCATGATCCTTGATATGGACACCTACCTTCCTGAGGATATCTTAGTTAAGATGGACAGAGCTTCCATGAAGTATTCCCTTGAGAACAGATGCCCTATCATGGACACAAGAGTCATGGAATATTCCTTCAGACTTCCACATAGCTTTAAGTATCACGATGGTGATAAGAAGCATATCCTTAAGGACATAGTCTACGACTATATTCCAAGAGAAATGCTCGAAAGACCTAAGACTGGCTTTGCTGCTCCTGTGGATAAGTGGCTTCGCGGAGCCCTTAAGGACCAACTCCTTCAGTACAGTGACAGCTCTTTTATCAGGAATCAGGGACTGTTCGATGAGACATTTGTTAAGAACTTCATAGGAAACTATCTGGCACAGGAAGACTTAGGAAAAGGATCTGGCAGCAACCTTAGTAAACTGGTATGGCCATTCTTTGTATTCCAGAAATGGTATGATTTTTATTTGAAATAAGAGCTTTTTCTTGAAATAGAATGGATGGCTATAAAAAACTAAATAATTTTGCCGATATAAAAGATAGCAATGGAAATGCGTGTCTTTTCAATGGATTGAGAATATCCACTGGAAAGACGCGTTTTTTGTTCTTGAATTTGGAGGCTTGCTTATGGATATTATGGCTATGGAGCATCTCTATTTGGTGAATAATACCAGTTCTTCTGGAACTTTGAGCCGCGTAGAAAATACTTCTGAAACAAAGGGGAGCTTTGCCAAGATTCTTCAGGCAGAAAACGAGAAGACATGCCCCTATAACTTCCTGGCTCGTAATGGTCTGATTGAGTATAACGGCGTTGTCTTTAACTGTGATTACAAGCAGAACGCCATAACCCTTGGAGATATGTCTGATAAAAGAAATGTCCTAAAGATTTACCTTCCAAGTGGAGGAAGCCTTCATGTAAATGTAAATAACATCGATCAGTTAGCCAAGGCAGCAGGCATGTTTACACCTGAAGATCTTAACGCAATCATGCGTGCCATCCACGAATACAACCACTGTACGCGAAAGCGTTACGAAATAGAGGAAGAGAAAACCGAAACCGCTGAAGAACTTGCTACAGGAGTAAAAGAGCTCTGAGAAATCAGAGCTCTTAATTTTTTGCGAAAAAATATGTGTAAATGCCCACAAATACTGTGATAAAATGTTTTCATACACACTTGGTAGGAAATGCTTGCAATTGAAATATTACCATTGTATAATTGTGGTTGATTAAATTGCACACAATAAATCGTGCAAGACATTAAAACTAATAATACTTAATGAAATTGATTATAGGATAGATATATGTTTAACTCAGACACTTTAGAGCTCCTTGTTAGCTCTTTTCCCAAAATATTAGAGTTCGGCCTTAAGGTCACATTACCACTGGCAGCGATAGCGTTTATATTATCAACGGTGATCGCAGTAATAGTGGCTATGATCCAGTATGCCAATGTGCCAGTGCTTAGGCAGATAAGTAGGTTTTATATCTGGATCATCAGAGGAACACCACTTCTTGTTCAGCTTATGGTGGCGTTCTATGGACTTCCACTTATTGGAATCAGGGCTAACCCATTTGTTATGGCGGTTATCGTGTTCTCTTTTAACGAGGGTGCATACAGCTCAGAGACTATGAGAGCAGCAATGGAGGCAGTTCCAGCAGGACAGCTGGAGGCAGGCTACTGTTCAGGACTTAATTACCTGCAGATCATGTGGCACATCATTTTGCCGCAGGCCTTTAGAACAGCCTTCCCATCACTGTTTAACGCGCTTATCAGTATGGTGAAGGATACATCCCTTGCATCCAGTATCACTGTTGTGGAGATGTTTACAAGAACCAAGCAGATCGCAGGCCAGTCCTACAACTACTTCCCGCTGTATATCGAAGTGGCCCTTGTATACCTGATCTTCTGCACAGTTCTTACCTACCTTCAGAAGAAGGGCGAGAAGATTCTTGGAACATATGGCGTTCGAAAGTAAACACAGACTAGTACATATTTAGAAGGTTTATATGGCAATATTAGAGATAAAAAATCTTACAAAGTCCTTTGGAGACAATGAGATCCTAAAGGGCATAGATTTACAAGTTAATAAAGGTGATGTGGTTTCAATCCTTGGTCCATCAGGCTCAGGGAAGACCACACTTCTTAGATGCATCAATTTCCTGGAAAAGCCTGATAGCGGAATCCTATCCTTTGACGGAATAGATCACGACTTGTCACAGATAACCAAGAATGACATTGCAGCCATCAGGAAGAAGACTGGATTTGTATTCCAGAGCTACAACCTTTTTGCCAACAAGACAGTTCTTGAGAACGTGACATTAGGCCTTACCAGTGCCAGAAAGGTTCCTAAGAAAGAAGCCATCGAAAAGGCAATGGATGTCCTTAAAAAGGTTGGAATGGATGAGAAGGCAAACCAGTATCCAAGCCAGTTATCCGGCGGACAGCAGCAGAGAGTTGGTATAGCAAGAGCTCTCGCTACAGATCCCGAGATCATCTACTTTGACGAGCCTACTTCAGCTCTGGACCCTCAGCTTACAGCAGAAGTACTGGAGGTTATGAGGACATTGGTGGATGACGGAATGACTATGATAGTCGTTACCCATGAGATGAGCTTTGCAAAAGAGGTATCTTCCCACGCAGTATTTATGGCAGATGGCGTTATTGTGGAAGAGGGCTTTGGAAAAGAGTTCTTTGAAAATCCTAAGCAGGCACGAACCAGAGAGTTCCTTAGGCTGGCAACAAATTAAAAAGATTTTTGATGATAACTGCACCAGCAGATCATTTCAAGAATATGTAACTGGACACTTAAGTTTTGTTTAAAGAAGGAGTTAGATTATGAAGAAAAAGATATTCGCTATGATGCTTGCAGCATCTATGACAGTAGCTCTTATAGGCTGCGGAAGTTCACCAAAGTCAGCTGCAGATTCTCAGGACCACCTTGCAAGAATCAAGGCAGCAGGCAAGATCACAATAGCAACAGAAGGTGTTTGGGCACCATTTACTTACCACGATGAGGCTACAGATGAGCTTATTGGCTTTGATGTAGAAGTGGCAGCAGCTATTGCTGAGAAGCTTGGTGTAGAGCCAGAGTTTAAAGAGGTTGCTTTCGACGGCGGTCTTACAGGCGTATCAACAGGAACCTTCGATATGATGGCTAACGGCGTAGATGTAACAGAAGAAAGATCTAAGACCTACGATTTCACTGCACCTTATGCTTATGACCACGCAGTAGTTGTAACTCTTGCATCAAACGATACAATCACTTCCTTTGAGAATCTTAATGGCCTTAAGACAGCTAACTCAGCAGGTTCAACCTACGAGGCAATGGGCCGTGAGTACGGAGCAGAGGTTATGAACGTTGATACTCTTGGCGAGACAATGACCCTTGTAAGCAACGGAACTGTTGATGCTACAATCAATGCTAACACATCTGTTCAGGACTACATTAAGACAACAGGTACTACAGATCTTAAGGTAGCAGCAGTAGACAGCGACGTAACATTGTACGGAATTCCTCTTGCAAAGGGCTCAGATAACGATACACTTCGCGAAGCTATCGACAAGGCTATTGAAGAGCTCAGAGCAGATGGCACTCTTGCTGAGATTTCCATCAAGTACTTTGGCGTAGACATTACAGCAGAGTAAGTTTAACGGGAGTCAATTAGAACCGTCCACACTGACTTATAAAAAATATGCATCTTACCATACTAAAAGTGCAACTCACCGCAGAGTTGCACTTTTTTTGCTTTAAATGGTTTAACATCGTTTTCAGATACAAAAAAGACCACGGAAAAAACAAGAGATAAGAAAAGAGGTTAACGATGAAAAAGGCAATTGAAGTTAGGAACCTTAAAAAGCAATATGGCGAAACAAAGGCAGTAAAAGATATTTCTTTTGATGTTGAACAGGGGCAGCTCTTTGCATTCCTTGGTGAGAACGGAGCTGGTAAATCTACAACAATCAACATGCTAAGTACAATCCTTCCAAAGACTTCCGGAAATGCCAGAATCATGGGATATGAGCTTGGAAAAGAGGATGACAGCATCAGAAAGAGCATAGGAATCGTCTTTCAGAATTCAGTGCTGGATGGGAATCTATCGGTAAAGCAGAATCTTTTAACAAGAGGTGCTTACTACGGATATAGCCAGAAAGAAATAATGGAGAGCTTAAACAGCTTCTGGGAGGAATTCAATTTAGAGGAAATCTGGAATAAGAAGTATGACAAGCTTTCTGGTGGTCAGAGAAGGCGAGTAGATATTTCACGAGCTTTGATCCATAAGCCAGATATTCTTTTCCTGGATGAGCCCACCACGGGCCTTGATCCAATGTCCCGCAAGATGGTATGGGACTACATCAATCACCTCAGGAAAAAGGACAACCTGACAATTTTCCTCACCACCCATTACATGGAGGAGACGGCAGAGGCTGACAACGTGGTGATCATGGATAAGGGAAGCATAATAGCAGAAGGAACTCCTGCTGAATTAAAGAGCAGATACACAGGCAAGAAGCTGATCTGGTATACGAGGGAATGCGAAGAAAACACAAGGATCATAGAAAACTTAACTTCTCCAAGATTTAGTTACGAGGCAGATCATTACAACATATTGATGGATGAGGGAATCATGGAGTTTGTCTGGAAATATAGAGATTTTATCAAAGATTTCGAAGTAATAAAGGGCACAATGGATGATGTCTTTTTAACACTTACAGGAAAGGAAATGGTGGAGTGCAATGGCTAAGATAAGAGGAATTATGGGACTTACAAAAAGAAATATGCTGGTATATTTAAACAACAAGGGATCTATATTTTTCTCAATGCTGACCCCTATCATAATTCTGATCCTTTATATTCTTTTCCTTAAGAACAGCTTTTTATATTCTCTGGAGAATGCAGCTTCTGACCTTGGAAATCTTGTTTCTTCAAAGGATATGGACCAGTTTGTAAACGGACTTATGCTTGCAGGAATCATCAGCTCAGCTCTTATCACAATTCCTTACAACGCCCTTCAGACAATTGTAAGAGATCGTGAGGAGAGAGTTTACTACGATATGATGGCAACACCTGTAAAAAGAGCTGAAATAATCCTTTCATATTTCATTGCAGCTGTAGTAACAGCCTTTCTTCAAACATTAGTAGTTCTTGCTGGGGGACTCATAGTTCTTTTTGCTAATGGAGATTTGTATATCACAGCGCTTGACATCATCAGACTTATAGGAGTGATATTCCTTGGAACGGTTTCAGCTACAGCTCTTTTTACACTGATCATGATGTTCTTTAAGAAAATGGGAACCTGCAGCGCCTTTATGGGAATAATATCTGCTGTATCCGGCTTTGTGGTTGGAGCATATCTGCCACTTTCTGAATTTAATAAGACCATTCAGAATGTATGTAATCTGGTGCCTGCAACAGGAGTGACAATTCTTATCAGAAATTACCTCATTGGTGGTGTATTGCAGCATATGGATGAGAGTATCGGGGGACTTGATAATGGAGCCTTTGCTGAAGCAATGCGCAGCGTATTTACTTTCAATTCGAAGGTGGGATCAAGTGTCTGGACATTGAATCAGACCTGTATTTATATCATAATGGTTACAGTAGCTTTAGTAGCTGCTATCAGAATCATTTATCCCAGAGTTTATAACAAAGTGTGAGGGGGAAAATCTTGAAGGTAACGTTTACAAAAATACCACAGGGTGAAAGTGAACATGCGATAATAAATGCCCATGAGCGCACGCCTGCTATAGAAACCGCCATTGGACTTCTTGAAAACGGCGAGCGGATAATAATGGGTGTCAAAGACGGAGAGAGCGTTCCCTGTCCAATTTCTAAAATCTATTATATTGAAACCGTAGATGACAAGTGCTTTGCCTACACTAAAGATGACTGTATTGAGATTCGAAGCAGACTCTATGAGATTGAAAAAGAGCTGGATTTTAGATTTTTCAGGTGTTCTAAGTCTCTTCTTTGTAATATCAGGAAGATCAAAAGTGTAAAGGCTGAGTCCAATGCCAGAATGAGAGCAGTTCTTTTGAATGGAGAGGCGGTTCTTATTTCCAGAAGCTATGTCAAAGAGATGAAGAAAAGGTTGGGCCTGTAACTATGAAAAAGATAAAAGTCATAATTGGACAGACAATGATGGTAAGCTTCATGGTGCTGTGCGCCGTCAGTATATACGGTTTATTTGTAATGAGAAAATATGAATGGGCATTTGACTGGTATATCCCAGGATCTATCGTGGTTGCAAGTTTTGCCTGTAGCGTCGTGACATGCCTTCTTTTATACAATGATGGCTATGCACAGTCTAGGCTAAGTTTTGTTGTAAGAACGATCCTGCATTTTATTTTGCTCTATGGGATAATCATGGCTTTTGGTCACGTGTGCTATTGGTATAGAAGTTTACGTGGTGGCATTTTTGTCTCAATCATCTATGTAGTTGTGTATTTTGGAGCTTGGATAGGTACCTCTATCATGTTTAGGCATGATGAGAAGGTTATCTCGGATGCGCTGGATAGCGTAAGGGATAAGGAGTAAGTCACCTAGAACCGTCCCCCATTGTCATGGGCGATGTTACAGCTGTTGGTGATGAGGGCGGTTTTGCTCCTAATCAGCTTAAGAGCGATGAGGAAGCAATTGAGAAGATTCTGGAGGCTATAAAGGCAGCAGGATTTGAGCCTGGCAGAGACTTCAAGATTGCCATGGATGCAGCTGCTTCTGAGTGGAAGAGCGAAAAAGGTAAGGGCTTCTACAAGCAGCCTAAGTCAGGAAAAGAGTTTACATCCGACGAGCTTATCGCCCATTGGGAGAGTCTTGTAGATAAGTATCCAATCATCTCAATCGAGGATGGCCTGGATGAGGAAGATTGGGAAGGCTGGCAGAGAATGACAGCCAAGATTGGACATAAGGTTCAGCTTGTTGGTGATGACCTCTTTGTTACTAACACAGAGCGCCTTAGCAAGGGTATTTCTCTTGGCGCTGGTAACTCTATTCTTATTAAGCTCAACCAGATCGGATCAGTTTCTGAGACACTTGAAGCTATTAAGATGGCTCATAATGCTGGCTATACAGCTATTTCATCACACCGCTCAGGAGAGACAGCAGATACAACAATTGCAGATCTTGCAGTTGCACTTAATACCTGCCAGATTAAGACAGGTGCACCTAGCCGTTCAGAGCGTGTTGCTAAATACAATCAGCTTCTTCGTATCGAAGAGCAGCTTGGAGATGCAGCAGTATATCCTGGAATGAAGGCTTTCCACGTACAGTAAGGATGTGGGAGGGGTATGAACAAAATAAAAAATCTTGGTAAAAACTCTTGATTGCATGACTATTGCAGAGGCAATACCCATGCAGATGGCAGCATAAAGAAATAAGGAAGAACGAATATGTATCACATCGAGAAAAACACAGTGCAGGAAACATTGATAATAGCCTGGATATGTACTTTGTTCTGAAGAATGCAATTAGGAGGAGAAGCAAATGCAATTGGTGAACTCAGAAATACTGTATAATATACATAGAATAGTGGGGTAAAAAATCGTAAACATTATAAGAAATGCAAAACTATATAGCTGAAGAATACGAGTCAATACTGATGGAGAAAAGATAATGGAAAGAAAATCAATTCTTATCAAGGACACAACACGAGAAGAGAGGGAGCAGATAGTTAAAAACTCCTTGGATTGTGGCGGTGGTTGTGAGAACTGCTCTTCATGCTGGCTTGGTGGCGGAAGCCCCTGGGATATTTATCAGGACTATATTGATGGCAAGAAAGAAATCCGTGATATAAACATGGAGTACATGGAAAAGTATCGCCAGGACAGGCAGATTCATTGAGAGGAATTGTGTTTATGGGAAGTGCTCCTGAGATAAAAGACTCTACAGTAGAAGATCGTAGAGAATATATTAAGAAAAGATTTCCCTGTATTGCAGACTGTGATATGTGTGGTCTGTGTAAGGTTTTTCATGGGAAAGATGCTGAGACTGCATACGCTGATTACATAAGCGGCGATAGGTCTTTTGCGGAAGTATCAGCAGATTATAAGTGATAGTGAACATGAGGGTGCTCTCTAAAGGAGCACCCTTTATTATTGTGAAAACGATTTGTTGACAGCAAATTAGTGTTAGAATAGATAGAAAAGCATATAGATAATTTTTTTCAGATACAGATTTGCTTAATTATGGGAGGGAATTATGAAAACACTAATCATTTACACATCACAGACAGGATTCACAAAGAGATACGCAGAGTGGCTTGCAGACAGAGTAGGGGGAGATCTTCTTGATCTTAAGGACGCTCAGAAAAAGAGTGATAGCTTTTTTGACGACTATGATGCAATCTGCTATGGCGGATGGGCTATGGCTGAGAAGATTTCCAAGATCAAGTGGTTTCTTGATAAGGCTCCAAGTTGGGAGAATAAGCGTCTTGCAGCATTCTGTGTTGGCGGAACTCCAAATGGTGAGCCACAGGTGGATTCTTTACTTCAGAACGCACTTACAGATCAGCAGAGGGAACAGATCAAGCTCTTTTATTGCCAGGGTGGAATGAACTATGAGAAGATGAGCGCTCCGACCAGAATTGCCATGAAGATGTTCGTGTCAGCTCTTAGAAATAAAAAGGATGCGACAGAAGAGCAAAAGAAAATGTTCGACAGAATGGCTTCATCCTATGATATTTCTGATGTTAAGTATATAGAGCCTATCGCAGCCTACCTTAGAGGAGCAGAAGAGGAAGAATCAGCTTCATGAATAGACGAAAAACAATAATCAGAAGATGCCTCCTGATCATTATGGTGATTATCACTATAGTATTCTTTGCTCTGCACTACGATTCAAAGGAATACACCATTCAGGAAGAGCAGCAATACATAGATAGAATCTGTAGCATGACTCACAATAGAGCCGTCTCTGTTGGAATAATGGATGGCGATGAGACTATTTATTTGGAGTATTGTGACATTGATGGTGAAAGTGTAGATGAGCATACGCTTTTTGAATTAGGGTCTACGACAAAAGCTTTCACAGGTTTAGCAATTCTTAATCTTGCGGAAGAGGGCTTGGTTGATCTAAATGCCCCGGTCACTGATTACATAGACTGGTTCAGACCCCAGTATAGAGGCTTGGATGCTGTAATTACAGTAAGCCATCTTTTGAACCATTCAAGTGGTATTCCTGTATGGACCATCTCACTTATTCCGGAAGGAAGTAAAGGCGAAATAACCTTGGAAGATACTGTCAGAAAGATCGCTGATGTTAAGCTTGCCCACGCGCCTGGTGAAGTCCATGAGTATGCAACAATCAATTATGATGTGCTGGCGCTGATCATTGAGAAGATTACAGGAGAAAAGTATGAGGATTATATTACTGATACTATTCTGGATGATGTGGGGATGACTGAGTCTTTTTTTAGAACAAGTGATTCTGACAGAGAGCGTATTTTTCCTGGCCATAAGGCAGGCTTCTTTGAATCAAGACGCTATAATGCTCCAACCTATTACGGAAATACGGCAGCAGGATACCTTGTTTCAAATACTAACGATCTTGTTACGTGGATGAGATATGTAAGGAATAACATCGACTTTGGTTCTTTTCCTATAACAGAAGCAAACAATTACTATGCAGGATGGAATCTGTATCCTGAGACTGTTCACCATGGTGGAAATAATCCTAATTTCAGCACTCAGATTATCATGTCGAGAGATCGTGAATTTGGGGTATTTGTCTTGTCTGCTTCTGACGGAGATATGGCTACAAGGATCGCAGATGGAATATATGGAATGCATATGGGTGTGAATGCAAGAATCGGTCTGTGCATTTCTAATCAGGAACTTTATGATTTTTTGTTTATCATTGGTACACTTTTGATTTTGTATGTAGCTCTTTTACTTAAGAATGGGCAAAAGAAATTATGCCTTTGCTGTGGGCTAGCGATCATAATTGTGCTTCTCCTGATTCCAGTGATTTCTCATATCAGCTATAGATTTTTATTTGTTTGGATGCCATATAGTTTTGGCGTGATGATCATTAGTTTGTTGGCGTTTACTCTATGGGAGCTATGGCTGTTTGCCAGAAGTGTGATTCGTATTAAGTTTCAGTCTAAAGATAAATGCATTTGAAGTTTTGAAAGGTGGGAGGAAATCTATGAAACGTGAACTTGGAATAGCAAGATGTGGACTGGCGTGTTGTCTGTGCTCTGAGAATGTCACATGCAAGGGCTGTAAGCTTGATGGGTTTAAAGAACTGTCATGGTGCAAGGATGCTGACTTCTGCGTAAATAGAAATTGCGGAATAGCCAAGGGTGTTCCAGGATGCTGGCAGTGCGATGAGTTAGATTGTAGAAAAGGCTTGTTTGGTGAAAAACTAAAGCCGCTTGCCTTTACCGAGTATATCCGCCGCTTTGGTATGGAGGCACTGCTTGACCGATTGGAGATTAACGAAAAGGCAGGAGTAGTCTACCACCGTGAAGGAATAATCGGTGATTACGACGACTTTGACGACATCGAGGAATTGATTCAGTTTATACAGATAGGAGAAAAGCAATAGATCCTAAAGCGAGAGGATGTAATAGGGTAAATCTTCTTGCATATGAGGATATTATGAATGTATCCGACGCAGTGCAGGGTATTTTTGAGTACGATTGATAATTTATGATATCTAATAATTACTAGTTACGGATTGAGCCATTTACCGGTGTTATTTACTGTTAAACGGCTCTTTTTTTGCCCCAAAACACAGATGAAAAGATGAGAATAATTCTCATTTCAAGTAACCTTAAATCCATTGACTCCGCATCTGTAGCCTATTACAATGTTAGACGTAGCTAACAAAGTTAACGGTGTTAACACAACAAGTTTACCAAAGGAACCTAAATGGATACAAAGGAAGAGATACTAGAGGCTGCCAGAAAAGAGTTTATGGAAAAGGGGTTTCAGGAAGCCTCTATGCGCAAGATTGCATCTAAAGTAGGCATAACGGCAACAGCTCTATACCGGCACTACACAAGCAAAGAGGATATCTTTGATGCAGTTGTGGAGCCAGTAGTAAGTGCATGGGAGTCAATGTGCATAACTGAAGAGATAAGGCAGACTGATACTGCTAGAAAATGCGGACTTGATGCCATGTGGAATGACACAGAGCAGTCAAGAATGATTGTCGATATGCTCTATCAGAACATTGATGCGCAAAAGCTTCTGTTCTTTAAGAGCAAAGGAACTAAATATGAGAATTACCTGCATGAGATTATCACGAAAATTCAGAGCGCAACTCTTAATTTCATGGAAGAACTTGAGGCAGAAGGAATGCATATCAATCACGTAGATGATAAGGAGATGCATTTGATCTTAAGCGCGCAGTACTCCGCGGTGCTTGAAATGATCGATCATGATTTTTCTTATGAAGAGGCACTTCATTATGCAGATACATTAGCTCTTTTCTTTAAAGAAGGTTGGCGTAAATTTCTTGGTTTTTAGCGTTGTTTAGCAAATACATAAAGGAGGGACATATGAAAAAGAAAAAAAGTGACCTTGCCGTACTTCTTGGGTACGCGGGCAACTACAAAGTATTAACATTTCTTGGACTTATGCTATCGGGAATAGCAATGATCCTTGGAATGCTGCCATATATTTGCATATGGCTGGTGGCGAGGGATCTGATCGCAGTGGCACCAAACTGGACCTTAGCATCAGGAATAGGAAAATACGGATGGATGGCATTTGCATTTTCTATTGCAGGAATCGCGGTATACTTCGCAGCACTGATGTGCACTCACCTTGCTGCATTTAGAACTGCATCTAATATTAGAAAGCAGGGCATGGAGCACCTTATGAAGGCGCCTCTTGGATTCTTTGATTCCAATGCATCAGGACTTCTTCGTAACCGTCTTGATGGCGCTGCTTCAGAGACAGAGACTCTTCTAGCTCATAACCTTGCCGATATCGTTGGCAGTGCTGCCATGTTCATTGGAATGGTGGTTTTGATGTTTGTATTTGACTGGAGAATGGGTGCAGCTTGCCTTATAGCAGCAGTAGTTTCTGTAGCAGCCATGTTCACCATGATGGGCGGCAAGAATGCCAAGCTTATGCAGGAATATCAGGCAGCTCAGGACTACATGAGTAAAGCTGGCACAGAATATGTCCGCGGAATCCCAGTTGTAAAGGTTTTCCAGCAGACAGTTTATTCCTTCAAGGCTTTCAAGGAAGCTATTGAGGACTACAGTAAAAAGGCAGAGCTTTACGCCGCTGATGTTTGTCAGCTTCCACAGGCTGTGAATCTTACCGCAACAGAAGGCGCATTCATCTTTATGGTTCCGGTAGCGCTTTTCATCGCTCCAGGAGCTCTTAAGACAGGTAACTTTGCAGCTTTTGTAACTAACTTTGCATTCTATGCTGTGTTCTCAGCTATTGTTTCCACAGCTCTTGCAAGAATAATGTTCGCAGCAAGTGGCATGATGCTTGCTAGCACAGCACTTGGAAGAATCGCTCAGGTTATGGCTGCACCAACCTTGGAAATCACTGATAATCCAAAGGAGCCTAAGGATAACAGCATTGAATTTAGAAACGTTAGCTTTACTTATGACGGAGCCAATATCCCAGCTATAGATCATGTTTCTTTTACGGTGGAACCAGGACAGACTGTGGCCCTTGTAGGACCTTCCGGAGGAGGAAAGACCACAGCAGCCAGCCTTATCCCAAGATTCTGGGATGTTACTGAAGGCAGCGTACTTGTGGGCGGCGTCGACGTTCGCGACATGGACCCTCATGTTCTCATGGACAAGATAGCATTTGTTTTCCAGAATAACAGGCTGTTCAAGGCAAGTATCTTAGAGAATGTAAGAGCTGCAAGGCCAAGTGCCACAAGAGAAGAGGTAAAAAGAGCTCTCTCTGCTGCCCAATGTGATGACATACTAAGTAAACTTCCAAACGGCATGGATACAGTGATCGGAACAGAAGGCACTTACCTTTCAGGCGGAGAGCAGCAGCGTGTAGCCCTTGCCAGAGCAATCCTTAAGGATGCTCCTATCGTAGTTCTTGATGAGGCTACAGCCTTTGCAGATCCTGAGAACGAAGTTCTTATCCAGAAAGCCTTCGGAGCACTTACCAAGGATAAGACAGTTATCATGATTGCCCACAGGCTTTCAACTGTTGTAGGTGCAGACAAGATTATTGTGCTTGATAATGGTCGCGCCATCGAAGAGGGCACACACAAAGCTCTTAAGGATAAGGATGGCATGTACAGCCGCATGTGGACAGATTATAACAAGGCAGTTAAATGGCGTATTAGTGCAGGGGAGGCGATGTAAATGTTTGGAAAAGAGTTTCAGAAAAAGTATGCACTTACCGATCAGGGAATAAGGAATGCCAAGTCGGCAACCTTTTGGACAGTTATAGTTAATCTTCTTGCTATGGGTGGAATGGGAATTCTGTACATGATGATGACAAGGTACATGAATACCCTTACGTATGGCGCAGAGCTTCCAAATACATGGCTTATCTTAGGCCTGGTCTTTGGGTTTGTGGTGCTGTCACTTCTTACTCATCTTCAGCAGTACAGAGCCACATATGGACTTGTATACAGAGAAGTTAAAAGCGTGCGTATTTCCCTTGCAGAGCGCATGAGAAAGCTTCCTCTTGGATACTTTGGCAAAAGAGATCTCGCTGACCTTACAGAAACTATCATGAGCGATGTTAACCGTCTTGAGCACGTTTGGTCACACTGCCTTGGATACCTTTATGGATCCTATATCTCAACTGCAATCGTTGCAATTATGCTGTTTGCCTTTGACTGGAGACTTGCACTTGCTTGTCTGTGGGGCGTTCCTGTAGCATTCATCCTTTTGTTCGGAAGCCGTAAGATCAACAAGCGCAATTCAGAGATTACCAAGGAAGCTGGAATTCAGGTTTCAGATGGAATTCAGGAGACCTTAGAGAATATCAGAGAGATCAGAGCAACTAACCAGGAAAAGAGCTTTATCGCTGATCTTAACAGAAAGATTGATTACCACGAAAAGACAATGCTTTCAGGAGAATTATCCTGTGGAATATTTGTTAACGCAGCCAGCGTAATCATGCGTCTTGGCGTTGCCACAACAGTTCTTACAGGAACAAGCCTTATCCTTAAGGGACAGGTGGACTTCATGGTACTGTTCATGTTCCTCCTTGTGATAACAAGAATCTATTCACCATTTGATCAGGCCCTTGCCCTTATTGCAGAAATGCTTATGTCACAGATTTCAGCAGCCAGAATCAATGAGATTCACGATACTCAGGCAGCAGAAGGTGCCGATGAGTTTAATACAAATGGTCATGATATTGTATTTGAAAATGTAGCCTTTGCCTACGACGATGATCAGGTACTTAACGGCGTCAGCTTCACTGCTAAGGAAGGTGAAGTTACTGCCATCGTTGGACCTTCAGGTTCTGGAAAGAGTACCTGCGCAAGACTCGCTGCAAGACTTTGGGATGTACCAAAGGGAACAATCAAAGTAGGCGGAGTAGATATTAACTCCGTTGATCCGGAAGTCCTTCTTGGTGACTATTCAATGGTATTCCAGGATGTAGTTCTTTTTGATGATACTGTAATGGAGAATATCCGCCTTGGTAAGCATGGCGCTACCGATGAAGAAGTAAGAGCAGCAGCGAAAGCTGCCAACTGCGACGAGTTCGTGGATAAGCTTCTAAACGGCTACGATACACCAATCGGCGAAAACGGAGCTAAGCTTTCTGGCGGCGAAAGACAGCGTATCTCCATCGCCAGAGCACTTCTAAAGAATGCGCCAATCGTACTTCTTGATGAAGCAACAGCTTCTCTTGATGTTGAAAACGAGACCAAGGTCCAGGAAGCTCTTTCAAGACTCCTTACCGGCAAGACCGTTCTTGTTATCGCCCACCGCATGCGTACCGTAGAAGCGGCAGATAAGATTGTAGTTCTTAAGGATGGAAAAGTCGCAGAGGAAGGAAATCCATCTGACCTTATGAAGAAGGATGGTAGTATCTTTAGACACATGGCACAGCTTCAAAGCGACAGCGCCCAGTGGAGCATCGCCTAAGGAAGTCATTAACGAACGCTATAGCCTAGATCTTCAATGGCTTTCACGAAGACATCGCGGTCGATATTTCTATCAAACTTAATATCTACGCGGCCTTTACGTAGATTAACCTTACAAGACGCACCGTCAATACTGTTGATGGTGCGTTTTACTCTGTTTGAGCAGTTTTCGCAGTGCATTCCATCAACCATAAGAACGATTTCTCCTATGACTGGGCCGTCGAGCTTTTTGTTAGGAACCTTTATATCTCCGCCGCCACCACAGCATCCACCTTCACCTTTAAAGTGTTTGATGGAGCCTCTAACGGCCAATACTAAGACTAAAACCAGGATAAGACCTGCGACTATATTTTGTGCAACCATTTTTAAATCCCTTCTTTTTGAAAAACATTCTCAATAAGTTATATTGTTATAGATGTTAGCTTATACTAACATATAATGTTAGAGATGTCTAACAAAATGTTGGAGCGTCAAATGTATGAAAAAGCAAAAAGTATGAGGAGGGTAAAATATGAGCTTAAGCGAATTACAAAAAGACAGCCATGCAGTTGTGGACAAGTTAACTGGTGATGAGAGATTCATGAGCAGAATCACTTCCATAGGTCTGACACCAGGTTGCACCGTAAAGGTCATCAGAAACGACAAGAACAGACCTATGCTGATCTACTCCCGCGACACTCTGATCGCACTTAACAGAAATGAGTGTAAGGGAATTGAGGTTACGGAGGTGGCAGGATGAGCACAGCATCAATAGCGCTGCTTGGTCAGCCTAACTCCGGTAAATCAACACTTTTTAATGCACTTACAGGTCTTCACCAGCACGTAGGTAACTGGCCAGGTAAGACCGTTGAGAAAAAGGAAGGAAGCTTTTCGTACAAGGGGATGGAGTGTGCGATCGCTGATCTTCCAGGATCCTATAGCCTGACAGCCAATTCTGACGAGGAGCTTATTACAAGAGATTACATTGCTTCTGGAAAGGCAGATGTGGTGTGCATTCTTGCAGACAGCTCACAGCTTCAGCGAAGCCTCTTTATGACTGCTGATTACGCTGGTATAGACGTGCCAAGTTTCCTGGTACTTAATATGGCAGACGTGGCAGCAGATCAGGGTAAGACCATAAACGTAAAAGAAATAGAGAAAAAGCTTGGTATCCCAGTAGTTCTTTTCTCAGCGACAGAGGGTAAGAAGTACGAGCCTTACTACGAAGTTATGGAAAGAGCTGTAAAGGAAAAGTCCAAGATTAATGTAGCTGCCCTTGAGGCAGAGTACGAGAAGATCGAAGGCTATAGCCTGTTAAAAGAGCTAATTCCAGACAATCTGATAAATGGCTTCACTCCAATGTGGCTTGCTGTAAAGGCTCTGGAGGGCGATAAGCAGGTTCTTTCCATGTTAAAAGAAAGAATGACAACAGAGAATTACAAGAACGTAGTTAATATCTGCAACAACAGTCAGGGTGCAATAGCAACTGGAAGCAGCAAGTTTAGCTGGATTGATGGAATACTTGAAGGAAGCGTAACTTCCAAGAAGGAAAGCATTGCACTTAGTAAGCTCGATAAGATTTACCTTAGCAGAGTCTGGGGTAAACCTGCAGTTATTTTGACAGTTCTTTTAGGCCTTATCGGATCATTTATTCCAGCCCTTCCATTTATGGGAATCGGACAGGCAATTGGAGGTCTTAAAGCGCCAGTTGCTGCAGTACTAACATCAGTAGGCGCTCCAGAGATTCTGATTCAGATAATTTGCACCGTTATCATACAGTCTTTCTGCTACATTGTGCAGATGCTGGGATTTGTATTTGGCGTAACTTTAGTATTTGGACTTCTTGAGGAAGTAGGCGTAATGGCCCGTATTTCCTACGTGTTTGATAATACCATGGGTAAGCTTGGACTTCAGGGTAAGTCAGTTATGCCTTTCCTTGTAAGCTTTGGATGTACCATGGGCGGCGCAGCAGGAGCTAGGGTTATCGATAACTGGGGACAGAAGGTTCTTACTATCGCCCTTGCCTGGGCAGTACCTTGCGGAGCAGCTTGGGCAGTTATCCCAATGCTATCAGCTATATTCTTTGGACCATGGGCTGTGCTTGTAATAGTGGTGATACTTCTTACAATGATCCTACACATGTGGGTTACAGCTAAGATCTTTGGAAGAAAGCTGGTTCAGAAAGCTGACAGATACGGAATGATCATGGAGCTTCCTCCATATCATAAGCCAAGAATCGGCGCGCTTCTTCGCTATGTTCTTGGAAGAACAGGAGATACCTTTAAGCGTGTAACAAGCGTAGTTCTTCTTGTATGCGGCGTGTTCTGGCTTCTTAGCTACACCTTTGTTCCTGGGACCCAGCCTATCCTTTATCGCATTGGAACAGCAATCGAGCCTGTAACCAAGATCTTCGGCCTTGGCTGGCAGCTCTTTGTGGCATTCATTGCATCTGCAGTAGGTAAAGAAGGAGCTATCGGTGTTATCAGCGCTCTTTATACTGGTGGCAACCTTTCAACAGCCTTCAACGATGCCATGAGCGGAGCTGGCGCTGCTTCCAACCTTCAGGAGATTCTTCTTGCCAACGTATCAAAGGCAGAAGCCCTTGCCTTTATCTTTGCAATGACCTTCAACATGCCTTGCGTTGTAGCTCTTGCAGCAACCTTCCAGGAGACCTACTCAGTTAAGTGGACAGCCAAGATTGCCCTGTACTACACATTCACAGCGCTTCTTCTCGCATGTGTTGCTTACCACGTTGGACTTTTGATCTTCTAAGATAAATGATTTTCGGATTCAATAATCTGAGGAAACTATATGAAAGACTTATTAGCGCTACTAAGCGATGGTCACGCCAGAACAGAAAAGCTTCTGGCTATTGAACTTCACACAACAGTAGAAGATGTAAAAAGACAAATCGAATACCTTGAGCACATGGGCATAGTCCGCAAGGTGGACATGTCCGCCTGTTCAGGAAAGAGCTGTGGTGGTGACTGCAATAAGTGTGCGCCCAAGGACGGCTTTAAGAACATGGGCGCTATGTATGAAGTAGTCATGACAAGATGACAATGGTGACAGAGGGGACGGTTCTCTTTGACTTATTGCATTCAATAAGTCAAAGAGAACCGTCCCCTCTGTCAGATCACTGACTTATTTTTTGTCATTTGAACATAATTAATATGTAGACTATAATGTCAGACGTATTTATGGTAAAATACCGATGATACTATGGAGGTAATATAGGATGACAAGAGAAGAAGTTTTTGAAAAGATAAATGAAGTATTCAGAGATGTATTCGAGGACGACGATATCACAGTTAACGAGACAACAACTGCTGACGACATCGACGATTGGGATTCCCTTGAGCACATCAACCTTATGAACGCTATTGAGCAGGAATTCGACATCAAGTTCACAATGGGTCAGATTGTTGCCATGAAGAACGTTGGCGAGATGGCTGACATCATCATCAGCAAGCTTTCATAATTTGGTAAAAGAACTAACTATTTTAGGAGAACCATGAAGATACATCACGTTGGCTACCTTGCCAAGAGCCTGGAAAAGAGCCGTAACAAGTACATAGAGCTTGGCTTCATCGTGGAGAGACCAGTTAAGTACGATGATATCCGCAAGATCAATATCGAGTTTCTGGTGAACGGAGATTACCGCGTAGAGCTCATTGAGCCTGTAGACAAGGAATCTCCCATGTATCCACTTCTTGCAAGATACAAGAACACTCCTTACCACTTCTGTTACGAAGTAGAGGACCTGGATAAGGCAGTAGCTGAGCTTTCAGACAAGCATTACACCATGATGCAGGAGCCAGAGGTGGCACCATGCATCGACAATGACAGAGTTGTGTTCATGTACAACAACAGCATGGGCATCATAGAACTGGTGGAGATTCGATAGTTCTTTTTGTAAAAAGAAATTACGATGAATTTGAGGTAATAAGAATTGCCTAAAGCAGAAGCATCAAAACAAAAGCATATAGCACTTTATATCGGATCCCTTAAAAAGGGCGGCGCAGAGAGAGTTATGGTGAACCTTGCAGATTTCTTTTTCGAGCAGGGTTATAAAGTTACCCTGGTAACCACCTATCTGGCAGCCAACGAATATGAAGCAAAGCACGCAGCATGGAAGGTTGTTCCCGCAGGATATGAGGGAGCAACCCTTGTTTTGGATACAGAAGAAAATCCCGTCTGGGTAGATCTTGAAGGCGGCGAGAAGGACGGAATAAAGCGTGTCTTCTCAGCTCTCCTCCCAAGCGAAAAGGAAAGCAGACTAAAGAACTTAAAGCTTCGCAGCAATAAGCTTAGGAATATATGGAAAGAGATCAAGCCTGACCTGGTTCTTAGCTTCATCGGCAAAAACAACATCATGGCCCTTTCCACAGCCACACGAGAAGAAATCAAAGTCGTGGTTTCTGTAAGAGCAGATCCCGACATGGAATACAACACAATGGCTCTTAAGTCCGGCATGCTGGCCACCTTCCCAAAGGCAGCAGGCATCATCGTCCAGACTACAGATGCCCTCAAATGGTTCCCATCTTTTATTCAAAAGAAATGTACCATTCTTCCCAACTCCATTAACCCATCCTTTATAAGACCTTACTATCTTGGAGACAGGGAGAAGAGAATAGTCATGGTGGGAAGACTTGATGAGAACAAGAACCAGTCCATGGTTATGAGCGCCTTTGCAAAGGCCACAGTAGATAAATTTAAAGATTATAGCCTTATCCTTTACGGAGATGGTCCAGATAGAATAAAGCTCCAGCACCTTGCCGTTAAACTTGGCATTGAGCAGAGAGTAGAATTTAGAGGTGTTGTCCGCAACGTCCCAGAGCACATAGAGAAAGCAAGCCTCTTTATCCTTGCCTCCAGCCAGGAAGGAATGCCCAATTCCCTCATTGAAGCCATGAGCCTAGGCCTTCCCTGCATCTCAACAGACTGCCCTTGTGGAGGGCCTAAGGATTTAATTAGGGATGGAGAGAACGGAATTCTTGTTCCTATTAAGGATGAGGATGCCATGGTTAACGCCATTACAAGATTACTAAGCAATCCGGAACTATGCGAACGATTGGGGAAAGAAGCTACAAAGGTTCAGGAGAAGTACAATCCTGAGGTGACAAACAAAGCCTGGAAGGATTATCTAGATAAGATTATTGGATGACAGTAGATAAGATAGGCAAATAATAAAGATATTAGTTTTTTATAATATCTATTTACTGTTATCAAAAAAATAATAATACATACATATTTTTATTTTCCGGTTACGTAGTCAGTCATATACAGATATAAATATATACAAGGAGCGATTTCGGGCCCGTAGGGACCGCGAGCGACGGTATATATTTATATCTGTATATGACGTCCTCATAGCCAGTAAAGGAAACTTATGCACGAATTAGAATACCCTTTTGACAACAACTATATTTTAAAGAAATCAAAGAGTCTCAAAAAGGCTCTCCTTGGCGACGGTTCATCTAGAATCACCAAGAAGATTGCGGTTCTTGGTGGCTCCACTACTCATGATATTATAAGGATCCTGGAACTGTTCCTTTTGAACTACGGCATAGAGCCAGTATTCTATGAGTCCGAATATGGCCAGTACTACCAGGATGCCATGTTCCCTGGTGAAGAGCTTAGCTCTTTTAACCCGGACATTATCTTCGTTCACACCAGCAACAGGAACATCAAGGAATATCCTGATATGAACGATACCGACGAAGTGGTGGAGGCTAAGCTTAACGCCACCTACAGACACTTCGAGACCATGTGGCAGAAGCTTTCAGACACCTACCACTGCCCAATTATTCAGAACAACTTCGAAGCTCCATTCTACAGACTCCTTGGAAACAGGGATGTCTACGATGTTCACGGAAGACTTTCCTTTGTGAACAGACTTAACGAGAAATTCAACGAATACGCAAGAAAGTGCGCTAAGGAAGGTACAAGCTTTTTTATCAACGATATCAACTACCTTTCAAGCTGCTATGGCCTTGATGCCTGGTCAGATCCAATGGCCTGGCACATGTACAAGTATGCCCTTTGCATACCGGCCATTCCAACACTTTCATTTAACATAGCTAACATCATCAAGTCCATTTACGGTAAGAACAAGAAGGGCCTTGTTCTTGACCTTGACAATACCCTTTGGGGCGGTGTCGTAGGCGACGACGGTGTTGATGGCATTGAGATTGGCCAGGAGACCAACCTTGGTCAGGTTTATTCTGAGTTCCAGGATTACATCAAGATGCAAAAAGACCTTGGCGTTGTCCTTACAATTGACTCCAAGAATGAAAGAGAAAACGCCATTGCCGGCATCAACCATCCAGACGGAAAGCTCAAGGAAGAGGACTTTGTTATCATCAAGGCCAACTGGGAGCCAAAGAGCGAGAACCTTAAGGCCATCGCCACAGAATTAAACGTCCTTCCAGAGTCTTTGGTATTTGTGGATGACAACCCTGCAGAGCGTGAAATCGTAAAGGGGCAGCTTCCAGGAACCCAGGCCCCAGAGATGGATAGTCCTGAGCACTATATCAGGATCCTTGATCACTCTGGATTCTTTGAGGCAACACTTATTTCCGAGGATGACAAGAAGCGTAACGAGATGTACATGGCCAATATCAAAAGAGCTAGTCTTGAAGAGAGCTTTGCAGACTATGGCGAGTACTTAAAGAGCCTTGAGATGACTGCAGATATCGCTCCTTTCGAGAAGATGTACATGCCTCGCATTGCGCAGCTTACCAATAAGAGTAACCAGTTCAACTTAACAACCAAGCGCTATACACAGGATGACATTGAGAAGGCAGCAGCCGACCCAGCTAATATCACATTGTATGGTAGACTTACAGATAAATTTGGCGACAACGGAATCGTATCTCTCGTGATCGGTAACATCCGCGAGGATGCGCTCCACATGGATCTCTGGCTTATGAGTTGCCGCGTTCTTAAGCGTGACATGGAGTTTGCCATGATGGACGCTCTGGTTGCAAAGGCCAAGGACAAGAACATTAACACCATTTACGGCTACTACTATCCAACAGCCAAGAACAAGATGGTTAAGGACTTCTACCTCCTTCAGGGATTTGAGAAGGTATCAGAGGATGCAGCAGGCAACATTACCTTCAAGTTCGATATTCCTGAAGAGTATGACAACAAGAACCATTACATTGATGTAAAGCTTAGCTAATAAGATAGGATAACCAAACTTACACAACACACGTAACGATAGCAAGGACAGAATATGTGCGGAATAGCAGGACTTATTAAATTTAAAGGCGATAAAAGAGCCAACATAGAGAAGATGAACGAGCGCATGCTCCACAGAGGCCCGGATGACGGCGGAATCTATATTAGTGACAACGGTGACGTGGCCCTTGGACACAGGCGTCTTTCTATCCTGGATCTTTCCAAGAAGGGTGCACAGCCCTTTGTCTCAGCCACTGGCGACAGCATCATGGTCTACAACGGCGAGATCTACAACAGCGGCGAGATCAAGGACAAGCTCCGCAGTGAGGGCAAGGTAAAAGAGTTTAAGAGTACCTCCGATACTGAGGTTCTCATTGAAGCTATTGAGAGCTACGGAATAGAGAAAGCTCTTTCTATGTGTAAGGGAATGTTCGGCATTGGCTTCTATGACAAGAAGGCAGGCACCATCACTCTTGCAAGGGACCGCGTTGGAGAGAAGCCTCTCTACTACGGCACTGTTAACGGAGCCTTTGTCTTTGCTTCTGACCTTGGATGCATAAGAGTAATTGACGGCTTTGACAATAAGATCAATACTGATATACTTGATATCTATTTTACAGAAGGTTACATTCCAGCTCCTTACTCAATCTATGAGGGCATTAACAAGCTGGAGGCAGGTACCTACCTTACACTGGACGTAAATACACTTAAGTACGAAGTGCATACCTATTGGTCCATGATGGAGGCTGCAAAGCGCGGACAGAGTAATATCTTTACAGGAAGTAGACAGGAAGCGGCAGAGGAGCTTGAGCGTCTGTTAAAAGAGTCCATCAAAGGACAGATGGTTGCTGACGTTCCAGTTGGAGCATTTCTTTCAGCGGGAATTGATTCTTCAACAATAGTAGCACTTATGCAGGATCTGGACCCTGGTAAGGTTAAGACCTTCACCATCGGCATGAATGATCCTAAATATAACGAGGCAGAGTATGCCAAAGAGATAGCAAGGCACCTTGGTACAGAGCACACTGAGCTCTACATTACAGAGGATGATGCCAAGGCAGTTATCCCTAAGCTTTCCAAGATGTTTGCTGAGCCCTTTGCGGACTCATCACAGATTCCTACTTACCTTGTAAGTAAGATGACAAGAGATCACGTAACGGTTTCACTTTCTGGAGATGGCGGAGATGAGCTCTTTTGCGGATATACATCCTATGAGTCCATCAGCAGGATCTGGGGCAAAATGGGTAAGGTTCCATACGGTCTTAGAAAGCCAGCCAGCAGCCTGATTCTCCACAGCCCTCTTGCTAATAAGGAGATCTACAGAATTAAGGCAACTCTCCTTGGAGCCAAGGGCCCTAGAGACCTTCACAGAATAGAGCATGAGACAGACCCTCTTACAAAGCGAATTGCACTTAAGAAGGGCACTGCTCCTTACAAATATACAACTCTTCCTAATGACTTCATGGAGGAGGTTAACCACGAGGCCATGCTTATGGATATGCTGGTGTACCACCCAGACGACATACTTGTTAAGGTGGACAGAACAGCCATGGCTGTTTCCTTAGAGACCAGAGTTCCTATGCTTGACAGAGACCTGGTTGAATTTGCATGGACACTTCCTGTAGAATATCTTCGCGAAGGCAAGGTAGGTAAGCAGGTTCTTAGAGACGTTCTCTACAAGTACGTTCCTAGGGAAATGATGGAAAGACCTAAGAAGGGCTTCTCAATTCCTATCAGCAAATGGCTCATGGATAAAGATCTGCGAGACTGGGCTGAAGGCCTTCTTAATAAAGACAAGATCGCTGCTCAGGGCATCCTTGATCCTGACGTAGTTGAGAAAATCTGGACAGACTTTACAGAGAGAGGAATATACAGAATTCAGATCTGGTATATCCTTATGTTCCAGATGTGGTATGAGGATGAATATAAATGGGCTTAACAACCTTTGATTTTCTGTGCTTTTTTGCACTTTTGTTAATTGCATATTACACACTGCCTCTTCTTACAAAGGGAAGAGGTCAGTGGATTATACTCTTGATTGCCAGCTTTGCCTACTTCTACGCTAACGTTCGCACATCTGGCAATTACTTTTTGGTTCTTTATCCGCTGGGTTCCTCATTTGTGACCTGGCTCCTTCTGTTACTGTTATCCAAGGTTTCTGAAGAAGATATTGTAAAAAGACGTATCATCTTATCGGCAGAGCTCCTGGTCCTTCTTGGAATCCTCATTGCCCTTAAGTACGTTAAGCTCATCACCGGTGGCAACATCGCTACACCTCTTGGATTATCTTTTTACACCTTCATCCTTCTTGGATATTTCATCGAAGTCTACAACGGAATCGGTGTAAGGCAAAAGAGCTTTCTAAAGACCTGTCTGTATGGCATGTTTTTCCCTGTTATGATTTCAGGACCTATCATGAAGACCAGAGACAGTGGAGAGCAGTTCTTTGAAACACACCGCTTTGATTATAAGAATGTAACCTTCGGTCTTCAGAGAATGCTCTGGGGATTCTTTAAAGAGCTTGTTATCTCTGAAAGACTTGCTGTAGTAGTTAACACAATCTACAACAACGACACAGAGTATCCTGGCGCTTACATCATGCTTGGCACAGTGTGCTTTGCATTCCAGTTATACACTAACTTCTCAGGCTGTATGGACATCGTTATCGGTATGGCTGAGTGCTTTGGAATTGTGCTTCCTGAGAACTTTACTACACCTTTCTTTGCCAAGAACATCTCTGAGTACTGGAGAAGATGGCACATCACTCTGGGTGTGTGGATGAAGGATAATGTCTTTTACCCACTTCTTAGAACTAAAATGATCACTAATCTTGGCAAGACCCTAAAAAAGAAAATGGGCAAGAAGAAAGGTAAACAGTACACAACTTACGTTGCCATGTTTATCCTGTGGTTCTCAGTTGGTATGTGGCACGGCGGCGAGCCTAAGTATGTTATTGGTTCTGGTCTTCTTCACTGGGCATACATTGTTCTTGGTGAGATAACACTTCCATTCTTCACATGGCTCTTTGCCACCAAGATGCACATCAACATGCAGAGTAAGTTCGCAGATGTGGTTCGCGTTATCAGAACCTTTATCCTGGTTTGTATCGGTGATCTGTTCTTTAGAGCAGACAGCGTTCCTCACGCCCTTAGAATGCTTAAGGAAAGCGTGACAGTATTTAATCCACAGATCTTTGTAAACGGAAGCCTTTTAAACCTTGGCCTTGATATCTTCAGCTGGGGAGTGCTTCTTGTGTCACTGGCAATCCTTATTACAGTGTCTACTATCCAGTACAGAATGGAGAATTCTGAGGGAGAGTACCACAGCGTTAGAGAGCTTATCGCCAGCAAGGGCATAGTTCTTAGATGGATCATTTTATTTGCGCTTTTGTTCTACTGCATCTTCCTGGCTGAGTACGGCCCAGGCTATAGCGCAGCAGAGTTTATTTACAAAGACTTCTAATGACACTAATTTGTAAAAAGAAATAGAGATAAGAATGAACAAGAAACAGTTTTTAAAAGCCATCAGCTTTATATTGATAGCTCTTTTCCTTCTGATTCACCTTACCTACTGTGTAAGGACCAATGGTGATGTGAAGGACAGATTCGTGGGATTCTACGCGGAGAAAAAGAACACTGTGGATGCAGTGGTTATCGGATCTTCTCCAGTGTATCCTGTGTTTGCTACGCCTAAGATCTACGGTGATATGGGTATTACCATGTATCCACTTTCTTCCAATATGCAGAGGCCTGTAGCCACCAAGTACCTAGTGGAGGAAGCTCTTAAGACTCAGAGCCCTGAGCTCTTTATCTTCGAGATGAGAATGTGGACAGCAGAGGATGAGAACCTCCTTGGAAATATGGCCCACACAAGGGAAGTTACAGATAACATGAAGTACTCAGTGAACAGGATCAAGACCATCAATGCAATGGTTGAGGATCCTTCTGAGAGACTTACTTATTATTTTGATATCTTTAAGTATCACTCCAACTGGAAGACACTGGCTCTTTGGAGTCAACTACGTACCTTCTTCTATTCTTATCCGGACGATCTTAAGGGTTATGTGGCTGAGACTGATGTGGGACCTTGCACAGTGTCTGAGTTTGCGAGCCTTACTGATAAAGAGCCAATGCCAGCAGAGCAGGAAGAGTACCTTAGAGACCTTCTTAAGTATCTTAAGGAGAAGAACCTGAATGCGCTTTTTGTCATCACTCCATACACAGTCAAAGAGGATGAGCAAAAGAAAATCAACTATATGTCAGACATAGTGGAGAGCTACGGCTACAACTTCCTTGATATGAATCAGCACATCGATGAGATTGGTCTTGTATTTGAAGAAGATTTCAGGGACTTTGGAACTCACACCAATGTGGTTGGAGCTGAGAAGGTAACTGACTATTTTGAGCAGTACCTGAAAGATAACTATGTGGATAAACTTGGCATTCTCACAAGAGACCACAGAAATGATCACTACAAGTCCTGGGATGAAGCCTACAAGCTTTACTGCGACAATATAGATAACTGGAAATCTACAGTACAGTATAATTTAGATAATGAGATCTATTATGATCTTGAAGGGGAAGACTAATTTGAGTAAATCCACGTGTTAGAGTATAATCATCTTAAGAATGCGCATTTTTATTTGCGCCTGGAACTGCGACGGCAATTCTTGGAGGGGATATGATAATAATTCAGCTGAAGGGCGGACTTGGAAACCAGATGTTCCAATACGCTCTATACAGGCAGCTTAAAAGCATGGGCAAGGATGTTAAGATTGATGATGAGACTGGTTTCATCGATGACAAGCTTCGCATCCCTGTTATTTCGCGCTTTGGAGTTGAATATGATAAGGCTACCAAGGAGGAGATAACTCTCCTTACTGATTCCAAGCTGGATATCTTCAGCAGGATCAGACGTAAGCTTACTGGCCGTAAGAGCCACAGAATAGATGAAAACTCAGGAGTATTCGATCCGGAGATCCTTAATCTTGAGGATGCTTATCTTGTGGGCTATTGGCAGAGTGATAAGTATTTTCCTGATGATGCCGTAATTGAGGCTCTTAGGAATGATTTTCAGAAGCGCCCACAGGAGGTTATGAATGATTCTGTGAGCTGGTCAACTCTGCAGCAGATTGAATGCTGCGAATCAGTTTCGCTCCATGTGAGAAGAACTGATTACATAGATGAAGAACACATTAAGATCCACAACATCTGCACTCAGAAGTACTACAAGAGTGCTGTTGATTATGTCAGGGGCAAGGTTCCTGGAGCAGTGTTCTTTGTATTTACTGATGATAAGAAATGGTGCAAGAAGCACCTTAAGGGACCTAACTTTATCGTGGTTGAACTTAGTGAAGCTGATAACACTGACATGGCAGAAATGCTGCTTATGAGTAAGTGTAAGCATCACATCTTAGCCAACAGCTCTTTTAGCTGGTGGTCAGCATGGCTCAATGACAGCCCTGAGAAGATCGTGGTTGTTCCTGAGAAATGGATCAACAACCGCAAGATGGATGACATCTACACAGCCAGAATGACTAAGGTGGCAATCTAACAACATACAACATTAGAAACAGGATTTTTTATGGGAAGTACAGACAAACTTAATAGAAGCGATGCCAAGAAAGTAAGCCTTCTGCAGAAAATCAACTACATCTTTGACAAGAAGCAGAAGACCCACTTATTCCTGCTGGGAATTATGATCCTTATCGGAGGTGTGTTTGAGACCCTGAGCGTATCAATGATGTTGCCAGTGGTATCTACAATCCTCAGACCGGATTCACTTCATGAATTCATAGCAGATCATGACATCCTTCAGAATATTGTGAACTTTGTAGGACTAGATAATGATGTGAAGCTGGCAAGTGCCCTCCTCATTCTTATGATAGTCCTTTTTGTAGTTAAGAACGGATATCTACTTCTTCTTATCCACAGACAGAACACCTTCGTAGCAAGGGCTCGTAATGACATGATAAGCCGTGTTATGAGAGAGTTCCTGAATAGGCCCTACGAGGACTATCTTGGAGCGGATATCCCAACAGTATTTAGAATTACAGACAGTGATATTCCAAGAGTATTCTCACTGATCTTAGCTCTGCTTTCACTTTGCACTGAGCTTGTTGTATCTGTTTGTCTTGGAATAGTTCTTTTATACGTTAACTGGCAGATCACAGTCCTTATGGTTGCAATCCTGCTTGTCATGACACTTCTTAGCACCAAGGTTCTTAAGCCTCGTCTTAATACAATCGGACGTAAGAACCAGGAGACCCAGTCCAGGATCGCCAAGTGGAGACTTCAGGCTATCTACGGACTTAAGGATGTTAAAGTCCTTAACCGCGAAGACTTCTTCATCAGGAACTATTATGAGTCTGGTAAGGTTGGTGCCAATATCGCCAGAGACTATGCGGTTCTTAACAACGTGCCTAAGCTTATGATCGAGACTGTATTCATGGCAGCAGTCCTTTCATTTATTCTTGTTTATATTAATGCAGGCGGAGATGTATCCCGTCTTGTTACACAGCTGGCAGCCTTTGGTGTTGCTGCCATCAGAATCATGCCATCAGCAAACCGTATCAATACCTACATCACAGAGATCGCTTACGAGCAGTATTCTCTTGATTATGTATATGAGAACCTTACAGAATCCATGAAGACAGACAAGGCAATGCGCGCCGAGAGAGCTGCCATTGCAGGTCCCGCCCTTCACCTGGATGACAAGATTGAGTTAAAAGATATTACATTCAGATATCCAGATGGTGACTCCAACATCTTCACCAAGGCCAACATGCTTGTTCCTAAGGGCAAGTCTGTAGGTATCATGGGACCATCAGGAGCTGGTAAGTCCACTGTTGTGGATATTCTCCTTGGACTTTTACATGTACAGTCCGGCGAGATTCTTTGCGATGGCAGGAATATCTTTAGTAACTACGAATCCTGGCTTGCACAGATCGGCTACATTCCACAGTCCATCTACCTTGTGGATGAGTCAATCCGTGAGAACATCGCCTTTGGTATAGATGCTAAGGATATCAGCGATGAGAGAATCTGGCAGGTTATGGAGGAAGCTCAGCTGGCTGACTTCGTTAGAACTCTTCCAGAGGGACTTGATACCAAGATCGGTGACAGAGGTGTAAGACTTTCTGGTGGCCAGAGACAGCGTATCGGTATCGCAAGAGCTCTTTATCATAATCCTGAGATCCTGGTATTTGATGAGGCTACAAGTGCTCTTGATAACGAGACAGAGGCAGCAGTTATGGAAGCCATCGATGGATTCCACGGCAAGAAGACAATGGTTATCATTGCTCACAGACTTAACACTATTGCTAACTGCGATATCATCTATGAAGTTAAGGATGAGCAGATCAATGCCACAACCCTTGAGGGCAGAACCATCATCCAGTAATTCTGGCAGATGCCTAAAGAGATATGAATAACAGGAAAGAAATATGATCGGAACAGAACTGATAAAAGGTTACGGATTAGGTAACCAGCTCTTTTTCTATATAGTGACCAGATGCCTTGCAGAAGAGAAGGGCGTTGACTTTGGCTTCGTTAATCCGGAGCAGATAGGTAACGTTTTCCACTCCCAGAAGGGCATGTACTTCATGGACATCGACATGGGAACAGAGATCCCAAGGGAAGACATGGATAAGTATAAGATTTTCCACGAGCAGGATGATCGCTTGTTTATGGGTAACTCCAAGCACGACATGTCCTATGGATGCTACGTAAGTGGCGCAGACCCTAAGATGTTTGAGGTGGAGGACAACACCATCATCTATGGCAACATGCAGGATCAGTCATACTTTGAGAAATACAGAGATAAGATAAAGGAATGGCTTCACGTTAAGGAAGAGGCTGAATCCTATGAGTATACAGCTGATGATCTGTGTATCATTAACATGAGAGGCGGCGAGTATACCAGCTGCCCAGAGCTTTATCTTGACCGCAGATATTGGCTTAACGCCATTAAGAACATGAAAAAGATAAACCCTAACATGAGGTTTATGATCATAACCGAGGACGAAGAGGCAGCTAAGAAGGTACTTCCTGAGTATGAGTGTCATCACTTCGACATGGGTAAGGATTACGTCACCATTAAGAATGCAAGATATCTGATCCTTTCTAACTCATCATTTTCACTTATGCCGGTTATGAGCAGCACAGAGCTTAAGTACGCAATCGCGCCCAAGTACTGGGCTAGACACAATATATCAGATGGCTTCTGGTCTTCAGAGCAGAACATCTATACATTCCTCACTTACCAGGATAAAAGAGGTAAGCTCTTTTCCGCAGAGGAATGCAGGGCTGAACTTGAGGAGTACAAAAAGAAATCAAGACTCTATGCAAGACGTAATATCCGCCCTGGAAAGGTAAGATTCTTTTTCCAGAACATCAGAAGAAAGCTCATCTATGGAGTGTTCTTCTTTAAGAAGATGGTCCGAAGCTTTGAGAGAAGAACCGGGATCATCAAGACTTTCAGATAGAAATAATCATTAAATCAGGAACCATCAAAATAATGGAAACTTGTAAGTGCCATCGTTTTGATGGTTTGGTTGTAAATTGGAAGGAACTATGAGTAGTAAAGGAAAGATCAAGCTTCCTACAGTGACACTGGTTGCCATGACCAGCGTGGACATATATGAGACCTTAAAGGCTATGGAATATAGCATGAGGGGAATTGAGTTTGGCGATGCCGTCATCATAACTCACAAGAGACCTCTCTTTTTACCAAAGGGGATCAGATACAGTCACACAGACAAGCTTGATAACATCGACAAATTTAATTATAAAATGACCTACGAGCTGGGAGACCACATTAAGACTGATTATGCGCTGGTGGTGCATGCAGACGGCTTCGTAATTCATCCGGAGAAGTGGAACAATGACTTTTTCCACTATGATTACATCGGATCTCCATGGCCTCTGCCTAAGAACGACTATGCCTACAGGGATAGTAAGGGCAACATCTGCAGAGTTGGTAACTCAGTATCCTTAAGATCCAAGCGTCTTATGGAATTTCCTAAGAAGTATGATCTTAAGTGGGAGAAGGTCTATGACGGTTTTTACAACGAGGATATTTTCATCTGCTGTCATTGTAAGAACCTGATGGAGGAAAAGGGCCTTAAATGGGCGCCTTTTGAGCTGGCTCTCCAGTTTGGTAGAGAACATCCACTGCCTGAGAACAAGGGCGTAGAGCCCTTCGTATTCCACAAGTGGTGGGGTGAGAATGCGGATTATCCAAGATTTTACAGTCCTAAAAAGAGATTCAAAAGAGCTGTCAGACCGCTTCTGTTCTGGAGAAGAACAGCCAAGTGGAAAAAGGAGCATAACGTAGAATGATCTTTACGGTAGTAATTCCTGTGTATAATGCGGTTAATTACATAGAGAACCTCGTGGAAAACCTGGTTGGAATTTCTGACGCATGTGGAAAACATCCTGAAGTTAAGACTCTTCTCATTGAGAATGGTTCCGACGATGGAAGCTATGAGCTCTGCGATAAGCTTGCAGAGAAGTATGCTGAGGTTTCCTGCGCTCATTTCGGTAAGATCGGAGCTTTTAGAGCAAGACGCGAGGGAATGAAGCGTGTTAAGGGTGATTACGCATTTTTTCTGGATGCGGATGATGGGGTAAGTCCTGATCTGGTAAAAGAGGTTCAGGCTATCATTGATGCCTGCGCTGGCGAGAGTCTTGCAGATAAAGAAGTTAGCTCTCTTACCGGTACCCTCAAGAACAAGCTTCCTGACATTATTCAGTACAACGCAGCGGATTACAATAACAGAGATAAAAAGATGTTTGCCTACCCATTTGAAGCTGGCAAGCTCTACAGCGGCGAAGATAAAAAGCTCTTTTACCAGGTTATGTGTGAAGGGGATTCTATCAATGCCCTTTGGAATAAATGTATAAGTGTGAGCCTTATTAAGAAAGCCCTGGAGGATGAGAGCCTTAACGGCCTGTCCATAAGTCACGGGGAGGATCTGCTTCAGACAGCACAGCTCCTGGATCTGGCTGACAGCGTTGTTTATCTTGATAAGATTCTTTATTACTACAGAGTTAATCCTAATGGCCTTACAGCGGGATTCCATGCGGATCTATTGGATGAGCAGATCGTGGCCTGGGACAGATTTGATGGTTATGTGGATAAGTGGTTTCCGGAAGGGGCAGCTTTGGTAAAAGAAAGAAAGTCTCTTACCTGCTCCATTGCCATCAGGAACCTGATCTACTCTGGAATAGGATATGCCCAGAAAAAGGTCATATTAAAGGATATTCTTGATTCTGACTTCTATGGCAAGTACGGAAAGGGTAAGCTCCCTTCCTGGGCTCCGGAAGCAGATGTGTTTGTACATGATTTAGAGCTTGAAGATAAGCCCTATAATAAGCTTCTTGCTTCAGCAAGGAAAAATGACTTTAAGTCGAAAATAAAACATTTAATTCAGGCATAAGAATGAGGGCATATACTATAAATGGATGTAATATTGAATATCCTCCATCAGAATATGCTTCAACAAGAGCGCTTAACTATGCGGTTGCCAATTATGATAGTAATGTAGGTGAAGAGAATCTACTTGTTTTTAACTTTGAGGAATATGGAGAATGCTATGCTGGGGCAATGGTTGAGGGTTTTGGGGAGTTTGGAGATATAGTACAGGTGACGTTGGACGATGGGACAACTTTCAATATGATTATCCTTGATACAAAGTCGACGGAACATACTGAAAAGGAACTTAAAAAGAATGATCAGTGCCAAAATCAATGGGGGCACGGATACTATTACCCAGATTCTGAAACGGTTCAAATGTGTGTATGCGAGTTTGTTGCAGCTGGTAGTTCACAGAGGGGAAGTGCGGTTAATTATGAAAATGGCGAATTCCTTCTTCAGAGGTCTGCAATTAGCGCTGTTATAATTGGGCATGTAAATATTGAAACATAAAGTGGGATTATATAGTATGAAAAAAAGAATAATACTATTATTATCAATACTAATAGTTACAGGGTGTGAAGGAAATAGTGATGATTATCTTCGTAAAGTAGAAAGTACTGAAAGCTCATCAACTATGAGTTATAATTATGAGTCTGAAAATTCAGATGACGCTTCTAGTTTGGTTGAATCATCGACGAATTCGTCAACAAATCTGTCTTGTGATGAGAATAATCAGATGACCGCTGATGAGTTATTTGAGGCTTTTTGTAATGGCGAAATACTAGCTCATTCTTTACCGAATGAAAAGGGTGAAACATATACTATAGATGCAAATTGGTATGATTTTAGCTGGAGTGGTGATGCGACTCAGAATGTTAAAATACTAGAACCTGAGGATGTTGATAATGATGGGGAGCTAGAATACATCATTTATAACCAGGTTTATGGATGCATGTTTTTTGACTGTAAAGATGGGGAAGTAGTGATGTTCGCAGAAGGAGAAGGGACAGCAGCGTTTTGTACGTATACTTCGTATCAGAATAATTATTTGGATTATGCATAGTGATACTATGCATAGTGGTAGATGTGTATATCATCTAGATAAGTATGATGGAAACTTGAGCGTTGTTGATTCATTTTGGTTTGGATACTCTGAAGATGATAATGGAATAAAGACCTACTACTATAATGGGGAAGAAACAAGTGAAGAAATATACAACAAATTACATGATTCTGTTTTAGAGGAAGAAGTTCCATAATTGTATTATTGAGGAATAGCAATGGTTTACGACCTGATACCGTTTTTTAATGAAGTTGATATTTTAAAGCTAAGGCTCAATATCCTTAGCCCATATGTGGATAAGTTCATCATTGAAGAGGCCACCATGACCTTTTCTGGTGAGCCTAAGGAGCTGTGCTTTGAAAAGCACAAGGACCTGTTTAAGGATTACCTTGATAAGATCATTTACATTGTAGTTGAGGATACACCTAAGGTTGCCAAGACCCATGAAAGAGACTACTTCCAGAAGAATAGACTGGAGAAGGGCCTTGATATGGTGGGAGCCACAGAGGATGACGTGCTGATATTTGGCGACGTGGATGAGATTCCTAACACAGATGTACTTCAGAATATAATTAATAGCTTTGATAAGACTAAGGTTTATCACCTGGCACAGCGTAACTTCTACGCCTTCTTTAACATGGAGGAGAAGTCCGGAAAGCTCCTTTCCATAACTGGAGACTTCCCGGAGATCAGGGAAGAGGACAGGAAGTGGCTTGGAACCAAGGTTACCAGCAGGCTCAATATCCCTAAGGAGGGAATTGTAAGACTCCGCGACCTGGTGCCACCTACTGACCCTAAGTCAGTTCGTGTTGCTGACGGTGGCTGGCATTTTGGCTATATGGGAGGTCTTCATGAGACCAATCCTGTTAACAGAATCGGCGTTAAGGTTAAAGCCGCAGCCCATCAGGAGTACAACGACAGAGAAATCCTTGCTGAGACCATGGACAGACTTATTCTTGGTCAGGACATTTTTGGAAGAGACGCCCGTTTTGAGAGGGTTGAGATAGATTCCACCTATCCTAAATACCTGGTGGATCACATTGATGAATACAGCTATCTTGTTATGCCTAAGATCACACCGCTTTCAAGATGCTGGCACAAGCTTGATATTACAGCCGGCAGATTCTGCCGCAAGGCTTATCACAAAATTGTAAGGACACTGAGACGTAAATGAGAATGACACCAGAACGCAGAATCCGAATTTCAAACGCGCTTTTTTATATGGCCCTTGCTATAGAAGTTGTTCTCATGATTGTTGAGAAGAGCGAGCTGTACTTTGGCCTTGAGAGCTATGTCTTCAGGGCAACCTTTCTTATCACTTTGGTGGCAGTTCTTTTTAAGCCCCATACCAAGAAGGAATGGGCTATCATGGTTGCAGTGTGGGTATTTACCTTTATCTGCTACCGCATAACAGGAAGGAACGAGCTTCTTAGATTCGCCACATTCCTGTTTGCCGCAAGAGACATTAACCTGACAAGAACCATGAAGACCATGTTCTACACATGCCTTGCTGGATTTGGCATCATAGCTCTTTTGTCTATAACAGGAATCTATGGACCTATCAGCTATGTTACGGATTACGGAAGAGACTGGGGCGAGGAGCTGCGATACGTCTTTGGCTTTGGACACCCTAACACCCTGTACGGCGCCGTTTACACCCTTACCCTTTTATGGATCTGGGCCTATGGTAAAAGAGCTAAGATAGGAGAGTACATAATCGCGCTGGTAATCAACCTTGCTATCTGCCACGTGGCTGCCACAAGGACAGGCTACGTCATCAGCGGCTTTACTATTATTGTTGCCATCATGGCAAGATACATTCCTAAGATTTCAGAAAAGAAATGGCCATACATTCTGACTGTAGTTGTTACTCCAATTGCCTGCGTTGCATTCTCCATCTGGAGCGCCTGTGTAGGCCACATTCCTTATTATCTTAATGATAAGGACTGGTATCAGTATGTGTGGAAGATCAATTCTCTTTTAAATGACAGAATTGAGAACCTTTATAGAGCTAACAACAGACATGCAGGAGCTATCGTGTCCTGGAAGCTGTTCTCAGACAGGCTCAGCGAAGAGTACTTCGATATGGGATGGGTCAGGATCTTTTACTGGTACGGAATTATTCCAGCGATCCTGGTTATAATTCTGGTTGTGGTGTTCATCTACATCTGCTACCGCAAGAAGGATATCTGGACACTGGTTCTTATCCTGTCCATGTCGGTGTATACTGTAATTGAGGCGACTTTTGTTTCAAGGTACCTTGGAAGGAATCTCCTTATTCCTGTTCTGGGCGTATACTTTGGATGGCTGATAAATACTAAGAAAACGGCGAAAGCTGACTAATAATAGACGTGACTAAATTTGAAAGGAACAACCATGTCACAGAAAGCTAAGAAAACTCTATTCTACATAATTACAGCGGTGACCTTTGTGTCAGTGCTCATATATGAATTCTTAACTCCTATGATGTCCGATGACATCGTATATTACGATGCTGTCAAAGAAGCCAACAACTTCTTTGATCTGTTTGTTCAGGAGTATCACCACTACATCGACCACTCCGGAAGAAGCGTTGCTCATATTATTATGAGAATCTTTTACTTCATCGATGTTAAGGCAGTGTTCAACATAGTTGCAGCTGCTATGTTTACTCTTTTATCCCATCTTATCTATGCTAACGTGGCTGAGAAGGAGCAGTATGATTCAAGAATCTATGCTCTGATTGTGCTTATGCTTTGGCTCTTTGATCCAGCCATCAGTAACACAGTATTCTGGGAGACCGGTGCCTGCAATTATCTTTTCACAACTACCATCATCATGGGATTTGTGACATTGTTCAGAAAGCTTGTTAGAGAAGGAAAAGAGTGTAATCCGGGACTCCTTATTGGAATGGGCCTCTACGGCGTTGTGGCTGGCTGGTGCAATGAGAACACATCCGGCGCAGTTATCCTTTTTGTATTGATCGAACTCTACGTTAATCGCAAGAAGATCAAACCTTACATGGTATCTTCCCTTATCGGAAGTATGATCGGCTTCGTAACTATGTGCCTTGCTCCAGGTAATTTCGGAAGACTTGGCGTTACAGAGGAGGAGCACACAGGCCTTATGGCTATGGTAGCCAGATTCCTTAAGATCACGCTTAATATCAAAAACGGCTACTTCGTGTTAGTGTGCGTATTTATCGCACTTCTCATTATCATCAGATACATGGACAGAGGCGTTAGGAAGTACACCACCTTTGTTTCAGATATGGCTTTATTTGGCCTTTTATTCGTGGCAACCTGCTATGCACTTATCATGGTGCCTTCATCAGAGCTTCGCTCCTACTATGGCGCCAGCATTTTCCTTATGACAGGTGTTGCCCAGGGCGTAGCCAAGATTCTTACAAGTAAAAAGAGCTATGCAAGATGCGTAGTGACTGTGGTAGTAGCTCTTTTAACTGTTTACCTTGGATTTACATACATCGAGCAGGGTGCTAATCTTGCCAGAATTAAAAGAGAATTCAATGAAAGGGACGCTTACCTTCAGCAGAAGGCTGATGAGGGTGAGGTTGATGTATTTGCGCCAAAGCTTCGTCCTCAGTGGGAAACCAGGTTCAGTGCAGCCTATGAGTCAGATATTGAGGAGGATTGGCACTACTGGATCAATCGTTTCTATTCAGAGCATTATGGACTGGACACTGTTTCCGGTGTTGAGCGTGAGGAGTGGACAGAGTACTAATGGCAGATAAAGAGAGAATTGTCAGCATAATAATTCCCGTGTATCAGGTTAAGGAGACACTTCGTGCATGCGTAGAGTCCTGCGTGGATCAGGCTGATGTGAAGCGGGATGAGATAGAGATCATCCTGGTGGATGATGGCTCCACAGATGGCAGCAGTGAGCTTTGCGATGAGATTGCTTCCCAGTATGGAGAGGACCTTGTGAAGGTACGACACACCAAGAATTTTGGAGTGTCCCATGCCAGGAACATCGGTATTGAGATGGCTACAGCAAGGTTTATTGCCTTTGTGGATTCAGATGACCTTGTTACCAAGAGCTTTGTAGACAACTGCACCAAGTATGCAGATGAGAGCACGGTTCTTATAGATGAGACCCATAGCTTCCAGGGGACACAGAAGATAAGCGGATTTCAGTACATTGAGAATTCTACCCTCAATAGAAACACCCACGTGTGGGGAAAGCTCTTTTGCCGAAAGACGATTGTGGATAACCACATCACCTTCAGGGAGGGGGTTGCCATTGGCGAGGATCTGCTGTTCATGATAGATTTCGCCCTTACTCAGGAGAGGAACCACACCATCAGATGCATTGCTGATGGGGATTATGTATATACAGAAAATGAACAGAGTGCCATGAACAGGGCCTTTAAGGAGAGCTACATGGATCAGCTGATCTGCTGGAGAGATGCTGAGGATAAGCTTAAGGCTCATGCTACTGAGTTGTCACCCTATGCATTTGTCAGCATTGCGGTTTCCCAGATCCTGACAGCCCTTCTGGTGGCAGGTAAGATCGCAGTGGCAATTAAGGCAGATGCAATAGATAAGACGCTGGTGCCTGTTTATATGCAGAAGGTTAAGGAACAGATTGATCACGCTCTTGAGACAAGGGGAGCCTTTGCAGCTCTTTCTTCAGGACATAAGATAAAGGTCATGATATTCAGGATTAGTCCTAACCTGTACCTTAAGTTATATGGGGATTACAAGGCGTAAGAAAAAGTTTTGGAGATCTGTGGGATGGAGAACAACATGGATTTAAACAGAATCATAATTTTATATATGCACGCTGGTTCTGGTAACCACGGCTGCGAGGCTATTGCCAACAGCACCATTAAGATGATTGCCAGAAAGCGAAGAGAACAGGGAATTTCTGAGAACATCCCTGTGATTCTTGTGACCAACAGCGTTTCAGAGGATAAGAAGTACTCCCTTGGGGAGCTTCAGAAAAAGGGACTTTGCTATATCGTTGAGGACAGACATATAGACAGAGACCTGATTCCGCATATTGTTTATTACGCATGGCGCATGGTTTCTGGAGATAAGGAGTCCTTCCAGAGATACAAGTACAAGGATGCCTTTAAGCTTTACAATAAGCTTCTTAAGGACGAGGGCTGGGGAGAGCACATTAAGTCACAGAGCCCGCCACTTGCTGTATCCATCGGAGGCGACAACTACTGCTATCCTGAAATGATTGAGGACCTTATCCTTGCCCACAACGTATTTAAGAAAAAGGGCTTTGAAACAGTGCTCTGGGGCTGCTCAATTGAGCCAGATTCCCTTAAGGACGCTAATCTCCTTCAGGACCTTGCTTCCTACGACAAGATTTATGCAAGGGAATCTATCACCTACAATGCCCTGTTAGAAGCAGGTCTTTCTGCAGATAAGCTTGTGATGCGAAAGGACCCGGCCTTTGAGCTTGAGACCAGCAAGGTTCCAACTCTTAACGGCTTCATTCCGGGAAGGACAGTGGGTATTAACCTAAGTCCTATGGTAATTGCCAAGGAGAAGACCGAAGGAATCACAATTCAGAACTATGTGAACTTCATTAACTATATCCTTGATAATACTGACGAGAACGTGGCTCTTATCCCGCATGTGGTCTGGGCTAACAACGATGACAGAAGAACTCTTCGAAGCCTCTACGATGAATTTGCAGGTACGAAAAGAGTTATAATGATAGAGGATGCACCCTGCGAGGAGCTTAAGGGATATATTTCCCAGTGCAGCTTCTTTGTGGGAGCAAGAACTCACAGCACCATCGCTGCCTACAGTAGCGGCGTTCCAACCCTTGTAATTGGCTATTCAGTTAAGAGCAGGGGAATTGCGACAGATCTTTTTGGAACCATAGAGAACTATGTGCTTCCTGTTCAGGACCTGTCAGAGCCTGATTCACTGGTAAAGGCGTACAAGTGGATCATGGAGCACAAGTAATTGGCGAGAAATATAATAACTAGAATTTATGTCCAGAAATGGGCAGGGGGAAGAGTATGATAATAATCCAAATCGCTGGGGGACTTGGAAATCAGATGCAGCAGTATGCTCTGTACAGAAAGCTTTTATCGCTTGGCAAAGATGTAAAGCTTGATCTTTCCTGGTTTTCTAAAGATATCCAGAAAAATATGCTGGCGCCTCGAAGCTTTGAGCTGCCTTTATTTGTGAACCTTCCATATGAGGAGGCCACCAAGGAGGAGATAGATCATTTCCTTAAAAGGGGCGTAGTATCCAGATTCGTAGGCAAAGTGTTTAGGAAGCTCCATATCTGGGCTTCTGAGAATCCCAAGGTTTTTGTTGAGACTAAGATGTATCATCCTGAGATCTTCGATATGGATGACATGTACATCACGGGCTATTTTGCGTGTCAGAAATACTACGGGGACATCATGAATGAGTTAAAAGAGCTATTTTCTTTTCCACCACATTCTGATCCGGACCTGGAGACCCGCAACAAGACCATCATCACTAAGATGGAGTCAGCGCCTTCAGTCAGTGTTCACATTAGAAGAGGAGATTACCTTAGCCCTGAGAATGTGGAGATCCTTGGCAACATCGCAACCAAGGAGTACTACGACAGTGCCATGAATTACTTCTTGGAAAAAGATCCAAATACTCATTTCTATATTTTTACCAGCGACCACGAATTTGCTTATGAGAATTACGGCGATGAGTCAAGATATACAATAGTTGACTGGAATACTGGCAAAGACAGCCTTCAGGACCTTAGGCTCATGAGCCACTGCAAGGGCAACATCTGCGCCAATTCCACCTTCAGCTTCTGGGGAGCAAGACTTAACAAGCGCCCTGACATGGAAGTTGTAAGGACAGCAACAATGAGAAATAACCAGAAGTGCGACCCTGACATCATGCATGATTACTGGAAGGGATGGCTTCTTGTGGATAACAAGGGACAATTTGTTTAATGGGAAGAGTTAAATCGGCAAAAAGAAATATCATTTTCGGATATATTGGGCAGCTTTCAACGGCGCTGATGTCCTTTGTTATGCGTAAGATCTTTATTCTGTATTTTACGGAGAACCTTCTTGGCGTCAACAGCCTTTATACCAATATCCTGGCCGTTCTTAACATGGCAGAGCTGGGAATTGGAACAGCCCTGAACTTCAGCCTCTATGGCCCAGTTGCCAGAGGTGAGAAGGAGAAAATCAAGTCCTACATGCAGCTCTATCGCAAGGCCTACCATATCATTGCGGTAGTTGTGGCGGTTATAGGTCTTGCCCTTATCCCATTCCTTGGATTTTTCACCAAGGGCGCCACAGAGATTCCTATGAGAGACAGGACTCTCTACTACCTGATCTTCTTATTTAACACAGTTACCAGCTATCTGGTGGCTTACAAGTACAGCCTTGTTTATGCTGAGCAAAAGAACTATATCCAGACCAACATCATTACTGTAACCAAGATAATCACTATCTTCCTGCAGATTATAGTTCTTGTAACAACTAAGAATTTCTACGCATTCCTTCTGACAGAGGCCGTTGCCCTACTGATCCAGAAGATATTTGCATCTTACTACCTGGACAAGCTCTATCCATTCCTTAAGGAAAAAGATATTACGCCTCTGTCCAAGGATGAGAGCGATCAGGTTTGGACTAAGACCAAGGCTCTTGTGTTCCATAAGGTGGGAGATGTAGCAAGACTTCAGACTGATGCCCTTATTATTTCAAGTATCATCAAGGTTGCCATGACAGGTATTGTGGATAACTACAACATGGTCATCAGCTCAGTATCTAATTTCGTTAATATCATTTTCAATTCAGTTATATCAAGCTTTGGTAACCTTATTGCTACAGAAAGTAAGCAGAAGCAGTACGAGATGTTCAGAGTCTACAGATTCTTTGCATCCTGGATCTATGGATTCTCCTGCGTGGGCTTCATGGTTCTTTTAACACCACTTATCAGACTCTGGCTGGGAGATTACTGGGTGCTTACTCCAGTGGCTGTATATCTGATTCTTACTGATTATTACTTTAAGGGCGACAGAATCGTTCTTAGTAACTATAAGACCGCAGCAGGCGTGTTTGAGCAGGATAAGTATCTGGCGCTGATCCAGGGCTTTGTAAATCTTGTTATCTCAATTGGCCTGGCCCTTACACCACTTGGAATTATCGGTGTTTACATTGGAACTGTAGTGTCTGGCCTTATTGCCAACATTACTAAGCCTATCATTTTATACAGGACCTGTTTTGATAAGAGCGCAGCCAGCTACTTTATAGACTCAGCCAAGTACCTGGTGTCTTTGGTGGCAGTTCTTTTAACCTGCAACTTCATTGCATCATTTGTGCTGGCAGAGCTGTCAATCGGCGGATTTGCACTGATGGTGGTTATCATCACCGTACTGTTTAATGGTGTATATCTTTTACTATATGGAAGGTCACCAGAGTTTAAGTACATCTGGAGCAAGGTTTCAGCAAGGTTTAACTAAGGTTTTTGCTATGGAAAGGGGGCTCATATGAATAATAATCAGGCATCTGTTTCTGCACAGTATCAGCTTATTGTTGATGAGACAATCAGACAGCTGGATAGCATCATGCGGGTTCCATTTAAAGAAAGAGCTAAGGACCTGGTCAAGAAGATGATGGGAAGGTCAGTAAGGACCAAGGATCCCATGTTCTGGCACGCCGGAATGCTCATGCTGGGCCTTGTGACAGCCCTTGGAAAGTCCGGAGACTTTCAGCACAGAGATAAGATACTTCGCAGCCTTTCTGTCCATTTTGACCTTTGGCAAAAGAACTATGACGGAAAGATAGATTTCGTGGACGATGCGGTGGCTGGCTACTGCTTCGTTAAGCTCTATGAAGAGACCAAGGAGATTAAGTATAAGGAAGCTGCTGATAAGGTTTACGCCTTCATAGTAAATGCCAAGACTGATGAAGAAGGATCTGTGATCTATAATCCTTCCAGAAATAGCGCCAATATCTTTGCAGACGGCATCGGTCAGGTGACCATGTTCCTGGGAGCCTACGCCAGGATGATGGTAAGAGAATCAGACGATGACATCAGGATATGTACTGATATTATAGAGAATCTTCTTATTAACTATTATAAGAATGCCTTTGATGAAAAGAGTGGCCTTCATTACCATGGCTATGTGGCTAATGGCCACGTAAGGAAGGGACTTCTTGGTTGGGGAAGAGCAGAAGGATGGATGATCATGGGACTTAGCCAGGTTGCCATTCTTTTCAACAAATATCCTAACCTTGTTAACATAAAGAATTCCTCGGATTACATTGAGATGTATAAAGATCTGTCTGTGACCCTTCTGGATTATCAGAGAGAGGATGGTGGATTTAGCTGGCAGATTCAGGGGACTGACGGCCATCTGGACACCTCTGCAACCGGTATGATCGGTTTTTCCATAGCAGCGGGATATAAAGAAAAACTTTTTGATGATGGACACAAAAAATTCACAAAAAGTTTTATCAGCGAGAGACTTAAAAAAGTTTCCGCAAATATATATGTAAACTCTAGCGAAGGACGGGTTTTAAATGCCCTAAGTTCCTGCGATGATTTTGGGGTTCACTACCAGAATTATGGTAACTATCCCTGGGGGCAGGGGGCTGGATTGTGCTGTATTGCTTTGCTGCAGTGATGTGTGTTAGTGAAATGCCCCTTGATATAGTAATTACAAGGACTTATTGACTTTCAAAGGGGTTATGGTTTACAATGTGTTAATGAAAATTTTATAAAGATAAATTCAATTGTGAGTTTGATTTTAACCGTTTACATATAGTTGCATTTCTTAAGAACAAAGGCGTTCCTACTTGCAAGTCATGTTGGAACGCTATTTTTATAAACAAGGAATGCATCACTATAAACCGCTAAAGTGGAACGGTTATAAATAGGTAATTGATCATGGGTATTTTACATAATCCATACAAGGATGATTACGATCACAGGCCTGATGTTGATAAGAAAGGCAGATTTAAGGATACCTTCTTTTATAAAGGTAATCTGTATATCCTTCCTTTCGATGAGGACGAGAAGAAAAAGACTCATCTTCCCTGTTTACTGTTTGGCTTATTGATGATCGTATCTATAATTCTTCAGGGCCTTATCAATCAGACTTCTTCTAGAACAATTTGGATCGTCTTGCCTTATATGATTCAGTTTTTACCAGCACTTATTTACATAGTTGGTACTGTAGAGTACATGGGGGCTACACCTCGAATGACAAGGCAGCAATACGATAAGGGAATTTCGAGAATGAGATTTTGCGCGATTTCGTTAATTGTTATTGCAATTTGTAGTATTTTATGCGACATTGTATACATGAGTACTAGAGCGGGCGAATACGAATTGAAGTTAGAAGTTATGTACCTTGTATGTCATTTAGCTACTATAGCGATATGTCTTTTATTTGGAAGATATTACAACAAGAAGTTCTCTAATATAGAGATTCAGAAATAATAGTTTTTTTCTTATTATGTTGTCAGCCGCCAATGGCGGACAAAATAGAGGGCGGATGCCTTAGAATGGAGGAATGTTATGAAGAAAGTAAACAAGCTTCTGGCACTTGGATTAGCCGGAACAATGGTGCTTGGTTGCGTAGCATGCGGTCCTAAGACTGATAATGCAGGCAATGGCTCAAGCGAGCAGGCACAGGCAACAGACGGAACATCAACAGATGGACAGGCTGGAGGATCAGGAGAGGATAAGACTCTTGTTATTGCTCAGGATGATTTCTCAGAGAAGTTCAGCCAGTTCTTCCACTCAGCAGTACCTGATATGAACGTAGCTGCTGTTACATCAGTATCACTTCTTGGCAATGACCGTGCAGGTGAGATCATCTACAACGGTATCGAGGGTGAGACTAAGAACTGGAATGGCACAGATTACACATACTATGGATTATCAGATTGTACAGTTACTGAGAACGAAGATGGAACTGTAGATTATGATTTCAAGCTTAGAGAGGATGTATATTTCTCAGACGGCGTTCAGCTTACAGCTGATGACGTAATCTTCTCTTACTACGTATTCTGCGATCCTTCATACGATGGATCAAGCTCAACATACGCACTTCCAATCGTTGGTATGGAAGAGTACAGAAGCGGATCAGATACACTCTTCAACCTTCTTTGCAAGGCTGGAGCAGACAACACAGACTTCACTAACTTCACAGAAGAAGAGCAGAAGAAGTTCTTCGAGACAGATCTTCCAGCAGCTGGTGCTCAGTTCGCTCAGTCAATCGCTGACTACTGCACAGCTAAGGGATACGCAGCAGATGATGCTAACGTAGCAGCTAACGATATCGCAAACGGTATGGCTAACTGGGGATTTGCTTCAGTTAATGAAGACGGATCTATCACAACAGCAGCAACAGAGACAACATTCACAATGCAGGGCAGCGATGTTCCTACAGCAGATGATTTCTGGAACGAGATTCTTGCAGCTTATGATGGAGACATCATCACAGCTACTACTAAGGAAGCAGCTGAGAGCGGAATCCTTGATTTCCTTCCTGAGGAGTACAGAAACGCAGTTGAGACTGGTTCTTCTGCAGACCACATCGAGGGTATCCAGAAGGTTAACGATTTCGAAGTTAAGATTACTCTTTCAGAAGTAGATGCAACAGCTATTTACCAGCTTGGTATCAGCGTACAGCCTATGCACTACTATGGTGATGAGTCACTTTACGATTATGATAATAACAAGTTCGGATTTGAGAAGGGTGACCTTTCATCAGTTCGTGCTAAGACAACACAGCCACTTGGTGCTGGTCCTTACAAGTTCGTTAAGTATGAGAACAAGACAGTTTACTTCGAAGCTAACGAGAACTACTACAAGGGAGCTCCTAAGATCAAATACCTTCAGTACAAGGTAACATCACAGGCTGATAAGGAGCCAGGTGTTGTTCAGGGTACAGTAGATATTTCTGATCCTTCAGCTTCAAAGGCTATCCTTGAGCAGATCGCTGGTGAGAACTCTAACAAGGAACTTGAAGGTGACGTTCTTACAACAGTTCTTACAGACTACAGAGGATATGGTTATATCGGTATGAACGCTAACAACGTATGTGTTGGTGGCGACCGTGGTTCAGACGAGTCTAAGGCTCTTAGAAAAGCTATTGCAACAGTTATTTCTGTATACCGTGACGTAACAATTGATTCTTACTACGGCGATGCAGCTTCAGTTATTAACTATCCTATTTCCAACACATCATGGGCAGCTCCTCAGGCTTCAGATCCTGATTACAAGGTAGCTTTCTCAACAGATGTTGATGGAAATGATATTTATACAGACTCTATGTCAGAGGATGAGAAGTATGCAGCAGCTCTTGAGGCAGCTCTTGGTTACTTCGAGGCAGCTGGTTACACAGTAACAGATGGCAAGCTTACAGCAGCTCCTTCAGGCGCTAAGCTTTCATACGAAGTTATGATCGGTGGCGGCGGATCAGGTGATCACCCATCATTCGGTATCCTTACAGCAGCATCAGAGGCACTTGGTTCAATCGGATTCGAGCTCAAGATCAACGACCTTTCAGATACATCAATCCTTTGGTCAGCTCTTGAGGCAGGAACAGCAGAGATGTGGTGCGCAGCATGGTCAACAACAATCGATCCTGATATGTTCCAGATTTATCACTCAGAAGGTGGTAGCGCTGGTCACTACGCAATCAAGGAGCCTGAACTTGATGAGCTCGTTATGGAAGCTAGAAAGGTTACAGACCAGGCAGTACGTAAGGCTCTTTACAAGGAAGCTCTTGACTATGTAGTTGATTATGCAGTTGAGATCCCTGTATATCAGAGACAGGATTGCACTATCTACAGCTCACAGCGTGTAAATGTTGAGTCTATCACTCCTGATCAGACAACATACTATGGATACATGGATGAGATTGAAAAGCTTGAGATGAACTAAGATTTTTGTTAAATTAGAATAGTTCTAATTTAATGTGGGAAGAGGAAGTCACATTCCTCTTCCTAATTGTGTGTTATAAAGACACTTTTTGTTATCAACGTGATAAAGCGATGATGACATATCAGCAATAATTAGGTAAGGAGTAATTAGTAACATGAAGAAATTTATTATCAAAAGACTGCTGATTTCGGTAGTACTACTATTCTTTGTATCGCTGATAATATATACAATCATGCGATGCATGCCAACATCATACGTTGAACAGCAGGCTATGGCTTTGGCAACCAGACCTGGATCCAAGTCATATTCAGAGTGGGTTGCTCAGCTTAATGCTCAGTATGGTCTTGACTCTGGTGTAGTCCAGGGATATTTTAAGTGGGCATCAAGAGCTATAAGGCTTGATTTTGGTGATTCCTGGTATTGGAACCAGCCAGTTCTTGCCAAGTTCTCAAGTGTTATCTGGTATTCATTTACACTTGGCCTTGTAACATTTATCTTACAGATTATCATTGCAATCCCAGCAGGTATTGCAGCTGCAAGGAAGCAGTATTCAATGACAGACTATACTGTAACTGTTATAGCCCTCATTGGTATTTCACTTCCAAGCTTTTTCTTTGCAACAATTCTTAAGTATGTATTTTCTGTAAAGCTCGGCTGGCTTGATCTTTACGGAATTGTTGGACGTGATTTCCAGAATCTTTCAAGCTTTGGCAAGATTCTTGATATGGCTAAGCACCTTATTCTTCCAACACTTACACTTACAGTTGTCAGTGTCGGTGGACTTATGCGTTACACACGTACTAACATGCTTGAAGTACTTAATTCAGATTACATCCGTACAGCAAGAGCTAAGGGACTTTCTGAGAAGAAGGTTATTAATCACCATGCTTTCAGAAACACACTTATCCCTATCGTAACTCTTCTTGGTGGATCCCTTCCTGGACTTTTCTCAGGTGCTATGATCACTGAGACACTTTTCCAGATCCCAGGTATCGGATATACATCATACCAGTGCGTAATTCAGGGAGATATTCCTTTTGTTATGTTCTACATGGTATTCCTTGCAGTTCTTATTCTGCTTGGTAACCTCATTGCTGATATTTTATATGCCGTTGTTGACCCAAGAGTCAGAGTAAACTAAGGAAAGGAGGCGGATGCAATGTCAAAAGAAATTAAGAACACTAATGAAGTAACAGAAAATAAGAATGAAATGCATCTCGATGATGCAAACAGAGTCCGTGTCCTCTCTCCAGGAATGATGGTCCTTAAGAGATTCCTTAGAAACAGACTCGCTATCGTTGGTATCGTTATTATAGTATCCATGTTCCTTTTCTCATTTGTAGGCGGAATGCTTTGCCCTTATTCACAGAGCCAGGTATTCTACACAACTGAGGAGATCAGAAAGGATTATGCTGGAGCTACTAAGATTGATCAGTTTCAGTTCCAGATTGCAGATGGAGCACAGCTTCCATCAGATATTTACTCTAAGATCCTTATTGCTACAAGCACAGGCAAGACTACATTCGAAAGTAGAGAGGGTGCTTTATATGGTCTTGATAAGCTTGGTGAGAATGTATATGTAGTTTATTCACTTGAGGAGGCTAAGCTTCTCCTTAAGAAGAACGCAGCTTACCAGGAAGCCCTTGAAGCTGGCAGAAACAGCTTTGAGTCAGATGGTACACTTTATTTTGCAGATGCTGATGAGAATGCTTATACAGCTACAGAGGTTGCTGTTGCCAGCATGAGCTCCTTTACAGGATATGCAGCAGATGCTAAGTTCAGCTATGAATTCTATAAGAATGCTCTTGCTGCTGTTGCAGGTGGCGAGAAGAGCTTTGAAGCAGATGGCACAAACTACACTGTTGATGGAGATGTTATTTCCCTTGACGGTTCAGAGTATGCTCTTTTACTTGACCTTAACTTCAACGCTGCTAACTCAGGCGTATATCTTAGCCCTGCATACAAGGCTGCAGCTATTGAAGCATTTGAGAGTGGCGCTAAGTCATTTACATTTGCTGATGATAATGGAACAGATGTAGAGTACGAGATCGAGAATAAGAACGGTCAGTACATCATCAAGAAGTTCCAGGAGACACGAGTTATTGATACATACGCTTCACCTTCAAAGGCTCACTGGGTTGGTACAGATGCCAACGGTATGGACCTTCTTGCAAGACTTATGTATGGTGGACGTATTTCACTTCTTATCGGTTTTGTTGTTATCTTTATCGAAGTATTTATTGGTATGGTAATCGGTGGTATCGCTGGTTTCTTTGGAGGACATGTTGATAACCTTCTTATGAGACTTGTTGACGTAGTTTACTGCGTACCTTCAATGCCACTTTATCTTATACTTGGTTCTATCATGGACTTCTATCAGGCATCAGCTACAGCACGTATCTATCTTCTTTGCGTAGTTATGGCTGTTATCGGATGGGTAGGAATTGCCAGAATCGTAAGAGGACAGATCCTTTCCCTTCGTGAGCAGGAATTCATGGTAGCAGCAGAGGCAACTGGAATCAGTACTTACAGACGTATCTTTAAGCACCTTATTCCTAACGTAATTCCTCAGCTTATCGTATTTGCTTCTATGGGTCTTGGTGATGTTATCCTTGCAGAGGCAACACTTAGCTTCCTTGGTCTTGGTATCAAGTATCCAGCAGCTTCATGGGGAAGTATTATTAACGCAGTTAACGATTCATATGTCATGACAAACTACTTGTTTGTATGGCTTCCAGCAGGATTGTTTATTCTCCTTACAGTTCTTGCCTTCAACTTTATCGGTGATGGACTTAGAGATGCATTCGATCCTAAGATGAAGAGATAATAAGGAGATAGGAAATGGCTAAGAATTCAAATTATATCTCTGCCAGGGAGTCTCGTAAGATTTCCAGAGAGAATAGAAAGATAACCTCAGCAATTGAGAAAAAGAGAAATAGAAAGCATATTCCAGAGAGCGAGTATGTAACAAAGATGAAGAACAGTGAGAACTGCGTTGAGTTCGACAATGTTCACACATATTTCTTTACAGATATCGGAACAGTTAAGTCAGTTGACGGTGTTTCTTTTGACGTTCCACAGGGTAAGACTGTTGGTATCGTTGGTGAGTCAGGCTGTGGTAAGTCAGTTACCAGCCTTTCACTGATGCAGCTTGTACAGCGTCCTTCAGGTCAGACTGTAGAAGGTGAGATCAGATTCAACAATGGAGATAACGCTATTAACGTAGTTAATGCTCCAGCAAGCGTTATGCAGAAGCTTCGTGGTAATCAGATGTCTATGATCTTCCAGGAGCCTATGACAACACTTAACCCTGTATTCAGAATTGGTGATCAGATTGATGAGGTTATTGCACTTCACAATCCACATATGTCACAGGAAGATGTTAAGGCTAGAACAATTGAGATGCTTCAGATGGTTGGTATTGCCAACAAAGAGGGTGTTTACAAAATGTATCCTCATGAGCTCTCAGGTGGTATGAGACAGCGTATCGTTATTGCTATGGCTCTTGCCTGCGATCCTAAGCTTATCATTGCCGATGAGCCTACAACAGCTCTGGATGTTACAATCCAGGCTCAGATCCTTGACCTTCTTAGAAGTCTTAAGGATAAGATCAACAGTTCAATCATGCTTATCACACACGACCTTGGTGTTGTTGCTGAGATGGCTGATTATGTGGTAGTTATGTACGCTGGCCGTGTAGTTGAGAAAGGTACAGCTAGAGAGATTTTCAAGGATCCTAGACATCCTTATACAATTGGACTTATGAAGTCTAAGCCAGTAGTTGGTCAGCACGTTGACGAGCTCTATAGCATTCCTGGTAGCGTTCCTAACCCAATTGATATGCCTAACTATTGCTATTTCAAGGATCGTTGCGAGATGTGCACAGGTAAGTGTAACGGAGCATATCCAGGAGTTTACAAGGTTTCACCTACACACGAGGTGAGCTGCTATAGATGTGAGGAAGGAGGTGCTAACTAATGAGCATGGAGAATCAGAATGTCAATGAAGAAGTAAAGGCAACAGAGACTGTAGCAACTTCAGCAGTTAATGATCCTAACGCTGATAACATTCTCGAGGTTAGACATCTTAAGAAGTACTTCCCAATCAAGGGTGGTTTCTTCGGTGGAGTAACAGGTAATGTTAAGGCTGTAGACGACGTAACATTTTCAATTAAGCGTGGTACTACAATGGGACTTGTTGGTGAGTCAGGTTGTGGTAAGTCTACTACAGGTCGTACAATCCTTCGTCTTCTTGATAAGACAGAGGGTGACATCATCTTTAACGGTGAGGACATCAGCACATTTGATAAGGACAAGCTCCGTGAGCTTCGTACCAAGATGCAGATTATCTTCCAGGATCCATATTCATCTCTTTCACCAAGACTTCCTATCGGTGAGATCATTGGTGAGGCTGTAAGAGAGCATGGTATCGTATCTAAGGAAGAGTATGATGACTATATCTCAGAAGTTATGAAGGAGTGTGGTCTTCAGGAGTACCATAAGGACAGATATCCTCATGAGTTCTCTGGTGGACAGCGTCAGAGAATCTGTATCGCAAGAGCACTTGCTCTTAAGCCTGATTTCGTAGTATGTGATGAGCCTGTATCAGCTCTTGACGTATCTATCCAGGCTCAGATCATTAACCTTTTAAGAAAACTTCAGAAGGACAGAAATCTTACATATTTGTTCATTTCACACGATCTTTCTGTTGTAGAACATATTTCAGATACAATCGGTGTTATGTACCTTGGAAGCTTAGTTGAGACAGGTAATACAGAGGATATCTTTGCAGAGCCTCTTCACCCTTATACAAAGGCTCTTTTCTCAGCTATTCCAATGCCTGACCCAGACATTAAGAAGGAGCGTATCCTCCTTCAGGGCGATATTCCTTCACCAGCTAACCCACCTAAGGGCTGTAAGTTCCACACAAGATGCAGCCAGTGCATGGGCATCTGTAAGGAGAAGGCTCCTACACCAAAGGATATGGGCAACGGACATGTAGTTGCTTGTCACCTTTACGACGAGAAGTAATTCATGTAAATAAACAAGTGGCAGTCAGTTTACTGGCTGCCACTTTTATTGACTCTTAATTTCCGATTTTGTCTCTTCGCTCTGGAAGGATGTTGTTGACGCTACACTTCATGATCTTGCCGTTCTCAAGGTAGAGGAGGTAGGCTTCTTCATTGTTACCGCCGGCGTTGTGGTTCTCAAAAATGGCTGTTGGAGACAGTGCCTCCATATCAGCGAAGAAGACGTCAGTATTAGCGATTTCTCCTGTATGAACTTCTGTATCACCACAGTCGAAGTAGTCGCGGTAGATTACGAGTTTATCGTCTTCTTTTTTCACGCAGTAATATGTATTCCAAGATGAAGAGCCTTCATTACTGATGTAGGCTACGAAGTTGTCCATGTTGATCTCTTTTGGAATTGAGAGGTTATCCTTGGCGGAATCCTCCAGCTCTTTATTCATGTAATATACGGTCTGCTGGTCTGAGTAGAAGGTATATTCAATTCCATAGGTCTCAGGATCCACGCGATAAGTTGGCCTTGTTACTGCATTTACTGGATTCGGTACCTTTTTCCCCGGTGCAAATATGCGTGGAAGTATAACCAGCGCGAAAACTATTATTGTCAGAATGATTACCATTATTGTTTTTTTCTTGTTCTTTTTCATATGAGAAATCTCCTTCACGTCCCTTATACTATATATACAATTGCGATGACTGATTTGTTGCAAAATGGATAGAAACAATATGTTATTGCATTCTTTTTCCGCCGATGCTAAAATCCTTAAGGCATATTTTTAAGAATTCGTTTCAAAGCGAATTTAATGATTTGGTTTTATGTGTTTTGAAAGGTTATTAGTTTTATGTTGTTTTTAGTAATACTTGGCCTGTTTATATGGCTTGGAGTAGAGATATTTCGTTACTTCAAGATTAAGGCCAATGCTTTTAGTAAAGATGAAGTGATTAAGGCTGCTGATGAGCAGGCCAGAAAGCTTGAATATAGAGATCCTGTTATTACCTGTGATTACTGTGGAGCCAAGATAGATACCAGGAAGCATAAGGTTTGTCCGCAGTGTGGAGGCCCTTACGATAAGGATGAGGAATGGGTATCCAGGCATATTGCTGAGGATAAGTTCATCAACAAGAATACTGAGAAGGTCATTGCTGATCGTGAGAAAAAGGCTCAAAAAGAGAGTAAGGAAATCCTTAAGAAGATTAAGAAGCTTATCATAGCTCTTTCTGTAATCCTGGGTGGACTTTTTACTCTTGGTGTTGTTGGACTAGTGATGACCACGAAGCCAGATTACAGGAAGTCAGAGGATCCATACGAGGATTCATATTATACGTTTACAGATGCCGACTACGAGGCAGTTGATGGCGGCGTGATCTTTGATAATGAGCAGATAACTGTCTCAATAACGGGCTTTTACCTGAGTGATTATACTTACGAGTATAGCGATGGAATTGTAAGGGGCGACGTTAGAGTTGGAATAAGAGTTCAGAACAAATATAACGGTGATATTGATCTGCGCCTTTATTGCAATTCTATGAATGGTATGGCCACTGAGACCTCTAAGCTGTCCTTATATGATACCTTCAAGAAGGGCTGCGATGTAACTATATACGAGACAATTTACCGTGTGCCTAATCAGAAGGTTTCTGAGCTTGTATTTAGCCAGTTTAAGGTTTATACCAAAGATTATCATGACTGCATCGATCTGGCTGATCCAATAACCATCAAGACCACATGTGAGCAAACTGATACCGTAGACTTTAGTGACAAGACACTACTCTTTTCTAATGACAAAGTTGATATGTATATGCGCATAGATGAAGGCGCATATGAGAAGGGCCCTGTACTCTATGTTGTTAACAAGACAGATAAAGGCTTTTTCCTGACTACAAGCGAATTCAATATTGAGGGCAAAACAGTTCATTTATATGGCTTTAGAGACGAATATTTGCCAGCTGGTTATACATTTGAATCGGGTATTCTCACAAGCTACGATGAGGCATACACCACAAGAACTAACGACACCAGTGTTAAGGTCAATATTTCTTTTGCCTGCAAAGAGGACCCTACCTATGATTTCTCTTCCGGATATGTGGAAGTGAATCAGGCTATGTATTAAGCATTATAAAGCGCTATAACCCGCATGTTCAGCATGTCTTACTGTAATAGTAAGGCATGCTTTCTTTTTGTAAAAAGAGCTATCAAATCCATTGCACAGAAAGTAGTAATGTGTTATATTATATGTAGTAATGAAAACTACATCACATGTAGTGGATAACCATTAGATAATTAATATACGTAATAACATACATTGGCGAAATGAAATGTCGGGGAGGAATGACTATGACAGCAAAAGAACTTAAGAAATACTTCAAAGATCACTTGGTACCATCCAAGTTATACAAGATTGGCGGACATCACAAGAACAGAATCTGCCTTGATAAGACAGAAAGTGGCTGGACAGTTTTCTTCCAGGACAACAAGGATAAGGTTGGCGTTATGAACTTCGTCGATGAGGCTTCAGCCTGCAACAGAATGAAGGACGAGCTCAGAAAGCTTATGGAGCAGCTATATGGAGTAACATGGGCACCAGCTCACTGATTTAGAGATATGAGCTAAAAGAGATAGCTCTTTTAACAGAATAATTAAGATATAATGCTCTCTACCGGAATTCCGGTAGGGAGTTTTTATTTCTCAAATATCATTAGATTTAAGTGCCAGAACATCGTAGCGTGATACTTTTCTGGTTTAGGAAATTATTATTTTATATTTAAGTTAGATTAAGGTTATGGACTTAGAATGGCAACATCGACAATAATAGATGTATAGATTTAGAGGTGATAACCATGATCAATAAGAATATGAAAAAGAAAATAGGAACAGGTTGTGCACTTATTATAGTTGCTGCTATGGTGCTGTCAGGTTGTAAGAGCAGTAGCTCTTTATCTGGAAGCTCTGCTACAAGTACTTCATCAACAGCATCAGTTAGTGCAGATGCCAGCTTAAGCGCAAGTGTTGATATAAGCGAGCTTTCTGCGACCATAGAGCTGTCAGATGGTAGTACAACATTCGTTGGAAGTGGCGTTGAGCTGAAGGACGATGACGTTATTATTACAGCCGGCGGTACATACTCCTTTAGCGGAAGCTTGTCAGATGGCAGGATCAAGGTTGAGGCTGGAGATGAGGAAGTTATCATTATCCTTAACGGCGTCCAGATCACAAATACCGAGGGCGATGCCATCTATATTGAGGAAGCAGGCAATGCTGTAGTATACGTGATGGAGAGCACTGAGAACGTGCTTACCAGCGGTGTGAAGAGTGCTGATGCAGATAAAGAAGATTCTTCTACCGAATCTGACGAGAGTGAAAATAGTGAACAGACTGCTGATGACACAGAAGCAGATAGTGAACAGTCGGATACTGGCGAAGAGACTACAGAAACAGACGAAGGCTTCAGTAACAGTCAGAAGGCCGTTATCATGGCTAAGTGTGACCTGACAGTGACTGGTTCTGGAAACCTTACAGTTTATGGCTACATCAACAACGGTGTTCAGTCAAAAGAAATCCTGACTTTAGATAGTGTGAACCTGACGGTAGATACAGTTAATGATGGAATCAAGGCTGGATCAGCACTTGTAGTTAATTCAGGAACATACACAATAGAAGCTGATGGCGATGCCATCCAGTCAGATGGAACCCTTGATATTGAGAATGGCGATTTCACCATAGTTACAGGTGATGGCGCTGCTTCTGTTGAGAGAAAGTCTGACGAAATGGGCGGAGGCATGGGCCCTGGAGGACAGGGCGGTGGAAGACCAGGTCAAGGCGGAGATCAGCAGACCCCACCAGATAATGCCGGAGATCCACAGCAGAATGGACAGCAGACACCGCCAGATATGATGAGTGGTGAGAATGGTGCTGAAGATATGCCAGATATGAGCAATATGCCAAACTTTGGAGACATGGAGAGTTCATCTGATCTTGATGATGAGAATTCTGTGAGTCAGAAGGGTATCAAGGCGGACGGCCAGATTACTATCAATGGCGGAACATTCTCTTTTGACACCGCAGATGATGCAATCCACGGCGGCGCTGAAGTAGTGATAAATGATGGCTCTTTTAACATAGAGGCAGGAGATGACGGCGTTCACTCAGATACGGAGCTGACAATAAATGGCGGCGTGATAAGTGTAACTGACTGCTACGAGGGTATTGAAGGTGCTACAATCACCATAAATGGCGGCGACATCAGCGTTACATCCGATGACGATGGAATCAATGCTTCTAGTGATCTGGTGGACCCTGAGATTATCATAAATGGCGGAAAGGTCTACATTGACACCAGCGGTGACGGAATTGATTCTAACAAGAACATCACCATTAATGGCGGTGAGGTTTATGTGGATGGCCCGGGAAATGCCGGAAATGCAGCGATTGACGTTGGATCTGAGAACCAGGGCGTGTTTGCGATAACAGGCGGTACAATTACTTCCCTGGGAATGTCAGGAATGCTGGAGAATCCTAGTGAGACCAGCACTCAGCAGAGCATCACCTATGTTTTTGACGAGACCCTTGAAGCAGGCTCAGTTATTACCATCACAGATTCAGATGGAAAAGAAATAGCCACAATTACTACAGCTCGCAGTGCGGACTCAATTACATACTCCTCTGCAGAGCTTGAATCGGGCAAGACTTATACAATTAGTTCCGGGGATCTGACAGGAACAATTACGACAGACAAGATAAATGCATCAAACTATGCGGGACGTACACATTAATCCCTGAACACAACCCAGTTGTGGGACCAGGGAACAGGAAGACCAAATAAAGTATTTACTTTACCAGATGGGCGGCGGTACCAGGAGTAATTCCAACCGGCGCCCATATCCATGTATATGGCATTGGTGACGCCGAGTCTTTGAAGCTCCTCCATGAACTCAGTAAAATGCACCATGTTAACAGAATCGATAATGCAGACATTGCCGTTGAGCTCCGCCAAAGTCCTGTAGCAGCGGGCTCTTGGCCTGTCAAAGTTCATGACAATTTCTTTATCCCTTATCAGGGCAAACTGCATAAAGCCGCTACCACCGGCTTCTGCAGCTTCTTTCATGATTTCTTTTTGGTTATCAAATTCGAATTTAAAAGTTCCATCATAAAAAACAAAGGCAGCAAAGTTGTCCTTGTTATAAGGGCTTTCGTAAAGCACGCCGTCGCACGCATGGTCACCTTCAACGTTGATCTGGGAAAAGCTAAGACTTACTGTGTGCTGGAAAGCGGCGCCTGAACACCAGGTGATAGACTTATCTGACTTGGAAGGACGATTTTCGCAGACAAGATCAATCTCAGAATACTTAGGAAAGATAATGTAGGCTTTTCCGGTGTTGTAGATGGTTGTTTCCTCTCCAGGAAGGATCTGTTCCACAGCCATGTTTGAAGCGTCGATGCTCTCTGGGATCTTGACGTGGTACTGGGATATAAGCCCCATGAATATAAAGATGAATGAAGGCAGAACCAGGATAGAAGAGGCGCAGAATAGATGGTATAGGATTTTGAGGGGTTTAAAAGATATCTTTTCCTCGCCCCAAAGATAGATAATAAGGGCGGTGAATTGCATTGCCATAAGGCCAAAATACACCATGAATAGGAGATTTAGCCACATCTGAGCCACATAGAATGCCGTAAACGCAGCAAGTGAGAGGAGCGTCATGGCCATTATCCAGATTCCTTTAAGGCGTTTTGTCTTTTTCATAGCTCTTTTCCCCTCGCCTTCTTCTGTTCAATAAGCTCCTGGCGCAGAACCTTAAGTGAGTCGATCTGGGATTCAATGCACACGATAAGTAGCAGGATCGCGATGTCTGTCAGGTATTGGAGAGCGTTCTCCCAGCGGATTATCCTGTCAAAAGAGAGCATGCTGTTAGTGATGATGAGAACAAGATAGATAAAGAGCTTGATAGATATGGCCATCTGGTTGAATATGACGTTCTCAGGATTGCCCTTTTTGGCGTAGTTGATGAAGAAATGATTGATGGTGATGATGACAGTCAGCATAAAGGCCATGCCGGAAGCTGCCAGATAGATACTGCCCTGAACACCGGCTACAAGGTAGGTGTCGAAATCTTCCTGCCCCCAAAGACGCTCCAGCACAAGGTTTCCCTCCTGGAACATCAGGCAAAAGAGAATTCCGCCCATGAGGCCCTTTGCTACATCCCATCTGTAGTGGCGATAGGCGTAGTACATGGCGAAAATGGTGATGACCTTCACGATTATTATGAATAGGGTGAAGCCATCCTTCATCCGCCAGCTCAAAATGAGCGCAAAAAAGCTGGCGCCTATGGCAAAGGCGCTGGCTATAGTCATCAGGTATTCATTTAAAAAGATGGATTCTTTTTGATCATTCATCCTTCAGGTGAGAAATCTTCCTTTCCTACACCGCATAGTGGACAAACAAAATCAGCAGGAAGATCATCCCACTTAGTTCCTGGAGCAATGCCGTTATCTGGATCACCAGCAGCTTCGTCGTAGATATAACCACATGTGTTGCATACGTACTTCATAAGATAATCTCCTTTCGCGTTGGGTGTTTGCTTTGAATTATTCCGCACTAGACGGTATGTTGCGCGTATATGTACGCTATACAATAATTTTAGCATAGGAAAATACTGGCAGTTATAAAATAATTATTAAAACGGGCCAGTAACATGATAGGGCCACTACCGTAACGCCGGCAGTGGCCCCATTTATAATTAGGTGAGGAAAATGTTTTTTGAGGTGCGCGGCGAATTTTCCACCGCGCGGTGTGTTATGAAAAAGTTATTGTGTGGGGTATCGAAAAATCCTGTGGGAAGATCTTTCGATGAAATTATGATAAAACATGAACCTAAAATGAAACTAAAATCCTATATTACAAACCACTTTAAAAATATTTCAATATGCTATATACTTTATCCTCGAAGGGGTATTACTCCCGCTAAAAATTGCGGGATCTAAGGAGGAATTTTTAGTATGACAAAAAGAACAGCTGGATGGGCACTTATCGTAGTTGGCCTGGTAATGATGTTTAAGATGGTGAGAATCTCTGACATTGGATTCTACAGATTCGGTAGCGTTAGCACTTCAGCGATCATCCTGGTACTTCTTATCCTTTCAGGAATTGCAGTTGTAGTTAACAGCAACAAGTTTACCAGAGGCGCTCTCATTGTGTCTGTAGCATTACTTGTGCTTTCACTTATTCTTGGAACTGATATTTACTTTGCTTACACATCACTGCTCAACGTACTTCTTGTATTTGTTCCAATCATCCTTGGTGTTGGACTTGTGATCAAGAGCGCAGTTGAAAGACGTTCAAGAGCATAATAAGTCGTAACAAGTAGATCGGAATTAGCATTACACATGAACAAAATTTGGGAAATTTTACATAAACCGGATACCGTGGTTTTCTTCGACATCGACGGAACCCTCACAAGCTACAACTATGGCGTACATCACGCTCATCATGAACTGGATGGAACACCGGAGTTTAGGGATGTGAACATCTACGCAGATTGCAACAGACTTGAACCACTGTATCGCTATATCAAAGATCACGACGTGGACAGGCTCTTTTGCATATCAAGAGAGCCCCACGGTCACGAGGACTGGAAGAGTGAGATGGTGGAAAGGCTCTATGGAATCCCAGCGGATCATTGTTTTTACACAATGCTTGCCAGTGAGAAGCCAGCCATTGTCATGGACAAGGTAAAAGAGCTATTTCCTGACATCGACCCTGAATCTGTAGTCCTCATGGATGACAACGATGACACTCTTGGGATGTACATGGAGAAGACTCCGTTCTGTACAGCTCATCCTATGATTTTCATGGAGCATTGGTGCAACTAAGAAATGGCTGACAAGGTTTACATTGCAATTGATCTGAAGTCTTTCTACGCTTCTGTGGAATGCCAAGACATTGCCCGTAATCCACTTACTACCAATCTTGTGGTGGCAGACAGAAGCCGAACAGACAAAACAATATGCCTGGCTGTATCGCCGGCTCTGAAGAAATTCGGGATACCGGGAAGAGCCAGGCTTTTTGAAGTTGAGCAAAGGCTCAAAGAAGTCAACGCCATGAGACGCCTTAAGGCTCCAGGCGGAGAATTTACCGGGGAGTCCGATGATGAGGGCCAGCTTATGGCTAACCCTTCCCTTAAGATCTCTTTTATCGCAGCTGTGCCCAGAATGGCCCGCTACATCGAGATCAGCTCCCAGATATATCGAACATATCTTAAATACGTGGCTCCAGAGGACATCCACGTCTATTCCATCGACGAGGTCTTCATGGACGTCACCAACTATCTTGGAATCTACAAGAAATCCCCCAAGGACCTGGCCATGGATATGATAAAAGATGTCCTTCAGACCACGGGAATCACGGCAACAGCAGGAATTGGAACTAATCTCTACCTGAGTAAGGTGGCCATGGACATCGTGGCTAAGCACATAGAACCTGATGAGAATGGCGTTAGAATCGCAGAGCTTAACGAAAAGAGCTATAGAGAGCTCCTCTGGGATCACACGCCCCTTACGGACTTTTGGCGCGTGGGCCGTGGCTATACCAAGAAGCTTAGCTCCATGGGCCTTTACACCATGGGTGATATCGCCAGATGCAGTCTTGGTGGACCTAATGATTTCTTTAACGAGGACAGGCTCTACAAGGCCTTTGGCATAAATGCAGAGCTTCTCATCGACCATGCCTGGGGTTATGAACCCTGCACCATGGACATGATCAAGAAGTACAAGCCTGAGAACAATAGCCTTAGCCAGGGTCAGGTTCTTCACTGTCCGTATACCTTTGACAAAGCCAGAATAATAGTACGAGAAATGGCGGATGCCCTTGCCATGCAGCTTATGGAGGAGAAGAAGGTCACAGACCAGGTGGGCCTCTACATCGGCTACGACATGGCTAGCCTTAGCGACCCCAAGATTCTCAAGAAATACGCTGGCAGGATCAAGAACGACTACTACGGAAGAGCCGTTCCTGAGCATGCCCACGGCGGCGTAGGCCTTTCTGAGTTCACCTGCCTTAGCTCCAAGATTATCGAGGGAGCCCTCGCTATCTATGACAACGAGGTGGATCCAGACCTTCTTATCCGTAGAATCAACATCGTGGCAGGACATGTCATTGACGAAGAGACTGCTGTAAAGGCAGAAGAGAGCTCTTTTCACCAGATGTCCTTATTCGAGGATTTCGAGGCAAAAGAGCTACAGAAGAAAGAGGAAAAGAAGCTAAATGATAAGGAGCGCGCCCTCCAGGAGGCAGCTCTTAAGATACAAAAGAAGTTTGGCAAGAACGCCATAGTTAAGGGAACCTCCATGCAGGAGGGTGCCACAGGCATGGACAGAAACAACCAGATCGGAGGGCACAAGGCCTGATGGGAAAGTATGACGACATCATAAACTTAAATAGACCCATATCCAAGAAGCACAGTCCTATGCCACTGGAGAATAGGGCTGCCCAGTTCATGCCCTTTGCGGCTCTTACGGGATTTGAGGATGCCATTTCTGCCACAGCAGAGCTGGCCAGGGAAGAGGCAGAACGCACGGAAAACGAGCCCTACGAAGACTAAATTGTATTGGTAGAAATGACTGAAATAATAGTGATATGGCTATATTTTTTGGTTTGTTATGCATTTGAAATGAGCACAAAATGGGGGTATGATTGTTAGAGAATGCTAATTGAGAATTGTTCTCAACAAGGAGATAAGTAGTGACTTTACAGGATTTAAAGATAGGTAAAAAAGCAAAGATTATAAAGGTTGGCGGGGAAGGTGCTCTTCGCCAGCATTTTTTGGATATGGGTGTGATTCCAGGTGCAGAGCTTAAGGTGGTTAAGTTTGCGCCAATGGGCGATCCCATGGAGATAGAAATTCACGGATACAGGCTGACTTTGAGACTTTCAGAGGCAGCACAGATTGATATTGAAGAGATAACAGAGACTGCCAAGGAGACAGCTCTTTTGACAGAAAAGGAAGAGGGCAAGAAGGGAGCCAAGGCTCAGAAGACAGCCCATCCTGGACTGGGAGAGTCTGGTATCTTCCATAACAAGGAGGATGAGCATCCCCTTCCCGACAATGCGATCCTGACCTTTGCACTGGTGGGTAATCAGAACAGTGGTAAGACCACCCTTTTCAATCAGCTCACTGGTTCTAAGCAGCATGTGGGTAACTTCCCTGGAGTTACAGTGGATAGGAAGGACGGCGAGATCAGGGGCTACAAGAATACGCTGGTTACAGATCTTCCGGGAATTTATTCCATGTCCCCTTACTCCAACGAGGAGATTGTTTCAAGAAATCACGTGCTGAACGAGCAGCCTACAGCCATCATCAACATCGTGGATGTAACTAATATCGAGCGTAACCTGTATCTTACCATGCAGCTTCTTGAGATGGATGTGCCTACAGTTGTGGCTCTTAACATGATGGACGAGCTTACAGGCAACGACGGCGCTGTTGATATCAATGCCATGGAGGAAATGCTGGGAACACCGGTGGTTCCTATTGCTGCCGCCAAGAACGAGGGTGTTGATGAGCTTATTGCCCATGCTATCCACATCGCCAAGTACCAGGAGAAACCTCTGGATCAGGACTTCTGTTCCAAGGACGACAACGGCGGATCAGTGCATCAGTGTCTTCACGCAGTTATGCACATGATCGAGGACCATGCAGACAAGGCAGGAATTCCTCTTAGATTCGCGGCTAACAAGATCATTGAGGGCGACAGCCTTATTATAGACCAGCTTTCTTTGGATGATAATGAGAAGGATGCCATCGAGCACATGGTTTCTCAGATGGAAAAAGAAAGAGGGCTGGACCGAAGCGCTGCTATAGCGGATATGCGTTTTTCTTACATCGAGAAGGTCTGCAAGCGCTGTGTGACTAAGCCTAAAGAGAGTAAGGAGAAGATCAGAAGTAACAAAATCGATAAGATCCTTACTGGTAAGTACACTGCAATTCCAGTATTTATCGCTATTATGGCATTGGTGTTCTTTTTGACCTTCAATGTTATCGGACCTTTCCTTCAGGGAATCCTTGAGAATATCATTGGACTTCTAAGTGAGAGAGTCGAAGGTATTATGGTGGATGCCGGAGTTAATGAGGTGTTAAAGGGACTTGTTATCAATGGTTTGTTTGAAGGTGTCGGAAGTGTGCTTAGCTTCCTTCCTATTATTGTGACACTGTTCTTCTTCCTGTCCATGATGGAGGACAGCGGATACATCGCAAGAGTTGCCTTTGTTATGGATAAGCTCCTTAGAAGAATCGGCCTTTCTGGACGAAGCATAGTGCCGCTTCTTATCGGCTTTGGCTGTACTGTTCCTGCGGTAATGTCCACAAGGACGCTGCCGAGTGACAGAGACAGGAAGATGACTATTATACTTACGCCTTTCATGAGCTGCTCCGCTAAGCTTCCTATTTACGCATTCTTTGTAAATGCGTTCTTCCCAGGAAAGGGCGGCTTTATCATGACTGGTCTTTACCTTTTGGGAATTCTTGTGGGAATTTTGATGTCTCTTTTTACAAAGAGATTCGTGTTTAAGGGCGAGGCGGTTCCATTTGTTATGGAGCTTCCTAACTACAGACTTCCTAGCCCTAAGAGCGTTGTGATGCTTCTTTGGGAGAAGTCCAAGGACTTTATCCAGAAGGCCTTTTCAATTATCTTCGTGGCTACGATTCTGGTTTGGTTCCTTAGTAACTTTGATCCTTACTTTAACCTGGTTACTGATTCCCATGACAGTATCATGGCGATTATCGCAGGGGTGTTTGTTCCTCTGTTTAAGCCACTGGGTCTTGGTGACTGGAGAATCTGCACTTCCCTTATCAGTGGATTTATTGCTAAGGAGAGTGTAGTCTCTGCAATGGAGATTCTGTTTGAAGGCAATATCACTGCGGCCATTGATGCTGTCAGTGCTGCGACACTTTTGACCTTCAGTCTTTTGTATACACCTTGCGTTGCTGCTGTTGCTTCTATCAAAAGAGAACTTGGCAAGAAGTGGGCACTTGGAGTAGTGCTGTGGCAGTGTGCCATCGCATGGATTGTTGCACTTGTGGTGCGTGGCATCATGATGCTGATATTGTAATTGACTACACGGACGATGAGCTCTTGGGAGTGCCGGGGGCTGTGGGTATGTAATTGCTCACGTTTACTCGTTGGAATTTATAAATAATAAAAGAGCCTGCACGTAAGTGCAGGCCCTTTTTGGTTACCGTATGAGCTCAGGCTCAATCTTTAACTTCGATCTTTACTGGCTCTTCGTTGTGGGGAAGGGCTTCCTTCTTAGGTACGTTGACAGTTAAGATACCGTTTTTGTACTGTGCGATGATGTCCTCAGGTTTAAGGCCATCTACACGGAAGGATCTCTGGTAAGATGAAGTTCTTCTCTCGCGGCGGATATACTTGCCGTTGTCGTCTTTCTCATCCTTGTTCTCATTGTGTGTTGCCTTGATGGTAAGGATGTCATCCTTAAGGTCAATATTTATATCTTCCTTGTTGAAGCCAGGCAGCTCAGCCTCAAGCTGATAGCTGTTGTCCTTCTCAATTACATCTGTCTTCATAAAGTTAGAAGTCTGCAAAGCTCTGTCATCGCATCTGCCGTGATCGCACAGACCATTGAAGAATCTGTCGTTAAGAAGATCATCCATCTCATCAAAAATACTATTGTTACTCCAAATCATAGGCATCAACATAAGTCATCACTCCTTTTCTTCTTATTCTTGTTGTGTCGTGCAACGCTAAGTTTTGCGCTGCTGTTGTAGTAGTTTGTTTGAATAAGGGGATTCGATTCGTTCCTAATCTGTTCCTCTTGTTCTATAATCGTTATAACACTTGTTAGCACTCTTGTCAAGTGAGTGCTAAAATTTTTTTTGAATTCTTTTTGCACAGATAATAGCTCACATTTTACTAGCAACAACCTGGCCAAAACTGTATAATATAGAAAGCTTTGTAAACGAAATTCAGGAGTAAAAAATGGAAAATGTTTTAGAGTACGAGGGCTACAGAGGCTCAGTAAATTATGATAAGAAATGTGACTACTACACAGGAGAAGTGGAGATTGATGGTCGCATCTATACCTATGAGGGAGATACCCTTGAGGAGCTCAGGGAGGACTTCGAGGATATCATTGATTCCATCATTGCATTTGATGAGATGGAAGACGAGGATGAATAGTAACTTGAATCCATTGACTAGTGATTTGTTTTAGTTGGGAGAGTTTTATGCACGTATTAAATGTATTTCTTAAGTATGTGCTGCCATTTATTGTGGCGTACGTTCTTAATCTTGTGATCAATAAATTTCTTAGTACAGAGAGGCTTCGTGGTAAGCTTCTGCTTGTATTCTTAAAGGGTGTTGTTATAGCATTCATCTGGGGCGCAGCGGCACTTACAGCCCTTAGCGGAATTCCAGCCTTTTCCAAGACTTGGGAGACAGCGGTAGCTTCTTCCGGAATCGTGGCTGTTGTACTAGGTCTTGCTGCCCAGTCGACGCTGGCCAACGTGTTCGCAGGCATTTCCATTTCGGCCACCAGGTCAAGGGCCTTTGATATCGGTGATAGAGTGCAGATCGATTCAATTGAGCCTGGTTATGTTGAGAACATCACTCTCAGACACACTGTTATCAAAACCTATCAGAACGAGATTATCTATATTCCTAACTCTACAGTTGGTTCTGCCACAGTTGTTAACTACACTCAGGAAGAGTCTTTTTCATATCCAATCACTATTTCCGTTGCCTATGGCACAGATATGGAAAAAGCTATGAACATAATGTCAGATGTTATCTACGAGCATCCTAAGCATTATGGCGTCAGACCTACAGTTCTTTGTAAGAGCTGCGATGACAGCGGCGTTACACTTCGTGTTATGGTTGAGACAAAGAGCTTTAGAGACAATCCTACAACTTGCTCAGACTGCCTTGTAGAGATTATGAAGCGCTTCGAAGCTGAGAATATCGAGATTCCTTACAACAAGCTTGTTGTTTACGATGGGGACAGAGCTGGCAAAAACGTAGACAAGAAGTACACAAAAGATTGGAGTTGATTGGGGGAAACATGGGAAAGTTATACTTTAGGTACGGAGCAATGGGAAGCTCCAAGACAGCAAATGCACTGATGGTGCGCTACAACTATATCGAGAAGGGCCAGAATGCTATAATTCTTAAACCCAAGATCGAGAACAGAGATGGGGAAGCAACTGTTAAATCCAGAATGGGTCTGGAGGCTGAGTGCATCTTCGTAGAGGACTTCCTTGAGGAAGTTGAGAATGAGTGGTTTACAGGAAAGAGCGATGCCTGGGACAAGCTGGACTGCGTAATCGTGGACGAGGCCCAGTTCCTTACTGAAAAGCAGGTAGATCTTTTAGCCCTGGTTGTTGATAAGTATGATCTGCCAGTTATCTGCTATGGTCTTAGAACTGACTTTACAAGCCATCTCTTTACTGGATCCAAGAGACTTATGGAGATTGCCAACTATATAGAAGAGGTTCCTACAGTTTGCTGGTGCGGAAGACGAGCTCATTTCAACGCCAGAGTCTGCAACGGCAAGATTGTCAGAGATGGAGAGCAGATCATGATGGGTGGCAACGAATCCTATGTATCTGTGTGCCGTCGTCATTTCCTCAGCGGAGAAGTAATGGGAGAACGCGAAAGGGATATCCAATAAACAATATTCTGAATATTTAGTCTTTTTTATATTGCCTAATGTACTTAGCGCTGCGTCCGATAACATTAGTAAGATATGTTATTGTTCGCAGCGTTAACGTGTCCTTGGGACGATTTTAGAATGCAATCTGCAAATCGAAGTAATAAGTTAATTAGCTGCGATCAGTAACTGTAAATAGCTACGGAAAGCGTGGATCTTCATGGAGGATTAACAATCTTCACAGGATGAAGGTCTACTTTTTTTGGCCTTCATCTGGTAAGGAGGCACCATGAAAATTGCACAAAGCACCGTCAACATGGTTTCGAGCCACAAGTATTATGAAGAAAATACTGTGTCCTTCGAAACCGCAACCCTGACGAGAGAGTCTTTCATGGACAGCCTGAAGAACCAGGAGAACAAGATGGACAAGCTGGAACTGTCTGAGACAGATGGGTTCGAGGCCATGGGTAGTGAGAACTACAATAAGCTTAAACCCAACAAGACAGAATACCTGTCCACTTACGAGTCAACCCTGGAGGAGCAGCTGGCCGAAATTCGAAGTACTCTTCTTAGCAGGATTCTTAGTCTCTTGCAAATCCTAGGAGGTGATGATCAAAGCAGCAGATACAAAGAAGTACTAAGTAAGACGTCCAACATGCTTACCAGCAATTCATTTGTGAAGGTAACAACCTTTACGCAGACCCACTATGAGGAGGAAGGGGTCAGCTTCGCCGGTCAGGGCACGGCTATGACAGAAGATGGGAGAGTAATTGATTTTAACGTGGACTTCACAATGTCACGAAGGCTCACGCAATTTGCTGGAATCAGCATGGCGTCTGCAGTGGGACTGATTGATCCGCTGGTTATTAACGTGGATTCAAGCGTAACCCACATAAGCGACCAGCATTTCTTCTTTGATCTTGATTGTGATGGAAAAGAGGATAAAATTTCCAATCTGGGCAGTGGCTCCGGGTTCCTTGCCTATGACAAAAACGGCGATGGAAAAATCGGGGATGGTTCGGAGCTTTTTGGAACCAGAAGTGGAAATGGCTTTAACGAGCTGGCAGCTTACGATAGTGACAACAATGGCTGGATTGATGAGAACGATGAGATATTTGATAAGCTCAGCGTTTGGATTAGAAATGAAGATGGGACAGATACTCTTTTGTCCCTGAAAGAAGCTGATGTTGGAGCTATTAATCTTGGAAATGCGGATACAGAATTTACCCACTATAACGGAGATTTCCTTGCATCTGCCATGACCAGAGCCACCGGATTATTCCTTAAAGAAAGTGGCGGAGTAGGCACGATACAGCAGGTTGATCTGGCAGCAATGTGAAAAGAACTACAGACTAGCCGGATCGTAACATGTGGCTGAAAGATAGCCACGTGGCAATAATCAAATCGTCGAAAGGGAGATGATCATCTCCGCAGTTTCGACCATACGAGTCCCGGAGTCCATGGAGCACTTCTGCAAGTACTTGTGGGCTTCGGGCTCTGTCATGTGATGGCGGCTCATGAGAATCTCTTTTGCCGCCGCAATAGTCTTTTTATCTTCGTCGTTCTTGGTCTTGTTTCTTTCTTTAGCTCTTTTCCTTGTAAGGGTGACACCCTCCAGCATCATGTTCAGGGTGAAGAAAAGATCTGACTTCTTAATTGGAGATTGGAGGAAAACCAATTTGTCGTCGATTTCTTCAGGAGCCTTGTCAGCAGAGGCTATCATCATCATCTTAAAGTAGTCTGGCATGTTCTCCAAAAGCTCAGAATAGAGCATGTCACTTAAGCGGTAGCCACATATAATGACACCGCTTCCTAAATCTTCCATGGCAGAAAGAGCCTGTACACCAGACTGGTAGCACTGGACAGAGTCGTATCCACCCTTGTTTAAGATGCTTTTGAAGTTTTGTATATCGTTAGGCTTTGCAAAAGCAACAATTACGTTCACGTAAGCAACCTCAGACTACAGAATTTATAGTACTAATTATTTCTGATTAATCATGTAAAAGAGCTAAATCCTTCATCAGAAGATATTGAGATATCTCTTGATCTCCCACTGGGTAACGCAGGAACGGAAGTCCTTCCATTCGTTCTTCTTGTGAAGGAGATAGTTATTAAAGGTAGACTCTCCAAGAACTTCCTTAACAAAAGAGTCTGTCTGGTAAGCATCAATAGCTTCGCCAAGAGTAAGTGGAAGTGTATCCTGGTTTTCACCGTTTTTGCATTCAGGCTTAAGATCTTTTTCAATACCATCAAGACCAGCAGCCAGAATAAGAGCGATTGCAAGGTATGGATTGCAGGTTGCGTCTGGGTTTCTGATCTCTAACTTGGTATCTGCGCCGCGGCCAGAAGGGATTCTTATAAGAGCACTTCTGTTGGCAGAGGATGTGGACCAGGAAATATCAACTGGTGCATCAAAGCCAGGAACAAGTCTCTTGTAGGAATTAACGATAGGGTTAGTTACAAGGGTCATGGCCTTTGCGTGGTTAAGGATACCAGCTACGAAATTCAGAGCTTTATCTGAAAGAGTATTATCTTTTTCATTAATGAAGATATTCTTGCCCGCTTCGTCAAATGCCATTATATTGATGTGCATTCCGCTTCCGCTGATGCCCTCAGTTGGCTTAGGCATGAAGGTTGCATAGAGTCCGTGCTTCTTGGCGATGGTCTTAACTGCCATGCGGAAGGTCATGATCATGTCAGCTACCTTTGAAGCATCCTCTTCCTTAAAGTCAATCTCATGCTGAGCTGGAGCGCATTCGTGGTGGGAAGATGAAATGTCAAAGCCAAGTTCTTCAAGATTCAGGATGATGTCACGTCTTACGTTCTCGCCCTGATCTGCTGGAGCTACATCAAAGTATCCACCCTGCTCTTTAGTGGTATTGGTTGGACGTCCCTCTTCGTCGAAGTCGAATAAAAAGAACTCAAGCTCTGGATTCAGCTTGAACTTAAGGCCCATTTTGTCAGCTCTTTTTAAAGTTCTAAGAAGAATATCTCTGGAATCTCCCTCGTAAGGCTTCTTGTCAGCTGTGTAAACGTTGCAGAACATTCTGGCAACCTTACCTGACTGTGGTCTCCAGGGGTAGATCTCGAAGCTGTCCAGATCAGGGTACAGATACATGTCACCTTCGCTGTCGCAGCCAAAGCCTTCTACAGACACGCCATCAAACATGCACTCGTTATTAAGGGCGCTCTCAAGCTGGCTTGAAGCAATAGCGATATTCTTGGGAGTTCCAAAGATATCGCAGAACTGGAGCCTTATAAAGGCTACATCCTCTTCCTCAACAATGCGGAAGATATCCTCTTTTGTGTACTTGCTCATATTTTTCCTCCAATTTTGTGATATGGGTTTTACACATATCTTGTTAATAATGAAAAAAGACGTCAAAACAGCGAACAGATTCTGTTCGAGTTCTGGCGCCATTGCCTACAAATTTCCTATTTCTCAACCATAGTATCATAGTTGCCTTAGGGAATTCAATTTGATTTTTCTTAATATAGGAAAAAATAGTTTAGGGAATTAATCCGAGGACACAAAAAGTTCACAATTAAATTATTAAATTACTCTAAAGTTTCTAAAAATATATCCGATATATATTGCGAAGGAACAAAAAGCCCATACCCCTATTTGGGATAAAATAGGCATGGATGCTAGAAACTATCGACAAAATAAAAAGTATGACCTTGGGTATTTGGTCCATTATTTTTCTAAAAGTTAGTGGGGATAATTTTTAGATAAAAACTAAAGTAATGGTAATATCTACCGATAAATGAAGTAGATAAAAAAATACTCCAGGGAAGGAGGAAAAGATTATGCGAATAGAAGCATACAGTCAGGTCCAGCAGATCTACTCAAACAACAAAGTAAATAAGACCCAGGCAACCAAGAAGACTGGAGATGTAAGGGATACAGTATCCTTTTCTTCAATTGGAAAAGACATCCAGGTTGCAAAACAGGCTGTAAGCGCAGTTCCTGACGTCAGGGAAGATGTCGTTAGTGCGTTGAAAGCTGCTATTAAAAACGGTACTTATGATGTGAGTGGAGAGGCTTTTGCCGACAAGATTCTTTCTAAACTTGATGAAGGTTTAGTTTGATTCACATTCAATTTAATATAGGAGGATGATTCCAGTGGCTAGTCTTATGGAAAATCTGGTTGGCGTGCTCGACCAGGAATGTAACATGTACGAAAGATTACTGGGGTTATCCAGCCGAAAGACCGCCATCATTATTAAAGGCGATCTTGAAGCACTTGCTGAGATCACGGATGAGGAGCAGTGCGTTATAGGCAATATTCAGAACCTCGAAAAGCAAAGAGAAGAGGCTATGAGCGATATTGCAGGCGTACTTAACACGGATGTTGATTCATTAAAGCTGACCGATCTGATCACGGTACTTGAGAAAAGACCTGAAGATCAGAAAAATCTGGCAGTCTCCCGCGACAGGCTTAAAAGCGTTGCGCAGAATGTCAGACGTGTAAACGGCCAGAACCAGGAACTTCTCAAAAGTTCACTGGAAATGGTGCAATTCGAAATGAACATCATCCAGGCGTCGAAAATGGCTCCGCAAACTGCGAATTATTCCAGAGCTTTAGACACTACAGGCGAATGTTTAGGTTACACATCGGGCGGGTTTGATGCAAAGCAATGACGTACCACCACTAAGGGTGGTACGGGATGCATGTGGATGACCCAACGAGTGGAAACCGTGCCAAGCGGTAGTGTCTTTAAGTTTGCCTTTTTTACAATCATAAAGAACATGATTGTAAAAACGCTCCGCAGGGATGCGCAACTCGCGGTAATGTAGTTATCGCTGACGCGATCCGCTAGTGCGCGAAAGATTTGTGAGCAAATCTTTATCGGGAGGTACTAATTATGTCTTTGATGGCCAACCTTTATGTAGGACAATCAGGTCTGCAAACTTCACAAAATGCTTTGAATACAACTGCTCATAATATGGCCAACATTGACACTGAAGGTTATACAAGGCAGCAGGTATCTCAGGGAACAAGAGCCTATCAGACCCTTGAAAAGAAATATGAAGCAGTTGCCTGGAAGCAGATAGGTACAGGCGTTAACTACAACAAGTGTAAACAGGTAAGAAGTGAATTCTTAGATACAGCATATAGAAGAGAAACAGGAAGATATGCATTCTACGACGTTTCCTCCAAGGCTCTTGAAGAGATAGAAGATCAGCTTCAGGAGATGGACGGATCAGAGTTCGCAGAATCTCTTAATAACCTCTGGGTAGCAGTGCAGGAGCTGGGTAAAGACCCATGCTCAGCCGTTACGCAGAGTGCTCTTATTACTAGGGCAAATGAATTTTTGACAAGAGCCAAGAGCGTATACGACGGCCTTGTGGATTATCAGGAGAACCTTAATTCAACAGTAGAAACCATGGTAAAAGATATCAACCATTACGGCGATCGTATCAGACAGCTGAACGAACTCATCGTTGATATCGAATCCGGACATCAGGAAAAGGCCAACGACCTTAGAGATGAACGTAACATGATGCTGGATAAGCTTGGTGAATATGGCAAGATCGATTATCAGGAAGATATCTTCGGAAATGTGACAGTTCTTTTTGAAGGATCAACTTTCGTAACTACGGACCACGTTAACCACATCGCTCTTGATACAACCCTTGAAAGCTGCGTTGGATACGCAACACCATATTGGGACTACGCAGCCAAGAGAGAATATAACGCCAACGGAGAAGAAGTTATCACCTCCATTTCCGGTGGACTTCTCTATGACCTGACCCAGCCAATATCCACAACAACCAACACAGATATTGGTAAGTTGAAGGCGGTTCTCCTTGCAAGAGGTGACCACAACGCAACATACCATGACATTACAGAGGATACTGATTACTACAATGAGAACATCTCCCAGTCAGTAATGATGAACATTCAGGCTGAGTTTGATCAGATGATCCACAATGTCATGACTGCAATAAACGATATCATGGAAAGTGCTGAGAGTAATCCAGCCCTCCAGACAGGTGAAGATCTTTCTACCTATACAATGTTCGTATGTGCCAACGAATCAGATATGCTCATCTACGACATTGGCGAAGATCACCCTGCAGGCTCAGTTCAGACCGGATTTACAATTGCCAACTCCCAGATCAATCCGATTCTTTTGCAGGATCCAAGTACCTTCACCTTCAGAACCATCGATGGTACAGAGGATAACGCAACAGTAACAAAGCTTAAAAACGCTTTCACCAGCGAAGAATATACATTAAATCCAAACGTAACAAGTAGAAACAGCTTTACAACCTACTACAACAGCCTTGTTTCACAGGTTGCCAACTCAGGTGATGTATACAAGAGTATCTGCGCAGCCCAGGAACAGACAGTAACAGCAGTAAGCGAAGGCAGAGAGCAGATCGTAGGCGTATCCAGTGACGAGGAGCTTGAGTACATGATCATGTTCCAGAACGCCTACAACGCATCCAGTAGATATATCAACGTAGTGAGTCAGATGCTTGAACACCTGGTAACAACCTTAGGCTCATGATCCTTTAGATAGTAGTACCCGGCAACACCACAGTTCATGATGAATAGGAGAAAAGAACTATGACATCTCAATTCTTTGGACTTAACATTGCAGCATCAGGACTTAGAGCAGCAAACGCAGCTCTTAACACAACAATGAATAACGTTGCAAATGCTAATACTGATGGCTACAGCAGACAGAAGGTTAAACAGGAAGCCACAGATGCCCTCAGAGTATTTGCTACCTATGGCTGCGCCGGTGCCGGAGTAGATACCATCGCGATAGAGAGAGTAAGGGACAGCTTCTACGATGTTAAGTTCCGCAACAACGAGTCCCTCCTTGGAACAGTAAGTCAAAAGAACTATTACACCAAGTTAGTTGAAGAATACCTCGATGATGACGGCACCACCGGATTTTCATCTCTTTTCAATAAGATGGAGGCTGCCCTTGAATCAGTAATGACAGCAGCTGGAACCACAGAGACCAAGTCAACATTCGTATCATCATTAAAGAGTATCACTGAGTATTTCAACTATGTTTATGGCAACCTTCAGAGTGAGCAGGCTGACGTTAATGCAGAGATCAAGCTCTGCGCAGATAGAGTAAGCTCCATGGCTCAGGAGATCGCCACCATCAACAAACAGATCAACATCATCGAGATGACTGGAACAACAGCCAACGAGCTTAGAGATAAAAGAGATAAGATCTTAGATGATCTTTCCAAGATAATCTCAATTGAGACCAAAGAGTCTCCGGTTGTTGATGAGAATAACCCTGACAGAGTAACTGGCGCCACAAGATTCCAGGTATGGGTAGCTGGCGGATATGAGCTGGTTGATACCTACGAATACAGACAGATGATCTGCGTTGCAAGAGATGATGACGGAGCAACCAATCAGAATGATGTTCAGGGCCTTTACGAGATCAAATGGGGAAGCGCAAGCTATAAGGATGGCGATAACATCAAGGAGCTGGCAGACTTCTCTATTGATTCCAAGCTTATCGGCGGAGAGCTCCAGGGCCTCCTTGCTATGAGAGATGGTAACAACGGCCAGTACTTCCACGGAAGAAGCTCAGAGCTTGAAGAGGATTCAGATGGTAATGTGGTAGTAAGAGTTGAGGTTACAGACTCCTACCTTACAGACATGACCAAGTGTACTCTTCCTGAGGAAGGAACCATCAAGATTGGTGACAAGACTTACAAGTATGACAGCTGGGAATACGACGGAGAGGATTTTCTTTTTACAATAGATGATACTACCCTCACAAGTATGCCTGATGTTCCAAGAAATGTATCTGTAGGCTACTCCAATGACTATCAGGGACTTCCATATTACATGGCCCAGATGAATGAGTGGATCAGACAGTTCTCAGCTCAGGTTAATGAGATCATGATAGACGGTTATACCTCTGATTCCCTTGAGGGCGTATTCCTCCTTACAGGAAACATGGATACCAACTCAGGAGCTCAGTACAACTACGAGCAGTTCACATCACTTTCCAAGAATAAGGGTTATTACAAGCTCCGCGGCGGTAACTTTACGGTTAACTCAGTGGTTGCAGATGATGCAGACAGAATTGCCACAAAGGCTGACCTTACAGAAGGTGAAGCTGAGTTCATGAACCTTAAGAAGCTTAAGAACATGCTTGATAATGAGAAGATCTTTAGAGGAGCCACATCCGGGGAATTTCTTACTAAGGTCCTTGCAGACGTTGCCCTTAACAGTAGTAATGCGGGCACCCTTGAGGATACCTACAGTGCTCTTGAGAAGACCATTAAGAATCAGCGACTTTCAGATTCTGGTGTTGATGAGGACGAGGAAGCATCTAACCTTGTTAAGTTCCAGAATGCTTACACTCTTTCTTCTAAGATGATCCAGACCCTGACTGAGATCTATGACCAGCTGATCCTGAGAACCGGTGTGTAATCTGATGTTGCAAATGATACTATGCGAATTGGCAAAAGAAATATCATGAATCTGCTACGATTATGGCAGCAGAACTGTTAAGAATTGTAGATAAAATTCCGATAAGTTATATGTAGAGATGTAGGTCTTTACATATAGCTTATTTTTTATAGTTCTAATCGCAGGGAAGCGGATTATTTTGACATGGAAAGTCTACGTGGAGGTTTACTATGCGTATCACTAACAAAATCATGCAGAATAATTCGCTCTATAATATTAATAACAACAAGATCGCAGAGGATCAGCTCAACACCATGATGTCTACAGGTAAGAAGATTACCAAGCCATCCGATGATCCTGTCATTGCCATCAGAGCACTTAGACTTCGAAGCAATGTTACCCAGATCGAACAATTCTATGAAAAGAACGCCAAGGACGCCAAGAGCTGGCTTGATGTAACAGCAGATGCTCTTTCTACAGTTACATCCGTTCTTACAGACTGCGTTAAGCAGGCCACAAAGGGCGCCAATAAGGACCTTACCCTGGACGACCTTGGAACCATCATTACACAGATGGATGCTCTTTCTAAAGAGTACTATTCAACAGGTAATGTTGATTACGCCGGAAGATATGTATTCACCGGCTATAGAACAGATACAGCCCTTACCTTCTCCACAAGATCAACAGAAGACTACCGCGACATCAACGATGAGTTCAATGGAAAAGACGTATCTGGAGCCAAGAGAATTCTTGGAAAGCACCAGTTCGACAACGTGGGCGAGGACGAAATTCTCCAGAGTTCCATTAATGAAGTAGAGGTTGGAAGAATCAGACTTTCCTACGACACCCTTTGCTATCCTGGCGATGGTTCCAGCGATGACGTGGTAGAACTTAAGTGGAGAGAGGCTATAACACAGCCTGCATCCAGTACAGTAGATAAGACACATCAGGTTATCGACCTTACCTTTAAGACCGCAGAGGGCGTAACTCACTCAATGACCATCCCGGTTCCTGATGTTGATGATAATGAAACCTACGTGATCACAGCAGAGGACGGCTTCACATATGAAGCAACATACCTTGGCAACAACGAATATAAGATAGAGGTTGAAGATAGCGGAACAGTTTACGAGATGATGGTCAAGTCAGACGGAACCTTCTATTCCACAGATACCAAGGTGGATTCCGGTAAGACCACAGTAACAACTGCTCAGAGAACCACCATCAAGTACACCGGAGAAGACGGCGTACAGACTGAGATGGGGCTTCCACTTATCCCTGCAATTGGTCAGTACTACACAATGACCATGAAACAGAACGGCCAGGAGACACTGGTTACCGTAAACAGTGACGGAACCTATACTTTGGCAGACAGTAAAGTAACTGAGAACGACGACGGAACAACCTCCAGATACATCGTTCAGGTTACAGAAAACGGAAGTATTCATTCTTCCTATAAAGAGACCACACTTGCCATCAATTCTACTAACATCTTAGTAGCAACCGATAAGGAAGATAAAAAAGACAGCGCCTACAAGAACCTGGTAGATGGCGTTGAGATGGCATACTTAGATGCAGCTACAGGAGAAATCCTTTTAAACGATGAACTCCGAAACAAGCTGGCTACCCTTCCTGACCTGATCAATGCCAACACCATTGACGTGGTCTACAACAAGAAGGAGTGGAACGCTGGAGATATAAGACCAGAGAACCTGTTCTCCTGCGTATATATCAATTCCAACGCTCAGGAAATTCATTACAACAAGGGTAACGCAGCCCACGATATAGCTTATGATGTAGGCTTTGCTCAGTCAGTAGTAGTTAATACCACAGCAGACGCCGTGTTCACCACATCTGTAAAAAGAGATATCGATGACCTGTCCAAGATGCTTAGTGAGTTAGAGCAGATGGCCAGCACCATCAAGATCATTAAGGATGACCTTTCAAAGGCAACCTCCGATGCAGATAAGAATAGACTTACAGTTAGCCTTGAAGCTGCCAACAAAGCATACGACACCTTAAGAGAAGAGCTTCAGAAGGAATTCGAGCACAAGATCACATCCATGCAGAAGGCTCTTGATACAGCTAACCTGGCAGTTACTGATAACGGAACAAGATCAAAGAGACTTGACCTTATTGATGCAAGACTTATGGGACAGACCACAACCTTTAAGACACTGCAGTCAGAGAACGAAGATATCGATCTTGCCACAACAGTTACACAGCTTACCTCTGCTCAGGTTACTTACGAGGCCAGCCTTATGGCAACAGGTAAGATCAGCCAGAGTTCACTGATCAATTACATTTGATGTATGGGATTTCGTGAACGGAGATTAGTTATTTGCTAATCATTAAATATAAATAAAAAGTAGCATTGTGTCGAAATAACGTTTATAATTAATTATGTAGCGGATGTCTAAAAGACAATGGAGGTTACGACATGAAACTTAATACAAGAATCTTCGGCGAAGTTGATGTTTTGGATGAGAAGATTATTTCTTTTCCAAACGGTATAATCGGATTCCCAGACCTTAAGAGATTCACTCTTATGTTTGACGAGGATAAAGGATCAGATAGCATTAAGTGGCTTCAGTCAATTGACGAGCCTAACTTTGCAATGCCTGTTCTTGATCCACTTATTGTATGCCCAGATTATAAGCCAGAGATTGATAAGTCCGAGGTTTCAGATATTGGTGAACTTAAGGAAGAGGATTTGCTCGTTCTTGTGACTGTTACAGTTCCACATGACCTTAAGCAGATGACGGTTAACCTTATGGGACCATTCGTTATTAATGTTAAGGACATGAAGGCTGTACAGACAATTATTGATAATGAAGATTATCCTGTTAAATTCCCTATTTACGAGATTCTTCAGAAGAATAAGGAGGCTAAATAAGGCCTGCTGTCACTGTAAAAACTAGTTTTGGCATGTATGTGCGGCTTAGTGTATAATAGAATAAGCGAGCACGTAATGTGTCCACGGAGGGAGAAAACAATGTTAGCATTATCAAGAAAAAAGAACGAAGCAATCATTATCAACAACAACATCGAGATCACAGTTCTGGACATCAGGGGAGACCAGATTAAGCTCGGTATCTCAGCACCTAAGGAGATTCCGATCTATAGAAAAGAGGTTTACATCCAGATTCAGAATGAAAACAAACAGGCTACCGATATTTCTGGAATCGAAGAGCTTAAGAAACTGCTTTGATGAACTGATAAAGGTGGATAACAACAGCTCTGTACGCTTTGTATAGAGCTGTTATTTTATTCAATAGGAAATTCCTTTGGATTTCCTATTGAATAAAAAGCGCTCCGCTAAGGATGCGACTGGTGCGCAGATGAATTTTGCAAGCTAAAGCTTGCGCGCACCAGCGCGCAAAGAGTCGCGAGCGACTCTTTGTTCTGTTAGTATCCAGCGATTTTTTTACTAGTTGATGATACAAGCTTCCTTATAATTGAGGAACCAATATGCGTATTTTATATTACGATTGGAGCGAATTTAATGGCGAAGATTGCCGCGATGCCATGAGGCGATTAGGGCACCAGGTTGATGCCTTTAAGTTTGATATGCCCGTATTTGACTTAACTCCGGAGCTTGATAACAGGGTAAAAGAGCTAGCCTCTAAGAAAAACCCTGATGGAAGCCGCTACTACGATCTTTTATTTTCCTTTGATTTCTATCCAAATATTTCTGAGGCTTGTCAGAAGTATGATTTCCCTTATGTTTCCTGGGTATTTGATTGTCCTCATCATACCCTTTATTCCCACGCTGCAGCTAATCCTGTAAATAGAATATTTGTCTTTGATAAACTCTTGTGCAATGCCCTTAGAGAAAAGGGGAATGCAAATGTGAACCATTGCCCTCTTGGAGTTAATGAGAAGAGGCTGGCACAGCTGTGCCTTGAGCTGGATGAGGGAATTACATGTGACGCTGGTGCAAATAAGACAAATGGAAGTTGCATTGAGACAGTGTCTGATATTAACGCAGATATTGATCTTGATCGTATTGCCAGAGCTGCTGAAGATATAGTCTACGAGCATGACGTCACATTCCTTGGAAATCTCTATGACAATGAATACAACTTCTATGACCAGGTTAAGTACCTTCCGCTGGAGCTAAAGGGCTACACCGATGCAGTTATCAAGGCATCTGAGCGGATATTTGGAGTAGATCTTTTTACAGATCCCAATGTATTTGATCAGGACAAGATTGATGAGCTCAGGGAATATATTAAATTCGAACAGACCGGGAAGTATGAGATTGACTACGACGGTGTTATCAGAGATATCCTTCGTAAGAAGGTCACTGTTAATGAGCGCCACAATATATTAGTAGAAATGGGTAAGAGATTTGATACAGTTCTTTATACCCAGCCAGGAACCAAGCCGATTGAAGGCGTGGTGGACCTGGGTGTTGCCAATTACATCACCAAGATGCCAAGAGTATTCCATAGAAGCAAGATTAACCTTAACATTACTCTGCGCTCAATCCTGTCCGGAATTCCACTTAGAGTTACCGACATCCTGGCAGCAGGGGGCTTCCTTATTACCAGCTACCAGGCCGAGATTGCCGAGAATTTCGTGGATGGCGAAGACCTGGTCATTGCCTACACTCCAGAGGATATGATCCAAAAGACTGCCTATTATCTTGCTCATGATGAGGAACGCAAGCAGATTGCACTAAATGGTCAGAGGAAGGCCTTTGAGAATTATGCTTATACTAAGCTATTACCTAGAGTTCTCGGCACTCCATGACTGCAATCGGTGGACTGATTTGGGTAAAAAAGAGCCGTTTGTAGATTCTTACCCACGGCAGCATCGTATATCTTGGGTAAGAATGGTGATTATCGTAAATTTACCCATGGTGTCAGCAAGTGACTTGGGCAAGAATGAAGGTTTTTATATATTTACCCATGATTGTGGAGCGGCTTTTGGGTAAGATGATTGTTTTGCGTGAAGTTACCCAAGGAAGGGGAGTGTGGTTTGGGCAAAATCGGTTTAAAAAATGATATTACCCAAGACAGAGGCATGATTCATGGGCAAGATGGGCAGAAAATACATTTTTACCCATAGCAACATGATTTTGCCTGGGTAATATAGCCAATTATTTAGAATTTGCCCAAGAGTGCTAAAAAACGATCCATTATGAGACATTCAGAAAAACGTTAGCATAAAGAATCAAAGAGAATCCCCAAATTACGGCAACAAATATATCAATATAACTTCAAAACCCAAATCACAAATTTATCGATACAACTCCATCTCCAAGCCACAAATACATCAATATAACCTCAGAATCCTAAAATTTTTATAAATTTTTGGTTTTTTTGTTCAGAGCTATAAAGATTTTTAAGCCTTCTCCGATATACAAGATGAGAAATCCTAGCTAATAACCAGGGGCATGCTATACACTTACGCAGGCAAGATGGCATGTTGTGCGAATTAGAACTAGTCTAATCTAAGCGCATACTATACGCTTTAAACCGTGAGAAGGCGTATTTTATATAAATTTAGATTTGCAACAAGACAATAGTCTTGAGCAGATCAACATATTTAGCAACATTTATAACAGTACAAAAACCGGTAAATATATAGAATTATTCATGATTCTAACATGGAGGTATAGGATTATGGGAATGGATGCAATTAATGGCTTTGGGCCTCTTATTCAGCAGGTTCAGCCGCAGGTAAAAGCACATGTACAGGAACAGAATCAGTCGCAGTCTGAGATTGTAGAGCTTGAAGCAAATGGCGGCGGCCAGAATATTGAACTTAGGGTAGAAGCTGCTGACAACTCATCAGGAGCTGGAAGCGATGCCCAGAGTGGTGCTCAGTCATATACTAAGGCTCAGGACCATCTTGAAGCTACAGAAGAGCAGATTCAGGCTGATAACGCCAAGGTTAGACAGGCAATCACAGAGATGACCAAGAATGCCAAGTCTACTGCTGAGGCTGTATTTGGTATACATGAAAAGACAAATCGTGTAACCATTAAGATGGTCGATAAGGAGACCAAGAAAGTAATAAAGGAATTCCCACCAGATGAGACTCTGGATATGATCGCCAAGGTATGGGAGATCGCGGGAATTATGGTAGATGAGAAACGCTAATCCTGATATGAAGCTTTAGTGCCAGCAGCTAGAGCATATCTGTCGGGAATGACAGGGACGTCAATGAAACACACTCACGGATTGAGAAAGGAGAATGCCTATGCCTATCAGAATAACAGGAATGAACTCAGGTCTTGATACTGAAAGCATTATCACTGCGCTGACCCAGAAGCATCAGACCAAGCTGGACAATTATAAGGGCGATCAAAAGAAATTAACCTGGAAGCAGGATAAGTGGAAAGCCCTCAATAAAAAAGTTACTTCTTTCTTTAATGGAAGCCTTAGCAACATGAGATTTTCAGCAGCATATACAAAGAAGACAACTACTTCTTCCAATGCTAATGCAGTAACAGTAGTTACTGGTGAAAATGCCATGGATGCTACCCAGACCCTGGATATTACAAGACTTGCAAAGTCAGCATATCTTACTGGCGAAGCAGTTAGTAAGACAGGTGGCGGTGCTGCCAAGAAAGATACAACTCTTTCAGAGATTGGTCTTGGAAGCGGCGGAACCCTTGAATTTATAATCGGCGGAGATGCAGAAGATAAGATCTCTGTAAATGTTGGAGGTTCCGAAACTATAGAATCTGTTCTTTCTAAATTAAAGAGTGCTACTTCCTCCAAGACAGGAACTACTCTTAACTTTAACTATGATGAGGACAACAGCAGATTCTATGTATCCTCAAAGACTGCAGGAGCAGCTGCTTCCTTTGCACTTGGCGAAGGAACTGCGATGGAGGCTCTTGGATTTAAGCTTAATGAAGATGGCAGTAACTACATCCAGGGAACAAGCGCAGCTATTAAGCTCAATGGTGTAGAGTACACATCAGATTCCAATACCTTCTCTATTAATGGTCTTACCATTACAGCAAATGAGCTTGCAGAAGGTATAACCCTTACAACCAAGCAGGATACCAGCGGTATCTTTGATAATATCAAGAAGCTCATCAAAGACTACAACGAGCTTATGAAAGAATTCGCTACTCTTTACAATGCAGACCCAGCCAAGAAGTACAAAATGCTGACAGATGATCAGAAGGAAGAAATGTCTGATAAGGAAGTTGAAGAGTGGGAAGACAAGATCAAGGCAGGACTTCTTAGTAAAGATGAGACCATTGGTACAGTAAGAGATGCTCTTAGAACCATCACAAATATGTCCGTTGACGTAACCATGAAGGATGGAACAACTAAAGCCCTTTCTCTTGCAAGCTTTGGTATCGCTACAGGAAGCTATTTTGCTACAGAAGAAGATGAAAGAGATCTTCTCCATATAGATGGTGATGAGGACGATTCTTCAACAAGTGGTAACACAGATCTTTTAAGTGCTGCAATATCCACAGATCCAGACAGTGTACAGAGCTTCTTTACTCAGTTTGCAAGATCCATGTACTCAAAGCTTTCAGATCTCATGGCAGGTACTGAATACAGTAGTTCTTTTACCATCTACGAAGACAAGCTTATGGCTTCACAGTATAGCGCTTACAACACCAAGATCTCAGATGCCCAGAAGGCTCTGGAGGCAGCACAGGATAGATATTACACCAAGTTCGCTGCAATGGAGAAAGCGTTATCCAAGATAAACAGTTCCAGCAGTTCCTTATCCGGAATGTTCGGAAATGGAAGTTAAGTTCTTATACTAAAAAATCTTAAGAATGAGAGGGAGAGAATATGCCAGTATTAAATGCTCAGCAAAAGGCAGTATATGCACAGTATAAGAATAATAAGGTAATGGGCGCCAGTGGCCCGGAGCTTACCCTTATGCTTTACGATGGCGCCATCAAATTCCTCAATATCGCTGATTATGCAATTGAGAAAAACGATGTTCAGAAGGCCCATGACAACATTATCAAGACTGAGAGGATCATTGAATACCTCCGCAATACTCTTGATATGAAATATCCGGTTGCTCAGGACTTTGAAAACATGTATTCTTATATTGCAAGGCGTCTTATTGAAGCTAATGTTGCCAAGGATCGCGAGATTGTTGGTGAAGTCAACAAGCACATGCATGCAATCAGAGATAACTGGGTTGAAGTTATGAAGGCCAATCACGTATACGTTAAGGATGCATAAGGGGGATGGCGATGCTGTCAGCAAGTCTTGATATGTTAGAGGATAGCCTTAATAAGAAGATTGAGGTTATGACACAGATTGAAAAAGAGAATGAAGCTCAAAGAGATGTCCTTAAGGACGCAGATGATGTGGATGAAGCTTCTTTCGATGCAACTGTAGACAGAAAGGGCGAGCTGATCGATAAGCTAAACCTTCTGGATGATGGCTTCGAAGCCTTATATGCAGATATCAAAAAGGACCTGGAGGCTGAGAGAGATCAGCACAAGGAACAGATTGCAAGGCTTCAGACTCTGATCCACACAATTATGGATAAGAGTGCTTCAATAGAAGCCCAGGAACACAGAAATAAGAAACTGGCTGAGAAATACTTTAGTGTTACGAGGGAGAAACTGGCAGCAGGTAAGAAAAGTTCCTCAGTAGCCTTTAACTATTACCAGACAATGAATAAGTTTAGGGATATTCCACCTCAATTTATGGATGAAAAGAACTAATATTATATGAAAATGTGCCGAGAGCTCCGCTAAATAAAGCGGAGCTCTTTTTATCGGCTAATTTTTTCAAAACTTTAGACAATTGAATATAAAATTTTTATGGCCGCCAGCCCAGTGTTTGCCTTATATCGGCAGGTGATTGCAAAAACTTAATAGCAAAAATCAATTTTTTCAAAAAAAATTTCTAATTGTGCAAAAAATATAAAAAATATTTCAAAAGGGGTTAAGTTGTGTGAAACACTGCCGATAATAATAGTGAAAAGTAAAAAACAAGCAGCCATGGAAGGGACTCCGCGGTAGCTGCACAAATTTCAAATGAGGAATGGCAGCAGGGAAGCAGCCCCCTTTCATGGAGGATTATATTATGGTAGTACAACACAACGTCACAGCGATGAACGCAAACAGACAGCTGGGTATCACAACTGATATTCAGGCAAAGTCAAGTGAGAAACTTTCTTCTGGTTACAAGATCAACAGAGCAGCCGATGACGCAGCAGGTCTTGCGATTTCAGAAAAAATGAGAAGACAGGTAAGAGGTCTTACACAGGCTTCAGCTAACGCTCAGGATGGTATCTCAACTGTTCAGACAGCTGAAGGTGCTCTTAACGAAGTTCACGATATGCTTCAGAGAATGAATGAGCTTGCAGTTAAGGCTGCTAACGATACTCTTACAAGTGATGACAGAAGTTACATCCAGTCAGAGATTTCAGCTCTTGCTAGTGAGATTACACGTACTGCTGAATCAACAGAATTCAACAACCAGTATCTTCTTAATGGTACATTTACAAATAAAGAGCTTCAGGTTGGATCAGAGACAACTGATGACAACGTAATCAAGATCGACATTGCTCCTCTTTCAGCTTCAGCTATCGGTGTAGCAGCTATCGAGAAGACAGAAGTATCTGCACTTCCAGATCCTTCAAGCACAACTGACCAGATCAGCGTACTTACACACTCAACAGCTAAGCAGGCAATCGTACAGATCAAGAACGCACTCGTATCAGTATCAAAACAGAGATCAGACCTTGGTGCTCTCCAGAACAGACTTGAGCACACAATCAAGAACCTGGATAACGTAGTAGAGAATACACAGGCAGCTGAATCACAGATCCGTGATACAGACATGGCAGAGGAAATGGTTAGATATTCTAACAACAATATCCTCGCTCAGGCAGGTCAGTCAATGCTTGCACAGGCTAACCAGACCAACCAGGGTGTACTTTCACTCCTTCAGTAATCCAGATAAACAAAGCCTTAATTGGCGGTGGCTCACAAGAGTCACCGCCTTTTTATTGGGAAAAGAACTATGAAATCAGACTATAATGATCTTCAAATGCGGTTATTTACTATGGTTCTAAAATTTATACATAATTTATAAAATTCAGGGTTAAGTTTTTAGAATTATAGTCGATAATAAAGGTGTAAACAAATGAAATAGTTTTTAGGCCAGCACTAGAGACTATTTCGTAAATTAAGCAAACGAGTGGCAAGGAAGCCACCGTATTTATCAAGGAGGATAAAATTATGGTAGTACAACACAACGTCACAGCGATGAACGCAAACAGACAGCTTGGAATTACAAATGGTATTCAGGCTAAGTCAAGTGAGAAGTTATCATCTGGTTACAAGATCAACAGAGCAGCAGACGATGCAGCAGGTCTTGCAATTTCTGAAAAGATGAGACGTCAGATCAGAGGTCTTACACAGGCTTCAGCTAACGCTCAGGATGGTATTTCAGCAGTTCAGACAGCTGAGGGTGCTATGAACGAAGTTCATGACATGCTTCAGAGAATGAACGAGCTTGCTACAAAGGCAGCTAACGACACACTTACAAGTGATGATCGTACTTACATCAATTCTGAGGTTCAGGCTCTTGCATCAGAAATTACTCGTACAGCAGAAGCTACAGAGTTCAACAACCAGTATCTTCTTAACGGAACATTCACAGGTAAGGAGATCCAGGTTGGTTCTGAGACAGGCGACAAGAACCAGATCAAGATCGACATCTCTAAGATGGACGCTTCTTCAATTGGTGTATCTACACTTGCAGTAAGTTCACATTCAGCAGCTAAGAGTGCAATCACATCTATCAAGAACGCTCTTACATCTGTTTCTACACAGAGATCTAATCTCGGTGCATTACAGAACAGACTTGAGCACACAATCAAGAACCTTGATAACGTTGTTGAGAATACTCAGGCTGCAGAATCTGCAATTCGTGACACAGATATGGCTACCGAGATGGTTAAGTATTCAAATAACAACATCCTTGCTCAGGCTGGACAGTCAATGCTGGCTCAGGCTAACCAGACAAATCAGGGTGTTCTTTCACTTCTCGGATAATACAAGTTTTAATTTAAACAAGAGGTCTTTTGCAATCATTGCAAGCTACCACAGAGGGCTCCGGTTTCCGGAGCCCTCTTTCATGTTAATTTCAGTTTAGGAGAGTATCCAGTCTGTATATATTCTTGCTCATAAATGGTGATAAATATGGAGATCTGTCAAATTCCTTTTCATGGAACCAGACAGATCTTTCTTCGTTAAGACCGTACTGGTTACAGATGTCTTCCATAGTGGTTAAGTATACCTTGTAAATGTCATTGATAGCACTTATTGGAATTTTATATACGCTGGAAGTAAGTGCAACATAACCATTAGTAAAATGGCTAAGATCATGGAAGTGGAAAAATACCAGGTCGTATTCCTTGCCGCTTTCCATGTGTACAAGCTTTGTAACCACTTCATTTTTATAGAAATAATACTGATCAACATTCCAGGGGGCAACTCCGCCTCCAAGATAAGAAAGTTCGTGAATACAATCGTAGATGCTGGTCCAATCGTCTAGATATTTCTGATCTCCGCAGAAGCCCTTTTCTTTATCTATAGTGCAGCAATCGATGCACATCTTATTCCAGTCATTAAGGACTTTCCTTGCTTTATCATTGTTTTTAAAGGTCATAAACTGGACGCAGTATTTTCCTGATGCTGCTGACTGATCACAATAGGAGGAGTATCTGTGCTCTGTGATCATGACAGAGGCGTTTGCATCAGAGAGAAACTCGTCAAATAAAGGAGCTGGATCTGAGAAAAACATCATATCTGCGTCGATGTAGGTACACATTTCCTGATTGTATTTATCAAGAACATAAGCTATGGATTTAGGAGTTGAAGTCCAGCAGTACTCACCTCTTGAACGGCTGTCTTTAATTGAAAGAAGCTCTTCATCTTCGAAATCCTTTAGTGAAATAATTGTGGCATTAGTTAGATTCAGACTAGTTAACTTGTCATAGCTCTTTTCATCAAAGGCTATTATATACAGGTGCATATCAGGGCATGCCTTTAGAAGGGATGTATAAAGAACTAATCCCTTGGCAAGATATCCTGAATCAAATAGTGTCACAAAGCAGTTTGTCACTGGCGTTTCTCCTGGTCTTAGAAATAAATTTCCTCGATAGTCATCATTGGAATACTTATCTTATCCTTAAGATATTGTTTGATGAGGTAGCTATCCATGATGTTGGATATAACAAGCATTTGGGAATCTTCAATCTGTTCAGCAGCATGATCAAGGTCAGAAATAAGATGACATACCATGAACTCAGACTGTTCCATTTCACGGATAAAATGATCAGCCAACTCATCATAGCCAATAAAAGCAATAGTATTGATTCCTTTAGCTTTAAAGTATGTATCAATGGTGATACCGTAATCACGGCTATTCATCCATTTGTTCATGATTTGATAGTTTTTCAGAAGTTTATTTATCATAGAATTAGGTACAAGGATTCCTCTTACTGCAAGATAATCCGCTTCATCTTGCGAGTAGCTGCGCAGTTCTTTGTCTATCTCGGAGTAGGACTTGCACTCTTCAAAGGAATATGGCTTGGCGCTAAGATCAAACTCATCATTTTTGATCTCCTGACCGCTGTAATGAGTGCCATTTACTCCAACGTTATACACATGAGTTCTTGTCGGATAGACGGTAAGCATATCTCTTTTGCTCTGGTCATAGGCGACAACAACAGCCCAAGAGTCAAGGTGCCCTTCACATTCAAGACCGTACATAGCAGGCAGGTCATAACCGGTTTCTGAGAAATGATCCTGCATTTCGAGGCTTTCCTTAAATTGCGGATAATCAGAAAGACTAAAGTCGCATAGATTCCATCTGTCTGCCCAAAGACCAAAGCCCCAGGAATGGAACCTTTTCCCAAAGAATGTCGTTGCGTTAAGATTCTGGATGTTTTCTCCTACTTCAGCAAATCCCGCAATAGACATAACTCTTTTATCACTCTCAAAATAGTCCAAGGCATCATCCATATAATCCAGGAAATCTACAGTGAGAATCAGATCATCTTCCACATCTATGATTCGTCCATACTTATTGATAATCTCGTTTATTCCTTCAGACACATTCTTGCGACAGCCTTTGTGTTCCTTGGCAAAAATATTAGTTATTGATTTAAATTTGTTGTTTTTTTCCAGTTCACGAAGATAGGTCCTGACTACCTCAACCTTCATGTCATCCATATATTTTAGAGGATGAGGGGCATCTGAGAAAATAAAGACATCATGCTCTTTCGCATTGTTGCAGTTTGAAAGAGAATTAATAGTATTAACCAGGTCTTCAAGCCTGTTATATACGGGTATTACGATTGGTGCATAGGTTTTCATTATGTAGCCTCCTGTGGGAAACAGATCATATTTATGCTAGGTTTATACAGCTTCTTTTTCATTCATTATTGCCTGATACGCGAAAACTCCGATGTTGGAGGGATTAAGATAATCAATAACCATGTTGGCAACAATGCCCGGTTCAATGCTTGATTTTGGAACATAGCCAGCCTTATATATTTCTTCTATTCCTTTAAGTGCAAAGTTCATAACACCAGCATCTTCATTTTGATGAGAAATAATCAGAGCATGACAAGTGAAAAGAACTTTTTCTTCAAGAAGGTTTTCAGCGCCACAGGCCTCAAACAGTTCTTTGATATCTCCAGAAAGAGCAAAGATTTCATAGAGGGCTTCCTCCAGCGAAAGAGGAGAGTCGATATACTGATCAAGTTGAGTAATGAATTCATTCATGCGTCTGTTTTTGTAATAGCCAATTCTTTCATCACTTATCATATGGTCCCTTGCAAGGATTTCTATGATTCTAAGGTACTCCTCAGTGAAAAGGTTGTGGTGGTAATTCCTGTATCCTTCATAGCCTTGGTAAATATCACCCTTCCAGAAGGGTCTTGGATCATATCCAACAGACCTAGCTTTATCAACGGCGTGGATGTTGAATATTAGATATTCAGAGCTGGAACCATAGGCAAAACGCAGGTTAGAGATAAGGTTCTTTTTATATATGTTAATGCAATTGTCCAAAAGTCCGGAGAGAATAAAAGAATCATGGTTGCCTGTTAGCACCTCTGTATCGTCAAAAAAGAAGGTAGTACTGATTTTGATGTCTTCGTTGGGGCATAGATATATATCAAGATTGTGTGAAACTGCAGCATTAACAGCACTTGAAAGAACATCAGGTTCAAGTGTTACACCAGAATCCAGAAAAATAATATACTGACCGGCAGCCTCGAAGATGCAGTTATTTATAGCATCACCGCCAAGTTCATTAACGTTGGCAATGAGAATGTCCATATCGTCGAAATTCTGGGCATCCAAACTTATTAGCGTTTTATCGTAATCGCCTCTATTTATGATTATTACTGATAGTAAGCTCATGTATGTTCTGCTGTCCCTTTCTTTGTTGGGGAAGATTACACACCACTACAAGATTAATTATACGGTTTACCGTACCCTCCATCAAGGGCGAAAGACCCTAAATTTGAAAGTTTTCACGCAATTTCGTATAATTTTAATAGAACGTTATTCCGATAATACTGTCGTGGATATTTTTGCTTATTGGAGTTCGTATGAAAAAAGTTTCGATCATTATCCCTTGCCATAATTGTCATGAATGGGTTTATCAAAGCTGGAAGTCGCTGAAAAGTCAGACTATGGGCCTTGATGATATAGAGTGCATATTTGTCGATGATTGCTCTGATGATGAAGGTAAGACTTTGGAGGTACTTAACAGGATAGAGCAGGAAGCCCCAGAAAATGTCATGATCATTCCACTTTCAGAAAATCTTAGACAGGGTGGCGCCAGGAATGTTGGAATGCAGTATGCTTCTGGTGAGTACATGTTATTTCTTGATTCAGACGATCTGTACAGGCCTGAAACCTGTCAGGAGCTGTATGATCTAGCCAAGAAATACGATGCAGATATAGTGCAGTTTAAGCATGATGTGATCTGGCGTGATAGTAGCGATGATGCGATTCCAGAGAAAAAAGAAAGGGAGAAGCTGGATATTATAGATCTTGATGATGCAAAAAGACGTTCTTTTCTAATCGGAAAAGGTGACTATGGTTGTACAAATAAGTTCTACAGACTGGATATGGTAAGAAAGATAAACCCACAGTTTGCAGAGCACATGATTTATGAGGAGCCTAAATTTGTATATCCGCTGTTTTTGATAATAGACCGGATTGTTATGGTGGATGATGGCTATTATATTTGGCGTAAACATGTTGGTTCTACCATGACTTCAGAGTTGGGAGCTAAGCTTTTGGATCACCCAAGGGTTCAGCTTGAGACATTGGAAGAGATTATGCAGTATGGGGACCTGTATTCAAGGTATACCCAAGAGGTCCAGTTTAAGTTCTTTCATTCTTACTATTACGAGACCTTATTCTTTGCTTTTGCAAATAGAGGGAATATGACATTGGAACTGTATCACTTGATGCAGGAGACTTGTAAAGCGTTGATTCCTGATATTGCCAAAAATAAATATGTTTTGGAACTGGTGGCATACCAACCTTTAGCTGAAAGCATAAACATAAAAGTCGAATCAACAGAGCAGATGATTTTTTTGTTGGTCAATCTTTTGTACGTTATCGATCGAGACATGTTAATTAAGTACAATCCGGGACTAAAACGCTTTATTAAAAAATAAGAACTTGGAAACCGGTGATTTTGTGGCTAAAGTGTAGCACTTGTTAAAGGTGGCAAAATGGAAAATCAGAATATGAGAAATGATCCACTAATTTCAGTAATCATGCCTGTCAGAAATAATGAGAGGTATTTTCCTGTTGCTGTGAAGAGCGTTCTTGCTCAGAGTTATTCTAACTGGGAACTCATAATAGTGGAAGGCTTATCTACGGACAATACCTCAAAAATAGCTGACGAATATGCAAATTCTTATGATAATATAAAAGTTTATCATGAGGATGAGTGGATTTATGAAAGTATAAATCTTGGAATTCGATATTGCACAGGGGATTATGTTACAGTGTTAAATTCTGACGATTTCCTGGAACCTGATGCTCTGGAAATAGCCGCAAAATATATTCAGAAATACATGATCGATGTCTTTTTATTTGCGGTCAAAGAGGTTGCTATCAACTCAGATGGGGAAATATATGATGAGAACGGTGAAGCTGTTCTTAAGAGGATGTCTCGAGAGTTCGTTATTAAGGGCAAGGATAAGGTTAGAAACAACTGGACTAACCTATTGTATTCTGTTCTATTAAATAATCAGCTTAATGTTTATCGAAAGGATATGATAAAGGACATTCGATTCAGGAATGATGTGTATGGAGCAGACTATCTATTTAATCTCGACGTATTACCCTTGATTGAATCTATTGCCTATTATCCCAAATGTCTATATCAGTTCAGATCATATCAAGAAGAAGGTATGAATGCCTCAGTTGGTAAGTTCTACGATTATGCCCACAAAATGTTCAATGAGTTTTTCTTTAAGTCTGTTCAGGTATTTGAAACTGCTGGTTGCATTTCTGATATGGCAATGAAGGTCTTAAGAAGAAAAAGAATGGATGAATTCGCATATCAGATGGACTGTTATCTCTATAAGTCTTGTCCGCTTACTCCTGAAAACAAACTCAGAGAAATGTTTCTATATGCTAATGACGTTAAACCTTTATATGCTGCAGATGGCTTTGTATATGCCATGGAGGATGCAGTCCTTACATCGGCCAAGTCAGTTCTTGATCTGTCTGATACCGAACATTATGGCAGAATGCAGACTGTAGCTGAGGGAATAAAAGAGATATATCAGATTAAGGAATATAATCTAGAGTCTGTAGATATAGGAAAAATAGAAGCAATGGTAAAAGACTACTACAATCCAGCCCATGTCGGAGCGGATGCATTAAGTAAACTTACTAAGGCACAATCAAAAAAGTAGGAGCTAAGGGAATTTATGGATGTAAAAAATGTTTTTATAATTGGACGTTTTAGAAAAAGCCTTGATGCATATGATATTTTGTGCCAATCTACAGAGCTTTATCAGTGCTTGGGAATCCTTTCTCTGGATCAATTTGATAGAGCTAGATTCGATGGGCCTGTCTTTGTTTCTGATGCTCTTAAGAACGAGGAAATCATGTCTGAAGTGTTTAAAAACACTGACATAGTAATCATAGATGATACCTTTTTTGATGAGATAAAAGTCATAGTAGAGGAATATAACCCCAATATTGAGCTAATACGACACGGCGAAGCATTTGATAAACTTAAGTGCGAAAAGACTTGTACAGTTGATAAACTCTGCATTCTTATTCCTACTTATAACAGACTTAATCATATCAAGGACACCCTTAATATGTTGGACAAGCAGACTGCGGACAAATCGAGATATGAAATTGTGGTCGTTGATAATGCTTCAAGCTATGAAATTGAGGAATTGGAAGCGGTGGTACCGGATGGACTTAAAGGAAATACCACGGTTTATAGAAATTCCTGCAATATTGGACTGACTGGTACTATAGCTAATCTCTTTTTACGAGGGACACAGAAATGGTGTTGGCATCTTGCTGATGATGATGCAATTCCAGAAAACGCAGTGGAGACCATAATAAAAGATATAGAGAGATTTGGAACTGATGATCTCGGAGTTATTCAGTACCTTCATTTTGACCTTGAAGGAAAAGCCTGTGATGAGTATTTTCATATTGATTCGCTGGAGTCTTTTGCCAAATCTTTCATATCACTAGTTGAAAATAAAAATACAATACTTCCTTTGGTGCAGGGGACACTGATTTATCTTGCAAATAAAGTCTACAACATGGACGTCATAGCTCCTTTTGTTCAGTATGCATTTACCTACGCCAATACAATGATTCCAATGGATATGCCTATTCTTAAGGGGCTTGAAATCCATCAGTTTAGAATGCTTCAGCATAATATCCCTATTCTTGAGTACTCTCCTGGAAGAGTTACCTGGAATATGAAATGCACTTCCCTTGGACTTTCCACCATTAAATATCTGGATCTTAAAACGGATGCAGAGACAATGAATACAATAGTGGGCTTGTTTAACTTTGGAATGGATGATGTTTTATTCGATTATGCTGTCGTTGGAATATCTGATCCAGACTATCTTGAGACGCTTTACAACAATGCATATCGTCATTTTCTAAAAGGGGATGCTGATTACTATTTCAAAAAGATAATTGAGCTTTCCAAAGATGGTGAAGAAATGTTCTACCTTTGGAGAAAATATGGAATCAGACAGGGGTAATAATACTTATGGATGAAGGTGTAGTAAAGGAAATACTCAATGCACTGGTGGAGCAGAATAAAGCTTTTTTAAATCATCAGCAGGACATTGCAAACTTAAGAGCTCATGCTGGACGACAGGCTTCAAATATCTGGGTCCTGTGAAATAACTTTAATAAAGATGCCGCAGATTACCAGATGGAAGACTAAAGAGAAAGGCGGTAAAAGATGAAGATTCTGATCAATGGTGGTTGTGGATTCCTTGGAAGTAACCTTGCTGCCTATGGAATCAAGAATGGACATGATATTACAGTTTTTGATAACCTCTCAAGACTTGGTGCGTCCGAGAACCTTGAGTGGCTTAAGTCTGTTGGTGATTTCACCTTCGTCCACGGCGATACCAGGAATAAGAACGACGTGGAGACTGTGATAAGTGGCGGCAAGTTTGATGTGGTAATGCATCTGGCTGGTCAGGTTGCCATGACAACCTCCATCGCAAACCCTTACAAGGACTTTGAAACCAACACTATGGGAACAGTAAATGTCCTGGAGGCTCTAAGGAAGTTCAGTCCAGACACAATAATGACCTTCTCTTCAACCAATAAGGTTTATGGTGATCTTGAGCAGTACACATATATTGAGAATGATAAGAGATATGTCTGCAAAGAATGGCCAAACGGTTTTGATGAGACAGTTCCTCTGGATTTCAGATCTCCTTACGGATGTTCCAAAGGGGCAGCAGATCAATATATGCTGGATTTCCACAGGATTTTTGGAATCAGGACAATTGTCTTTAGACACTCTTCAATGTATGGTGGCAGGCAGTTTGCTACCTATGATCAGGGATGGATTGGCTGGTTCTGCGAAAAGGCCATTGAAAAGAGCTTAAATCCAAACTGCGAGCCTTTTACCATATCTGGAAATGGTAAGCAGGTGCGAGACATCCTTCATGCTGAGGATATGATGAGACTGTATTATACAGCCATAGAGAATGCAGATAAGATCAAGGGCCAGGTGTTTAACATAGGCGGAGGAATGGATCAGTCACTATCTCTTCTTGAACTTTTTGACATGCTTAACGATATGCTGGGTATCAGGATGGAATATACACAGCTTCCTCCAAGAGTTAGTGACCAGAAGGTCTTTGTGGCAGATATTACCAAGATAACAGGAGCCATCGGCTGGAAACCTCAGGTTACGGCAGCAGAAGGCATTGAGAAGATGATAAAGTGGGCAAAGGAGATACATAGGTGAGCGTTCTTTTACTGGGAAGTACGGGATATCTAGGTAGTAATATTGCAAGATTTTTATCAGATAATGGTTATCATGTTTTTTGCGTGGTAAGACGAACTTCAGACCTTACCTATGTCAAAAAGATCAAAAACGTCCATTTGATTTCCAATGATCCAGGCCAGATAGAGCTTACCTTTGAGCAGGAAGAAATCAACTGGGTTATTAATTCTGTCACTACATACAGGCCGGATGAGTACCTCTACGGCAGTATGCTTGAATCTAATGTTATTTTTCCATTAAGTGTTCTTAACCTTGCTATCAAGAACAGGATAAAGAACTATATGACCATCGGAACAGGTCTTCCTGAGAACTTCAATGTATATAGCTTTACCAAGGCTAAGTTCTCAGACTTTGGTAAATTCCTTAGTATTAAGGATGGCATTAACTTTGCTGACCTTCGCCTTGAGATGTTCTATGGCGGCGAGAATGAACCGGATTCAAGATTCATGAGATCCTGCAGGCTTAAGATGATGAATAATGAGCCGGTAGATCTTACAGAAGGTACACAGCTACGAGATATCGTCCGCGTTGAGGATGTGCTTGAGATAATTTTAAAACTCCTTGAATCAGATTATGTAAGGGGCTACAAGATTCTGCCTATTGGTAGCGGCGAACAGCACTCCATCAGAGAGATAATGGAATATATGAAGGAATCCATTGGCTCCACATCAGAACTTAACTTTGGTGCGGTTCCCATAAGAGATAGAGAACCAGATACTCTTGCGGATATCTCCTGGTATAAGGATATTGATTATACGCTTAAGTACAGCTTCTTTGATGGACTTAAGGAGGGATAACTATGAAGGTTGTTATTCTTGCAGGCGGACGTGGTACGCGCTTGGTTGAAGAGACAAATATTAAGCCAAAGCCAATGATAGAGATAGGTGGAATGCCGATTCTGTGGCATATCATGAAGGAATACTCATACTATGGAATAGATGAGTTTATTATCTGCGCAGGTTACAAGCAGCATATAGTTAAACAGTGGTTTACAGACTACTTCAACAACAGTAGCGACCTGACCTTTGACTATCGCGAAGGTAAGGAAGATATCAGTATTGAGGAGACCCGGGTAGAGAGATGGAAGGTAACCATTGTGGATACTGGTCTTGATACCATGACAGGTGGACGTATCAAACGTGTCCAGAAGTATGTGGATGGCGAGACATTTCTCATGACCTATGGCGATGGCGTCTGCGACGTTAACATCAAGGAGCTTATAGAATTCCACAAGGAGCATAAGAAGATTGCTACGTTAACTGCTGTATTACAGGACCAGTCTAAGGGCGTTCTTAATATTGGTGGTGACAACGCAGTTAAGTCCTTCCGTGAGAAGAACATTAATGATGCGACTCCTATAAATGCAGGTTACATGGTACTTGAACCAGAGATATTTAATTACATATATGGTGATAATACAATTTTTGAACAGGAACCATTAGAGCTTCTGGCTAAGCAGGGCCAGCTCATGAGCTATATGCACAAGGGCTTTTGGCAGTGTATGGACAATGCCCGCGAGAAATGGATGCTGGAGCAGATGCTTGAAGAAGGCGTAGCGCCTTGGAAGAAGTGGAAGGACTGATCAGAGCTTTCAAATAATCCTCACAAACTTCTCTATATAATATTATATAGAGAAGTTTATAATAACTATTGAACTTCTTTATGTAATATGATATAAAGAAGTTGGAGGTGCAGATATGAATTACGATTTTGCGCATGACATTATAGCAATTAGAGATATTCTTGAAATGTCTCAGGATGATTTTGCTAAAGCTATTGGCGTTGAACAGGCGACCATTTCTCGAAATGAGAAAGAACATACTGATCCAGGCAATCGAGTACTAGAAAGCGTGTATGATTACGCATTTAATAGAAATGTTCAACTGAACAGACTAAAGGAAATGTTATTTAGAGAGAATTTGGCAAAGGGGCATAAGTTATTATTCCATGGAGCTAAGGATGAAATAACCGGAGATCTTCGCGTGGATTTGGGAAGAGCTAATAACGACTTGGGAACAGGGTTCTATGCTGGCGAGGGTTATGAGCAGGCTATATCTTTTGTATCTAATTACGATAAATCCTCGGTGTATATACTGGATTTTAACGACTCTAAGTTGAAGAGCAAGAAGTATTCCGTAGATCAGGAATGGATGATGACGATAGCCTACTATAGAGGAACGCTAAAGGAATACAAGGATCATCCTTTGGTGAAAAAACTTTTGGAAGAATCTAGAAAATGTGATTACATAATAGCTCCCATAGCTGATAATAGAATGTTTCAGATTATTAATTCGTTTATCGAGGGAGAGATTACTGATGAGCAGTGCAAACACTGTCTGGCAGCTACTAATCTTGGAAGCCAATATGTTTTTATAAATGAAAAGGCAATCAAGCAGGTTAAACTTCTGGAACGCTGCTACATTTCTAATTCAGAGAAAGAGTTTTACAAAAAGAAACGAAGCGAAGAAACAAAGCTTGGTGACGACAAGGTGAAACTTGCAAGAAGGACCTATAGAGGACAGGGCAAGTATATAGATGAGATTTTAGCCTGATTGAGGGGGCTGACTATGACGATTAAAACGATAGATAAAGATGGACTTTTACTTTGCGACCTACAGGCAAGAGCATTTGAGAAAACCTGTAATGACTATCCCACAAGTTCCGAAGTGTTCATCAGAAGGTTTATGAATAGTGATATTTCAAAGATGCTGGACGATGGTTCTTTTTTACAGACCAATCTTCAGCCAGCGGATATTCTTGAAAGAATAGATGAGCAGTATGGTAAATCCACATATGGCAAAGTCAAATATTCGCCAAACGAAATGTTCTGGATTGGATATATATACAGGTACTTTGCATATACCTATGATTACTCATCCAAGAAAGTCTATAAGCTCATTAAACCAGGAGAACTACGCGATGTCTTTTTACCATATCACACACTGGATCCTGCGCAGGCTATCGAAAGGCTTCTAGAAGCCAAGCACTATTCACCAGAGGACCAGATGTCCATAGAAAGACAATTTGAGATATTTAAAAGAGTAAGACAGGGTTTGTCTTAACTTAACCTAAGAATTCACAGATACTTTTCTTTTCGTCATCAGAAAGGTATCTGTTTTCTTTTATGTCAGGGAAGTTCTCTTTGATGTAATCTACGAGGATTGCCAGGTTGTCTGCAGGTATGGGGTCAAAGGTTCCTCGCATGTAGTTTACAAGATTTGAGAAGACTTTCTTGTAGTAGACGAGGGCGATTTCCTCATTGAGAGCATCATAAATGTCCATGGTTTTGTACTCATCTATGGCCATGGCGAAGACATGATGGACATCCATGTAATATGATTTGATTTTTTCAGACTTCATGATGCCTTCATTGTTCTGATAATAGTGATAATATTTCTCGGGGATAATCTGCCATGCGCTGGAGTAGGCGACAGACATGTAGGTAAAGTATATGTCCTCCATGCGATAGCCCTCAGGGAAGCGAAGATTATCATTAGGTAAAAGAAATGATGATTTATAGAGTTTACCCCATGGAGCCGTAAAAAATGCGTTATCTACAAAGAGCTGGCGAAGTTCGTCATTGTTCTCAAGGAGAGTGAAGTCGCTGGTAAATACTGGAGCATCTGTTGTAGTGGTGTTTGCACTATCTGAGTTGTTGGCGCTGGCGTGAATATATTTGTCCTGACTTGAGTCATCGAATGTATCGAAGTCGCAGGATACAATATCAGAGGGATAGCATTTCTCTGAAAGGAACATCTTCTCAAACATGTCAGGTGCTATACAGTCGTCAGAATCAACGAAGGACACGTAGGCGCCAGAAACATAGGAAAGGGCTATGTTACGAGCTCTGCTTTGTCCACCGTTTTCCTCGCAGTTGATGATACAGATATTTGCAGGATATCTCTTTTCATAGTCTTCGAGAATTTGAAGAGTTCCGTCAGTAGAGCAGTCGTTGACTGCAATGATCTCCAAATGTTCTTTTCCGATGGTCTGATCAAGAACGCTATCAAGACACCTTCCTACGTACTTATCTACGTTGTAGCAAGGAATCACGACACTGATTTTGTCATCGATTATGAAATCTCCCTGCTGAGGGAAGGTGTAGCCTGTGATGAGACGGCCGTTAATTGTGGCGTGGAGCTTGATATAGAAATCAAAGAGGGCGGTGCCGGCATCGTAGTTAGGGACGGTGCTGCGGCAGGCATCTGATGTGATCTTAGGGAATTTGCCTTCGGATATCATATCCAGGATCTTGGCGAATTCATCGATGTCGTTGTCTGGGTAGAGATAGCCGTTGATTCCAGGCTGAATGATTTCGTTGCAGCGGCTGGAAACATTGGCAATGACTGGAAGACCGCAGCTAAGGGCTTCTATGGCCACAAGAGGTGAACCCTCGTACATGGACGACAAGCCGATGGCATAGGCACCCTCTGCATATTTCCAAGGATCATCTGACCAACCGATAAAGTCCACTTTGTCCTGAATGTTGAACTGTCTTGCAAGCCTTTTAAGGTTTCGTTTTTCGTCGCCATCACCTACAAGGATAAGCTTCCAGTCGGTGTGGGCTTTAGCTATGGCGCTAATCATGATTCCGATATTTTTTTCAAGGGATAGCCTTCCTACGAAGAGGAGGGTTCCCGGTTTATCAATTTCAATCTGGTGGATTTTGGAAAGGTCAGCAGGGTTGTTGATTCTGTAGATTACGGCCTTAGGATCCGCAGCCTTTATGGCGTTGGCAATCTCGTTGCTGATGGCAAAGTGAAGGTCGGCGTACTTAACAAAGTCGCCGCCGCCAAAGTTAGAGATTTCATACATTTTAAGGGGAGCGTGAAGCCAGGATGCCACAAGGAATTTTTCGTTGGCACCTTCAGAGACCATCTTGGCAACGTAGCTCATCATGGGCCAGGCGGTTGCCAAAGACAGGTTGGGAGATCCATTCTTTTTTATATAATCAGAGTAACCATCTATGAAAGCCTGAACATTATGGTCTTTTCTTGTTGTGTAGACATAGTTAAACTCCATGCACTCATCTGCCCATGAGGAGCCTTCATAGACCATCTGAACTATTCGGACGCGCCAGCCCTTGCTTACAAGGAATCTGCCCAACATGTTAATGCAGTTCTCACCGCCGCCGCGGTTAGCTACTGCCACCAGGATATCTATTGTGGGTTTGAAGTTGTAGGTGATGGTTAGTTTCATAATGATCGCTCCAAAGTATATGTCATGAAATATGAGTTAATGTTCTTGATTTGATGAGCAATATATGGAGAATTCATATCTAGTATTATGATATAATTATATCAAAATAACGAATATCATTAAAGAAAGTGTTAGTTCTTTTAACGGAGCAGCGGTATGAACTATAGCCAGATTAAATGTTTGGATGTAAAAACCAGTGATCTAATGCTGAACGACCTTATCTGGGGCGTTCTGGAGCTTGGCTGCGAGTGTGAGCAGATTGAGCTGGGTATTGAGACCAATGATTTTGAAGAGAAGGCAATCCAGGAGTTAAAGGATTTCATTGACTCAGAGAAGATTGACATTGCTATGACTATGGATTTCTGCCCTTCTATTGCCAGGGCCTGCGCAGAAAAAGGGGTGCCCTACGCTGCCTGGATCTACGATAGCCCAATTCAGGCTATTTTCCACGAAGAAGCAAAGCAGGATACAAATTATTTCTTTGTTTTTGACAGGTACCAGCTTGAGGAATTCAAGAAGCTGGGATTTACACATGTTTATTATTTGCCGTTGGCTGCCAATGTGACCCGTACTGGGCAGCTGAGCATTACCAAGGAAGATGAAAGGGAGTTTTACTGCGATATTTCTTTTGTGGGAATGCAATATATAGACGGAAGATACGCAATGTACAGGGATAGACTGGAGCCGGAATTTAGGAATCAACTGGAGGGATTTGCCCTTAACATGCTGGGGCACTGGGATAAAGAGGACAGGGTTCATGAGAAGATGCCTCAGGAGCTTATAGATGCCATGGTGGGGTTATCTGAGGACGAGCCTGTAAAGCTGACCGGTATGCCTAATCGCATCTATTTTGAATCTGTGGTGGTTCCAAGGGCTGTGGCATACACTGAGCGCCGTCTTATGATAGAGAAGGTTGCTGACCTGCATCCTAGATGGTATGGCTCCAAGGCTGAGGAAAAAGATATGATTCCAGGAGTTGAGTATTTGCCGCGCCTTACCTACGAGGACAGGCTTCCTAAGGCTTACTACCTGTCCAGGATTAATCTGTCCACATGCCTTCATAGTATTTCATCGGGACTTCCACTTAGAGTTTTTGACATTATGGGTGCTGGAGGGTTTATTCTGTCTAATTACCAGCCAGAGATGGATGATCTCTTTAAGGTGGGAAAAGAGATTGTGGTCTATCACGATTTCGATGAGATGAAGGATCTTGCTAAGTACTACCTTAAGCATGAGACAGAGAGGCTTCAGGTGCTGGCAGCAGGATACAAGAGGGTTTGCAGGGATTATACATTCCCTGTTGGAGTGAAGAGGATTATAGATACGGTGTTTGCTGGTTAAGAAAATGAATTGGAGCATATATGAATCACGCCGATTTATACAGGGAAACGGAGCAGATTTGGCAGCTTAAGGATCGAAAGAGGCTGGCTGAATTCCTTGAGAAGAACGAAGACAGCTTCATGTCCAAATATGACGATATTGCGTACTGCTATTTCTTTTCCAAGATAGAATTGGAAGATGAAGGAGCGCCGGGACTTCTTTTTACAGGAGAAAGCCTTGCGGAGGTACTTCATAATATTGTTGTGCTAAGGCGTTTGCTACAAAGGCTTGAGTGGTGTAACGAATATCCTGTAGAAGATTTTTTGCAGGTTGCCGTTTCAAAGGGGATTACTCCCGAGGAGCTTTATTGGCTTGCTGAAGCTTGTTCTATACGACATGAGCATCTGCTTGCGAGAATTAATGGGGAAGCGGATTATCTGCCAGACGAACCTGAAAAGGCTTACTACGACAATTCTAAGAATCATAATTTAGATATTTCTTTTATCTCATGTACCAATAATGAGGAAGAGTTTGCGGAGATGGAATACTACATCCGAAGGCTCCATGTTCCAGATGGATGCAACGTGGATGTGCTTGGAATAACGGATGCCAAGTCCATGTGCGCAGGTTATAACGAAGGAATGCAGGCTTCATCGGCAAGTATTAAAGTATATCTCCATCATGACGTCAGGATTGTGGATAGATTCTTTTTGCATTACATTCTTAATGTTTTTGATAGTGATCCTGATATTGGGATTGCTGGAATGGTTGGAACAAAGACATTTGCTGATGACGGAGTAGTGTTTCACTCGGGATTAGAAGGTGCCTGGATAGAAGGAAAATCAGTACATACGCAGGCCAACATCTTTTATGTCGAAAAGAAAACAACGCCAGTGTTGTTGGTGGATGGGCTGCTCTTGGCGACTAGAGTAGACATACCTTGGAGAGAGGATCTGTTTGATGCATGGCATTTCTATGATGCTTCCCAGTGTATGGAGTTTAAAAGAGCTGGATACAAGGCGGTAGTTCCATATCAGGAATCACCATGGTGCTTGCATGAGTGTGGATGGAGTAACGTAGAAAACTACTTTAAGTATTCAGAAATTTTTAGGAAGGAATACTTTGGCTAATGGAGAAATATTATGGATAGCCTTGAGATTCTTGGGAAGATAAAAGGTCTTTTACAAGTTAATAAGGGCTTTGTTAAGCAGATACCAGTGGAAGATGTGGTGTCTTGCGTTTATGTGGAAGTTTATGGGCTTAGGCAGTTGTACTCTGCGGAGCATTTTGCAAGGCTTGAGGGTAGGATCAATGAGTATGCAGCAACTATTACCAGCGCCAAGGAAAGTGGCGATGCAGATGGGGTGCTGGCGATTCTGGATAAGCTTGAGGCCATTATTGAGACTATACCGGACCAGGAAATTTCCCAGTCTTTTATAGAGGAGGCTAACTTTGATAAGGCGCTGCTGCGGCATAGGAGTGAAAAGACCGCGGTGGTGATTGGAGATTCTCATGTGAATTTCTTTAGTGGGAATGAGGATTTATCTTTTATTCCTATTGGACAGAATGTGAATACATGTCAGCAGGTAAATGGATTGCCTCTAACGGTGCTACATTTGGGACCATGCCTGGCGTTTAAGAGTAATCAGTACGGATCCACCAATATGTTCAGGGAGAAGCTGGACTGGCTCATTGAGGAGTTCATTACTGAGAAGTCAAGGATTATTGTGTGCCTTGGAGAGATTGATATAAGAGCCCATGTGTTTAAAGAGGTGGAAAAGCAGGGTGTTTCCTATGAGGAAGTGGTGGATGGCATAGTGGCAAACTACTTCGAATTTCTTGATTTTCTTGCCGGTAAGGGCTTTGAAGTTACCTGCTACGGACCTGTTGCTTCCCAAAGGGACTCCTGGCCTACTACTGAGGACCACCCAAGGATTGAATCGGAAAAAGAAAGAAATCTGGCAACAAAGTATTTCAATGATAAGTGCCAGCAGCTGTGTGAACTGAAGGGATATAGCTTTTTTACCATGTTCTACGACATGGTGGATGAGAATATGTGCACCAGGGAAGAATACATGTCCGCGGATATGTTCCATTTGGGACAGTTCGGGGCTGAGAAACTCAAAGAGTTCTGCACAAAGATATGCGATTGATGAGTTGGTAATAAAAGGGGTTAGCTATGAAGAAAGTAAGCGTGATTATTCCCTGCTACAACGTGGAAAATTTAATAGACAGGACCTTGAAGTCTCTGGAATCGCAGACCGTGGGTATAGATGCCCTGGAGATAATCTGCATTGACGACTGTTCCACAGATGGAACTTTTGGACGATTGAAGGCATGGGAAGAGCGGTATCCTGAGGATATCATGTTGGTTCAGCTGCCCACGAACAGTCGACAGGGAACGGCCAGGAATGTGGGGCTTAAGTACGCCACATGTGATTATATTGCCTTTATTGACTCTGATGATTGGGTTGAGAAGAACTATATCGAGAGGATGCTGTTCTTTGCTAAGGAGTATCAGGTGGATGTGGTTCAGTGCGAGCTTTTGAGGGATCCGTCCTTGGAGCTTAGCTATATTGATGATCAGAACAAGTACAGGAAGCAGGAGGATATCCTGATTCGTGTTAATAATGACGAGGACAGAAAGAGAGCCTTTCACGCCAAGGTCATCAATAATAATCCGCCTAGGAAGCTGATCCGTAGGGACTTGCTGGTGGATAATGAGATCTACTTTTCTGAGGGGCTTGCCTATGAGGATTCTTTCTGGGGCGCGCTTCTTAACCTGTATATGAAGAGTGCCTATGTTTCCTTTGAAGTTCTTTATCATTACTACATTAACGACAGTTCCACGGTGCTTTCAAAGAATGAGATTTATCACATAGATCTTTTGACAAATCAGATCAAGCTGTGGAACGAGTTCATACGCCGCGGGTTCATGGAGAAGTTCAGGGATGAAATCGAGATTGAGCATGTGTATTCCTGTGCGCTGATTTTCTGGAAGATGATCGCGCTGCGCTATGACGAGCCTCCTTATTCGCTGTATCGCTTGCTTTGTGCGATTGTGCAGGAGCATGTGCCGGATATTATGAACAATCCCTATATGAAGAAGGGGGAACTTGATGAGTTCCATTCGTTGGTGTTTAAGAGCTGCCTGACAGAGATGAGCAGGGAGGATTTCAAGAATTTCGCGGAGAGCGTGAGGGGCGGATATTCGACGATGTAGAGATATGTGCGAAATGACGACGAGAGAGATCTGAAGATGGATGAACACAAGTTTAAGACCATAATTGTCATAACAAAACCGGACTGCGAAAGGGTGCTGCCGCTGTATCCAAGGCTTGTTAAGAATATCGGATACGGACAGCTTTGCTTTGTTGGGCCTGCTGAAGTTGGAGAGTTGATCGCAGGGTCTGAGATTGCAGGCAGTGCTGAGTTTATAGATGAGAATGATGTGATTCCTTTTGGGGAGGTGCATGCTCTTGTGGCTGAGAGGATGAAGGATATTCTGGCTGGACGAGAGCTTCCAAGGGGGATTACTGGCTGGTATTATCAGCAGTTCCTTAAGATGCAGTATGCGTTTAGGTGCGAGGATGAGTACTATCTTGTGTGGGATGGAGATACGATTCCATGTAAGGAATTGGTGATGTTCCAGGAGGAAAGCGGAAAGCCGTATCTTGATCTTAAGCATGAGAACCATCCTGAGTATTTCGAGACCATGGGTGTGATTCTGCCTGGACTTCACAAGGTTATTGGCAGGAGCTTTATTTCTGAGCATATGCTGATGAAGACTGAGCTTATGAAGAAACTTGTCAGGGATATTGAGGCCAATGATGCTCTGCCTGGCACGAAGTTCTGGGAGAAGATCATGAATGCAATTCCTCCTGAGAAGATACAGAGTTCTGCCTTTTCTGAGTTTGAGACCTATGGAACTTATGTGGCTTTGCGGGAGCCTGATGTGTATAAGCTTCGCGACTGGCATTCTTTCAGGCTTGGCGGCGAGTTCTTCAAGGTTGACACTATTTGTGATAGGGATTTTGAGTGGCTTGCCAAGGATTTTGGAGCCATTTCCTTTGAGAAGGGGCACTTTGTCAGGGAGGATAACGCTGGGCTCTTTGATAACCCATACTATCAGGAGAAGCTGACGCCTAAGCAGATGCTGCAGGCCGCGCAGCAGGAGTTCCAGGAGGGCTACAAGGAGGTCTGGGCCGATGATCCTGAGCTGATGAAGGGCGCGAATGTGAGTAGCGGGGAATATAATAAGGGGTGAAAACTTGAGACTTGCGGATTAAAATGCTTCTGCGAGGTTCTTTATCCGCAAGTCTGGAATAACGTGGATATACGGTATATCTGAGTTTGCAGTAAGGAGTAGTTCTTTTGCCCCATCGGATTTGCAGACAAAGTGCATAGAGAGGCTAAGGGGCTTGCCTTTAAGAATGGATAAATCCTGCCCTTCTGCATCGCTAGAATTCAGGACCGGGTCGTCACTAATCACATGTATTTGCAGAGCATGGATCTTGTTATATGCGATGGAATCCATCAATGTTGTCATGTTAAAGCCAGCCAGGTTCTCAGTTATGAGAAGGTCTGGTTTGAAATTCTCGAGCTGGGACATGATGTTGTCGCCTGCTTTACATTTGAATAATTTGATATTTGTGGCTGTTACACCAGAATCTGTATCGGAAGACTCATCTTTTGTATGGCTGTAAATAGTGTCATTTACACATTCTGCCAGCATTTCTCTAATCTCATCTGTGATATTCTCTATGTTTTTCGCGAAATAATCATTGGAAACAATAGCAATATTCATAATATTCCCCAAAACATGATAAAATATATATGATAATACGAATTATTAGTAACGACATTAAATAGATGTAATGGAATTCTGGATACACTATTAGTATAACATCGATTCATTGCGAAGGGCTCATATGAATATTCTTTTATTCGACATGGGAAGCTATATGTACTACGACATCAGGTCCTGTCTGGAACAGATGGGGCATGAGGTTAGGACTGTCTATTATAGCTTTGAAGACCGCCTTGAGGATGATTATTTCAGTACTTGTTTTGTGCAGAAGATAGATGAAAAGCCGGTGGATCTTATCTTTAGCATCAACTTCTTTCCACTGGTGGCGCAGGCTGCGAAGGAAAAGTCAATTCCCTATGTTTCATGGACCTATGATTCTCCCATCTCTGAAGATATAGTTAGTTATTTTGAAATGGATACTAATTTCATATTCCTTTTTGATAGGGCGGAAGCTCTTGGATACAGGGATAGAGGCTACTCAAGGGTGTTCCATATGCCGCTGGCGGTGAATGTGGAGAGGATACGCAGGGCTGCGGATGGTGAGATTAGTGATGCGAATACTGCAAATCATAGCGATGCTGATGATGGGAATGCTGGAAGAATTGATCCTTCCAAGTACGCCTGCGATATTTCATTTGTGGGGCAGTTGTATGATAAGCAGATTCTGACTGGACTAATGATGGGCATGGACGAATACGAGAAGGGCTACATCGATGGAGCAATGAATGTTCAGTTGAGTATCTATGGAGAAGATCTGCTGTCCAAGATGATTAGCGGGGATCTGGTAAACAGGATCAACAAGTCTTATGAGAAGAGGGAGCTTCCGGGGCGACTGTCGCGGACCGGACTTATTACTGCTATTGAGAGGCAGATAACCTTTGCTGAGAGGGTGACGCTTCTTGGAACCTTTGGAGAATACTTTGATACGAGGTTTTATAATACATCAAATTTTGATTTTGGCAGCGACGTGAAATTCATGGGACCAGTTAAGTACATGAATGAGATGCCAATGGTGTTTAAGAATAGCAAACTTAATCTGTGTCCTGCTATCAGGAGTATTGTTTCCGGAATTCCGCTGCGGGCGCTGGATGTGATGGCTTCTGGTGGAGCTCTTTTATCCAATTATCAGGTGGAGCTGGCGGAGAGCTTTGTGGATGAGCAGGATGTGATCATGTACACGAGCCTTGAGGAGGCTTTTGAGAAGGCTGGATACTACCTGGAGCATGAGGATGAGAGGCTTGAGATTGCGCGGAATGGGCAAGCTAAGGTGGCTGTAGAGTTTGAGCTTGGTAGGAGACTAGAGCAGATTTTGAGTGCGATTAAAGGGTGATTGGAAAAACGCATGAACATAGTGTTTTGCAGGTATAGAAATGTCTGTGAGCCAGACTATATCGATGCTTTTGCGGCGCTGGGGATTAACGTGGTGGAGCTTAATCTATCAGAAGTTGGTGGAGAGGAGCTCTCTGAGCGGGCTGCGGCCCTTGGGGAGATTTTCAGGAAGAACACGCCTATGTTTGTGTTCTCCATCAATTTCTTTCCTTATGTGTCGCTGACCTGCAAGAGTCTTGGAATTATCTATGTTTCCGTCAGTGTGACTTGTCCCATGATGGAGATTTTTAATACTACTATCAGGAATGCTTGTAACAGGGTGTTCCTCTTTGACAGGGCTCAGTATGAGGCGGTTTGCGATGAGAATCCGCAGGGGATTTTTTATCTGCCACTGGGAGCTGGAGTGGACAGGATTGATGCGCTTCTTGGGAATGAAGCCAGTTATAAGTATGATGTGTCTTTCGTTGGCTCTCTTTATAACGAGAAGGATCCTTTCGTTGGGCTGACGATTTCTGAGGATAAGAAGAAGGCTTATGAGGAGCTGATGATAAGGCAGATTGAGGCCACGGCTACAGGTCAGGATCTGCTTGAGGGCGAGATTGGACCTGAGGATGTGGCGCTGATCAAGGAGAATGCCGAGAGATTCTATCCTTCTGATCTGAGCGTTTTCAATATTGATGAATATGTGGCGGTGAATAATTATCTGAGCCCGCATATGACCTATCTTGAGAGGGTGAGGCTTCTTAATGGCATTGCTAAGAATTGTAGTGGGAAGATAGATTTGTTTACCCAGAGTGATACTGCGGAGCTATCGGGAGTTGTGGTGCATGGCGGAGTGTCTACGCTGGATGAGATGCCTTATGTGTTCCGTCAGAGTCGCATAAATCTCAATATTACAACCCGTTCCATCAAAACTGGAATTGCCCAGAGAGTATGGGATGTGCTAGCTTGCAAGGGATTTCTTATCAGCAATTATCAGGATGAGATCCCGGATTTCCTGGAGATCGGGCGGCACCTGGTGTGCTATGAGAGCGAAGCAGAGCTGTATGAGCTGATTGACTATTACCTGGATCACGAGGACCAGCGGCGTGAGATCGCGGAGGCTGGATACTTGCAGGTTAAGGCTCAGGGCAAGGTGCTTGATAGAGTTATGGCGATTGTAAGGGCGATTGCAGGGTAGGAATAGATGAGGTAATCAACTTAGAGTCGGATGCTTTAGGCAAGGTGCTTGAGATAAGCGAGTTGGAATTAGATGAAAATACAGAAAAATGCGGTGATGCTGGATATTTTTTGTATATGTATTGTCATGGCTCAGTTCTTGGATGGCGAAAATACAGAAAATGGGACATGATTGGTGAATTTTCTGTATGAGCATAAATTGTGAAATGGAAAAAATACAGAAATATAGGATGAGGTGGTGATTTTTCTGTGCAGGTCATATTTGTATTTGCGCGTGAGTACAGAAAAACAAGGGCCGCAGCGATTTTTCTGTACTGAATGGTGATTTTTAGTTATGAATGTTGAGAGCCTGTACAGAAAATAAGCATGGCAGGTACTTTTTTCTGTGAAATTGGGCATTTGATTTTTGGGGGTGTACAGAAAAATAGGGCAGACATCGTTATTTTCTGTGAAATCAGGAATCTGGATTTTGAACTGTACAGAAAAACAAGAGAAGTACGGTTATTTTCTGTAAAAGTGGTGCAGATTAGACAGCTGGCAGGGTGAAGCATGGACAAGATTAGCGTAGTAATTCTGTATACAAGTGAAGAACAGGATGTGGCAAGGTCCTTTGAGAGCGTTATTGGTGGAGCGGGCGCAAGTGTTGAAGAGCCTGGATTCAACAGCGGTGGAAACCCATCAGACGACGGCAGCTACGAGCTGGAGGTTGTGCTGATGACGCTGGCAGGGAATGCTGCGCTCAAGGACAAGGCTAGCGTTATTGAGAGCAAGGCTCCAGAGCAGGTGGTGCTTGTTGAGGCTATGGATACCTGTGGGGATGCCAATGTTGTAGAAAATGACAGTGCAGGAAATAAGACAGGAACAGCAGATGTAAAGGTTGGCACTAACCATGGCGCCCTGATGGACATCGGCGTTAACTACTGTAGCGGCGACTATATCTTATTTATGATAGCTGGAGATGTACTCCACGAAAAGCTTCTTGGTGCACTCAATAGAACCACCAGTGAGAATCCTGTAGACCTGGTGGGATATGGAATCACCTGGGCTGAGAAGGAATTCCAGGATTTTAACGATGATCCATTTGATGAAGCTAACCAGGATACACAAGTTTTTGTGGATGATTCACCAGCTGAAATGTGGAAAAGGGCTGACTATATCTGGAAAAATGTGGATAACAGCTATCTTGGATATGCATATAACAGAGAATTCCTGATGGCGTCTGGGATTAGCTTTGCTACGGATTTGTGGGACAGGGATGCAAGCGCGGTTACGACGCTTCTGTTTATATGCGGTTCAGTGACTAAGTTTAGAAATCATGGATATTGTAAGCTTATGGCTGACGCGACAGAGGAGGGCAAGCGTATCTCCGACAACCTAACCAACCAGACCGCCTGGTACGAGCTGATGATGTCCATCCCAGAGATTGCGGCAAATTACAAGAGCTTGATAGAAGCTCTCTTTATAAAGAATTACTATCTAAGATCCATCGACATTGCTAGAGCATCGGGCTCTTCCAAGGCGCTGCCACTGTCTGTCTTCAAGATTATGCAGTTTGTGTGTCTTAAGATAGCGCCCAAGTGGATAGAGAACGAGTACCTGTATGGCTTGTCGAGATTTGACCTCAACATGTTAAATGCGCTCTATACAGAGTTTGACTCCGACGAAGACCTCTGGAACGTAATTGGCTCCGATTCTCTTGTGAGTGTCATCATCACAACCTACAACAGAAGTCACATTCTTCCTAGAGCCATCAGAAACATGCTGGGGCAGACTTATCAGAATATAGAGCTTATCGTGGTGGATGATGCTTCCAGCGATGGCACAAAGGAGGCAGTGGAGACCATTAAGGACGATAGGCTCCGCTATATCCGTAACGACAACAACATAGGAGTATCCCATGCCAGGAACCTCGGAATTGAAGCGGCCCGCGGCACATACATTGTTTATCAGGACGACGATGATCTGTCCAGGGTGGATAAGCTTGAGAAACTCCTGCTGACAGCGGAGCGAAGCCCAGAAAACGTAGGCCTTGTGTATCACGAGACCATTAACCATATCAAGAAGGCAGAGAAAATAAACGACCAAAAAGCTATCGTAATCCCAGCCAGAGCCATGGCGGATGTTAAGAAGAGAGGTTTCATATTCCCGGCCCTCCTGCCATGGAACTTTGTAGCCTGCACATCAATGATGATTAAAAAGAGCTGTTTTGATAAGGTTGGAACCTTTGATGAGAGCTTGTTTGCATTTGAAGATTGGGACATGACACTTAGAATTTCCAGGGAATTTGACGCGGAGTTTATTAAAGAACCGCTTTACGATTACTTCCAGAGCCCTAATGGACTGCTTTTTGCAGAAGACGAGGGACACAGAGAAAAAGTGGTTAAGGCTCTGGCAGCCATAGATAAGAAATTTGAAGAAGACCGTAAGCAATACGGAATCGAGTCAATTGCGAGATAAGAGACAAATGCTGAATTTCACCGAAGATTATTGGAAAGATGAAGAGAGAGACGGGTACAGGGTTACCCGCGTTATGAAGAAGGCATGGGCTGTTCAGATGACAGTCCTTGATATGGTGCTTGAAATTGCTGATAAGCATGGCATCAGGATCTTCATGGACTACGGCTCTCTTCTTGGCACGATTCGTCATGGAGGCTACATTCCGTGGGATGACGATCTGGACCTGTGCGTACTTCGCGAGGATTACATGAAGCTCCTACGCATTCTCAAGGACGAACTTCCTGATTACTGCGCGGTTTACAGCTTTTACACAGCTGAGAATTACGCTGAACCCAAGGGGTTCATCGCCAACAGAAAGATAATCGATCTTGGAATAGATGAAAAAGAGGCAGAGATTACCAAGAGATATTACGGATGCCCCTACGTGACTGGACTGGATCTATATCCTCTTGATTACGTGCCATCTGACGGCAATGTGTGGGAGAACGTTAAGAACCTGTACACAGCGGCCTATGACCTGGCCTTTAACTATGATGCATATGTGGCAGCAGGGCTTTTGGAGGAGTACCTGCCGGAACTTGAGAAGGTGGCTGGCACCAAGGTTAAAAGAGATGAACACCTTCGCACCAATATATGGAAGCTGGCGGACCAGATCGCCATGATGACGAAGCGCCGAGATGCCCGCTATTTGTGCTGGTATCCGGACTGCGTGTCCTCTACCCATGATGCGAGACGCAAGCTCAACTGCTACCAGACCACGGTGATGAAGCCTTTTGAGATGATGCAGGTTCCAGTGCCCGAGGGCTATGAAGAAATCCTGAAGGTCAGATATGGCGAGAACTACATGACGCCTGTCCAGGGCGGCGCAGCCCACGAGTACCCATTCTTCGCACCTCAGGAGCGTAAGATTCTCAAGTACCACCTAGAGTCTAAGCTGGTGGATATTATCTAATTTCCAGGAGACAACCACGTGAAGAGAGCTCAGAAGACGGCCCTGATCTCCATGATAGAGACCATGCAGGAAGCCGTAAAAGAACTAAATAAGCGCCTGAAGATGTCCGACACCGCTGGGCTTCCAAATCTCCTGGCGGACCTGCAGGATACTGCTGTAATGGTGGGAGAGACAATAGAGGCTGAGATTGGACAGGGGAGCAAGTCTGCAGCTCTCTTAGAGAAACTGTGCGAAGAAGCCTATAAGGTTTCAAATGAAATGTCGCCGGACAATGCCCTTAACGACATCCTCGTCCAGGCCAAGGACTCCATAGACGCCGAGATCCATGCCCCTGCGACGGTAGTCTTCTTACCGATTGACGCCAGCATGTGGGATGGCTTCGGGACGATCTGGGAAAAAGAAATCTCAAACCCCGATAACAAGGTGATAGTAATCCCACTTCCCTGGTACGAGCGAGACGGAAGCGGTGCCCCAAGCGTGCTTCACTATGAAAAGGACGGATATCCGGAGAAGGTTGAGACCACAGGTTACAACGACTATCTCATCAAGAACAATCATCCAGACGTGGTCTACATCCAGAGCATTTCAAACGGCAATGACTTAGGAAAGACGGTGCATCCGGCATTCTATACCAGCGAACTTAAGGATAACACCGATGACCTTATCTATATCCCATACACCCTGGAGGGCGAGATTGACCTTAAGAACGAAAGCCAGCTGGCAAGGCTCACTGAGAAGGTGATGCTGCCTGGCATATTTGATGTTAATACCGTGATTCTCCAGTCCCAGAACCTTAAAGAAGCCTACATCGAAGTTCTCACCAAAGACATTCCGCCAGGCAACGAAGAGGAGCTGGCAGAGAAAAGAGATTACTGGGACAGCGTTATCAAGACCTACGGAAGTCCACGAATAGAGCGGATTCTCAGACTCAATAAGGAAGACATCCCACTTCCAGAAGAGTGGAAGAGATTTGTGGAAAAGCCCGACGGAAGCAGAAAGAAGATAGTTCTTTACAGTAATTCCGGCTGGACCTTCATGGAGGACTGTGACGGACTTATAGATAAAATCAGGGATTCCTTCAAGGTATTTGAAGAGAACGCAGAAGCTATCGCCCTTATCTGGAGACCATACCCAAGGATAAAAGAAATCCTGGGGCTTCTCCGTCCAGATTGCCTTAAGGAGTATGAGGCCCTGGTCCAGGAATTCAAGGATAAAGAGCTGGGAATCCTGGATGAAGACAGCGATTTCACCAGATCAGTGGTACTTAGTGACGCCTACTATGGCGATGACGGTGGAATGGTATCCGTGTACCGCGCCACAGGCAAGCCTGTGATGGTGGAGAACATCAGCGTGAGATCCTCGTGAGACACTGATGAATAGTAGTGATAAATCGATGGTAGTTGTATTCTGCACCGGAGTAACGACATGAAGATTTTGTTTCTTGACTGGAAAAGCATTGGAAATGAGGATATCGTGGCCGCCTTCGATTCCCTGAAGGCTGAAGGCCGCAGCATTGAGCTGATCATGTATCCCTTTGACAATCATATCGACAATGGTGACAAGGCTTTTGAGGAATCCTTTACCAGGGACCTGCAAAAAGAGAGCCCTTCCTTTGTGATGTCTTTTAACTACCATCCGCTGGTGTCTATGGTGTGCAACAAGATGGGAATCAAGTATGTGTCCTGGGTTTACGACAACCCTGCGGTGCGCCTGTATTCCTACACGCTGATCAACCCCTGCAACTACGTATTCCTCTTTGATTCGCAGCAGTACGAGGTCTTTGCAAGCCAAGGAATCAAGACTGTGCACTACCTGCCTTTGGCAGCGGCAACCACCCGCTATGACAAGATTACAATTACCGAAGAAGCCCGCAACAAGTGGGGCGGACAGGTGTCCTTCGTGGGAAGCATGTACTCCGACGAGCATAGCTACTACGACCAGATCGAAGACAAGCTCTCCGACTACGCCAAAGGCTACTTAAGAGGCCTCATGACCACTCAGATGGAGATCGACGGCCTTAACATAATCGAGAAATCCCTAAGTGGACCTGTTATGAAGGAGATGGTGGACGCCCTTGGCCTTAAACCAAGCTTTGACGGCGTCGAGACCTTTGAATACCTCTACGCCAACTACGTCATCAACCGCAAGATCACAGCTATTGAGCGAAGCGAGATCCTAGCAATGATCGGCCAGCGCCATCCCGTGAACCTTTATACCGGTGAAAAGAACTATGAATCCCAGGGCGTCAACGTCCGAGGCAAGGTAGATTACTATAACGAAATGCCATATGTTTTCAAATGTAGCGACATTAACCTTAACATTACACTTCGAAGCATTCAAAGAGGAATCCCACTGCGTGCCATGGACGTTCTGGGGTGTGGAGGATTTCTTTTAACCAATTATCAGGAGGACATGACTCAGTTCTTCACGCCAGGTGAGGACTTCGTGTTCTACGAAAGCCGCGCGGATCTTATGGACAAGATTGATTATTACTTGGAGCATGATGATGAGCGTCGCGCTATAGCAGAGCATGGCCATGACAAAGTCAGGGCCGGTCACACCTACGAGCAGAGGGTACGAGAAATATTGGACATTGTAGATGAAAAGTGAGTGATATAGGTTAGGTGATGAACTGATCATTATTGAAGAATAGATGGAACAATTGATATAGACAAATGTTGACGCGTTTAGTGATACTGAGGTCTAAAATAATTCATGAAGATATTACTCTACGACTTCCTAAATTCATACATTCAGCACGATCTTCTCTACTTCCTTGAGAAGATGGGGCATACCTGCGTCAATGTCAAGTACTTGGAGGACGTGGACAAGTACCAGGATGAGGCCTTCGAAGCCAGGATGGAGCAGGATTTGCGAGATAGCACTTTTGACCTGGTGTTTACCACCAACTTCTGGCCAGTGGTGTCCAAGATCTGCAACAAGCATGATCTTAAGTACATTTCCTGGTTCTTCGATTCGCCGCCTAACCTGCCAACAGCGGATTACATGGACAATCCCTGTAATTACATTTTCTTTTTTGCCCAGGCAGACTATCAGGAGTACAAGACCATGGGGCTCACGAACGTGTACTACATGCCCCTGGCGGTGAATAGGGCCAGGCTTTCCAGGATTGTGACGGATCACAGGAAGTACGATGCGGAGATTGCCTTTGTGGGGCGGCTTTACGAGTCCATACTGCCAGATATCAAGGCTCACATGACAGAGCACCAAAAGGGCTACATCGATGCGGTTTGCGAGGCCCAGCGCCTGATCTACGGAGCCTACATTATAGATGAGATGATCACTGAGAACTTTGCTCAGGACGTGCGAGACCAGTATAGGAGCCTATCCGACAAGGCCATACAGCTCTCACGCAAGGAAATCACTTGGGCCATGGCTTCGTACGTAACAAGAATTGAGCGCTTCAGCCTGCTGCGCCTGCTTGGAGAGAAGCACCAGGTCAAGCTCTATACCCACTCCCTTTCTGATGAGGAAAAGAGCTTACTAAAGGGCGTGGAGTTCTGTGGGCCGGTGGACTACCTGACTCAGATGCCACAGGTCTTTGAAGCCAGCAAGATTAGCCTGTGCCCGGTGCTTAAGGCCAACAAATCTGGAATCCCGCTGCGGGCTCTGGATGTAATGGGATGCGGAGGATTTCTTTTATCAAGTTTCCAGCCGGAGCTGGCGGAGTACTTCGAAAATGGCAAAGAGTGCGTGATGTACGGATCTCTGGAGGAGGCCATTGAGCTGGCGGACTACTACCTGGAGCATGAACAAGAACGCAAGGATATTGCCCGGGCGGGGCTTATCAAGATAGAAAGAGACTTCAGGTACGAGGATAGATTGGGACAGATAATGGAGATTGCTGGATTCTGAGAGATGGATTTTGTTTGAGAATCTGACGATAAATATAGAAATATGTGAAGATTATGCAGCATTATAGAAGAGGGCAAACAAATGGCAAACAAATTTGCACTTACAGCATCAATGATGTGCGCGGATTACGGAAATCTTGAAAGAGAGGTCAGGGACCTGGAGAAGGCCGGCATTGACTCCTTCCACATCGATATCATGGACGGACGATATGTTAATAACTTTGCGATGTCGCTCTACGACATGGCTTACATCGCCAGCGCCAGCAAGAAGCCACTGGATGTGCACCTTATGATTGAGCATCCGCGTAACAGCATAGATATGTTCCTGGCAAAGCTTCGAAAGGGCGATACAGTCTACATTCATCCTGAGGCAGAGTACCATCCTTCTGCCACGCTCCAGAAGATCATCGATGCCAAGATGCACCCTGGAATTGCCATCAATCCTGGCACCAGCGTGGAGACCATCAGAGAAATGTTGCGAATAGTGGATCACGTCCTTATCATGGCGGTTAACCCAGGCAATGCCAGCCAGATGTTCCTTCCTTTCGTGGGAGAGAAGATAGAGCAGCTCATTGAGCTACGTGACCAGATGGGATTCAAGCTCTTTTGGGACGGCGCCTGCGGAGCAGATAAGATCAAGAGATATGCCCCTGAGGGAATAGACGGCTTCGTCCTTGGAACCACGCTCCTCTTCGGTAAGAAGACCGGATATGACGAGATTATCAAATCCATCCGCAACATGGATTTCAAGTACCTTGAGCACGAGAAAAAAACACCCTGTAATAATTATATGAGCTGAGTGCGGGTGAATATATGGGGATGCGGTTGAATACAGAGGCTGCATTCATCTTGATTTGGAGATATGGATTATTTGGGATGCATTGTACTGACTGTTATGGCTGGAGAATGCATCCCAATTATTGTGTTTTTGTTGTCCGGGATGTGTTGTGCAGGCTATTATAACTGCTTGATGCATCCCGATTTTGACATATGTGTAGTTCGGGATGCATTGTGCAGGCTAATTATGGTTGCTAAATACATCCTGATTTTTGGGGTTGTCATGCTTGGGATGCATTTCGCAAGCTTTTACGACTACATAGCACATCCTGTTTTGGCTGTACTTCAAGTTTGGGATGCCTAACGCCACTCATAGCAATCTCATAACGCATCCAAATTGCATTGCACATCGCATATGGGATGTACTACGCCATCCATGACAAGTATCCTGTAAAACCCAATAAACCTACGCACCCACAAAAGTGAATAAAAGAGAAAAAATATATCAATTTTTGTTTAATAATTTCCGATATAAGAATAGAAGATATATATTTGTGTGATTAAAAACAGATAGTTCATGGGGCAAGAAATTCAGCAGGAATAAGAAGTGACCTGACTTAAGCCCTCGACAACCAATGGAGCAATTATGGTAATACAGCACAATTTAGCTGCGATGAACTCACAGCGCATGCTAGGTATTACAACAGGAATAAAGGCGAAGTCTTCAGAGAAGCTTTCTTCTGGATACCGCATCAACCGTGCAGCAGACGACGCTGCAGGGCTTGCAATCAGCGAGAAAATGAGAAGACAGATAAGGGGCATGGGCCAGAACATGGATAATATCCAGGATGGCACAAGCTTCTGTCAGGTTGCGGACGGATATCTCAACGAAGTCCACGACATGCTCCAGAGGATCAACGAGCTTTCTGTAAAAGGAGCTAACGCCGTCCTTACAAGCGACGACCGCGCCTATGTTAATGATGAAGTACAGGCCATCAAGGACGAGATCGAGAGAATCTTTGATACAGCTACATTCAATGAGATGAAGATCTTTAAACTGCCGTATACACCGACAGTTGAGCCATTTGATGAGCCTTATGATACACAGATCTTTTACTCAAGCCCTGGTGTTATCGGTGGTCTTGAGTTCAACAATGTCAGATATAACCTGGATGAGCTTCGTGCTAAGGGCCTTGATCTGGATGCCAATGGTAGATCCACCAAGGAACAGACCGTGGAGTTCAGCCTCTGGGACAATGAAAAAGTCTCTCTTACACTTCAAGAGGGCGATTCCCTTGTTAATGTAAAAAGAAATTACGAATGGAAAGCCGACAGTAACGGCATCAAGATCAACAACGTGGATGCTGCTACCTGGGCTTCTCTTGGCATATCCGGAAATGGTAACGATGCAGGAACCTATTCCTTTGTTTTCCATGGAATGAAGATCAGCTTTGACGTGGAGCAGGGCGACAGCCTTGAAACCATCATGGATGGTATTAACGGAAACAGTATCACAGAAGCTTCTTATTGGACGGTTTCTCCATCTTCAACAACCAACAGATCAGTAGTTACATTCCCTTCAAGCCAGTCTGTGAATGTAACTAATGCTAATAAAGATGTAGTTGATGATAAGTTTGAGATTAAGGCAACGACGACAGGTCTTTCTATCACAAGAACTGACAAAGATACCGGAGCCACCAGCACTTCCTCTGAGACATCCTGGGGAAGCTTTAGCAACGTGGGCGGAGCAATTCCTCGTACACCAACTGAGAATACAAATGGTGGATATCCTATCGTGGATTGGGGTCTCGATGTGGATTCCAATGACCAAAGCCAGATTACCTTTGAGACAGAGGCTACATATAGATTTACCAAGACCGCTGACAACGTGGGCGTGGATGTGACCTTTAAGCTTGCGGATGTTTCCAGTAGAGATGATGTTATCTCTGCAATGGACGGAGTAGAACTTAAGGGATCTGTAAACGCACCAGCAACACTTACTTCCAATAGTTCAAGTCTCTTTATATCAGGTGGTTCCAGAATCACATCTGGTGGAAATGAGGCCTTTGAATTGCAGAGACAGTATGGTCGTAACTTTGATACCAATGCAAATATGACAGGATCAATTGGCTGGACCAAGACGGATACCAAAGAGTCAGCGCATACCTTGGATGATTCAAGTCATAATAGACAAAGCATAGATTTTAGCAATTCAACCTCAGCGGATTATTACTATAGAGACGATAATGGAGATATCCATTTTAGAAGCGGCGAAGTAATCCAAAGTCAGTTGGAGCATTGGACAAGAACGGATAATTATTCCTGGACTAAGGACATCGATTTGTCTTTGAAGGGACAGTTGGGTAACAGTCAGACAGAGGAAGATACCCATACTGTGACAACTCAGTATTCAGAGACTAAGATATACAAATACGATGTTACAAACGCGGGTGTTTATTCCGTTGGTAGCGATACAATAATCACAGATGCTGCAACAATAGCAGACCTTGAGGCTCAGGAGGCAGCAGGAACTCTGACCATTGAAAATGGAGCTCACGCAGCAACGAGAACGGTATCAACCTCTACTCTGGTAAGCGATACAACTTCATTGATACCGGGATCAATAACCTTCTCCGGACCATATCTGGATCAGAGCGACACAGATCTTGATAAAACTGCATTTAGCTATTCATATTCAGTTTCTTTCAATGACCTGGTTAACAACAATAGCGGAAGCGCAGGCTTTACCCTTAGCTTCAATAACCAGCCAGCTACAAGAACCCTTACACCTAACTCCAGAGGTAACGGCAACTCAGTAGTGGAGCACGATTTCATGAACATCGTAATCGAGCCTCCGGAGAAACAGCTCATCATCCAGGCTACCACAGAGGGTATCGATGAGCACCAGATCTTTATCAACTGGAGCGCCCTTAACCTCTCTGTTATCGGTATGACAGGTGCTAACACACTGACAGAGGATTCATCCCTTGGATCCATCGAGCTTACCAAGTCAGCTCTTGCTAAGATCGCATTCGAAAGATCCAGATTCGGATCCTCTCAGAATAAGCTCGAGCATGCCTACAACTACACCGCCAACGCTCAGGAGAACACTCAGTACTCCGAGTCCATGATCCGCGACACCGACATGAACTCCGAGATCTGGCGCTATCGTAACAACGAGATCTTGATGCAGGCTGGCCAGTCACTGCTGGCTCAGGCTAATCAGAGTAAGGATGGCGTGCTGTCACTGTTGCAGTAAGAAATAGCTCATTAAGTGAATAAATGATTATGATTGGACCGGTTTTGGGATTAGTTCCAGGGCCGGTTCTTATTTAACCTATTTTTAACCTTATCATTTACGAATAAGGTTAAAAAGGTTAAAATGACGTTAGAGGGCATAACTATGAATGATAAAACGAAAAGAGAAATTGAGAAAAAGATAAATAGTCTTCCCAAGGGAATCATTACGCTTAAATCAATTAACGGAAGAGATTACGAATACTGGCAATACCGTGAGGGTGGAAAGCAGATCACCAAGCGTGTAAAGGGCGAGGAACTGGAAATATTAAAGAACCAGATAGAAGAAAGAAAACGCCTCGAAGCTCAGCTTAGCTCGGGATCTGATGCGGATACTGATCGTAGGGACAATCACATAGAGGATGAATTCCTGTGTCATGTGAGACTTGGAGATGAACTACGAGCATTCTCTGAAATGGTCAAGGATTACAAGAGGCGAGACTGCTTTGAAGAGCTTGAAAGCTATCTCTACGGAGAGGTAAGCGACAGGGTTCTTATTTTGTATGGCCTTCGAAGAACTGGAAAGACAACGCTTATCAAGCAGGCACTAGTTAGAATGGATTCTAAGACTCTTTCGAAAGCGGCCTTTGTTCAGGCAGGAGCTTTTAATACGATAGCCGATCTGGATAAAGATCTAAGAAAGCTGGAAAAGGTTGGTATTAAATATGTCTTTGTGGATGAAGTGACACTGCTTGGTGATTTTATTGAGAATTCCGCGATCCTTGCAGATATTTTTGCCAGTAGCGGAATGAAACTTGTTCTTTCAGGAACGGATTCATTGGGATTTCTTTTTACACAGGACGAGCAGTTGTATGACAGGGCAGTATTTGTTCATACCACATTTATTCCATATAGAGAATTTGACCGGGTACTTGGCATATCAGGCGTGGATAAATATATTCAGTTTGGCGGAACCATGAGCATGGGAGGCGTTGATTATAATAAGATGCAGATGCCTTTTGCGAATGGAAGAACTACTAATGAGTACGTGGATACAGCTATAGCCAAGAATATTCAGCATTCTTTGGCTAACTACCAGTATGCAGGCCACTTCAGGGGCCTAACAGAGCTACATGAAAAGAATGAGTTGACCAACGTTATTAATAGAATAGTCGAGGACATCAATCACAGATTCGTCCTGGAAGTTATACATAGCAAATTTGAATCTCATGATCTTGGAATCTCGCGCAATAATCTGAGAAAAGACAAGACTAAACCAACGGATATTCTGGATTACGTGGATGAAGATGAAATTATAGACAGAATTATGAGTTTACTGGATATCAAGGATGCATCATCCGATATGATTGAGATTCGTGAGTCGCACCTGGAAGAGATTAAGTCGTATTTGTATCTCATGGATCTTATTGAGAATATCAATGTGCGATCTTCCCAGAGTCTTTCAATATTACGAGAGAGGATAGTTTTTACACAACCTGGACTTAGATATTCGCAGGCGGAGGTCCTTATTTCTGCGCTTCTTCAGGATGATGTGTTTAGAGATACTGATATTAAGGAGAGAAACAGAATTGTCAACAGAGTCCTAAGTGAAATAAGAGGGCGAATGCTCGAAGATATCGTACTTCTGGAGACTAAGAAGCGCTATCCAGACAAGGAAGTGTTTGTATTGCAGTTTCCAATTGGTGAATTTGATATGGTTGTGTTTGATCCGAAGGAGATTACTTGCAGACTATATGAGGTTAAGCATAGCGATAAGGCTGTCCCTGAACAGAGAAGGCATCTTATGGATAAAGATAAATGCGAGTATGCGCAGAAGCAGTACGGAGATATAGTGGAAAAGTGTGTGTTGTACTACGGAGACGACTGCGAGTGCGATGGGGTGAAATATCGTAATGTTGAGGGGTATCTAAGGTTTTAATAATGGATATTACTTGGTATATAGAAATCATACAAATTGTCGATGAGATATAAAAGGATATAAAAGAGGCTTATGGAAAAAGTGTATTATTTGGCTCTGAAATCCATGGAAAAAGTGTCAACAATCTTGATCTAAGAATAGTTGACGCAAGATATTTACTGTATTATCATGAAGATATAAAAGGATATAAATAGATATAAAAGAGCTAAGGAAGATATAAAAGGATATAAAAGAACTTTGGAAGATATAAAAAGATATAAAAGAGAGGGGATTGTAATGCAGAATCCATTTTCAATTTCATTTGGCACGCCACCATCACAGTTCATATCAAGAATAACGCAGACAAACCAGATATTGGATACATTTACTGCCAGCAAACCATCTAATCATGTATTTATGCTTACTGGTATAAGAGGATCTGGGAAAACGGTCATGATGACTGATATTTCAGACAGACTCCGTAAGGACAAGAAATGGATTGTTGTAGAGATAAGTCCTGAGCGAGATATGCTAGAAAGTCTGGCAGCAACTCTTTATGCAATTCCAGAAATGCATGCTTTATTTTTAAAGGCAAAGTTGGATTTTTCTGTATTGGGTCTTGGAGCAAGTATTGAAAATGCTGCGCCAATTACTGATATAGAGGTTGCAGTTAACAGAATGCTGGAGCATATTACTAAAGCGGGAAAGAGGCTATTAGTCACAGTGGATGAAGTGACTAATAATCCTTATGTGAAGGTGTTTGCTGCAGCTTTTCAAATATATTTACGACGTAATTATTCGGCATTTCTTCTGATGACAGGTTTGTATGATAATCTTTATGATCTGCAGAATGAAAAGTCGCTTACATTTTTATACAGAGCACCAAAGGTTGTGTTAGAGCCACTTAATTATACTGCTATCGTGGCACATTATAAAAAGACCTTTGAAATAACTGATGATAAAGCTGAGAATATGGCGAAGCTAACAAAAGGTTATTCATTTGCTTTCCAGGTTTTGGGTTACCTTACATGGGAGAATAAAGACAAAGATATTGAGGATATTATTCCTGAATATGACCAGTATCTTGAAGAATATGTGTACGACAAAATATGGTCTGAAATGTCCAATATTGATAGAAAGATAGTGGAACATCTTGCCACAACTGGAGAGACAGATGTTACCAAAATTCGTGAGCAACTTGAAATGACTACACCACAGTTCTCAGTTTACAGAGATAGACTTAAAAGAAAAGGAGTCATTAATACTACAAGGTATGGATATATCTCACTTGTATTGCCACGTTTTGAAGAGTACATTAAGGTGCATATGTAATTCTAAAAAAACGATAAAATCTTCTCGCCACGAACTACATAATTTAATGCTAAAAGAGCTGACTAGAGCCGATAAATCAAGGCTTTGGGACAGCTCTTTTGATTTAAGAAAATGTTTAAATTTGGCGCTAAGGATACATGATAAAATGTCGATATAAAATATACCGCAGCATATGTTGTGGCGTAATAAAGTTGCATGAAAACTGATAATTGACGCATTTTGCAGATATTTGTATAATTTTATTATGATATTGCGATAATATTCTGACAATCTACAGAATTCGCATTCATAATAGCGCAATATGCATCCAATTATCAATTAGACATATTCCGATATGTTTCTCTTGATGATTAGGGGTGATGCCAATGTGCTTTAAAACACATGGAAATAGAGAAAAGAAGCAGAAATCAACGCTTCTTTCCAGAGAGGTCAGAGAACCTCCACCTTAATGTGGTAATTTGTGTGCAATGGACCAACTAAATACCGTAGTAAGTTAGGGATATCTTTTCCCATAACTTGGGAACTTAGATTCCCGCAATACAAATACGACGTGGAGGTGCCTAAATGGCCGAGCAGTCAGGTAAGAGTAATTCATCAAATGGAATTAAAGCGATTGTTATAGTAGGAATCGTAGTAATAATTGCATTACTAACAGCTATATTAGTGGTGGTTCTTAAGAACAATAACAAAACGGAACCAGAACAAGAGAAACGAGCTGTTGTAGTAAATAATGAGGAAGCTGCAGAAGAAGTGGTTGAGGAAATGCTCAATCAGGAATATGTGGCTCCAGGTTATTATGAAGTTACTATGACAACAGATTGGCATTTCACTGAAGGAGGTGCAAAGTCTACCGACGCATATGTAGAGAATGTCCAAACAAATTCTAATGATGTTTACTTTGATCTTGTGCTTAGTGAGGATGAGAGTCAGGTTATTTATAAATCACCAGTTATCCCGCTTGGTGGGAAGCTTGAAGATGTTCAGCTTGATCGAACAATGGATCCGGGAACATATAGCTGCGTTATGATTTATCACCTGGTTGATGAGAATCAAAATTCTCTTAGTGAACTTAGAGTAGGCCTTACCATTTTCGTAGAGTAACTGTCAATCAAATTTAATATGGTAACAACCACTTCAAGGATGAGGTGGAAAATGTATAAATCAAGGAGGAAATTTCATATGGTTAAATTCAAAAAACTCTTAGCTCTTGCACTTGTAGCAATAATGGTAGTTGGTGGAAGTATTACTGCTTTTGCTGATGAGCCAACAAGTGGAGGCCAGACAGGTGCTGGTGCCAATGAGGGTCATGTTGAGAAGACAGTTAAGAAGTTTGTATTACCTACAACAACTACTACAACATTTGCTTACACTATGGACCCTGAGCGTTTGATTCAGGCAACAGAAGGTGCTAAGTATGCTGCAGGTACTACGTTCCCTAATTCAACAGGCGATACAGGCGTATATTTCCAGACTGATACTAATGTTTATGCTAACGCCAGCAATACAGTTCAGGCAGTTAATAAGAGTTCAGTTCCACAGATTCTTACAGTTACAATGAAAGCAACTGGCGCAGATACTGATATTAATTTGATTGGAAAAGATGCTGTAGCAACAAGTACAACTGCAGGCCTTTATCTTGGCGGAACAGTAGGAACTGTAGAACAGGCTATTCCTAAAACAGATGCAGGTGTTACTTGGATAATTAAGGTTCCAGGAAATGATACTAACTACCATGTAGTTGTAAAAGAAGGAACTGGCGGAGCAAAGACCTATGATTATGAAATAAAGACAACTGGACTCACAGCGTGGAAGGCTGTTGATATTGCAGTGAGTGGTGCTGTTACAGACGGTATAGCTGTTACAGCTACAACTACAGCTCCATCTGTTGCTGTTACATGGGCATTCACAGATGTTCCTACAGACGAGTCTGGTGTAGCTTATACTGCAAATGCAAAGACTGTTGATAAGAGTGATATTACATATACAACAATGGCAGCATGTAGTGTTAACGAAGGTAAAGCATTTATAAGACTTGTTTCAGGTCAGAATGCTGATGCTTCTAAGATTACATCTGTAACAGTAGATGGAACAGCAGCTACATATGAAGTTACACAGACAGGAGCTGTTGTTGTTAACGGAGTATCAGATAGTGCAGCTCATGAAATTATAATTGTTCATGATGGAACATATTATAGTGCAACAACTACAGCAGCTTCAGGTGGCTGATGATTATTGCTAATAATCAGATTGTTTCTAATCTAAAATAATTAAATGCCCAATTGTTCTTGTATCAAGTTCAATTGGGCATTTTTGGAGATAGTATGATTGAAAGTGACTTAAGTAAAATAAGACAAATTAATCAGATAGATGAAGCCAAGGTGCAGGTCGGAGAAGAGGTAAGATTCTTTGTTGAAGAAACTGCAAAAATAGAGGTGGGGGAGCGTCTTCGTATAGGCAGAGAAGCATCCATATTTGGTGATGATGTTTTCCAGGATACTGGGAGATCTAGCATTATTAAGATGGATTCTGAAAGTAAGTTGCTTGTAAAAGGGACATTTGATTTCTACTATGGGTCGGATGTGTATATTTTTAAAAATGGAATATTAGAACTTGGAAACAGTAGCTTTATCAATAGTGACTGCGTGATTAGATGTGCAGATAAGATCACAATTGGAGATAACTGTGCGATTTCTCATTATTTCAAGGTGCTTGATTCTGATTTTCATTCAATTAATGGCGTGAAAAAAACTAGCCCAGTTAGGATTGGTAATCATGTATGGATAGGAACTAATGTAATTGTACTGAAAGGCGTTACTATTGGAGATGGATGCGTGATAGGGGCTGGAAGTGTTGTAACTAAAGACATTCCTCCAAAGAGCCTGGCATGTGGTAATCCTGCAAAGGTGATAAAAGAAGATATAGAGTGGGCATAAGTATGAAGGAAAGCTGGATTGGAAAAGACAAGTGTACAGGATGTGGGGCATGTGCAAATATATGTCCTTGCAAAGCAATTGAAATGAGGCAAGATGAGTATGGCTTTTTGAAACCAGTTGTCCTTGATACATGTATTGATTGTGGGCTTTGCCAGCAACTTTGTGAGAAAAGAGTTTGCAAAGGGAATGATAATAGCCAAGAAAAAATCGTCTATGCTGCTTGGAGTAATGACGAGGAACTAAGAAAAAACAGTACTTCAGGTGGGATTTTCTCAGAACTGGCAAAAGAGATATTGAAAAGAAACGGGTTTATTGCTGGTGCGATATATACAGATGAGTGTCTTGTGGAACATGCGCTTATCAGTAATATTGCTGAATTAGAGCGATTAAGAAAATCAAAATATATACAGAGTGATTCTAAAAACATATATAATATAGTTAAGAAATATTTGATGGATGGTTATGAAGTGCTTTTTTGTGGTACACCATGTCAGGTAAATGCCCTAAGTGCTTTTTTAGATGGAATAGATTGTTCAAAGCTTTTTTTGATAGATTTTATCTGCATGGGTGTTAATTCTCCATATGCATATAAAAAATGGATAGAAGAGATAGAGAGCGTTAATAGAGCTAAAGTTGTAAGTGTTGAATTTAAGAATAAAACTTCCGGATGGAGAAAATCTCCATTTGTTACAAAGCTGATTTTAGATAACAATAACAAGATCCTACTAAATAAAGACGATAATTATTTCATGAAGGCATTTCTTGAGCAGAAGGTATTACTCAGACCTTCATGTGCAAAATGTGATTTTAAACTGGATGTAAGAAAAGCTGATATAACACTGGGGGATTTTTGGGGAATAGATATAAATAAGGATAATGATCAAGGAATTTCTTCAGTAATCATAAATTCTTCAAAAGGAAAAGATCTTTTTGATTCTATTAAAGACAGAATATATGTTGAGCAGAAGACTATAGAGGATGTTAAAAGAGGAAATAGACATTATAGTGAATCTGCGCAGATATCTGAAAAGGAAAAGATGTTTTTTGAACTGCTACATAAGATGGAATTTAGCAAGGCACTAGGAGAAATAACATGAGCGAAAAAGTATTGGTAACAGGGGGAACTGGTACAATTAGTTCAGGCTTGGTAGAAGAGTGTGTTCAGTGCGGATATGACACATATGCTATAACTCGCGGAAATATGAAGTATAGAGAGGTGGACGGAGTTCACTATATATACTCTGACGTTAATGATACAAATAAAATATTGAATCAATTAAAGGGCATGAGATTTAAAGCAGTTTTCGAATGCCTTGCTTATACTGTTCCACAGCTTATTAATTCTCTGCAATTATATGCTGATAAATGTGAACAGTATTTTTTTATTAGTTCAACAGCTGTCTACAACAGAAAAGATGGCATTATCTCTGAAGATGATGAGAAAAATCTTTTGTCATGGAGTTATTCGAAAGATAAGATAGCTTGCGAAGAATATCTTAAGTTTTATTCTGAAAAATCAGGTCTTAACTACACAATCATCAGGCCTTCAGTTACCTACGGAAATTACAGGATTCCTTTTCCTGTTACAAGTAGAGCCAATCAATGGTCTCTGATTCAGAGAATCGTGGATGGCGATCCGGTTTTATCCATTAAGATTCCTAAATTATCATACTCAATCATACATATATCTGACTTTTCAAGAGCAGTTGTTAAATTGATTGGAAATGAAAAAGCAATTAATCAGGATTTCCACATAGCTGACGCAAAATGCGAGTATGACTGGGATGAGGTGATATACGCTATTGCAAAAGCTCTATCAAAAGAAGCAGAGATTGTACATGTGCCGCTGCCAGTATTTAAGACGACTTTTGCCAGAAGTTATGACGAACTTAGATGGAATAAGAGCGAAGACCTTAGACTTGATGACACTAAGCTGAAATCAGCTACAGGCTTTGAAGCAAGGATGCCACTAGAAGAAGGAATTTCCCTAATGGTTGCTAATCTGCGAGTGGAGTATGAAAAATACAATACGTCGCTTGATATGAGTTGGAATAGGTGTTGTGACCATACAATAATGGCGGGCTATTCACTTGGAATGGTAGATGAAAGCGAAGCTGAGATTGTGCAGAAATATATGAGCAAACTTAAGAACACCACATATTTCGATTGATTTATTGAGGATATGTATATGAAGTATAAGCTTGATAGCATCGCTAATTATGCGAAGAAAAATGCTGTGCGATATCAAAAGATAGATGGTGACAAGAGGCAGTATATTAGAGCTTATTCTGATACTGACAGATACGTTAAGGGACAATGCATGCGAGGAACTTTTAAAACTCCTGACGTCTATTATGCGCAGATTAGGTATGCATTTTTGTTCGGAGATACGGACGGAATTGTTGTTGGCAATCGCTTTTTATCTGATAGGGTAATTTGGGATAAAGAGGGAGTTGGGGCTTATTTGCCGTGGTGTATAGATGGCGTAGATATAGATAAATCCAGTGTTGATCTGAACATTAAACTGGACTCTGCAAAAAGGATAAAAAAAGGAATCTCCTTGATAAAAATGTGGGGTGGAAATTACTACCATCTTACAATGGAGATTCTATCAAGACTTATTAGCGTAGAAAATGAGTATCTGGACTATCCTCTTTTGATAGACGAAGATGTTCTGAGTGACTCTAAGAATAAGGAATTGATCAAACTTGTAAATAAAGAAAAAAGAAAGATCATTCCAATAAAAAAGGGAAAAGCATATTTTGTTGAGGATATGGTCTTTCCTTCGTATTGCACTTGGGGAAAACATAGCAAAACGGATTTGGAAGTGGGAAACGGCGTAGCTATGTACCCCGAAGCAGTTAGGTTTATCCGTAGTCGCGTATTTGAAAAGATATGCGAAGAAATGAAGGAAGATTATAAGGTTTTCTTGATAAGAGGAAACGATAAAAGACTGACTAATGAAAGCAAGCTAATAAAATTCTTTTCTGGAAAGGACTATGAAATTATCAATCCCGATTCATTATCTATTGTAGATGAGATAAAGCTTATTCAAAAAGCTAGTGTCATAGTTGGTTGTGGGGGAGCTGGTTTTACTAATGTGATCTTTTGTAATCAGAACGTTAAAGTTTACCAGATCTGTCCAATAGAACTTCAATATGTTTCAAATCTTTATTCTGAATTGGCGCTGGCTGTAGGAGTAAAACTATTTTCGCTTAATGCCACAATTAAAGATTATGGGGTAAATATGAATAAGTCTTCGTTCTATATTTCAGAAGATGATGTTACTCACACGATGGAGATGATAGAAGCTTATGAAGAGGATAATTGAAAAAGGGTGTATAGTAGACGATTCTATATGGTACACCAATGCAATAGTGAATGGACTCTTTAAATTTGATATTAGAAGCGGACAAGTGAATTTTGTTGGAACTCCTGAGGGTGATGATCCTGAGCTGGAAAGAGCTTATTCAGAGGTAATCTATTTTGATGAAAAAATTTATTTGATTCCGTTTAATGCTCCCAATATCGCTGTGTATGACCTGAAGAGTAGACACTTCAGTACCATAGAATATCCTGAAGAAGTAAATACAAAGGTATACTCAGCAACGTTTATAGGGAACAAGATATACTTGCTGCCTTATCTGTCCCAAATGTTTTATTGCATCGATGCTGAAACTAATAGTTTGGAACAGGTAAAAGAGCTAAACGTGTACCCATTTTCTAGAGATGCATATTCTGTATTAACGCTGCAGTCAGTAGCTATTGGTAATGTCTTGTACTTTTTTGATGGGAAAGGCGATACGTTGTATTCCTTTGATACTCAGAACAAGAGCATCTTGGGAACAGATTTAAAAAAATATAGTAAGAGATTTATTACCGTCTGCAAAAAAGAGAACAAGATATATGCAACATCCATAGACGGAGAAAAGATGGTAATAGTGGATATCATCAAAGGTGATGAAGATATCGCTGATCTAAACAATGATGCGTTATGCTGGATTGGTAATTATAAGGACAAGATAGTTCTTTTGAAATTAGGAGATGACTGTCTAAGGATCTTTGATACTGAAAAACAACTGGAAAGTCCTGAAAACGAGCATCTTGGAAATGTCTTTTTCAATATGATCTGCAATGGGGATTATTGCTTTACATTACCGACTACGGATAATAAGGCTTTTTATCAGATTGGAAAAGGGACCATTCCATTTGATGATAAGAAAGCGATGAAAGAATGGATGCTTGCAAATGGTATTTTCAGAGAAAAAGAAGATGAGGCTTGCGATTTGAACTATTATCTTTCATACATTGCCAGATGATTCTAGACAGGGGGAGAATTAATGAAAATAGCTAAGGGGGCAATTCTGGACAAAGAAAAGATCAAGTTGAATCCTAATGTTTACTTGGAATTAAGTGAGAATGCGAAGGTTGATATAGACAACATGCTTATTATAGGCTCGCACAGTTATCCGGGATATGAAATGCCCAGCTTTTTTGTTGTGGGTGAGGGAGCCAGGGTAGAGGCTAAAAGCTTTGATTTTTATGAGCATGCCGATGTTTTCGTTTATAAGGATGCTTTGCTAGAACTGGGAAATTACACTTTCATAAACAAGGAGAGCCTTATCAGATGCACCAAGCATATAAAGATTGGCGATAAGTGTGCAATAGGAAGAAGGTTCGTTGCTCTAGATAATGATTTCCACAGTATTCATGGCAAGAAGGAAAGCCTTCCAATAACCATAGGAAATCACGTGTGGATAGGCACTGGTGTAACCGTGCTAAAGGGAGTGACCATAGGTGATGGTTGCGTAATCGGAGCTGGAAGTGTGGTTACAAAAGATATACCTCCAAAGTGCTTGGCGTGTGGAAATCCTATAAAGATTGTGAAGAAAAACATTGAGTGGGGATGATAGCATATCATAGGAGTGCCAATATAGGTATATGTTTTACATCTTGTGTAAAGAAAAAGACTCTGGGCCCTCTGTTTTCAACAGTGGGTCGAGTCTTTTTTGCTTAAATATATGATAACAAATATATGAGAAAGCCTTTACTAAAACGGTTTAGAACTCAGGTTTTGTTTTGCTTATTTCATCAATGGATTTATTAAGGGATGGTAAGCTATCACGTTCCTTAGTGTAATCGCCAGAACCACCTTTATCATATTCTTCAATATATCTTGCGAAGCCAACTACTCCAAGAGCATCTATGAGTGCTTCGTCACCTTTGATCTTTAATTCTGAAGAGCTTAGTATATTAAGTGTTTTCGCCATAGTTTATTACCTCCGTTAAGAATAGAATCGGATTCATGACTTTAACATTAAGAGATGTTCTTTTTGATGCTTTAAGTAATCCGGTATCAACAGTTAAGAAAATATCTACATTATTCTCTGCAGAAGCAACATGTAGACTATCAAAAGATTTCATATTAGTCAACGATTGCAACTCTTTTGCTCTATCAACTATTATATCGGACATGGCAATATCTCTCTTGACATATTTTATGTAGATATAGATTAGTCTGCGCTTTTGGACAATATCGTGAGTGGCAGATATTTCGATCCTCAGAGTTTCACTCCCTTCAATTATAGTTTTCTAAGTAGCCGCTAGCAAGCTATAAGATGAATTTATCGCTGATGTCAGATGACATTAGCGCTGCCAAGATTTGGCAAAGTGAAATAATCACGGAGCATAGATTAACAAAGCCTAATAAATATTGCAATGCTGTTTTATTATGCGTTTGCTTGTGTGATAAAATATAGTTAACACATATTATGAGATTGCGGATGCGCAAGCCGTTTAAAATTTGCGCTACAATTCATTATGGAAAAGAAAAATAGTAAGGCTGCTATTTTTACATGGTGTAATTATGGAAAAGTGAATTTTGGACAGATATTACAGTGCTATGCCTTGTGTGAATTATGTAAAAAAAATGGCATAGTTCCTACTGTGGTTAGGTATAGACCGCTTAGTTTTCGAGAAAACTACGATGTCATTCCTAAAGGTGCCTTAGAAAGAGAACAGTACGAATTTGATTATAAAAATAAAAACTGGCAGAAACAAGATACTGAACAGGTAGTAAAATGCAACAATTTCATGCGTTCCAGAATAAATACTACAGATCTTTGCTATTCGGTTGATGATATAAAAAATGCCGTGTTCGATATTGATTTGTGGATTGTGGGGAGCGATCAACTGTGGAATCCAAATATGTCAGATGACACGTATCTTTTGGAATTTGCAGATGAAAAGAATAAGTGTATTTCATATTCCACTAGTGGCATTTTTTCAGATAGACTAGCTAATAGAGGATTTCTAGAGAGATTATCAAAGGCTCTTGATAAGTTCGAGGCTGTTTCAGTTCGTGAACAAGTTGGAGTCGATATTTTAAAGAAATATACGAATAAAAAAATAGAGTGTGTTCTGGATCCTACACTTATGCTGGATACGAAAGAATGGGGGATTATATGTGAAAAAGAATCTTCCACTGAAAAATATGTTTTATGCTTTTGTTTGGGGTTAATTCTTCCTCATAAGCATTTAATGGAGCATATAGCTAGAAAGCATAGAGCACGGAAGATAATCTATATAGATATGGATAATTCGAAAGAATATCTTTATTCAACAGAGAGTTTTATGGGGATAAAAGGGTGTGGCCCTGAAGATTTTGTTTCACTTATAAAGCATGCGGATGCGATATGCACAGATTCTTTCCATGCTGCAGCTTTCTCTATAATCTTTGAGAAAGAATTTTATGTGTTAAATAGAGCTTATGATGATTGTGAAGGAACTGGAAGTGATAGGATAGATGGATTGATGAATCTTTTGGGCATCAAAAACAGACACGTCAATTCATTAAATGAGTTAAACAAAATATCTAGAATAGATTATTTAAAAGTCAAGGAACATCTTAAAGAGAATCAGAAAAAGAGCCTTGAGTATTTACTAATGGCGACAAAATGATAATCTACAGTTTGTTTTATTAACTATAGATGTAAAGGAGATAAAACGTGAATATAGATACTAGATCAACAGATAACATAGGTTTCTATCTATATGACCAATGGATTCGAGTTGTCCGTGAAGGCTATAGAATAGCTCAATTCTTTGAAGATAACTTGTATAAGAATGTCGCTATCTATGGAATGGGAGTCATTGGTCTACAGCTCTTTGAAGAATTGCAGAGTTCAGGCTCTGTAAATGTTTTGTATGGAATAGACCAGAATGCTGCGAACAAGAAGATTGATGACCTCAAGGTGGTAACAATAGATCAGCTCAAAGGCGAGGTGCACCCTGATGCAATAATAGTTACTCCAGTCCAGCATTATTGGGAGATTGAACATCAATTGAAAGAAGTATTTGGAGATGTTGATGTAATCTCTGTTGAGGATGCGGTATTCTATTCTAAGTTTTTTTAGTTGCGTAAGTATAATTTGCATATATAATGCATCAAATAAGGAGAATGATGGGCTCAAAGTAGTAACAAACGTGTTATACTATCCATGAATGTAAAAATCATGCAGGATGGACTTGGGATATGACGTACAGAAAGATGCCTATAGGCATTGATGATTACAAGAAGCTAGTTGAAGGTAATTATTACTTCATAGACAAGACTAATTTCATAATGTCTCTTATTGATGGTCATTCTGATGTGACGCTTATTACCAGACCACGCAGATTTGGTAAGACCCTTACCATGAGTATGCTTAGATATTTTTATAATAACGACAACGTTTTAGAAAATAGAAAGCTATTTGATAAGTGTGAGATTGGAAAACCTGAGAATAAAAGATATATGTCAGAGCAGGGTAAGTATCCTGTTCTGTTTTTGACGTTTAAAGATATAAATGCTGATAACTATGACAGTATGAAGAAGCAATTTGATATGGTTATCAGTGACGTGTATGGAAGACATAGAGATATTATGTCTGAACTAGCTGAAGACGAGGTGGACTATTATAACAAGGCTCTTAGATGTGAATTGTCAGAGGAAGAGCTTCGTTTTTCTTTGAAGAGGCTTACGGATTATCTTTACAAGTTTTATCAGGAAAAGGTGGTTGTTCTTATTGATGAGTATGATGCACCTATTCAGCATGCTTATGATGCAGATAGTAAGTACTATCATGAAGCAATTGATTTTGTTAAAGGCTTGATGGGAACTGTACTTAAAACTAATGACAGAATGAATTTTGCTATTCTTACCGGCGTTTTAAGGATTGCGAAAGAGAGCATTTTTAGTGATCTGAATAACCTTGATGTATGTTCTGTTGTTTCAGACAAATATAGCGATGTGTTTGGTTTTAATAATGATGACATAGATCAGATTTTAAAGGATTATAATCTGCCAGATAAGAAGGCTGAGATTATTGAATGGTATGACGGGTATCATTTTGGTTCTAGCAATATCTATAATCCATGGTCAGTAATCAAGTATATCGACAATAATTGTAAGACTCAGGCGTATTGGATAAATACATCGTCATATTCTATTCTTTCAAATAGCTTGGGTAAAGATGGATTTCCAATGGAAGAATTTATGGAAAAGCTATTCAATGGAGAGCCAGTTAGTGCTTGGATAGATGAAGGCGTAATCTATGATGAAATAGGCCAAAATAGCAATAAGCTGTTTACTATGTTGCTGAATACCGGATATCTTACACCAGATTCAGATTATGAAGAAAATGGTGAAGAGTACAAACTTGTTATTCCAAATAAAGAGGTTTCAAGTGTATTCAAGAGAGAAATACTTGGTAGGATGACAGATAATAGATCATCTGAAGTTGAAAACACACTTGTGGATAAACTTCTTTCGGGGGACCCTGCTGAGCTAGAAAAGGCTTTGTCCGATTTCATATTGAAGTATGTAAGTTATTTCGATGCGGGAACTGAAGGCTTCTACCATGGAATGATGCTCGGAATATTATCGATGATTTTTGATACGCATAAGGTATGCTCTAACAAGGAAAGTGGTTTGGGAAGATTTGATATTGCACTGTTCCCTAAAAAAGCTGATGGAATAGGCGTTATTCTTGAGTTTAAGAAAAGCGATAAAGAAGATGCACTAGAGAAAAACGCTGATGAAGCGCTGAATCAGATTATAGATAATAAGTATGATACGGAGTTTGCTAGTGAGCGGATATCTAATGTAAAGAAGTATGGCATTTCTTTCTGCGGAAAGAAAATATGCGTCAGATGAACCAATATGGCGGAGGTAGTTGATATGATTTTTGCAGAAGATCAGGAAATCTAATTGTGTTGCTTTCAGCTATTGTACTGGTAAAGGTGCAATAGCTGTTTTAATATACGCTTATTTGTGTGATAAAATATAGTTAACAAAATAGCGCGAAAGATGAAAAAAATATGATATCTGTAATCATTCCTGTGTACAATTCCAAACCATATCTGAATAAGTGCTTGGACAGTGTTCTTGGCCAAACTTATACAGATATGCAGGTTATTATTGTTGACGATGGCTCTTCAGATGGTTCTGGAGCCGTCTGTGATGAGTATGCTCAAAAAGATTCCAGAGTTGAGGCGTATCATATACCTAATTCTGGAACTGTTATTTCTAGAAGGACTGGCCTGTCAAAAGCAAAAGGTCAGTATGTCTGTTTTGTGGATTCTGATGACTGGATCGAACCAGATATGATTACCAATCTGATTGAACAGTTTGATGATGAAAGTCTTGATTTTGTCGTCTTTGGAGCTATTCACAATGAAAATGGTGATGTCCATAGTTATATTCCAGAGAATAATAGTATTTGTATAAAGAATGCAGAAGATAGAAAAAGTATTATTTCAAACTATCTTTTGTCTCCCAAACATGAGTATAGAATACCTATGTCTTTATGGAGCAAGATTTACAGACGCGAATTCATTACCCGGTGCTTTGAAAAAATGCCAGATAATATCTGGTATGGTGAAGACTATCTATGCATGTTTTATTCTCTTTTATTTTGTAATGGTTTTAAGACAGTTGATAAGGCATATTACCATTATATGGTTCGTAAAAATACCGTGTCACACCGGAAACATAATGACTATATTGAGGTGGAGAGCCGATTATCTGCATATCTCTTGAACATATTCGATGAGTTTCACGAAGTTATAGATAATACTATTTTCTGGAAGGTTATTAAACGAAGAGCTTTTTATCTTCTAAATTACGAATGTGAAGGACAGCTCTTTTTACCCAATTATTATTTTCCGGAGCCTGAACTGCTCAGAAGAAAAAAAGTTTTAATATATGGGGCAGGAAATGTCGGAACAGATTATTATGAGTCTATGGCCCGAAATAAAGATATAGAACTTGTTGGAATAGTTGATAAAAAGGCAGGTGATATTTCTTTTATTTGGGGAATTGTCCACACTCCGGATTATATTAAATATATCGAATATGACTACGTTGTACTGGCGATTAATTCTAAGGAAGTTGCATGTGAGATTTTTAAGGAATTAGAAGGATTAGGCATTAAAAAAGAAAGAATTATTTGGAGAGAACCTATATCTTTATGATGCAAGAGCTATCCATTTAGAGAAAGGCTGCTACTATCTATGAGTGATTCTTATAAGGTTAGTGTCATTATTACAACTTACAATGAAGATAAATACTTAGAGGACTGTTTGGATAGCGTCATTTCCCAAACACTGACACCTATTGAGATAATAGTGGTTAATGATGGATCAACTGACAGTACCTGCGATATTCTTTGTGGATATGAAAAGAATTATAGTAACATGGTGGTTATTAATCAGGAAAACATTGGGCAGGCGGCTTCAATCAATGAAGCATTGGATCTTGTAAATGGTGAATACCTGGTATTCATGGACGCTGATGACAAGTATCCCAGGAAAGATTGCCTTGAAAGATTGTATAATACTGCGACTGCTAATGGGGCGCTTTTGTGCGGGGGGAACATTCTTTTATTTGATCAGAAGGACGGACAAATAAAATGCGGTTATAAAGCTGGCGATGGCGATGATAATCATTCGAGGAATCAGTTTATAAAAGTAGATGACTATCATTATTTATATGGGCATACACGTTATCTTTATAATACAAAAATGATGAAAGATAACAATGTAAAGCATGGACTTTACAGACGCTATGGAGACCAGGCTCTGACATTGAGGGCACTTTTTGCTGCAGGCAAATTATATGAGCTTGATTATCCTGTTTATGAGTATAGATTTAATCATAGGCCAGCCGTTTATGACGAGGAAACTTGGTTTGATATTATGGGTGCTTTTAGGGACACCGTAGAGTTTTTGATTAGTCATAATATGAGAAGAATGTATGAAGAAAATGTCTTCAAAGAGTATAAAAGAATGTTTTTTTCTTTTTATAGATGGACCATTGGAAACCCAAAATGGAGAAAACTGCTTGAACAGATTATGCAAATTATGAAACAAGCAGATTGGTCCAATACATATGAGCTGGCGTCCAAAGCAACAGAAGAAATAACTAATGAGACTTCTAGAATGGATAGTATTTTTAATTCTGGGGAGCCTCTTGTTATTTATGGCGCAGGCTATAATACAAAAAGATTGATAAAGAAGTACGAAGATAAAAAAGAGTTGATAGGCGGAATCGCTGTGACAAATAAAGGTGCTGAAGACTATTTGGATGGGATAGAAATAAAGGCTATTGATGATTATCTAGAACAAAAGCGATATATATATATTGTTGTCACTCCGTACGATGGTGTGGGGGAAGAAATGTATAAACATGCCAAGGAACTTGGATTTGAGCATGTTGAAAGAATTAGTGTTGATAATACTGCAGATTCAATTTAATAAAGTGCATGTATTGCGGCTACAACAATAATTGTTGTAGCCGCTGTTTTATTATTCGTGCGTTTATGTGATAAAATATAGTATATGACACTGTCGTTAACTAGGCTTAGATAAATGACAATGAAACCACTAATTAGCGTGATAATTCCTGTATATAATACGGAACAGTATGTTGAGCAATGTGTAAATAGCGTTGCTTGTCAGATGGATGATCAGGTAGAGTGCATTATTGTTGATGATGGCTCTACTGATGGAAGTGTGCCCTTATGCAAAAGGATAAGAGAAGAGCATCCAGAATTGAGTATTACACTTATTCATCAGGAGAATCAGGGACTTAGTGGCGCGAGAAATACTGGTATGAAGGCTGTAAGCGGTACATATCTCATGTTTCTTGATTCTGATGACATGCTAGTGGATGGGGCTATAGAGTGCCTAAAGGGACATGTACAGGATAATCCTGATGTTGAATTGTTCATGTACGATGCGCTGGTTAAAAATGAAACATCTGATCCATATCCAGATAATGAGTACGATCGATCAAGTAAAGTACCTCATAAGGTATTAAGCGGGCTGGAATTCTTTTCGGATTGGTATATGGGAAAAATGACAGTGTCCTCATGCTTGTGCTTGTATAAAACTTCTTTTTTGAAATCCAATCAATTTGAATTTACTTTAGGTAAGCTACATGAAGATAATGCATTCAGTTTTAAGACGACTCTTTTAGCTAGAGAAGTGTTGTATATTCCTCAGAAACTGTACGTTAGAAGAGTCAGAGATAATTCTATAACTACAATAAAGGTAGATCATAGACATTATGATGGCATTTGTTCTGCGTATGAAGAGTGCATGGATTTCATCGAAAAGAACACTCCAGGTGGAGCAAACAGTACCGTTAAGTATTATAACGCCTTATGCAGATATCTATCCTTTGGAATAGATATCATTATCGGGAAATGTCATCAAAGCAATGGAGATATTTCTTTTGCCCAGAAAACACTCAATCGAATGATGGGCTATATGATCGATTCTCCTGAAACCATTACTTATTCTGGACTATTTACTACCGAAAAATGCTTGAAACTCTTTAAACAAGAGGGTGTCGAGCTATCACGACGTAATATAGATAATACCAAGATGGTGCTTGGATGCAGGGATGAGAGTGAATTTGAGGACCGAATAGCTCTCGAAATGCAGAGGAAAAGGGAAGATATTGCACTTCAGCTCCCACTTTGTGATGCGAACTTAAACATAGGCATTTATGGTATGGGAGTTCATACCAGCCAACTAATAGAAGAATGTTCCAAACATAAAGAAATCGAGGCAAATATCTTTTTTGTTGATAGTAATAGGTATAGTGGAGAAGTTGGGATTCTGGATAAAAAGATCTTTAATGTCAAGGAAATTCCAGTAGATACAGATTATGTGATCATTTCATCCTGGGTGCATCATAATGAGATGCTTTTGAATCTGATGAAATATGCAGGAGAAAAGGTAAAGATAATAGATTTATACGAGAATGAAAAGGCGCCACTTTATGGATATTGATGTTTCCGTTGTTATCCCTGCCTATAACAGGAGCAAAACAATAGAAAGAGCTATAAGATCGGTCTATTCACAGACAGTTCCGCCACTAGAGGTAATTGTCGTTGATGATGCCTCTACGGATAATACTGTCCAGATTGTAGAGCACCTTCAACAGGAATTTGACTCTCTTAGACTCTATGTTCAGAAAGAAAATAAAGGTGCTCAGGAAGCAAGGAATGTCGGAATTAAGAATGCCAAGGGCAATTGGATTGGCTTTCTAGATTCCGATGATGAGTGGCTGCCGAAAAAACAGGCGATTCAAATTGAATTGTTAAGGAAGAATCCTCAGTGCAAAGCGGTATTTGGAAATGGATATACAGCCATAGGCAATGCAGTCCGCTATCGCAAAGGCGGCTCATTTGACAAGGAAATATATTCATTAAAGGATATCTTTTGTTCTGAAGTGGGCTTCCCTACAATATTGGTTAAAAAAGATGTTTTGGTACATATAGGTTATTTGGACTCGAAAGTTCCAGCTTATCAAGAAGTTGATACAAAGCTGAGGATAGCCGGAGAAACAGACTTTATCTTTGATTCTAGGCCAATATATAAATATCACATGCATTCCGGTGCAACTATATCTAAGGATACAAAGAGAAATACTGATGGATTTCGATATGTTGTATTAAAGAACATGAACCTGATAAGTGGAATCGACGGCATTGATATAGTTGAATATTACTTATCGGGAATGGATGACAGAGCCGTTAATAGAGTTGATAAGTTTGTATATCACGGGCTTCATAGTTTATACCATCTTAGAAGTGGTGATGAATTATTCAGAAAAGTTATGATCGGATTTATGAGATTGGAATTTAAGCTTAGGTACAAATAGTAGGAGCATCCAATATATGAAAGCGATAAGACGATTTATCCTTTTTGTTGCTAGTTTAGTCGCCATTATAGTAGTGGCGCTAAGAGAAGCGTCAATATGTGACGATAGAAAAGAACTAAATAAACTAAAGGATGAAAAAGAAAAACTGATAGAGTTTAACCGGATTTGGAATCAATGGCTTGATTCAAAACTATCAGGAAAGAAGATATCTGACTATTTTAGAAGCCATGGATATGAAAAAGTGGCGATTTATGGGATAAAAGAGCTTGGCATAGCTCTTTTTAAAGAGTTGGAACAACAAGGCATTGATGTAAGGTATGGCATTGATAAGAACAAGAGCGTATCGGTGGAAGGACTGACAGTGGTATCACCAGAAGATAAGCTCGAAGACGTGGATGTAGTGGTGGTAACAGCAATTCATTATTTTGGCGAGATTGCTGAAGAACTTGGTTCAAAGATGACTTGTCCAATAATTAGCATTGAGAACTTGTTTGTTGATATAGACTAATAGTAGGAGGATGCCCATGAGTACTATCGAAGAAATCAGAAAAAAAGACACCTTGCTTGCTATCATCATTAGATCTGGCTATTCTTGCGATGGCATTAATTTCATTACGCCAGGGGAGTACTCCCAGCAGCTGGCCTACATGCATCATCCTACGGGAAAGGTGATCGATGCCCATGTTCACAATATTGTTCACAGGAATGTTGTGATGACCCAGGAGGTTCTGGTGCTTAAGAAGGGGAAGCTTCGAGTGGATTTCTACGATGCCTACAAAGACTACCTAGAGAGCAGAGTCCTTGAGGGCGGCGATGTGATTTTGCTGGTTTCTGGCGGACATGGATTTAAGGTTCTGGAAGAGGTTGAGATGCTTGAAATCAAACAGGGACCTTACGCTGGAGATGCGGATAAGATAAGGTTTGAATCTGTTGCTGACGACGATGTAGTGCTTGGTGGAGACAACTGACATGGCATTTATTCCTGTTAACGAGCCTTTACTTAATGGCAATGAAAAGAAATATCTCTGTGAATGCATAGATACTGGCTGGATTTCATCTGAAGGGCCCTTTGTCCGCGAGTTTGAGGAAAAGATGGCGGCCAGAGTATCGAGAAAACATGGAATTGCAGTTACTAACGGAACAGCAGCTCTTGAGATAGCAGTCCGTGCGCTTAAGCTCAAAGAGGGCGATGAAGTTATCATGCCCACTTTTACCATTATTTCCTGTGCCTACGCGGTGACTCAGGTGGGAGCAATTCCTGTGCTGGTGGACAGTGACGATAAGACCTTCAACATGAAGGTAGAGGATATAGAGGCAAAGATTACGCCGAAGACTAAGGCGATTATGGTGGTTCACATCTACGGACTGCCAGTGGATATGGATCCTGTGCTGGAAATCGCAAGAAAGCACAATCTAAGGATTATAGAAGATGCCGCAGAAATGCACGGCCAGACCTACAAAGGAAGGCCCTGCGGCAGCTTTGGAGATATCAGTATTTTCAGTTTTTACCCCAATAAACATGTAACCACAGGCGAAGGCGGAATGGTGGTTACGGATGATGACGAATTGGCAGAGAAATGCAGATCTCTCAGGAATCTCTGCTTCCAGAGAAGCGCCAGATATGTTCACGAGGAGCTTAGCGGCAACTATAGATTTACCAATCTTCAGGCAGCAGTAGGTCTTGCCCAGCTAGAAAGACTGGATGAGTTTGTGATTAAGAAAAGACAGATCGGTAAGCGCTACACAGAGGGGCTTCGCGACATTAGTGATATAAGCCTTCCACTAGCCCGCACCGATTATGCCGACAATATCTATTGGGTATACGGAATCGTAATCAGCGATGACGTTCCGATGGACAACAAAGAGCTACAAAAGAAACTTGCAGAAAATGAAATCGGAAGTCGCACTTTCTTTTGGTGCATGCATGAACAGCCTGTATATCAGGAAATGGGGCTGTTTAAAGAAGAGACTTATCCAAATGCTGAACGCCTGGCAAGGAAGGGGTTGTATCTGCCTAGCGGATTGGCAATCACAGATGAACAGCTTGAGACAGTTATCGGAGTAGTTAGAAAGATCTTTTCATAAGAGGAAAAACTATGTTAAGTATCGCCAGATTTGCAGATGATTACTATGAAATTGCTAAGGACAATAACTGGAAAACAGTGATATACGGCGCTGGAGATGGCTTTGTTTCCAATAGAAACAAGCTTCCTGGGTATGATGCGGTTTATGACAAAAATGCAGCTTCAATTGGCCAGATCGGTGAAGATAAGATAAAAGATATACAAGAATTGAAATCGCTAAATGAACCAGTAAATATCATTGTCTGCATTGTTAACGGAGATGTATTTGATGCTGTTTGCAACGATTTTATTGAAGCAGGCGTAAATGGAAATGTTTTTCACTTTTTTAATAATGTGGCTTTTATAGATAACTGCTGGGGTAGCGCCAAATCATACAAGGTAAAGCCAACCAAAGAGGCATTAAATGTGAATATTATCTGTACTGACTCTGGCTGGATATTTAGAAAATTTGCCATAAAGATGGAGGAAGAGTTAAAAAAGCTTGGAGTCAATGTGAAAATATCAGAAGATGTGGATGAGAATGCGGATATAAATCACCATATTCCATTTGCTACGCATAAAGCACGTCCAAATGATACCTTAATGATCACTCATGTAGACACATCCAAAAAGGTTGCAATGATCAGGAAGCAACTAAAGACAGCAGGGATGGGAATATGCATGTCTAAGTACACGATGAACATGCTTGTAAGCTACGGCATTCCGAGGGATAAACTTTGCTATGTCAATCCGGCCCATGATCATTTAATCAAACCGCACAAGTATGTTATAGGCATTACTCACAAATGCCATGATAAAGATGATCTAAGAAAAAGAGCTACAGCGATTCTTGACGTGTTAGAAGGAGTTGATCCAGATTATTTTGAATTCAAGATAATGGGAGCAGGTTGGGAGCAAGTTGCAGAAGAAATGAGAAAAAAAGGCTTCGGTGTTGAGCTGTTCCCGGATTTTGACCTTGAAAAATATACAGATTTAATGTCAAAAATAGATTATTTCATGTACATGGGCTTTGATGAAGGAACCATGGGATTTCAAGATGCTTTATATGCGGGGGCAGGCACAATTGTTACTCCGCAGGGCTATCATCTTGAAATGGGCGTAGATATTGACTATCCATGTGAGACTATTGAAGAATTCAGGGCAGCTTTTCTTGATCTTCAGAACAAGAGAAAAATGCGTAGAAATGCTGTTGAGAATCAGACGTGGGAAGAATACACAAAAAAGCATCTTACTATTTGGAAATATCTTCTTGAAAGAGAACCTTTGACAGAACTATATAAGAATCAATCTGAATATATGGATGGTATTTTTTCGGTATTACTTGAAGACAATAGGATTTAATGGGATATCAATATGAGTGAACTATTTTTCCTGATAACAATAGATACAGAAGGAGATAACATTTGGGAAACAACTGTTAATTCGAAGGTCACAACAAAGCATGCATCGCACCTGTTTAGATTTCAAGATATGTGCGAAAGCTTTGATTTTATTCCAACGTACCTGACTAATTATGAAATGGCCAAGTCTGATGCGTTTGTGGAGCTTGGAAGAAATGGTCTTTCCCGAAACAAATTGGAAATTGGTGCACATATTCATGCGTGGAATCAGCCGCCATATTACCCTCTGGTGCCTAAGCTTGGAGAAAAAGGCAAACCATATTTGAGCGAATATCCGCGGTGGGTAATAAGGAGAAAGCTTGAGAATATTACAGGGCTATTGGGAGATACGTTTGGCGTTCCTATAACTTCACATCGCGGAGGCAGATGGTGCCTAAATGATGTAATAGTCGAAGAACTGGTTAGATTAAATTATATTGTAGATTGTACTTGTACTCCGTATATGAATTGGGAAAAAGTGAGTGGATATACATGGGGCAGCGGAGGGCCTAATTACGAAAAGCACAATAATGAGCCATATAAACTAACTAGTAAGAGGTATAAAGAAGATCCCCAAGCGTATCTGATTGAGGTTCCAACTACAATAGAAAAAATAGGGAAACGAAATTCAATCCAGTGGCTCAGGCCTAAAGGGAATAATCTTCCGGCCCTAAAGGAAATAGTAAGGAAAAGAGCTGCAGAAGGAAAGCATGTGGAATTCATGCTACATTCTTCAGAACTTGATTATGGGACTAATCCGATTTTTAGGAACAAAGGCATGATAGATCTTCTATACAGAGATATAGAAGAACTGTTTTTGTATGCAAAGGAGCTTGGCTACAAGGGCTCTGGATTGACCGCATTTGCCAGACAAATATCAGTCTGAAAAGAGGAATATATGAATTTAGCGATCATAATTCCGCATTTAGCGCAGGGTGGAGCGGAAAGAATAGCGCAATTATTAGGAAAATGGTATAGCCAAAGCGGAAATAATGTCTATTACTTTCTTACAGATAGATCATTTCGAAACGTTTATGAAGTAACTGGTGAAGTGGTCTATGTTGATGCGGATTATACTCCCTCTACAGGTTTCAATGAATTATTAGATCTTTTGAAAGGTGCTAAAAAAGTAAAAGAATTAAAGAAACGGTATCGCATAGATGTTTCGGTTTCTTTTATGGAATGGAGCAACTTACTGAATGTTTTTTCCAGAGGAAGCGAACGCGTAATAACAAGTATTAGAACGACGCTTTCGTTAAGGACGGAGTTTAAAGGAATTCACTATGACAGAAGGCTTATAAGGTATAGCTGCAAGCATTCTGACAAAATGGTTGCTGTTTCTGATTGGGTAAAAAAAGACCTTGTAAGTAATTATGGCTTACCTGAAAAAAAGGTAGTAACAATACCCAATCCCGCTATAAAGAGAAATAATGACATAAAAGCGCTGGAATGGAGTTTTGGCAGCAAAGCTGTAGTCACAATAGGACGATTAGAAGCTGTTAAACAGCAGGATAGAATCATCAGGGCTTTTTCATATGCATATAAAATGGATAAAGACTTGCGTCTGGTTGTTCTGGGAGATGGCCCAGCAAAAGACTACTTAAAGATGATCAGTGAAAAACTTGGAGTAAGTGAAGCTGTTTTCTTTGCAGGATTTACAAATGAAGTGGGATTCTATTTGGAAAGGGCAAAGGCATTTGTTCTAGCTTCAAGAGTTGAGGGTTTTCCAAATGTTATTGTAGAGGCTATGGCCTATGGAGTTCCAGTTATTTCCACTGATTTGCCTGGTGGCTGCGCTGAAATAATAGGTAAGAACAAGGAAGTTAATGGGATAGAAGAATTTGAGTATGGTGTCATGACTCCATATATAGAGGGTAAAGCACCAAGAGGCAATGATCTGGAGAAAAACGAAGAATTATTAGGTGAAGCAATATTCAACGTAGTGACGGATGAAGAGTTAAATAAAAGATATGGCGATAGATCCTTGGAAAGATCAGATTTCTACAGTGAAAAAAATGTGATTGCAATGTGGGATGACACATTGGGGGTTAGAAAATGAAGATAATAATTATTATTGGCGTTTTGCTTGTTGGAATTGTAATTGGATTTATTATTTGCGAGCAGACATTAGGCGATGCCAGGAAAAAGGCAATTATAAAACTGGAGGATTTTAGAAAGAAAAACGCCGAGTTTTATTCGATACAAAATAGATGGATCAAAATACTTCATGAAGGACGAGGCACTATAAATTATTTTGAAAAGAATGGTTATAAGACTGTAGCAATATATGGCATGAAGGAGTTGGGAATACTACTCCTTGAGGAACTTAATAATAGTGGTGTGGAAGTAAAATATGCAATAGACAGAGACGCGGATAAGCTGTATGTCGCAACCGATGTTTACAAACCAGATGAAGATCTTCAAAAGGTAGATGTGGTCGTGGTTACAGCGATTCATTATTTTGATTCAATAAAGGCGGAACTTGAGAAAAAAATGGATTGTCCAATTATTTCTTTGGAAGATGTGATTTGGGAGTCGTGAGAATATGTGGCTTAAGAAGAGAAACAGTGAACTGACGGATGAAGTTATTAAGCTCAGAGAACTTCAAAAGGTCCTGATGATGTGGATTCAGGATTACCAGGATGGGCGCAGGCTCATATCCTTTTTTCACAAGAATGGATATAAGAGCATCGCAATATATGGATTTGCTGACCTTGGAATAGCACTGTGTGGAGAGCTGGAAAACACTGATGTAGAAGTCAAGTATGGCATAGATAGAAATGCTGAAATGGTCTATTCAGAGAAAACAGTGTACAAGCCATATGACGACCTGCCACCAGTTGATGTTGTTGTAGTAACGGCGGTCCATTATTTTGATGACGTCAAAAGAGATTTAGAGAAGAAATTAAGTTGTCCTATTATTTCAATTGAAGATGTAATAATTGGTGCATGATATGTCTTTTAAAGAGAAAAGAGCAATGATCATAATGCCAGAGTATAGAAGCGGTGGAGCAGAAGTCCAGTTTGGCATGTACATTGATCACGCAGAAGAATGTGGATATAAGCTTGATGTTATTGTGACTCACCGATTTGGCAATAATAAAGTTATGCCAGCAAAAGGTGAGTATGAAAATGTGCGCTTCTATGAGATTAATTCTGAATCATCTTTTTATTCATTTCTGATGAAAAAGAACCTGAACACTAGATATGATTGTTGTCTAATATATTTTCCAAAGGATTTAGCTTTTTTTGATACGCTATGTAAATTCAATATTAAAGCCATTTATTCGGAAAGAAACGATGGGGTGGAAGTTGTCATTAATTCATTTTTCGCCGATGTCCTTAGAAAATGTCTTCTTGTTACAGCCAATTCAGAGTACTCTGCAAACAGGATACGAGAGAAACTTGGAATAGATACGGTTGTTGTTAATAATGGAATAACGCAGAAGTCTTTGCTTGAAGTAAATAATAACAAACATATAAAGAATATATTAGTACCTGCGCGGATTGATGGAATCAAGAATCAGATGAGGGTACTTAAGTTTGTGGCAAGGAATAGAGAAAAGAACTATCGAGTTAATATAGCGGGAACGCCTTCAAACAAGGCATATTTTCTGAAGTGTAGGCATTTTGTAGAGGATAACTCCTTAGAAAAAGAGATAAGATTTCTGGGACAGGTCGATAATATGGTTAAGGTGTACGAAGAAGCAGATGTAATTGTATTGCCGTCATTGTGCGAGGGAACGCCAAATGTTGTTTTGGAATCTTATCTGCTTGGTAGGCCGGTCGTTGCTATGAAGATAGGTGTTCTAGAGGGAGTTGTAGATGACAGATTACTGTTTGATGTTGGCGATGAATGTGGCATCGAGAGATGTATAAATGTGCTAGAAAGCATGTCTCAAGACGAATATAGAAGCATGATCGAGAAAAACAGAAATAAAGTTCTAAGTGAGTATAGTGTGGATGAGATGTTCAGGAAATATGATGATATTCTTGGATTTACCAGCACTGAAACTGTGAATTAACTGAAATGATTGCTTAATCCATTTGCAATTGGCGGGGCTGCGATGATTCTTGAAACTAACACCTTCCCAAACTTCATAGAAATGACCTCTCTCAAGCGCCTTGTTGCCTTTGGCGCTACTGTTTTCATGCAGGTAATTGCGGAGAATTATAAAGAGCTGAATCTGGACAGCAAGGTTGATTATGTTGTGGATAATGATCCCAAAAAGGATGGGACTGGCTACGAGTTGTGCGGCGTAGTTAAGACCGTACATGCATTGGACTATCTACTTAAGGACAATCTTAATGAGATAGCTCTTTTGATAGGGTCCGACGGATATGCGCTGGAGATGGTGAGGCAGTTGCAGGAAATCGAGGCACTTAAGCAGGTGCCATGTTTTCTTTTGCCAATTATGATAATGGACAGGGTGGACGATACCTGTGATGGGGTTGCGTGGCCTAAGGAGGCTCGGATTCCCAGGATTATCCATTGCTTTTGGTTTAGCGATGATGAGAAGGATGAGTTGACGAAGCGGTGCATAGACAGCTGGAGGCGATTCTGTCCGGATTTTGAGATAAAAGAGTGGAATTCTCATAACTACGATTACACCAAGAATCCATATATGTACGAGGCCTACAAAGCCAGAAAATGGGCCTATGTGACGGACTATGCAAGGCTTGATGCGGTGTATGAGTATGGCGGATTCTATTTTGATATGGATTTGGAGCTGACACGGGGAATTGATCAGCTTCTTGGATATGAGTTTGTAACGGGATTTGGGCCTATTAGAGACGTGGAACTTGCGGCTTTTGGCGCTGCAAAGGGCTCTGATATGGTGGCTAAGATGCTGGCTCTTTATGATGGAAAGATGTTTGTGGCAGGAAGTTCGCTTACGCTTAAGGATGTTCAGCCGATTCTTATGGACAAGTTCATGGAGGGGCTTGGATTTGAGATAGATGGAAGGTACCAGAACCGCGATGGTGTAGCGATTCTTCCTAGGGACGTCTTTTCTCCAAGGAACTGGTTTACAGGAGAAGTGGAAGTGCTTGATAGCTCTTTTGGCGTGCATCACTGCGCTGGAGGATGGGTCGACAAACAGGCGCAGGTCAAGAGGAAAGAGGCGCTTAAGGAGTTAAAAGAGCTTGCGAGGAAACTGCCATGACTACAACCACTAACAAGTTCATAATCTTCGGCGCGGGCTTCTATGGGCAGAAGGCTCTGGAACACTATGGCGCTGAGAAGGTAGCTCTTTTCATAGATAACGATGCCAGCAAGCAGGGGACACTGTGCAAGGGAAAAGAAATAGTGTCGCCCAAGGAGGCAGCAAAGCTGTGGGCTGAGGGTGGATACACTGTGGTGATTGCCAGCCTTTATGGGGAGAGCATGGCGCTTCAGCTGGACGACCTTGGGGTGAAGGATTATGTCTTTTTCATAAGTCCGGTTCACGGCATGTATGAGACGGAGGAGCTTGTTCTGAATCCATATGAGCAGACCAAGGAGGCTGAGACGGAATGCGAGTGGTCATCGTCGCAAAAGCTCTCCTATTCAAGGGCTGAGGTCAACAAGATGGTGGAAAAGCTCCACGATAATCAGCCGCTTTTTAATCATATTGAGATTGAGACCATAAACAGGTGCAATGGGACCTGTTCGTTCTGCCCGGTGAATAAGAATGTCGATCCCAGGAAAAAGGCGGTGATGAGCCGGGAGCTCTTTGAGAAAATCATTGGGCAGCTGGAGGAAATGCAGTATTCAGGCAGGCTGTCGCTTTTTTCTAATAACGAGCCCCTTCTGGATGACAGGATTGTAGAGTTGAGCCGATATGCCAGGGAGCATCTGCCAAAGGCCCGTATTCACATGTATTCCAATGGCACACTGTTCACGCTTGAGAAGTTTAAAGAGCTGATTCCGCTTTTGGATGAGCTGATAATTGATAATTACAATCAGAATCTCGAGCTTAACAGGCCCAGCAGAGAGATTGTGGACTATTGCAATGCCCATCCGGAGCTTGAGCTTAATAAGAAGGTGACGGTGGTGCTTCGAAAACCTTTGGAGATTCTCAATTCCCGCGGGGGCGATGCGCCGAATAGAAAGGAGCTGGTGGAGTACCCGGATGACCGGTGTATGCTGCCTTTCAAGCAGATGATTGTGCGGCCTACCGGTGAGGTGTCCCTTTGCTGCAGCGATGCTGTTGGCAGATGGACGCTGGGAGATCTGTCAAAAGAGCCGATTCTAGACGTTTGGTACGGTACGAAGTTCACTAAGGTGCGAGAGGCACTTTACAAAGGGCGGAAGTACTGTGGAAATTGTAAGTATTGTGATTCGTTCTCGCTGGGATGAAGTGGGAAAGAACGCGCTGACTCATGATTTGTAGATGATTGGAAGAATGATTGGGAAATATAAGCAACCCCAAAAGCAACCCTGTGTATTGCTTTTGGGGTTGCTTTGTGTTAACATGAGTTTGCGGAGGGATGTCATGAATTCGAATGAAGCTGAGCTTAAGGCAATATTAGATGAATTAGTTGAATTGCCCAAGGGCAATATTACATATAGGGTTATCAGAGGTAAGAAGAGGATGTATCTGCAATGGTACGAGGACCGCAAGAAGCAGAGCAGGTACATCAAGGCTTCTGAGGAGGCACAGACTCTTTTGATGGTCAGGAAGCGTGAGGGGCTTCAGACTCGGTTAAAAGAGCTGGTGGAAGGTGCCGAGGACAACGTGGGAGCTGGTGCTAGTGCCAGTGCGTTCAGGGAGCCTGAGGCTGTATATGGAACTGGGAATTATAGGACTAATGTGATTGTGGGCGGACAGCTGGCTGGACTGTGCAAGGCTGTGGATGGATATGAGGCAAGGGGCTGTTTTGGAGCCCTTAAGACATATCTTGATATGGATGCGGACGGCAGAGTGTGCCTTGTTTATGGACTTAGAAGGACTGGCAAGACAACGCTGATCATGCAGGCCATAGCTCTTTTGCCAATGGATAAGACTGCGTATATCAAGATAATGCCCACTGATACGATGGATGACCTTAATGCGGATCTTAGGAGTCTTGAGAAACGTGGGGTTAAGTATGTCTTCATAGATGAAATCACGCTGATGAGTGATTTCATTGATTCTGCATCTCTTTTATCTGATGTGTATAGCATGGTTGGGATGAAGCTGGTACTGTCGGGCACGGATTCTCTGGGGTTTGCGTTATCGCTTGGGGATGAGCTCTATGACAGGGCGTACATGGTGCATACTACGTTTATTCCATTTAGGGAGTACTCCAGGCTTTTGCAGATTCACGATGTGGATGAGTATATTCGATACGGCGGAACGCTGAAGACTGCAGAGATAGAGACGGGAGATGAGTTGCTTCGGGATGAGGGCTTGTCCTTTAGCAGTGAAGAGGCTTCTCGCAAGTATATTGATACTGCCATTTCCAGGAATATTCAGCATAGTCTTCTTCATTACAAGGATGGTGGGCAGTTCAGGCACCTTCAGGAGCTGTATGAGGCTGGAGAGCTGACAGGAGCTATAAATCGTATCATTGAGGATATGAATCACAGATTTCTTATGTCAGTGCTGACAAGGGATTTCGTGTCCCATGATCTTGGAAGTGCAAGGCAGTTGTCACGTAAGAAGGCGGCTATGACCGGGACTAAGGATATTCTTGGAGACATAGATGTTGCCGCGATTACCAAGAGACTTAAGGATATTCTGGAAATTCGCAATAAAGAGGAGATAGCTATAGGAATTATGTCAGATCATATTCGCGAGATCAGGGAATATCTGTTTATGCTGGATCTGATTGTGGATTGTCCTAGCTATTCCATAGATTCTAGAAGTGGGATCGAGCATATAATATTCTCTCAGCCGGGAATGCGCTATTGCCAGGCTCAGGCTCTGACTAATCTTTTGATGAAGGATGAGGCTTTTAGTAAGTTTTCTGCTAAGGAGAGGAAGAAGGCCTGCGACTGGATCCTTGAGGAGGTTAGGGGCCGGATGCTGGAGGAGATAGTTCTTTTAGAAACTAATAAGGTCCTACCTCGCGGGAAGAAGGCGTTTAAGCTTCAGTTCCCAGTGGGTGAGTATGACATGGTTATCTGGGATGAAAAAGAGCTTACTTGTGACCTCTACGAGATCAAGCACAGCACAGAGATAACTGGAGAGCAGTACCGCTACCTGGTTGATGCGGACATGTGCGCCAAGACAGAGTTCCAGTACGGAGATATTGTGTCCAGAAATGTGATCTACCGCGGCGAGAGCACTGAGGTGGAGGGCATTCGGTATATCAATGTGGTGGAGTATCTGGAAGGGTTGAGGTAATGGGTTTCACAGTTGGGATTGGTGTTGGAGTTCATTAGCAAATCTAATGATAAACAGGGATTGCGTGATATAATAAATTCAAGAACAGAGTATAAGAAAGCTAGTGTTGCGACTGTTGATAATTAAGGAGCATAAAGTGATTTCAGTTATTGTCCCGATGTACAATGCCAGGAATTACATAGGAAAGTGCCTTGATAGTATTGTGAATCAGAGCTACAGAGATCTTGAAATCATTGTGGTGGATGATGGATCGACAGATGGCTCTGGTACTGTTGCGGACGAATATGCTTCTAAGGATAGCAGGATTAAAGTAATTCACGGAGAGAATCAGGGACTGGTAAGCGCCCGGAAGCGCGGGATTGCACAGGCTACTGGTGATTACGTTCTCTTTGTGGATAGTGATGATTATATAGATATACGCGGAATTGATGAGCTTCTGGAACTGGCTGATGCGTACGATACAGATGTGGTGTGTGCTACAGCGGTTAAGAGGTATGATAATGGCTTGGATTCTACTGAGCAGAATCTTGCATCAAATGGATTCTATTCCGGTTCCAAAATTGAAGAGTTAAAGAGACAGCTTTTTTGCATAGATGATTATTGTTCTATGGCTGTGCTTCCATATCTTGTTTGTAAACTGTGGAAAAGAAATTTGATTACCAGGTTTGTTGCGGGTGCGGATGAACGTATTACCATTGGAGAGGATGTTGCCATCGGATTCCCAGCAATCTTGTCAGCGAAGAGCATTTATATCGTGGATCTGCCATTCTACAATTATTGCCAGCACCAGGATTCCATGATGGGAAGTGGTGGAGAGGATAAAGAGTACCAGAATGCTCAGATTCTTCGCGATTATCTCATGGGCAAGGTAAAAGAACTATCTCTTCCAAGCGACATGACAGAATCTCTTGAAGATGGAATATCCCGCTATTACATCAACCAGCTATTTACCAGAGCTTACCCAAAGGCAAACTCTGAGAATAACTGCGAAGGCCTCTATCCATTCCTGGATAAGATGCCAAAGAGAGTCATTATCTATGGCGCAGGAGAGTTTGGCAAGGCAGTTTACAGATATGCCAAGGATAAGACAGAGGTTGTTGCCTGGATTGATGGTAATGCGCCAGTACTAAGGGCAGCAGGACTGGACGTTATAACACTTGATGAGTACTGCAAAAGGGCTCAGAGCGTTACAGATGATTGTGATATAGTGATCGCGATTTTTAGGGTGAGAACGGCAGCTTCGGTCACAAAATTATTGACGGATCGGGGGATTGATTACGCCAAAATTCATTCATTAAATTTCTCTAAACCCTAAATATTTACTGCGAAAAGCCGATATACTATATGCACATAAATGTAGTTGTTCCTTGAAAAGGAGGCACTTTATGAAATACCAATGGATGGGTATAAGTGCATTAATGTTATCTTTGGTTCTTTTTGTAAATCCAGTGTTATCTCTTGCAGAAGGACCTGACGAGAGTCTGGTATGGATTAACGAAGATGGCGAATTTGAAGTAGATAAAGAAGGGATCTATGCTCTGATCGATGAGGAAGAGCTTAGGTCTACTATTGATGTGGATTCCATGAGAGAAGAAATCGATGTGGAATCTCTTTTTGATGAAGAAATCATAAATGAGTTAAAAGAGCAGATCAGCATCGGAGAGCTTGCGGCAACAATCGATGACAGCGAGCTTGAAAGCTGGTATCAGGATAATAAGGACAGCCAGGAATTCAAGGACATATTTGATGAGATAATTGATAAGAGGCTTGCGGATCCAGATTCACAGGGCTATGAGGCAGCCAGAAGCAAGATTGATAACTATTATCAGATCAAAGAGGAATACGCGTGGGTTGAGGATCATCCTGTGGATTACACCAATGTGATGCTTCCTGTGGTTGGCGCTGTGAACCCATTTAACTACATCGTAGATCCTATGGGCCTTCTGTATGCTACCGATGCTGTTAAGTACGGCGGCGGTAGAGTTGAAGAGAATGCAGGCGTTCTGTTTAGGAACCTTGAAGGACCTTACATGTTCTCAGGAACCAGCGACAACCTGACAGTTACCAATATGAGTAATGTGCCAGTTTCTCTCACAGTAAGAGCCAGAGTAACCGGCGGTGAAGGCGTGGAGCTGGTTGACAGCGTGTCCATGCTCTATGGCAGCAAGACTACACTGTTTGTGGCGCTTGCTGATGAAGGTGGTATTAGAAACGCTGTTACTAACTACGGCGAATCAGTGATAAATGTTGTGCTTGATGCAGCTCCAGATGATGCTTTTGTTTACATCAAGGACGAGGAGACTGGCGAGTACAGATGTGAGATAGCAGAGGATTACGACAGATCTTCTTTCCCATCATTTTCTTTCAAGCTGAAGGCTGATTGTAATGATGAGGCTAACTGGGATGCCATCACAGATCTTCCATACTTTGAGGTTTCCTGGAACACAGAGGCTGAGCTCAATGACTGGGATTCCATTAACGAAGCTTTGGATAAGATCAAAGAGTTTGATCTGGAAGTCCTGAAGGAAGCTAAGATCTACGAGCTTTACGACGAGAAGCTTGAGGAACTTAAGGAAGAGATTAAGGACGACCTTATTGAAGAAGAGCTCAAGGCCCGCATTGATGATAAGGTAAAAGAGCTTGCGGACGAAGAATATGATAGACTTAAAGAGGAACTTATAGAGAAATATAAGGAAGCTCTTGAACTTGAGGCTAATGAGGCAGCAAGCAATGCCTCTATAGAGGAAGCTGGAGCTGCAGCTAGCAGTGCATCCAGTGAAGAAGCAATTGACAGCGCATCCCTCATGAGTAGTGAAGAGGATGGCTCTGGAAATAACGATGAATCAGGAAATGGCACCGGTGCAGGCGATGCTTCTGGTGGCGATACATCTGCAGCAAATGCAGGTGAAGGATCAGGAGCCGGTGATGCAAACGGCGCTGGCGAAGGCGACAATGGTGCTGGAGATAACGGCAATGATGGCTCAGTTCCTGATGGCAACGGATCTGGCGATGACGGCTCTGGTGGAAACGAGGGCGCAGGCGGCGGAGACGATGGATCAGCTGGAGATAATGCTGGTGGCGGAGACGCTGGCGCAGGCGGAGATAACGCAGGTGGCGGAGACGCTGGAGCTGGCAACGATGGCGGAGATACAGGAAACGATGGTTGATAACTCAGCAACATGACAGGCGAGCGACGGAACATGAGTTACTACATTTTTGGTGCGCATTCAAGAGGCAGAACTCTAAGCGCATATCTTAGAAAACTTCATCCAGATTGGGAGTTTAAGGGCTATCTATACGACAATGATGAGCCCAACCAAGAGACTATTGAAGGATTTCCAGTGGTAAAGATGACTGCTGGAAATCCTTTTAATGCGGAGAAAACCGGAAATAATGGTGAAAACTCCGAAGAAGAGATCGATTTTGATGCAGCAAATACCACTGTCTACGTTGCCACCCGTGGCATACACCACCAGGGAATCGTTGACAGACTGAAGAGCTATGGTTTTACAGAAGAGAATATAGTTCTGGTGGGCGTTGAGCTGGATAATGAGCTCCGAAACCAGTTCGTTGAGCAGTACTTTGCAGAGCAGGGCTGGGATTATTGCAAGCTGGAATCATTTGATTTCAAGAATTGTGAGACTGATTCAATTGTTCAATCTAAATCTGAATCTGTAGAATGTAATTCAATTAATGGCGATAAGACGGCAGATAAGTTAGATAGTACCACCATCTACGTAGTTCGCTCCGCTGTGGACAGCCCTCTTTCCAAGGAGATAGCTCTTTTACCAGAGGAGCGTTTCATTCAGGCTGGCCGCGATCTTGCGAAGACAGATCTGTCTCAGTGCGCATTCTATGATAATTCCGGCGACAACATTTCAGATAAGAACCGCCAGTTCTGCGAGCTTACAGCAATGTACTGGATCTGGAAGAACGCAGGTGATGGTTACATTGGCCTTGAACACTATCGCCGCCGATTTATTCTGCCTGAGAATTGGCAAAGAGCTATGGCAACTGGCATAAACAATGGCAAAGGGGATAATAACACTTGCCAATATAACGTAATCCTGCCAGTTCCGCTATACGTAGCTCCTTCAATAGAGGGCAACTACTTATCCCGCCATCTTCACGAGCCATGGGAGGCCATGCTGGACGCCCTTGATAGGCTCTACGGCTGTAAAGATGATGCCAAGAAATACTTTGCAGAAACGGGCTGCTACAGCCCTTGCAACATGCTGATCGCTGACAGGAAGACCTTTGATGAGCTCTGCAGCTGGTTATTCCCAATTCTCTTTGAGGTTCAGGATAAATGCGGACAGTATGAGGACAGCTACCAGAACCGCTACCCGGGCTTTTTGTCTGAGAGGCTTATCACATATTTCTTTTATCGTAACCGGGAGAAGTATTCGGTTGTTTACTGTGATAAATGTTTTATCCCATGACATTTTATGAGTTATGCCATTTAATTACTTCTATGCATGGCTGGCATTTTTTCACTTGTGCCTAGCCAATATATCAATCATTTATACATGCTATAATGGATATGTGTATTCAGATTATTAAATGATATAAATGAAAAAGTAATAGCTAAAACGGGGGAACGCAATGAACATCGCAATTATCTTAGCAGGCGGCAAAGGGAGCCGCATCAAATCAGATATACCTAAGCAATTTGTTGAGATTTCCGGGCAGATGATGCTGATCCACAGCATGCTTCCCTTTGCACAGACGCTTTACGTGGGCAACATCATAGTTGTGGCGGATGAGAAGTGGCAGGAGGACATCGAGGATGCCCTTTCTGAGAACGAGACCCTTTCTGAGAAGATGCTGGGCTTTGCTGAGCCTGGCGAGAATAGGCAGCTGTCCATCTATAACGGTCTTAAGCTGATCGAGGAGATGGGACTTGCCGACCTTTGCGAGAATGTCATTATCCACGACGCAGCAAGGCCCTTTGTAACGGTGGAATGCATCGAGGAGTGCATGGCTGCCCTTGATGAGCATGACGGCGCAATGCCGGTGCTTCCTATGAATGACACGGTTTATTACAGCAGATCCGGCGACAAGGTTGACGAGCTTCTTAACAGGAACTGCGTATTCGCAGGCCAGGCGCCGGAAGCTTTCGATTATAAGAAGTATTACCAGGCAAATAAAGCTCTTTTACCAGATAAGATCCTACTGATCAAGGGCTCCACAGAGCCTGCGGTTATGGCGGGGCTGGATGTGGCCCTGATTCCTGGAGATCAGCGGAATTTCAAGGTTACCACGGATGAAGATCTGGAGAGGGCCAAGCAGATTCTTGAGTAGCGGAGAATGCCATGAAAGCACAGGTTTTATTCGGAATCGGAAACTTAAGATACGTAAGCATCGATGCCCCTAAGCCCAAGGAGGGAGAGGCTCTTGTAAGAGTCACTACTTCAGGCATCTGTGGCTCCGACATCGCCAGGATCTACAAAACTGGCGCCCACAACATGCCCATTGTTCCGGGCCATGAGTTTGCCGGTGTGGTGGAGGAATGCCAATCTGCTCCGGACCTTGTGGGTAAAAGAGTCTGTGTATATCCGCTTATCCCCTGCAAGGAGTGCCCATCCTGCAGGCAAAAGAACTATGAAATGTGCGAAAACTACAACTACCTGGGGTCTCGCTGCGACGGCGGCTTTGCCGAGTACGTGGTGTGCCCGGTGTGGAATCTTTTAGAAATCCCCGATGTAATATCAGATGAAGAGGCTGCAATGCTAGAGCCAATGTGCGTTGCGACCCATGCTATGAAAAGAGCTGGCCTTATCAAGGAAAAGACTACCAGATCTCTTTTTGCTGGGAAAAAGGTGGACAAAAATGCCCGGATCGTGGTGTGCGGCCTAGGAACCATAGGTCTTTTGCTATCCATGTTCGTAAAGGATGCGGGCTACAAGAACGTCTACTTTATAGGGAATAAGGACATTCAGAAGAATAAGATCATAGAGATGGGCTATCCCAAGGACAATATCTGCGACGTGAGATACGGCGATCCTACGGCCTTTGTCATGGACAAGACTGGTGGAAGGGGAGCAGATGTGTACTTTGAGTGCATCGGACGTCCTGAGAGCTACGGCCAGGCCATTTCTTTGACGGCGCCATTGGGAAGAACTGTGCTGGTGGGAAATCCCGCAGCGGACATGGATCTTAACCGCGAGACTTACTGGAAGATTCTCCGCAATCAGATCTATATCACCGGAACATGGAATTCTTCTTATCTGAATGAAGAGGGCCAGGAGGACGATTGGATCTATGTGTTGTCACGACTTGTGGAGCGCAGAATTGCGCCAACCAGCCTAATTACCCACAGATATACTCTCAAGAATATGCCAAAGGGCCTTGATATCATGCGCCGTAAGTCCGAGGAGTACATTAAGATCATGGTGGAAATGGGTAAAAAGATATAATTATATATGAAAGTATATAAAAGGATATAAAAGTATTGAAAAAGATATGACAAAGTAGTATGATTTATCTACGGCGACATGTCTTTTTTGTATGCCTTTTGGAGGTGTTACTATGACGATTAAGCAGATGGTTAATATAAAGGAAATGCGTGGTTATAGCTACGCACAGCTTTCGGAGTACACAGGGGTTCCAGCGATTACGCTGCAGAAGATCTTCACAGGCAAGACTCTTAATCCCAGGAAGGCTACGTTGGATGCCATAGAGAAGGTCCTTTCCAGTGATGAGTCATTGTACCAGGGAAAGGCTTACGAGTACGGCACCAGTAGCACGGGAGGATATGATGGAGTTCAGGAAGAGGCTGCTGTATACGGATCTGGTAATAGCGCAAAATCTGGCGATGGCCAGGGTTTGACTGGTAATAATGACAATAAGTACGGTAATTCCAGCAAGAAGCAAGGCGAGTATACATTGGAGGATTATTATGCCCTGCCGGATGAGCAGAGAGTGGAACTGATAGATGGTGTCTTTTATGACATGTCATCCCCAAGGATTGTTCATCAGGATATATGCTATGTGATTCATTCTGCCATTGCTTCATATATTAAGGCAAATAAGGGTAAGTGTAAGGCTTTTTCTGCGCCTGTGGATGTTCAGATAGATTGTGATGATAAGACCATGGTTCAACCTGATGTGCTGGTAGTCTGCGACAGGGATAAGATTAAAGGCTTTGGTATTTATGGGGCTCCGGATTTTCTAGTGGAGATATTGTCTCCTTCCACCAGGAAAAAAGATATGACGGTCAAGCTGACTAAATACATGGAAGCAGGAGTCCGCGAATACTGGATTGTCGATCCCGAAAAGCGAATTCTAATAATTTATAATTTCATGGAAGAGGATTGGCTTCCTCAGGTTATGCCCCTCAAGGGAGAAGCTCCAGTGGCAATCTATGATGGCAAGCTCAAGATCAGCCTGGATGAGATATTTGAGTCCATTGATGAGTTTGGGGATTTGAAATAGATTATTTGATAGAAGATTAAATGATATATGACGTCAATTTTTGGTGTTTTAGTAAAATATTGAATGCAATATCACCCAATATATTTGCATATGATGGCAAATATTGTGTATTATGACGGTGATTTATTTGAAGTTTTTTGTTACAATTAGTCCTTGTTTGATTATTTTAAAGAGGAAAATATTATGAAAGTTGTAATTTTAGCAGGTGGTTTTGGAACACGTATCAGTGAGGAGAGCCACTTAAGACCAAAGCCAATGATCGAGATTGGCAACAAGCCTATTCTTTGGCATATCATGAAGGAATATTCACACTATGGATTCAATGAATTCATTATTTGCGCAGGATACAAGCAGGAAGTTATCAAGGAGTATTTTGCTAACTACTATCTTCACAACTGCGATGTAACCTTTGACTTTGCTGACAGTGGTAAGGTTGAGTTCCATTCTCAGAAGGCTGAGCCATGGAAGGTTACAATTGTAGATACAGGTTACAGCACCATGACTGGTGGACGTATCAAGCGTATCAGAGAGCACGTTGGTAACGAGGCTTTCTTTATGACCTATGGTGATGGCGTTTGCGACATCGATATGAATGAGCTTCTTAAGTTCCACAAGGAGCATGGTAAGCTTGCTACAGTAACAGCTATTCTTGCAGGCCAGCGTTTTGGTGTATTTGATATTGATAGAAATGACAAATCAATGGTTCGCGACTTCAGAGAGAAGGCAAGCATGGACGGTGCCCGTATCAACGGTGGTTACATGGTTCTTGAGCCAGGCGTTTTCGATTACATCGAAGGCGATCACACCTTCTTTGAAAAAGAGCCTATGCATAACCTTGTAAAGGATGGCCAGATGGCAGCTTACGAGTACAATGGCTTCTGGAAGTGCATGGATACAGCCCGTGAGAGAGATGAGCTTTCTGAGCTTATCGATACTGGAAGAGCACCTTGGATTAAGTGGTAATCTGGATTATTATTCAGAATATATTTAATTAGATTTGGAAGATATCATGAGAGTTTCAGATTATATTGTAGATTTTTTGGTAAAAAAGGGTGTCACTGACTGCTTCACAGTAGTAGGCGGTGGCGCCATGTATCTTAATAACTCCTTTGGTCATACGGAAGGAATGAAGTGCACTCACTTTCATCATGAGCAGGGAGCAGCTATTGCAGCAGAGAGCTATTCAAGACTAGAGAATAGACCTGCTGCTCTTTGTGTGACATCAGGCCCTGGCGGAACCAACGCCATTACAGGTGTTCTTGGAGGCTGGCTTGATTCACTTCCTATGTTTGTAGTAAGCGGTCAGGTCCGCTACGACACGACAGTTAGATACTTTGAAAAGAACTATGCAGATTCACAGGAAGGAGACCATCTCCGTTCCCTTGGTGATCAGGAGTACGATATCACCAAGTGCACCAAGCACATGTGTAAGTACGCTGTAATGCTGGAGGATCCTAAGGACATCAGATACCATCTTGAGAAGGCTTGGCACCTTATGAGTACAGGCCGTCCAGGTCCAGTGTGGATCGATGTTCCTGTTAATTTCCAGGCTGCAGAGATTGATCCAGCAGAGCTTCGCGGATTTGATGGAGAGGTTCAGACTGCTGAATGTTCAGATGAGGATGTTAAGACAGTTCTTTCTATGATAAAGGACGCAAAGCGACCAGTAATATATGCTGGTAACGGCGTTAGAATTTCTGGCGGCTTTGATGCCTTTAGAGAGTTGGTTGATAAGCTCGGTGTTCCTGTTTGTACATATTGGAACAGCATTGATTTAATAGAAGATGAGCATCCACTTTACTGTGGACGCGGTGGTAACATGGGCGACAGACCTGGTAACTTTGCTATACAGAATGCAGATCTTGTCCTTGTTATCGGAAGCCGTCTTTCCATCAGACAGGTGGGATATACCTGGACAACCTGGGCTAGAGAGGCCAAGGTTATCATGGTAGATATCTCAGAGGCTGAGATGGAGAAACACACACTTCATGTTGATCTCAAGATCCATGCTGATGCTAAGAACTTCCTTGAGAAGATGCTTAGTGCATTAAATGATTCTACAGTTGATTCTACAGCTGCTGGCAATGACCAGACATACTACAGCAACTGCCCAGAGTGGCGCACCCAGTGCCAGAACTGGAAAGAGAAGTACCCAGTTGTATCTCCGGAGCAGAAGAACACAGGCTCAGAGCCAGTTAACGTATATGGCTTTATGAGAACTCTTTCTGAGAACCTTCCAGAGGGCTCACTTACAGCAGTTAGTAACGGAGCTTGCTGCGTAGCAGGTCACCAGAGCTGGTTCATCAAAAATGGAACAAGATTTATCAACAATAATGCTGTAGCCAGCATGGGATACGGCCTTCCAGCTGCAATCGGACTTTGCATAGCAGCAGGTAAGAAGCCGACAGTATGTCTTGAGGGTGATGGAAGTATCATGATGAACCTTCAGGAGCTTCAGACCATTATTACCAATAAGCTTCCTGTTAAGATTTTCCTTATTAACAACAACGGATATCACTCAATAAGACTTACACAGAATAATCTCTTTTCAGATTATTCTAAGGTGGGAATTGGCCCAGAAAGTGGAGACCTTGCATTCCCATCCTTTGATAAGATTGCTGCAGCCTTCGGTTATAACTACATCTCTATTAAGACAGGAGATGAGCTTAATGCTAAGGTCACCGAGGCTATTAACAGTCCAGAGCCTCTCTTCGTAGAAGTCTTCACAGACACAGAGCAGGTTTGGGCACCTAAGAGCTCCGCTCGTCGCGAGCCTGACGGAACACTTACAAGCCCTCCTCTTGAAGATCTTGCACCATTCCTTGATAGAGACGAGCTTAAGAGCAACATGTATATTGATATGCTTTAAAAAAGATTTCGAAATTGGAATTGATATTACTAATATAAGAAGAGCTTCTGTTCAGCTTTGAACAGAAGCTCTATTTTATTCTGCAATATTTGTTATCTCATCTTAGGGGGAGAAGGCAATTTAGGGTAATATCTCCTTTTTTTTCTATATTACCCAGAGGAGACTGCTATAGCTTGGGTAATATTGCTTGTTTTTCCAATATTACCCGAAACTAATTTGGTTTCATTGGGCAATATCAAACAAATCGGCCATATTACCCAGATAACTTATCATTGCCATGGGCAATAGTGTTGATTCTTCTCATATTACCCAAGGAACACCACTACGCCATGGGCAATAGTGTTGATTCTTCTCATATTACCCAAGGAACACCACTACGCCATGGGCAATAGTGTTGATTCTTCTCATATTACCCACAGAACGCCATCATACTCCGGGCAATAATGAGCTCTTTTTCTATATAGGAGTTTAAAAGAGCTGAAAAACCGCTGAAAAGCGCTGAAATAGGGTATCCCCCACCCCCCCACAACATATTGTGTTTATATTCCTATTTTCTGTACATATTTTGTTTATTATCTCTTTATTTTCTTTAGGATTCTTTAAGCCAAATCCACAATTTAAGCCCCTCTTTATGATGTCGGATATGATTGACATTTTTGTAGAATATCAACATGAAAGGAAAATACTATATGGTGAACACAAGTAGAACTCATTCAAGGGAACCAAATAGTGAAAAGAACCGGGCAACCTTCGTAGTAAAAATTGAGTACTGTCAGAACAGAACCTGGCAAGGACGAGTTGTCTGGGCAGACGAAAACAGGGTGGAATTCTTTAGAAGCGCCCTGGAGCTAATCAGGATCATGGATGAAGTTATTAGTCAGGGAGCAATGCTACAGATCCCAGACCAAAGCGAAGAATCCTCCGTATCTTAAACAAATTCTAGTAACTATCAATCAGATCAATCAAACAGATCAGTCTCTAGTAACTATCAATCAGATCAATCAAACAGATCAGTCTCTAGTAACTATCAATTAGATCAATCAAACAGATCAGTCTCAAGCAACTATCAATCAGATCAATCAAACAGATCAGTCTCTAGCAACTATCAATCAGATTTCAATCAAATCATTCAGTCTCAATAATTTAGAAAACAACATCTACAAACTTTTGGCAGGGAACACAAGTTAACACACTCGCAAATCTTATGAGGAGGTTACGATATGTTAAGACAGTGGAACAAATTTTTAGCAATTATCCTCGCGATGACAGTTATAGCAACCACATTCAACTCCAACATGGCAACGGTACGTGTCATGGCTGAAGATGAAGTAGATGAGAGCTATAGCGAGCCAGCAGACGAGGGCGGAGCTCCTGAATATCAGGAATCCAACGATGACAACGGCGGCGACGGCGGCGACGACGGATATTATGAAGGCGGCGATGATTATAGTGATGATCAGGGTGGCGATTATCAGCCAGAAGGCGGCGACGACTATCAGGTAGAAGCTCAGTCAGAAGGACAGCCTGAGGGACAGCCAGAAGGTGAGAACCCTGACGCAGCAGCAACAGAAATAGCAGCAGAAGGAAATACAGTTGAAGGCGAAGAGCCAGTAGAAGGCGAGACAGAAACTGATGAGTCCGCAGAGGCAGCAACACTTACTTCAGAAGATGCAGCTACACTTGCTTCATCAGAAGAGATAGTAATTGAAGTTGTAGAGCCTAAGCTCGTAACAGTTAAATACATTGCAGAGCTTGGCGGAAAAGTTTCTCTTTCAGAAGAGACAGTAGATGTTAATGATAAAGAAGCTACATTCGAAGGATCAACAGCTTCAGCAGTAAGCAGCTACTATCAGTTCGTAGCTTGGGTAGATGGAAGCGGAAACGTAGTATCCTCAGAATCTACATTCGTTCCATCCGACCTTGAAGAAGATGCATCCTTTACAGCAACATTCATGAAACTCACAGAGATGCCAGCACAGAGCTTTGAAGGCTCAGCAGGCGGAATGAACGTATCAGTAACAGCTGACGAAGGCATTTTCCCAGAGGGAACAACAATGTCAGTAACAGCTATATCTGATGACGAAGCCCTTGACGCAGCTAACGACGCACTTGATGGCGAAGCTAAGCAGGCTAAGGGCGTTGACATTACCTTTAAAAACGCTGATGGCCAGGAAATTGAGCCAGCAGATGCAAAATATGTACATGTTTCAATTTCACTTGGAACAAGCCTTGAAGGTGAATCCTTCAGCGTAATCCACAAAGATGATACAGGAAACGCAGAAGTAATCAGCGGAGCAAGCTCAGACGGAGCAAGCTTTGATACAAACTCTTTCTCAATCTACATCGTAGCTTCTGCAGATACAACAGATGAGCGTAAGGTTGAGACCTATATCTTTAAGGTATATGACGGAACTAACTGGAACGTAGTATCCGAGCAGTTCATCAAGACTGGAGAAGTTCTTGAGAATCCTGGAATTCCATCCCTTGGACCAAATCAGGAGTTTACAGGATGGTACGTACAGGGATCATCAACTCCGCTTACTTTTGGACCAAAAGATGATATCTCTGCAAGCGCAGAATATATCGTAGAAGCTAAGATCGTTTACACATATTATGTAACACTTAAGGGAATATCAGGTGAAGTAGTTCAGGTTCTTCACAAATCAGTAGAAAATGACGGAGATGCAAAGGTTACTTTAAATGTATCGGTTACACCAAAGCTTGATACTCAGGCATTCATGGGTTGGAAGAACCTTGCAGACGAAGAATTTGATTATGGCGAAGAGATAAACGCAAAAGATCCTAACAACGCAACTCTTACAGCAATAATCAAAGACGGATTCTGGGTACACTTTGAAGAGAACGATGGTGGTGTTGGCGGCGGCGCTTCCTATACTAAGCCAGAGTTTGTAGCAGACGGTGGATATGCAACAAGACCAGCAAAAGATCCTACAAGAAGTGGATATGACTTTACTGGCTGGTATACAACAGCAGCATGTGACACAGAATTTGCATTTGAATCAACACCAATCCACGCTGAGACAACAATCTATGCAGGATGGGAAGAGGGCAATGCACCATTTACAGTAGTTATCTGGAAGCAGAATATCGGCGACGCTGTAGATGCAGCAGATAGCGCTAAAACATATGATTATGACAGCTCTTTTGTAGTATCAGATAAGAAGATTGGAACAGAGATAACAACAGCAATCCTCAATGGAGCAACAACTAAGACCTACAAGGGATTTACCTATAGGACATTTGAAGTAGAGAATAAAAACGCTTCTGATGGAAATAAAATTGCAGCAAATGGCTCCACAGTTGTAAATGTTTATTATGACAGAAATAAGTACAAACTTGACTTCCAGGTAAGGAAGAATGGTTCGTGGACAACTGTTCATTCTATAGAAGCACTTTATGAGCAGAATATATCTAATCACTTCCCGATTACCGGATATACAGATTACAGATGGGAACCACAGGACAGTGACACCTTCAAAGAGGTTCTTGTAATCATAGATATTATGCCTGCAGAGAATATAGTATTCCATGCAAGTAACAAGGCAGACTATAAACAGATAATGGAATTCTACGTAGAGGCACTTCCTGGGGCAACAAATACAGTTCAGTACAATGGAAAGACCTTTGTAAAGCTTAACTCAGTAGAAGCTCATTACAATTACATTACTTATGAAGAGGACTTCATTCTCTTAAACGGATTTACAAGATTTGGTTCAGTACCTGGCTTCTCATATGTACAGGGAGTAGGTAACGTAGCTCTTTATCATAAGAACGGAACAATCAAGTTCTACTATACACGTAACTCCTACAACTTTACTTTAGAAAGTGCCATTGATACAAATCCAATTCCTAAATATGAGAAGGAATATCAGCTTAAGTACGAGGAGCCATTAGTAGATCAGAAGACAGCAGCAATCCAGTATGCTAAGTCATTAACACCTCCTGAAGGATACGAGCTTAAGACAAATGCAAATTACGAGGCAGTTCTTTGGGCAGATCCAGCAGGAACAACAGAGTTCGACTGGTCCAGAACAATGCCAGCAAGTAATGACGTAAGAGCATACATCGTTTGGACTAAGGCTTGGTACAATGTAAAACTCGATCTTAACGTAGATAACGATCAGGATCCAGCCACAACAGAAGGCTATGGAAGAGTAGAGATCTCTAACAACCAGTCAAGAGACTTCTGGGTACCATATCATGATTCAGTAGATAAAGACTCTATCATGAACAGATTCAAACTTGCCGGCTATGAGCTGGTTGGATGGTTTGTAGCAGAAACAGGTGAGCCTTACGACTACGGCAAGGTATCAGCAGATGTTAACCTCTACGCTAAGTGGAGAAGAACAGGTGTAGTAAAAGTTAAATATGATGAGAATGGCGGAACACTCCTTGATTCTAACAGAGATACAAATAACTACGCTGGAGATTCAACAGTAATAGTTACAGCACCTCCTACAGCTCCAGAAGGAAAGGTATTTGCAGGATGGATGCTCCTTAAGAGCGATGGAACAGATTACCAGCGCCTGTATCCAAACAGCAACTTCGACATTACAGATCAGCTCATAACAGTAATTGATGGAACTAACTACGTAATACTTAGAGCAGAATACGACGATATAGGTCTTAATCCTGACGATAAGTACGTGACAATCACTTACGATTCAAACGGTGCAGGAGCAGCACCAGTTACAGTATCAACCAACGAAGGTGGTCAGAGACTTAGAGTCAATGAAGCTATCACAGCTTGGGATCTTGCTACAGCAACTTCTAATGGTTTTGTAAAAGAAGATTACGACCTGGCCGGATGGAACACTGACAAGACAGAAGCTGATAATGGCGTAGTAATGGTAGCTCTTGGAAAGAAGTACATCATAGCTGACCATGATTCAATAGAAGGCAATACAGACGCCAATACTCTTTACGCAGTATGGAAGAAGCAGACTGGAACATATACAGTTCAGTATTACAAAGATACAACAGATTCCTATAACAAGATAGGTGAGTCAGATCCTGTAACAGTAGAAGTTAAGACAGTTATCACACTTTCAGAAAATGAACTTAATGCGTTCAAAGATGTTGCAGGAACAGGTTACCACGATGGCGAGCAGGTTGGCGGACCATACACAGTTGTTAAAGGAACTAACGTAATCTACGTAGTATACAAAGCAGTAAAGATCACAGTTACAGTAAACGGTACAGAAGAAGAGTACACCTACGATGGAGAGACACATGAAGTCGATGGCGTAGTTCTTAAAGCAGTTGATGAAAATGGTACAGAAGTAGACTTCACAACTAGTGACTACACATTTACTGATGACGTTAAAGTATCAGCAAAACACGTAAGTGAGTCTACAGAGAAGGCTATCGATGTAAACGCATTTACAAGTACTGGTGCAAGATACCATAACGTAGAATTCGTAGCAGGTACAGTTACAGCAAATAAGATCACAATCAATAAGGCTCCATTAACAGTAACTACAGGAACAGAAAGAAAGCTCTACGACGGAGAGCCTCTCGTAGGAACAGCACAGGTAACAGGCTTTGTAGCTAATGAAACTGCAGATATCACAGGAACAACAATTACAGATATATCAGTAGTACCTAACAACTATGATATTGACTGGGAGAATGCAACAGCTCTTGAAGGTGACTACCAGATCACATCTGAGACAATTGGAGAACTTGAGATTTATGCAACTGAGGGTGAAATCATCCTTGAAGCAGCTTCTGATAGCAAGGTTTATGACGGAACACCACTTACAAATAGTACTGTAAAAGCTTATAACCTTCCTGAAGGAGTTGAAGTAATAGCAACAGCATCTGGAACAATCACAGACTTTGGTACAAAGGAGAACGTAGTAGATGATGGCTACGTATTCATGAAGAACGGTAGAAACGTTACAAGAGCATTCCTTAACGTAAGAAAAGTAAATGGTACTCTTGAAATTACACCTCTCACAGTTGAAGTAAAGATCACAGGACATACAGATGAAGTAACCTATGATGCAGAAGTACATGAGGTAAGAGGATATGATGTAGTAATAAATACAGATCTTTATACAGAAAATGACTTCGCATTTGACTTTGATGGAGATGGAACACCTGATACTAAGGATGATGCAATAGCTAAGGGAAGCGCACCAGATACTACATACGAAATGGGACTTGGAGAAGGAAATTTCGCAAACATAAACGAAACTGGAAACTTCACAGTAACATTTAAAGTAGATGATGGATGGCTCAAGATTAAGTCAAGAGATCAGAAGTACATCATCAGAGCAATAACAGTTGACACATCAAGAGACTTTACCGGTGAAACATATTCAGGATTTGGATATGACTTAGAGGTATCTGGATCTAGGACAGTAGTAAATCAGGTTACAGATCTGCTTCAGGAAGCATTCAGATTCCTGGCACCACTTGTAGTAGATGCAGCTGGACCTACTGAAGACGGATATACCTTCGAAGTAGATGGAAAAGAATATACAATAACTGGTCTGTTCGTAAGTACAACAGCAAGAAACGTTGGAACATATGACCTTATAGTAGCTGGTCAGAACAATGCAGTTATTACAGACGCTAATGGCAACATAGTAACAAGTCAGTTTGAGTTTGGAGAGCCAACGGTTGGCGTTCTTACCATCAATCCTATGAAGGTAACAATCAAGACAGAATCAGATTCTAAGGTTTATGACGGATCAGCACTAACCAATTCAGAAGTAACAATTATTCCTGGATGGGGCGTAGGAGATACAATCGAAGTAGTAGCTACAGGTTCACAGACACTAGTTGGAAGTAGCGAAAATACATACGAGATCACATATGTAGACGCAGATCCTGTAAACTATAGTATCGAAGATGATCTTGGAATCCTTGAAGTAACAGAAGGTGGTGGCGGAGATGATCCAGATCCACAGCCAGACCCAGGACCAGGACCAGGCCCAGGACCTGGACCGGGACCAAGCGGCGGAACAACTATAACTGATGCACCTACACCTACAGCACCAGCACCTGCACAGGAAGTTCTTGGAGCAACAAGAGAAGAGCCTGCAGATGGCAGAGCAGTTCTTGGAGCAAGAAGAGGTAAGACAGAAGATGCTACAAATACAACAGCAAGAATCTTCGCAATCATCCTGGCAGCAGCTGTAGCGGCAACAGTAATCGTAGTTGGAAGGAAAAAAGAGGACGAACAGGACAACTGAAAAAAATTAACGAAATAATGAACGAAATACAGATTAATATTATCGCTGTACAAAGTGAAAATTAACGGTTTATAAAATTTTAAGAATTACTGTTAGCCAAGGACTGGTGGGAATTCCCCACCAGTCCTTTATTTGCGCGAATGAAATTTTAATTCCAAATTATGTCCAAAGTGTGAAATATAGTTTAGAATAATACTGTCGGATTTTCTAAAAGAAAATCAAAAATAATCGAAATTATGATGGGTCGTATGATAGGTCTTTTTCTAAAATGGTTACAGTGAGGTTTTTACCATGAGAAAAAGTAACGATTCAAAAAACGATTTCTCCAATAGAACCACGAAGCAGGGGGCTACTTTCGTGGTGAAGGTTGACTACAGCCAGCGCGGTACTTGGCAAGGCAAAGTGGTATGGGCGGACGAGAATCGCACAGAGCATTTCAGAAGTGCTCTTGAACTCATCAAATTGATGGATTCAGCGATCGTTGCCACTAATAGTCAGCTTAATGAGGAGAACGAGGGCGACGCTTCAAGCGGAACAGCATAAGACAATTACATAACAAATAACACCTGAATCTAATAACGCACTTGCAAACATTTTTTATAGAAAACTTTATGAGGGAGGTTTTTCAAATGTTAAAGAAGTGGAACAGATTTTTGGCATTTCTTCTTGCATTGGCATTGATCACAACCATGTTTGGTAGTGATCTTGCTTCAGCGCACGTTTATGCTGCAGCAGAAGAAATAGTAGACGACACATCTTCTAATGATGATATCTGGGAAGACGTTCCAGAAGTAGAAGAGACATCAGAGGATGTAGCAGAGCCTGAGGTTATAGTTGAGGAGACAGATCCTACTATAATCGATGAGACTCCTGCAGAAGAAAATAATGAGGATGGCGATAAGCCAGAATCATTAGAAGGAGAGGACGCAGCTTCAGCAGGAACTGACGTAGCATCAGAAGATGTTACTAATGAGACTGATGATGCAACTGTAGATGAAGACACAGATGCAGCAGAAGCCAGCGATTCATCTTCTCTTGCTTCTTCAGAAGAAGAGGCAACTGAGGCTTCTTCAGAGGCTTCTTCTATCGAGGAAATCGTAGAGGAAGAGGAAAAAGAGCTTCCATTCGAAGAGAGTGATGGTGGTGTTACAGTTAAGGCTGTAGCAGAGCCAGGTGCGTTCCCAGAGGGAACAATCATGGTTGTCAAAGCTCTTACTGAGTCTGAAGCTAAGGCAGCAGCTGACGATGCATTTGAAAATGCGGTAGCTGAGGCTAAGGGTGCTGATATTACTTTCTATTTCAAGGGCGCAGAGATTGAGCCTGCAGAGGGTAAGTCAGTAAAGGTTACAATGTCATTCGACACACCACTTGATGGTGATTCTTATAAGGTTGTGCACGTTGAGGATAATGGTGAGGCAGCCGTTATTGGTGATGCTTCTTCATCAGGTGCAGAATTCACAACCGATTCTTTCTCAATTTATGTTGTTGCAAAAGAAGATGATGACAATGTAGAGCGTAAGATTGAGACCTATACATTCCAGATTTATGAAGATGGTGAGTGGAAAACAATATCAGAGCAGACTGTAAAGTCTGGCGATATTCTTAATAACCCTGGTATACCTGATCTTACTTCTGATGAAGAGTTCAAGGGATGGTTCATATATGAGAATAATGACTGGGGCGCTGAAGTATCATTTGGCGAGAGACAGGAAGCTGATATCGTTCCATACAAGGAGTATATTGTTAGAGCAAAGATTATTACAACATACCATGTTGTATTTATTGGTGTTGGCGGACAGGTTGTTCAGGTTAAGAACGTAACTGTTAAAGCTGGAGAAACACCTGAGCTTACACTTGATGTTACTGTAACTCCTGCAAAGGATACACAGAACTTCACAGGTTGGACAAATAAGGAAGATGAATTCTTCGAAGATGGCGAGCTAATTGATCCATCTAAGGAAAAGAACCAGACACTTACAGCAGTTATTGAAGATGGTTTCTGGGTACACTTTGATGAGAATGATAACGGAACAGGTGGTGGAGCATCTTATACAAAACCTGAATTCGTTAAAGAGGGTGGCTATGCCACAGAGCCAGCTGATCCAACTAGAAATGGTTATAGATTCACTGGCTGGTACACAACTTCAGATTGCAGCACACTCTTTGATTTTGAGAATACTATAATTGAGGATACCACATGGGTATATGCTGGATGGGAAGTTTCTGAAGCTTCATTCACAGTAGTTATCTGGAAGCAGAATATCAACGATAGCAAGACTGCAAATAATTCTGAAAAAACATATGACTATGACGATTCATTTGTGGTTGATAGCTACGAAGCACTCAAGGTAATTACAGATAGCATGCTTGGTGGTGCCCTTAATAAGGTTACATCAGACCCTGAGCATTTTGGTGGATTCCAGCTTAGAAGTGATAAGTATGAAGTTAAGAACGCAGATGCTTCTCTTGGAAATAAAATTTCACCAAAGGGCGATACAGTTGTAAATGTATATTATGACAGAAAACTCATCACATACAAGTTCTATACATGTAATGTGGGAAGGAATGGTGCATATAATATAAAGGCGTATTCACCAGCTTCCATGTCAGGTCTTTATGGACAGCCATTGTCAAAATATACCTATACATGGCCATCTACAAGAGTTTGGCACGAGACAGATGCTGTTGATTCATACAGTGACTGGGGTGGAACGTATTATTACTTAAGCGGAACGCAGATGACTTTCCTGGCACAGTTTAGTACTACAACAGATGTGGATTTCTACAGTACAGATAGTGCTTCAGGATACTATCATTTCTATCATTATAAGCAGAATTTGAATGGTTCATATCCTAATACAGCTACTAATAGCGTGGTTAGTACCGGATCTGGAACATGGTATTTCTCAAATAAGTATGATGGATTTTCAGTAAAGTATTATGCAAAAAGTAGTAATGGACCATGGTCTGAAATAAGTGTTGACGACAGTGTTGTGTATCAAAATACTTCACTTTATATTCGATACGTACGTAATAGTTATAATCTGACAATTGCATCAGTTATAGAGCCTATCGATCCTATGACCGGTAAGCCTGTATCATCTTCAGTAGACGTTCAGAAAGTTTATAGCCTTCTTTATGAAGCAGCTCTTTCTGGTAAGAAGACAGATGCAGAGAACATAGCAAAGAGCTTTGATGCACCTAAGGGATATACAGTTAAGACAAAGGATGGAGTATATCTTTGGGCTGACCAGGCAGGTACAGTTCCATTTAACTGGAACCAGACGATGCCAGCAAATAACAATACAAGAGCATATATTGTTCTTACAAGAGCAGAATACCCAGTAGTTCTTGATCTTAACGTAGATAATGACTTCAATCCTGATACAAAGACTGGATATGATGAGGTTAATACAAATGGACAGTCAACAGGCTGGTGGTCATGGCACGGTGATACAATTGATAAGGATTCTATCACAACTAAGTTTAAGAGACCTGGATATGAGCTTGTTGGTTGGTTTAACGCTAATGGCGAGCCATATGACTATGGTAAGGTAGAATCTGCAGTTACAATCTATGCTAAATGGCGTAGAGTTGGTGGCGTAAGCATTGTTTACCTTGAAAAAGGAACTGCTACAGTAGATGGTGTAGTTGTAGAAGTAACTGGTGAAATGGATCCATCTGCATTAGATACATACAACTATGCAGCGGATTCAACAGTTGTTGTAACTAAGGGACCAAAGGCTCCTGAAAAGTATACCTTTATTGGATGGGAACTCCTTGATAACGAAGGCAATGTTGCAGAACTTTATTATCCAAATGCTCACTTTGATATTGTTGATGATTATATTGTTTCCAGAACAGAGGGTGAGACAGTTATTAACGAAGTATTCCTTCGTCCACTCTTTGAAAAGACTGGTGCAGGAACAGATGATGTATATACATCTATCTGGTATGATCCTGGAAAAGGACAGGGTACAGCAACAGAAGTTTCTACAATTGATGGAAACAAGATTCGTGTAAATCAGGCAGTAACAGCTTGGACATTAGAAGAAGCAACAGCTAAGGGATTCAATTATCCTGGTTATGAGCTAGTAGGATGGAATATTGATCCTGAAGCAGCAGCAAATGGTGAAGTTCTTGTTGCTCTTGGCCAGAAGTATATTATTGCTGATAACGTAAACAGAGAAAACGAAGGTAACCCATATCCTAACTATTTATATGCTGTATGGGAAGCTAAGTTTGGAACATATAAGGTTAACTACTATGTTGGAAGCGTATCAGAGGACAATTATAAGGGAAGTTCTAAGAACTATATAGTTCAAGTTGGCACAAAGATTACACTTACAACAGAGCAGACTGATGATCAGCCTACAATTAACCTTTGGAAGCCTGATCAGGGCTACGTAGATGGCCGTCAGGATAACGAGCTCACAGTTGACGTAGATACATTTGATGCTCAGGGTAATGTAATTCCTCAGGTTATCAATGTAATCTATGATCCTATCGAAGTAACTGTAACCGTTAAGGGTCTTACAAAGACTTCTGATTACACAGGAGTAGAACAGACCTATAAAGAATACGAAGTAGTTCAGATCGAAGGTGAAGGCTACACAGCAGACTACTTTAAGCTTAAGGATGGCTTTGCTGGTGCACATGGTACCGATGTTGATACATATGACATGGGTCTTGAGGGCACAAGCGAAGATGGTGCTACAGCAGATACTTGCAGCTTTGTAAACACTAACGAGAACTTTACTAACGTTAAATTCGTAGTACAGAGTGATGGATCACTTACAATTCAGCCACTTAAGATCACAGTTACAATTGTTGGTGATCAGGTGAATGCTACATACGATGGCAATCCACACAAGGCAGAGGGCTATACAGCAACAGCATCAAGCACACTCTATGATGTAAATGCTGATTACTTTGTATATTCACACAACCAGCAGACAACTGTTGATGAGAATGGTAAGCCATATGTTTCAAGAACTAATTCAGGAAAGTCTCCTATGGAACTTAGACCTGGAGATTTCGAGAACACAAATAATAACTTCACAATCACTGAGTATGATTTAACTGATGGATATGTAAATATTACTGGTTCAAGTGATGAGCTTGTTATTACAATTACTGGTAATCATACAATCGCTGATTATGACAGTGAAGAGCATACAGCAGTTGGATACACATTTGAGTCTTCATCAGATCTTTTCACAATCGATATGCTTAACTGCGATTACGATAGTGAGACTGAGCCTTCAGTAGAAAGAACTGATGCAGGAACAACTAATATGAACCTTTCAGAGGATAACTTCTCTGTAAAGGATGAGTACAAAGATAACTTCTCAAAGATAACAATTAACGTTACAGACGGATATGTAAAGATCAATCCTCTTAAGGTAGATGTTACTGTAACAGGTGACAACATTACTAAGGATTATGATGGAAGTCCATATTCAGCACAGGGATATAATGTAACAGCAAGTAACGACCTCTTTACTAAGGATGACCTTGCTTACACACCTGGCCCAGATACAAGAATTGAGAATGATGAGCCATACGTAGAGGGAACAAACGCAGGCGATTATCCTATGGGGCTTGCAGTAGGTCAGTTTGCACTTAAAGAGAATTCTAACTTTGAAATTAATTCTCTTGACGTAGTAGACGGATTTGTAAAGATCAATGCAATCGAGATCACAGTTAATATTACTGGTAATACAAACACCGGTAATGTATACGATGGTCTTAAGAAGAAGGCTACAGGATTTAATGTAGAAGTTGATGGAAAGCCAAATATGTCTTACGTAGTTGGCGAGGACTTCACATTTACACCTTCAGAAAACGTAACAGTAGATGATGCAAATGTGCCTTACGTAGAAGCTGCTGATGCAGGAACACATTACATGAATCTTGCAGAAGATCAGTTTGTAAACACAAACCAGAACTACAGCAAGGTTAAATTCAATGTAGTAGATGGTTATGTTGAGATTACTCCTATTTCAGGTGTGGAAGTTAAGATTACTGGTAACTATGATATAGTTACATATGATGGTAATCCACACACTGTAAATGGATTCACAGCAACTACTACAGATAAACTGTATAAAGTAAGTGGCGCCAATGTTGATTTCAAATTTAATGGTAACGCTACTATAACAGAGACCAATGTTAAGACTGAAGGTGGTCTTCAGTACAAGATGGGTCTTAAGACAAGCGACTTTGAAAATAAGAACCCTAACTTCACAGATGTTAAGTTCACTATTAGTGTAGATGGCTTCCTTCAGATCAATCCTCTTGGCGTTACTATCACAGTTACAGCTAACAGTGATGAAGTAAGTTATAACAGAGAGAAACATTCAGTTTCTGGTTACACTGTAGAAGCTTCTACTGAGCTCTACGATGTAACAAAAGTAGAATTTGATGCGCCAGAAGGTATGACAGTTGATGAAGATGGTATGCCTATGGTAGAGGGAACAGATGCTGGCGAGTATCCTTTGGATCTTGATAAGTCGATGTTCGCTAATACTGATACTAACTTCAATGAATCATTTGTTGTAAATGATGGCTTGTTGAAGATTAACAAGATTTCAGCTACAGTTGTAATCTCTGGTAATACTGATACTAAGGTCTATAATGCAGGTCCTCAGAGAGTAGAAGGCTACACAGTTGGCGATATCTCTTCAGATTATTATGAAGAAGGAGATTTCGAATTTGTTTCAACTGATGACGTTACATCTGAAGATGGTCAGCCTTACGTAGAAGGAACAGATGCTGATACTTATGAAATGCATCTTACTTCAGCTAACTTCAAGAATAACAACGAGAGTGTTGATGTTTCATTTGAAGTAACTGATGGTTGGCTTATCATTACAGCATCTGAGGATGAGATTGTTGTAACTATTACAGCAGATACAGTAACTGAGACTTATGATGGAACAACATATTCTGTAACTGGCTATACAGTAAAGACAAATAACGATAACTACACAGCGGCAGACTTCACTTATACTCATGGAGACAAGACAGAAGTTGACGGAGACGGAATACCATATGTAGAGGGATCTGATGCAGGAATTTATGAAATGCATTTGTCAAAAGATGACTTTACTAATATAAGTGAAAACTACTCTAACGTAACATTCGAAGTAACAGATGGTAAGGTTATCATCAATCCTAGAAGCGTAACAGTAACTGTTGCTGGTAAGACAGCTTCAGAGCCATACAATGGCAAGTTACAGGAACTTGATGGCTACGAATACGAAATTAAAGATGAGTACTACACAAGAGCTGATTTCGAAGTTGATGAAGATGACGCTCATGCTGAAGGAACAAGTGTTGGCTCATACGACATGGAACTTTCAGAAGATAGCATCACAAATACTAACTCTAACTTCGAAGTAACCTTCGCAGTAACAAATGGTAATCTCACAATCAACAAGCTTGCTATTACAGTAAATATTACTGGTCATGAGGCTGCTTTCGACTTTGATGGAAGCGAACATGAGGCTAGAGGCTATGATGTAAGCTTCGAAGATACAACAGCAGCTTCAACAACTGGCGCAAGTGGATTTGTATACTTTGACGCAGATGAGATCAAGGCAATCTATGATGAAAGCAATATCGTATTTGACTTTGATGGTGATGGAACACCTGATACAAATGATGATGCTGTAGTAACCGGAATTTTACCAGATGGTACTAATGATAAAGACTATCCAATGGGACTTGTTACTGCAATGTTTGGTAACAGTGACGATAACTTCAAAGTATCATTCGTAGTAGAAGATGGTAAGCTCACAATCAGACATAGAGAGAATCCAATTGAAATAGCTATTAGTTCAAATGATGTAGATAGCGTTTACAATGGTTACATCCAGGAATACAGAATCACAGCTAATGTAGGCGTTGAGGATACTCATGGAGTAGCAGCTGTAATCGAGACCATCAAGAATGCAATCAAAGACTTCTTCTCAATTGGAGTATTAGTTGCTCATGCAGAAGATGGCGATGTAGAGTTTACAAAGGACGGTGTAACATACGTATTTAAGGGAGCTGTTGTAGAGACAAGCGGAAGAGAAATTGGATCATATCCGTTCAGACTTGCAGGCGACTACGACATCATGCTTGATGGTGTAAGCGTTAAGTCTGAGTTCACTCTTAACCGTGACAACCTTGGATACCTCAATATTGCACAGGCTCCTCTTACAATCACAGCTGATGATAAGGCTAAGTATGTAGATGAGACAGATCCAGAGTTTACAACAACTATTGTTGAACTTCTTGGAGAAGACGCAGGACTTGAAGTTCCTACATATTGCATCAGAGATGATGGAGATGCTGTAGGACAGTACAAGATTCATCCATATATTGGATATGCTGAGGATGCTGATATTCCTATCGAAGAATTAGATGAAGAAATATTTGCAATCCTTGAGAATTACAATATAGAGTTTGTTGACGGTACACTTACAATTAGTAATCGTCCTACACCTCCTGATAACCCACCTTCAGGTCCAACTGGTGGCGGTGGTGGAACACCTACAACTGATGCACCAGCACCTGCACCAGCTCAGGCAGTACTTGGTGCAAGAAGAGAAGAAGGTAACGGCCAGGCTGTTCTCGGCGCAAGACGTGGAGGAACAGACGATTTAACAAATACTCCTTCAAGAGTAATTGCTATCATCGTTGCAGCCGCTATCGCAGCTACACTCTTTGTTACTTCCAAAAAGAAAAAGGAAGAAGAGGAAGGCTGATAACTAACTTTACCCACTCTTAACATTCTATATAGGGGCCGGCCAGAGTTCTTCTGGCTGGCCTCTTTCTCTTTTGACAAAAGAAATACATAAAATTTATAATTAATTGTGTGGATGGAATTATTCCCAATTGATAATGATCAGTGGCTATATGGCTGATTATGTTGACTTTAGATACGAATTTGATATTAATTTGACAATATGGCGAGGATAACATATTATGGCACAGGCTCTTCTTTTTGCCAGAAATCTTATTTGTATATGCATTGATGGCAATGAGGCTAATGATTATCAGGGCAGGATATACCAACAATACGACAAGGAAGCTATTTCTTTTTCCGGAATTATTGATATGCTTGTTTCTATAGATAATCTTTATGATGAGTGGGATTTCCCACAGGATGCTCTTGAAAAGAGACATTTTAATAAGGAAAAGAGAAGTGGTAAGAGGCGCGACAACACCACACTTAAGATAGACAGTATAGCGCAAAAGAGCTCTGTACAAAATGTTCAGAATCAGAAGGGCGAAAAGGCTACATTCTTTGTTCAGACCAAGTACAGGCAGGATGCCACCTGGCAGGGCGTCGTTGTCCTTAAGGAAAAGGACGAGAGCCGTGAGTTTCAGAGTGCTATGGACCTTATCAGGATAATCGATGAGGTTTGCGGTTAGGGAGATATATTTTTTGCCATATGAGTAAGACTAAGTTTAAGAAGATCATTAAGTGGATATGTTTGATACTATTAGTTGCCTTGATCGGCGCTGGTATTGCTTTTAAGATCTATACAAGCAAATACTACAGGGCTGATGAGGCAACTATTAATGTGATAAAAGAGAAATATAAGGACACAGTAAGATCTTATTCAGACAATAAGGGAGAGGTTTTCCTCCCTGTGGATAAGGATATCAGGGCGGTCATAGTTTTTTATCCCGGTGGAAAGGTAGAATATACTGCCTACGAGGGACTTATGTATGAGCTGGCTGACAGGGGGATTGTATGTCTTTTGCCTAAGATGCCTGAGAATCTGGCGTTCTTTAGATTGAATGCGGTTGAGAGTATTCAGAAGGGCTATGAAGAGGAGACTGCTCTAGCAGATGGTGTAGACTGGTATCTGGCTGGTCACTCTCTTGGCGGAGCTGCGGCAGCTAAGTATCTGTCCAAGAATGTTGATAGTGATAAGAATTATAAGGGGCTTATTCTGTGCGCGTCTTATAGCGTTGATGATCTGTCTGATACAGATTACAGGCTCCTTTCAATATATGGATCTAACGACAGGGTTTTAAATATGATCTCTTATAGACTTAATAAGCGCAATTGGCCTAAGGATGCTACGGAGATCGTTTTTGGTGGTGGAATACATTCTTATTTTGGCTGTTATGGCATTCAGAACGGTGATGGGAAGCCGGGTCTGACTAATCTTGAGCAGATAGAAAGAACTGCAGAGTATATCAGCAATTGGATTGATTGATGAGGATTAGATAGAATGCGGTTAGTAGCAGCTATATGTGTATGAATGCTGCAATTGAATATAGAAAGAATCGGGGAATGAAGGTATGGAATTTAAGATTGTTGATGTGTTTAAGAGGAGCGTTACGATAGAGCTTGAGTCGGATACATGTTTCTGTCAGGAAAAAACATATGATATCCGAATTGACGATAGAATTATTACCACAGATAAGAATGTGGTTTCTGTGACAGGTCTTTTACCAGATCACGAATATGAGATTGTTGTTGAGTTTGACGGGGTTAAGAGTAACAGGTGTTTTAGAACACAGGCAGAGTCTTATCTTCTGAACGTGAAGGCTTTTGGAGCCAAGGGAGATGGGATAACAAATGATACTCCTGCCATTCAGGCCGCTATCAGTGCCTGTCCTGAGAATGGTACAGTTCTTTTACCAGCTGGTACCTACTATGTGACTCCGCTGTTCCTTAAGAGCAATATGACGTTGTGGCTGGATGAGGGAGCAACCCTGCTTGGCGATAATAACAGGGAGCATTATCCGATTATGCCAGGAATGGTGCGCTCTACAGATGAGAAGGATGAGTTCAATCTTGGAACCTGGGAGGGCAATCCTCTTGATTCCTTCGCTTCTCTGATTACTGGTATTGATCTTGAGAATGTGGATATTGTGGGACCTGGAACCTTGGACGGCAATGCCCAGAATGCTGACTGGTGGGTGAATCCAAAGGTTAAGAGAGTGGCTTGGCGTCCTAATATTTTGTATCTTTGCAGATGTAATAATGTGAGAGTTCAGAATATCAAGGTGCAGAATTCACCTGCGTGGAACGTGCATCCTTATTACTGCGATAATCTGGCGTTTCTTAATCTTCATATCCAGAATCCATCAGATTCTCCTAATACGGACGGTCTTGACCCGGAGAGCTGCAAGGATGTGCTGGTGCTGGGAACGGTGATCTCTGTAGGTGATGACTGTATGGCCATCAAGAGCGGCAAGTACTACATGAGCCTTAATCACCACAAGGCTACTGAGAACATGGTTATCCGAAATTGCAAGTTTGAGAAGGGCCATGGCAGCGTGACTGTGGGATCTGAGGCTGCTGGCGGTGTTAAGAATATCAGGGTTTCTCAGTGTATCTTTGATGGAACTGACAGGGGACTTAGAATCAAGACCCGTCGCGGACGAGGTGAGAGATCAGTCCTTGATGATATTGTATTTGAGAAGATTAAGATGAATGGTGTTCACATGCCATTTACTGTTAATATGTTTTATTTTTGTGATCCTGATGGGCACAGCGACTATGTTCAGAGCCAGAAAGAGGCTCCTGTGGATGAGATGACACCTGTTATCGGTTCCATTATAGCGCGCGATATTGTTTGTGAAGACGTTAATGCCTGCGTGCTTTGCGCTGTGGGACTTCCAGAGAGGCCTATTGAGAAGCTTGTGCTTGAGAATATCAAGGCCAGCTTCCTGCCTGAGTCAGAGCAGGTGCCAGAGCGACCTGTAATGATGGACAATTTCCAGGAGATGAAGGGCAGAAGCGTTTATGCCAAGAATGTGTCTGAGCTTGTGATCAGGAACGTGACTATCCAGGGTGCTTCAGATTCTGAGCCAGAGTGCATTGGAGTTGCGAAGACCGACGTGGATGGGCTTAGATACGATGGATGAGTGTTGGAACGCATGCCTTAATGAGAATATCTGAACAGATATTTGAGATGGAAAATACATAAAGGAATATCACATTACATAATGAAAATTATAAAGAATAGAATTAGGAATAGATTTGTCGCAGCAGTGCTGTTACTGATGGTGGCCTTTGCGATGGTGGGATGTCGTGGCAAAGTCACACCAGAGCAGGCAGTCACTGGGGCTACAGAACAGGCTACAGAGTCAGAATCCCAAGAAGCTCAGCTGGCAGAGGATGGCGTTTACACCACCAAGGAGGATGTAGCTCTTTATATACATATTTATGGACATCTTCCTGACAATTTCATTACCAAGAAGGAGGCCAAGGCCCTGGGCTGGCCAGGTGGATCTCTCGAGGGATACGCAGATGACAAGTGCATTGGCGGCGACTACTTCGGTAACTACGAAGGAGTTCTTCCAGAGGATAAGAAGTACCATGAGTGCGACATCGATACGCTGGGCAAGGACAGCCGTGGAAGCAAGCGAATTGTTTATTCGGATGATGGATACATCTACTACACAGAGGATCACTACGAGACCTTTGAGTTGTTATACGAGCCTTGAGCAAGCAGAAAAAGCAATACAAGTTAGGAGTTATTTAGTGGAACAGGTTTTTTATATTGATTTATCAGAAGTACTTACAATTGAAGATTTTCAGGAGGCGCTGGCCAAAGAGCTGCCTCTTCCGGAATATTATGGAATGAATCTGGACGCCTTCAACGACGTTCTTATTGAGTTTGGTTCTGAGTGGAACCTTATCTTTTACAACACAGCCAGGGCGGAGATGTCCCTTGGCAAGTATTTTGTTGCCTTCCAGAGACTATGCGCAGATGCCTGCGAAGAGTTCCCTACAATGAAAATCCGTTTCTTTAATTAAAAATCTTTGCCGTTTCCGTGAAAATCCTTTGACGGAGACGGCTTTTTTTGATAAAATGTAAGCGCTTACATAGAGAACACAATTGGGGAATAAGTGAACCAATATAATACAACAAGAACTGTCTAATCACACAATATCGGGGGTCTTATGACAAGAGAAGAAACTTACAAAATGCTGGATGAATACGTGGATTTCCTGCTTCAGAATTCTGATGCGGAGCATCCATACTGGAATATCGAGAAGGTTCGCAGTGGCAAGCCTAACAAGTGGAACTATGTGGATGGATGCATGATCACCAGCATTCTTTCCTTATATGAAATGACGGGCAAGAAGGAGTATCTTGATTTCGCGGACAAGTTCATGGACTGGTTCGTTCAGGAGGATGGCCAGATCAAAACCTATGATGTTGCAGAGTACAATCTTGATAACATCAATCCTTCCAAGAATCTCTTCAAATTATATGAGTACACAGGCAAAGAGAAGTACAGAAAGGCCATGGACACTGTAAGAGCGCAGCTGGACACAATGCCAAGGACCAAGGAAGGCAACTTCTGGCACAAGAACATCTATCCAAATCAGGTGTGGCTTGATGGCATGTATATGGCTCAGCCTTTCTATATGGAATATGAGACCAGATTCAACAAGATGCAGGGCTGCCTTGATTCCTTCAAGCAGTTCAAGAACGTTGAGAGGCTCATGAAGGATCCTAAGACCGGGCTTTATTACCATGGCTACGACGAGAGTCGCGAGATGTACTGGGCTGACAAGACTACAGGCTGCAGTCCTAACTTCTGGCTCAGAGCTCTTGGCTGGTTTACAGTGGCTCTTGTTGATACTGCTGAGGCTATGCATGAGTCCATGTATTATGAGTACCGCTATCTCCAGACTATGTTAAAAGAGCTATGTGACAGCCTTCTCAAATACCAGGACGAAAGTGGTATGTTCTATCAGGTTGTGGATAAGATGGAGGATGACAGGAACTACCTGGAGACCTCTGGAACAGCTCTTATTGCTTACGGAATGCTTAAGGGCGTGCGCCTTGGATACCTTCCTGAGAGATTTAGAGATGTGGCTATGAAGGCCTTTGATGGAATTACTTCCAAATATCTTTCAAGAAATGAGGACGGTTCTCCAAGACTTGGAGGTATTTGTCTTGTGGCTGGTCTTGGAGGCAAGGACCACAGGGATGGTTCTTTGGAATACTACTTCTCAGAGCCAGTTGTAGAGAACGAAGCGAAGGGTGTAGCACCGCTTATTCTTGCCTATACTGAGATTCTCAGATGCTCTAGATAGTAGTGGATAATCAATTGATTTTGTGCGATAATAGGTTTCGAGTCTGTCCTTTTTTACAGATGAGAAACCTATTTTTAATTGGATTGGAGAATAAAATTGAAAACACCAGCAATTATCTTATTTGTACTTATGTATGTACTTATGATACTGCTTCCTAAGAGAAGAGCCATCGTAGCTCTTTCTACAGCAGCTATCTTTGTTATTGTAGGAATCCTTCCTGTTGGTCAGGTATTTGGAGCCATTGACTGGAACGTTCTTATGATGATTTTCGGAACTATGGTAATCGTAGATTACTTCATAGAGTCCAAGATGCCTAATAGAATTGCAGAATCTCTTCTGCGTATCTCACCTAACGTAATGTGGGTAACAATATTCATGTCACTGTTCTCAGGTATCATTTCAGCGTTCATTGATAACGTTGCAACAGTTCTTATGGTAGCACCTGTTGGACTTGCCATTTGTAAGAAGCTTAAGATCTCACCTGTTAACATGATCATTTGTATCGCTGTTTCATCTAACCTTCAGGGCGCAGCTACTTTGGTTGGTGATACAACATCTATCATGCTTGCTGCTGCAGCTGGTATGGACTTTAACGACTTCTTCTGGATGCAGGGTCATCCTGGTATCTTCTTTGCTGTAGAGCTTGGTGCTCTTGCAACTGTACCTATTATGATGTTTATCTTCAGAAAGGACAAAGAGCCTGTTACTTCAGAGGAAAGAACAACTGTAACAGATTACGTTCCAACAATCATGATGCTTGGACACGTTGTTCTTCTTGTTATTGCATCTTTCTTCCAGAACAAGCCAGAGATCACAAACGGTGTTATCTGTATGGTTTGCGGAATCATCAATATTGTATGGGAGATCTTCTTATCTAAGGGAACTGAGAGTATGAAGCACTCACTTAAGGCTATCGACTACGATACAATGTTCCTTCTTGCTGGTCTCTTCGTTGTAATTGCTGGTATTACTAATGTTGGAGTAATTGACGAGCTTGCTCAGATCATCGCTGATGCAGGAAAGGGCAATGTATTCCTTCTATATACAGTTATCGTATTTGGTTCTGTTGCTATTTCAGCCTTTATCGATAACATTCCTTATGTAGCAACAATGCTGCCAGTACTTGCCAGTCTGTCAGCTGTTATGAATGTAAGTCCACTTCTTCTTTACTTCGGACTTCTCATTGGTGCTACTCTTGGTGGTAACCTTACTCCTATCGGAGCTTCTGCTAATATTGCAGGTGTTGGTATGCTTCGTAAGGAAGGCTATGAGGTTAAGTTTAGAGACTTCATGAAGATCGGTGTTCCATTTACACTTACAGCAGTTGTTATGGGATATCTTTTCATCTGGTTCTTCTACGCAGGTTAATGATCAGGCTTGGTCGTTATCCAGAATAACGCATGTATTCTGAATCGCGTGTTATGCGATAAATAATATAATTTTCGAGGTTTAACCATGAAAAAGACAAATGTAACTACTGAAATGCTTGAGTTTATAAATGAGAGCCCTACTTGCTTTCACGTTGTAGACAACCTTAAAAAGCGCCTGTTATCTGAAGGCTTTAAAGAGCTTAAGGAGACAGATGAGTGGAAACTAAAGGCTGGTAAGTATTTTGTTACCAGAAATGATTCTTCAATCATTTCCTTCAGAATTCCTAAGAAGGATTTCAAGGGCTTCTACATGACAGCAAGCCACAGCGATTCTCCATCCTTCAAGATCAAGGAGAATCCTGAGATGGAAGTATCTGATGCTTACATCAAGCTCAATGTTGAGGGCTACGGCGGAATGCTCTGCGCTCAGTGGTTTGACAGACCTTTATCTGTAGCTGGAAGAGTTATCATTGCAGATAAGAAGGGCGGTATCAAGACTAAGCTTGTTAACGTAGACAGAGATCTTCTTATGATGCCAGCTCTTGCTATTCACATGAACAGAGAAGCTAACAAGGGCTATGAGTACAATGCTCAGAGAGATATGCTTCCTGTATTTGGCGATGTTAACTCCAAGGATAAGTTCTTTGAAATAATTGCAAAGAGCGCAGGAGTTAAGAAGGATGAGATTATCGGACACGATCTCTTCTTATATAATAGAGTGAAGTACACAACCTGGGGCGCAGACAATGAGTTTATCTCAAGCTCAAGACTTGATGATCAGGAGTGCGTATTTACTACATTTGATGGCTTCATCAAGGCTGCAGATTCTGACAATTGTCAGGTTCATTGTGTATTCGATAATGAAGAGGTTGGCTCAGGAACCAAGCAGGGCGCGGCTTCTACCTTCCTTAAGGATACACTTACAAGGATTAATGCAGCTCTTGGAAGAAGTGAGCAGCAGTACTACACAGCAGTAGCTAACAGCTTTATGATCTCTGCTGATAATGCTCACGCAGTTCACCCTAATCATACAGATAAGGCTGATCCTGTTAATAAGCCAGTTATGAACAAGGGAATTGTTATTAAGTATAACGCTAATCAGAAATACACTACTGATGCGGTTTCTGCAGCTACCTTCAAGATGGTCTGCAAAAAGGCTGGCGTTCCATTCCAGACCTTTACCAACAGATCTGATATGGCTGGTGGTTCAACCCTTGGTAATATTTCTACATCACAGGTTGCAGTTAACACAGTAGATATCGGACTTGCGCAGCTTGCAATGCATTCTCCTTATGAGACAGCCGGCAGCAAGGACGCTGAGTATCTCGCAAAGGCTTCTCAGGTCTTTTACGAGAGCTAATATAGTATTAAGCGGCATTTAGAATATCATCTGATAGCCGTTATGTAATAAAGAAAGGTATTTAGGAAAGAAACAGATGGGATTATTTAATTTATTTGGCGGAAAAAAATCTGATGACAATCAGGAGGCTTTAGAGCAGGAGGCACTTAAGAGCAAAGAGAAGGCTCTTGAGGAGCTTAAGGAAGCTCATTCAGAGCTTTCATGGCCTACAATTCAGAGACTCAATCCAGTTAATGTTAAGGACTCTGAGAACGAGGGCATGGAAGAGACTGTAGATGAGGCTAGAAAGGAAGAGATTGGTCCACACATCTATGATGAGGACATTGATATCGAATATATCCAGAGCCTTAACGTACAGGAAATGCTTTTCCTCCTTACAGCCATGGAAGTATACAACAAGAAGGCAGCTATTCCTTCTTTTGAAAAGAACCACAGAAAGGTTTACAACGAACTTCTGGACAGAATCAGAAATGCCAAGACAGTATTCGTTCTTTATGATGCAGCAACAGGCTATCCTTTCGTAGACCACGGCTTTGCTAACATCTACTTTGAGAAGGAACTTGCTGAGAAGGCAGTAGCTCTTTTTGCAAAACAGTACAGAAAGCTTGCTGTAAGAGAGTGCACAGTGGAGAACGACGTGATCGAGGGCAACAAGAAGGGATTCTTCGATTATCTCTACTATATTGGAATTGAGAACCTTATCGTTGATAATGGCGCATACAGAGCTAGATTTAAGAGAAATGAGATCGTAGCAGCTCCTGGAGACTGGGGTGCTAAGCTTGATCAGACACCTACAAACCCAGCTCTTAACTTCGCTATGCTGGACTTCCTTGCTGAGGTTAGATGGCCAGTTAACTACGAGAAGAGACCTGATATCGTAAAGGCTAAGGAGATGCGCATGGTTTCTCTTATCAGAGATTCCAAGTTCATCGTTCCTATGCAGCATGAGGGTGAGGCTGAGAAGCTTGAAAACGGCGGTGTTAAGTTTGGACCTGACACTAAGTTCAAGTTCCTTGTTCAGAAGACTAAGGATGAGAAGCAGTTTATTCCTGTATTTACAGATGCTATCGAGTTCAGCAAGAGACTTCACGGTTCAGGCTGGAACGCAGCTGTGTTTAGCTTCAAGGATATCATCAACTTCGTCAAGGATAAGGACGGAATCCGCATCAATCCTGATGGACAGGGAATCATTATTCCTAAGGACAGAATGATCGCTCTTGAGCTTGCAGGCCAGCAGGTGGATGCTATTAAGGGTAAGAAGCCTGGTAGCGCAGTTCCTACAGGTGTAAGTGCTGAGGATGCAGCTATTCAGAAGACTCTTTCTCAGGCCCTTGCTAGAATGAACGAGAAAAAGGACGAAAACGAGTTTCAGGACTCTGAACAATAAATAGCTTGTTTATGTACGTGTAATAGTCTAAAATTAATATATGCAGTTGGCGTTAGTATTCTTAAATAGGAGCGACACCATATGTTTGATAGATTGATTGGAATGTACATGGTGGAAAAGGGGAAGATTGACAAGAACAAGCTGACCCAGATTTTCCATGAACAGGAGACGAAAAGAGCTAAGCTTGGCATCATTGCTGTGGCTGAGAAGCTTATGACCATTGCTCAGGCTGAGCAGATCAATATGCTTCAGGCTACTAATGATAAGCGCTTTGGTGATCTTGCTATTGAGCGGGGATATCTCACTGACACACAGGTGGGAAGACTTCTTGAGCTTCAGGGCAATGAGTATCTTATCTTTGCTCAGACCCTGGTGGACATGGGGATTATGACCCTGGAACAGATCAATCAGACAGAGGAAGAGTATCAGAGGGAATACGGATTTACTGAATCAGACATGGCTATTCTTAAGTCTGGTGACGTGGAGAAGATAGGCACTGTATTCGCAGAGACTGATAACACTGTCTATAGAGCAATGTTCTCTATGGGCATAAAGAATATATACAGACTTGTGGATCACCACGTATTTGTGGGCAAGGCCTACAAGGTATCGAACCTGAAGGATGAGGTTTTGGGCTATCAGAAGTTCCATGGCGATCAGAATTATACAGTTGCCATTGCAGGCAAGTTTGAAGACGTCAAGAAAATGGCTATAGCCTATACTAAAGAAGAATTTATCGATACAGAAGAGGATGCACTTGATGCAGTTTGCGAACTCATCAATTGTATAAATGGACTTTATGCTACAGAGCTTAGCAGAAAAGATATTTCTGTGGAGCTTGAGCCACCTAACTTCCATGTTACTTATTCAGAGAGTACCGGAAGCGATATGATGGTGATGCCGGTTTATATCTGTGGCGGACAAGTTAAATATCTAATTGCTATTTCTAGTGACTTTGTTTGTAAGTAAGCTTTTGAATGAGGGGGCAAATAGATGAAGAGTGTATTGATAGTAGATGATTCAAGAACATCACGCAGGATTTTAAGAGATATATTAGAAAGAGCTGGTTATAACGTTGTTGGAGAGGCTGTTAACGGACAGGAGGGATTTGACCAGTACGTTAAGCTTACACCCGACATTGTGACAATGGACATTACAATGCCTGAGATGGACGGTATTGAATGTCTTAAGCTAATTAGAAAGAATAATCCTAATGCTAAAGTAGTCATGGTTACCGCAGCAGGCCAGAAGGAAAAGATGATGGAAGCTGTTAAGATCGGAGCGGCAGAGTTTGTTGCTAAGCCATTTGTAGAGGAAACCGTGCTAGATGCTATTAAGAAATGCTGAGCAGATCGGCAGACAATAAGTAAGACATAACAAGCAAAAGGGTTTGATCACAAGTCAGACCCTTTGTTGTTACTTTTAGATTTTAAACTGGGGATGGAAAAAGTTAAATGGGGAGAAAAATTCTTATCACAGGCGCATCCAGAGGGATAGGCCGTGCAATTGCTGAGCAATTTGCGAGCCTTGGTGATGACCTGTATCTTACCTGTATCCATAACAAGGAGAAGTTGGAGAGCTTATCTAAAGAGCTTTCTGACAGATATCACGTGCAGTGCAAGACCTTCGTCTGCGACTGCGGAGATTCCCCAAGTGTAAAAGAGCTCTTTTCACAGATAGGCGATATTGATGTGGTTATCAATAACGCTGGCGTGGCCCACATAGGTCTTTTGTCTGATATGACAGATGATGAGTGGAGAAGGCTTATGTCCACCAATCTGGACTCTGTGTTCTATACAAGTAGAGCTGCCATTCCACTGATGCTTAAGAAGCACAGCGGAAGAATTGTTAATATCACATCAGTGTGGGGAAGCGTTGGTGCTTCCTGTGAAGTGGCTTATTCTGCCTCCAAGGGCGGCGTTAATTCTTTTACCAGAGCCTTGGCAAAAGAGCTAGCCCCATCTGGAATTGCAGTGAATGCCGTAAGCTGTGGTGTGATAGATACTGATATGAATAGAGACCATTTATCAGAGGAAGACCTGGAAGAACTTAAGGGTGAGATCCCTGCGGACAGATTGGGAGACCCTAAGGAAGTGGCTCAGGTTGTGGCCAAGGTCTGTGAGATGCCAGTGTACATGACAGGGCAGATAATTACTGTGGATGGCGGATGGATTTAAATTTATGCTTTACAAAATAAAAATATGTGATAAGATTAAATTGCACACAATCTAATTCAGGAATTAGATAAGGTACGAAATAGTGCTAATTTGGTTTTGAAGATCAATTTGGATATATTGATCTGGATTTAGGAGGTACATATGCGCGATTTAGTTATTATCGGTTCTGGACCAGCAGGTCTTTCAGCAGCTGTTTATGCCAAGAGAGCTGGCCTTGATATGGTTATTATAGAAAAGAATCCTGTAAGCGGAGGACAGATAATCGATACCTACGAGGTGGATAATTATCTTGGAATCCCAGGGGTTAATGGTTTTGACCTTGCCATGAAGTTCAGGGAGCATGCAGATAAGCTTGGAGCTGAGTTTGTAGATGCTACAGTGACCGGAATCGACGTGGTTAAGGAGGGTTCTGATACAGAGGCTCCTATATATAAGGTTAAGACAGATAATGGGGGCATTGAGACCCGCACAGTTATTCTTGCTACGGGAGCACACCACTCCAAGCTTGGAATTCCAGGGGAAGAGGAGTTTATCGGAAAGGGCGTTTCCTATTGTGCTACCTGCGATGGCGCTTTCTACAGAGGTAAGGTTACTGCTGTAAACGGCGGCGGTGATGTGGCTGTAGAGGATGCTATATTCCTTGCAAGATTTGCTTCTAAGGTTTATCTCATTCATAGAAGAGATGAGCTTAGAGCAGCCAAAATCCTGCAGGATGAGCTCTTTGGCCTTGATAATGTTGAGGTTATCTGGGATAGCGTGGTCAAAGAGGTAAAGGGCGAGGATAAGGTTAATAAGCTCCTTATTGAGAACGTTAAGACTAATGAGGAAAAGGATCTGGAGGTAGATGGCATTTTTGTAGCCATTGGAATTCGTCCTTCAACAGATCTTTTTGCTGATATAGTCGAATGCGACGAAGGCGGATATGTAGAGGCTTTAGAGGATGGAGCAACATCTAAACCAGGCATATTCGTAGCTGGCGATTCAAGGAAGAAGAGACTACGCCAGATAGTTACAGCGGTGGCCGACGGAGCCAACGCAGTCACATCAGTTCAGGACTTTCTGGTTGGAAAAAAATAATCGGAAACGCTGGCCTGGATTGAATATTTGTTGCTGCAAACAAACGCTGAAATGCTCTGTCTTTGATAGGGTATGAGGCTGGAAAATGTCGTAATTACGTTACTTCTTTCCCTTTTGGGGTTGACAAAAACGGGATAATGGCGTATATTTTTAAAAGATGTAACAAATTCCGTAACAATTTTGGAGGTATGTTTTGAGAAAAGCAAATATGCAGCTCGCTGCTTTAGGTATTGCGGCTGTCGTATCTTTTTCAAGCTTCAGTATTGACGCGTATGCTTCATCAAACAAAGTAACTAGCGTGTTACCACAGGCTGGTATCACTTATGCACTTGGTAATAATCAAGTATCACTCTCTACATTACAGCAGTCAGTAGAACTTGAAAATTCAGCAGCTGAAGATTCAGCTAGTGCCTCAAAGGCATCTACAGCAGAGGATAACTCTTCAGCAGCATCAACTACAGATGTGACACCAACAGCTTCCAGCCTTACAGATAGCATCCTTGAGGATCTTGAGAAGGCAACAGGAGCAGTAATCAATAATACAACAGAGGGTTCTGAGGAATCTGCAGAACAGTCAGAGGAAGAGTCCTTCAAGTCCCTTGTTATAGCTAAGGTTAATGATTATGTTAACGTTCGTAGTCTTCCAAGCGAAGATGGCGAGATTATAGGTAAGTTGTACGATAAGTCAGTTGGTACCTTTATTGAAGAGGACAACGGCTGGTACAAGATTAAATCTGGTTCAGTAGAAGGTTATGTTAAGGCAGAGTACTGTGTAACAGGCGATGATGCCGTAGAACTTGCCAAGGAAGTAGGAACCAGAATTGCTACAGTAACAACTACTACACTTAAGGTTCGTAACGGCCCAAGTCTTGAGGCAGAGGTGCTTGGTCTTGTTCCTATCGAGGACGAACTTGTTGTTGTGGAAGAGCTCGATGGATGGGTTAAGGTTAACATCGAGGAAGGTGATGGTTACGTATCAATGGATTACGTTACACTTTCCACAGAGTTCGTAGAAGCTGAGTCCAAGGAAGAAGAGGAAGCTCGTCTTGCTAAGGAGAAGGCAGCAAGAGACGCTGCTAATGCCGCTGCTAAGTCAGGTACTTCAAAAGAGTCATCTTCTAGCGGAGATAAGAGTTATAATTCAGCTAGTTCATATACTACAGAGACAAGCTCAATTGGTAGTGCGGTTGCACAGTTTGCGCTCCAGTTCGTTGGTAACCCATATGTATATGGTGGTACATCACTTACAAATGGTGCTGACTGCTCAGGATTCGTAATGAGTGTATACGCTAACTTCGGTGTAAGTCTTCCACACAGCTCAGGTGCTGACAGATCAGTGGGAGCTGCAGTTGATGGACTTGCTAATGCACAGCCTGGTGATATCATTTGCTACTCTGGTCACGTTGCTATCTACATTGGTAATGGTCAGATCGTACATGCTTCAACAGCAGCTACTGGTATCAAGGTTTCTAACGCAGATTACAGAACAGTTCTTGCAGTAAGACGTATCTTCTAATCGCGACATATTGAGAATTTAATCCCTCCACTTAGGTGGAGGGATTTTTTATATGGGTATTTCTGCAACAATTTAGAGGTTTTATCTGTTAATATATTAGACATAGTAAGAGAGGAGTTTTTTGCCATGAAGAAAAAGATATTATGTGTATTATTATCGCTAACAATGACCCTTCCTATGGCTGGTTGTGGCCTTGATAATGTTTTTAGTTTTAGTTATAAAGATGATGCTGCGAATGAAGAAGAGTCCTCTGAGGAGGAAGAAGAGGCTTCTGATGAGGCTAGCGAAGAGGCTTCTGAGGAAGAGGAAGAAGAGGCTGTAGCTGAAAATGACGTGGTGATTGTTAATGCTGATTATAATGATGAGTATCTCTTTGATACTGATGGCAATTTCATCAGGCATCTGGATGATCAGGAAATCCTGGATGTCCTTAAGCTTAGTAATGATGACTCATATGCCCATCTGGAGGCTGCAACAGGGACCATTCTCTTCTACCAGGTGACAAGATATGACAATGGCGTTGCCTCCAGTGAGTTTATAGCCTTTGATTATGAATCAGGAGAAGTTGTCCAGATTCAGGATTGGAGGGAAAAGACATCTTATGGACAAGCTGAGGTATATAAGGGAAAGATTTTCTTTACTGAATCACATGGATCTGACGAAAGTAATTACAGATGCTATGAGATTGATCAGGATAATCTGGAATTCACAGAGAGCGCCTCAGACTATGTGGATGTTCTTGCAGAGGTTAAAGGCTATAACATTAATTGTAAGACCTGCTATGACCATCAGCTTGATGAATATGGTGTTATGCTGGCAAGGAAGGATGATTCCCATTACGCCATCTATAAAGACGGCACAGTGAAAGAGTTAGAAGGACTTACAACAGGGATGTCTTCAAGCTATATGGATCAGGAGAGAGTTCTTTATACACAGTTTGATACAGATACCTATGAGCACCTGGGCCTCTTTGAGCTTGACCTTGAGAGCGGAGATATCAAGCAGATCACAGACAAATACGTTTCTTTGATTGCCTACGAGGATGGCGTGCTGTATTACCTTTTTAAGGATGAGATTGAGTTTGAGGTTTTTGACTGCACTGCATATCGTTATGATGTGGAGTCCGGAGAGGAGACAGCTCTTTATACAAAAAGATCTGTACCTGGCGTTGAAAACTACAGTTATCCTGGAGATTATGCCATTTCCATAAAGGGCGGAAAGGCTTACTATCTTGATTTTGCAGATGGTGAGGTTACCTTCAAGAGGGCTGATGTTGGAGAAGAGGGCCTTGAAAATGAGGAGGATACCGGAGTTGTTGTTAATTCCTACTCTGCCTTTGAATATGGAACAATTGATTATGAGACAACAGCTTCATACTGTGAGAACTGCGGAATTCCATTTACACAGTGCTATGTAGAGTACTTTAATCTGGATTCTAAGTATTCTGAGTACGCAGATGTGATCAATGAAAAGCTCCACGAAAAACCAAAAAATCTTCTTGCTACGTATTCAGAGCCAACCTATGATCACAGTGATGAAGACTGCGAGGAGCATGCTGAGTATCCGCAGGCCTTTAATGAGACAGATACTTATACTATTGAGGATGTGGGAATTCTTGAGGATAAGTACCTCTATGTAACAAGAGGAGGCTACTGGTATGGCGGTGGTGCTCATGGTATGCCAAACAGAGGTCAGCAGTTATTTGATCTTACTACTGGAGAAGAGCTTCATCTTAGCGACTTCTATACAGGAACTGAGGAAGATTTTAAAGAGCTTGTGGCTACCAAGACAAAAGAGGATTTCGAAAGTTACGGTGAGGCGGCATTAGAAGGAGGTTCTCCATATTTCCAGACAACTCCAGAAGATGTGTATAATTCAGCTTATGAGTGTGTTCAATATGCGGAGGATACAGACTATAGCTGGTATTTCCAGGAAGATGGACTTCTTTTCTTCTACTATCCATATGATATGGGATCTTATGCAACTGGTTTCATTGAGATTTTCATTCCTTATGAGGAGCTGCTGGGAAGAAGTACTCTTTCTGAGAACTGATTGTGAATTGATGGCATTAATTAATGTCTGATTGTGGATAATTGATGTGATTATGACGGAATCTACTGTTATTAGTTGACGTATATGACGCAGAATATTAAGTTCATTAATTTTACGGAAGTAAAGAAGAGAATCGAAAATATTTTGTTTTCTCCGATATGCACATAAATGCAAAAGTCAACATATATTAATAACTTTTTTTTCACACATTTTTTAGAAGTTATCCACAATCCACATTTTGAAAAGGGCGATTTTTGGACTTTTGCACAAAGTTATCCACATTGTCCACAGAAAACCACTTTTTACAAGTAAATTTTATGCAATAGAAAGCAGGAGATATTTTTTGTGCATAATGCACAAAACAGTTCTTTTGAAACATTTATAAATATCATTTTAGGGATTATAAATTGCATGACCTCTTCATAAGATGGTATAATATCGTATAGACAAAAGGCGGTAGATTTGCTAAATTGTCTTAAATATTCGCATAGAGATAGTTCTTTTCACAGAATTATCCGATGCGGCAGCAAAGGGGATGATTGCATGAAATTCACTATCGTTGGTAAGAACATTGATGTAACACCTGGCCTTAGAGCCGCAGTGGAGGAAAAGATCGGAAAACTCGAGAAGTACTTCACACCAGACACACAGGTTAACGTTACACTTAATGTGGACAAGGAAAGACACAAGATTGAGGTTACCATTCCCGTTAAAGGTAAGATCATTCGTGCAGAACAGGTCAGCAATGATATGTATGTATCAATTGACCTGGTAGAGGAGGTTATCGAAAGACAGCTTAAGAAGTATAAGAGCAAACTGGTAGATAAGCAGCAGGCTGAAGCCAGCAACTTTAAGAAAGAGTACATCGAGACTGATTATATGGATGAAGAAGAGATCAGAATCGAGCGTATGAAGAAGTTCGAGCCTAAGCCAATGTATCCAGAGGATGCATGCGTACAGATGGAACTCTTAGGTCATAATTTCTTCGTATTTGTCAATGCGGATACCGATCAGGTAAACGTAGTATACAAGAGAAAAGGCAACACTTATGGCCTTATAGAGCCCGAGATTTGACATTTAGTTAAATAAATATCAAATTATAGAATTTTTATAAAATAGCTCCCAATTGGGAGCTATTTTTGTTGCATTTGCCTAAGTGCTATGTTACAATTGATTTGTTCTGATAAAAATTTATCAATCAGAATTTTCTAACGGTTTCGCAAGGAAAAGTTAATAAAAAAATGGACATAGACATGTCCCAAAATGGAGGTAATACTTTATGGCACAGAAAGTAGTTTTAGCAGGCGCAGTAAGAACTGCTATCGGCAAGATGGGTGGAGCTCTTTCAAACACACCAGCTGCAGAGCTTGGTTCTATTGTTATTAAGGAAGCACTTAACCGTGCTGGCGTTAAGCCTGAGCAGGTTGATGAAGTTCTTATGGGTTGCGTTATCCAGGCTGGTCTTGGACAGAACGTAGCTAGACAGGCTTCTATTAAGGCTGGTCTTCCTATTGAGACTCCTGCAGTTACTCTTAACGTAGTATGCGGTTCAGGTCTTAACTGTGTTAACATGGCTGCTGACCTTATCAAGGCTGGTGAGGCTGATATTGTAGTAGCTGGTGGTATGGAGAATATGTCTATGGCTCCTTATGCACTTCCTAATGCACGTTTCGGATATCGTATGAACAACGGTACAGTTGTAGATACAATGGTAAACGATGCTCTTACAGATGCTTTCAATCACTATCACATGATGATCACAGCAGAGAATATCTGCGATAGATGGAACCTTACAAGAGAAGAGCTCGATGAGTTCTCAGCTAATTCTCAGCAGAAGTGCGAGAAGGCTATGGCAGAAGGCAGATTCAACGACGAGATCGTTCCTGTTCCTGTAAAGGTTAAGAAGGAAATGGTTGAGTTCAAGGTTGATGAGGGTCCTCGTGCTGGTACAACAGTTGAGTCACTTTCAAAGCTTAAATGCTGCTCAGGTAAGGAAGGCGGACTTGTTACAGCAGGTAACGCTTCTGGTATCAACGACGGTGCTGCAGCAATCGTTGTTATGAGCGAAGAGAAGGCTAAGGAACTTGGCGTTAAGCCTATGGCTACATGGGTTGGCGGTGCTCTTGCAGGTGTTGAGCCTGAGGTTATGGGTATCGGACCAGTTGCAGCTACTAAGAAGGTTCTTAACAAGACAGGTCTTTCACTTGACAATATCGATCTTATCGAGGCTAACGAGGCATTTGCAGCTCAGTCAGTTGCAGTTGCTAAGGACCTTGGATTCGATATGAGCAAGGTTAACGTTAACGGTGGTGCTATCGCACTTGGTCACCCAGTTGGAGCTTCAGGATGCCGTATCCTTGTTACTCTTCTTCACGAGATGGCTAGAAGAGACGAGGCTAAGAAGGGTCTTGCTACTCTTTGCATCGGTGGCGGAATGGGTTGCGCTACAATCGTTGAGAAATATGAGTGATATAGGGATTCAAACTGAAGCAGTCTTCCGTGCTTGCACGGTTAAGACTGCTTTAGCTTGAAGACCGAACAGACATGAGGAAGTAGGCAGATATGCCGGATTCCGAATGCATGTAGCATGACGAGAGCGTTAGCGCAGTCATGCGTATGTCACGAATAAGTAGTGGGAATCACTACAACATATATAGGAGGAATTTAAAATGGGTTTTGTTAATTGCGAAGTAAAAGAAAACATCGCTGTTGTAACAATCAACCGTCCTGAGGCGCTTAACGCACTTAATTCTCAGGTTCTTGATGACCTTGCAGCAGCATTCGATAGCATTGACACAAACGTTGTCAGAGCTGTTGTTCTTACAGGCGCAGGTGAGAAATCATTTGTTGCTGGTGCTGACATCGGGGAGATGAGCACACTTTCTAAGGCTGAGGGCGAGGCTTTCGGTAAGAAGGGTAATGATATCTTCCGCAAGATCGAGCAGTTCCCAATTCCAGTTATCGCTGCAATCAACGGATTTGCTCTTGGCGGTGGATGTGAGATCTCAATGAGCTGCGATATTCGTATCTGCTCAGACAATGCTATGTTTGGTCAGCCAGAGGTTGGTCTTGGAATCACACCTGGATTTGGTGGAACACAGAGACTTGCTCGTCTTATCGGCGCTGGAATGGCTAAGCAGCTTATCTACACAGCACGTAACATTAAGGCTGACGAGGCTTACAGAATTGGTCTTGTTAATGCAGTATATCCACAGGAGGAGCTCCTTCCTGCAGCTGAGAAGATGGCTAGCCAGATCGCTGCTAACGCACCTATCGCTGTTCGTGCTTGCAAGAAGGCTATCAACGATGGACTTCAGGTTAACATCGATGAGGCTCTTGTAATCGAAGAGAAGCTCTTTGGTTCATGCTTCGAGTCAGAGGATCAGAGAGAGGGAATGGCTAACTTCCTTAGAAAGAAAGACGACCCAGCTAAGGTTAAGGTTGTAGCCTTCAAGAATGCGTAACTAATCGCGTACTTCTTTGTTCTGGTTTCAATATGTGAGAGTAGAACATAGTTAGAATACAAAATACACAATAAATAGGAGGAACACAAAATGAAAGTAGCTGTAATTGGCGCAGGTACAATGGGATCAGGTATTGCTCAGACATTTGCTCAGGCTGAGAGCGTTGAGAAAGTATATCTTTGCGATATCAAGACAGAGTTTGCAGAAGGCGGATTTGCTAAGATCAAGAAGGGCCTTGATAAGCAGGTTGCTAAGGGAAAGAAGACTCAGGAAGAGGCTGATAAGATCACAGCTAAGATTCAGACAGGTCTTAACGACATCTGTGCTGATGCTGATCTTGTAGTTGAGGCTGCTCTTGAGGTTATGGACATCAAGAAGAACCTTTTCAAGGAGCTTCAGGACAACATCGTAAAGAACCCAGATTGCATTTTTGCATCTAACACATCATCTCTTTCAATCACAGAGATCGGTTCAGGACTTGCTAAGCCTATCATCGGTATGCACTTCTTCAACCCAGCTCCTGTTATGAAGCTTGTTGAGGTTATCCAGGGTGCTAACACACCAGATGAGTACGTAGAGAAGATCAAGAAGATCTCTGAGGATCTTGGAAAGACTCCTGTACAGGTTAACGAGGCAGCTGGATTCGTTGTTAACAGAATCCTTGTTCCTATGATCAACGAAGGTATCTTCGTATATTCAGAGGGGGTTTCAGATATCGCTGGTATCGACACAGCTATGAAGCTTGGATGTAACCATCCTATGGGACCACTTGAGCTCGGTGACTACATCGGACTTGATATCGTTCTTGCTATCATGGACGTTCTTTACTCAGAGACAGGCGATTCTAAGTATCGCGCTTGCCCACTTCTTCGTAAGATGGTTCGTGGTAAGAAACTCGGCGTTAAGACTGGAATTGGCTTCTACAATTACGCTGATGGAAACAAGGTTCCAACAGATAAATGATAATCACTTGCTGAGGTTTTTTCGAAGCTAGTGAGTATTATTGTTCTGGCGAGTGCTTTAGCACGAGAGCAGAACTTCATTGTGAATTATTAAATAAAAGATTTGGAGGAAAAAATAATGGATTTTCAGCTTGATCAGCAGCATGAAATGGCGAGAGCTCTTTTCAAAGATTTTGCAGAAAAAGAAGTAAAGCCAAACGCAATAGAGGTTGACGAGACAGAGGTTTTCCCAATGGAAACCGTTAAGAAGATGCAGAAGTATGGTTTCATGGGTATTCCTATTCCTAAGGAGTATGGCGGACAGGGATGCGATCCTCTTACATACGTTATGTGTGTAGAGGAGCTTGCAAAGGTTTGTGGTACAACAGCAGTTATCGTATCTGCTCACACATCACTTTGCTGCGATCCTATTCTTACATATGGTACAGAAGAGCAGAAGCAGAAGTACCTTGTACCACTTGCTAAGGGCGAGAAGCTCGGTGCATTTGGTCTTACAGAGCCTATGGCTGGTACAGACGCTCAGGGCGTTCAGACAAAGGCAGTTCTTTCAGATGATGGTAAGGAGTGGATCCTTAACGGTTCTAAGTGCTTCATCACAAACGGTGAGGTTGCTGATGTTTACATCATCATCGCTTACACAGATATCGTAGAAGATAAGAAGGGTAGAAAGCAGAAGAAGTTCTCAGCATTTATCGTTGAGAAGGGAACACCTGGTTTCACATTCGGAACAAAGGAGAATAAGATGGGTATCCGTGGATCATCCACATACGAGCTTATTTTCCAGGATTGCCACATCCCAGCAGAGAACCTTCTCGGCACACGTGGTAAGGGATTCCCAATCGCTATGCATACTCTTGACGGCGGACGTATTGGTATCGCTGCTCAGGCTCTTGGTATTGCTGAGGGTGCCCTTGATAGAACAGTTGAATACGTAAAAGAGAGAAAGCAGTTCGGTAGAGCTATCGGCGCTTTCCAGAACACACAGTTCCAGCTTGCTAACATGGCAACACAGTGCGAAGCTGCAAGACTTCTTGTTTACGCTGCAGCAGATGCTAAGAAGAAAAAGGATGTTTACTCTGTAGAAGCTGCTAAGGCTAAGCTTTTCGCAGCAGAGGTTGCTATGGATGTTACAACTAAGGCTGTACAGCTCCATGGTGGTTATGGTTACATCAGAGAGTACGAAGTAGAGAGAATGATGCGTGATGCTAAGATCACAGAGATCTACGAAGGTACATCAGAAGTTCAGAGAATGGTTATCTCTGGTGCTCTTTTAAAGTAATCACTACTAATTAAATTATAGAAGGAGAATAAAAATGAAAGTTGTAGTTTGCATTAAGCAGGTCCCTGATACAAAGGGCGGCGTTAAGTTCAAACCCGATGGAACATTGGATAGAGGTGCAATGCTTGCTATCATGAATCCTGATGATAAGGCAGGTCTTGAGGCAGCACTTAGATTAAAAGATCAGTATGGCGCAGAGGTTACAGTACTTACAATGGGTCTTCCTAAGGCTGATGCAGTTCTTAGAGAAGCTCTTGCAATGGGTGCTGACAAGGCAATCCTTGTAACAGATAGAGTACTCGGCGGTGCTGATACATGGGCAACATCATCAACAATTGCTGGTGCCCTTAGAAATATCGATTATGATCTCATCATCACAGGCCGTCAGGCTATCGATGGTGATACAGCTCAGGTTGGTCCTCAGATTTCTGAGCACCTTCACCTTCCTGTTATCTCATACGCTGAGGAAATCAACGTTGATGAGAAGGCTGGAACTGTAGAAGTTAAGAGACAGTTCGAAGACAGATATCACATTGTTAAGGCTAAGATGCCTTGCCTTGTAACAGCTCTTTCAGAGCTCAATGATCCAAGATATATGACTCCTGGCGGAATTTTCGATGCATTCGAGAAGGAAGTTACAGTTTGGGGCAGACCTGATCTTAAGGATGTTGACGATTCTAACCTTGGACTTAAGGGCTCACCTACACAGATTGCTAAGGCTTCTGATAAGGTTAAGAAGGGTCAGGGCGAGAAGGTTGTTCCTGATTCAGCTGATGAAGCAGTAGATTATATCGTAGGTAAGCTTACAGAGAAGCACGTTATTTAAAAATTTTTATCGGTAAAGGAGAAAAGTCATGTCTTTAGAAGAATATAAGGGTGTATTTATATTTGCTCAGCAGGTAGACAATGAGCTTTCAAGCATCGCGCTTGAGCTTCTTGGTAAGGCAAAAGATCTTGCTAACGACCTTGATGAGAAAAAAGTAACAGCTGTACTTCTTGGTAGCGATGTTAAAGGTCTTGCAGACAAGCTCGCTGAGTACGGCGCAGATAGAGTAATCGTAGTTGATGATCCAGCTCTTAAGGATTACAGAACAGAGCCTTACACACACGCTCTTGCATCAGTAATCGATGAGTTCAAGCCTGAGATCCTCCTTGTTGGTGCTACAGCAATCGGTAGAGACCTTGGCCCTAGAGTATCATCAAGAGTACATACAGGTCTTACAGCTGACTGTACACAGCTCGAGATTGGTGACTTCCCACTTGAGCCATCACCAGCTAGAGAGACAAAGCATAAGCAGCTCCTTATGACAAGACCTGCATTCGGTGGTAACACAATCGCTACAATCGCTTGCCCAGACTTCCGTCCTCAGATGGCTACAGTTCGTCCAGGCGTTATGCAGAAGATCGATCCTATTAAGGGCGCTAAGGCAGAGGTTGTTGAATTCAATCCTGGATTCGAAGAGAACAACTGCTACACAGAGATCCTTAAGATCGTTAAGGAAGCTTCTTCAGTTGCTGATATCCAGGCTGCTAAGATCCTTGTATCTGGTGGTCGTGGAGTTGGTTCTGCAGAGAACTTCAAGATCCTTGATGACCTTGCAGAGGCTCTTAACGGAACAGTATCTTGCTCACGTGCTGTTGTAGATTCAGGCTGGAAGCCAAAGGATCTTCAGGTTGGTCAGACAGGTAAGACAGTTCGTCCTCAGCTCTACTTCGCAATCGGTATTTCTGGAGCAATCCAGCACGTTGCAGGTATGGAAGAGTCAGACATCATCATCGCTATCAACAAGGATGAGAATGCTCCTATCTTCGATGTAGCTGACTACGGCGTAGTTGGAGATCTTAACAAGATCGTTCCTGCTCTTACAAAGAAGATCAAGGAAGCTCTTGCTGCAAAGAACTAATATTCATTAGTGATAATCAATCTGCCATTCCTTTTGGAATGGCAGATTTTTTGTGCTTAAATCAGAGTTATGTTTACAATTCTAATTTGATTTGATAATATCTAATACATTCTAATGTTTGTTTCAAGCGATGGCGTTCTGCTATCGAGCAAATCCCATTGGATTAGGCTTATGGTGAAGGTGTAGATGTTCGTAAAATACTTGCTTCGGAGCATGTTTAAGAGAATCTGAGAACCACCGACAGATTTAGTGGAGTATTCGGTGTTTTCAGGAACATGTGGAGAATACACTAATGGAAAAATAACTATTATCGGGGATATAACAATGCTATTAAATATGCACCGAAGAATAACAAATGTGATTCGGTGCTGGATCATATATGCATGTAAAAAACCGAGAATAGTAGGAGGTATTTCGGTAAGTAAGATAGAGAATAAGAAATACACCGAGAGAAGGGTGTCGGTGTTCGGAGGATTACTAAAAAGAAATAAAACCATCCGAAATAATGCGCCAAAAAGTCGGTGCATTAGCTGGAGACCTATTAAAGACACCGAAGGATAGAAAAAGAGAATACTAAAGAGGATACTAAAGAGGATAGAAAAGAGGATACAAATGATAAAAGCAGTATTAGATAAATTACAGATTGAGCATAAATCGCTAATTTGCATAAAACAAGAGCTTGAAAAGGAGGTTCAGAAAGCTCCGGAAGGCTCTTTAAGGGTGGATAGATGTCATAATGACATATACTTCCGATGTTATAAAAAAGAGGAGAAACATGAGCATAAGAATGGCCAATATATTCATAAAGACAACAAACAATTGGCAATTGATCTGGCTCAGAAGGAATATAATAGAAAGGCGCTGACAGGAGTCACAAAGCTTGAGAAGGGCCTGGATAATCTGTTGAAATGTTATGAACAAAATAACCTCGAAATAATATATAATGGTTTGGGTGAAGTTAAGAAAAGTATGATAACTCCCATTGTTCTTCCTGATGATAAATACATTGATAAATGGAAAAAAGAAAAGAAGACAGATATCAACACCTATGAGAATGTAACCAATATATTCTCGGAAATTGGTGAGCACGTCAGATCAAAGTCAGAAAAGATCCTGGCGGATAAATTCATGATGGAAGGCATACCTTACGTCTATGAGCCCAATGTTGTTCTTAAGGATGGTTCTCAGATATTTGCGGATTTTGCACTGTTAAATGTAAGAACCAGGCAAGATTATTATCTTGAACATTTCGGCATGATGGATAATCCAGAGTATGCACGGCGTGCAGTTCAAAAGATGGAAATGTATTATCAAAATGGGTATTATATGGGAAAGAATATAATCTATACTTTTGAAACTAGCGATATAGGACTCGGAAAAGACGTTATTGATAGAATTGTTCGAGAATACTTAAAATAAACTAATGGCTAATTAGTTTCAAATATGATTAGAAAGGAACACAAATGGATAAAAAACAGAAATTACTTGATCTTATAGATAAGGCAGGCAAAGGCAGCATCGAGGCCGCAGAGGCCATAGCACTTGGCTACTACAACGGCGATTTCGGTGAAAAGAACTATGCAAAAGCCAAGAAGTGGGCTTCCTACGCAGCCAAGCACGGAAGCGAAGCAGCAGCTGAGCTTATGGGCAAACTTCAGTAAGCAGCACAAGCAATTAATGAGCAAGTACTAAAACACAGGAGACAACGCATATGAAAAGCATTCTTGATTACGAAACAGTAGCACTTATAGATGAAGACGACGCAATAGAGATCATTGACCAGACCCTTCTTCCAGGCACCACCAAGATGATCAGACTTCACACAGGCCAGGAGATCTGGGACGCAATCTACCTTCTTCAGGTAAGGGGGGCGCCTGCAATTGGCGTAACAGCAGGCTTTGGCCTTTATCTTCTCATGAAGCACTCACAGGCCGCCACCTATGATGAGTTCGTAAAAGAGCTAAGAGAAAAGAGCGACTTCCTGAATTCTTCAAGACCTACAGCCGTGAACCTTTCATGGGCACTTAAGCGCATGGAGAACCATGTGAAGGGCTTTTATGGGGAACTTACAGGAACTAGCATTAATGCACAGGAACAGCCAAGCGCTGACAATAAAGAACACAGCTCCTTCGAGGCAATCCTTCCTCAGCTCATTGCCGAAATGCGCGCAGAATCAGAGCGTATCAAGGAAGAAGATATCGATGTTTGCAGACGTATCGGTGAATATGGCTTAACGCTCATTAAGGATGGCTATGGTCTTCTTACTCACTGTAACGCAGGCCAGCTTGCTACCTGCAAGTACGGTACAGCTACAGCACCTATGTATCTGGCTCATGAGAAGGGCTATAACATCAAGGTTTACTGCGACGAGACAAGACCACTTCTTCAGGGTGCAAGACTTACAGCCTACGAGCTTCATTCAGCAGGCATTGATACAACACTTCTTTGCGACAACATGTCAGCTTCTCTTATGAGAACAGGCGCCATCAATGCAATATTTGTGGGCTGCGACAGAGTTGCTGCCAACGGTGATGCTGCTAACAAGATCGGAACCAGCATGGTTGCGCTTGCTGCCAAGAGATACAACATCCCATTCTATATATGTGCACCAACCTCAACTATTGATATCAACACCCCTACCGGAAAAGAGATCAATATTGAGCAGAGAAAGCCTGAGGAAGTTACAGAGATGTGGTACAAAGAGCGCATGGCTCCAGAGGGAGTAAACGTCTTCAACCCAGCCTTTGATGTAACTGACAATGATCTCATCACAGGAATTGTCACAGAGCATGGCGTTCTCACAGCGCCATACGATCAGGCAATTAAAAAGATATTTGAAAACAAGAAATGATCGCATAAAACCTGCCACTAATTACACTGATAATTAGTGGCATTTTTATGCATTTATAACCCCCTAGGGGGCTTGTGAGCCCCAATTTGCAAGCTTTATAATTATTGTGTTGCCAAGGTGTGTAGGCCCACATTTTTCGTCCGGTGATTTGTGCGTCGACACACCCTTTTCACGAAATGCGGAGCTTAATAGCTCACAAATATAAAAACAAAAGGCGTGGGGGAGGTAAATTATTATGCATATGGCAGATGCGCTGGTAGTACCAGCAGTTGCAGGAACAATGTACGTTTTATCAGGAACTGCAGCAGGAGTTTCAATCAAGAAAGTAAGGGAAGAGAATGATCCTAAGAAGATTCCTGTAATGGGAGTTATGGGGGCATTTGTATTTGCAACTCAGATGCTGAACTTTACAATTCCAGGAACAGGTTCATCAGGACATCTTTGCGGAGGCATGATGCTTTCAGCAATGCTTGGACCATTCGCTGGATTTATCACAATGATCGGAGTACTCCTGGTTCAGGGATTATTATTTGCAGACGGAGGTCTTCTGGCACTGGGCTGCAATGTCTGGAACATGGCCTTTTACGGGTGTTTCCTGGGGTCCTTCCTATTCTGGCGACCAATGATGAAAAAAGGTGCCAGCAGAGCTAAGATTATTATTGCTTCAATCCTTGGATGTATAGTAACATTGCAGTTAGGAGCATTTTCAGTAACATTAGAGACTTTAATATCAGGTGTAACAGAGCTTCCATTCTCTGCATTCCTTGCAGCTATGCAGCCTATCCACCTGGCTATCGGCCTTGTTGAAGGCCTTATCACAGCAGCAGTTCTCGTATTCGTATACGAGGCAAGACCAGAGCTTCTGTGGGGCATTGGCGGCGAAGACGTAGTTAAGGAGAAAAAGGAAGGCAAGCTTTCCTTCAAGAATACAATTATCGTCCTCGCAGTTCTTGCAGCAATTGCAGGTGGAATCGTATCTCTTTTTGCATCAGCATTCCCAGATGGCCTGGAGTGGTCAATGGAGAAGGTTGCTGGAACATCAGAGCTTGAAGCAGCAGGCGGAGCCTATGATGTAGCCGCAGGAATCCAGGATACAACATCACTTCTTCCAGACTACGCATTTAAGGGAAGTGAGGCAGCCATCGGCACCAGCTTCTCAGGAATAGTTGGAGCCCTTGTGGTTGTGGCCCTCATGGTTGGCCTTTGCTATGCATGCAGATTCTTCCTTAAGAAGAACAAAGAGGATAAGGCTGCCTGATAAGCCGCATTTAAGATAGAAATCCAGCGTGATAGATGCTGGATAGCCATCATGAATGACAAACTAGAGTCTCAATATTAATCTGGATGAATTATTCACATGGCGTCAATTGATAAGCAGTTAAAAGAACTAAATAAAATCCAGGACTTACAGCAGCGTTCTCAGTGGATGAATATCCTTCACCCACTGGGGAAGCTGCTTCTTAGCGTTTTCTACATAATAATCACAGTCTCATTTGGAAAGTACGATCTGGTTCCGCTGATCATCATGAGCATTTACCCGATCTTTGGCTTCATCCTTGGAGAGCTGTCCTTTAAAGACGGCCTCTACAGAATGAGACTGATCCTTCCACTGGTACTTCTGGTGGGCATATTTAATCCATTTTTTGACAAGAACATACTCTTTTACATAGGTGGCACCGCAGCTGAAACAGGGGCTGCAGTTCAGGGAGGCTTTGCAGTAACAGGCGGCATGGTATCCATGGTAACTCTGATGCTAAAGGGTTTTTACTCAGCGCTGTCGGCCTATATCCTCATCGCCACCACCTCCATCGACGATATCTGCTACGCTCTAAGATGTCTTCACATGCCTAAGATGATCGTAATAGTCATCATGCTGATTTACAGATACTTTGGCGTCATGGGAGCAGAGGCAGAGCGCATTATCACAGCCTACAAACTAAGAGCCCCATCCCAGAAGGGAATTCATTACAAAGCCTGGGGCACGCTGGTGGGCCAGTGGCTACTTCGCAGCATGGACAGAGCAGAGGATGTGTACGAGAGCATGCTGCTTCGCGGCTTTAAGGGGGACTTTTTTACCAGTAAAAAGAGCTATGGGCTCTTAGATATACTCTACGTCATAATCTGGACCATGATCCTGGTCCTGATTCGCAGCAGAGTTATTATTTGATTGGAGAACGCTATGCACACAGGAATACACGGAGAAATACTAAGAATAGAGAACCTGAGCTTCACCTACGAAGACAACAACCATGTCCTTGATGACATCAACCTTGTTGCACACGACGGCGAAAGCATCGGAATCATCGGAGCCAACGGAATCGGAAAGTCCACACTGATGAAGCTTTTAGTGGGACTGCTTCTTGATTATCAGGGAACAATTGAGGTGGCAGGCCATCCTGTTAATAAAAAGAACTTAAACCATGTCAGGGAGCATATCGGCTACGTTTTCCAGGATTCAGATAGTCAGCTCTTTTTATCCACAATTGAGGACGATGTGGCCTTTGGCCCTAGGAACTACGGGCTTTCAGAGGAAGAGGTAAAAGAAAAAGTGGATGCAGCCCTGGCTAAGGTTCATATCAGCGACCTTAAGAACAAGCACATTTACAAGCTTTCCGGAGGTGAGAAGAAGCTGGCGGCCATAGCCACGATCCTTGCCATGGAGCCGGATATTATCATCATGGACGAGCCTTCAATTGCGCTGGATCCAAGGAACAGAAAGAACCTGATCAGCATTCTTAACGATATCCATTCCCTTAAGCTGATCACATCCCATGACCTGGATTTCATCATGGATACCTGTGAGAGGACAGTCCTTTTGGACGATGGAAGGATAATTGCCAACGGCAAGACCTCGGAAATCCTGTCTAATAAAGCTCTTTTAGAGGATCACGGACTGGAACTTCCGCTGAGACTTCAGAAGTAAGAGCTTTGTAAATTACAAAATCAGAAATAATGATCACTACGAATTGACGACATAACGTACAAAGCATTGAGAACAAATCAATAAAATGATAAAATATTAATGGTATGTACTAGCATACGTTAACTGGATCTATTGCAGATCTACACATATAATTCAAGGCATAAACGGAGGAAAAAAGTATGGCAAGAAAAGTAGTTTTGGCAGGAGCATGTAGAACAGCGATTGGAACTATGGGCGGAACACTTAGCACAACCCCAGCTCCAGCACTTGGTGCAATTGTAATCAAGGAGGCGCTTAAGCGTGCAGGCGTTAAGCCAGAGCAGGTTGATGAAGTATACATGGGCTGCGTTATTCAGGCAGGTCTTGGACAGAACCCAGCCAGACAGTCAGCAATCAACGCTGGAATTCCTGTAGAGGTTCCAGCTACAACAATAAACGTTCTTTGCGGATCAGGTCTTCACTGCGTAAACCTGGCTGCTAAGCTCATTGGAATGGGCGATGCTGACATCATCGTTGCTGGTGGTATGGAGAACATGTCAATGGCACCTTACCTTATGCAGCAGGGTCGTTACGGATACCGCATGGGATCTGGAGAACTTCAGGATGCAATGATCAAGGATGCCCTTACAGACGCATTTGGCGGCTATCACATGGGTATCACAGCTGAGAACATCGCTGAGCAGTGGCATCTTACAAGACAGCAGCTTGATGAGTTTGCTGCATGGAGCCAGAATAAGGCTGAGAAGGCTATTGCAGAGGGCAAGTTCAAGGAAGAGATCGTTCCTGTAGAGATCAAGAAAAAGAAAGAGACAATCATTTTTGACACAGATGAAGGCCCACGTAAGGGCGTTACCGTTGAGGGTATTTCTGGACTTAAGCCAGCATTTAAGAAGGACGGCGGTGTTGTTACAGCTGCTAACTCTTCAGGTATCAACGACGCAGCTTCTGCAATCATCGTTATGAGCGAAGAGAAGGCAAAAGAGCTTGGAGTTAAGCCTCTTGGAACATGGATTGCCGGTGAGCTTGCCGGTGTTGAGCCTAGCATCATGGGTATCGGACCTGTTGCTGCAACCAAGAAGGTTATGGCTAAGGCTGGTTACTCAATTGGAGACTTTGATCTTATCGAAGCAAACGAAGCTTTTGCAGCTCAGTCAGTAGCTGTACAGCATGATCTTGGATTTAGCAATGACGTGCTTAATGTAAATGGTGGCGCTATTGCTCTTGGACATCCTGTAGGATGCTCAGGCAACAGAATCCTTGTATCACTTCTTTACGAGATGCAGAGACGTGACGTTCACAAGGGACTTGCAACCCTTTGCGTCGGCGGTGGAATGGGATGTGCAGCGATTGTTGAAAGGTGAGATAGGAAATCTTTGATTTCTGTGATCGAACCTTGTTCTGGCGAGTAACTTCATTATTGGAGGGTACAAATGGCAGACCGCTCAATTCTTGTGGTAGATGACAACGAAATCAATAGAGGCATCTTGGGCGAGATCTTCAAGGACAAGTACAACATCCTTGAGGCTGGCGATGGAAAAGAAGCCATGAAGATGATGGAAGAAAATGAGGACAAGTTGGCCGCGATTCTTCTTGATATCGTAATGCCTGAGATGGATGGTTATGCTGTTCTGGAGGCCATGGCTGAGAAGGATAATCTAAACGATTCCATCCCAGTCCTGATGATCACGGCAGATACCTCTACAGAAGCAGAAAGAACCAGCTACCAGAAGGGCGCTGCCGATGTTATCCACAAGCCCTTTGATCCGGTTATTGTAGACAGACGTGTTTCCAGGAACATTGAGCTTTACGACCATAAGAACAATCTGGAGACCCAGGTTGATGATCAGACCCGTGTTCTTAAGAAACAGTTCATTTATCTTAAAAAGCAGGAAGAGCGCCTTCGCAGCAGTAACGAGAAGGTAATCGATACCATCGCAACCATAGTTGAGTTCCGTAGCATGGAATCCAGCTATCACCTTAAAAGAATTAAGGGCTTTGTCCGCATCCTTGCGCTGACAGCCATGAATAACTATCCTGAACTTGGCCTTACGCCTCATCTTATTGATGTTATTACCCAGGCATCAGCCATGCACGATATCGGCAAAATATCTGTTCCTGATTCAATACTTCTTAAGCCAGGGCGACTTACTAACGAGGAATTCGAAGTGATGAAGTCCCATACTACAAGGGGTAGCGAAGTTATTGAGATGTTAAAAGATGTCCAGGATAAAGAGTATTATGAGATGTGTAAGGACATTTGCAGACATCATCATGAAAGATATGACGGCGGCGGATATCCTGACAGGCTTAAGGGTGATGAGAACTCAATTGGAGCCCATATAACGGCCCTTGCGGACGTATATGACGCTCTGGTAAGCGACAGAGTATATAAGGCAGCATTCCCAATGGATAAGGCCTATGACATGATCAAAAATGGAGAATGTGGTGTCTTTTCACCAAAACTCATGGCCTGCTTTGAGTTTGCAAGACCTGATATGGAGAAGCTTGTTACCCAGACCAAGGCTGCAGAAGAAGCGGAGAAAAATGGTCCCGTGTAATGATGACAAATATGAAGAAGCCATAGAAATATGGCTTCTTTTTTATGGGGTGAAAAAACCGTGAAAATTCAGTGATTTCCTTGAAAAACAAGCCGTCTTCCTTTACAATAAATTCGTTGTCTGTTTTTATTACAGATATTAAGTATTGTTGGTAAGGAGTGATTAGTATGAAGTTCTTTAAAGGTAGAAATAATGGGGATAAAAAGGCAAGAGCTAAGGTTATTGCACTGGTTATCGCTCTTGTTTTCTTTATATCTGTTGTGGCAGGTCTTTTCACAGCTTCCAGAATCAGAAAGCAGAAAAATGAAATGGATGAGCTTGATGCCTATGAGACCACAGAGGATGTGGCTATGGCAGAAAAGGCAGCATAACTCAAAAGAGATAAAAAGAGAGAAAAATAGATTCAATGTTTAGGGGCATTGATATATAATTTACTTCAGAACGGATTTTTGGAGGATATATGAAGACAAAGGTTAGGGGATTATTTGTACTTTTAGTATGCGTATTGTGCCTTTCTGGCTGCGTTAGATACGATGCTAACGTTAAGATCAAGAAGAATGGCAAGGCAGACGTGGCAGTTACTGTAGCTATGTCATCAGCGCTTTCAATGGATGAATACGCTGATTATTTTGATGATGAATATGATGATGAGTTTAGCTTATCCAGCGGATTTACAGACGAGCAGATCGAAGAATTTGAGGATCAGGGCTTCGAAGTTGAGAAGTATAGAAAGGATGGCTACAACGGCTATACAATTTCTAAGAAGGATGTAGATATCGAAGAGTTTGACGGTAATGATGACCTCTTCGATAAGAAGTTTACCATAGAAAAGGATGGTGACATTTACACCATCGACTGGAAGGTATTTGATGCTGACGAAGAGGAAGAAATGCTTATGATGTCCAGCTATATGATAGCTTCCGGTGGATATATGAAGTTTACTATTGAGCTTCCTAACAAGCCTATGGAACACAATGCTACAGAGGTTTCTGATGATGGTAAGACTCTTACATGGGATCTTCTTTCACTGGATGATGATCAGACCGTGTATGTTAAGTACAGAGCAGGCGGAAGCGGGGCACTTGTTCCTATCATCATTGCAATTAGTGTGCTTCTTGTGCTGGCTATCATTGTAGTTGTTATAATTCTTGTCCTTCATAATAGAAAGAAGCAACAGCAGCAGATGTACGGATATGATCCATATACTCAGTACTACGCGCAGCTTGGACTTCAGGGCGAGAGAGAAGTGTTCCAGCAGAATCAGCAGAACCAGTACCAGCAGCAGAATCAGTTCCAGCAGAATCAACAGAACCAGTTCAACCAGAACCAGTTTGGTTTGCAGAATCAATTCCAGCAGCCACAGAACCAGCAGTTCAATCAGAATCAACAGTTCTACCAGAACCAGTTCCAACAGCCGCAGAATCAACAGTTTAATCAGAACCAATTCGGCGGCCAGCAGAATATGAACAATCAGCAGAATGCAAATATTCAGCAGAATGCGAATAATCAGCAGAATGCGAATGGCCAGCAGAACAACAGCCCAATTCAGTGGCAGTAATTAAAGAAACATGAAAAATCATGTTGACAAAGCACTAGTCAGTGCATATAATATACTTTGTCGCATAAAGCGACAGAGCTTGTGCGTGTAGCTCAGCTGGATAGAGCGTCTGGCTACGGACCAGAAGGTCGTGGGTTCGAATCCTGTCACGCACACTGTAAAGGAATCTCGTAAGAGGTTCCTTTTTTATGATATAGGAAATTTCTCCGAAATTCCTATATCATAAAAAACGCTCCGCTATGGATGCGCACTACTGTGTATGACATTTCACTAGGCTCGAAAAAACCTCGCCAAGTGATCTGCACATCGCGCGATAGGTAAATGTTGCATAAATGCAACCGCGCTCGGCGCGAGCATGTTGCAAGCAACATGATTTTTTGTTAATTCTTTTGCCCGATCCACGCGGTATTGATAATACTTCTCATCTATTTCCCAGCTAATTAAGACAGCTCTTTTACCAGATCCCCAGTTCATAAAATCTTTATATAAATTAACTCAAACATAAGAATTTGTGAATATTTTGAATGCTATAATACGTTTGAAAGAATACGCAAGACCGATAACTAATAAGGGACAAATTTGCTTATAAATATCTTCACTTTGTTTGTACACGTGTAGGTGAGAGAAGGAGGTATTACATGGCACCCAAGGAGCGTAATGGAAAACTGGTTGTAAAACTGATCATAGCCGCAATCGCAGCTATTGTGGCAATTGCTACAATCCTTACTGTTATAAGTGCAGTTAATCTGAAGACTACTTACGATGACATGGTTGAAGAGGAGCTTCGCCTTGCCACAGTTCAGCTTGGCAGTGAGATGTCCAACGTCTGGGATGGTGACTGGACTTATGTAGATGGCGTTCTTTATAAGGGTGAAGAAAATATCATGGAGGAATACCAGACAATTCTGGAAGAGATGAAGTCTTCCACCGGAGTTGAGTATTCTGTTTTCTACGGCAATGAGCGGGTTCTTACAACCCTTTCTGAAAATGGTAAGCTGCTTACTGGCTTTACTGTGTCTGACGCAGTTTTCAATGCTGTTGTAGGACAGGGCCAGGAGAAGTACACACCAGGTGCTATTCCTGCCGGTGCATCCACCAAGTATTATTCATACTATGCGCCACTTGCCAATGATGACGGAACCAACGTTGGTATGGTTTACTCTGGAAGAGAAACCGAGGACGTTGACGCTAAGGTTAGAAGCAGCATTATTTTGATGATTGTGCTGGCTATTATCTTTACAGTAGCTCTTTCCTGCCTTGGATATTTTATCGCCATTAAATCCTCCGTTAAGATGCGCGCCATTGCTGATGAGCTGGGAGTTCTTTCTCAGGGTAATCTGAAGCTCAATATCGATCCTACATATATTGCCAGAAACGATGAGATAGGTCTTTTGGCAGACGGTGCCCAGACCCTTAGTAATAAACTTGGCGAAGTTATTAAGACCACAATGGATATGTCTGCTGAGCTTAAGAGTGCAGGCGCAGAGCTGGCTGATTCTGCTAATCAGGCTTCTGCAGCATCTGGACAGGTAAGCCAGGCCGTTGACGATATTTCCAAGGGCGCTGTTAACCAGGCTGAGAGCGTAGAGACAGCAGCTGGTAATACACAGGATATTGGACATAATATCGATGAGGTTGCAGACAATGTTCAGCAGCTTAATGGCTACGCTGAGCACATGAAGACCTCCTGTGAGGCTGCTATGTCTGCTCTTAACAGTCTTATTGCTCAGAGCTCAGAGGTTCAGGCATCGGTAAAAGATATTGGTAATACAATCGATTCTACTAATGAGTCGGCAAAAGAGATTTCTAAGTTCTCTGAAGCTATCACAGAGATCGCATCTCAGACCAACCTTCTTTCACTTAATGCAAGTATCGAAGCTGCAAGAGCTGGAGAAGCCGGTAAGGGCTTTGCTGTAGTTGCTACCGAGATCGGACAGCTTGCTGTTCAGAGTAGTAATTCTGCAGAGGAAATCAAGAAGATCGTAGAAAAGCTGGTTGAGGATTCAGAGGCTTCTGTAGCAGTAATGCAGAGACTTAATGATGACTTTACTCAGCAGGAACATCATCTTGATGATACCAAGAACAACATGCAGGATATGGCTGACAACGTTGGAAATGTGGCAGACAGTGCAGACAACATCGCACAGCACGTTGAGGAACTTAATAGTGCTAAGGATCAGCTTACAGAGATTATTTCAGATCTTTCCGCTATATCAGAAGAAAATGCTGCATCATCAGAAGAGACCAATGCTTCTATGCAGGAGCTGAATGCAACCTTTGCAATTATCAGCGAGTCTGCATCTAAGCTCCAGGGCCTTGCTTCTGACATGACAGATGCTATCAGCTACTTTAAGCCTTGATGAGTATAGATGGATAAAAGATCTATTTAAACCATCCATAGCAATAATCATGAAAACGCTATCATAGAGTAATGGGGAGGGCTTCCAAAGGGCAGCCCTCCTTTTCTTTGTGCAAAAGCACCAAAATCAGCCCTATAACTTTGTTGATTAATAAGCTAATTTCACGAAAGAAACTGCAGAAAATATCTTGTTTTCGCCGGCACCCTTATGCTAAGATATAGGCACATTCAAAAATGATGTAAGCGCTTACATCATTTATGGGGACAAAAGGTCATATCATGTGAATTTTTGGGAGGATAAGCATGAGAAAAGGGTTACGTATGGGGAAAACCAGGGCTAAAGCTGTGGCTACCGCTATGGCTTTGGCGCTGGGAATTTCCAATCTAAGTGGCATTTTGCCATCTTCAGTTGCCTTTGCAGAGACTGGCGATGATTCTGCAGATCAGGGCACATCCAAGGAATCTACCACGGAGAACACAGAAACTCAGGGTGGATCAGCTGAAAACACTGCTGATCAGTCTTCTGATGCCCAGAAATCTGGTGGTCAGAGTACAGACGACAAGACATCTGACAACGCCAAGTCTGGTGATGAAATTTCTGAGGGCAAGAAATCGGATGATACTACATCTGGTAATAAGACAGATGATAGCAATTCAGACGACAAGAAAACAGACGAGACATCTGACGATAAGAAGACCGACGAGGCAGCATCAGACGATACTACAACCGATGACACCACAGCAGATGATACATCCAAGGATGAAACATCTGATGATAAGTCAGAGAAGGAAGATTCTGACAGCAAGAACCGTGGCACATCAGGCTCTGACAGGAACTTTGATGACAACAAGACCGACGTCTGGGACTTTGGCGCAGAGAATCTGGGAGATTCCTATAACAACAGACTTGATGAATACACGATCAACTCTATTTATGGAGAGAGTGTTGCAGCAGGCACAGTAGGTGTCAGCTTTGCCACATTCTCTATTGATGATGACGATTTTTACTATTCATCCAACAAGAACAATAACAGAATCATTTCTACTAATGAGAATCTCACAAGACAGCAGAATAATTCATATAAAGACTTAAATGGCAATGTGTTTACAGGTGCCATCTATTCTAATTCTTCAGGTAATGTAAACAACTACTTGGCCCTTAAATGCCAGGCTGGAGACATCATCACTTTCTATGTTTCAAGTAATGGTACAGATTCAACTTATGTTTTTGAAAATGTAAACGACTCTAGTGACAAGACAGAGTATCAGTACGTTTGCGAGAGCAAGGCTGTTAAAAAAGCTGTCTTTTACCCTTCAAAGACTGGTACCTATAAGCTCTATTCCCAGAACGAGAAGCTTACAGTCTGTCGAGTTATGAGAGAGCACGCTACATTTTCTGATGTAAACGGCGTTGTGGAAGGCTATGAAGGAGATAGCTCTTTTGACATAGTATTTACCTGCAAGGCCAATGGCAGCGTGGTTAAGGCTACAGTTACAGACGGCAAGTTCAGCGTAAGCCTCGCAGAGGGCTTTGATTATGAGATGAGCCTTGAGGGTGCTGACGAGTACGTTATTACTTCTGATAAAGAGATCAACATTAGTGGCGACACAGACCTTACAGTTACCGTTGCTTCTGTGGATCTTGTTAGTGTAAGCGGAACTATTGAAGGAATCGACGTTGAGGACGCTGAGGATTTTGTAACCAAGGCCGAGTTTAAGTTTGAACCTGATGATCAGGATTCAGTTTATGTGCCTGTAATGGCGCTCATCAACGATACCAAGGACGGCGACGACAAGGCAACAATTACCTTTGAGACCACCCTCCAGAAGGGCGTTTCATATGAGGTTACAGTGGAAGGCGCCGACGACTACGAGCTTCTTACAAGCGAGATTTCTTTTGCCAAGGACACTAAGGACGTTGTCCTTAAGCTCCAGAAGAAGGACACAACTAAGTTGGCAGTGGAGATTAAGTGTGATGGCTATGAGCTCAAGGACTTTGCCGAGGCTACCTTCACCTTCGTGCTGATTGATCCAGACAATGACTACAAGGACACTGATTATTCCTACTCATTTACCGGCAAGGACATTGCAGATGGTAAGGCAGCTCTCCGTCAGGGTCAGTACCGCGTTATGGTAAAAGAACTACCAACTGGCGTGACCTTTGATGAAGAGCATTCAAGAGATGCATTCATTGACGAGAACCACGTAACAGACGGTGTTCACACAGTTATCGTCCCATTTACAGTTGCAGATAATTCAAAGATTTCATATAAGAGTACGGTTACCGTTGGTAAGGGCCGTGACTACGAGACAATTTCTGAAGCTCTTGAAGCTATCAGAAAGATGGACAGATCCGATGATCAGAGGGTTGTAGTATCAATCGACCCAGGCGATTATCAGGAAATGCTGGTGGTGGACGTTCCAAACGTAACCTTTAAGAATTCCAAGGCAGGAGGAAGCATCGTTACAACAGACAGCGGTGTTGGTATTGCCGGCGACAGCGTTCGTATCACAAGCTACTACGGACATGGCTATTCTTACTATAGTATGGGAAGCGACTGCAAGTACGATGCAGAGCTTTTGGAAGTAAATAATTATAACGGATATAGCTCTTTTACCAACCCAGGTGGTTCAACAACATCAGGCAGCTACTGGAATGCCACAGTTGTGGTAAGTGCTTCCGGATTCGAAGCCTATGACGTTATATTCGAGAACTCTTTTAACCAGTATCAGTCTGAGCTGGCAGCAAAGGACACCATCATTAAGGAGTCTGGAGCAAAGGAGAAGAAGGGCGCTGCTAGAAGTGACATGGCAGCAGGTGACACAGCAGTTCAGTACAAGGATTATGTAGAAAGAGCTGCAGCCATCGCCTTTACCAACAATGTAATTGATGTTTACATGAATCACTGCGCATTTATCGGACGCCAGGATACCTTCTATGGCGGACAGGGAGCGGTACTTGCTCTTTATGACTGCGATATCTATGGCGGAACAGACTACATCTTTGGCGCCATGACAGCAGTATTTGCCAAGTGTGATCTTGTGTTTAATACTTCCGATTCAGAGAAGGACTACGGATATATAACTGCAGCTCAGCAAAAGAGCGCCAGCACCCGCGGCTATCTTATGTACAACTGCACAGTTACAAGCACACAGCCAGGTGTTAACACAGCATCAGCAAACGCTTCCAAGCCTGGATACCTTGGAAGACCATGGGCGAAGGATACTTCAGAGGTTGTGTTCTTTGACACAATCATTGATGCCACATGCGACCAGTACAGCTCTTTGTCTGAATCACTTATCTATCCTATTGGATGGAACGACAGCCTTAGCGGAACCACACTTAGAAATGTTGAGTATGGAACCTACGAGGCGTCCAAGGTGGATAACTCTTCAAGCAGAGCAAGCTGGGCACCAGTAAGTACAGCTGCGCAGACTACAGATGGCAAGGATATTGCAGTTTCCACCTTCCTTGGAAGCTGGGATCCATTTACAGAGCACGGCGACGATATGACAATTAAGTTCCCTGATGGAACAAGCCAGGAGCAGCCTTCTTCCAGCGAGGAAACAAGCGAGACTACAGTATTTGCCTTAGAAGGTTCAGATGTGGAGACCTTCGGCACAGCTGATTCTAATGAAGGAAGATCGGAAAAGGCTGGAACAGAGAACTTCTTTACAGTGATATACAGTGCTAAGTCAAAGGTTGAGGATAAGAATAAATCCTTTGATGACTATGAAGCAACCAGAAGAATCAACTTTGGCGGTGTGGTTTCTACTACAGCCAACGCAATTAAGTTTACAACTACAAAGGCAGCTACCGTGAAGGTTTGGTGGGCTGAAGGCAATACCAATAACCGTCAGATAGCAATTCTTAATGCTGCTGGAGAAACGGTGGCCAAAACAGAAGGAGACCGCACAAAAGATGCGCTTTATATTTCATCCTTTGAGCTGGGGGCTGAAGGCACATACTATCTTGGATCTATTGTGGGCAGTAACTACATCTTCAAGGTAGAGGTAAGTTATGAACAGCAGGATGAGACGAGAGATGCCTGGGAGGATGTTCAGGCACCTGTAATTAAGAACGTTGCAGTTAACAAGGACAACGCTTCTAAGATCGATGTTACAGTGGATGCTTCAATTGGAGTAAAGGGCGCTGACAAGCTTGTGGTTACAATGCTTGATGCAGAGGGCAATGTGGCAGGAAGTGCAGACTCCACTAAGTACCAGGATGAGACAGTTCTTTCTATCGCTCCTAAGGTAAGTGGAGACTACAGATTTGTTGCTAAGATCACAAGAGAAGATGAGGAGACTGCTAAGGAAAGTGCTCAGTCTGAGGCGTTTTCATTTACCCTTCCACTTACAGCTCCTTCTATCAAGAGCGCAGTAAACAAGGGCAACGGAAGTGTAACTTTTAAGTTCTACTCAGTGGCTGAGGCTGTGGATTATACACTTTATTTAAAAGATCTTACGGATGACAGCGCAGCTCTTTCAAAGGCTACATACGTACCTGAGAAGGTGGTGACTAATACTTCTACAGAGTATTTATATACATTTGTGGGATTAACTATTGGGCACGAATATGAGTTTTCAATTTGTGCAAACAGAGGCGAGGATATGTCAGAGGCATCAAAGGTGAATATCACAGTAACTGAAGAAGGCGAGAGAGAATGGACATTTGCAGCCTTTGGAACTGGCGAGAGTTCCAAGGATGAAAAGAATGTTGGATTCAAAGCTTCTGATGAATCTGTAACTCTTTGGAATCTTAATAATAAGGGTAAGCTTGTGCCAGCTTCTACAGATGGCCTTGCCTTCTACTATACAGCAGTGCCAAGCTCCAAGAACTTTACTCTTACAGTGACAATAACAATTGATTCCTGGACCTTTACTAACGGTCAGGAGGGCTTTGGAATCATGGCCTGTGACAGGGTTGGAATCCACGGCGATGAGTCAGCTTTCTGGAACAACTCCTATATGGCTTCCGGAACAAAGGTAGAGTATTTCTACGATACAGATAAGGGCGAAGCTACAAAGGATGAGACCAGCGTTAAGGTTACAATGAAGGATGGCCTTGGTGCTCAGGAGAAGGTGGGTGTAACCCCAGATAATCTGGCACTTTTAGAGGCTAATGATCAGGCAACTATCACAAGCGACTTTAGCTCCAGCATGTATACCCTTGAGACAAGCTGCGCTACAAGTGGATCTGGAACTTATAATCTCTTTGGTAACGAGGCTGGAAAGGCTGCTGGAACAGTGGCTAATCCTCTTACACAGGTAACACTTAGAATTCAGAAGAATAATACAGGATACTTTGTAAGTTATCTTGATGAGAATGGAAATGTTCTTGCAACTAAGAAGTTCTACGATACAGAGGCTCTTTCAGCTCTTGATAAGGACAATGTATATGTAGGAATGTTTGTTTCAAGATCATTCAAGGCTACCTTTAGCAACATCAGTCTTGAGGTTATTGATCCATCAGAGGATGCTCCAGCTGAGAATAGGCCTGTAACTTATGTGACACCAAATTACAAGGTAGTTTCTGCTGAGCATTCCAATACTGCTACTTACGAGCTTATGTATTCAGGAAATGCTGATGGTGTGCTTACAGTTACTGATGCTAAGGGACAAGCTCTTTTAACAGAAAAAGAGGTTAAGGCATCAGAGGTAGTAAGCGTGGAAGCAGATCTGGTGCGTGGTAACAATAGATTTGAGATCACATTTACGCCTGCAGAGGGCTTCCATCCAGACGGAGATGAGTACAAGGTGCTGGCTTCCTATGAGACAGTGACCTTTGGACATACGGTAACATTCCTTACTATCAACGACAGTGAAAATGTGTATGTATCTCCTGAGGGAACAGCCAGCGGTGCAGGTACTGAGACTGATCCTGTGGATATCTATACAGCCGTTAAGTATGTTCAGCCTGGTCAGACCATCAGGGTGAAGGCTGGAACCTATAATCTTACAAGCACAGTTGTAGTGGCAAGAGGAATTGACGGAACTTCTTCCCAGATGATCAAGATGGTTGGAGACGGCGGAAGAGCAGTATTTGACTTTGGCGGCAAGTGCGCAGGCTTCATCTTCGTAGGTAACTACTGGTATGTGAAGGGCATCGACTGCACTAAGTCAGGCAACTCTATGAAGGGCATCCAGGTATGCGGAAGCCACATCACTCTTGAGGATGTAAGGGCTTATGAGAATGGCAATACTGGTATTCAGATAAGCAGATACTTATCTACTGATACTAAGGATTTGTGGCCAAGTAATGACCTGATTCTTAACTGTACTTCTTATGCTAATGCAGATTCTGGCTATGAGGACGCCGACGGATTTGCTGCAAAGCTCACTGTTGGCGAAGGCGTTGTATTTGACGGATGTATTTCCTATAACAATGCGGATGATGGATGGGATCTTTTTGCAAAGCCTGAGACTGGACCTATCGGTCAGGTGACAATTCAGAACTGTGTTGCCTTTGGTAATGGATACGATGTTGATGGCACCAATGAAGGTAACGGTAACGGCTTTAAGATGGGCGGATCCAGCATTAACGGCGCTCACAAGCTTATCAACTGCGTTGCATGGAATAATAAGGCTAAGGGTATCGATTCTAACTCTGGCCCTGATATTCAGGTTTACAATAGCATGTCCTTTAATAATGGCGGAAGCAATGTAGCTCTTTATACTAATGACAATGCCAATACAGATTTCTATGTACAGGGCGTAATGAGCTACAGAACAGAGGGCACAAGCACCAACGAGACTATCAAGACTAAGGGAAGTCAGGATAGCACTAAGATTTATGGAACAAAGAATTTCTACTGGAATGACGGTAAGTGCAGCAACAGTGATGGACTTACTGTGACAGATGACTGGTTTGTATCTCTTGATGCACCTAAGGCAAGCGTTTCCGATCCTTACGCTGTGGCAGCAGGCATGAGAAGAGCTGATGGATCAATCGATCTCGGTGATTTCTTAAAGCTCACAGACAGGGCTGTAAGTGCTCTTGAGGGTGCAGGCATTGCTTGCGGCGATGTGGTGGCATCACTTAACGGAGAGTACAAGAAGAGCGAAGATAACGGAAATACTAGCGGATCTGGAAGTGAATCCGGTAATAGCGGTTCAAGTGAAGCTGGTAGTGGAAGCACAAGTGGTAGCGGATCAAGCGGATCTGGAACATCAGGTGGAAGCTCATCTGGTAGCGGCTCAGGCAGTGGTTCAGGTAGCGGACAGTCAGATAACAATTCTGGAACAGGCACTGGATCAGGCTCAACTGGTGCATCAACTGGAGCATCTACTGGCACTTCAACAGGTACCAACCAGGGAACAACTGAGACTGGAAATACAACCGGCGGAACTGGCACAGGAACAAGCACTGGTACAACAACTGGCGGCACTGGAACCGGAACTAGCACAGGAACTGGCACAAGCACAGGTGACAACCAGTCTGTAGCAGGCGCAAGCAGAGATGACGAGGGCGCATCAAGCAGTGCCGGCAACATCAACACCAGCGGCAATTCTGATGACTCAGCAAATAAGGAAGATAGCACAAATGCTACAAATTCAGCAAGTGGCAGCGCTAACATAGGCGTAAGCATTGGAGATGGCGATGTGCCAGGAGATGGCGGCACATCAGGCACATTCCCACTTATTCCTGTCACAGTATGCAGCGTGGCAGCAGTTATCCTTGCAGGATTGTTCTTCCTTCTTAGAAAAAGATTTATATGATTGTTTGCCATAAACATATACATATAAAAAACCTCATAATGTGAAAGCAAAAGCACAGTGCACCTACATAGATGCGCTGTGTCTTTTGCTTTAGGCAATATTTCCATATAATAGGTAGATCTATTTATGTTATAATTACAAAGTATGAGAAAATATGAATTAATAGCTCCATGCCATTTTGGCCTGGAAGCAGTACTAAAAAAAGAAATAATTGACCTTGGCTATGACATCACAGAATCAGTGGACGGCAGAATCACCTTTGCAGGGGATGCTGACGCTGTTTGTCGCGCCAATATCGGACTGAGAACTGCAGAGAGAATCCTTATCAAGGTGGGAAGCTTCCATGCAGAGACCTTCGAGGACCTCTATCAGGGCACCAAGGCACTTGATTGGGCTGATTTTATTCCAGAGCGAGGTAAGTTCTGGGTTAAGAAGGCTTCTTCTGTTAAGAGTAAGCTCTTTTCCCCATCAGACATCCAGTCCATTGTAAAAAAAGCTATCGTGGAAAAGCTCAAACAGAGCTACCACACAGATTGGTTCAAGGAAGATCAGGAGAGCTATCCAATAAGAGTGTTCCTCATGAAGGATGAGGTGACCATAGCCCTTGATACTACGGGAGATTCTCTCCACAAGAGAGGCTATCGTAAGCTTGAATCCAAGGCTCCTATCGCGGAGAACCTGGCAGCAGCACTTATCATGCTGACTCCATGGCATGCAGACAGAATCCTTATCGATCCTTTCTGCGGTAGTGGAACTATTCCAATCGAGGCAGCCATGATCGCAGCTAACATCGCACCTGGTCTTAACAGACACTTCACTGCAGAGGCCTGGGAGCACCTGATTCCTAAGAGCAACTGGCAGGACGTAAGGGATGAAGCCAGAGAAGAGATAAACACTGATGTGGAGGTGGATATTCAGGGCTACGACCTTGATCCTGAGATGATCGAGATAGCAAGGATCAATGCCAAGAAGGCGGGAGTTGATCACATGATCCATTTCCAGGCCAGAGACGTGGCAGATCTTTCCCATAGGAAGAAATATGGATTTATCATCACCAATCCTCCTTACGGCGAGCGAATCGGCGATCAGGACATTCTTCCTTCACTTTACAAGACTATCGGCGCCAGATACAAAGCCCTTGATGCCTGGTCAATGTTCCTGATCACAGGCTACGAGCAGGCTGAGAAATACATAGGACTTAAGGCTACCAAGAATCGTAAGATTTACAACGGTATGCTCAAGACATATTTTTATCAGTTTATGGGACCTAAGCCTCTCCGCAAGAATGCCAGAGAAGACAGCTAATCTTCAGACTTCTGGTTTAATTGCACAAGAAGGCTTGGGTAGATAGGATATTGGTATGAACAACACTGAAATGAAAAGGATGGTCGTAAGGGCCTCCGTTTTCACAGTGCTTTCTATTGCGGTAATGCTTCACAGGTCAGCAACCAAGCACATCATGATTACTGATGCGGCTGGGACCTACGTGGACAGAGGAAGCGGAGATGATTCCTATAACCTCCTGATAAGTACCGATACGTCGGCAGGAGGCGCAGGCAAGCTCATAATTCCTCTTCCCAAGACGGTGAGCTCTGACAACATTGTCCTTGAAGACAAATATGTGGACCACGAACTCTGCATCTACGTAGACAGCAGAGAAGAGGGTTTCTACAAGGACAACGCCATTACCACGGATCTTGATATCTTAGAAAGCGCTGTTTGTATAACACAGAATGATACAGGCAGTGTGTGCCTTGATTTTAAGCTGGATTCTCTTTATGCCAGCGAGAGCACCCTTACTGACAATAGTACCATTGAGGTGACTTTCAGTAAGCCTTCAGATAAATATGATCACATAGTAGTGGTGGACGCGGCGTCAGACAAGGACATTCCGTTAGATATAGTTCTTTCTCTTAAAGAGCTAACGGACAGGATTGACGACCCCTCCACCAAATTTTATTTTACGAGGCTTGATGGCCGTAACATCGACGACGAGAAGCGCCTTGCTCTCATAAATGACAGCGGAGCAGACCTGGTGGTCAAGATAGATACTGATGTTTCTACAGATAAGTCTGTGAATGGCATTTATGTCTATTATAACGGCGTATTCTTCATCAGGAACCTTAATAATGCACAGTTTGCGGACCTTCTATTACAGAACTGTGGTAAAAGAACTGAAAACTCAATGCTTGGTATGTTTGAAAGCGACGAGACAGATCTTTTGCTGTCCCGGTCCACAGTGCCAACAGCCAGAATATCTGCGGGCTATATCTCAGGCAACGAGGACTATGGGAAGATGACAGATCCTACTTACTGTAAGCGCATGGCAGAGGGCATATTTGAGGCAATCAAGGCGGGATTTGCTGAGCTTGGTAAGTGATGGATCCGGGAATACAACAGATTTATTTCTGGTAAAAGAACTAATATATTTGAGGAGAGATTATGAAAATCGTATTTGCAACGGGCAATAAGGACAAATTAAGGGAAGTTAGAGAGATTCTTTCCGGACTTTCCTGCGAAGTTATTTCTATGAAGGAAGCTGGTGTAGACGGCGATATCGAGGAGAATGGAACAACATTTTCTGAGAACTCCATGATCAAGGCTAAGTCTGTGGCAGAACTTCTTAAGGGAAAGAACCCTGAACTTGCTGCTGAATCCATCGTAATGGCAGATGATTCAGGTCTTGAGATTGATTATCTTAACGGCGAACCCGGAATCTACTCAGCTAGATATATGGGACATGATACTTCCTATACAGAGAAGAATAATAACCTCATCGGCAGACTTGAGGGAGTGCCTGATGAGAAGCGTTCAGCCAGGTTTGTATGCGCCATTTCTGCAGTATTTCCTAATGGAGAGGCATTTGGCACCGTTGGTAAGATGGAAGGCAGAATTGGCTACGAAATTAGTGGAAGCAATGGATTTGGCTATGATCCAATTTTCTTTTTACCTGAGTATGGTAAAACAAGCGCAGAGCTTTCTGAGGCTGAAAAGAACGCCATTAGCCATAGGGGAAAGGCTTTAAGGGAGATGGCTGCACTTCTTAAAGAAAAGCTTTAATTTGGGGGAAATATGCACAAATATTTGGTAGTAAGTGATACTCATGGAAGAGATGATAATTTTTATAGGGCATTGGAAGCGGAGGAGCCTGTGGATGGAGTGATCCACTGCGGAGATTTTGAGGGCTCTGAAGGGAAATTTGCCCTGGCCTGCGATTGTCCTGTGTATTTCGTTGCGGGCAATAATGATTTCTTCTCAGATCTTAATAGAGAGCTGGAATTTACTCTTGATGGTCACAAGTTTTTTGTGGCCCATGGTCATAACTACATGGTCAACATGGATCTTGAGTATATTCGTAGCGAAGCGATTTCAAGAAATGCTGAGGTAGTTATTTTTGGTCACACACATAAACCTGTTGCAAAAACAATGGGTGGAGTTTACGTTTTTAATCCTGGAAGTCTTTCCTATCCGAGACAAGAAGGCCGAAGACCCAGTTATTTAGTGCTTTCCATGGGAGATGACGACATTATTTCTTATGAAATTAAGTACTTATAAAATCGTTAAAAAGTTCTAAAAAATGTGTTGACATTTTGGTGAGAATTATTATATAATAAATCTCGCGTTACGGCTGAGGGCTTTATGAAAGGCCCAGTTAGGAACGGGGTGTGGCTCAGTTTGGCTAGAGCACCTGCTTTGGGAGCAGGGGGTCGCAGGTTCGAATCCTGTCACCCCGACTCGCCGTAACTTCATATATATGCGGGTGTAGTTCAATGGTAGAACACCAGCCTTCCAAGCTGGATACGTGGGTTCGATTCCCATCACCCGCTTTTGAGCAGAGTACTTGCTGAGTTTTTTGAAGCTAGTACGAGCCATGGGTGAACACTTAATGAGACGAAGTCGAGTTTAGTGAGAATCCCAGGAACATAGCAATTGCTCAAGGACATGTGTCCGTAGCTCAGCTGGATAGAGCAACGGCCTTCTAAGCCGTGGGTCGGGGGTTCGAATCCCTTCGGGCACATTTGTGTTATAATTTAGATATAAGATTTGCTTGCGAGGATGTCGGTGCAAGGATTCTTGCCATTAAGATATGCCCGCAATTTTTTTCTGAATTATTCCAATTATGGTGGCTATAGCGTAGTTGGTTAACGCGCCAGATTGTGGTTCTGGAGATCGAGGGTTCGAGTCCCTCTAGCCACCCTGTGCATAAGCACTTTATTTTATACAGTAGTTCTTTTGCTGCAATGGGCTATCGCCAAGCGGTAAGGCACAGCACTTTGACTGCTGCATACGACGGTTCGAATCCGGCTAGCCCAGCTCTGACGGAATTTTGTGCCGTTTTTTGATTATATGGGATACTAGCTCAGGTGGTAGAGCACTTGACTTTTAATCAAGTTGTCGGGGGTTCGAATCCCCCGTGTCTCATTTGAAATCTCTATTTGTTATGAATAGAGATTTTATTTTTATCTAGAGTATGTGAGGAATACCTCGGCAAGTACTCTGCTCAGCGGATATGGCGGAATTGGCAGACGCGCTGGATTTAGGTTCCAGTGGGCGACCGTGCAGGTTCGACTCCTGTTATCCGCAGCGAAAAGGCGCTTCATGATTACCATGAAGCGCCTTTTATTATTGTTTGTAGTTTGGGCTAATTAAAGCAGATCTTTAATCAGCTTGTTCTGGAATTCTGAATCAGTGGTGGCTTTTTTGAGATCGTCCAAACGCCCTTCTTTTAGAAGGATTTCGTTAAGACGGTTTACGGTGTCTTTGCCTATTTCGGTACCAACAAGTTCACCTTTTGTATGAGCTTCTTTTAACTCATCAGCCATTAGTTCTTTTAATGCTTCACACATAATGGATTCTCCTTTTTGTTCATCTAATTATATCATTTCCCAAAACCAGTTGTATGTTCGTACGATAAAAAGAGTAGTAATATACTGCAAAATATTTACAATTTTTTTGCAACATTTTGCAACGTTCATCTGTATAGAAATTGAAGAGAGAAATTGTTGCAAGAAATAAAAGATTTTTGAAAACTGTAGATGTGCATCGTTTCGACATTTGATGGTGATTTTAATAAAAAACTGAAATGATGTATGTGAAATATCGATTCATTAAATATATCTAAAATATTACATGGATATTTATATAAAACATAGAAAATGGATAAAAGTGAAAAAATGGTATTTACAATTTAAGAAATATAAATAATATTATTATCTATAACAGAGTTGGGTGATTTGTAAATCATAAGAAATTTCAAAAATCTGCTAATTATATATTGATGATGTTGGATACTTCAAAAATGAAGTGTCTAGAGCAATTTTTGCGCTTTTTTGGAATAGAAGTCGGATTTCATATTGAAGACAAATGGGAGAAAACTTGTTTGGTGAAATTGCTTGGTACTGACCGATGGTCTTTATCATAGATAAAATCGGCTGAATTTTAATCGGCTGAAAAAAGTGTAAAAACGGAGGAAAACAAAATGGCACAAAAGGGTATGAATGTCAGCGAAGTTGAGGGATACCTTTCAACACTTTCAGCTGGCGCAACTGATCTTGATCAGCTTACAACAGACGTTAAGAATCTTCAGGGACCACTCCAGGATTGCTGGGAAGGCGAAGAGGCTGAGGCATGCGTTAACTTCATCGCTGATATCTCATCAAAGATGTCTCAGATGTCTGAGGAAGTTATGAAGATCCACAAGTGGGTAGACCAGGTTAAGACAAGCTACGTTGACGCAGCTAACTCTGGTAAGAACGCTTATACAGTTTAATCAATAATTATTCGTAAAGGAGAATA
>NZ_JHWL01000002.1 GCF_000622085.1 Butyrivibrio proteoclasticus P6B7
CAAGGCGAATTCATAGAATGCTGACGCATTCTATTTCATCCGTCTTGTCGCCTTATAGGCTGATTCCGATATGTGCCGATTTGTGAGCAAGCTCCCATCGGCCCAATCGGAAATCATCTTGCATGGCTCGTTATATCCGAATTTAATCACACAAATAAATACATTAAGGGAGGCAGCATAGTGATAACAAAGAACGAGATACCAGTACTAGAATACGACGATCACTCATTGGAGGTTATAGCGCCTGATCATGATAGTGAGGGATTGGTGCTACCTAAGAAGTGCCTTGTAGCCTTCCTTGGAGATGTGGTTCAGAAGTATGCTGAGGAAAAGAAAGCCGAGGTTGTGAAAGACTTCATTACTGTTTCTCACATCATAAAGGTTTATGTTTTACACGAGGATGATGAGGATATCTGTCTGGTACAGCCAACAATCGGAGCGCCGGCAGCAGCTTCTCTTGTTGATTTTCTTGTGGCATGTGGATGCGAGAAGGTAATTGCAGTTGGATCATGCGGCGTTTTAGCACAGATGCCGGAGAATGCATTTATAGTTCCGACCAAGGCGCTACGAGATGAAGGGACATCTTACCATTACCTTCCAGCATCTAGATACATTGAGCTTGATGAAGAGCCAATTGCCGCTATTGAAGACTGTTTCAAAACTCACAATCTTCCTTTTGTGACATGCACAACATGGACTACAGACGCATTTTTCAGAGAGACTAAAGACATGGTTAAGTACCGCTTGGAAGAAGGCTGCTCAGTTGTTGAGATGGAGTGCGCAGCCTTGGCGGCAGTTTGCAGGAAACGTGGCGCCAAGTATGGACAATTCCTTTTCACAGCGGATTCCCTTGCCAATGTTCATGAATACGATACAAGAGGATTCGGTTCAGACTCCCATGAGAAGGCACTGCTACTTGGAATAGATGTGTTGAAGCACTATAACTGAACATAACAACGAGGACTAGCATGAAGACAATTTACGACAGCCTCGTAGCAGATGGGGGTATCACTAATTTTAGATAAACTAAAAGCTCTTGGATACAAGGACATACAAACTCTTATGTTCCCAGCCTTTTTCCCACCAAAGGATATAGAAGAAGTCGATTGGTACACAATATTTGCGAGGAAATAAATCATGGATGTAGTAATTAACCCACTTAAGGGGATTGCCAATCTGTAAGCTGGTATAAGAGCCCAAAAACACAAAAACACAAAAACACAAAAACAACCCCCTAGGGGGCTTACGCACGCATTTTTACAATGATATACTTCGATTATTACAGAAACAAGCTGCACTTAGATAATAGCGCAGCTTGTTTTATGCATGTATTGGGGGATATATGAATCTAGAGCAGATTAAAGAAGCGTGGAAAATGCGTGAGGGGAACGTAGAAGCTGAGATTGCTGCATGGGACAGCACTGCAGAGGAATACCTTTACGAGAAAAAGAACAATTTCAAAGAAGATCCATTTCTTAAATTCATGGCTGAAAAGATTCAGCTTGATAAATCTATGGAAACACTGGATGTTGGCTGCGGAGCAGGAGCTTACTCAGTAGAACTTGCTTCTAAGGTGGCTAAGGCTGATGGCGTCGACTTATCGCCTCGTATGGTGGAGCTTGGAAATGCCTATGCCAAAGAGCACAACATTCAGAATCTACACTTAAGTGTCAGTAACTGGCACACCTGTGACATTTCACCTATTAAAAAGAAATATGACGTGGTCTTTGCCCACACAACCCCTGCTGTAGCAGATTACAGTACCCTCGTTAAAATGTGCGAGGTATCAAAAGGCGCGTGCTTTCTGTGTAAGCCTGCAAGGCGCACAGACAAAGTCTTTGATGAGATTAAGCATATCGCTGGCGTAACAGAGAGGATAGGAGTAGATGACTCTGTGGCCTACGCCTTTGATACCCTTTGGGGACTGGGCTATAACCCAGAAATTTCCTATGCCAAGACTGTATGGCTTCCCAAGAAGACACTTAAGGAAGCAGAGGACTGGTTCATTGGAAGACTTAAGGGCTACTACGAACCAGCAGATGAGACCATAGATAAGGTAAAAGAGTACCTTAATTCAATTGCAGTTGATGGCTATGTCAATGAACGCATCGATACAACGCTTGTAAACATCTATTGGCGCGTAGATTAAGTAAATAACCTGTAGAAATTATCAGGTTCAAATATGGAGGGAGAAAAAGTATGAAACTCAAAACAAAAGTACAGGCTGTAGCACTTTCTGTGTTCATGGCCGCACAGATCTTAACGGGATGCGGAAGTGCAAATCAGACAACACAGGCATCTGCAGATGCAACCGCTAATCAGGAAGTTCTTACTGGTGAAAGAGATGACGCTGCATCAGAAACATCTGCAAACGTAACAGTTACAGAATCAGGAACACGCATCGTAACTGATGTATTTGGTCGTGAAGTAGAGATTCCAGCAGAGGTTAACACCTGCGCAGCGCTTGGTAGCGCAGCTCGTCTTATCACTTATGCTGGTGGCGTAGAGAAGATCATTGGTTGTACAGAAATGGAGCTTAAGGGTGCTCCAGGAATGCCTTTCGCATATGCTAACAAAGATCACTTTGCTGCATGTACAGCTGTAGCTTCAGGCGGAAGCGGAAACGCAGACTATGCTGAGGCACTTATTGAGCTGGCTCCAGACGTTGTCTTTTACCAGGATTCAGACACAGTAGCTATCGAAGATCTTGCTCAGAAGACAGGTCTTCCAATCATCGGCGTATATGGTGATGCTTTCAATTCTCACTATCTTACAGATTCAATTTCACTTATTGGTGAAGTTCTTGGCTGCAAGGATCATTCAGACGTAGTAGTTGATGCTATCAATGGCTGGGTAAAAGATCTTAATGACAGAACTAAGGATATCCCAGAAGACCAGAAGCCAACTGTATATCCAGGTGCTGTAAGCTGGAGTGGTGGCCATGGCTTTACAGGAACATACGCAGGCTACGCACCACTTGAAGCAATCAACGCTATCAACCTTTCAGATACACTTGATGCAGAAGATGGATTTGAAGTAAGCATGGAGCAGATCCTTGACTGGGATCCAGACATCATCTTCCTTAACCCAAGTAACATGGAACTTGTTAATGAAGACTATGCTTCAAATGGCAGTGCTATCGACAGCTTAACAGCGGTAAAAGAGGGTAAGGTATATTCACAGGTTAACTTCAACTACTACTGGTGCAACATGGAGCTTGCAATCGTAGACTCTTACTACGCTGGATCAATCATCTATCCAGAAGCCTTTGCTGATGTTAACTTCGAAGAAAAAGCTGAAGAAATCTTCAACGTAATGATCGGAATGGATTATCTTGATGTTCTTAACGAGAATAATATGGGATTTGGCCAGATGACCATCGGTGAGTAATATGGATAAATCAGACATCAAAGACACTCAGGACTATCGCGCCTTTATAGGTAGGAAACGAATATTTATCGCAGTACTTTTTGTGCTTACTGTTGTGACATTTCTTTTGGCAATTGCCCTTGGATCATCAACAGTTCCACTAAACAGGGTACTGGCTACGCTTTTTGGAAAGGGCGCAGATAAAGAAAATATCATAATTCTTAACCTTCGTCTTCCGAGGGCGGTAACAGCAATACTTGCAGGCTTTGGTCTTGGAATAGTTGGATGTGTTATGCAGGGGATTCTTCGTAATCCCCTTGCTTCAGCATCTACCATAGGTGTTTCCCAGGGAGCTGCCTTTGGCGCAGCCTTTGCCATTATCGTCTTAGGTGGCGGACTTATGTCAGCCAGCACACAGGGAGCTCAGCTTAGTGTTAACAATCCCGCTGTCACAACCCTTTGTGCCTTTGCCTTTTCAATGGTATCAACTCTGTTCATAGTTCTTTTATCAAGGTTCCAGCAGCTGGAGGCAGGAACACTTCTGTTATCCGGTGTTGCTCTTAGCTCGCTGTTCTCTGCAGGAACAACGCTCCTTGAGTACTTCGCTGATGATGTGAGAGTAGCGGCTGTTGTGTACTGGACCTTTGGAGACCTTGGCAGTACCTTCTGGAAGGACATTGCCATAATCGCAGTGGTTGTCCTTCTTGTCAGCATTTACTTTGCCTTTAACTGCTGGAATTACAATGCTATGCAGGGTGGAGAAAATACTGCTAAGGGACTTGGCGTAAACACCAGACACGTTCTTATTATGGGAATGGTAATGTGCTCCTTTGCAGCATCTACCATCGTTTCCTTTGTGGGAATCATTAACTTTGTGGGACTGATTGCGCCTCACCTGGTTCGCAAGTTTGTTGGAACAGATTATAGATTTCTTTTGCCTGCATCGGGTCTGGCTGGAGCGATACTACTGCTTCTTAGTGACACCGTTGCAAGGCTTGTGATCGCACCAATCGTTCTTCCAATCGGTGCTATTACTTCAGTTCTCGGCGCACCAATGTTTTTATGGATCATTTTCAAAGGCAGGTGGAAAAGATGATAAATACTAAATGTGTTAGCTTTTCTTATCGCGGAATGGATGCGGTACTTAGGAATATCACTGTTCACGAGGGGGCTGGGCACTGCCTTGCACTTCTTGGAAATAATGGCGCAGGAAAGAGCACCTTTCTAAAGTGTCTTAACCGCATTCTGCCTGCAAAGGACGGTGTTATCGAGGTTGACGGCATCAATGTTAAGAATGCTGCCAGATGCGATATCGCTAAGCGTATGGCCTATGTTGAACAGCATACCCACGCTGAAAGGCTCACGGTTTATGATACAGTTCTTTTGGGTCGCAAGCCTCACATTAAGTTTGCGCCAACTGACGAGGACTACAAGATTGTGGAGGCGGCAATAGAGCGTATGCATTTAAAAAAGCTGTCTCTAAGATATGTAGACGAGCTGTCAGGCGGAGAACTTCAAAAGGTTGCGCTGGCAAGAGCCCTTGCTCAGCAGCCAAGAGTTCTTTTACTGGATGAGCCTACAGCCAGCCTTGATCTGTGCAATCAGCACGAGGTTATGAAGGTGGTTTCTGACATTGCCCATCAGGACAACATTCTGGTGGTGGTAGTTATTCATGACCTTAACCTTGCCCTTAAATACTGTGACAGATTCATGCTGATCAGTGATGGCGAGGTTTACAGCTATGGAGATAGCTCCACAGTGACAGAGAAGGCAATATCAGAGGTATACGGAGTGGACACCACCGTTGCAGATATAAACGGCAACAAGGTTGTGGTGGTCTGCTGATAGCCAGAATGGGAATATAGCAATTGATTACTGAAATAGATAATAGACTAGCATAAGTTTGTCTAAGAAGATGCTAATTAGGAGATTGATATGATCAAATCAGAATTATGGGATAAGGCAGCTGCCTTTCACGGCCACGTTTGCGGAGGTCTTACAATAGGCTATCAGGCTGCTATATATGCAATTAAGCTTTTAGATTTTAAGTTTTCAGAGGATGAGGATGTTGTCTGCATTTCAGAGAATGATGCCTGCGGAGTTGATGCTATTCAGGTGGTTCTTGGATGCAGCGTAGGAAAGGGAAATCTCCTTTTCCATATGAGAGGAAAGCAGGCCTTTTCCTTCTACAACCGCACAACTGGTAAGTCTGTGCGCCTTGTACTTAAGGAAAGACCACGTGAGATGACCCGGGAAGAATCCTTTGAGTATTACCAGAACTGCGAGCCAGAGGATATGTTTGAGGTAAAAGAAACCACAATAGAGCTTCCAGAAAATGCCCGAATCTTTGCCTCTGCCAAGTGCGAGAACTGCGGCGAAGTAACAGGAGAGAAGTGGCTGCGCCTTGTTGGCGGTAAGAAGCTTTGCCTTGACTGTACTCCTAAATACGACAGATTCAATGTATAAGAAAAAGCCCTTGGACTTATCAGGAGTCCGGGGGCTTTATTATGACAGCTCTTTTATCAATGTTTAAATGTGAATTCGTAGGTCTGACCCTGCTCAAAGACTGATCCATCAGATTCAGTAACATAGAAGGATGCACCAAGTGCGAAATGATCGATTGTTCCGCTAACGCTGTCGTCATCACTAGTAAAATCTATTGCGTCGCTGTATTCCTCGTCAGTTCCTTCGTTGACGAATCCAAAGCCATGAATCTCATCCTGGCCAGAAAGCTTGATGAAGACTTCATAGGAGCCATTTTCCATGCTGTCTGTGATGATAAGGTACTCATCTGTGGTGTAGTCACCGTAATAGCCGCAGGCATCTGATGAAGGAAGTGAGAATGTCACTTCACCATTTATATCAGCCAGAGTGCTTGCCAGTGTGAAGGCTTCCTCTCTGTAGCGCATAGCCTTGTTGTACTGGAACATTGATGGATATATTGTACCTTCTTTGTAGGTGGCACTCATTCTTTCTGCCATGGTATCAACATATTCATTTAATTTATTATTTTCCTCTTCAAGGTATTCAGGATCCTGACTTACCTCTTTAAGTCTTTCAAAAAGGCTTTCTACCTCGGTCTTCCATACCAGAGTGCCCCATACACTGAGCTCGTTCATTTCTGTCTGTGATGAAGATGCTGCAACATAAGCTTCGTATTTAAGGAATAATTCTTCCACACCAAGGAGCTCATCACTAAGAGAATTCTCGTTGGCCGTTACATTTTCTGCAATCTCCGCAATGATCTGCTCTGTGTAATCCTGGCCTCCAGCGTAGGAAACATCACTTGAAGCTTCGTCGGATTCATCCACGGAAGCTTCTGTTCCAGCACTTTCAGTATTTGAACTATCTTCGCTTGTGGAATCAACTAGATCACCAGGAAGAACAGGAGCCTGGTTACTTGGACCCATTGAACAGCCACTTAACACGATAGTTGTGGCCATAATTAACATGATCAATTTATTTTTCATTTAATCAAACCTCCATCAAAAAAATATTTTGTGATTATAACATGCTAACTTGGAAAGGGCAAATTTAAGCCATTTATCGCAGGTAATAAAAAATGTAATCCATTCCTATTGCCTTGACACTGTAATTTATAAAAGTTAAAATTATAGTGTTGTAAAATTGTATCCAAGTGTGCATTTTTATAGGCCACTATACAAAATATTGTACAATGAAAACTTAATAAGGAGGTGCTCCTGTAATGACCTATGTTGTTATTGGAATAGTAGCAGCTCTTGTCGCTTTTATTGCAGCGTGGTTTATTTCAACGGCTTATCAAAAGAAGATAACTGAGGGGAAAATCGGTAGTGCAGAAGAAAGGGCAAGAAAGATTATTGACGAAGCACTCAAATCTGCCGAAGAAACAAAGCGTGAGAAGCTCCTTGAGGTAAAAGAGGAAGCGTTAAAGACACGTAATGATCTCGAGAAGGAAGTTAAGGACCGCAGAAATGAGGTTCAGCGTACTGAGAGAAGAATTCAGCAGAAAGAGGAAAACGTCGAAAAGAGATCCGAAGCGATCGAAAGAAAAGAGCAGAGCTTAAATGCCCGTGAAGAGGCACTTAGCAAAAAGAGTGAAGAGGTTGCTAAGCTTAATGAACAGAGGATACAGGAACTTGAAAAAATCTCTGGCTTAACCTCCGAGCAGGCAAAAGAGTATCTTTTAAAGATTGTGGAAGATGATGTAAAGCACGAATCAGCAGTCATGATCAAGAACATGGAAGCTGAGGCGAAGGAAGAAGCTGATAAGAGGGCTAAAGAAATCGTAGTTAACGCCATCCAAAGATGTGCAGCAGATCACGTATCTGAGACCACTATTTCTGTAGTTCAGCTTCCAAATGATGAAATGAAGGGCAGAATCATTGGTAGAGAGGGACGTAACATCAGAACCCTTGAGACAATGACTGGTGTAGATCTTATCATTGATGATACACCAGAAGCTGTTGTCATTTCTGGTTTCGATCCTATACGTCGTGAGGTAGCACGTATAGCACTTGAGAAGCTCATTGTTGATGGAAGAATTCATCCAGCAAGAATTGAGGAAATGGTTGAGAAAGCGCAGAAAGAAGTTGCTGCGAAGATCAAAGAGGAAGGTGAGAATGCAGCTATCGAGGCTGGTGTTCATGGCCTTCATCCTGAAGTAATCAAGATTCTTGGACGAATGAAGTTCAGAACAAGTTACGGACAGAACTGTTTGAAGCATTCTGTAGAGGTTGCACAGCTTTGTGGACTTTTAGCATCTGAGCTTGGCCTCGATGTTAGAGTAGCAAAGAGAGCAGGTCTTTTACATGATATTGGTAAGGCTGTTGACCATGAACTTGAGGGTTCACACATTCAGCTTGGTGTAGATATCTGTAAGAAGTACAAGGAATCTCAGATCGTTATCAACGCAGTTGAGGCTCACCACGGTGACGTAGAGCCACAGTCACTTATAGCTGTTCTTGTACAGGCAGCTGACACAATTTCTTCCGCTAGACCTGGTGCTAGACGCGAAACACTTGAAACTTACACATCCAGACTTAAAGAACTCGAAGATATTACTAATAGCTTTAAGGGTGTTGATCACTCCTTTGCTATTCAGGCCGGCCGTGAAGTTAGAGTAATGGTAGTTCCTGAGCAGGTTTCTGATGCAGACATGGTTCTTATGGCTCGCGATATTGCTAAGAAGATCGAGGATGAAATGGAATATCCTGGTCAGATCAAGGTTAATATCATTAGAGAGAGCAGAGCAACCGATTACGCTAAGTAATCACCATTCTGCTGATTACAACGAAAATGTAGTGGAGAGGCAATCCTATCAAATTGATGGGATTGCCTCTTTTTGCGTTTTATGGGTTGCCAAAATCTCTTTTGCACAATAGAATTATAGTATTGAAGGTATAAGAAAAGGGGACAAGTGATGCACGAATCAGGTGAAGACTACATCGAAACTATATACATTCTTAAGAAGAGAAACGGTTCAGTTCGTTCAATAGACGTGGCTAATGAGCTTGGATTCTCAAGACCAAGTGTTTCAAGGGCTGTTGGAATCCTTAAGGATCAAGGCCTTTTAGTGGTTGAAGGTAATGGTGATCTGGTTCTTACTGAGGAAGGTCTTAAGACCGCTAAGGCCGTTTATGCTAAGCATACGAATCTTACTAAGTTCCTTATGCTTACAGCTGGTGTCAGCGAAGAAATCGCTGAGGAAGATGCCTGCAGGATTGAACATATCATTAGTCCTGAGACCTTTAAGGGCATTAAGAAATATCTTAAGAATAATGGCAAAATTGAAGAATAATTGAATTGCTGATATTATTGTATGGGGTTATCACATGTGTGGTAGCCTCATATTTTTCTTAGATATATGAAATCTATTAATTGTGCAATATCACATTTATCTATCAGGAAAGACATATTATGTTACCAGAACAATTCAAAGAAAGAATGAGACAGTCTCTTGGAGACGATGAATACAATAAGTTTATAGAAAGCTTTGATACTGACAAAAGATATCATGGCCTTCGTTTTAATGCGCTTAAGTCTGGCCATGTAAAAGAGATATTCTCCTTAACCGAGACTATCCCTTGGGAGCCAAACGGCTACTATTACGAAGACGACGTAGCTCCTGGTAAGCACCCTTATCACGAGGCAGGCCTTTACTATATTCAGGAGCCAAGTGCAATGGCGCCAGTTCACTTCCTGGATCCACAGCCAGGGGACCGAACCCTGGATCTTTGCGCAGCTCCAGGAGGTAAGACCACGCAGATAGCTTCTGGTATGAAGGGTCAGGGAATCCTTATTACCAATGAGATAAACAGGGACAGATCCAAGATCCTCTCTCTAAATGTAGAACGTATGGGCATTGGAAATGCCATGGTTCTCAACGAGGACTCAGGGCATCTAGCAGAGGTGTTCTCCGGCTACTTCACCAAGATCTTAGTTGATGCCCCATGCTCTGGCGAGGGAATGTTTAGAAAGAATGACAACGCGGCAGATGAGTGGAGCCCAGAAAATGTGGTAAACTGCGCTGAACGTCAGAAGGAGATCCTTGATAACGCAGCCAACATGCTTCTTCCGGGAGGCCGCCTTGTATATTCAACCTGTACCTTTGCTCCTGCAGAGAATGAGGAGCAGATTCTCAGGTTCTTATTTGATCACGAGGACTTCCATGTAAAAGAAATAGAGCTTACAGGCGGCATGGAGAATGGTCGTACAGATTTTATTTCAAAAGAGCTTATTGATGAGCTTTCAGCTATCTCCAAGGATAAGCTTGATAAAGCTATGGAGGGCGTTAAGAATACAGTAAGACTCTGGCCTCACAAGGTTAAGGGCGAGGGTCATTTCCTTTGCGTCTTGGAGCGAGAAGGAGAACTGGTTACCAGTGCTCATGGCTATGTTCCTGGTGGCCGTGTCAGGGAAGCTAAGCCAGAACAGGTTAAGCCTTTCAAGGAATTTGCAAAAGAACTAAATCTTACAAGGGAGCTTAAAGGCACATACTTTATGTTTGGAGATCAGCTCTATCTTGCAATGCCTGATATGCCTTCAATTGCAGGACTTAAGGTACAAAGACCAGGACTTCACCTTGGTACAATTAAGAAGGATAGATTTGAGCCTTCCCATGCACTGGCTCTTTTCCTTAATAAATCAGAAGTTAAGAATTCCTATGACATTTCTTCCGATTCACAGGATATTCAGAGCTTCCTTAATGGACAGACCCTTAGAGTAGAAGACAGGTCTTTAAAGGGATGGACCCTTGTAACCTGTGATGGTTACAGCATTGGCTGGTGCAAGGCTAGCAACGGAGTTCTTAAGAACCACTATCCAAAGGGACTTCGAATAAACTATTGATCTACATGATTGGCAATAATTAGGCGACAATATATTAATTAGACAGGATGATACTTTGAAAAAACTACTTGTATATCTTAAAAACTACAGATTAGAAACGGTATTAGGGCCTCTGTTTAAGCTTTTAGAGGCTTCCTTTGAGCTGATGGTTCCTTTCGTCATCAAGGCTATAGTTGACGTGGGAATCAAGAACGGCGATAAGGCGTATGTTATCAAGGAGTGCATTATACTAGTGCTTCTTTGTCTTGTGGGCTATGTATCTGCTGTAACAGCTCAGTATTTTGCAGCTAAGGCTGCCACTGGATTTGCCAGGGATACCAAGAAAGCTCTTTTTGACAACATCCAGAAGCTTTCCTATGCAGATATCGACAAGATCGGCACATCTGCCATGATAACCAGAATGACCACTGACATGAACCAGGTTCAGCAGGGCGTCAACATGACTATAAGACTTCTTCTTCGTTCACCTTTTGTTGTGTTTGGTGCTATGGTCATGGCCTTTATCATCGACCCAAGAACAGCGCTGATCTTCCTTATTACCATAGTTCTTTTGACCTTTGTTGTTGTATCTATTACAGCCTGGAGCATTCCTAGATATGAAAAGATCCAGAGCCGTCTTGATGTGCTTCTTAGACTCACAAGAGAGAACCACACAGGTCTTCGTGTTATCAGAGCCTTTGGCCTTGAGGGTGAGGAAAAAGATAAATTCAATGACAAGAACAATGCTCTGATGAAGCTTCAGAAGTTTGTTGGCTCCATCACAGCCCTTATGAATCCTGTGACTTATGCTATTCTCAACCTTTCAGTTGCGTACCTGATCTACAAGGGCGCAGTTCATGTAAGCCACGGCGAGCTTACTCAGGGTTCAGTAATAGCTCTTTATAACCTTATGATGCAGATCCTGGTTGAGCTTATTAAGCTGGCTAATCTTGTTATTACAATGACTAAGGCAATTGCTTCCGGCAACAGAGTTCAGGAACTTATGGAGCTTAAGTCATCAATGGAGGATGGCAAGGTAACTGAGTTTAAAAGAGCTGAAAACCATGTGGAGTTTAAGAATGTTTCCATGCGCTATTATGGGGACAGTGAGAACTGCTTAAGTAATGTGACTTTTACTGCTAAGCGCGGTGAGAAGATTGGTGTTATCGGCGGAACAGGAAGTGGAAAGACTTCACTTATTAACCTCATTCCAAGGTTCTATGATGTCTATGAGGGTACTGTCCTTGTGGATGGAAGGGATGTTAAGGAATACAATCTTGAAGCCTTTAGAGAGAGAATTGGCGTGGTGCCTCAGAAGGCAGTTCTTTTCCATGGAACTATCAGAGACAACATGAAGTGGGGTAAGGATGACGCCACTGATGAAGAAATCTATGAGGCTCTTGATATTGCCCAGGCCAGGGCGGTTGTTGATGAGAAGGAAGGCGGCCTTGACTACGTGGTAGCTCAGGGAGGTAAGAACTTCTCAGGCGGTCAGAAGCAGAGACTTACTATTGCCAGGGCTCTTGTTAGAAAGCCTGAGATCCTTATCCTGGATGACAGTGCTTCAGCACTGGATTATCTTACAGATAAGAATCTTAGAAATGCCATAGCAAATATGGATAATCCGCCAACCACGTTTATTGTGTCCCAGAGAACTTCTGCAGTTATTAACTGCGACAAGATAATTGTGCTTGATAATGGCGAAGTGGCTGGTATTGGTAGCCACGATGAGCTTATGAATACATGCGACCTCTACAAAGAGATCTATGATTCTCAGTTTAAGAAGGAGGGAGCAGTATGAAAAAGGGAACACTTAAGAAAGTACTTAAATACGCAGGCCGCTACAAGGGACTGATATTCCTTTCAATGATGCTTGCTGTTTTGACAGCTCTTTTGTCATTATATGTACCTGTGCTTGCAGGTAATGCCATTAACTGCATTGTAGATAAGGGCAACGTTGATTTTGAGAAGATTACTGTTATTCTCCTCCAGATGGTGGTTGTTATTGCGGTGATTGTGGTCAGCCAGTGGATCATGAACAAGGCTAATAATAAGATCACCTTCCAGGTTGTAAGGGATGTTCGTAAGGAGGCCTTTGAAAAGCTTCAGATTCTTCCTTTCGACTATCTTGATACCAAGCAGACTGGAGATATTGTAAGTAGGATTATTTCCGATGTAGACCTGTTTTCTGATGGTCTTTTGATGGGCTTTACACAACTCTTTACCGGAATTGTGACTATACTTGGAACCCTGATATATATGTTCATCCTGAACTTCAGGATTGCCATTGTGGTTGTGGTATTAACACCACTTTCACTGTTCGTTGCCAAGTTTATTGCCAGCAAGTCCTTTAATCTGTTCAAGGCTCAGAGCCAGGCCCGTTCTGATCAGACAGCCTTTGTAGATGAGATGATCGGCAATCTGTCTGTTGTTAAGGCCTTTGCCCATGAAGATGAGAACATGGAAGTGTTTGGTGAGATCAATGACAGACTTGCAGATAGCAGCGTAAAGGCAACGTTTTTCTCATCACTTACTAATCCAAGTACAAGATTTGTTAATAACCTGGTTTATGCCAGTGTAGCTCTTTTTGGAGCTTTCTCCTGCATTGCAGGTAATATGTCAATTGGCGGACTTACTATTTTCTTAAGCTACGCCAATCAGTACACTAAGCCTTTTAATGAGATTTCAGGCGTTGTAACAGAGCTTCAGAACGCCCTGGTCTGCGCTGAGAGAGTATTTGCTCTTATTGAGGAAAAGCCAGAGCCAAGGGATAACAAGGCTGCTCCTTTGAGCTTTGAAGCCCAGGGACAGATTGTTATTGACGATGTTTCATTCTCTTATGATAAAAGTAAGAAGCTCATTGAGGATCTTAACCTTGATATTAAGAAGGGCCAGAGAGTTGCCATTGTTGGACCAACTGGTAGTGGTAAGAGTACACTTATTAACCTTCTGATGCGTTTCTATGACGTGGATAAGGGTTCCATTAAGATTGATGGGTATGACCTTAGAGATCTTAAGAGAAAAGATATAAGAGATAACTTTGGAATGGTGCTTCAGGAGACATGGCTACGTAATGGCACCGTTAGAGATAATATCACCCTTGGAAGAGAGGGCTTTACAGACGAAGAGATCATAGAGGCTGCCAAGGCATCCCATGCCCATAACTTTATTATGAGGCTTTCAGATGGCTATGATACCGTTATTTCAGAGAACGGCGGCAATCTCTCTCAGGGTCAGAAGCAGCTTCTTTGCATCACAAGAGTAATGCTTCATATTCCACCTATGCTGATCCTGGATGAGGCTACATCATCAATTGATACTAGCACTGAGATCAGGATTCAGAAGGCCTTTAATAAGATGATGGCTGGAAGAACAAGCTTTATCGTAGCTCACAGACTCTCAACTATTAGAGAGGCTGACGTGATCCTTGTTATGAAGGATGGTCATATTCTTGAACAGGGCAATCACGAAGCGCTGCTTGAGAAGAAGGGCTTCTACTACGACCTTTACAACAGTCAGTTTGCCTGATAGACTTTATGTCTGCAAATATTTTGAAAAGTGTAGAAAAGATACATATAAATGCGTTAATATGGTATAAGATGGTAAAAGATAATTCGTTTTTCACCATGGTTACTACCATGCAAAGGAGTTAAATTGGAAAACAATATAAAAAGACCCGTAATCGTAATGGGTCACAAGAACCCTGATACTGATTCAATCTGCGCAGCAATCTGCTATGCGCATCTTAAGAATGAAATAACAGATGGCAATTACATCGCCTGCAGAGCTGGCCACCTTAATGAGGAGACACAGTTCGTATTGTCTCACTTTGGAGTTGACGTTCCTGCCTATGTTAAGGACGTTAGAACTCAGGTAAGAGATATGGAGATCAGAATGCTTGATGGAACAAGCAGAAAGCTGTCTTTAAAGAATGCCTGGTCCAAGATGAGAGATGCTAAGGTAGTTACTCTTTGCGTAACCAAGGACGATGAGCTTGAAGGTATCGTTACAACCAACGATATCGTTGAGACCTACATGGACGTTATCGATCCTAAGATCCTTTCAGAGGCTAAGACCAGCTACCGCAACATTGTTGAGACCCTTGATGGTGAGCTTATTGTTGGTGAGATCGACGATATCCTTGAAAAGGGTAAGGTTGTTATTGCAGCTGCTAATCCAGATATGATGGAGAATGTTATCGAAGAGGGTGACGTTGTTATCCTTGGTAACCGTTATGATATGCAGCTTTGTGCTATTGAGATGAACGCTGGATGTATCATTGTCTGCGAGGGCGCTGACGTTGCCAAGACTATTCAGACTCAGGCTAGAGAGCATGGCACCAAGATTATCACATCACCTCATGATACCTTCATTGTTGCAAGACTTATCAACCAGTCAATGCCAATTGAACATGTAATGAGGAGCGACAATCTAGTTGCTTTCCATATGGATGATTACATCGAGGATATTCAGGATGTAATGGCTCAGATGAGACACAGATACTTCCCAGTCCTTGATAAGGATGATCACTACATCGGTATGATCAGCCGAAGAAACTTCCTGGGTGCCAAGAAGAAACAGCTTATTCTCGTGGACCACAATGAGAAGAACCAGGCAGTTAACGGTGCTGACAGTGCAGAGATTCTTGAGATTATTGACCACCACAGACTTCGTACTATTGAGACTGCTGGCCCGGTGTTCTTTAGAAATCAGCCTCTTGGCTCAACATGTACTATCATCTACCTTATGTACAAGGAATATCAGGTTGAGATCAATAAGACTATTGCTGGCCTTTTACTTGCAGCTATTCTTTCAGATACTCTTATGTTCAGATCGCCAACCTGCACTAAGATAGATAAGAAGGCCGGTGAAGACCTGGCACAGATTGCTGGCGTTGACTTTGAAGCCTTTGCAAAAGAGATGTTCCATGCAGGATCAAATCTCTCAGGAAAGAGTGCTACTGAGATCCTTCATCAGGATTTCAAGAAGTTCACAGTTGATGATCTTACAATTGGTATCGGCCAGATCAATTCTATGAGCGGAGAAGAGCTTCAGGAGATCAAGGAGCGAATCACTCCTGAGCTTGAAAAGGTAGCAAACGAGGACGGGCTTGATATGTTGTTCTTCATGCTTACCAATATTATTGAAGAGTCTTCTGAAGTGGTATTTGCTGGAGCTAAGGCTGAGCACACACTTGGTCAGGCCTTTGGCGTTAATATCACCGGTGACTGTGCTAAGCTTCCTGGAGTTGTATCTCGTAAGAAGCAGCTCCTTCCTAGCATTGTAGAGACTATTCAGCAGTAAAAAGAAATATGTTTGTAGCATAGACAAGAAGTAGTTAAACAGAATTAATTCATTAATGATCGTGGGGGTTATTGTATGGATGAACTTAGAATGAAACTGCTACATGAAATAATGGGAATCTATGGACCTAATCAGGGTCAGAGTATCGGTGCTGTTATTATTCCGGCTTTTCTTGAGGACTTTAAAGAGGTCCTTGATAAGGCTGAGGATGCCGATGAGGTGTCAGAGGAATACATGACAGAGGATAAGAGAATTCACCTTATACTTACAGGACGAAAGGCTCTTTCTAAGGATGGCTATAAGACCTTTGTTACAGATGCATCCTTTAATGATAAAGAGCTGTTTGATCCTTTTAAAGATACTAAGATAAGGTTATAAAAAGCCATATTAATGGCAAATAATAGTCTGACAAGAAAATAGTTGTGAGATATAATGAGTTGTAGTTTGCTTAGCAGATTACAGCTCATTTTTTATCTTTTTAGGAGGATATTATGCCATATTTATTTACACATTTTACCAGTGATGATCACGATAATGAGAATATATACTTTGCCTTAAGCTATGACGGCCTTCACTATAGAGACCTTGGAAGTAAGGTTCCTGCCATTAAGACAGATAAAGGCTCAAAGGGAATAAGAGATCCTTTCATGGTCTATGATGAGAAGCTAAAGAAGTACTTTATCATAGCAACAGATCTTAACACATCAGATGGAGACTGGGAGAGAGCATCAAGCAGGGGAAGCAGATTCCTGTTTGTATTTGAATCCCAGGACCTTTGTAACTGGTCAGAAGCCTATATGGCAGAGGTTGGAATTGAAGGCGCAGGCTGTGTATGGGCTCCAGAAGCTGTTTACTGCAGAGAAAAGGAGGCCTGGTTTGTGTTCTTTGCTTCCAACGTTCAGGAGGATGGTGAAAAGGGCCGTAAGCAGAGAGTCTATGGCACCTTTACCAAGGACTTTAAGAATTTTTCAGAAACTTTTAAATACATGGAAAGCGAAACTAACGTTATAGATACAGATATTGTCTATGAGGATGGCTATTACTATCGTTTCTCCAAGGATGAGACCAACAAGGTGATAATTCTTGAAAGAAGTAAGAACCTTGTGGATGGACCCTTTGAGGAGGTTAAGTCAGCTTTTTTATCAGAGCTTTATGGAGTGGAGGGGCCAGAGGCTTACTATATTGAGGAGCAAAAGAAATGGTGCCTTATCGTTGATCAGTATGCAGGCAACAAGGGATATCTGCCACTTCTTTGTGAGGACCTTTCTACTGGAGAGTTTGAGCATATTGATGATTCTGAGTATGACCTTGGACAGCGTAAAAAGCGCCATGGCGGAATCCTTAAGATCTCAGAGGAAGAAGCTGACAGAATGGTAGAGCATTACTGCTATAGCGATGAGAAGGATCTTGATAGCCTCATGTGGGAAGCTAGCAAGGTAGAGCATGTGGTTCAGGATGAGTGGATTGATTTCAGGCAGTGCCTTTATAAGCTGCCTAATGGGGAGGAGATTGGGCCTGTTTACAACTATTCCAAGCACAGCTTCTCACTTATTGTGGCAACAGATGAAGAGGGCAGATATATCTGCGTTAAGCAGTATCGTCATGGTATAGATTCCATCACAACCGAGTTCCCAGCTGGTGGCATTGAGTATAAGGAGAAGGACTCTCATGAGCCTATTAATTACTCGAATATCATTTCCAGCGAGGACATTGCCTTTAAGGCTGCCAAGAGGGAGCTTAAGGAGGAGACTGGCTATGTATCAGAGGAGTGGAAGCATCTTCTGACTGTGCCTGCCAATGCAACTCTCTCCAACAGCAATGTTCACATCTTCTTCGCAGGCAATTGCAAGAAGATCACAGATCAGAAGCTGGACGACACAGAATTCCTAAACGTAGAGCTTATCACCGAGGAAGAACTCCGCCAGCGCATGTTTGGCGGCGACTTTAAGCAGTCCCTCCACATCCTCGCCTACTACCTCAGCAAAGAAGTCAAAGAGAACCGTCCCCAATGACTCCATCTCAGCGAGGTTTCTAGCTTTATAATTATTTATTCTGAATGATGCAACAAAATGTATCCTTTATCTGTTTATAAAATGAAGGGTAAATTAGGTGATTATAAATCGTTATGAATGTAGTCAAAATAACTAGTAAATATATATGTTTACGCCTTTTGGGATTATTTTTTTGTGCCGTTATGACTATTGGCGTATTTGTTCTTCTTTCTAGAGAGAAGGGCGTTGGAATAGCGATATTTACGCTTGTTGTGATGGGAGCATATTCTTTGTACAATCTTGTCGAATTTGTTATGACCATAGGAAGGCGTATCGAGATATACAATGATGGCATAAGGATTAAGAAGGTAGGAAATGACTTTGTTGGCCTGCCATATTGGCAGATTACCAAGATTGAGCTATCCAATAGACAGATATTTAGTTACAGAAGCAGCAATGCCATTAAATTATTTGGCGGTAATCCTTATGGAACCAACATGAACATCTATTATGGGAATGGTGAGAAGATTAGGATAACCGAGGAGTTTGAAAATATCTGGGTTCTACTTAATGTACTTGGGGCTAACTGCCCACAGGCCCTGTATATAGATCGCAGGACAGGGAAGTCTTGATATAGATAGTTTTAAGGGAGATGAAAAAATGAGTGACGGTAGAATACTTCTTAATTCATGGGCGTGCTTTTTTGTGCACTTCTGTATTGAGATCATATGCTTTACGGTGTTGACTCACACCTTTGGAGTCAGCGGACTGGTGCAGTTTTTCTTATATATGGCCTTTGATATTATTGCTTTTTATCCGCAGTTTATTGTGGGTGTAATTCACGAAAGGTTTCCTAAGCTTGATATACCAACGATTTCAGTGGCAATCATGGCAGTGGGGCTTTTGATTCTTCAGTTTGATAAGTCATCAGTTAGGAGCATGATAGCAGTTGGAGTTATTGCATTGGGCAACGCGTTTCTTCATGACTGCTGTGCGATTCAGACAACACTTATTGGAAAGGGCAAGCTCTTTCCAGCAGCATTATATGTTTCGGGAGGATCCTTTGGTGTTGTTCTTGGCCAGATTTTTGGAAGAAGCCAGTATGCCTCCAAGTGGTGTCTTTTCATAGTTCTTTTGATCATGTGGGGACTGCTTCTATTTACTAATTCATCCTGGCTTATTAAGGACTACGTATATCCTAAGTATGATCTTGTTAAAAAAGATAGTAAGTATTCTTATTGGATCGTGGTATTTGCAGCTTACTTTGTTACCTTTGTTCGTAGCTTTATGGGATATGCAATTCCAATTTCCTGGAAGAAATCCACGTGGCAAGCAATACTGTTGTTCTTTATAATGGGATTAGGTAAGGCGCTTGGCGGTTACCTGACAGATAAGTTTGGTGCTAAGAAGGTGGGTATCATCAGTACTTTGATCAGCATACCATTTCTTATCTGCGGTAAAGATATGATGGTAGTTTCCATCATTGGCGTATTCTTCTTTAGTATGACCATGTCCATAACCTTTGGAATGTTCTTATCAGTTATTCCAAAGAATCCTGGAGTTGCCTTTGGACTTACCACATTGGCTCTTGGTAACGGTATTATGGTGCCATTTGCCTTCGGTGATCTAGGCTTTGTTGTAAATGTGATCCTCATTGTTGTGCTGTCTATCCTGTGCGCAATAATTCTCGGATTTACCCTTAAGGGGGATAAAGAAAGGAGTAGTGTATGAATAGCTTACTTATGACAGGGATGCTGCTTGATGCGGCAGGGGCTGCGGGCCTTGGAATCCTTATTCTAGGAGGATTGTTTTTGGCTGTTTTGGTTGTGATAATGGCACCAATTATTGGTCTTATAATAGCAGGAATCATGGCACTTAAAGAAAAAAGCGAAAAGAGGAAAAGCAATGATACTAACAGCTTTGAATAATATTCTTTTAGATGTGGCAGGTCCATATGATTATGATCCAACACCAACACCAGGACCAGATCCATCCCCAATACAGGATTTCTTTACTCAGATGGTTTCAAGTGGTGCAATCCTCATTATTCCAGCCCTTATTGCTCTTATAGTATGCGGCTGCGTTGTTTTATGGGAAAAGAATAAGAATGTTTGAGTCTATTACATATTTGGGCTTTTTTGCTCTACTGACTATTGTGCTTGAGGCTTTCCCGATTCTCTATGGATTTAGAAACACCAGCTACAAGCTGCTGCCTCTTATATTCGTTTCAATAAACATCGTCACCAACGTGATCCTCAATGCTCTTATAATCTATTTTCAGCTGGACTATGGAGCAGCTATAGTGGGCATGGAGGTGGTGGTCTTTATTGTTGAGGCTGCTGTCTACAGATTTTTTATCTCAGATCTGTCACTTAGGCGTATACTGGTTGTGACTTATATTGCCAATACCTTTTCTTTTATCGCAGGAATGGGTATAGTAGATCTGATAGCCAAGTTTTTATAATAGTTTTTGGAGCATTTTATGAGCGACTTTTTGGAAGGCAGAATAAAAGATATAGCTAATAGAGCGTTTATGAACAATTTCGTGACTCACACATCTTTCTTGTCTGAGTCCGAGATTGCTTCTTTTTATGCTCTTTTATCCAAGGAAGGTGTGCCTTCAAATGTGCATGAATTCTGCGGAGCAAAGTACCTTCTCTATGGAGGAACAAAGGATTCTCAAAGGCAGGTAATATGCTTCTTACCAGACTACATGGATGAGGAGAGCTTTTTGATGGCAGAGGAAGCGGAGCCCTCTGTATTATTCTGCCTTAAGATTGAGCCCTTAAATGCCAAGTTCTCCGATGATCTTAATCATAGAGATTACCTGGGATCTGTAATGAATCTTGGTATAGAAAGAGATCAGATAGGAGATATCTTTGTTGGAGAGAAGGAAGCTTATCTTTTTGCTCTTCCTGATATTGCCCGTATGATTGAAAAAGAGCTTGTGAGGATCAGACATACATCTGTAAAGTGCAGTATTGTGAAGCCTTCAGAGTGCGACATTCAGCAGAAATTTGATGAGATCTCCGGATCTGTGGCCTCAGAGAGAATCGATGCCATTGTTGCCTTTGTTTATCACCTTTCAAGGTCAGATGCCCAGAAGCTTATAGAGAGTGAAAGCATATTTATTGATGGAAGAACAGCCTATAGTGGCGGTTATGATCTTAAGGCAGGCGCAAGAGTTTCAGTGAAGGGATATGGCAAGTTCATATACTGCGGAACTACCAATACCACCAGAAAAGGACGTCTTTTCGTAAATGTCAAAAAGTATGTCTAGCCTTCTTGAATAAGAGGCTTTCCTGTGGTATATTATAAAAGCTGTTTGAAAACGCCGGCATGTCGGAATGGCAGACGATGCAGACTCAAAATCTGTTGTGGGTAACCACGTGTGGGTTCAAGTCCCACTGCCGGCACTTTAGCTTCAAGGTTTTTCCTTGGAGCTATTTTTTTTGCTTTGGCGCCAAACTTAGGCGACAGTTGATACACGCTATCGTAATGTACGTAATAGTGGTATACTAATAATAGTGATATTATGTGCTTTTTATAGTTAAGTCCATTAAAGGGTAAACGTGTATGAAGCTTGTATCAGTTGATAAATTAGAGCCGGGAATGGTGGTGTCAGAGAATATCTACACCGTAGACGACAGGCTTGTTCTTACAAAGGGAACGATTCTTGATAACGATGATATAGCAAGAATAAGGTCCTTTTCTCTATATAATATATTTGTCGAAGAACAAAAGAAGGCTGTGAAGGTCAAGGAAGAGAAGCCACAGTCTAGCTTATCCTATGCCGAAAAGCTAAGAACTACTGAAGAATTCATTAAGTTTAAAGAGCATATTGAGGAACATGCGGAAGCTTTAGAGGAGTCCTTTAGGATGCTGGCCAATGACAGCATTCCTCTTGATGTAGACAAGCTTACAGATCCTGTATACCACTTGTTTGTTGAGGCAGGTGGAACAGCAGGTATTTTTGACATGCTCCACAACTTAAGAGATAACTCCGATGCAGTATTTATGCATTCTCTTAATGTCTCCCTTATCTCTAATACCATAGCTACATGGATGCGTCTTTCTTCGGATCAGATTCAGCTGGCTACAGCTGGAGGTCTTTTGCATGATATCGGTAAGATGCTGATTCCATCTGAGCTTGTAAACAAAACAGAAAAGCTTACTGAATATGAAGAGAAGGCCATGAGAGAGCATGTTGTTAAGGGATATGAGCTTATCAAGGATAAAGATATCGATCCCCATATCAAGAACTGTGTCCTTATGCACCATGAACTCAGGGACGGATCTGGCTATCCATTCCATATAAAGGGAAGCCAGATTGATGAGATAGCGTCCATTGTTACCGTTGCTAATATCTACGACGAGCTTACATCAAAGAGAACCTACAGAGCCCCTATCTGTCCATTTGCTGTTATAGAGCAGTTTGAGGATGAGGGCCTTAGTAAGTTTGCACCTGATGTCATAATGACCTTCCTTAGTAATATAGTAAATACCTTTATCGCCAACAGAGTTATGCTCAATAACGGCAAGGTTGGTGATATTGTCTTCATTAATCCTGAACATCTTTCTAAACCTATGGTTAAATGTGGCGAGGAGTTCATAGATCTTGCTGCCAACAGAAATCTTGCCATAGTTGCGGTAATCTGATTATTTCAAAAACAAAAATAAGACAAAATGCACAAAAATGGGAAACGAAAATTGTAAAAAGCGTTTCTTGTTTTAATGTGTGTTTCAGTGTAATATCTTATTTGGAAACCAGTAACTTTTGGGCTCGTTTCCTTTGGGGGGTATTGGTCGGGTCTAATGATTTGGCGGAAATGGAAAGGTTATGATGGATAAATCAAAAGTAATATTTGGTAATGCGATCAGTAACAAGGACTATAAGAGTGCTCTTAAGTCTAAAAAGAGCTATCAGAAGAAGTTCGGTGATGATTCAAACGTGGACTACAAGATTAAGATCACTGAGAATGACACAATCGGACCACTTCTTGGAGTTTCTAATGTAGTAGTTTCTTCATCCTTTGATTCTAACGATACAGGGATGGATACAGAAAAGGGTATCATAGTTGGCAATATCCGTATGGGATTTGGTCATTACAGAATCTCAATGGCGATGGCTTCTTATGCTCACCATCTTGGTTATACTCCTTACTGGATGGACCTTAATTCATATCAGGAGACCACATGTACTAAGGTTATCGGTCATCAGAATGACCTTTATTCACTTGGTTCAAGACTTTCTAAGATAGGTCTTTTTAACAAGCTTGTTTGGGAGCCTACTAACTATGAGGGCTTCAGAGCTCTTTCTTATAACTCTAAGGATCAGAAGAACGCAGAGCTTATGGCTCCAGTTTACAGAAATGTTCCTAAGGATATTCCTGTAATTGCTACTCATGCATGGCCTGCTCAGGCAGCTGTTCATGCAGGAATGAAGCACGTGGTCAATGCGATTCCTGATAACTGGCCTATGGCTCTTCATCTTTCAGAGGGTTCTGTTCATACTATTCAGTGTAAGAACGCTTACATGGGCTACAGAATCTTAAACGGTATGAATAAGAAGACTGTTTGTAAGCCAATGCCACAGGATGCACTTGTTTACACAGGTCATTACATCGACTATGAGCTTGTAAGCAATATTGAAAAGGATTGCAAGGCTCGTATCGACAGAAGAAAGAATGGCAAGCCTATGAGATTTCTTTTAACCATTGGCGGAGCTGGAGCGCAGAAAGAGATCTTTGCTGAGATCATCAAGCACCTTCTTCCAAGGGTAAAAGATGGACAGGCTGTTATCTACGTTAACGTAGGCGATTATCGCAATGTGTGGGATGAGCTTAAGAGTGAGATTGCCGGAGTTATGGATGTTGCTCACGAGCACATGGATGACTGGCAGGATACACTTAAGTTTGCCGAGGATGCTCTTGATGAAAACAAGGATATCACTGGTATTCATAGTTTCTATCACAAGGACATCTTTAAAGCGGTTTATGCTACAAACCTTCTTATGAGAAGTTGTGATGTACTTGTTACTAAGCCTTCAGAGCTGGCATTTTATCCAGTTCCTAAGCTCTTTATCAAGCGTGTGGGTAAACATGAGATGTGGGGGGCTATCCACTCAGCTGAGATCGGAGATGGAACACTTGAGTGCAGAGATATTCCTCATACAATACAGATGCTTGATCAGTTCCTTGAAACTAATCTTATTGATGAGATGTGTGAGAGTATCTGTCTTAACAACAAGATGGGAATATATGACGGTGCCAAGAAGGTTGTTGAATTGGCTGTTAGCCTAAAGAATAAGTGATTTAGAGATTATTAAGGAGAAGACCGGTGGAAAAAAGATCATTAACAGGACTCGAGAAATTTGCATACGGCATAGGTGCTGTTGGTAAGGACATGGTTTACATGCTATCTGCATCCTATGTACTTTATTACTTCCAGGATATTATGGGCGTCAGCGCCATCGCAATGGGAATTATCCTTCTTGTTGCCCGTGTGTTTGATGCATTTAATGACCCTATCATGGGTGTTATCGTAGCCAAGACTAAGACTAAATGGGGTAAATTCAGACCATGGCTTATGATTGGTACAATTACCAATACAGTGCTTCTTATCATGATGTTTTCAGCACCTCCAACTCTTGATGGTAAGGGACTTATTGCATATGCTGCAATTACCTACATCATGTGGGGTGTTACTTACACAATGATGGATATCCCTTATTGGTCAATGGTTCCAGCCTTCACAGAGACAGGTAAGGAGAGAGAAGGCTTATCAGCTCTTGCTCGTTCCTGCGCAGGTGTTGGTTCAGCTATCATCACAATCGTAACTGTTATGTCAGTTGCAGCTCTTGGATCTAAGATGGCTGCAGGTAGTGCTGACAATATCACTAAGGTTTATGACAACAGCAACACAGCATTTACTGTTTATGTAGTAGAAAGAGATGCTGATGGAAACCCAACAACTAATGTTCATGAGATTACAGATGCTCAGGCTACTCTCAGCGTAACTGGTGGATCTAAGCTCTTCGAAGGATCTGTAGGCGATGAGAATGTTGCTGACGGTGTTATCTATCTTAAGAACGATAATACAGATTATAGCTTTACTGTAGCTGGCGTTACATTAGCTGAAGGCGATGGTAATAACGCCATCGAGGTTTCAATGGATAGTGCTGACTGTGGACAGGCTGTAGTTGTCATCTATGTTCCAGAGGATGAGTACACAGCTATTGTAGCTACAAGCGGCAGCGATGTATCTGTTGAGATGAATTCAACAGTAGAAGTTGAGAGACTTGGTTTTAAGTACTTCTCAATCATTATTGGTATCTTATTTGTTCTCTTTATTACAATTACATGTGTATGCATTAAAGAGAAATCAACTGTAGATATGAAGACAGCATCAATTGGCGAGATGTTTAAAGCTCTTTTACAGAATGATCAGGCTATGACAATCGTTATCACAATCGTTCTTGTAAATACTGCTTTGTATATTACATCTAACCTGCTTATCTACTTCTTTAAGTACGATCTTGCAGGAACTAACTGGCAGGGTAATTACACACTGTTCAATACCTTCGCTGGTGGAATGCAGATCCTTGCTATGATGCTTCTGTTTCCACTTCTTAGAAAGGCATTTACAACACTTAAGATTTTCTATCTCTGTGTCATTGGTGAGATTGTTGGATACTTCATCCTTCTTGCTATGGCTCTTTCAGGAGTGACTAATGTATTTGTGTTCTTTATCCCTGGCTTCTTTATCATGTCAGGTGCTGGAATCCTTAACGTAGTAGTTACAGTATTCCTTGCTAACACTGTTGATTACGGTGAACTTAAGAACTACAGAAGAGATGAGTCAGTTATCTTCTCAATGCAGACCTTCGTTGTTAAGCTTGCTTCAGGAATCGCTGCTTTAGTAGCTTCTATTTGCCTTGCTTTGTTCAACATTCAGAAGGATAGCGCAGCTGCCCTTGATATGAAGGGCCTTTGCGATAAGGTTGCAAACTCTGGTGTTCTTGTATCAATTGATAATGGCTCAGTTATTGGTCTTCGTATGATCATGACTGTAGGTCCTGTACTGGTTCTCTTCATTGCATTGTTCTTCTTTAAGGCTAGATATATTCTTACAGATGAGAAGCTTCAGGAGATCTCAGTAGAGCTGGTTATGAGAAAGACAAAAGAGATGGATTGATAATATAGTTATTGCCTGCTTTAGGGGGTTACGCGCTGCGGAGTATTTGCTACTTCGTGGCGCTTTTTTACTGATATCATTCTGTAAATATACGCTACAACCATGGAATTAACGCTTGTCCAATGCAATAAATGTGATAAAATTGTTCTTGTTTACATAACATCACTATTGTCGGGTAAAAAGAAATGTATTTATCACTATTATTTGTTTTTGATCTTATAGGAACAATTGCATTTGCTATATCTGGTGCCATTACTGGTATACAGAAGAGAATGGATATATTTGGAGTTAATATCCTGGCTATCATGACAGCCTGTGGAGGAGGTCTTGTTCGAGATATCGTCATAGGCAGCTTTCCACCTCAGATGTTTATCAATCCATTCTTTGTACTGGTGGCATTTGTTGTGGCCAACATTGTCTTTTGGATCATGTATTTCCATAAGGGTGTTCCGGCTAAGTTTTCACATCTCTATGATAGAGCTCTTTTTGTAAGTGATACACTGGGACTGGCAGCCTTCATGGTTGACGGAGTAATGATCGGTGTTAATTCAGGCTATGAGGACAATATGTTCCTCCTGGCATTCCTTGGATTTATTACAGGTGTAGGTGGCGGCGTATTCAGGGATGTACTGTCAGTACAGATGCCAGCTATCTTTGTTAAGCACGTGTATGCCATTGCTGTTATTGTGGGCTCAATTGTAATGCTGGTTACAGAGCTTATTACCAATTCATGGCACATAGCTATGGTGGTAGGATTCATGGTAATCCTGATTCTTAGGTACTTTGCAAGGCATTTCAGATGGAACCTTCCAAAGGTAAATATATAAAATTCAAAATCGAAAAAGATAATTGAAATTTAGTGTCAAAGGACACAAAACTTTAAAGATTTAAATAGAAAACTGATTGACAGAAAATAGTTTTTTGAGGTTAAATAAGCAGGTTGTTTTTTGTTTACAAGACCCAGGAGGTTTATTAGAAATGGCAGACAGATCAGACCTTATCAATCAGTTGGCAGCATCAATGGGAGCAGGTAAATTTGCACCTACTACATTCGAAGAGTCAAGATTTGACGTAGAGACAGGAACTTTATATTGCAACGGAATGGTTATCTCTAAGTCTATAGCAGAGAAGGCTATTCAGCACTTCCAGATGCTTGAGAAGAAATGTGATACTAAGAATAGTGCCCAGAGAGAAATGGCTATGATCTACAGATGCGCAGTTGAGTCTGTTAAGATGATGCAGAATCCTAAGGTGTTATCAGCACTCAAAGAAGAAGCTACAGCAGTATAATAGACTTTGATCTGGGAAAAGAAATATATAGATAAACTATAAGAGCTCATGGATTATTTAGATCCATGGGCTTTTCTTATGTGTGGGAAAAGTATATAGTAGGAGATAGTTTTTTTTAACAATGATTTATAGGAATGGTGTTAGATGGAGAATAATGTAAAATCAAAGCTGATGATAGCGTTTAAGCTTATAAGCCCTATATTGCTGATACTGTTATTATTGGCAATCCATAAGTATGTTTTTAGATATTACCAATTATGGAAGTATGGATATTTACTAGTATTATTTGGACTGCTATTTTCTTATATAGGAATCGGTTTTGGAATCAGTTCTATTGTAAAAAAGCTAAGATACACAGAACCTTGCATGGGAAAGATTATAAGTATCTCTGAGCATTGGGATGAAGATGAAAATTGTACAACGTATTCTCCTGTAGTGCAGTATCGTGTAGATAGTGAAGACTATACTGTAACATCAGGTTTTAGTACTTCCAAAAGGGAAATTCCTGAGATAGGAGAGTATGTGAATGTCTTTTACATGAAGGGTCATCCAGCGGCCTCGGAGCTTGAGTTTGACCGTAAGATTGCTCCTGATTTTGAACTATGGTTTGTGGTTGCGGGATTTATAGCGATTATTGTTGGCGTAATCGGACAGGATTTATTATTTTCTTTTATTGGAAGTATATTTTGAGATATGAGGGGAATGAAAATGGCTAAAAGAAAATATCCGCTAGATGAAGAACTTGCATATCTTTCAAACTCAAGCTTGTTTCCAAACATAAATGTATATCCCTTTGTAAACATTTTTATGGGAATGATCCGCTGTAAATCGGATGATAAGGTTTCTGTAGAGAAGCGCTTTATTGCAGGATATCAGGGATACAAACTGCCTGTACTGATTATTGAGCCAAGAAATGCTAAGGATAAGCTTCCGTGTATCATATTTAATCATGGTGGCGGACTAATCTTAAAGGCAGTAGGCGCCCACTATCAGTTTGCTAAGTGGTATGCAGAAAAGCTTGTATGCAAAGTTATCATGCCAGACTACAGACTGATGCCAAAGTATAGATTCCCTTACGCGGTAGAGGATTGTTATTGCACCTATGAGTGGGTCCTTGATAATGCTGATGAACTTGGCATTGATGACAGCAAAGTGATTCTGACTGGAGATAGCGCCGGAGGTAATATCTCGGCAGCAGTTGTCCTAATGGCTATTGATCGAAACAGAAAGCTGCCTAGTGGCGTTCTTATGGTATATCCAGCTCTTGATAGGCGAATGATCACAGAGTCTATGAAGAAATACACAGATACACCAGTACTTAACACTAAGCTTGCTAAGATGTACTTTGATGAGATGTTAATTAATGGCCTTCCAGAGCACATAGAATACGCTTCACCTATGGAAGCAAAGTCCCTTACAGGATTTCCGCCATCATACATAGAAGTTGCAGAATTTGATGCCCTTCACGACGACGGAATCCTCTTCGCCAAGAGACTAGAGGATGAAGGCATCCCAGTAGAATTCCATGAAGTTAAGGGCTCCTGCCACGGCTATGAAGTAGCAACCAAGAGTAACCTTGTGAAGAAGTCGATGGATATGAGAATTGAATGGGGTAAGAAGATATGGACATGAGCAATCCTATAAATTTAATAATTGTGTTGGTTGTTGCGTTCTCACCACTTGTGATCTATGCCTTGTTGTGCATTCGCAAGAATAAGTCTGAAAAAGACGACGATGCCTGGGAAACCACAACTGCCAGACTAACAGGTGATGAAGAAGCATTCACGCCTGAAGATAAAGGTACACACGGCTTCTATAAAGCTCCAGACCAAAAGACTGAATATCAAATTGTATATACTGTAGACGGAGTGGAGTATACCAAGTACATAAATGAAACCGAAGCAGCAGGAAGTAAAAACGGTACTGTACGTATCAAGTACTACAAGAAAAGACCACAAAGATTCAAAGTGATGTAGTTGGGCATGAACATAGTTTTTGTTGCTCCGGTATAGAAAAGACAGTGAGGGCATGGGTATGCAGATGCATACCCATGCCCCCACTGGCTTCCTTCCGGATAGCCAATAACTTTGGCCAGCCAACAAACTAGTGGCATAATCTGCCCTGATGGTGTATTCTATATGTTGTAGAATTGTGTTTTCTATCAACTATTTTATGCACTATATGTTGAGAAAACGTATAGTAGTTTTTGGGGAATAGTCTATGACATGTAAGGATGCAGACAAGTTAATTCCTTTGTTTTTGGAAGATGATCTCGATAATAGGGATTTGGCCCAGTTCCTTGATCACGTGGAGCATTGCCCTGAGTGTAAAGAGGAGCTTACCATTCAGTTCCTGGTAAGAGTAGGTATGCAGCGCCTTGAGGACGGCAATACCTTTAACCTTAAGTATGAACTGGACAACCTTCTAAAGGATGCGCAAAGGCGCCTTAACTTCAGGAAGAAGCTCGTGCTATTTAGTTACGGCCTTGAATTTGCAGTTGTTGCCATGTCGGCTGTAACCCTATTTTTAGCAATAATCCTGAGGTGATCCTATGTCTAATGATTTAATTACTATAGATGTCAAAGAACTTGTGGGGGATGCTTTCTATTCTATCCCCGATTTCACTGATTCAGAAGGTAATCATATTGGTGGTGCTTATGGAGCCATGTATAAGCTGGTAAGCGCATTAAAGGGAGGCGCTAAGGCGTTGTCTCTTTCTTTTGATGCAGAAAGTGATAAATATGATTACAGCATTCCGGCTCTTAAGTATCAGATTGAACTGGTTCAGAAGTCTATTGCAGAAGCTGGCTTATCAGAATCCATTTCTAATTCCGACGTATCCAAGTTAGAGGAAATACTTAATAGATTAGCACCAGGTCAGGAGGGAGCTAAAGTAGCCGGATTCAATCTGGCAATCACTACAACCTCTGACTTTAATGAGGTTGAGGATATCTTCAAGAAAGCTCTCGAATATGGCAAGGCAGATATTGAGCGCTATATCGGATTCTACCTTCTTACAGATACAGTTAAGATGGAGGGTAGCAAGAAGAACCCTATCCTTGGCCTTTCCATTGCATTTGATGATAATAGCGCTTATTACATTCCTGTAAGCGGCTTTATTACAGAAGGCTACCTTGGTCAGAAACTGGCTCTTTTATCCAAGGAATGTAACCTTGCAACCTTTGATTGTAAGGAATGCTATCGCATATTTGACCCAGACTGCATAAGTGATAGAACTGAAGGGTATCTGGAGAATTACAATCAGGGTAAGCCACATCTTTTCGACATTCTTATTGGAGCTTACCTTAACGACCCTAACAAGAATGATTATCAGGTGGAGGATATTTCTAAGGAGTATCTTAAGATTCCATTTTTCAAAAAGAGTGATGTTTTTGGTAAGGAAAGCATAGTAAATGCTGATGATATGAAGGTTTCTGACTATGCTGCCAAGGCTGCAGAGGTCTGCTTTATGTCAGCGCCTTTGATTAAGAAGAAGCTTGATAAAGTAGGAATGCTTGGTCTTTTCCTTGATATTGAGATGCCTCTTTCCTATATCCTTTATTCCATGGAAAAAGAGGGTATTATTGCCAGAGCAGATGAGCTTAAAGCCTATGGCGACAAGCTTAGCATCAGGATAATAGAGCTTGAGTCATCAATTTATGAGGCTGCTGGCTGTGAGTTTAATATCAATTCACCTAAGCAGCTTGGAGAGATCCTTTTTGAGAAGCTGGGCCTTCCTGCAGAGAAGAGGACCAAGTCAGGATATTCAACTGCTGCAGATGTACTTGAGAAGCTGGCTATAGATCATCAGATTGTAAAAGATATCCTGGAGTACAGAGGACTTGCCAAGCTTAAATCCACCTATGCAGATGGACTTATTGAATATATCGAAGCTGATAACAGAATTCATACAAGCTTTAATCAGACCATTACAGCAACAGGCCGTATCAGTTCCACAGAGCCTAACCTTCAAAACATTCCTATGAGAACCGAGCTGGGACGACTTATCAGAAAGGTCTTTGTTCCAAAGGATGGCTATGTCTTTGCTGATGCAGACTATTCACAGATAGAGCTTCGTATCCTTGCCCACATGTCAGCGGACAAGGAACTTATAGATGCTTACCATGAGGGAAAGGATATTCATGGAATCACAGCTTCCAAGGTATTCCATGTGCCTTTTGAGGAGGTAACACCTCTTCAAAGAAGAAATGCTAAGGCTGTTAACTTTGGTATCGTCTACGGAATTAGCTCTTTTGGCTTATCTCAGGACCTTTCTATTCCTGTATCTGAGGCAAAAGAGTATATGGATAAATACTTCGAGACCTATCCTGGTGTAAAGAAATATCAGGAGGATGTCATTGCGGACGCCAAGGAGAAGGGCTACAGCGTAACTATGTATGGCAGAAGAAGGCCTATTCCTGAGCTTAAGGCAGGTAATTTCAATCTTCGTCAGTTCGGAGAAAGAGTTGCCATGAATGCTCCAATCCAGGGAACAGCTGCAGATATCATGAAGATCGCCATGATCAATGTTTTCTTTGCTCTTAAGAAGGAAGCGCTTAAATCAAGGCTTATTCTGCAGATTCACGACGAACTTGTAATAGAGACAGCCAAAGACGAGGAGGATAAGGTGACAGCTCTTTTAACAAGAGAGATGGAAAGAGCGGCAGACCTTAGTGTTCCTCTTGAAGCTGAGTGCCATACAGGAACAGACTGGTACGAAGCTAAGTAAATGGGAAGGAGTCAAAGAGAACCGTCCCCAATGACTTGAGGTGTTCGAATGAGTTTGATTAAAGGAAAGACCAACATTATTGGAATTACAGGTGGTATAGGTGCAGGGAAGAGCACAGTGCTGGGCTATATCAAGGAGCACTATAACTGCCTTGTTATCTTTTCCGATGACGTGGCCAATGAGATTAAAAAGAAGGGATACCCCGCCTATGACGAGCTGGTGAGCTTTCTGGGAGAGGGGATTCTTGGAGATGATGGTGAAATTGACAGGGCCAAAATGGCGGCTGCCATATTTAATAATAAAAATAAACTAAAAACCATCAATAATATTTTGCATCCTGCAGTAAATACCTTTATTATTAATAGTATAGAGAATGAACGTAAAGAGAACAGATACGATTTCGTTTTCGTAGAGGCAGCACTGCTTATTGAAAATGGCTATAAGGACATTGTAGATGAGCTGTGGTACGTGTATGCATCAGAGGCTGTAAGGAGAGAGCGGCTTAAGTCATCGAGGGGCTATAGTGATGACAAGATTACAGATATCCTTTCCAAGCAGCTTGACGATGAGACCTTCCGCAAGAACTGTGACTTTGTCATAGATAACGGGAAAAATTTTGCACTGACAACTGGTAGTATTGATAAAAAACTTGAGGGGTGGAAAATCAATGGCTAGTTTGGAACAAGCGGATCAGAAGGTAGTATTTGGACTTGATATTGGTACTAGAAGTGTTGTTGGAACTGTTGGGTACATGAACGATGGTCAGTTCAACGTTATCGCACAGAGTGTTGAGAAGCATCAGACCAGAGCCATGCTGGATGGACAGATCCATGATATCGGCAAAGTTGGGGCCACTATTAAGCTTGTCAAAGAAAAGCTTGAACAGCAGACAGATATTCATCTGACGGATGTCTGTATCGCTGCTGCTGGTCGTGTGCTCCAAACCGTTCATATCGTCTATGATTATGAGTATCCTGATAATCATGCAATCACCGATGAAGACATTTATAATCTGGATTCCTCCGCAGTAGAAAAGGCCTACTCGGAATTCCTTGAAAAGAACACATCAGATCTTAAGTTCTATCTGGTGGGTTATTCTGTTATGCACTATTATCTGGATGGCTATCAGATAGCCAATCTGGAGGGACATAATGCAGGAAAGGTAAGCGTAGAGCTTATTGCTACATTCCTTCCTGATGACTGCGTTGATGGTCTTTATAAAGCCTGCGAAAGAGCTGAACTCAACGTAGCTAACCTTACACTGGAGCCTATAGCGGCTATGATGGTTGCTATCCCAGACAGATTCAGAATGCTGAATCTTGCACTTGTGGACGTTGGTGCAGGTACATCCGATATCTGCGTAACCAATGACGGCTCTATCACCGCATATGGCATGCTTCCTATCGCCGGTGATGATATTACTGAGATTATTGCTCAGCACTGTCTTGTGGACTTTAACCAGGCTGATGAGATCAAGATTGCAGCCAGTCACATGGACAGAATTGACTACATTGACATTATGGGACTTCAGAAGACCATAACAGCCAAGGAAATAGCCAAGGTCATTAAGCCTAAGGTTGAAGAAATGGCTAAGAAGGTCTGTGATGAGATTAAACGCCTTAACGGCGATAAGCCTGTCAGCGCTGTATTCGTAGTAGGTGGTGGCGGCTGTGTTCCAGGATATACCAAGGCTATATCCAAGAACATGGACATCCCTGATGAGCGTGTTGCTCTTAGGGGCGAGGAGGTAATGAAGAATATTACCTTCCTTAACAACGATGGAATCGAGAGAGATTCTCTTATGGTAACGCCTCTTGGTATCTGTATCAGCTACTATGAAGAGGCCAATAACTTTATCTTTGTTTCATTTAATGGAACTCAGACCAAGCTCTATGATAATGGTAAGCTTCAGATCGTGGACGCTGCCATGCAGGTGGCATTTCCTAATGAAGATCTTTTCCCAAAGAGAGGCGAAGAGCTTAAGTTTACTGTAAATGGTAAGGAGCGTACTTCAAGGGGTGAGCCTGGTGAAGCTGCTGTTATTTCCCTTAATGGTAAGCTTACAGATATCCATGCCAAGCTCCATGCCAACGATATTATTCAGGTTACGCCTTCCACAGCTGGTGCACCTGGTAAGGCTACAATTGATTCCATACCTGAGTTTAAGACCAAGTTCAACGTCAACGTAAACGGTAAGAATGTGGAGGCTTCAAGATATGCCACAGTTAATGGCGAGGCCCAGACTGGATTCTATGATATTAAGCCAGGAGATGACGTTAAGGTTCTTGACTACAACACAGCAGCTCAGATAGCTGAGCTTATGGATATTGTTATCACAGAAGATACAGTCATTATCGTTAACAACGAGCGAGGTGATGCCAACACCCCTGTTTACGAGAACTTCAAAGTAGAGTTCAAGGATCAGGAGGAGGCCATCATGGATGCCTACGAGGACTTCCCTGATGCAGACGAGGTTCTTGTAAGCCAGGCCAATGAGGAAGCCTACGAAAGCGATGATAACAACGTAAAGTTCGTAGCAGAGGCAGATGGGCAGCTAAGCTTTGAGGACCTTCCTGACGATGACGATGTTTATGAAAAAGAAGAGCAGGAGCCAATAAAAAACGTGCTTGCTCGCGATCTTCATGTTATAGTTAATAACGAAAGCGTTACCCTTCACGGCAAAGCAGATTATGTATTCGTAGACATTTTCGACGTAATAGATTTTGATCTGTCCAAGCCCCAGGGAAGAGGAATTGTCACCACCCTTAATGGAGCAACACCGGATTATATGCAGACCATAAATGATGGTGACAGGATTGAAGTATACTGGAAACAATGAGATTAAAGACTTATTTGCGCAGTATCTTTTACGCAGGTAAGTCTTTTCTTTTGCGATTTCAATTTTGAGAAAAAAGTTTTGTAGTTTGGAGAGTAGTTTTTTATGAGATTTACGACCATTGCCAGCGGAAGTAGTGGCAACTGTACCTATGTGGGCTCTGATAACACCCACATCCTTATTGATGCAGGAATCAGTAAAAAGAGAATTGAAGAGGGCCTTAAGACCCTTGATCTGGGTCTTTCTGATATAGACGCTATCTTTGTAACCCATGAGCATTCAGACCATATAGCGGCGCTTCACACTATTCTTAAGAAGTTTGATATTCCAATCTATGCCACAAATGGCACGATCCAGGGAATTCGTAGTTCAGACAAGAAGTGCGAGATGACAGACTCTCGCTTTATTGAAGTGTCAGTAGATAAGGAAGTAGCTGTTGGAGATATGATCCTTAATCCTATGAAGATATCCCACGATGCTCTTGAACCCTGCGGATATAGAGTTTTCTGTAATGGCAGGAAGATCGGAGTTGCCACAGACCTTGGCTGCTATACGGATTACACTGTTGACTGCCTTAAGGACTGCGATGCGCTCCTTCTTGAAGCTAACCATGATGTGCGCATGCTTCAGACAGGGCCATATCCATATCAGCTTAAGCGCCGAATTCTTGGGGACACAGGGCATTTATCCAATGATAAGAGCGGAGAGCTTCTTTGTAAGCTTCTTCACGACAATATGAAGGGTATTTTCCTTGGACATCTGTCAAAAGAAAATAATCTTCCAGAGCTTGCTTACGAAACCGTAAGGGTAGAGATTGAGATGGGAGATAACCCATACAGCGCCAGCGACTTCCCACTTATGGTGGCTAGCAGAAGCGAAGTATCACCACTTCTTGAATTTTGACGAAAATTGGGCGTTTGCCGTGGCAAATTAAGTAAAAAAGTGCAATTGACTTTTCATTGATATATTGCTAACTTTGATAGAAATAGAGTTTTACGGGAGGGATTATGAACAAAACAATCATTACAGTTGTTGGTAAGGACACAGTAGGTATTATTGCTAAGGTATGTACATATCTTGCAGATTCAGGTATCAATATTCTTGATATTTCCCAGACTATCGTAAGCGGTTATTTTAACATGATGATGATCGTTGATATGACAGCTGCCAAGAAGGAATTCAATGCAGTTGCAGATGATCTTGAGGCTCTTGGTAAGGATATTGGTGTAGTTGTTAAGTGCCAGAGAGAAGAGATCTTTGATTCTATGCACAGAATCTGATCAAGTAATTCGCAATATCACAGTTATCAAAGTCATGGGAGAAAAGTATGATTAACGTCACAGAGGTTGTTGAAACTAATGAAATGATCGAGAAAGAGAATCTCGATGTAAGAACTATTACTCTTGGTATTAGTCTTTTAGATTGTATTACTTCTGATCTTGATAAGCTTAGGGACAATATCTACAACAAGATCTATGAGGCTGCTAAGGACCTGGTTAAGACCGGAGATCAGATTTCAAGGGAATACGGTATTCCCATCGTTAATAAAAGAATTTCAGTTACACCAATAGCTCTTATTGGTGGTTCAGCATGTAAAACAAAAGAAGACTTTGCATCTATTGCACAGACTCTGGATAAGGTGGCTAAAGAAGTTGGCGTCAACTTTATTGGTGGCTATTCAGCCCTTGTAAGTAAAGGAATGACTCAGGCCGACAGACTTCTTATTGAATCTATTCCTCTGGCTCTTTCAACTACTGATGTAGTTTGTTCCTCAATAAATGTTGGTTCTACCAAGACTGGTATCAACATGGACGCTGTAAGGCTCATGGGCAGCATTATTAAAGAAACAGCAGAGTTTACTAAAGAGAATGACTCTCTTGGCTGCGCTAAGCTTGTTGTGTTCTGTAACGCTCCTGATGATAACCCATTCATGGCAGGTGCTTTCCACGGCGTAACAGAGGCTGACAAGATCATCAATGTCGGTGTATCAGGCCCTGGCGTTGTTAAGACAGCTCTTGAAAGCGTAAGAGGAGAGAGCTTTGAAGTTCTCTGCGAGACCATTAAGAAGACAGCCTTTAAGGTAACCAGAGTTGGCCAGCTTGTTGCTAAAGAGGCATCAGAAAGACTTGGTGTTCCATTTGGAATCATTGACCTTTCTCTTGCTCCAACACCTGCAATTGGCGATTCTGTTGCAGATATCCTTCATGAGATTGGCGTTGAGCACGCTGGTGCTCCTGGAACCACAGCAGCTCTTGCTCTTTTAAATGATCAGGTTAAGAAGGGCGGCGTAATGGCATCTTCTTATGTAGGAGGCCTTTCAGGTGCCTTTATCCCGGTCAGTGAAGATCAGGGAATGATCAATGCTGTTGAGGCAGGATGTCTTACCCTTGAGAAGTTAGAAGCCATGACCTGTGTATGCTCAGTAGGTCTTGATATGATTGCGATTCCTGGAGATACCAAGGACACAACAATCGCAGGTATCATCGCTGATGAAATGGCCATCGGTATGATCAATCAGAAGACCACAGCTGTTCGTCTTATTCCTGTTATTGGAAAGGGCGTTGGCGAGACTGTTGAGTTTGGCGGACTTCTTGGCTATGCGCCAATTATGCCAGTTAACCAGTTCTCCTGTGATGCATTTGTTAATAGAGGCGGCAGAATCCCTGCTCCTGTTCATAGCTTTAAGAACTAATAGATATAGTTAAATAGTAATTTGTAAAGAACTGTTATCAGTGTTTTCGAGGCATTGGTGACAGTTCTTTTTATTGAACCGCCTTAATCTTAGAAAATTCCTGATAAAAATTAAAAAATCTGCTTGCATATTAAAAATACGAAGCGTATTATTTAACTGTACTAATAATGTTAGTACACTTAATCAAGTCATTATAACTTATCTATCAACTTGGTAAGACACAGTTTAGTAACTACACATTATGAAACAGAGGGCGGTTATGAAACTAATTGATTATCAGGATAGTAGACCAATTTATGAGCAGATAGTAGAGAACTTTAAGACTCAGATCTATAAAGGGATTCTACAGGCGGATGACCAGATGCCATCGGTACGAAGCCTTGCTATGGAATTGTCTACCAATCCAAACACGGTTCAAAAAGCATATGCTGAACTAGAACGGCAGGGTTTTATTTACACTGTTAAAGGAAGGGGCAATTTTGTTAAGGGGGATGCTTCTTTAATGGATGGAAAAAAGGAACAGCTGATCACGTCAATCGTTACTCTTTTTAAAGAGGCAGAGGATCTGGGGATTTCTCTGGATGATATCGTATCTGAGATACGAGCAAGGATTGGCGCTACCGCGGGAGGTAAGGCATGATTGAATTATTGGATTTAGAGAAGAACTTTTATGAGATAAAGGCTGTCAATCGTGTTTCACTTAATATTGCAGATGGTGAAGTCTTTGGTCTCATTGGTACCAACGGTGCCGGAAAGAGTACTCTTCTTAGAATAATAAGCGGCGTTATCAAGCCAGATAAGGGAATTGCCCTTGTTGATAACAGACCAATATATGATAACCCTGATGTTAAGAAGGATATCTTTTACATCTCAGATGAGCAGTACTTTCTTCCTAATGCAACACCAGAGGAAATGGCTGACTACTATAACGATATTTACGACACCTTTGATAAGTCCAGATTCTATAAGATGTGCGAAGGCTTTAACCTGGATCACAAAAGAAAGATCAGCACCTTTTCAAAGGGTATGAAAAAGCAGGTGTCAATTCTTCTTGGCCTGTGTGCTGGAACTAAGTATCTTCTCTGCGATGAGACCTTCGATGGACTTGATCCAGTGGTCCGCCAGGCAGTAAAGAGCTTATTTGCAGCAGAGATGGCAGACAGAGGACTTACACCGGTTATTGCTTCTCACAACTTAAGAGAGCTTGAGGATATATGCGACCACGTAGGACTTCTTCATGAAGGCGGAGTAATCCTTTCACAGGATATTGAGAACATGAAGCTTTCCATGCAGAAGGTACAGTGCGTATTTGCAAATGAAGAGGATGAGAAGAAGGCTCTTGAGGGGCTTGAAGTTCTTATCCATGACAGAAGAGGAAGACTTAATACGATTACTATTCGTGGGGAAAGAGAAACAATAGAAGATGCCTTTAAGAGAGGAAATCCTGTTTTCTTTGAAGTATTATCTCTTTCTTTAGAGGAAATATTCATAAGTGAAACGGAGGTAGTGGGGTATGACATCCGCAAATTTATCCTTAACTGATAAGCTCAGAAGCAGGAAAAAATATATATCAAGAACACTTTGGACTTCATATCTTGCAATTCTTATTTTTGCTGTATATCACGTCCTTGGTGTAGTGATGATGGTTTCAAGATCCATGAACTATGCAGCAATTCATCCACAGGCTTTTGAGGTTCTTAAGCTTGAGAAATGCAGAGCTGTTACAAGAATTCTTGGTATTGAAGGTATAGGCTGGTTTTTTGTTATTATTACCGCTTTGATGTTTGCCTTCCAGGCATTTTCCTATGTTTTTAATCAGAGCAAAATGGATTTTTACTTAAGTCAGCCCACAACTAGAGGACAGAGAATCAGAAAGAACTATTTTGAAGCTATTTTCACCTTCGTAGCGATCTACGTGATCACTGAAATGATAGCTCTTATCATAGCTCTTTGCATGGGAGCAGTAAGCGCAGCGGTTCTCATTTCAGCACTTATTGAGACATTAAGAAATCTGATACTGTTCTTAACTGTATACAACGTCACAGTTCTGGCCATCATGCTTACAGGATCTCTTCCAATAGCTATGCTTTTGACAGCATTCTTTGGAATTGTAAGTATCGTTATTGGTGTAGAGAGTAGTTTTTACCAGCAGGTCTTTTTCAAGACCTACTCATGGCATAGCAAATTAAATATCTGGCTTTGTCCTTTATATGACAGATATATGGCTTTAACAGCAATTTCACGTGGAATTAGTAGTTATGGCTATGATATTTCTGTAGCATCAGTAGTTAACACATATCTAAACGCCATTAAGTTTGATATTGATATTCTTGTTGTTGGGATCATTGCCCTTATCTTTGTGATGATATTCAGCAAGTTAAGAAGAGCTGAGTGGGCAAGTAAGAGCATTGCCTTCAGACCTTTCAGATGGGCGCTTAAGGTTCTTATCTCTGTTCTTGGAGGACTTCTTGCTGGTTACATTGTGTACATGGTTTACGAATCTGTATGGAGCACCAAGCACTTTGTAATGATGGCTATCATTATGGTAATAGCATCATTTATTGTAGGCTGCATCTGTGAAGTTATCCTTGAGGGTAATGTAAGAAGAACGTTTAAGGGCCTTGGCCAGACTGTTATGGCAATGGCGCTGGTACTTCTCGTATTCATTATTTATAGAGGCGACCTTCTTGGATATGACAGCTATATTCCAAGCAAGAATTCAATTAAGAGCTGCGCTATAGTCGGTTTGCAAGAATCAAGCATGTTCAGAGCTTATTCTATATCTGATCAGGACCATAATTACATTAATTACTTTGATAATTACGATGAGAACAATATGGTGATCACTGATCTTGATAACTTCCTTAAGCTTGCTTCCTACGGCATGAAGCAGATGAAGACAGTAGAGCCATACAATTACGATTATTACCAGGAAGGAATTGAGATTACCGTTCTATATAGGCTTAAGAATGGTATGAGTAAGTACAGAACCCTCTATATTCCTTACGATACAGATCCATCTCTTTTAGCAAGCGTTATTGATACAGAGGCCTTCAAAAAGGGCGCCTTCCCTTGCTTTGGAGATGATGTCATCAGAGAAACTGTTAAGAATTCACGTACAAGACTTAACTACAGCAATATAAATGGAAATGTAGAGACATTAGAGGTTCCTTATACAGAGCTCAGTGATGCATACAGACAGGATATTCTTGATCACTATAACTATGAGCTTGCAAGTACAGAGGTTCCTATAGGACGTATCATTTACTCAATAGAGGGTGATAACTCAGCTGATATGGAGATACCTGTCTACGAGGAATTTACCAATCTCATTGCACTTCTTAAGAAATATGATGTGTATCTTGAAAATGAGATGGATGTTTCCAATATTAGAAGCGTTGTTGTTACCAATTATTATCCTGGCTATGACCTGGAAGAAATCAGTTATTCAGACATTACAGAGGATTATATCCCATCAACAGAGGCAACCTATTCTGATCCTGATCAGATAAAAGAGATACTTGAAGGAGCCAGATCTGACAACTTTATGGGAACCTTTTATAACTACACTGATACTAATCCTCAGTATTTCATTCAGGTTAACTTAAATGACCTACCTGATTATTATTCAAATTATTTTGCATTTTACAAAGGGAGAGTTCCTGAGTTTGTGGTTCAGGACACTAACTAGTGAAAAAGTTTCTGGAACGAGTAAAAAGAAAACTTCATAGGTTACTTAAGGGACAGCTATCTGCAAACGAGAAGAAGAGTCTTATCTCATGGCTCTTTCTTCTGCCTTCCCTTATAGGAGTGTTGATATTTTTTGTAATACCTTTCTTCGTCGTTATTTACTACTCTCTGATCAACAATCCTATTCAGAAGGAGTTTGTTGGATTTATAAATTTTGTAAACGTATGGAACAACTCAGCCTTTAGGCTGGCGGGGCTTAATACTCTTAAGTTCTCTTTAGTGGCAGTTCCCATGGCAGTATTATTATCTCTTTTCCTTGCAGCAGTCATGGAGTCCAGAATTCCATTTAAGAGTTACTTCAGGTCGTTCTTCTTAAGCCCCATTATGGTTCCTACGGCTTCCATCGTTCTTATCTGGCAGGTGGTATTCCACTACAACGGTCTGTTCAACAATCTGACAGCTACCTTTGGTGCAGACAAGATCGACTGGCTTAAGTCAGATCATGCCCAGCTTGTGATCATTTTCCTGTTTTTATGGAAGAATCTGGGATACAACATGATCCTTTTTATGTCAGCTCTGGCCAGTATCCCTAAGGACCTTTTGGAAGTAGCAGCCCTGGAGAATGCAAGTAAGTTCCAGATATTCTGGCACATTAAAGTCAGATTCATGTCATCAACAATAGCCTTTGTCACCATTATGTCACTTATCAATTCCTTTAAGGTGTTCAGAGAGGTTTACCTGATGACGGGCGATTATCCTTACGATCCTTTATATATGCTTCAGCATTTTATGAACAATACATTTACATCCCTTGATTATCAGAAGCTGTCTTCGGCAGCCATCATCATGTTCATAGTTGTTACTGTGCTGGTTTATTTAATGCTTAGATGTGAGAATCACTACGGAAGAGATGTGGAAGGATAATGGCAGTAAGACTACAGGATAGATACCTTAACAGAATAAAAAAGAAAAAGAGAAGAATAGACAGACTTAAGACCGCTATAGTCACCATTGCAGCATTTCTTTTCGCCTTCGCATTTCTGATGCCGACCATACTTACCATCACTAATTCATTCATGTCGTCCTCAGAAATAAGCGCTAACTACGGAAGCGTGTTTGCCACAACGGAAAAGGGCGGAAAGGTATTCATTTCCAAGACTGTTAATCTTAAGTTTATTCCGGATATGGTTTCCTTTTCTCAGTACTATACAGTTCTTTTTAAAAGTCCTGAGTACCTGATGAAATTCTGGAATTCAATTATATATGTTGTCCCTATTGTGACCATACAGCTGGCCATTGCAACGCTGGCGGCCTACGGCTTTTCAAGATACGGGGGCAGGATAAAAAGAGGAATATTCTTTGCATATATAGTACTGATGCTGATGCCTTATCAGGTAACTCTGGTGCCAAACTTCATGGTATCCAAGTGGATGGGCATTTACGATACAAGATGGGCCATATGGCTTCCAGGATTCTTTTCACCCTTTGCGGTATATCTTTTAACCAAGTTCATGAAGAGAATTCCTACAGAGGTTATAGAAGCAGCCTCCATTGACGGGGCCGGGGAATGGTATATCTTTTCCCGCATCAACATGCCCCTTTGTAAGGGCGGAATTGTATCAATAGCAATTTTAGTATTTTTTGACTACTGGAACATGGTTGAACAGCCACTGATTCTTTTAACTAACTCGGACTACCACCCGCTGTCAGTGTTCCTGTCTAAGATAAATACAGGCGAGATAAGCCTTGCCTTTGCGGTTGCCGTTATTTATCTGGTACCGCCACTACTTATTTTCCTATATGGAGAAGATTATCTGGTTCAGGGTATTTCCTACCAGGGAGGAATAAAGGGATAAAGGGAGAGAGTATATGTCAGAAGTAATTGAAACTAAGAACGAAGTGGACAAAGAGGAAGTTAAGTCCAGAGATAAAAAGGATAAGATTAAAAATGTAGCCATAGCCTTTTTGACTATCATGCTTATTCTTACCTTCTTTTCAAATACCATCATGAACTATTCACTTCCACAGGTTGCCACCTCACAGATCACAGATGGTTCTATTACACCAACCATTAGAGGAACAGGAACTGTTTCCAGTGAGGATCCATATAACGTAACTGTTAAGGAGACCCGTAAGATCTCAGGAGTTGCGGTAAAAGAGGGATCTCATGTGGAAATTGGTGATGTTATCTACTACCTTGAGGATAAGGAATCTACAGAGCTGGCTGATGCCAAGAAGACTCTGGATGAGCTGGAGCTTTCCTATGAGCAGGCTCTTTTCTCAGGTGATGTTCCAGATAGCGTTATTACCAACGTAAGAAGTGGAAGGAACACAACCTACGATACTTACCAGGCAGAGCTTAAGGCAGTTCAGGATAAGTACGATGCTGCTAAGGCTGCCGATGATGCGGCTCAGGCGGCAGTTGATTATTACACTAACCTGGCAGCTTCTGAATCTGCAGAGAATTCTTATAATACTTCAACACCTGATTACATGATTGCTCAGCTTCAGTATGAGCTTGTATGTGCTCAGCAGGCAGGAGATGAAGAGAAAGTTCAGGAGATCAATAAGCAGATTGCAGAGCTTGAAAAGGATAAGTCACAGCTTTCTACCTATGGAAATCAGCAGGGCTACAGCGCAGCTAAAGAACTGGCTGCTGCTAACCAGGCTAAGACCAAGACAGCCCAGGCTCTTAAGGATGCTACTGAAGAAAAGGAAGAGCTTTTAAAGAGTATCAATACTGAGATCAGCCTTTGCCAGCTTCGCGATAAGATCACAGAGCAGAAGGAAACAATAGCTAAGCTTGAGGCTGAATCTACAGGCGCATCTGTACAGGCTCCTGTTGCAGGAACAATATCAAGCCTTGCCAAGGTTGCCGGTGAGAGTACATCAGCAGATGAGACCATCGCTGTTATTCAGGTAGATGGTAAGGACATGACAACTTCCTTTAGCGTAACTAATGCTCAGGCAAAGAAGCTTACAGTTGGTGACGAGGCAAGACCACAGAATCCATGGCAGTTCAGTGAAGATTTTAAGGCTACTCTTACAGCTATCAGAAACGATAAGTCAGATCCAGCCAATAAAAAAGAGCTGGTATTTAAGATAGAGAGTACAGAAGTAACCCAGGGACAGAGCATTTCTCTTGCCATTGGAGAAAAGTCAGTTCAGTATGACATGATCGTTCCAAATAGTGCCATCAAGACAGACAGTAATGGTAAATTTGTTCTTATAGTCACAAGTAAATCAAGTCCTCTTGGAAACAGATATATTGCTACCAGAGTTGAAGTAAATGTGGTTGCAAGCGATGACAACAACACAGCGATTACAGCAGCCATCGATCCTTATGAATATGTAATTACAACCGCTTCTTCATTAGTAAAATCAGGAGATCAGGTAAGGCTAGCAAATGACCAGGGTTAAAGACATAATCACAGACATTTACAACAAGTTCATACAAAAGGTAAAAGAGATATTTACAAGTAAGCGTAAGCTTAGGGTTGCTATTCTCTTGATAATCCTGTTACTTGCAGATATAATCCTAGGACTTATCAGCAGGCACATAATTGGTCTTATGCCAGAGCAGCATGAAGCATCCAGATGGTCCGATGATGGAAAATCAGCCCAGGTCAGTGTTTTCTTTTCTGAAGACCAGGCCATAACGGAGGATTCTATCAAAAGGCTTGTCTATGAAATAGATCAAAAGCTTGTGGAAGCTGGCGTAACCAATAACGATGCCGATGATGAGATTGATAAAAAGGATTCTCCTTCCAATATCATAGATACTCAGCCCCTTGGTCAGGAAGAAGAGAAAGACCAGGAAGAGCCAAAGGAAGAGGACACCGGGATATCATCTCTATATACCACCTGCTACAGCGCCCAAGGTTATGTAGATATTTCTTTTGAAAACAGAAAGGCTGAGAAGGTTAAGACCATCGGAATCGGAGGAGATTTTTTTCTTTTCCATCCCCTTGAGCTTGTAAGGGGAGCTTATATTAGCGGCGATGATCTTATGAAGGACGGCATCATTGTTGACGAGGACCTGGCCTGGAATCTGTTTGGTTCAATAGATATCGTAGGTCAGCAGGTTACAATTGATGACATTCCCCACTATGTAAAGGGGGTAGTCAAAAGACCTGGTGGCAGAATGAACAAGGCTGCAGGACTTTCAGAATCCTATGCTTATATTTCACTGGATTCCCTTGCCAAGTATGGAACCATCCTTAGCGGAAGGACCCAGGAAGAGGCAGAAGAAGAGGGAGCCTACACTTCAGGACTAACAGGTGGCATTAACTGTTTTGAGATTGTTTGTCCATCTCCTGTTGAAGGAATAGCTGCCAAGGCAGTTAAGGAGAGCACAGGCCTTGATGATGCCCATGTAACAGTTATAGATAACACAACCAGATTTAAAAACCTGTCTCTTGCCAAGATCATCTTTAAGGTAGGAACAAGAAGCATGTGGGATAAGGCTATCTTTTATCCCTACTGGGAGAATATAGCAAGAGGCTATGAAGATATACTGGCAATGCTTTTGTTTGTGAGGTTCTTATGTGTTGCCACAATAGTTATCATCATCGCAGTTCTTATAGTTAAGGCTTATAAGAACAAGAAATGGAATCTAGAGCTTATCATCAATAAGCTTTCAGATATGAAATATGATTTTGATGTAAAACGAAAGATGAAAAAGGATAGTAAAGTAAAGGAAAGTGGGGAGTAATATTATGGAAAAGAAAAAGTTATTAGCTAAAAAGATATTAGTAAGTGCCCTTTTTGTTTCTCTTATGGCGTCTTTATTTACAGGCTGTAACAAGAACAAGAATAAGGGCGATAGTCTCATCGATCAGGCAAGCTCTGGTTCTAAGGACTACGTGTTTAAGGGTGAGACTATTGATCTTGGCTTTAATGTGGAGGATCAGTACCTGTTTAGTCTTCAGCTTCAGGGTGACAAGCTCTATGCTATGGCAAGAGACAATAATACCAATGATGTAAATGTATATACCCTTAATACTGATGGCGAGAAGCTGGGTTCCTATACTGTCAACTGCGGAGATAATGGCTATTTTGGTGGTGGCAGTGCAACCTTTGATAAAGATGGCAATCTCTACTGCACAATTGAAGAGTATAACTACGATTATGATGATCCTGAGCTTTACATTGATGACAGCACTAATTCTGAAAACACTGGTGATGAACAGGAGAATCCTTTAGAAGAGGATATGGAGAATTCAGGCATGGCTGAACCTACAGTGGTAGAGCCAGCTAATGAAGACGAAACAGTAGAAGAAGTTACAGAAGAAGCTGCTGAAGAAACTTCCGGGGATACAGATGTTGATACTGAAGAAGACATCGAAGGAATGGGCGAAGATGGCGAGGGCTATTATGATTCCGACAGCCATACTTATCTTGCCAAGTTTGATTCAACAGGAACTCCTATTTTCAAGAATGAGATCACCTCTCCAGATGGCTATGTATATGTTTATTCTCTTTGCTATACAGATGCAGCCGGCCTTCTTATGAGTGATACTACAGGAATCCATAAGGTTACAGATGATGGACAGATCTCTGACTTCGTTAAAGTCGGAGAGAATGAGGATTCTTACACTATCTACAATGGCTTTAACAACTATATCTTTGTGTCTCACTATGGAGATATGGGTATTGAATTTAGTACTCTTGATCCTACAAGTGGTGCTATTTCAGAGAAATCCGGTTCAATTCAGGGCTACTCAGATTATGGCTTCTTTACAGGAAACGGATATGAACTCTATGCAAGTAACAGTGAAGGTGTCTTTGGCTACGACAAGAAGTCTGATTCTTTAACTAAGATCCTTGATTTTATGGATTCAGACCTTAATGTAGAATATGCACTTGATGGAGCTGTTGCCATCAGTGATACAGTGTTCTTTGCTCTTATACCTGACTTTGATTACAACTACTCACTTATGAAGCTCACCAAGGTTCCACCAGAAGAGGTTAAGGACAGAGAGCTTATAACTGTAGCAGGAACATATATTAACTACAACGTTAGAAAGGCAGCCCTTCAGTTTAATCAGAATAACCCGGATTACAGAATCAAGCTTGTGGACTATTCAAGCTATGATACAGAGGATGACTGGAATGCTGGTTCTACACAGTTCAATATGGACATTGTTTCAGGTAACACACCTGACGTAATGCTTTTCTCAAGTGATGATCCTGTTGAGAGCTATTTTAACAAGGGTGTCTGCCTTGACCTTTATTCACTTCTTAATAGCGACGAAGAGACTAAGGATGTACAGTTCCTTGATAATGTTATGAAGGCTCTTGAGACAAACGGAAAGCTCTATAGAATTGCTCCAGAGTATGTAATCGAGACTATATCTACTAAGAAGTCATACCTTAATAACGAAAACACTTTATCTACAGATGAGTGCAAGCAGCTTGTTGATGCCAAGGGCACATCTCTTGATAAGGCCTTTGGTGGTCTCTACAACACCAGCATGCTTACCTATGGAATTCTTTTCTCAGGTCAGCACTATATCGACTGGGAGAATAAGAAGTGCAGCTTTAACTCACAGGAATTTATCAACTTCCTTGAGCTTGCCAACGAGCTTCCTTCAGAGGATGACGAAAGCGCATTCTCTTATGATGGCGACTACGATGAGCTTTATAGAACAGGAGATTCACTGTTCCACTTCTGCTACTTATATAACTTTAAGGTATTTGCAAGAGATAGACAGGCTATCTTTAATGATGAAGTAGCACTTTGCGGAATTCCTAATGATTTTGGAGCTAACTGCTCAATCATCTTCCCTGATTATTCTATGGCTATCAGTGCTTCTACCAAGCATAAGGATGGCGCATGGGCCTTTGTTAAGTCCTTCCTTTCAGAGGAGTATCAGGACAGCCTTGATTATACTTTCCCTATCAGAGAATCAAGCTTTGATAAGATGGCGCAGGCTTCTACTGAGAAACAGTACGACATCGTAAATGGAGAGAAGGTAGAGAGGGAAGAGTACTACTACATTGGCGATGAAGAGATCATCCTTGAACCACTTTCCAAGGAGGATGCAGAGTATCTTAAGAGCTTCATCAAGTCCCTTGATATTGTGGGTGGCTATAACAACGATATCATAAACATCGTTACAGAAGAGGCTTCAGCATACTTCAGCGGACAGAAGTCAGCTCAGGAGGTTGCAGACATTATCCAGAGCCGAGTATCAATTTACGTAAACGAAAATAGCTGATATTTTTTGAAAAGACCCTAACCATCACGGTTGGGGTCTTATTTTTGTGGTAGAATAGAAGTTAACTATTATTCGTTTTGTGGGGGCAATATGGGAAAAGAGAATACGACAATCATCAGTTTGACAGAAAACATCAGGAAAAGACTAATCGGAAAGGATGATGTAATAAGGAAAGTCATCATCTGTCTAATTGCGCAGGGACATGTCCTTTTAGAGGATGTTCCGGGAGTGGGGAAAACGTCTCTTGCCAAAGCACTTGCCGATTCTATTTCCGTTTCTTTTTCAAGGATACAGTGTACGCCGGATACAACACCTGCGGATATCACTGGCCTTTCTATCTACAGTTCCTCAAATGAAAGCTTTCAGATTGTTCCAGGTCCGGTAAATAATAATATTGTTTTGGCAGATGAGCTTAATAGAACATCGCCCAAGACCCAGTCTGCCCTTTTGGAGGTTATGGAGGAGCATAGGATAACTATTGATGGAAAAGATATCCCGGTTCCAGAGCCCTTTATGGTAATCGGAACTCAGAATCCTTCCCAGATGGCGGGCACATATCCATTACCGGAGGCCTCCCTTGACAGATTCATGATGAAATTATCTGTAGGCTATCCGGATTCTTCTGCTTCTGAAGATATGGCAAAGAGATTCCTTGAGGGAAGCCTTCATGAAAAGACTGAGTCTGTGTGCTCTGGACAAGATATTCTTGAAATGCAGAAGGAGTGCCAAAAGGTTACTATTCATGACAACCTAAGAGCCTATGCAGTTCAGATAATAGAGGCCACCAGAAATAAAGCGGAAGTATCTTGCGGTGCATCACCAAGGGCTCTTTTATCATTGCTTCGCTGCGCTCAGGCTATAGCCTATATAGACGGAAGGGACTACTGTATCCCTGAGGATATTGCAGAGGCAGCCAAGCTCTCTATTCCGCACAGGCTTGTGCTTTCGACAGAATCTAAGCTTAGCAAGGTGACTAAAGAGGACATAGTTAATAAGATCCTTACACAAGTGAAAGTGCCATGAAGATCAAGATCCATAGAGTAGGACTAATACTATATCTTATCGAGCTGGGGGGAAGCCTTACATTTTCAAGTTTTTATGGAGGGCCTGTTTCTTATGCGCTTCTTTACGGTGTTCTTTTGATAATTCCCATATCCATTATTTATATTGTGGTGAACTACCATTTCCTTAGAATCTATCAGGAAATCGAGGTTCACAAGCTGACAAAGGGTGAGGAGCATCGCTTTCGTGCATCTTTTGATAATGCCGGAATCCTTCCGATCCACCGGATGAAGATATTTCTTTATTCTGACAGATGTAATCTCTTTGATATTGCTGATGGTCAGGAGATATCTCTTTCTATCTTTGAGAAAAAAGAGCTGACCTCAATAATTAGCTGCAGATACGCAGGAGCCTACTACGTTGGAATAGAGAAGGTGGCCTTTACTGATCCCTTTGGAATCTTCACCCTCCAGATAGATATTCCGTATTCCTTCAGGGCTATTGTAAGTCCCAGAATCACTCATGACGCCGACAGAATCCTTGATATTGAGAACATTGTTAATAATAGCGGTTTTAAGAGCGACAGGCTCTATGAGGATATTCCGGGAAGTGACGTAAGGCCATATCAGAAGGGGGATTCCTACAGGCAGATCAACTGGAAGGTATCTGCAAGGCTAAATGACCTTTATGTAAGAATTCCAGACAGAATGGAGAAAAGAACTGTCTCTATCCTGATGCAGGCCGTGGACGTTAAAGAGATAGATCAGGATATAGAATTTCTAAAACAAAGAGATCAGTTCCTGGAATTTGCAGTGTCCATTGCATGGCACTTTGGAGAGCAGATGGTTCCTGTAAAGATCATATATCCTTCTGGGAAGATAACAGAGTATGTGGTGGATTCCTACGACAGCTTCCTTGAGTTTTATAACCTGGTGGCTGATGGAATCTTTTACAGTTCAGATGAGGATTATAACAAGCTACAGAGTATGACGTTGGAGGCAGCAAGTAATGACAGGGCTGGTGAAACCTGTATCATCATCAGAGAGGACAGATGCAAGGAAGACGATTACTACCTTGTTTGCGGATGAGCTTAAGGCTTTTCTGTTTTCTTTTGCATGCTTTTATATTGGGCTTTCTGTCTTTCTTTTAATAAAGGGTGAGAGCTTTGAATTCCAGGGGGCTATTTTTGCCCTTTTAGTGTCATGTTTTTATTTGTTTTACTGCCTACTTGAATATCTTTTTAGAAGGCTTGTAGATAATGCTGCGTCTTCAATATTTTCAGTTCTTCCAGCTATAGTTTTGTTCTTTGTGTTAAAAGAGCTAAATCTTTGGCCCTACGCTGAGATAGCGGTAATTTGCGCAGCACTCTTAAGGCTTTTAGTTGTTTTTATGCCATTTAAAGAGATGGTGATCCAATATGGCATTCTTGTATTGGATGTGATAGCCATCTGCCTTTTCTTTATCTGTGGCTGCTTTAAGGGAGGCAAAATAGCAGATAAGCTCTTATTTGTTTTTCTTGTGATCCTTACTTTTTCTACAGTTCAGAGTGTTGTTTTTGAAAAGAGAAAGAGTAGCTTTCCCTTTTACTATTTTGTGGTCATGGCAATTCTTGTGGCGATAATTCCCATGAAGAGCGATCCTATAGACTGGACTAAGGTCGTTGATGCCGGTCAGAGAGTGATAAATTCTATTATAACCATGGCTAACAATGCATCCTATGTGTTTTCGTCTGCTTTTTCAGAGGATTCCTATTACACGGGTTATAACTCTCTTAATGTTAAAGGCGGCAAGATCACTGGCTCAGCCAAGCAGCAGATAATAATTAGAACGTCTGATAAACCCTACGTTAATTTCGTTGATGAAGAAACAAACGTAAGGATGAAGATGAGACGGACTATTTACCTTGCTGGTGGAAGAGGCTCTGACATAGAGAATCTCATAAGCTTCGTGTCGCTCCTTCATGAAAACGGCGTTGATAAGGAATATGCTTTTCTATTTTCCAAGACCGCCAAGCTTGAAGTTGAGTACGTCTATCTTGATACCTGTGATGAAATAGCGCCAATGGCGTCCTTTAAGCTTCTAAGTAATGGCAGTGTACTTACAGATGGTGTAAGTAGTAAAAGGCATAAAAAGGGCTATTCTTTAAGTGCAAGCTATATAGATATCGATTATGGAAGCCCGTACCTTATTGAAATGATGAAAAATGCAAAGGGCAGTGGTAGTGACATTACCATGTCCTATGAAGAGGCCTGTGAGTATGTGGATATGCTCTATGGCATAGAGCTTCAGGATCTTATATCCAAAGAGGACTACGAGACAAAGATTTCTAAAAGAGATAGCTCTTTTGACCAGTATCTGGATACTACCGGGGTTGGAGAAGAGCTTAAGAGCCTTACAAGTACCGTTACTGAGGGGATACAGAATGATTATGACAAATGTAAGGTGATTGAAGGGTATCTTAGGCAGTACAAGTATAATACCAGTGTTTCAGGGGCTTCGGGGGGAGACCTTGATATGAGCAGCGCTGCAGGTCTTTCAGATATTGCAGATAGGTTCCTGTTTGAAAACAAAGAAGGATACTGCGTCCACTATACTTCAGCCATGGTGATGATGCTAAGACTTTCAGGAATCCCAGCAAGGGTGTGTTTTGGCTACCGCTATGTCTATCCCTTTGAGCAACAGGAATCTTATGTGGTAGATGGAAGCTGCGCCCATACCTGGCCTGAAGCCTATATAGAGAATGTGGGCTGGGTTCCCTTTGAGCCTACAAGCACCTTTATGACAGCTGCGGATTACTCCTGGCATGCTAAGGCTAAGGAAGATAAGGTAGCGGCAAACAAAGTGGCTATAGCCCAGGTTCCGGAAATACCGCCACTTATAGATGTGGAAAAATCAGAAATCGATGAAGAACCTTCTGATAATACCACCATTAAGGTTTTGTATCTGGCAGCTCTTGTGGTCATCAGCATAATTCTTTTAGTTGTGATACTGATTGCGGGAACCTTCTTTATCAGAAAGCTAAGATACAAAAGGGCTGGCAAAGCCATGAAGGTCAGAATGGATGTGGATATGATCAAAAAAGCTCTCCTCAAAGGAAACAAGGGCGATTTTATCGACAGAGGTCTTTTATCTGACTATGTTTTGCTGGCATCACCAGAGCTTAAAGATGATGTAAGCAGTGTTTTTGATATTTATTACGGGATCCTTTATGGCGGAGCTGTAGACCAGGATATTACGGACAGGGACAGTGAGCTTTCCATGGATGTCAGACAAAGAGTCAGAAAATCAGTTAAAAGAAGAGGAAAAGGATAAAATAAATCTGTATTTAGACAATTAATCACCATAATTGTGATATTCTTAATACATACAGTTCTTACAGTTATGGGTATTGGAGGATGTATTCGTGAAGCGTTATTCACACAAAGCTAATCGTGACGTAATTCTAAGACTTGGCTCCATAGGAATTGGAGTTATTCTTAATGTTCTACTAACACTTCTGGCAAAGTATTTAAAAGTCCCTATGTTTTTGAATACAGCAGGCACTATAGCGGTGGCTGCTATTGGTGGTGCACTGCCTGGTATTCTCACCGGTATCATTACCAATATGGTCTGCAACGTCTTTATTGAGGTGTCCATGTATTTTGGCGTTATAAGCGTTCTTATAGCCATTTTTACCGCAGCCTTTGTCAAAAAGTATTCCTACCATAACGTTAAGACCACAGTTTTATTTATTGTTCTTTCCGGAATAATAAGCGGAGGCGGAAGCGCCGGAATTCAGTGGTTTCTTTTTCATGGTCCCCAGATAGAATTCCTTATAGATTCTGTTAATGGAATTTCTGCAGCCACAGGGCTTCCAACATTCTTGTCCTTTATGCTGGTCAATATCATCGTAAACATTGTGGATATGGCCATATGTCTTTTTATTGCTATTATCTGTTTCTCGCTGATTCCAGAAAGGATATTAAAGCGAATTAGAGATGGCAGGTGGAGACAGAGACCTCTCTCAGACGATGAAATGAGGTCTATGAAGCTGTGGGGTAAGAGTACGAGATATTCCATGAGAGCTAGACTTGCGCTGGTTCTTCTTGGCGTATCCTTCATGATCATTATCATCATGAGCTGGATAGAGCTCCGATTCTATTTTGAAGAGAAACTTGAGGAGAAAAGAGAGGTAGTCGTAAATGCCGCTAAATTTGCTGCCTCTGTTGTTGATCCTGAAATGGTTGATGATTACCTTAAAGAAGGTGAATCAGCCCCTGGTTATAAGGAAACAGAGGAGCTTTTATATAAGATTAGAGATAACGCCGTTGGAATCGGCTATCTATACATAGTCAAGATAGATAAATATAAGTGTACCTTTATTTTCGATTTGGATGCATCAAAAGAGTATGAACAATTGGGCTTTAATGATGATACTGAAGGCTTTGCCCCTGGAGAAAGCGTACCTATAGAAGAACCCTTTAAGCCTTATCTGGATGACCTTCTTGCAGGAAAAAAGATACCAACTGTGGAATCAAGGGGTGAGTGGAAGTGGCTTTTGACTGCCTATTATCCTATATATAACTCTAAGGGAGAATGTGTGGCATATGCTGGTGCTGATGCAACACTGGAGTATATCCCCAATTATATAGGGAATTTCTTTGCAAAGATTTTCCTTATTATGTCCGGAATTCTGATCTCAATCCTTGCTTATGGTCTTTGGAATACCGGCGCTTACATGGTTTATCCTATTAACACCATTGCCATGGGTGTTGAGAAGTTCATTAAGGCGGGGGATGATCAAAAGAAGCTGGATGAAGCTATCAAGGAGCTTAGAAACTATGATGTTCACACAGATGATGAGGTAGAAAAGCTCTATCATTCCATCTGTGATATGGCTCTTAACCAGGCTGAGCAGATGCGCAGTATCAGGCATTTCTCTGAAAGCACAGCCAAGATGCAGGATGGACTTATCATTACCATGGCGGATCTTGTTGAGAAAAGAGATTCCGACACTGGCTCCCACACCCAGAAAACTGCAGCTTATGTAAAGATTATTGTAGAGGGGCTTAAGGAAAAGGGCTACTATGCAGGAAAGATGACTCCTAAGTTTATGTCCGATGTTATCCGAAGTGCGCCTCTTCATGACATAGGTAAGATCAATATCTCTGACAGCGTCCTTAATAAGCACGGAAAACTGACTGACGATGAGTATGAGATCATAAAGTCCCATACTATTGCAGGTAAGCAGATTATGGAGAATGCTATTTCAACTATTGAAGGAGATAACTACCTTAAGGAAGCCAGGAACATGGCAGCTTATCATCATGAAAGATGGGATGGAACAGGTTATCCCGAGGGCCTTCACGGTGAGGTAATTCCCCTTTCAGCAAGAATCATGGCCGTTGCAGATGAGTTCGATGCCCTGACTTCTGAAAGAGTCTACAAGAAGCCTTTCTCCTTTGATGAGGCCATGAATATGATAAGAGAAGGGTCAGGCACTGCCTTTGATCCTAAGTGCGTAGAAGTATTTGTTGATGCCATCGCTGAAGTTAAGGTTGTTTACAGAAAGTACAACAGGAACATTTGATCATAAACTTTGTAAGGAGTTTATCTGTGAGTAAAAGAAATCTTAAGGTCAGGATCATAGCTTCGTTATCAGTAGCTGCCCTTTTTATGACAGCTCTTTTGCCAAGTGCTGTTGTAAGGGCAAATAGCTATGAATCTGATGGAAGTAGTACTAATGAAATATATGATGGGTACGGCGGCGGATATGCTGCAACCGGGCAGATAGAAGGGGTGGGTTATTCTGCTGAAGTTTATGATGCTTCTAACGGACTTCCTACCTCTGATGCCATGTTCCTAATAGGGTCAAATAAGGGCCATGTTTGGATTGGCGGCTATAGTGGTGTTATTCGCTATGATGGATCTGCCTTTGACAGGCTTAGTACTGAAGATGGTCTTACCAGTGCCAGAGCTTTGTTTGAAGATAGTAAGGGCAGAATCTGGGTTGGAACCAATGATAACGGAGTGGTTGTCATTGATGGCGAAACAAGAACCCATATTACCTACAAGGAAGGACTGCCATCTTCCTCTATCAGAGAATTTGCAGAGGATCTTGAGGGTAATATCTTTGTAGGAACAACTTCAGGTGTTTGCTATATTGATGAGAATTTTAACGTTATAAATATCACTGATGGAATCCTTAGAGGTGAGAGAATTCTTAAATTGGATTCAGATTCCAATGGAAGAATCTATGGACAAAGTTCCAGCGGTATAGTGTTTGCCATCGATAAATGTAGAATAACTGAGGCATACAGAAGCCAGGATCTGGGAGTTGAGAAGATTACTTCTATTCTTGCTGACCCTAATAATCCAGGAATGGTTTATTTTGGAACAGAAAGCAAGAACTTATACTATGGAACCTTTGGATTTAGATCCAGCTATCTTAAGCGCATAGACATGTCGCCTTTTTCAGATGTTCACTGGCTTAGCTATGATTGCGGAAGAGTATGGGTTGCTTCAACAAGTAAGATCGGTTTTATAGATGATAATAATCGCTTTCATATGGTAACTAATGTGCCCTTCTATAGCGGCATTGAGATGATGACTTCTGACTATCAGGGAAATATGTGGTTTGCGTCATCTACCCAGGGTGTTATGAAGATTGTCACCAACAATTTTGCCAATATCACCGAAAAGGAAGGACTGCCAGAAGAGGTTACCAACGCAGTCTGCCAGTACAACAACGTGCTCTACATTGGTACAGATAATGGACTTAGGATCCTTCGTGAAAATGGTGAGAGGATAAGAAATGAACTGACAGACCTTTTAGAGGGTACGCGAATTCGCTGCATCAAGGGTGATGATAAAGGAAACCTTTGGGTGGGCACCTATACCAATGACATTGGACTTGTATGCATGAGAAGTGATGGCTCTATCAAGACCTACACCACTGCAAATGGCTTACCCAGCAACCAGATAAGAAGTATTTCTTTTACAGAAAAGGGCGGTGTACTGCTGGGAACAAATAATGGTCTTGCTATTGTCTTTCGAGGAATGGTTACAAGAACCGTTGGTGTTGGATTAGGTATCAAGAATCCTGTATTCCTTACAGTAGAGGAAGTTGACGATGGAGTGATCTTTGCCGGGTCTGACGGTGATGGATTGTATATCATAGATGGCTATGATATCACCAGGATTGGTCGTGATGACGGCCTTACCAGTGATGTTGTCCTTAGGATCATAAAGGATGAGAAAAGAGATATCATATGGGTCATAACCTCTAACTCTATTGAATATTACAAGGATGGAGTAGCTACTGCGGTTACTACATTCCCATTTAACAATAACTACGATCTGTTTATTGACGACAATGATGTGGCTTGGATTCTGTCTTCCTATGGCGTTTATTCTGTTAAAGTACAGGATATGATAAATGATAACGTCACAGATTATAAGGTGTATACGGTTGAAAAGGGATTGCCCTTTGCTGTAACTGCCAATTCCTATTGTGCACGAGACGATGAGGGAAATCTTTTTATTTCAGGTCGTGAAGGTGTTATAAAGGTTAATGTTGACAGCTTTTTTGAAGAGAACGTTCCGTTAAAGGTTGGAGTAAATTCAATCTTTTGCGGTGATGAAAAAATTATGCCATCTGCAGATGGAACTTATAGACTGCCGCCAAGTAAGGACCGTATCCAGGTTAATGCCTCTGTAATGGATTACACTATGCTCAATCCTCTGATCCACATCTACTTAGAGGGCGGACCTGATGCCGGTATTACTGCGAACAGAAATAAGATCTTTCCATTGGAGTATACTAACCTTGCCTATGGAACCTACACCCTGCATATTCAGGTCCTTGATTCCACTAGTTTGGTTGTGATTCAGGATGAAAGCTTTAAGATCGTAAAAGAGCCAAGACTAGCGGAGCTTTTGTTTACAAGGATTCTATTTGCCCTGGTTCTTGCGGCTATTACAGGCTTCATGGTTTGGAGAATCATGAGATCCACAGTCATTAGAAGACAGTACGATGAGATCAGCAAGGCCAAGGAGGAGGCAGAAAGAGCTAACACCTCCAAGTCCAGATTCCTTGCCAATATGTCCCATGAGATCAGAACCCCTATCAATACCATTAAGGGTATGAATGAAATGATCCTAAGAGAGGATCCAACGGGAGTACCAAGGAATTATTTCCTTTCCATGATCAATTACTCCTATGATATTAAGAACGCCACAGAGTCATTGCTTGGTCTTATCAATGACCTTCTTGATATTTCCAAGATTGAGTCTGGTAAGATGCACCTTGTGGAGCTTGAGTATGACGTTCAGGATGCTATACGCTCAATTGTATCCATGATTCGTGTCAGAAGTATAGAAAAAGAGCTTACTTTTGACGTTGTAGTTGATGAGATGCTTCCAAAGCGTATGTATGGCGATATGAGTAAGATCAAGCAGATTCTTCTTAACCTTCTTACCAACGCTGTGAAGTATACAGAAAAGGGTGGCTTCCTTCTTAATATCTCTATGGAAGCCAGAACAAACGATGTTTGCAGCCTTCGCTTTTCTGTTAAGGATACAGGAATTGGCGTTAAAGAAGAGGATATGGATAAGCTCTTTTCCGCCTATGAAAGACTTGACGAAGAGAAGAACAGTGCTATTCAGGGAACAGGTCTTGGCCTTGATATCTCTCGAAGATTTGCTGAGCTAATGGGTGGAAAGCTTTGGTGCGAAAGTGTCTATGGCCAGGGTTCAGAGTTCATCCTTACTCTTGATCAGAAGATCGTAGATGAGACCCCGCTTGGTGTATTTATAGAGCATGACAATGAGAGTGCTAAAGGACCGTACATTCCTAAGTTTATTGCTCCTGATGCTGACATTCTTGTAGTTGACGATAACCCTATGAACCTTAGTGTTATCAAGGGCCTTCTTAAGGCAACCAAAGTGTTTGTTACTACTGCGGAAAGCGGAGAGGATGCTATTGATAAGATAAAGAGCAGCCACTTTGATGTGGTTCTTCTTGACCATATGATGCCTGGCATGGATGGAATAGAAACTGTTGGTATTATCAGGCAGTACTATCCAGACCTTCCTGTATATGCTCTTACGGCCAATGCAACGGCAGGTGAGGAGTTCTACATTTCCAAGGGCTTTAATGGTTATCTTCCTAAGCCTGTCGAAAGTGAGCTTCTTGAAAAGACAATTATGAAGCACATTCCAGAGTCTATGATGGAGAAGCCTACTGCTGAAGAAGCATTTGAGGAGCTTACAGAGATTCCTGAAAACATGCAGTGGATCAATGAGGTTGAGGGTCTTTCTGTGGAGGATGGAATCAAGAATTCCGGAGGAATTTCTTCGTATATCTTTGCTCTGGAGCTGTTCTTTGATACCATCGATGACAATTCAAAGGTAATAAGAGAAGCCTACGACACCAATAATATAAGACTTTATACCATCAAGGTTCACTCTCTTAAGAGCTCAGCCCGTATCATTGGAGCCAAGGCTTTATCAGAGCTGGCAGAAAAGCTTGAGGATGCAGGTAACCATAAGGATGAGAACTTCATCCATGAGAATACAGATCAGTTCCTTGATGATTACGCAGCTTATAAGGATAAGCTGGCACTTATCAAGGGCGGCATCGAGTCAGATGAAGGCAAGGAGCCTATTCCTGAGGATGAGCTTAAGGATGCCTTTGAGGCGTTAAAAGAGCTGATTCCTATGATGGACTATGACTCAGTAGAAATGATCCTGGGTCAGCTTAATGAATACAAGCTTCCAGAAAAAGAGGGAGAAGTAATAAAATCATTAAATAAAATGCTTAAGGGCTTTGAGTGGGAAGCAATGGAAGAGCTTATAGGCAAATGACATTGAGGGGATAAATATGTTTGAGTTTTTAAAGCTCCATCAAATTAATATAATGCTGGCGCTTAGTGCCACCTGCTTTACCTTTGGAATCCTAATGTTTATCACAAGATTTCTTGATAAAAGAAGGCGACTTATTCTGATTCTTATGGAATTCATAGCAGCCTTTCTTCTTTACTTTGACAGGATGGCATATCTTTACTCTGGAGATTTGAGTAATACAGGCATTATTATGACCAGAGTCAGCAACTTTGTCGTTTTCTTTCTGACTTCTGCAGTGGTGTATGGTTTTAACCTGTATCTGATGGACCTTTTACGGGTTGAAGGAAAGCAGACGGTGATTCCAAAGAGGCTTATCTTTGTAAGCTATGCCTCATTATTTGGAATGGCTCTTGTTGTGATTTCACAGTTTACTGGCTTTATATATTACTTTGACGCAAATAATGTTTATCACAGAGGTATTGGTTTTTTCCTAAATTATGTTACGCCCCTTGTATGCCCACTTATTCAATATACTGTAGTTGTTAATTACAGAAAGGTATTTAGTAAATTCATTTATACAGCCCTGGTACTGTTCATCTTCGTGCCTATCATTACAGGAGTTATCCAGTATTTTGCCTATGGAATATCCATTGTAAATATGGCAATTGTATTTGTATCCATGACTTTGTATATCTTTTCCTATCTGGATATAAACGAAACGGTTTTGAGAGCTCACAGGCTGGAGATGAAGGAGTTGCAGGAAGAGAAGAAGAGTATGCTTCGCCTTTTCGACGAGACAGCCAATGCCTTTGTTGTGGCCATAGAGAAAAGAAATCCATTCTTTGATGGTTATTCTAAAAGAACTGCAGACTTTGCACTTAGAATAGCAAAGGCTGTTGGAAAAAATGATGAAGAGTGCGATGAGATTTACTATTCAGCTCTTTTGCATGATGTTGGAATAGCCAGCATTCCTATAGAGATTCTTTCCAAGAAACCAGAAGACCTTACAGATGATGACAGGAAGACTTTTCAAAAAATACCGGATATAAGCAGGGATATTCTTTCAAGAATTAAAGAGTATCCATATCTAAGTGATAATGCTATCTATAGTCATGAGCGATACGATGGTTCCGGATTTCCAAAGGGCTTAAAGGGAGATGAGATTCCAGAAATCGCCAGAATCATTGCTGTTGCTGACGCTTATAACTTTATGTCTTCATCAAATGGCTATAGGGGCCCATATCCCTACTTTACTATAAGGGAAGAATTCATTAAGCAGGCAGGAATTACTTATGATGCCAAGTTTGCAGCAGCCATGGTTGATATTATGGACAGGGATTTTGCTGAAGGGTCAGAAGATAAGCTTGTTCAGTTTGAAAAAGAGCTTAAGTGTGATCAGTTCAGAGATTCTGTCTCCACAGGTATTCCTCTAAAGCAGGATCTAACAAGAATCAGGTTTAAGAGCTTCCCTCTCGTAATTAAGGGTAGAAAGTTCAGTGATCCATATATTCTTTTGTTTGATTCCTTTGATGGTCATGTACACTATGATCCAAGGGCCATCAAGGCATACTTCTATACTGAGTACAGTGAGATCTGGTTCGATGGACATTTTAATTCCATAGGAGCAAGAAACATGGAAGTAGGCAGTATGGAAAAGAATGACAGTTCTGATAATGTGGGCAAAGTTGTGGGAATGGGTGAATCCTTTGAAATTGTTGCTGGTAGATATGAAGACCACATTAAGATTGAAATGAAGAGCTCAAAGGGTAAGTTTGATGCTATCATTGCCCTTGATGATAATTCCAAGTCAGCATTTATCGGTCTTACTGGAGAAAACTGTTATATTAAAGATATTGAAGTTGTGGAGACCAACCAAAGGATTGCAGCAGATGATATTAAGAAGATTGCAGATAAGGTCAGCTATATAGACCGCATGGTTTCCGACCTTCCTAATGTTCAGATCGATCAGCCTATTGCCTTTGGAACCCAGGCAGTTCTTGTGGAGGACGGACTTAGGATTGATTTCCATTCCATGAGTCTTCCGGCATCAGCCCTTGTATGGCAGTGCCCATATATTGTTCTGTTTTATTCAGATGATAAAAAGCTTTGGGGTGAGAACTATAAAGGATATGCCATGATCAAGATAAATGGCGAGGTTTCAGGACAAAAGGGATTGTCAGAGAATAACTTCTCCATGAAGAGACTGGATACCTTCCCTGGATGGGATCAATGGAAGGAAAAGAACAAAGAGGGAATCGAGTGTTCAGTTCGCTTTGCCAAGAGAGGAAATAAGATCACTGTGTATACAGAAAATCTTGGCGTAGAGATTGAGAATACCACCACAATCCTTGATGGAAGTAAGGACGTATACGTCTCTATTACAGGAGATCAGGTGGCCCTTACTGATATAAGGGTTAGATAAATAGTTCTTTTTCATATATTGCAATATTTGAGTAAATAAAAGCAACATCAGTACCGGTAATATGTGATATGATTAAATATATACGATATTTAGTATGAAGGAGACCACATGCAAAAGAATCGCATTATGGTAATAGGAGAAAAGGAGACTTTCCTTGTCAAAGTGCTGGTGCAGAAGGTTAAGGATGCTGGTATTGACTGCGTCTTTAAGGACTTTAACATCAACGCTATTTGTAATGACTGGGAAGGCACTGATCTGGTTACTATATTTATGGCAGACGGGGACAGACCAGGCGATGATATTATAAGATTTCTTGTAGACAGGCTTACAGATGAGGGTAAGCTCATGATTCCCATTGGGGAAAAGAATGATATAGCATTTATTGAGAGTCATGTGCCAGAAGATCTTATCTATAAATGTTTTCTTCGTCCGGTGGACAATGCTGAATACGTAAGTACAGTGGCAGATCTTTTTAACAAGGTTGAAAAAGGCGAATTTAAAAAGAGTATTCTTGTGGTGGATGATGATGCCAGCTATCTTGGACTTATCAGAGAATGGCTTAAGGATGATTACAGAGTATCCATGGCTAATTCCGGACTTCAGGCCATCAAGTGGCTTGGTAAGAACAAGGCTGATCTTATTCTTTTGGATCATGAGATGCCGGTTACCACAGGACCTCAGGTTTTGGAAATGCTTAGAAGCGATGAGGAGACCAAGAACATTCCAGTAATGTTCCTTACAGGTAAGAGTGATAAGGAAAGCGTTATGGCAGTGGTCTCACTTAAACCAGAAGGCTACTTTTTAAAGACTATTGATAAAAAAGAGCTATTGGAGAAGCTCTCGGAATTCTTTATTCTCCATAAGTAAAAATAAACGGGCAAACGGGAAGAGCAATAAATGCGGGCAATTTGTGTAGATGACGATGAGATGGTTCTTGACCTTACAATCTCCTTTATGGAAGAGTCGGATTTTTTCTCTGAGGTTAGGGGCTTTATTTCAGCTAAAGAAGCTATAGAATATATGAAAAATTCCAAAGTATCACTGGCTCTTTTGGATGTTGATATGCCGGAAATGGATGGTATGACTCTGGCAGGGAAGCTGCGAGAGATAGATCCTAAGCTATCAATTATCTTTCTGACGGGATACTCTCAGTATGCTGTTGATGCCTTCAAGGTCCATGCCGAAGGCTATCTTCTTAAACCCATCGAAAAGGATAAGCTCTTTGAGGAGCTTTCATATGTGCTGGATAACAGGGATGAAGAGACTAAGACTCTGGCCACAGCCAGAACCTTTGGTAACTTTGATCTGTTTGTGGGTGGTCAGAGCGTAGTATTTAAGAGATCTAAGTCAAAAGAGCTACTGGCTTATCTGATAGACCAAAGAGGCGGCACTGTTACAAGAGCAGAAGCTTTCTCAGCACTTTGGGAGGATGGTCTTTATGACAGATCCATGCAAAAGCAGATGGATGTCATTATTAGGAGCCTTAAAGATACATTAAAGGAATATGATATCAGTGATATTCTTGAGATTAAGAGTGGTTCCATGAGGATCAATACAGAGCTGATAGAATGTGATATGTACGATTATCTTGATGGAGATGAAAATGCCATTAAGTCCTATAGAGGCGTATATATGAATTCCTATTATTGGGCAAGTATGACAGAAGGTATGCTTCTTGATGATAGAATTGATTACTGATGGTGGGAAAATAAAGATAATGTAAGTGAAATGTTCAGGAGTATCTTAGACGATGTATATGCTAGGGTACCACGGGCATAGTACCCTGGCAGTGATAATCGCCGTATCCACTGAACAGGGATACGAGAAATATAAAAAACACCCCTCATAAAGTAAATCGCAGACGATCACTTTATGATTAGTAGTATATTCCGCCATGTCCAACAAATGTCCAACAAGAATTCAAAAATAATAAAAAAGTGCAAAAAAATAGCTGATACGTCATGTATCAGCTTTTATTATAGAACAAAGAGCAGATGACGGGAATCGAACCCGCCTCCCAAGCTTGGGAAGCTTGTATTCTACCGATGAACTACATCTGCAACAACTATTTCATTTTACTCAATGTATGATATAATTTCAAGGTATATACCAATACTTTTATTACTAAACTTTTTATGGGGACACAGTAAATGTGTAGAAAGTGAGTAGTTATGACAGAAAAGATTAAAGATGTTGCGGGAAAAGGAAAGGGACTTGCCGGAGAATTCCGTGAGTTCATCATGCGCGGTAATGTAATGGACATGGCTGTTGGTGTTATCATCGGCGGTGCATTCCAGAAGATCATCACATCACTTGTAGATGACATTATCATGCCAGTCATCAGCCTTCTTACAGGCGGTATCGACTTTAACAACATGTATGTTGTTCTTGATGGCGGCAGCTACGCTTCTCTTGATGCCGCTAAGGAGGCAGGAGCAGCAACTCTCAACTATGGTACCTTCATTACTGTAGTTATCAACTTCATCTTAATGGCGCTGGTTATTTTCTTCATGGTTAAGGCTATGAACAGATTAAGCGACAGAATTAAGAAGGAGAAGGAAGAAGAGGCACCTACTACTAAGATCTGCCCTAAGTGTAAGAGCGAGATCAATATCGAGGCAACTAAGTGCCCATGCTGTACTTCAGATCTTTGATTATTATATGAATGACAAGGGGCCTTTTTATAAGGCCTCTTTTCTATATATTTTTCTTTACTAACTATTGGTGGAGTTTTTGGGGATGAATAAGTCTATATGGCAATGGCTTGAAATAGAACCAACTAATGACGAAGCAGAGATAAAAAAAGCTTACTCTGAAATGTGTAAGAAATATCACCCGGTGGAATTTCCAGAGGAATTCCAGCAGCTAAGAGACAGCTATAAGCAGGCTCTTAGGATTGCAAAGCGTCGTAAGGCTCAGACAGCCAGGGAAGATAATGCTCTGGATGATAGAGAAATTGCAGAGCATAAATTAACTGAGACTACAGAATATAATGATTCACCAGAATATGATTATGAAATGTCAGGTGGCCAGGCAGAAAGTGATGAGGAAGAGAAGGCTCCTGAGTACGAATTTGGTGATTATTTAGATAATAGATTAACTCCCGCTCAAAGGGACTTGTATAAGATGGTTAAGCTCTTTTGCGAGCTGGTTAAGCAAAAGCCTAAGATTTATGGCAACGGCAAGTCGGTTAATCTGGTGATGGCAAACTGGGACCAAAAGCCTATATCTGATCACCTTACCAGCGTTCTTGTTTCAGAGCTTATAGAGCTTATAAGCCAGATACCATGCTTTAGTAAGGATATGATAAAGGCTTTAGATAATAAGCTTATACAAGGCAGGAAGGGTTCGGAATTTGAAGCACTTAAGAGTAGGCTTGCCAAGCTCTATAATCCTGATCTTGTGAGCGCTAAGAATTACAAGTATAAGCTTGGCTATGATGATGTCACCAGATTGTTTATCAAGATCGCAGATGAGGGAGCTTACTCTGATTATGTTGGATGGATATTTGCAAGAGGTTTATGGCACTTTAATAAGGTGAGATTTGTTCTTAGTACCACCTATCTGTATATTATTGGACCTAGGACCAGATGCTATCTATTAAGAGAGACCTCTTTTGACATCAATGAAAGAACTGGAAGACTGTCTATCCGTGACAATAAAGGCAAAAAGATAATTAGCTTTTCTGTGGGTTTTGTAGATTACCAGGCCATTCTCACAATGCTTCTTAGATCTACAAGTAAGAGAGCCCATGAGATGAAGATGAACAGGTTTAATATGCTTATGCCCTATGAACCTGATAAGAACGGTAAAGCACGGCTCTTTTCAGACTATTATTTCTGGGGAAGGGAGCTGCATAATTTTAAACTTGTTGCTACGTTCCTGATTTTGACTGTTATTTGCTTGTGTCTTGCGCCTCTTTACTACCTTGAAATGCCAAAGCTGGGATATCTGATTGTTTTGGTAAAGACTGTAGGAATTGTATGCTTTCCGCTGATTGTGATTTTTACTATTTTGGCGTTTGCAACTGGATGCTGGACTATCGGTTATTTGCTTAGTTTTTTCAAGATCAAATCGCCGGTAAGACAAGAACTCAAGAATGATATATCAAACGGAAAAGCTAAGAGGACAGCCAATGGTGATCTTTGTTTCTTCGAAAGATACCTTATTATAGTAGATCATAAAGGTATTCATCTTGTCCCATACAACAAGATAAAGGAAAGCCATATGTATCATCCCGATAGCAAGAATAAATCTGCGCGAATAACACTATCCATGATCGATGGCAGAATACTTGGGTATCAGAATAATCTTATAGGTGTTCTGGAAGATGTTCGTTCACTTATTGAGGAAAAGAGAGAAGCCTGTGGTAATCTCTACGAAGATGGGGCGAATCCTGAGGATAAAGAGCGAATTCATGCTTTTTATACCAAAATGCTTGCTGAGAAGAAGATTAAATTTACATCATCATATCTTCTTCATACAGATATTGGAGCTACTTATTTAGCTCATTATTCACTTGTTTTTGTGTTTGGAATGATAGCTTTTGGGGCTTTTTGCTTTTGCATTGCTGGAGAGACTAAGCCAGAGATTATTGTGGGTAGCATTGTTCTGATAATAATGCTTTTGTTTTTACTGGCCGTATTTTATAGTATGCGTAGCTATACTAGGCGTGCTCACAAGGACCTGGTGGAAGCTATGATACAGATGATGTATCCAGATGTGTATAAGAGCGAAAAGTTTGCAGTTTACGCGTTGGATGATTTCCTGGTATTTATTGCTTCCGGTTCTCTTTATATATTCAGGTATGAAGATATTGAATGGATATCTGCAGATGGGTATGTCAGTGAGAAGAACAGTAACAGAGTTATATGCATGTGCCGTATTGATTATTCTGTCACCAAAAACTATGAGCTTATGGCAGATGATATGAGAAATATAGTAAAGGGTATTGAAAAGAAATGCCCTGATATTAAAGTTGTAAAACGAGGAAAGTTATATGATAGTTGGAATAGATCTAGGAACGACAAATAGTCTTGTCAGTGTATGGGAAGGTGAAGGCATAAGGCTTATTCCCAACGAGTTTGGTGAATTCCTTACCCCTTCCGTAGTATCTTTTGACAAGGATAAAAATGTGATCGTGGGTAAGACAGCCAGGGAGAGACTTATTACAGATCCGGATAATACGGTCCGTGAATTTAAGAGGCAGATGGGCAGAGATGTTAAATACAATCTTGGTAAGGCTGGATCTTACACTCCAGTGGAGCTTTCTGCCATCGTGATAAAAAAGCTTGTGGCTGACGCTGAAAAGTATATAGGGGAGAAGGTTGATTCTGCAGTTATCAGTGTGCCTGCCTATTTTGATGATCATCAAAGGGAGGCTACACGTATCGCTGGAATTAAGGCAGGAGTTAAGGTTACTCAGCTTGTTAATGAGCCTTCAGCTGCGGCTCTTTCTTATCATATCAGTCATATGGATCAGGATGAGAAGTTCATTATCTTTGACTTTGGAGGCGGAACCTTAGATGTTACCTTGGTTGATGCCTTTGATAACGTGGTAGAGATCTGCAATATATCTGGAGACAACAGTCTTGGTGGCAAGGACTTCAATGAAGCTATCGCCATGGATATCTGCAGTAAGGCAGATCTTGAGTGGTTACATCTTGATAAAAAGGAGCAGGCAATTCTTCTTAACATAGCTGAGGGAATAAAGATAGCTCTTTCTACAGAGGATGAGATAGAAACTCAGGTGACTCTTAAGGGAAAAGAGTTTTCATATCGCTTAAACAGACAGGAACTTATCAACATTTCTACTCCTATTTTTAAGAAGCTTACTATTGTTCTTAAAAGACTTATGAATGATGCCATGCTTGAGATTGAGGATATTTCTGGTGTTATCATGGTGGGCGGATCCTCCAAGATGCCTATTGTAAGGGCATATCTGGAATCTTTATTTGGAGGAAAGGTTATTCTTGATAATGACGGTGATGTGGCTATTTGCCGCGGTGTTGGCATTGTGACAGGTATCAACTTAAGGAAGGAAATGGTCAAAGATATTGTTATGACTGATATTTGTCCTTTCTCATTGGGAGTTGATGTTGTTGGAGATGTAATGTCTACCATTATTCCTAAGAACAGGACCCTGCCAACCAGTAGAACCCAGAGGTACTACACTGTATCTGACTATCAGACGAAGCTTACCTTTAACATCTATCAGGGAGAGAAGAAAACTGCGTCCAGTAACCTTCTTCTAGATACCATTACCTTTGATATCCCGGCTAAGCCAAGCGGAGAGGTCTATGCAGATGTGCGCTTTTCCTATGATCTTAATGGTATCTTTGATATTGATATCTTTTGCCCAGCCAATAAGACTAGCATCCAAAGGCACAGAGGAGCTGCAGAGGGTATTGATGAGGAGACTCTCAATGAGCTGAATGTAAGAATGGAAGAGCTTAAACAGGATCCAAGAGAGATTCCTGAGATCAAATATCTTCTTAACAAGGCTGCCAGAATGTATGAGGAAGGCAATGAAATTCAGCGCCGAGTTCTCTTTGATGAAATGAGGAAGTTTGATTATATCCTGGATGAACAGTCTGTGGATCAGTGCAAGAAGGCCGCTATTTCTTTTTCCATTACATTGGATAATATAGAAAAGACAATGTTCAGCTTTTCAGGGGAAGGCGGAGACCTTTGGAAAGAGCTGTTTGAAAGCACTGATTTAGATGATGAGGACAAATGATCATTATCTGATAAAATGGATGTAGTAATTTAATCCGTGAGGTTTTATATGAGTGATAGTTTAAATAAAAAGGCGCTTGTTGCCATGAGCGGCGGCGTGGACAGTTCTGTTGCAGCTTTCCTTACACATGAAAAGGGCTATGAGTGCATGGGCTGTACTATGCGTCTTTATGAAAATGATATGATCGGAGAGGACCTTTTTGGCACCTGCTGTAGTCTTAATGATACTCAGGATGCCAGGGCAGTCTGCGATAAAATAGGTATTCCTTATAATATCTACCATTATGAGGTGGAGTTTCAGCAAAAGGTTATTGAGCCCTTTGTCTGCAGCTATGAAAAGGGTGAGACACCTAATCCCTGCATCAGATGTAATAAGTATCTTAAGTTTGACAGTCTCTATAAGAAGGGACTGGAGCTTGGCTATGATTATATTGTGACAGGTCACTATGCCAGAATAGAGGAAAGAGATGGACATTTCTACCTTCTTAAGGCTAAGGATCTTAACAAGGATCAGAGCTATGTTCTTTATGATCTTACTGAGGAGCAGCTTTCTCATACCTTATTCCCACTTGGTGACTACACTAAGGGTGAGGTAAGAGAGATTGCAGAAAGTAACGAGTTTGTGACCTCCCATAAGAGCGAAAGCCAGGATATCTGCTTTGTTCCAGATGGTGACTATGCAGCTATGATTAAGCGTTACAGGAATAAGGATTATCCTAAGGGGGATTTTGTTGATAAGGATGGGAATGTCCTTGGGAAGCATGATGGAATCATAGGTTATACCATAGGTCAGAGAAGGGGCCTTGGAATTCCTGCTGATAGAAGGCTTTATGTTACTAAGCTTGATGTACCTAATAACAGGGTTATTCTGGCTGATAATGAAGATCTTTTTACAACGGATTTTGTGGTAAGGGACTTCCACTGGATCACTGGAGAGGTGCCACAGGGTGACATCAGATGCAGTGCCAAGATCCGCTATAAGCACAAGGAACAGCCTGCTACTGTAAAGGCTCTTGAGGGCGGAAGAGCATCTGTATCCTTTGATGAGCCACAGAGAGCCATAACACCTGGTCAGTCCTGTGTTCTCTATGATGGAGATATTGTTCTTGGCGGCGGAATCATAGAGAACAACTGATGAGATAGTATTATAGTTTAGGTTTTTTTAATTAGAAATTCATTGCTATGATGATATAATGAACATGAATGAACGCTTTACTGATTTTGTATATTTAGGAGGCATTCTTTTACCATGTTCATGAATATGAAAAGAGCCAAGCTGATAGCAGCTGGTATGGCAATATGCTTTTTGTTTATACACATTCTTATGATAGCTATCTTTGTGCAATGCGGCGTTACACCTATGGTCAGGTTTAACGTCTTTAGCATTGCGTTTTATATTTTTACGCTCTTTGTGGTCTACAAGGAGTGGCTTCCTTTCTATGCTGTATCTGTATATCTGGAAGTTGTTGCTCATATGACATTGGCAGTTCTTTTAACAGGATGGAAGGCTGGATTCCAGATTACACTTATTGGTATGAATGTTCTTGCTTTCTATGCAGAGTATACCGGGCGTACTCTTAAGCTTAAATATATTAAGGTTATGCCTATGTGTATTGTTGGTATGGCTCTTTATCTTGGCTCCTATATTTATCAGTTCTATCATCCAGCTCCATATTCACTGGAAGGACAGGCAGAGTTTTGGCTTTCTATTTTGTGGGGCGTAATTGTTTTTGTTATCAATCTGTTTGTATTACAGCTCCTTGTTTTTATTGCCAATTCCTCTGAGGAACAGCTTGAATACCAGCTTTCTCATGATAAGCTCACCGGAGCTCCCAACAGATACTATATATCTACTCAGTTTGAGAAGATCCAGAAGAAAAAGGAAGATTATTGGCTAGCCATCGCTGATATAGACGGCTTTAAAAAGATAAATGATACCTATGGTCATAACTGTGGTGATTATGTTCTTATGACTCTTGGAAAGCTCTTTTTATCAAAGGATGTCCTGTGCTGTCGCTGGGGCGGTGAAGAGTTTATTTTCCTTGGAAAGAGGGATGGAAAGTACGATCCGGTGGAGTTTCTTGATGGTCTTAGAAAAGAAATTGAGCAAATACCTTTTGAATTCGAAGGGAATATGTTCAGCGTGACTATGACCTTTGGTATGTCATTGTTTTCTAGTGATGAAGACATTGATAAGGTTATAAGCGGTGCCGACGAAAAGCTTTATTATGGTAAGCACAGTGGCAAGAACAGGGTAGTTACAGTTATTGAGGATAGCAGTGGTAGCAATCTGTCCTATCAGGATCCTCTTACCAAGGTTAAGAATGTATCTGCCTATGGTAAAATGGTTGAATCCCTTAACTGGGATATCCAGAAGAAGACAGCCCAGTTTGGTATTGTTAAGGTTAAGCTAAGACACTTAAGTGATATCAATGAAAGATATGGCACAGAAAAGGGCAATGATTACATAACAGGAGCATGTAGGATCCTTTGCGGAATATTTGTTAATTCTCAGGTCTTTAGAATTGAAGGCAACGAATTTGTAGCTATTATTACTAACAGAGATTATTACGATAGGGAGCAGTTATTTGAAGCTCTAAATGAGAAGTATAAAGAAGAGACTCTGAATGTGGACAATTCGCCGTGGAACCAGTATATGACTTCCTGTAAAATGGCAATATATACAAGCGAAGATCAGAACTATGACAGTGTTTTCGAAAGGGTGTAAGAGATAATGATAACAAAAGTCCCGAGGCTATTTTAAAGCCTCGGGATTATTTATTGCTTAGAATGAAGTTGAACCTCTCTTAACCAGTTCGCCGGAGAAGATGATCTTCTGTGGCATTTCGCTCTGGGAGAGCTTACCAATAAGGGTCTTAACCAGCTGGTCACATACATCCTCAAGTCTGTTGTCTATAGAGGAGATGTTGGGCTCAGAGCAGTGTGTAAGGATTGAGTTGTTGTAGCCTATGATCTGGAGATCCTTAGGAACACTGATCTTATTGGCACGGGCATAGTTCATGGCGCCAATAGCAAGGAAATCATCACTTGTTACTATACCTTCGAACTTAACGCCCTTTTTGCTGATCTTTTCAACGAAATCCTTAACGCCATCGATGTCTTCGTGGCTTCCCTTAAAGCACTGCTGTAATTCCTTCTTAAGAGGAATGTTGTGAGTGATAAGGGCATTCTGGAAGCCTGCCAGCTTCTTAAGTCCACTGTAGGAGTTACTGTTATAAAGATACAGGATATCTTTTACCCCGGACTCTATTAGCTTTTCAGTGGCATCCTGTGTGGCCTTGTAGTCATCACACAGTGTGCAGTAGACGTTAGGACAGTCAAAGTCAGCATTAAGGAGCATGATAGGAACAGAAGCAGCAGCGTCTTTAACGTACTGGTTATCCTCGTCATTGTTCATGATGAAGTTAGAACCTATCATTACAACTGAGTCCACGTGCTGTGAAAGAAGGAGATTAAGGGATTCCTTCCTGGCTTCCATATCATAGCCTGTACAGCAAAGGACTGAATTATAGCCATTTTCTCGCAGGTTACGTTCAATGTAGTAGATGGCTTTTGCAAGATATAAGTCTGATGCATCAGCGCAGAGAAGTCCGATGGTCTTCATGGAGTTAAGACCAAGGCCCCTTGCAAATGCATTTGGTTTGTATCCGTATTGTTCGATAATATCCATTACCTTTTTCTTGGTACGGGGCTTAACATTAGTACTGCCATTAAGAACTCTTGAGACAGTAGCAATGGATACGCCAGCCTTCTTGGATATATCATAAATAGTCATCTGTTCGCCCATATTTTATCTCGTTTCTAATGAAAATTTGAAATATCTCACAGCGTTGTTGTAGGAGATATCCTTGGCAATCTCACCTAAAATATCAAGGTTCTCTTCAGGATACTCACCATTTTCTACTAAGGATCCGAGGTAGTTACAAAGGATTCTGCGGAAGTAGTCATGTCTTGTATATGAAGTAAAGCTTCTTGAATCAGTGAGCATACCAACAAATCCTGAAAGGTTACCGGATTCTGCTACAAATGCAAGCTGTCTCTCCATGCCCTGCTTGGTATCATTGAACCACCAAGCGCTTCCCTGCTGAATCTTAGCTACAGTTGGGCCTTCGTTAAAGGCATTAAGAGTAGTGTTGATGATCTTGTCATCATTAGGGTTAAGACTGTAAAGAATAGTCTTAGGAAGGCTGTTCTTGGAGTGAAGTGCATTAAGGAAGTCAGCCAGTTCGCCCATAGGGTAGTAAGCATCAATTGTATCAAAGCCTGTATCTGGACCAAGCTTTTCAAACATAGGAGAGTTGTTGTCTCTCTTACATCCGAAGTGAAGCTGCATTACCCAGCCGCGCTTTGCAATCTCTTCACCTTCAAATAACATGAAGGCTGTCTGGTACTTAAGGTACTCTTCATTAGTGAGAGTCTCACCACGAAGTCTCTTGGCGAAGATTGCCTCAACTTCGTCATCTGTAGCAGGCTTGTACATAACATACTCAAGAGCGTGGTCTGTTACGTTGCAGCCCTTGGATGCGAAGTAATCAAGTCTTACTCTGAGAGCTTCCTTAAGGGATTTGAATGAATCGATCTTTACACCGCTAACTTCAGATAGGGTGCCAATATATGAAACGAATTCGGGTTTGATAATGTTCTTAGCCTTGTCTGGACGCCATGCTGGAAGTACCTGTACGTCAAAGGTCTCATCAGCGGCAATCTTGTCATGCCATTCAAGTGTATCTACTGGATCGTCTGTAGTGCAGATAAGTGTTACATCACTCATCTTGATGAGCTTACGAACGCTCATATCTGGTGACTGAAGTACTTTATTACAGATATCGTATACTTCCTCAGCAGTGCTCTCATTAAGAATGCCGTTGTAGCCAAAGTACTTGCGGAGCTCTAAGTGAGCCCAGTGGTAAAGAGGATTACCCACTGCCTTACCAAGGCACTTTGCAAACATAACGAACTTCTCTTTGTCAGAAGCTTCTCCTGTGATGTACTTCTCATCAACTCCAAAGGCTCTCATAAGACGCCATTTGTAGTGATCACCTCCAAGCCATACCTGAGTAATGTTGTCGAAATGTCTATCCTCAGCAATCTCTCTGGGACTAATATGACAGTGGTAGTCCAAGATAGGCATATTCTCAGCATAATCATGGTAAAGCTTTTTAGCAGATTCGCTCTGAAGTAGGAAATCTGCATCCATGAATTTCTTCATTTTCATACCCTCCCGAAAATATTTATGGTTTTTATGAAAAAAGTATGTAAGCCTTTTCATATTTAGACATAGTAATTATACAAGAGAGGGATAGTAAATACAATAGCAAATATTTGTTGACGCTAGCACTATTTGAAGATATGATTTAGATGAAAACGCTTACATAAAACATTGCGTAATCTTACATAAAGGGGTATTTTTATGACTGATTTTTTACAGATACATAAGCTGGATAATGTGGTTGTGTGCCTGGATAAGCTGTCTAAGGGTGATAAGATCACTCTTACAGATGGTAAAGAGATTACGGCTTTGGAAGAGATTCCTGCAGGCCATAAGATCGCTATTACCGATATCGGCACAGGGGAAAATGTAGTTAAATACGGCTATGCCATTGGCCATGCCACCAGCGATATCAAGGCTGGAGCCTGGGTTCACACCCATGATACCAAAACTAATCTTGAGGGAATTTTGGAATACAAATATGAACCTGATTCTTCCTATATACAGGAAAAGAAATCTCTTATGGGATCCAGAAAGGGTATTTTCAAGGGCTTTCTAAGAGAAAACGGAAAAGTTGGCATCAGAAATGAAGTATGGATCATCCCTACAGTTGGATGTGTAAATAATATTGCAACTGCTATGGCTAAGCAGGCTAGCTCTTTTGTCAAAGGCTCTGTTGATGAGGTTGTGGCCTTTACTCATAATTATGGATGTTCTCAGACTGGCGATGATCAGGAGCATACCAGAACTATCCTGGCTGATCTTATTAACCATCCAAATGCTGGCGGCGTACTGGTGTTGGGCCTTGGGTGCGAGAATAGTAATATCGATGTGCTTAAGCCTTACATAGGTGATGTGGATTCATCAAGAGTTAAGTTCCTTGTATGTCAGGAAAGCGATGATGAGATGGCTGATGGCCTTGAGCTTCTTAGGGATATTATTGAGACAGCTTCTAAGGATGAAAGAACTGACTGCGATCTGTCCAAGCTGGTAATAGGCCTTAAGTGCGGCGGAAGTGACGGCTTTTCTGGAATTACAGCTAATCCACTTGTTGGAAGGATTTCCGACAGGATTGTTGAATACGGCGGAACATCGATTTTGACTGAGGTTCCAGAGATGTTTGGCGCAGAGACTATTCTTATGAACAGATGTAAGGATGTTGAAACATTTAATGATACTGTGAACATGATAAATGGCTTTAAGGAGTATTTCACCAAGCAGGGTGAGCCTATTTATGAGAATCCTTCACCAGGTAATAAAGCAGGTGGAATCACTACTTTGGAGGATAAGTCTCTTGGATGTACTCAGAAGTCAGGAGATTACCCAGTCATGAATGTTCTTGAATATGGCGAAAGAACTGATGTTACAGGTCTTAATCTTCTGTGTGCTCCAGGCAATGACCTTTGTGCAGCTACGGCTTTGGCAAGTAGTGGAGCGCAGATAGTTCTTTTTACAACAGGAAGAGGAACTCCATTTGCTTGTCCTGTGCCTACGCTTAAGATTGCCAGCAATAACACTATTGCAGATAAGAAGGGCAACTGGATCGATTATAGAGCAGGCCAGATTCTAGAAGGAAGAACCTTTGATGAACTTACAGACGAACTCTTTGAAAAGATTGTAAGAACAGCCTCTGGAGAGAAGCTAAAAAGCGAGATTAGTGGCTTTCATGACATGGCAATCTGGAAGAGGGGAGTTACACTTTAAACGTTATATGTGCAAATTGCACAATGGAATGTGGCGAAAATGATATGCGATTATGCAAAATTGGGTTTTTGAACCTTCAAAATCATATTTTGGACATATTTTTTGTAAAAAGTATTTATGTAAGCCCTTACGAAAATCTAGGAAAATCGGGGATTCTGAGAAAAAGTGAACAAAGTCGATGTAATTTATGCAAAATTAACGATTGCAAAGGATTTCAATACATGATAAATTACTTACATAAGCTTTGAAAACGCTTACATTTATTTTTCATCTAATGTATGGGAGGATTAGTAGATATGAAAAAGAAAGTTTTATCATTACTTCTTTCAACAGCAATGGTAGCTTCTCTTGTTGCATGTACTAACTCTGGTGCTGGCACAACAGCTGGCGGAGACAGCAACACTGGAAGCGCTTCCACAGGTGCTTCAGAAGAGGCAGCTAGCGAGTACGTGCTCGACAAGATCACAATGGTTGTTGATGGAACACTTACAGCTAACCAGGAGAATGGTCAGCAGGAGTTCAACGATCAGTGGGATGCTTATGTTTCCGAGAAGCTCGGACATGACATTCACCTTGAGATCAAGCAGCAGGATCACTCAGGCTATGTAGATGCTGTTGGTAGAATCTTTGCTTCAGGCGATATGCCAGACGTTATGATCATGCCAGCTTCTATGTATGCTCAGTACATCAACACAGGTATCCTTTGGGATATGACTGAGGCATATGAGAACGCTGATTTCCAGTCACGTATGCTTTATCCTAACGTTAACGAGAACGTTAAGGCAGTAGGCAACGGAAGACTTTACGGTATTGCTCCTACATATGGTAACGGATGTGTTACTTATGTAAAGAAGGCTTGGCTTGATAACTGCGGATTAAGCGCAGATGACATCAAGACATATGAAGACTATTACAACATGCTTCTTGCATTCCATAATGGCGATCCAGATGGCAACGGCAAGGACGGAGACACATACGGTGTTATCTCTGCTGGATTCCTTGGATTCGAGGCTCCATACATCAACTACCTTCCAGAGTTCTGGCAGGATGCTTACCCAGCTATCTATGAGAAGGATGGTCAGTGGGTAGACGGATTCCAGGAGGATGCTACTAAGGAAGCTCTTACAAGACTTCGTCAGGCTTATGTAGATGGTGTTATCGATCCTGAGTCTCTTACAGCAGGTACTAAGGATGCTCGTGAGAAGTGGTTCTCAAATGACCAGACAGGTTCAGCTGGTGTATTCACATACTGGGCTGGAACATGGTACCAGAACCTTACAGATTCACTTACAAAGAACGATGTTGATTCTGAAATCGTTGAGATCGCTCCTGTAGCTGAGGTTGGTGCTTACATCAACAGAGAAGCTCCTGTATGGGTAATCATTAACGATGGCGACGATGACAATTCACGTGAGCAGGCTATCTTCGATGCATTCTTCGAGACAATGCTTGATGGCGGATTTGGTCAGATTCTCTGGACATACGGTGCTGAGGACGTTCACTGGTCAACAAAGGCTGAGTCTTTCACAACTAACCCAGATGATCCTGAGAAGAAGAAAGACTATGAGTACGCTGAGGGTGAGTTCCACCTTAAGCCATCACCAAACGACCCTAACACATTATGGAAGAAGAACCATCTTGATCCAGCTCTTACAATCTGCAGCCTTGAGGGTGACTATGCTGGTTATGTAAATCAGTCTTCACTTGCAGCAGAGGGTAACGAATTCTTCACAGCACACATGAAGGATGCTCCACTTTCTCCTTCTTCAGACACACTTACAGAGGCACAGGGAACTATCAATGATGCTAAGGATAAGGTTGTTTCTTCAGTTATCGTTGAGGGTGTTGATGTAGATACAGCTCTTGAGACATACAAGGCTGAGGTTGGTGCAATCATCGATCAGGTTCTTGAAGAGCTCAATTCTAAGTAATTTAGTATTTGATCTTATCTAAAAATGGTCCTGCCTAAGGAAGGCCTTAGGCAGGCTATTTTTTGAAAAAGCCAAGTTAAATGGTAATCAAAGGGGATAATTTATGGCAAAGATAGATAGCAAAAAGGATGGTAGAAACATTCGAAAAAAACCATTAGGACTGAGAATTTGGAATGCAAGAGGTTATTACCTTATGTTTCTTCCTGTTTTCATATTTGTCCTTATATTTTATTACTGGCCAATGCTTGGTGTAAAATTTGCTTTTTATGATTACAAGCCGGTTGGAGTTCCAAAGTACATTGGAACAGCTAATTTTGAAAAGATGTTTACTGGACTTGGAGCCAGTGCTTTCTGGACATCATTTGGTAATACACTATTACTTAGTGTAGTCAAGTTACTTATTACAACTTTATCTTCAGTTATTGTTTCAGTTTTTATTTTTGAAATGGGCAACATGATTGTTAAGAAGACTCTTCAGACAGTCATTTATCTTCCTCATTTCATGTCATGGGCTGTAGTAGCATCTATTTTTGGAATGCTCCTTTCCCCATCAAATACTGGTCTTGTTAACAACCTTATTTTCAAGGGAGATACCAATAGATTCATCTATTTCCTTGCTGATAAGAATTTATGGAGACCTATTTTCTATATCATTAACATATGGAAAGAGACAGGATGGGGCACTATTATTTTCCTTGCAACCTTATCAGGTATCAATCCTGAGCTTTATGAGGCTGCTGATATTGATGGTGCTAAGAGACTTCAGAAGATCCGCTACGTAACAATTCCAGCTCTTATGAATACGATTATTACAGTGCTGATTCTCAACCTTGCCAAGGTTCTTAACATGTTTGAGTCAGTATTTGTTCTTTATAACCCAGCTGTATATGAGAAAGCCGATGTTATTTCTACATATATCTATCGTCAGGTATTTGGAAATGCACTTCCAAATTACGGTTATTCCACCGCGGTAGGTCTGTTCAAGTCATTGGTTGGTTGCGGTCTTGTTCTTTTCTGCAACTGGCTCAGTAAGAAGACTCGCGGACGCGGCATTATTTAAGGAGGTTCACCATGGCGAAGAAGATGAATGCGGTTGCGGGCCGCAAGAGAAAACTTGGCGTTTTCGATATAGTTAACTATTTTGTTTTTATTATACTTGGACTTGTTATCCTTATTCCTATTTGGAAGGTAGTAGTCGACTCACTTAATTCAGTAGGTGTTTATCAGTTCAGACTTTGGCCAAGAAATTTTACTCTTGATGGATATAAGGTTATTGTTTCTACCAAAGAGCTTTATAGACCTTTCCTTAATTCAGTGATCACTACTGTACTTGGATCATTCCTTGGACTTACACTTTCCACACTTGGTGGTTATGTTCTTGTTAAAGAGGAAGTTCCAGGACGAAAGATTTTTGCTTATTTCCTTCTGTTTACAATGATATTCTCAGGTGGAATGATCCCTGAATACCTTGTAATGAAGAAGATTGGTCTTATTAACAAGATGTGGATCCTTGTATTTAAGCATGGTATGAATGTTTACAATCTGGTTCTTATGAAGAACTTCTTTGAGAACATTCCTGATTCACTTTTTGAGGCAGCTGAGATCGATGGATGTTCTCCAATGGGTATCTTCTTTAAGATCGTGCTTCCTTTGTCTAAGGCTGCTCTTGCATCCATTGGACTTATGTTTGCAGTAACTATCTGGAATGACTATTCAACCGTTAAGATCTACATTAGTGATCCTGACCAGGTTAACTTCCAGTACAAGCTTTATAATATGACCATGGCTGGTGATACGCCTACCACTGCCTATAATGTTTCACAGACTACACTGTTTAACGCAGGTATCGTAGCAGCGATTCTTCCATTCATGGTTCTGTATCCTTTCCTTCAGAAATACTTCGTTCAGGGTGTTAATATTGGAGCGGTAAAGGAGTAATCAATTGTTTTGTAGCCGTCCGGAGTATTTATATTCCGGACGGTTAATTGTCTTAGGAGTATAATAATGAGATTTTCAGACTTAGGTAATGGACAATTCAAAAACCCGATTTTATTTGCAGACTATAGTGATCCTGATGTGATAAGGGTTGGAGATACATATTATCTCACTGCATCAAGCTTTAACTACACACCAGGTCTTCCTATTCTGATTTCCAAGGATCTGGTTAATTGGGAACTTAAGAACTATGCTCTTAAGAATATAAAGGAACAGCGCTTTGATATTCCAAGACATTCAGAGGGAGTGTGGGCTCCTTCCATAAGATTTCATGAGGGAATGTTCTATATATATTATGGAATGCCTGATGAGGGAATCTATGTAGTAAGGACCACAGATCCCCTTGGTGACTGGGAAGAACCTGTTCGCGTTTTGGAAGCAAAGGGCTTTATTGATCCATGTCCAATTTGGGATGAGGATGGAAGAACCTATATTATCCATGGTTATGCTAAGAGCCGAATTGGCTTTAAGAGTATTCTTGGTATTTTTGAGATCTCACCTGATAGCCTTAAGGCTATATCTGAGGATCAGTTTATATTTGATGGCAATGATGAGAGACACCTTGCTATAACCATTGAGGGGCCTAAAGTCTATAAAAGAGATGGATTTTACTATATCCTTGCTCCTGCAGGAGGTGTTAAGGAAGGATATCAGGTTGCTCTTAGAAGTAAGGATATCTATGGCCCCTATGAGCTTAAGACAGTTTGTGAGTCTGGAGATAGCGTAATAAATGGACCTCACCAGGGAGGCCTTGTTGATACAAAGTCCGGCCAAGAATGGTTTATTCACTTTCAGGACAGAGGCCTTTATGGCAGAATCTGTCACATGCAAAGGGTAACTTGGGATAGGGGCTGGCCTGTTATTGGGGTTAATCCTGATGATAATGGAATCGGTCATCCCTCAGAAATATATGACAAGCCCGACGTAGAGGGGGACTTTGAAAAGACAGCTCTTTTTGCATCGGATGAATTTGAGGGCGGCAAGTACAACCTTAACTGGCAGTGGCTTGGTAATCATAAGGAGTCTTTCTATTCGGCAGTCACGGGACGTGATAACGGTATAAGGCTCTATTGCCTTAATCCATCAGGAGATGAGGAACCGACTCTTTGGAGAAGCAGTAATGTCCTTACTTTGAAGTTGGTATATCCTGTTTTTGAGACTATAATTAAATGTGACATGTCTGGTCTATGCATTGGAGAGAGGGCTGGAGTGTGCATGACAGGTGGTCAGTATATCATGGTCTATCTGGAAAAAGAGCAGGATGCAAGAGTTTTCCTTAAGGTAGCCGAATCCTATGGAGAAGATAAGCAGAGGAAGGAAGATATTATTTATACTCTGGATGTTACAGATAAGGATCTTTCTGATATTTCTTGTAAGCTTATCTTTGATATTGAAGGCAGGAACTTTGATTCAGAGCTTTTGTATTATAAGAACATATGGCCTTTAGAAGGTGAGAAGAATCCTTCACTTAAGGTGAGGGTAACCTTTGGAGATGGGGAAGAGGTAGTTCTTCCTGTAGACTATACACCTTCTGATCATACCTGGGTTGGAGCTAAGATTGGTATCTTTGCTCTGGCAACCAGTACAGATCCGGATTACAAGGGAGGTCATGGGGACTTTTTAAGTGTAACGACTACAGAGCTATAAGTGTTTTTGGGGGATTAATATGGATAAGGAACTTGAGAAAGCAATAATAGACGGTAATCTTGACGGGGTAAAAGAGATACTTGTCTATAGTCCTGAAAAGGCAGACAAAGAGGGCTTTTTCCTTGCAGCTAAGCTTGGGAACTTCGATATAGTCAGGTATTATGTGGAGTATTCCAGACTTAGCCTTAATGAATATGACGATGATCACAGGAATGCTCTTCATTATGCAGCTCTTTCCGGGAATAAGGAGCTCTTTATATATCTGGTTGATAAATGTGGAATGGATCCCACAGCCGGTGACAACAATCTTGTGACCAGCTGGGATATTGTTCGTGAACAGTTACATGAAACTGATAATAAAGAGATAGATGGTACAGGGAATGCTCCTGATTTTGCCGGCATTGAAGAGTACCTTGAAAATAAATATGGTCACAAATACGAGGACTTTTATAAGAATCCCATAAGACGAGGATTCTTTCCAGATCCTTCAATCTGCAGAGTTGGAAGCGATTATTACATGGTGAATTCTTCATTTATCTTTTTCCCATGTATTCCAATTTCCCATTCTAGAGATCTGATTCACTGGGAGATAATAGGCCATGCCATAACTGACCCTAACTGTGCAGGGATTGACGATCTAGAGGGAGGAAGAGGTTATTGGGCTCCTGATATTTCGTACTATGAGGGCAAATTCTACATTACTGCGACCCTTAGGTTAAACGATAAACCTCCGGTATATAGGCGTCAGATCATAGTTTCATCTGAGCGCCCCGAGGGTCCATATTCGGAGCCTGTATATATTGACGAGGACGGTATTGATCCAAGCCTTTTTAACGACGACGATGGCAAAAGATATATGCTTCTAAATAGAGGCGCCAGAATACTGGAGCTTGATAAGACAGCAACTAAGCAGATTTCCGAGGCAAAGCTTTTGTACTATGGAGATCACAAGAGGGCTCCGGAGGGACCACATCTTTTTAAGAAGGATGGATATTACTATCTTCTTGAGGCAGAAGGTGGAACTGGAGATGGACACAGAGTTACGGTTTCCAGATCTAAGACTTTGTTTGGTAACTACGAGACCTGTCCCTATAACCCTATTATGAGACAGAAGGATGAAGGTGCCATAATCCAGAGATGTGGGCATGGAGATATGGTTGAAACTAACGACGGAAGGTGGTTTATGGTCTATCTTTGCGGACGCAAGATAGATAATAAATACAGTATGCTTGGAAGAGAGACAGCAATTGACCCTGTAACCTGGACCAGCGATGGATGGCCAATAGTTAATGACCTAAAGGGACCGTCATATATGCAGGTTAAGCCTTATCCGGACATGGATGGCTCAGAGGATGCAGATGTTCCTAAGGCAAAAGAGATACTTCCTTTTGACTATACGACTCCAAGAACCTTTTTTGAGGGCAATATCAATTATTTGGAGGAGGATGGTCACAGAGTTTTTGACATTAGAGGCTGTAAATATCCTTTAAGCAGCGTTCAGAGTAGGAATATCGTCCTTAGAAGGCAAAGCTCTTTTAAATTCAAATATAGTGTAACGCTGGAGATTCCTGAGCTTTCTGATGGACAGAACGCCGGAATTACTGGATACTACGATGAGAATACCTTTATATGCTTTGGAATTAAGAACGTGGAGGGCAGCAACTATGTTTATGCTCTGGAACACTGTGGTGAAGCCCTTAGCGAGAAGGTTTCCAAGGAGCCACTGCCCACTGAGGCAAAAGAGATTTCTTTTACCATGACAACAGACTATCTTCAAAGAGTACTAAGTTATACAGTTTTTGGAAAAGAAAATACATTTACAAGGCTTTCTGATGTGTATTATCTTTGTGATGAAGGATTAAAAATGGGAAAGAGATTTACCGGTGCCATGGTGGGAATGTATTGCTATGGTGGGCCTTTGCAGAATGTTGTGGCAAGGTTTACAGATCCTGTTTATGAGGATGTGGGGTAAATCTAAGAGGGATTACTGATGCAGATAGGAATTAGATTTCATGATACTGTGGAGCTTCCTTTTGAGGAAAGACTTCAGGAAATAAAGAGACAGGGCTTTAGCTGTACCCATATCGCTCTTTCTAAGGTTAAGGGCTTTACAGCAGATACAGAGGCGCTGACCCCAGGTTATGCCATGTATATGAGAGATGCCTTTAGAAGAGCAGATCTTGATGTGGCTGTTCTTGGATGCTATCTTAATCTGGCAACTCCTGATCAGGCGGCGCTTAAGGCCACTCAGGATAAGTATATGGCTCATATCCGCTTTGCATCTCTTATGGGAGCAGGCATGGTAGGAACAGAGACTGGGGCTCCTAACGTGGATTACCATTATGACAAGGAGGCCTGCCATTCCAAGGAGGCTTTGGATTCTTTCATAACTAATCTTAAGCCTGTAGTTCAGTATGCAGAGAAGATGGGCGTAATTGTAGCTATTGAGCCTGTTTACAGACATATAGTATATGATCCTAAGAGAGCCAGAGAGGTTCTTGACAGGATTGAGTCACCTAACCTTCAGATAATCTTTGACCCTGTGAATCTTCTTTGGACTGATAACTATGATCGCAGGGAAGAGGTATTCCAGGAGGCAATTGATCTTCTTGGCAAGGATGTATGCATGCTCCACTTAAAGGGCGGATGCCTTGAGGATAATGCGGTAAAGAGTTTTGCCTGTGGAATGGGAGACATTGATCTTTCAAGCGTTATCAAGTTCGCCTGCGAGAGAAAGCCCTTTATTCATGCTACTTTGGAGGACACAGTTCCTTCAAATGCTGTTGCAGCAAGGGAATATATAGAGGGACTTGAGGCAAAGTACGCTAAAGCCTGATTCCATCATATGGAAATATAAACTTGAATTTTATCTCCTTATTTGATATATTTGGTAAGTTGTTATTTTTTACCAATTTGTTAACATTTTTTGTTAACAGTCAAATGAGGAGAATTTTATTATGAAGAAGAAAATCGTAGCAATCATGCTTATGGCTTCACTTGCTATTGCTTCAGTAGCATGTGGATCAACAAAGGAAATCGAGCCAGCAACAAACGAGTCAAGTGTAGAAGAGTCAAGTGTAGAAGAGTCAGTTGAAGAGACAACAGAAGAAGCTGACGAGGCTGATTCAGAGGAAGAAGCAAAAGAAGTATCTGAGGAAGAGGTTGATGATTCTGAGTTCACATCAGGTGTTATCAACGGTAATGTCTATGAGAACATGTTCTTTGATGTTACATACACAATTCAGGACGATATGAGATTTGCTACTGAGGATGAGCTTGCTCTTCTTTCAGGCGCTATGTCAGACCTGGTTGATGATGAGGCTACAAAGTCTCAGCTTGATAATGGTCAGACTGTTATCGTTGCTTATGCTTTAAATGCAGATAACACAAAGACATTCAACGTAACTATGTCTTCACTTAACGTTTTTGGTTCACTTCTTTCTGAGAAGACTCTTGTAGATATGTCTATCGAGCAGGCTATGCCAACACTTGAGCAGATGTATCAGAACGTTGAGGTTTCAACAGAAGAGATGGAGATCATGGGTGAGACTCACTACGTTGCTAACATGTCTATGGAAATGAACGGTGTTCAGCTTTACCAGAGACAGATGTACATCATCAAGGGCAGCTATGTATCAGCTTACACATGCGCTACTACAGACCTTGCAGAACTTGATAAGCTCTATGAGGGCTTTGCTAAGTACAACGACTAATCTGAATATAGATTAAAGATGTAAAATACAAATCCCATGCCAGTTGGCATGGGATTTTTTGTTTTCAGTTTATGTATTTATTTTCGTTAATGATATTATGCGTTTTGTATTATCTTTTACTTCTGCAAATGTGCAATCTGCCTTGATAGTGGCTCTGGGATAGGAATATCTTCCTTCTTAAGCTTATGTACCACATTTGTAAGAGGCTTGATCTGATTGGCAATCCTTGTGTTGTAGTGATTGATAAGCTCTGTATACTGCGGATTATCCCCAATCTTTTCTCTTAGCTCTTTTGCAAAAGGACAGAAGGTAAAGATAATCTCCCTGGCAACTTTGTTAAGTCTTGGAGAGCTTGCTGCCTCGAACTTAACGTAGGCAAGGTAGTCAGCGATAAATACGTTCTTATAGTTGTTGGAATACTTCTTAAGGTCTGTCTTAAGCTTTTCTTTATTGTCCGTTGAAAGGGCAGGATTCTTCTTGTAGAACTGCAGATAATCGCAGTACATGGATGTAAGGGAAGGATCCGTTACATCATTCCAGTGAACGCCCTGCTCAGTCTTACACATTTCCCATCTGAATTCGCCAAAGAGCTTAACCATGCATTCTTCGGTGTTCTCAGTATTAAAGATAGAAACAACCATTCTGGCAGGGGTGCTTCTCTTTTTACCTTCAATTTCCTGCCACAGGGAAGCTCTGCTTCCTACGTTAGGCATCAGGATCATGTATGGATTGATGTCATCTGCGTAGTGAATCTGGTTAATGCCGATCTCAGGATTTGAGAACACGGCGGATCTGCAGAATACACCGTAGTCAACAGCCTTGATCATGCTGTAATACTCATTAATCTTGTTCCAATTAAGGTAAGCCATATCAAGAGGCTTAAGAACGTTTTGAGAATCAAATACTGGAACAAAGGATGAGATACGACCAAAGGTCATTCTATTACCAAGGGCAAAGAGATTATGAACCTCGAAGTCCAGTCTGCTCTTAGGGTCATCGGTCATGGCATCAACCTGAGCCTGGTTAAGATTACCGCTTACCTTTTGGTCTCTAAGGTATGTAGGCCAGTCCTGATCAAATTCGTTTCTCGAAGGTTCCACCTCGAGGTTATAGATCTTGATGAGCCACTCATAAATTAAAAGAGTCTTGCCTTCTGGGTCTGGAGTATAGGCTTTAGCCATATTGTAGAGGATAGAGGTGTTCTTCTCGCCGGCCAGCTCTTCATCTACAAAGCCGAACATAAAGAACATCTTTACTTCAATTGGTACATTAGGATCTGTCAGACTCTTTAAAAAGGCTGGGGTAAATACTTCATAGTAGGTTGTTCCTATATTACGCCTTAAGGCTCTGCATTCATCAGAGGAGTCATATCTGTTATCGTTAGCCTTAAACTCTTTTATCTGATCCTGGAACTTAGTGGCAATCTCTGTAGATACGCCGGAGTACAGAAGGATAGTATCCAGGGCATTTACTACAGTTACCACAGCTTCGCCGCCTTCTTCCATGCGCTCCTGGTCATGAATCTTGGCTTTAATAACCTTCATGGTGGAGTTGAAGGATGCGCACTGGGAAGTCAGAGCTTTTCTGTACTCAGCCAGGAGCTGGGACTGCTCTGAGATAATGTTATATATGGTGTAGGTGGTCATGACCATACCTACTGCGATGTCGATATTTAATGGGTAAAAGACCTTTTTTAGATGGGCTTCACTTTCCTTAAGGGCCTTAACAAAGGTAAGGGACCATTCAGGAACCTTGCCGCCTTTTTCAGGAGGAATGAGGTTGTCTATTTCAGGGAAGGTCTTGGGAGTTTCACCCACCTTAAGACACAGATTAGGATAGTTGGCATAATCTGATTTTATTCCTTCGTATTCTTCCAGGGCTTCTTCATATTCCTGCTCAAACACGTCTACGCATTTATAAGCAGTTTCTGTACTCTGGGATGCAAGGATGGCAGCAATCTTAGGGTTGGAGCGGACTACATTTGGAATGTCGTCAACGGTTTCAAAGGGATAGGAGTAAACGGCTGATTCTTCCAGGGCCTCATAGGTATAAATGTAGGGTTTGCCTGGCTTTTCAACGATGCCTACAAAACCACCTACTGATAATTCGATTGATGAATATTGGTTGGAAATTTTAAGACGGCCTTTTACAAGGACTTCGATGGTGCTAACGGTATCGGCTGCTGATTTGTGAAGAATTTGACCTTTTTCAAGTTTGAGAAGTCCCATAGATCCCTCCAGAAAGAAACATCAAATGCCACCATTTTGTGTATACATATTAATGATATCACGTTAATTCTTGCTCATCAATGGGGGATTGTGGGTAGCCACTATACGCCTGGGCTAACGATAAATATTAGATACCAAATAAAGAAGATTCCACCTGCGGCTGCAAGGATTTCGATTATGCCAAGAATTAAGAATTTAATGTTCTTGGCTATTGCTGCCAATATGGTGCCAACAATGGTCAGTATTATTCCTGGAAAGACACTAAGAGCGAAGCTTATTAGTGCAAAGGTAGAGCAGAGACTATATATAGCTCCACGGGAAGTTGGAGCTTCTAGAATTGCTGATATAATAAATAATTGCATGCTTAATACGAACAGAGCTACTGGTAGAATAATAAAGATTTTGTATACTTTGCTGTTCTTTTCGCTTTTCATATAAGTAAACCTCCGCATAAAACTCTGTAGCTTCGATTCTATCACAATAAGGCCAAATCTGTTAGTATATAGAAAGAAGAGATGGCAGAGGAGATGTCCAGAGAACTACTAGAATATATCTAATGAATAAATCCCCCGAACTATGAAAAGTAGTCGGGGGATTATTATTGTTGTATTTTAATCAACTATCTGCTTAAGCTTATACTCATCAAGGTAGGTGCCCTTTGTAGCCAGGCTGTAGACCTTGCTGGCATAGAGGGTTTCATCTAAAAGAGACATTTGAAGAGGACTTAAGAGTTTTTCTGAGTCCTTAAGTCTGTCTATGATAGGAATAGATGACGCCTCATGAGCGCTGGATAGAAGCTTGGAAGAAGACTTCTTAAGTCCAAGAACTCTTGCATAAGCGGTGTAATCGTCGTATTTATATGCTTCCATATGAGCATCAGTTATGCCAAGTAGGATGTGAATAAGGCTTCTGCTGATGCGGGCATAGGACAGGTCCTTGGATTTAAGTGCCATGGCGAACTCATCAAATGTGGTAAAAGAGCTAACGTTGTTCAGGATTTTCTGAGCAAGATCGCTACTTACATCAAGGTATTTGGATAATACATCAACGCTGCTTTCAGATAAAAGCTTATATAACAGAAGTTGTGAAAAATCATTTGTAGTAGCAAACGGTTTTGATACAGTATCTGATGACTCGTGGCTATTATTGCAAGAGTTATCATGCTCGATATTACTGTTAGACTCTACAAGTATTCTGTGTGCAGCTTCTGGAATAGATCCGCTTATATCCTTGCCAGAGAGCATAGCTTCTCTAATGGCAGAAGCACTGGAAAGCTCATTGAGGGCATCAGAATGGTAACCTTCGCCAGCTCTTGTGATGGTATAAGGCTTAATAGAGCTATTGGCGAGCTTCAATGCCTTTAGATATTCAATTCCAAGGATGTTATTTGGACTTGCCATGATATCACTTATAGCATTTCCGGCGCTAAGGGAAGGAACTGTGGCCATAAGTGCATTCTGCCTGGCCTTTGGAAAGCTTGCTCCATTTCTTAGCTCTTTTGCCAAAGCATCCTTAAATTCCTGAGGCTCAGATGCAAGAATATCTGCAATCTCTGAAAGGGCAGCAACATCACCACATTCACTGCCAAAACACAGATAGTCAACTACGCCAAGCTTATCAAGAATAGAAACGGCGCCACTTGCAAAGAATTCAGCACTTCCAGTTGAATAGTAGATTGGAAGCTCAATAACAAGGTCAGCTCCGCAGGAGAGGGCCATTCTGGTTCTGGTGAATTTGTCTATGATGGCTGGAGCGCCCCTCTGAACGAAATCACCGCTCATTACTACAACACAAAAATCGGCATTCAGATCTTTTTTACACTGTTCAATAAGATATGAATGGCCGTTGTGAAATGGATTAAATTCCGCGATGATTCCGATAGTTTTCATGATTTGTAAGCACTTTCAAAAATGGCATACTTTTGTGCAACATTTGCACTTGCCATAAAAATAGTCAATGTTACAATATTAATGGTGTATTTCATAGATTGCCAAAATGTGGTATCATACACATTTGCTGTATTCTTCTTTATTACACCAGTGTCATATTTATAATAAAGCAATGAAGCATGTTTGTGAATATGCTTTATAATCAGAATTAATTAACGAAAAGAGGTTTATCATGAAAATTCTTGTTATCAATTGTGGAAGTTCTTCACTAAAGTTCCAGCTCATCGATTCAGATTCAGAGGCAGTTATCTGCAAGGGTCTTTGCGAGAGAATTGGAATTGATGGAAGCCAGATCAGCTACACACCAGAAGGCAAGGATAAGATAACTAATGTAACTCCTATGCCAGATCACAACAGAGCTATCGAGCTTGTCATCGAGGCTCTTACCAATAAGGAAAATGGTGTTGTTGAGCTTTCTGAGATCGGCGCTGTTGGACATCGTATCGTTCACGGCGGTGAGAAGTTCACTAAGTCAGTTGTTATCAACGAAGAGGTTATCAAGGCTATTGAGGAAGTTAGCGACCTTGCTCCTTTACATAATCCAGCTAACCTTATCGGAATCAGAGCTTGCCAGAAGGTAATGCCAGGAGTTCCTATGGTTGCAGTATTTGATACAGCTTTCCATCAGACAATGCCTCAGAATGCTTATCTTTATGGTCTTCCATATTCATACTATGAGAAGTACGGCATCCGCAGATACGGCTTCCACGGCACAAGCCATTCATATGTTAGCAAAAGAGCTGTAGAAATCCTTGGAAAGGACGCTAAGGACCTTAACCTTATTGTTTGTCACCTTGGAAACGGTGCTTCAATCTCAGCAGTTAAGGGCGGACAGTGCGTTGATACTTCTATGGGTCTTACTCCACTTGAGGGCCTTATCATGGGCACAAGAACAGGTGATATCGATCCATCTGTTGTTGAGTTCGTTATGAAGAAAGAGAATTCTACAGTAGCAGATGTAACTAACTTTCTTAACAAGAAGTCAGGTGTGTTTGGTCTTTCAGATGAGCTTTCATCAGACTTTAGAGATCTTGAGGACGGTTACAACAATGGTCATGCTGGTGCAATCCGTGCAGTTGACGCTTTTGTTTACCGCGTAGTTAAGTATATCGGCGCATACACAGCTGCTATGGGATCTGTTGACGCTATCTGCTTTACAGCAGGTGTTGGTGAGAACAGTGGCTTTGTTCGTAAGCTTATCTGCGACAAGCTTTCATTTATTGGAGCGGTTCTTGATAACGATGCTAACAAGGTTCGCGGCGAGGAGAAGTTCATCTCAACTCCTGAGTCAAAGGTTAAGCTCTTGGTAGTTCCTACTAATGAGGAGCTGGCTATCGCAAGAGATACTTTCGAGCTTTGTAAGTAATATCTTTTTACAAATAAATAAGTGTGTTAGACAGCCACGTTGTTCCTAAGGAATGATGTGGCTGTTTTTTGATTGATATTTTATTATCAGAATATACTATTTTTACAATGTAAACCTAATAAAAACTTGAAAATTATGAAGTGATACCTTATGATAATAATTGTTGCGCCAAGGACGCATATAGGAGGATATTGGGGTGAAAGAGTTAAATTCATGCAAGGAAGCGATGGCATCAAGCATTGAAAATAAGTATTTCAGCATTGCTCATTTATATAAGGATGAGAAGGCTATGGAAATGCACATTCACGATTGCTATGAGGTTTATTTTTCGATTTCAGGTGGTAAGCAGTTCCTTATAGATAATAAGGTTTATGATATTAAGCCAGGAGATCTTTTCCTTATCAATCAGTACGATTCTCATTATCTTACTCAGATTGATAAAGAGCTTCATGAGAGAATTGTCATTATGATAGATCCTGATTTCATGAGAGGCATTTCCAGCAGCGAGACCAATCTGGATGCTTGCTTTAGAGATAGAGGAGATAAGTTCTCCCATAAGCTTTCATTGTCTGGAGATCAGCAGAGTAGGTTCCTTTACTTTATTAACAAGATTCTTACCAGCAATGGTTATGGTCATGATCTGTTAGAAAGAGCTACCTTTACTGAGCTTTTCGTTATGATCAACCAGATAATAATAGATAAGAACACAGACAAGGTTACAGATAAGGCCGCCACTTATAATGAACAGGTGGATGCGATTCTTTCTTATCTTAATAACAATATTCAGTATCCTATCAGTATTGGAGACCTTGCCAAGCAGTTCTATATCAGCGAGTCTTATATCTGCAGGATATTTAAGTCTGCCACAGGAACAACTATTAATAAGTACATGACAGCAAGAAGAATTTCTATAGCCAAGTCTTTATTAGCAGAGGGTATTGGTGTGAGCGAAGTTTGCGAGCGATGCGGATTCTCGGATTATAGTAATTTCCTTAAGGCCTTTACTAAATCTGTAGGTATTTCCCCTAAGAAATACTCACAGAATTGCAACAGATAAGGGTTAAAAGAACTAATTTTTTAATGAATAGTTGTATTTTACTGAAAAAATTGTTGACAAAGACATTTGTTATGGATATACTACATAGGTATGCTAATGAATAAACGTAAATAATTGCCTTGCAAATAAGGCAGTTTCTTATACGGTTACTGTAAGGAGGTGTTACTCATGTCAATCTGCCCAAAGAATAAATCATCAAAAGGCCACAGAGATCAGAGAAGAGCTAACTGGAAAATGACAGCTCCAACTTTGGTTAAGTGTAGTCATTGCGGCGCTCTTATGCAGCCTCACATGGCTTGCAAGAAGTGCGGCTATTACAATAAGAAGAGCATCGTTGAAGTTGATGCTTAATTAGGTTAGTATAACCTCATGTATGCAGAAATTTTAGGGCTTTCCAACTATGTTGGAAAGCCTTGATTTTTGATTATCACTTTAGTATCATCTATAAATAGGGTTTTTAAGAAAAGACTAGGGGGATGCGTACATGTCTGATTTAGTCAGAGTTGCTGTAGATGCTATGGGCGGTGATAACGCGCCTTTTGTTACAGTTAAGGGTGCAGTTGATGCCGTTAACGAGAGCTCTCAGCTTAAGGTTTTCCTTGTAGGTAAGGAAGACGTTGTAAAGAGTGAACTTAATAAGTACAGCTATGACAAGGATCGTATCGAGGTTGTTAATGCAACTGAGGAGATCGAGATGGCAGAGCCACCTGTTATGGCTATTAGGAAAAAGAAGGATTCATCCATTGTTAAGGCTATGTATATGGTGAATCATGGCGAAGCAGATGCCTATGTATCTGCAGGCAGTACTGGAGCTACTCTTGTAGGTGGTCAGGTAATTGTTGGAAGACTTAAGGGTGTTGACAGAGCACCTCTTGCTCCACTTATTCCTACCGAGAAGGGTAATTCTCTTTTGATCGACTGCGGAGCCAACGTGGATGCCAGATCCAATCATCTGGTTCAGTTTGCCAAGATGGGAACCGTTTATATGGAGAACATCATGGGCATCAAGAATCCTACAGTTGCCATAGTTAACATTGGCGCTGAGGAGGAGAAGGGCAATGCTCTTGTTAAGGAGACATTCCCACTTCTTAAGAATTGTCCTGACATCAATTTCATTGGAAGTATTGAGGCCAGGGATATTCCTGCCGGATATGCAGATGTTATTGTCTGTGAGGCCTTTACAGGAAATGTAATTCTCAAAATGTATGAAGGTGTTGCCAAGTCTATGATGCATGTCATCAAGAAGAGCATGCTTTCAAGCTTTAAGACTAAGATTGGTGCGCTTCTTATTAAGAACGACCTTAAGAAATCTCTTTCCGATTACAGTATGGAGAAGTACGGCGGAGCTCCTATGTTAGGACTTAAGGGACTGGTTGTTAAGACTCATGGAAGTGCCAATGATATTGAGGTTAAGAACTCCATTATGCAGTGTATTGCATTTAAGGAAATGGAGATAAGCAAGAAGATCAGCGAGAAGCTCTCTCAAGAGGTTTGATCGTTGCAAAATATTATTTAAATACTGGATTACAGTAAAGGAAGGTTATTATGGAATTTGAAAAGATGAAAGAAGTAATTGCGAATGTACTTAATGTAGATCCTGAGGAGATCACAATGGATACAACATTTACAGAGGATCTTGGAGCTGATTCGCTTGATCTTTTCCAGATTATCATGGGTCTTGAGGATGAATTCGATGTTCAGATTGATCCTGAGAAGACTGAGAAAATTACAACAGTAGGAGAGGCTGTAGAGCTTCTTAAGACAGCAGTTTCTGGTAAATAATTTTCGACTTTGTCAAAAGAGGCAGCATTCATTTCTGCCTCTTTTTTCTTTCTAATACCACAACAATTTTAATTCTTAGATGAGGTTATTATGCTTAGCACAGAAAAGCTTAATGAATTTCAAAGTAAAATCGGATATACCTTTAAAAACGTGGATCTGCTGATCCAGGCTCTTACTCATAGCTCTTTTGTCAATGAGCAGAAGATCAATAAAAAAGAGGACTACGAGAGGCTAGAGTTCTTGGGAGATGCTGTTCTTGAGATGGTCTCCAGTGAATTCCTTTTTAAGAAATATCCTGAAAAGAAGGAAGGCGAAATGTCCAAGATCAGAGCATCACTGGTTTGCGAGCCAGCGCTTGCTTTTGATGCTGAACAAATCAACCTTAAGGAGTACATTCAGCTTGGAAAGGGCGAGGAAGCCACAGGGGGAAGAAATAGAGAATCCATTATCTCAGATGTTTGCGAAGCTGTGATAGGTGCGCTGTTTCTTGATGGCGGAATTGAAGAATCCAAGCGTTTTATAGATAAGTATGTCCTTACTAATGCAGAGAGCATGCAGATGTTTGCAGATAGTAAGTCTATACTTCAGGAGCTTGCTCAGGGTAGCAACTTAGGACAAATTAGATATGAAATTTGTGGCGAAAGTGGTCCTGAACATGATAAAATATTCAAGACGCGCGTTTATGTCGGTGAAAAGATTTTTGGAGAGGGGACAGGAAAAACCAAGAAGGCTGCTGAACAGAAGGCGGCTTACGAGGCTCTTCTTGTATTAAAAAAGAACTAAGATGTATTTAAAAAGTATTGAGATACATGGCTTTAAGTCATTTGCCAATAAGATCAAATTTGATTTCCACAACGGAATCACAGGAATCGTAGGACCCAACGGCTCTGGTAAGAGTAATGTTGCAGATGCTGTAAGATGGGTTCTTGGTGAACAGCGTATCAAACAGCTGCGTGGCGGATCCATGCAGGATGTTATTTTCTCGGGAACAGAGCTTAGAAAGCCTCTGGGCTATGCTTTTGTTGCCATCACACTTGATAATTCAGATCATTCCCTTGCAATTGATTATGATGAAGTAACTGTCTCCAGACGTCTCTATCGTTCTGGAGAGAGTGAATATATGATTAACGGTACTGCCTGCAGACTTAAGGATGTGAATGAGCTCTTTATGGATACTGGTATCGGTAAAGAGGGCTATTCCATCATCGGACAGGGTCAGATCGATCAGATCCTTTCAAGTAAGCCTGAGGACAGACGTAATCTTTTTGATGAGGCTGCCGGAATCGTTAAGTTTAAATCCCGTAAAGAGACTGCAATCAAGAAGCTTGAAGAGGAGAAAATCAATCTTACAAGACTTTCTGATATTCTTTCAGAGCTTGAGAAGCAGATCGGACCTTTGGAGAAGCAGTCTGAGGTTGCCAAGGAATACTTAAAGAGAAGAGAAAGACTTAAGACTCTTGATGTTAACATGTTCCTTGTTGAGAACAAGAATCAGAAGGCTCAGTTCGAGGAGGCTTCCAAGAATCTTGATATTGCAACCGGTGAACTTGATGGTGCCAAGAAGGGCTATGAGGAGACCAAGCTTGAGTATGAGAATATTCAAAAAGAGCTTGAGGATCTGGATAAGAGAATCGACGAGGCAAGAGCTAAGATCACAGATTCTTCTGTAAAAAGAGAGAAGTTAGAAGGCCAGATCGGTATTCTTAATGAGAAGATCAAGGCTGCTACAGACAACGATGCTCATTTCAAGAGCAGAATGAAGGCTGAGCAGGAGAAGATTGCTGAGAAGAACAAGGAAAAGGATAAATACCTTGCTGAGAAGGCTCAGATAGATGAAGAGGCATCAGCTCTTTCTAAGGACAGAGAAGAGGCCAGGAAGAATCTTAACGGAGTCCTTACTCAGATTCAGAATATAAATGATGAGATCGAGGAGTGCAAGAGTACTATTATTGAGACTCTTGGCACCAGAGCTAATATCAAGTCCAAGCTCAGTTCTTTGGAAACAATGAAGGAACAGGTCAATATCAGAAAGGCCGAGCTTACAAGAAAGCTTGTTAGCGCCCGCTCTGATGAATCCAAGCAGGAAGAGACCATTAAGAAGCTCCGTGATGAGTTTGATGCAATAACTGCCGAAATTTCAGAGATGAACAAGCGCCAGAAAGAGACTGATCAGGAGATAGTATCTATCCGTGAGAATATGTCTCTTAAGGATACAGAGCTTCGTAAGACGCAGGAGCTTTATCAGCAGGAGAAATCAAGACTTGAGGCTCTTGCTAACCTTACTGAGCGATATGAGGGCTATGGCGGAAGTGTTAAGAAGGTAATGGAGCGCAAGGATGATACCAAGGGAATCATTGGTGTTGTTGCGGACATTATCAAGACTGAGTCCAAGTATGAGACAGCTATTGAGGTGGCTCTTGGCGGAAATATTCAGAACATCGTAACAGATGATGAAGAGACTGCTAAGAAGATGATCAGATATCTTAAGGATACCAAGGCTGGTAGAGCTACATTCCTGCCACTTACATCTCTGGATAATCCTCCAGAGCTTAAGGCTAAGGAAGCGCTTAATGAGCCAGGTGTTCTTGGTATGGCTGATGAGCTTGTTACCACAGATCCTAAGTACAAGGCTGTTGCCAAGGCAATGCTTGGAAGAATCGTGGCCGTTGATAATATCGACAACGCGGTTAAGATCGCAAGAAAGTATAAGTACACTGTCAGAATGGTAACCCTTGAGGGTGAACTTCTTGTACCAGGTGGTGCTATTTCTGGTGGTGCGTTTAAGAATAATTCTAATCTCCTTGGAAGACGTCGCGAAATGGAAGACATGGAAGCTAACGTCAAGAAGTACAAGGCCACAATTGATAGTCTTAAGCTTGAGATCGAGAGCTATAAGACTAAGAGAAATGAGCTTCGTGAGCTTTCTGAGGAGCTTAGAGCTGAGCTTCAGGGCAAGTTCATTGCTCAGAATACTGCAAGACTTAATGTCCAGAACGAGGAGGCTCGTCAGGAAGAACAAAAGGGCAACTACAGCGAACTTAAGGTTGAGAATGATGAGATCGAGAGCAAGATGCTTGAGATTGCCAATGAGAAGGAAGAGTCAGAGGCAGCTCTTTTAGCATCTGAGAATCTTGAAAAGGAATGCGCTGCCAAGGTTGAGAAGTTCCAGAAGGAGCTTGAAGGCCTTCACGAGATAGAGGAAAAAGAGAACGACAGCGTTGCCAAGTGGGATATCGAATACGAGAAGATTGCTCAGAAGCAGGAATTTAAGCAGCAGAACATTGATCGTGTCGACGCAGATATTGAGGCTGAGGAGAAGGCTTTAGAGGAGATCATGGATTCTCTTAAGGCCAACGAGGAAAGTCTTAACCAGAGTAGATCAGACATAGAAGAGATCAGACTTACTATCGAAGCTTCTTCAGATGTTCAGTCTGAGACCACAAAGGAACTGGATGAGATGAAGGACAAGAAAAATGAGCTGTCCCTTTCTCAGAAGGAGTTCTTTGGTAAGACAGAGGAGCTTAATAAGCAGATGTCAGACTTGGAGAAGGAAGTTATCAGATTAACTTCCAAGAAGGAAAGATGTCAGGATGCTATAGAAGCTCAGATCAACTATATGTGGAATGAGTATGAGATCACATTGACTGATGCAGCGGCTCTTCGAGATGAGGAGATGACTGATGTTCCAGCCATGAGAAAAGAGATCGGCTCCTTAAAGGATGCCATCAAGAAGCTGGGCGATGTTAACGTCAATGCCATCGAGGACTACAAGAACCTCATGGAGCGTTATACCTTCATGAAGACTCAGCATGATGATCTTATTGAGGCTGAGAAACAGCTTAAGGAGATCATCAAGGATCTTGATGAATCCATGCGCAAGCAGTTCATTGAGCAGTTCCACCTTATCAACAACGAGTTTGATAAGGTGTTTAAGGAAATGTTCGGAGGCGGTAAGGGAAGTCTTGAACTTGCTGAGGATGAGGATGTTCTTGAAGCAGGAATCAGAATCAATGCTCAGCCACCAGGAAAGAAGCTGGTTAACATGATGCAGATGTCCGGTGGAGAGAAGGCTTTGACTGCCATAGCTCTTTTGTTTGCTATTCAGAATCTTAAGCCATCACCATTCTGTCTGCTTGATGAGATCGAGGCGGCTCTTGATGAGAATAACGTTGTCAGATTTGCCAAGTATCTTCACAAACTTTCAAGCACTCAGTTTATTGTAATTACGCACCGCCGTGGTACAATGGAAAGTGCTGACAGACTTTACGGTATTACTATGCAGGAGAAGGGTGTATCTACTCTTGTCAGTGTTAATCTTATTGATAAGGAGCTTACTAACTGATGGCTAATGGATTTTTTAGCAAGTTACAGCAGGGTCTTTCTAAGACCAGAGATAATATAGCCAGAGGAATTGATAATGTCTTTAGTGGCTTTTCCAAGATAGATGATGATTTCTACGAGGAGCTTGAAGAGACTCTTATTATGGGTGATATCGGTGTGAACACCACCACTCGTATCATGGAGAATCTTAAGGAGCAGGTTAAAAAGAACCATGTTTCTGATACTGCTGAGTGCAAGGAGCTTCTCATTGAGTCTATCAAGGAGCAGATGAAGACAGATGAGCACGCCTATGACTTTGAGGATACCAAGAGCGTTGTATTTGTAATTGGTGTCAACGGCGTAGGTAAGACCACATCTGTTGGAAAGCTGGCATCTATTTTCAAAAACAGAGGAAAGAAGGTTCTGATCGCTGCTGCAGATACTTATAGAGCAGCTGCCACAGAACAGCTCAGGGAATGGGCTGACAGAGCCGGATGTCCTATCATTACAGGCAGAGAAGGCGGAGATCCAGCCAGTGTTATTTACGATGCTGTTGGGGCTTTTAAAGCTAGAGACTGCGATATTCTTATAGTTGATACGGCAGGAAGACTTCACAATAAGAAGAATCTTATGGAAGAGCTTGCCAAGATGAACAGGATCATCGATAAGGAACTTTCAAATATATGCAGAGAGAACTTTATTGTTCTTGACGGAACTACTGGTCAGAATGCTTTAATGCAGGCTAAAGAGTTTGGGGAGGCTGCAGATCTGACAGGTATAGTTCTTACTAAGCTTGATGGTACAGCAAAAGGGGGAATTGCTGTAGCAATCGTATCTGAGCTCAACATTCCGGTTAAGTATATCGGTGTGGGCGAAGGTATTGATGACCTTGAAAGATTTAACAGCGATGATTTTGTAAAAGCTCTTTTTGAATAAAGGGAGCGGAGCATCAATTCAGGATATGGAGGAGAAATGGTATGTCAGATGCAGAGAAGATGACTCTTGCCAAATTTGAAGAGGCATATGAGGATGTAAAAAAGGTTACGCTTGATACTAAGCTTATTTACAGCGATTATTGGAGCAATACCACAGGTAATAAGGTTTATCTCAAGCCTGAGAATCTCCAGAGAACAGGAGCTTATAAGGTAAGAGGCGCTTATTACAAGATTACAACTCTTTCAGATGAGGAGCGCAAAAAGGGACTGATTACTGCATCAGCTGGTAACCATGCTCAGGGCGTTGCCTATGCTGCCAAGTGCTACGGCGTTAAGGCAACTATCGTAATGCCTACATCAACTCCACTTATTAAGGTTAATAGAACAAAGGCGCTTGGAGCTGAGGTTGTTCTTCACGGTAATGTTTATGATGAGGCCTATGAGAAGGCTTTAGAGCTTGCTAATGAGCATGGCTATACACTTGTTCACCCATTTGATGATCTGGATGTTGCTACAGGTCAGGGAACTATTGCAATGGAGATCATCAAAGAGCTTCCTACAGTAGACTATATCCTTGTTCCAATTGGAGGAGGCGGACTTGCTACTGGTGTTTCAACACTGGCCAAGCTCCTTAATCCTAAGATCAAGGTTATAGGTGTTGAGCCTGCTGGAGCTAACTGTATGCAGGAGTCAATCAAGGCGGGACATGTTGTAACACTTCCTACAGTTAATACCATTGCTGACGGAACTGCAGTAAAGACTCCTGGTGAGCATATTTTCCCTTATATCAGCAAGAATATAGATGATATAATTACAGTACCGGATGAAGATCTTGTTGTATCCTTCCTTGATATGGTTGAGAATCACAAGATGGTTGTTGAGAATTCCGGACTTCTGTCAGTTGCAGCACTTAAGCAGCTGGATGTTAAGGATAAAAAGATTGCCTGTGTTCTTTCTGGCGGTAACATGGATATTATCACCATGTCATCAGTAGTTCAGCAGGGTCTTATCATGAGAGACAGAATCTTTACTGTTTCTGTTCTTCTTCCTGATAAGCCAGGCGAGCTTTCAAGAGTATCAGGAGTAATCGCTGATGTTAAAGGTAATGTGATCAAACTTGAGCACAACCAGTTCGTTTCTATCAACAGAAATGCAGCTGTTGAGCTTAGAATCACTCTTGAGGCCTTTGGCACAGAGCATAAGGAGCAGATTATCAGCGCTCTTAATGAAAACGGCTATAAGCCAAGAATTGTAAGGACAAATATTTAAAAATGGAATCAAAAAAAGTTAGCGCCAAGAAGAGATTAAAAGAGTATGTGATCATTACGTTTGCAGCGTCATTATATGGCTTTGCAACTGCTATACTCATTGATCCTAACAACATAGCACCTGGTGGAATTACAGGTCTTGCTATTGCTTTAAACAGACTTATTCCAATCAATACTGGTACCTGGTTCATGCTTATGAACGTTCCACTTCTTATTTTGGCAGTATGGAAGTTTGGTATCAGATTTACGATTTCTACTATTTATGCAACTACGATCATAGGCTGGGCCACCAATCTTACTGATCAGTACCTTGGAGCCTATGTTATTCAGGATAAGATCCTTGGCGTAACTATAGGTAGTGCTGTCACAGCGCTTGCTATGGGACTTGTGTTCAAGTGTCATGCCACATCAGGTGGAACGGATATTATCATTAAGCTTTTGAGAATCAAGTATCCACATATCAAGACTGGTATGCTCTATATTCTGACTGATGTGTTTGTACTTATTTTTGCAGGTATCGTATTCCGTGACGTTGCTGCAGCTTTGTATTCATTTATTTCAGTAATGGTTACATCTCTTACCTTAGACTTTGTGTTATATGGTCGTGATGGTGCTAAGCTTATATATATTATTTCTGATCATCCGGATATCATTACAGCAAGACTTCTTGAGGAGCTTGATATCGGTGCAACCCATGTGTTTGCTCAGGGTGCATACAGTGGTGAGAAGAAAAAGGTTATTATGTGTGCCATCAAGAAGAGACTGTCACCTCTTGCAGAGGAGATAGTAAGAGATGAAGATCCAAATGCATTTATGATTGTTACTAGCGCCAGTGAAATATTTGGTGAAGGATATAAGAGCTACTTTGATGAGAGAATGTAAACTATGAAAAATACTTCCCAGGATATTAAAGAACGCAGGGGCATTAGAAATGCCCACAACATCATATCTATTATCTTTTTAAGTCTTGTTGCTCTTTTGGCTCTTTCTTTTAGCGTAATACTTCTTATCAAGAACGCTACGCTTCAAAGAGAAGAAGATGCCGTAAGAAGTCAGCTTGAAGCTCTTGAGTCAGAAGGCTACTATACTGAGACTCAGGCCAAGAAGCTTGTTGAAGAGGCTACGCAGGAAGGTATGGATATTGAAGCTCAGTCCATAAGGGATTCTATCCAGCAAAAGCTTGAGGCTGGAGAAGGCACAACTGCTACAATCAGATCTCTTTTCCCAGATCAGCTTGTGGTGGCTAATGCTGGCAGATATTATTTCTTCCCAATTAGAGATGATATTGACCATCATCCATTTGGTCCTGAGGACTTCGAGTTTAATGAAAAGGGCTTTCTTGAGTATGTAGGTAATAGCACTGCCTACAACTTTAAGACTGGTGTTGACGTTTCCAGATTCCAGGGCAAGATTGACTGGGCTAAGGTGGCTGCTGACGGAATTGATTTTGCTTTCGTTAGAGTAGGTCTTCGTGGAACTACAGAGGGTAAGCTTCTTGAGGATGATTACTATGAGGATAATCTCAAGGGCGCCACAGAGAATGGTCTTGATGTAGGTGTTTATTTCTATTCTCAGGCTATCAATGAGGAAGAGGCTTTAGAGGAAGCCCAGATGGTGCTTGATCTTATCGAGCCATATGATATTAAATATCCTGTGGTTATCGATGTGGAGAGCGCTGAGTCTGATTCAGCAAGAACCAATAATATGACCACAGATGAGTATGAGGCTGTTGTTAAGGTGTTCTGCGAGACAGTTAAGAACGCAGGCTATACACCTATGGTCTATGGTAACGTTAAGTCCTATACGCTTCTTATGGATGCTTATGATGTTGATGATTACGACATCTGGATTGCTTATTACGGAACACCTCTTTATTATCCATATCATTTTAATGTATGGCAGTACACATCAACAGGAACTGTAAATGGTATCGACGGTAACGTTGATCTTAACATATGCATGACTGATTATTGATATGAACAGATTAGAAGATTACGAACAGAAGGGTTATCTTAACGAGGATTTCAGGCTCTTTCACATAAGTGACAAGAATAGCATTGATGTTCCTTATCATTATCATGATTTTCACAAGATAATCCTGATTCTGTCAGGTGATGTTAAATATATAATCGAAGGGCGCGAGTATCAGCTTATGCCCTTCGATTTTGTGCTTGTAAACAGGTTTTCTATACATAAGCCTATAGCCACCGCCGGTAAAGAGAATTATGAGAGAATGATTCTTTATCTTAGCGATGATTTTCTTTCTAAGTATGGCCTTTTGGATTGCTTCAATAAGGCAAAAGAGCTGGAGAGCTTTGTGGTCAGGTTCCCTGGAGATGTCAGTGCCACGATCTTTAATGAGTTTAAGCTCATTGAGGAGGATATAAGAAGGCAGGATGAGGAATATGCCGGAGAACTGTCGGTAAGACTGGACGTCCTTAATTTTCTTATTTCTTTTAACAAGGCATGTATCAAAGAAGATTTTGGATTTAAGCCGGAGGCCAGGTACAATCGAAAAGTTATAGATATCATCGCCTATATCACAGATAACCTTAATAAAGATCTGTCTATAGATTATTTGGCGGACAGCTTCTATATGAGCAAATATCATATGATGAGAATATTCAAAAATGAGACTGGATATTCGATTCATCAATATATTTCTGAAAAGAGAATTCTAAAGGCGAGAAGTCTTATCATTGCAGGAATGCCAGCTACTTCAGCCTGCATAGAATGTGGCTTTAAGGACTATTCCTCTTTTAGCAGAGCCTTTAAAAATCAATTGGGAGTACTTCCTTCAGAGGTGAAAATATAAGTGTCAAGAAAAAATACTTGACACTTATATTATTTTTGTCTATTATATCCTTTGTGCACTGTAGAAAGAGGTATTTATGGAGAAAATCGTAGAGCAGGGCTTGTTGTATGATTTTTATGGCGAGCTTCTTACCAAGCATCAAAAGGATATATATGAAGCTGCCGTCTATAATGACATGTCTCTTACAGAGATTGCTGATGAACATGGTATCAGCAAGCAGGGAGTACATGATCTGATAAAGAGATGTACCGGTACATTAAAGGGCTATGAGGATAAGCTCCACATGATCAGAAGGTTTGAAGCCATCAGAAGTGATGCCAAGGAGCTTGAGAAGTTATCCAACAATAGTGATGATCTTTCTTATGAGGAATTCAGACAGAGAATCAAGGATATTTCAGATAAGATTTTAGAGGAGCTTACATAATACATGGCATTTGAAAGTCTTACAGACAAATTACAAAATGTATTTAAGTCTCTTAGATCCAAGGGCCGCCTTACAGAGGAAGATGTTAAGGCTGCACTCAAGGAAGTTAAGATGGCTTTACTTGAGGCTGATGTAAGCTTTAAGGTAGTTAAGCAGTTCATTTCTTCTGTACAGGAAAGAGCAGTTGGCGAGGACGTGTTAAATGGTCTTAATCCTGCTCAGATGGTTATCAAGATCGTTAATGAAGAGATGACAGCTCTTATGGGCTCTGAGACAACAGAGATTGAACTTCAGCCCGGTAAGAGCAAGACAGTTATTATGATGTGTGGTCTCCAGGGTGCTGGTAAGACTACTACAGCAGCTAAGCTTGCTGGTAAGTTTAAGATCAAGGGCAAGAAGCCACTTCTTGTTGCCTGCGATATTTACAGGCCTGCTGCTATTGATCAGTTGGAGATCAATGCTAAGAAGCAGGAGGTTGACTTTTTCTCAATGGGCACAGATGTTAGCCCAGTAGAGATTGCTAAGGCTGGACTCGAGTATGCTGATAAGAACGGAAATCTTGTGGTTTTCCTTGATACAGCAGGTCGTTTACAGATAGATGAAGAGATGATGAAGGAGCTGTGTGATATTAAGGAAGCAGTTACCGTTCATCAGACCCTCCTTGTGGTTGATGCTATGACAGGTCAGGATGCTGTTAATGTGGCATCCGAGTTTAATGACAAGGTCGGCATTGACGGAATCATCCTTTCTAAGATGGATGGTGATTCACGAGGTGGTGCAGCTCTTTCAACCAAGGCTGTAACTGGTAAGCCTATCCTCTATGTAGGTATGGGTGAGAAGTTATCTGACTTAGAGCAGTTCTATCCAGATAGAATGGCCAGCAGAATCCTTGGAATGGGAGATGTGCTTAGTCTCATCGATAAGGCTGTAGAAGCCAATGCTCAGAGAGATGAGGAAAAAGATCGAGAGATGGCCCAGAAGATGAAGAAGGGCAAGATCGATTTTGAGATGTATCTCGAGAGTATGAAACAGATGAGAAACATGGGCGGACTTTCATCCATTATGAGTATGCTTCCTGGAATGGGCAAGATCAGTGATGATCAGCTCCCTGATGAGAAGCAGCTTGCAAGAATGGAAGCGATAGTTCTTTCTATGACTCCAGAGGAGAGACAGAATCCTAAGCTGATGTCTCCTCAGAGAAAATTTAGAATCGCCAAGGGATCAGGCAATGACATTGCAGAAGTTAACCGCTTTATCAAGCAGTTTGAACAGATGCAGAAGATGATGAAGAAGATGCCAGGTCTCATGGGAGGAAAGAGAGGCGGCTTTGGTAAGTTTGGCGGCTTCGGTGGATTCCCAGGCGGTGGTAAGTTCTTTTAATTTTGATATGTATTGTTTATGCATATAGATAACAATTATTATTTATAAAAAAGGAGAAATTTAAAATGGCAGTTAAGATCAGATTAAAGAGAATTGGTAAGAAGAAGGTTCCTTTCTACAGAATCATCGTTTCTGATTCAAAGTTCCCTGTACAGGGTAAGTTCATCGAGGAGATCGGTACATACGATCCTAACACAGATCCTAGCACAGTTAAGGTTGATGAGGAGCTTGCTAAGAAGTGGATCGCTAACGGAGCTCAGCCTACAGAGTCTGTTGCTAAGTTATTCAGACAGGCCGGCATCACAAAATAATTCATTTTTTGAATAAAAAATGCCGGAGGTTGACCAATGAAAGAATTAGTTGAAGTAATCGCAAGAGCCCTCGTGGATAATCCGGATGAAGTTGTTGTATCTGAAAAATCAGATGGGCGCAATATTATGATCGAGCTTCATGTTGCACCTTCAGACATGGGCAAAGTTATTGGTAAGCAGGGTCGTATTGCTAAGGCAATCCGTGCTGTAGTTAAGGCTGCTTCCACAAGAGAAAATATCAAGGTTGATGTTGAAATTGTCTAATTAACAATTTATAAGCCGAATAAGGCAATACGCTTTATTCGGCTACTTTTGTAATGACATAGAATTATGTCTATTTTTGGATGAAGAGATTATGGATTTTCATGTAATGACATTGTTCCCTGAAATGATTCTTTCAGGATTAAAGGAAAGTATAACTGGCAGAGCAGAAGAAAAGGGATATATTTCTTTTGACGTGGTTAATATCAGGGACTATTCAGCTGACAATAAACACCATAAGGTGGATGATTATACATATGGCGGCGGAGCTGGTATGCTTATGCAGGCTCAGCCTATTTATGACTGTTATAAGTCTATTGAAGAGAGAATTCTTGAAAAGGGCAATAAGAAGCCAAGAGTTATATATGTAACTCCTCAGGGCAGCGTTTTTAATCAGGGCATAGCTGCTGATCTTGCCAAGGAAGATGATCTTGTCTTTTTGTGTGGCCACTATGAAGGCGTGGATGAAAGAGTTCTTGAGACTATAGTTACAGATTATATTTCAATTGGAGATTATGTCCTTACAGGCGGGGAGCTTCCTGCCATGGTAATGATAGATGCTATCTCACGTCTGGTTAAGGGAGTTCTTAACAACGAAGAGTCCGCCATGACCGAGAGTTTTGCCAATAATCTTCTGGAGTATCCTCAGTATTCAAGACCTGAGGAGTGGATGGGCATGAAGGTGCCTCCTATTCTTTTATCCGGAGATCACAAGAAGGTTGACGAATGGAGACTAGAACAGTCTATACTTAGAACTAAGGAGAGAAGACCTGATCTTTACGAGAAGTATATTCTTGAGAATCCTCCTAAGCCTGAGAAAAAGAAAAGAAGGAGAAAAGCATGACAGATAGATTTCAAGTAGGTGTTATAGCTTCTACCCACGGACTTCACGGTGAAGTTAATGTTTTTCCTACAACTGAGGATCCACAGAGATTTAAAAAGCTTAAAAAGGTGACTCTTCATACAAATCGCGGCGAAGAGATAGAGCTTGATGTTCAGAGTGCCAAGTTCTTTAAGAAGTTTGTTATTGTGAAGTTCAAGCAGTACGACAACATCAATGATGTTGAGAAGTTTAGAGGGTGTGAACTTACTATCGATAGAAAAGATGCCCTTAAGCTTGAAAAGGGAGAATATTACTGCGCAGATCTTATCGGCCTTAAGGTAGTTGATGAGGATGATAAAGAGCTTGGAACTATTTCTGATATTATTCAGACTGGTGCCAATGATGTCTACGAGATGGATAGAATAGACGGTGGGGAGAAGGTCTATATTCCAGCTATCAAAGACTGCGTTCTTAATATTGATGTAGAGGCTGGCAAGATTACAATTCACGTTATGGACGGGCTTTTGTAAGTTTTACATAAAAGAATAGCAGGACTTCCTATAGATTTACATAAAAAAGTAAGATGACTTTTTTGCTTATATGCTCTATAATCAAATATTAGAAATAATATTCGTTGAATTTTGTTGGTGGTTAATATGATCGATTATACTGAAGGGGCTGGATATCAGTACCATACTCATGTTAAAAAAGGTGATGTAGGACGTTACGTTCTTCTTACAGGAGATCCTGGAAGATGCGAATCTATATCACATTTCTTTGATGATCCCAAATTTATTTCTTATAACAGAGAATATAATACTTATACAGGAACCATTGATGGCGAGAAGGTAACAGTTATGTCTACCGGAATTGGCGGTCCATCAACTGCAATTGCAGTTGAAGAGCTTGTTAAGGCCGGCGCTGATACCTTTATTCGCATGGGCACATCTGGTGGTATGCAGCAGGATGTCATTGGTGGAGATGTAGTTATTGCATCCGGAGCCATTAGAGCAGAGGGCACTTCCAAGGAGTATGCTCCTATTGAATATCCTGCCGTTGCTACATTTGATGTTGTTAATGCCCTTGTAGACGGAGCTAAAGCTAATGGCGCCAAGTATCATGTTGGTGTAGTACAGTGTAAGGATTCTTTCTTTGGTCAGCACGAGCCAGAGACTAAGCCTGTAGGACCTGAGCTTTTGTATAAATGGGATGCATGGATTAAATGCGGAGCTTTATGCTCTGAAATGGAATCATCAACGCTCTTTATTGTTGGTAATTATTTAAGGGTTAGAACTGGTGCAATTCTCCTGGTTGTTGCTAACCAGGAAAGAGCTAAGGCTGGTCTTTCTAATCCGCAGGTTCACGATATGGATGTTGTGTATCGCACAACAATCCAGGCAGTTAAGAACCTGATAGCAATGGATAAAGCCTAAAGGGTTTTATTATATGTTGTTAAACATTCATAAAAACGGAGGGAAATTATGAAAAAGAAACTCATCGCAGTTTTAATGGCTGCAACTATGGTTTCATCACTTGTAGCTTGTGGACAGTCAGCTGAGCCTACAACAAGTGAGCCAACAGAACAGACAGAAGAGAAGACTGAAGAAAAGACAGAAGAAAAGACAGAAGGTGAAGAGACAACTGGGGATGCTGAGACAGCTGATGCTTCAGACATGAAGATCGCTATGATCACAGACTATGGTGATATCACAGACCAGTCTTTCAACCAGTCAACACACGAGGCTTGCACAGATTGGTCAGAAAAGAACAACGCTACATTCACATACTACAAGCCAGAAGACAACACAACAGCTGGTAGAGTAGCTATGATCGAGAAAGCTGTTGAAGATGGTTATAACGTAATCGTTATGCCTGGTTATGCTTTCGCTGAGGCTATTGTTGAGACTGTTGAGACATATCCTGATGTTAAGTTCGTTGCTCTTGATGTTTCTGAGTACGACCTTGCTACAGCAGCTGGTACAGACACATATTCACAGCCTAACCTCTTTAGTGCTATTTATCAGGAAGAGCTTCCTGGATACATGGCTGGTTATGCAGCTGTAAAGATGGGCTACACACAGCTCGGTTTCCTTGGCGGTATGGCAGTTCCTGCTGTTATCCGTTATGGTTACGGCTTTGTTCAGGGTGCTGATGATGCAGCAGCTGAGCTTGGCGTTGATGTAACAGTTAACTATGCTTATGGTAACCAGTTCTCAGGCGATCCTGATATCACAGCTGTTATGGATACATGGTATCAGAACGGAACAGAAGTAGTATTCGCTTGTGGTGGCGGAATCTGGACATCAGCTGCAGAGGCTGGTTCTAAGACAGGCGGCAAGGTTATCGGTGTAGACGTTGACCAGAAGGCTACAATCGATGGACAGTACGGCGATGGCATGACAGTTACTTCAGCTATGAAGGGACTTAAGGCTACAGTTAACACACTTCTTTCAGCTATCAGAGATGGCGAGTGGGATAACTACGCTGGACAGATCTTAAACCTTGGTATCGTATCAGGTGATGATTTATCACTTAACTACGTAGGTCTTCCAGAGGATTCAACACTTTGGACAGAGGATTTCACAGTTGATGATTACAAGAAGCTTGTTGCTGATATGGCAAGCGGTGCTGTAACAGTATCTAATGATACATCAGCTGATGAGCCAACTGCTGAGAACATCAAGGTTGTTTTCCAGGGAAATATTAAGTAATCAATTTACTTTATAATTTCACAGGGACCGGCAGATTCATAGTCTACCGGTCCTTTTTACCATATAGATATGGAGTAATAATCGTTGGAGGAAAAGAAATTGGCAGAGAATACCCAGTATGCAATTGAGATGCTAAATATTACCAAACGCTTTCCTGGTATTGTAGCGAATGATAATGTTACTATTCAGCTCAAAAAGGGTGAAATTCATGCACTTCTTGGAGAAAATGGTGCAGGAAAATCTACGCTTATGAGTGTTCTTTTTGGCCTTTATCAGGCTGAAGAGGGTATTATCAAAAAGGACGGAAAGGAAGTAAAGATCAACAATCCTAATGATGCTAATGATCTTGGAATTGGTATGGTTCATCAGCATTTTAAGCTTGTTCAGTGCTTTACTGTTCTTGATAATATTATCCTTGGTGTGGAGACTACAAAGTGCGGTCTTCTTAAGAAAGACGAGGCTCGTAAGAAGGTTCTTGCTCTTTCTGAGAAATATGGACTTAAGGTTGATCCAGACGCCAAGATTGAGGATATCACTGTTGGTATGCAGCAGAGAACTGAGATTCTCAAGATGCTTTATAGAGATAATGATATTCTTATTTTCGATGAGCCAACAGCGGTTCTTACTCCTGCAGAAATTGATGAGCTTATGGAAATTATGAAGAACCTTTCTAAAGAGGGTAAATCAATTTTGTTTATTTCTCATAAGCTTGCTGAGATCATGTCTGTAGCTGACAGATGCTCTGTTCTTAGAAGAGGTAAGTATATCGGTACTGTTGATATTGCAGATACTACTCAGGAAGAGCTTAGCCGAATGATGGTAGGACGTGACGTTCAGCTGGTTGCTTCCAAGGAAGATAAGACTCCAGGCGATGTTATTCTTCATGTGGAGAATATGACAGTTCCTTCCAAACTTCATAAGAATAATGCAGTTAAGAATGTTTCCTTCGATGTAAGAGCAGGCGAGATTGTATGTATTGCTGGTATTGATGGAAATGGTCAGACTGAGCTGGTTTACGGCTTATCAGGACTTGAAAATATTTCAAGCGGTAAGATCACTCTTAAGGGCAAGGATATTACAACTGCTTCTATCAGAGAGCGTTCTACCAGTGGAATGAGCCATATTCCAGAGGATAGACATAAGCACGGTCTTGTTCTTGATTACTCTTTGGCATATAACCTTGTGCTTCAGAGATATTTTGAACCAGAATTTAGCAATAAGGGCTTCCTTAAAAAGGATGCGATTCTTGACTATGCTAACAAGCTAATCGACAGATTTGATGTAAGATCTGGTCAGGGAGCTACAACAATAGCTAGAAGTATGTCAGGTGGTAATCAGCAGAAGGCAATTATTGCCAGAGAGCTTGATAAGAATCCGGATCTTCTTATTGCAGTTCAGCCTACACGTGGACTTGATGTAGGAGCCATCGAGTTTATTCACAAAGAACTTATTGCTCAGAGAGACGCTGGTCATGGAGTTTTACTTGTATCTCTCGAGCTTGAAGAAGTAATGAGTATTTCCGACAGAATCCTTGTTATGTACGAGGGTGAGATTGTTGGAGAATTCAATCCTAAAGAAGTTACAACAGAAGAGCTTGGTCTTTACATGGCTGGAGCCAAGAGAAAGGAGATTGGTGCATAATGAGCGCTAACAAAAACACAAATACACCTAAAAAGAGCTTTTTAGCGAATTCTGCAGTTCAATCATTCCTGGCTTCTATCGTTTGTATAGTAATTGGTCTTTTGATTGGATATATTGTTCTTCTTTTAATCAATAGTAAGGGAGCTAATGATGCAATTTTATCTATCCTGAAGAACTTCCTTAACTATTCATCACCAGCTACAGCTAAGAAGTACTTCGGTAATACACTGGTAAAGGCTGCGCCACTTCTTATGTGTGCCCTTTCTATTCAGTTCTGTTACCAGACAGGTCTTTTCAATATCGGTGCAGCTGGACAGTATGTAGCTGGAGCAGGAGCGTGCCTTTTCTGTGCACTTTCCTTTAAACTTCCTTGGTATCTCTGCCTTTTGGCTGCTATTATTGCCGGCGGAATTTTTGGTATCATTGTTGGTTTCCTTAAGGCTTACCTTAATGTTAATGAGGTTATTTCAGGAATCATGCTTAACTGGATGGGACTTTACTCAGTTAACATGCTTCTTGCTAAGGTTAAAGAGACAGCAAGCCCATATACAATGACACTTGCAAGCACTAACAAGGCTGCTATCATTCCTTCACTTGGACTTGAAAAGCTCTTTTCCAATAACAAGTATGTAACTATTGCAATTCCTCTTGCTCTTATCGTAGCTATCGTACTTAAGATTGTTCTTAGCAAGACTGTATTTGGTTATGAAATCAAAGCAACAGGTCTTTCTAAGGATGCTGCTAAGTACAGCGGAATGAAAGAAAAGAAAAATATCATCCTTACACTGTTTATTGGTGGCGCACTGGCTGGTGCAGGTGCAGCATTCCTTTACCTTACAGGCTATGAGCAGTGGGAGGTTACACAGTCATCAGTTCCTAGCATGGGATTCAATGGTATTGCTGCTACATTCCTTGGTGGTCTTGATCCTATCGGAACCATTTTTGCTTCATACTTTATTCAGCATATTACCAGTGGTGGAGCTCATCTTGATAAGCAGATATATCCTGCACAGATTGCAGATCTTATCTCTTCAATCATTATCTACCTCTGCGGATTTGCATTTATTGTTAAATTCATAGTTAACAGAAAGCTTAATGAGAAGGTTAGCAAATTAGGCTATCCACCAGAAAACAAAGACAATAAAGACGAAAACGAGGAAGGAGGTAAGAAAGAATGATACTTCTTCTTCAGTATACCTTATTATTTGCATCTGTTTTAACCCTGGTTGCTCTTGGCGGCTGCTTTTCAGAGCACTCCGGAGTAATCAACCTTGGTCTTGAGGGAATAATGGTTATGGGAGCATTGGGCGGAGCTCTTACTCTTAAATATATTTCTCCTTCAACTCCTAAGTTTTTGATCATTGTTTCAGTAATGCTTGTGGCTATTGCTGTTGGTATGGTTTATTCTATGCTTCTTGCATTTGCCTGCATTAACTTTAAGGCTGATCAGACACTTATTGGAACTGCCCTTAATATCCTGGCTACAGCACTTGCTTCTATTATTGCCAAGTCAATTAACGTAGCAGAGGATCCTAACAATGTATCTTCAACAGTACAGTATGTTGCAACCAAAAAGGCTCTTGTTGTTAATTTTGGTTCTTTCCAGTTTAACTGGTTTATGCTTGTGGCTGTACTTGCACTTATTGCATCTTATGTAGTACTTTATAAGACTAAATTTGGTCTTAGACTTATGGCCTGCGGTGAGCATCCACAGGCTGCAGATAGCGTTGGTATTAATGTTTATACAATGCGTTGGGCTGGCGTACTTATTTCAGGACTTTTGGCCGGACTTGGTGGTATCGTATATATCACAGCCGGTGTTGGAGAGTGGAAATTTGAAAATGGTGTAGCAGGCTTTGGTTTCCTTGCTCTGGCTGTTATGATCTTTGGTCAGTGGAAGCCAGTTAATATTGGACTTGCAGCTCTTTTATTCGGATTCTTCAGAGCTCTTTCCAATGTATATTCAGGATTTGATTTCCTGACCACGCTTAATATTCCTGGTTCAGTCTACAACATGATGCCTTACATTATTTCACTTATAGTTCTTGCATTTACATCAGCTAATTCAAGAGCTCCTAAGGCTGAAGGAATTCCATACGATAAGGGATCAAGGTAATTTGTAATGGATGAGAGTTTAATTAAAGAGCTTATTAGAAAAGCACTGGATATGAGAGCTTTTTCTTATACTCCATATTCCAAGTTTAAGGTTGGAGCAGCGCTTCTTGCTAAGAACGGTAAGATCTATACAGGCTGTAATATTGAGAATGCAGCATATACTCCAACAAACTGTGCCGAAAGAACTGCCTTTTTTAAGGCAGTATCTGAAGGAGTCAAGGAATTTAAAGCAATTGCTATTGTAGGAGGCCCAGAAGACGCCGCAGAGCTTGAGTTTTGCCCTCCATGTGGAGTGTGCAGACAGGTAATGAGCGAGTTCTGTGACAATGACTTCATTGTAATATGCGCTAAATCTGAAACTGAATATCGTAAGTATACTTTGCCTGAGAGTTTACCGGACAGATTTGGTCCAAATGATCTTTTGTCTTGACTTGTCACAAGGATATATGTTATATTAAAATGCGTTGTGATAATCAGACGGTCCTCTGTTACAGAATTTGTGTATTAAGAACGTCCCAGAGATAGGAGAAAAGATATGAGTACAATTATCGAAGAGCTCGAGAAAGAGCAGCTGAATGCTAACGCACCTCAGTTCAACACAGGTGACACAGTTAGAGTTCACGCTAAGATCAAGGAAGGAAACCGTGAGAGAGTTCAGGTTTTCGAGGGAACTGTTAAGAAGATTCAGGGCGGCAGCAACCGTACAACTTTCACAGTAAGAAAAGAGTCTTACGGTGTTGGCGTTGAGAAGACTTGGCCACTTCACTCACCTATCGTTGAGAAGGTAGAGGTTGTTAGAAGAGGTAAGGTTAGAAGAGCTAAGCTTAACTACCTTAAGGGTCTTACAGGTAAGAAGGCTAAGGTTAAGGAACTTGTTACCAGATAATTTGTTTTTAAAAGAGGCAGTTACTTTTTAGTAATTGCCTCTTTTTCTCTAAATAAAGCTTTTGGTGGAGGGGCCATGTTTCGCAGAAGAAAGAGATACACATTTTATCAAAAGAAAAAGAGAATTACATCTAAACTTGTCAGAGAAATAATGTCATGGGCATTTGTGACTGTGCTTGCTATTTTTCTGGCATTTGTTTTCGTTACATCCTTTGGAATGCAGGTGAAGGTTATCGGTGATTCTATGGAGCCTTCTTATTCCAATGGACAGAGTGTACTGGTCAATAGACTGGTCTATAAGATTGGAGGACCATCTAAGGGGGATGTGATAGTTTTTTTACCAAATGGTAATACTAATTCACATTATTATGTTAAGAGAGTTGTGGCAGAGCCTGGTGATACTGTCCAGATCATAGATGGATCATTGTATGTAAATGGAACATTAGCCGACGATGATAACGCAAACTATGATAAAATGGAAGATGCAGGGATAGCTGTCAATGAAATAAAGCTTGGTAGCGGTGAGTACTTTGTACTTGGTGATAACAGAAACAGTAGTGAGGATTCCAGAAGCGCCAATATTGGAATTATCACTACCAAGATGATGATAGGTAAGGTTTGGTATAAATTATGAATTTTCAGTGGTACCCAGGTCATATGACCAAAGCGATAAGAATGATGCAGGAGAACATCAAGCTGATCGACATTATAATCGAGCTGACTGATGCCAGAATTCCAGCATCAGGACGTAACCCTGATATAGATGAGCTTGGTAAGAATAAGTTCAGACTTATTGTGCTTAATAAGGCTGATCTTGCTGATCCTTCAGTTACCAAGAAGTGGCATGAGTATTACAAGAATCAGGGCTATTTTGTCTGCGAGATGAATTCTAAGACAGGTAATGAGGCTGGAAAGGTTAAAGACCTTGTTCAGAGTGCCTGTGCTGAAAAGATTGAAAAGGATAAAAAGAGAGGAATCGTTGGAAGACCTATCAGAGCCATGGTTGCAGGTATCCCTAACGTTGGTAAGTCCACATTTATCAATAAGCTTGCTGGAAAGGCTTCTGCCAAGACAGGTAATAAGCCTGGTGTTACTAAGGGTAAACAGTGGATCGCCCTTTCTAAGAACATGCAGTTACTAGATACTCCTGGTATTCTTTGGCCTAAATTTGAGGATGAAACAGTTGGTCTTCATCTTGCACTTATTGGATCTATGAATGATGAGAATCTTGATCAGACAGAGCTTGCCTGCGAACTTATCAAGATTCTTAAAATTGATTATCCAAATGCTATTTTAGAGAAGTATAATATAACTAACGAACAGCTTCAGGAGCTGGCAGAGGAGCAGTATGCTACTGAGCTTAGTGCTTACCTTTCTGCTATTGCCCTTAATAGAAAGTGCTTTAAACAAGGCGGTGTTCCTGATATTGATAGGGCTGCAGCATTACTTCTTGATGATTTTAGAAATGGAAGATTGGGGAAGCTTTCATTAGAAAGACCAAATTAAAGCACCTGGTGCGGAAATGGGTAAAACATGAAAAAAGTATTGAAGGAAATATTTAACACTATAGTATATCTGGCATGTATCTTCGTGCTTACATTTCTTTTTATTACGTTTATAGCTCAGCGTACGGAGGTTAGTGGCTCTTCTATGGAGCCAACCCTTCATAACGAGGATTCTCTTTTAGTAGATAAATTATCCTACAGATTTTCAGATCCCAAGCGATTTGATATAGTTATTTTCCCATACAAATACGGCAATAAGCAGTATTTCATCAAGCGTGTCATCGGTCTTCCTGGAGAGACAGTAAGGATCGATGAAAGCGGTAATATTTATATCAATGGTCAGGTTCTTAGTGAGAATTATGGCGCAGAGGTCATTCTTGAACCTGGTAGAGCCATAGAAGAGATCACTTTGGGCGAGGATGAATACTTCGTTATGGGTGATAACAGAAACCACAGTATGGACAGTAGAGATCCTTCTGTAGGTAATGTTCAGAAAGAAGACATCATAGGTAAGGCATTTATTCGCATATTCCCCTTTGACAGTTTTGGAGGCATCAGATAATGGAAAGCATAGCATTTATTAAGGAAAGACTGGAAGAGGCAGTTAAAGTCAATAATTTCGAGGCTTTTATCAGGGAATATCAGGAAGATCAAAGAGCGGGTGTTCAGAAGCTTATAGCTACTGCCGCCAAAAAGCATGAAGCTCTTTTAAAAGAAAAAGAGCGTATCGAAACAATGAAGAAATATGAGAAGGAGTACGGCGATCTGGGACTCCTTTGCGGTATCGATGAGGTTGGAAGAGGTCCTTTAGCAGGACCTGTCTATGCAGCGGCAGTTATACTTCCCAAGGACTGCGATATCCTATATCTAAATGATTCTAAGAAATTATCCGAAAAAAAGAGAGAAGAGCTTTATGATGTGATCATGGAAAAGGCTGTGGCTGTTGGAATTGGCCATTCTTCTCACACACGAATCGATGAGATAAATATACTTAATGCAACCTATGAAGCTATGGCAATGGCAGTTAATAGCCTCAGCGTTAAGCCTGATGGTCTTTTGATTGATGCGGTTCATATCCCGCTTCTTGAAGAGTACAAGCAGGTTTCAATAATTAAGGGAGACGCCAAGAGTGTATCCATCGCGGCTGCCAGTATTATTGCCAAGGTTACTCGAGACAGAGTTATGAAAGAACTGGATACTCAGTATCCTGAATACGGCTTCGCATCTAATAAAGGCTATGGAAGTGCTGATCACATAGCTGCAATCAAGAAATATGGCCCTTGTGAGATTCACAGAAGATCTTTTATAGGTAACTTCGTATGAGTGGTGTTGGAAACGTCTCACAATCAAATATGGTCCAGGTTGATGGCAGATACCTTGAAAGCTCCGGCAAAGAGCCGGTGGCAATTGAGCTTAAGAGGGGTTCTGTTATCAAAGGGACCATTATGTCCGTTTCCGACACTGAAGAGGGTAAAATAGCTAATATCAATATTGGGGATGCCGTGATTTCTGCTAAGCTTACAGATGGCATGGGGCTTAGAGAGGGGCAGACCCTGAGCTTTTCTATTAGAGGAACTTCAAGAAATGGAGTGACTCTTCTTCCGCTTTTGGAAAATACTTCCACTTTACAAAGTACAATTAAGGCCCTTAATGCTGCAGGCATTGAGGTTAATGATAAGAATATCCAGCTTGTAAAAGAGATGATGGAGCACAACCTTCCAATCGACAAAGACTCTTTACAGGATATGGCTAAGACTGCCAGTACATATGCTGATGCGGACATTACTACATTGGTTGAAATGAAAAGCCTTAATATTCCAATTAATGACAAAAACATCGTTCAGTATGAGAGCTACAAGAACTATGAGCATCAGGTTCTTGGGGAACTTGAGGAGGTTGTAGAGGAGCTTCCAAAGGCTCTTGATACTCTTATGGAAAATGGCGAAACTGCAAAAGCTGTAAATATCTATGGTTCTGTTCTTAAGATGGTTACTTCCGGCGAAGGCGCTGAAAAAGAAGCTGCGTTAGCTCTTGAAGCAGAGAATACTGAGCTGGTAAGTAAAGAACCTAATGAAGCAGCAAAGGGCGAAGCGGCGGCAAAAGAGGCCATTGATGATTCCAAGCAGGCACCTGAATCAGCTAAAGATAATGCCTTAAAACTTCTTCAAGAATTAAGTGAAGGAGAAAAGCTTAAAGAAGGCGTTCAGGATAAGGGACAGGGAGACAGCTCTTTTAACAACTCTATTAAAGAATTTGGTGATAAGCTTAGAAATGTAGGCTTTAGTGATAATGATATAAACAGCCTTATGGATAAAGCACAGCAGGGTAAGTTTTCAGAGACAGATCTTTTAAATGAGCTTAACAAAGCCTTTGAAAAGGCGGATCTATCTAATAAGAGCGAAGTTAATGCCTGGAAGAATGTCTTTTCCGATGATACCTTTAAAAACCTCTTAAAGGATAAGATTTCCTCCCAGTGGCTTATAAAGCCAGAGGATGTCACAGAGAAGGAGAATGTTGATCATCTCTATCAGAGGATCAATAATCAGGTAAAAAATCTGTCTAATATGATCCAGGAAAGTGGACTGGCCGGGACCAAGGTTTCTCAGGCGGTTAATAATCTTCAGAACAACCTGGATTTCATGAATCAGATAAATCAGATGTTCCAGTATGTACAGCTTCCGCTAATGATGGCTGGACAGAACACCCACGGCGATCTATACGTTTATCGCAATAAGAACAAGAAGATGAGTGAGGATGGTTCAGTTAGTGCGGTTCTTCACCTTGATATGGAGCATTTGGGACCTCTTGATGTATATGTTAAGATGCTGGATAAAAAGGTCACCACGAACTTTTATGTAGCAGATGACTCAATCCTTGATCTTATCAATGACAATATTGATATTCTCAACGAAAGGCTCAGTAAAAGAGGATACACTATGCAGGTTACCATGAAGCTTCTTGATGATTTTTCTTCAAAGGATGCAGCTGTAGATGAGATGTTTGATGTGACTAAAATGCCCATACTTTCTACCACATCCTTTGATGCCAGAGCATAAAAAGTATTTAACTTAACTTAATTTATTTAAAGAAGGTGTAGATGGATAGTAACAAACGTGATAAAATAAAAACCGCTGTGGCGCTTTCATATGATCCTAATGAAGATGGAGCGCCAAGGGTCATAGCTTCAGGAAAGGGAGTTTTGGCTGAGAAGATCATTGAACAGGCCAAGGAAAATGACATTCCCATTCATGAAGATGACAAGCTGGCCGACACTTTGTCCAGATTAGAGATAGGGGAGATGATTCCACCTGAGCTTTATGAGGTGGTTGCTGAGATTCTTGTATTTGTTGATGCTATGGACAAGATTAAGGCCAAGGATCGAAGCCGATAGATTTAAGGAGGAGTATTTAAATGAATTTTGGTCAGGCTATAAAGAGTTGTTTTTCTAATTATGCCAATTTTAAGGGGAGAGCCAGAAGATCTGAGTTTTGGTTTTTCTTTTTATTCTGTTATGTATGCTCATTAGCGCTTAATATGATAACCTCGTTTGCTACATCAGCAATGAGTATGCAATGGGTTGATTCCTATGGAGATTTCAATTTCTCAATTCTTGGTGTTTATGGAATCCAGTATCTGTTAGGACTTCTTCTTACACTTCCTCAGTACGCAGTAATGGTTAGAAGACTTCATGATACAGGTAGATCTGGTGCTCTTGCACTTGTTAAATTCATAATGGATGTTGCCATCATGGTTCTTGCAATCATTATGATCGTTAGCTGTTTCTCACTTGTTATTGCGACTGTAGCTAAGGGATATGACTACGAGCCAGATGATGCGGCTCTTGCGGGATTGGGATTCCTTATTATTATAATTATGCTGTTAGCTTTGGCAGCTCTTGTTATTGATATCATTCTTCTGATTTTCCTTTGTCAAGATTCTCAGTACTTTGATAATAAGTACGGTGAGTGCCCTAAGAAGATTATTATGGGATATGATCCAAGTGGAGCTCCAATTTATGGATACCCAACTTATGGTCAGTCATATGCATCTAACCCATATACAGCAGGTGGTTACAATCAGGTAAACAGACAGATGCAGGGCCAGCCAGTTTACCAGCAGCCAGTACAGCCAGTGTATCAGCAGCCAGTACAGCCAGCACAGCCAGTTTACCAGCAGCCAGTACAGCCAGCTCAGCCAGTTAATCAGACACCGGTTCAGCCAGCAGCACCTGCAGCTAATCCTAATGGCGGACAGTTCTCAGGCGTTAGTATTGAGAACATGACAAACGAAGATTCAATCAGTCCTGAAGCTAAGAAGGATCCAGAGGATCAGCACTTTGACAGCTCAGTATATCAGGATGATAACAGCCTTTGGAAGTAATATATGAACAAAAGAATATCCGGTTCTTTTTATGAGGATCTTGCCTGCGACTATATAGTTAAGAACAAGGGCAGGATTCTTGAAAGGAACTTTAGATTACGTCAGGGCGAGATTGATATTATTGCCCAGGACGAAGGCTATATTTGCTTTATAGAAGTTAAGTATAGGAAAGACAATAGATACGGCGGTCCTTTGGCCGCTGTATCATTTGCTAAGATAAGACAGATCTGTAAGATTTCTAGGTTTTACCTCTCTTTTCGGAATATCTCCGAAGATACACCCATTCGATACGATGTTATAGCTATTTCAAACGAAGAATCGGCTACAACGATAAGATGGATTAAAAACGCATTTGATTATTCATAAAAGCATTGGATATAATCATTTTATGGGCATTTGTGGCTCGTATTATGAACTGATATCAGATTGGAAGATAAGAATATGGACATAAACATTAAAAGAACTGGTCTTGAAAGAACCATGGAACTTAGAAACAAGGGAGAGCTTTATTATCTGGTTTTCCCAAGAATAGAAGAACTGGGAATAGTTGACCATCTGTTTAGTACAAGGCTTGGAGGCGTAAGTAAGGGCTATTATTCGACCTGTAACCTAAGCTATACAAGGGGTGATGACAAAGAGGCTGTGGATGAGAACTACAAGCGTATTTCAGAGGCTCTGGGCCACGGCAAAAAGCTTAATGACTTCGTATCTACCTTTCAGACCCACACCACCAACGTGAGGGTTGTAACTGAGGAAGATAGAGGAAAGGGCCCATATATTCAGAGAGATTATACAGACGTGGACGGACTTGTTACCAACGTGCCTGGAATTATCCTTTCCACCTTCCATGCAGATTGCCCGCCTGTATATTTCGTTGATCCTGTAAAAAGAGCTATCGGCTTATCCCACTCAGGCTGGAAGGGCACCAAGGGTCAGATTTCCAAGGTTACCATTGAAGCCATGACAAAGAATTATGGAACAGACCCCAAGGACCTTATCTGTGCCATTGGCCCATCAATATGTGGCCCCTGCTATGAAATAGGCAGTGATGTGGCAGATGAATTTAGCGAAAGCTACACAAGTAAAGAGCTTGAGGATAATAAGATACTTATCAAATATCCTGAGCATAAATACAGATTGTATCTTTGGAATGCTATTAAGCTATCTCTTGTAAAAAGCGGCGTAAAAGAAGAAAACATAATAGTAACTGACATATGTACCAGATGTAATCCAGAGCTTTTATTTTCTCATCGTATACATCATGAGAATCGCGGCAATCTTGCAGCATTTCTGGCTTTGAAGGAATAGTATGCGGATAAACGTCAATTTCTTAAGAAATCTTAAGAAATTTCGATGGTAAATCTTAAGATTTATTTGATTTAATAGTATTAGTGAATAGAATGTGAGGGAAAAATGGAAAACGTACTTGTTTGTGATGACGATAAAGAGATAGTTGAAGCCATTGAGATCTATCTTGAACAGGAAGGAATCAGAGTTTACAAAGCCTATGACGGTGAAGAAGGTCTTGAGAAACTAAGGTCATGTAAGATTCAGCTGGCAATCGTTGATATTATGATGCCTAAGCTGGATGGTATTCATATGGTAAAAGAGCTTAGGAAATTCAGCACAATTCCTGTTATCTTCCTGTCAGCCAAATCCGAGGATGCTGACAAGATCCTGGGCCTTAACATCGGTGCAGATGACTATGTTACCAAGCCCTTTAACCCACTTGAGCTGGTTGCAAGAGTTAAGTCTAATCTTCGCAGATACATGGCTCTTGGAAGCAGAGAAGAGAATGAGAATATCTACTCAACAGGCGGCCTTGTAATTGATGATAATTCCAAGGAGTGCTTTGTTGACGGTGCGCCTGTAAGGCTTACACCTATTGAGTATAGTATTATTTCTTTTCTTGTTAAGAATAAGGGTAAGGTCTTTTCCATTAACCAGATCTATGAGAAAATCTGGCGCGACTCAGCTGTAAGAGTAGATAATACCATTTCTGTTCACATAAGACATATTAGAGAGAAGATAGAGATTAACCCTAAGGATCCTAAGTATCTTAAGGTGGTTTGGGGTGTCGGCTACAAAATCGAGGATATTTGAACATGAAAAGGATTACTTTTAAAATTCTTCAGCACCTTTTAATGGCATTTATTGCCTTTGGTCTGACCTTTGCCTTTGCTGGAACAAGCATTGTTATTTCCACGGCAAGAAATGATTATTCCTACAACCTGTATGAATCTGACAGGAACAGAACCTATGAGGATTCATATCTTTTTAACAACATATTTGGTAATAATCTGTCAGATGTATTTAAACTGGTGGCTGAGAGAACTCAGCTGGAAACAGCAGGAGAATATGACGGAGATAAGGTTGTGGACGTTACAGCCTTTGTTAACCGTGGCACAACGCTTCCTGGAGACTATATTACTGCTAAGTACAGTCTGTCTGACCTTCTTAAATGGTCCCAGAGTGGATTCCAGTATGAGAAAAGAAATTTTAGCGAAACAGACACAGCTAATTTCTTAAGCCATTACACTACCTATACACATCTTGATAATAACCTGGTATCTGGGGGAATGAATTCATATCTTAGCTCCCAGCTTGATAATAACAGTAGTACCTTCACTATTTCCGGAAATTCCTCAACTGCTGGGGGAGAGCATACTGTTCTTATCTCCAGGTATCAGACAATTGATGGTAAGAACGTAGAAGATATCGTCTCTAACTGGGAGGAGTACAATACTCTTTGCAGCTACATTGAGGAGGCGGCTAACACCTTAGCAAATAGCTTCGAAGACTATGGAACTCTGATTCCATACTATAGCTATCAGAATAGTAATCTAAGATATTATATCACCAGAACTATCAACGGAAGAACAGATGTCTATACCAACGTTGACAGCTTAAAGGGCGAGACAACAGGTGTTGATATCAAGTCTATATTCATGGAATATGGCAAATACATGTATTATTGCCCCTATGATCTTGAGTATGACACCAATACCCGCATTTCAGAATCTGTTGTAAGAAGCCTTATCAAGAACTACAGCTATGCTTATCCTGATCAGATTAAGGTTTACGTGGCAGTAGATACAGTTAATTACCCATGTACAGATGATTTTACCCAGGGTAAACAGAGCTTTTCCAAGTACATGCCATATAGAACTCAGCTGATAATTCTCTGCGCATTTGCAGGTATCATCTACATAGTTCTAATGACAATCAATCTTAAGCTTGTAAATGCTCCTGAGACCGTAACAAAAAAGAATAAGTACACCGAGGGAATTGTCCTTTGGGGCCTTCTTATAATGGCTATTCCTGTGATCGTCAATATGATCATAATAATGCTTATGAATACAGGAATTGCCAAATATACCCAGCTTAAAGCCTTTCCGTTTATCGCAGGTCTTAGCCTGTTTGTGGCTGACATTGGATTTTTGGAGATTATCTTTGGACTTTATAGCAAAGCAAAGAATAAGAGCATCTGGAAGGACAGCTTCGTAAGAAAGATAGCTCTTTTCTCCAAGAATATAATTGTTAATACCACAGATAACGGCAATGTTATTATAAGGACCTGGATCCCATACGTGGCATTCCTTGCACTTAATATCCTGTTATTAAAGCTTGGACTTTCCGGCATGATAATAGCCATATTCATTGATATTCTTGTGGGAATATATCTCTACCGTCAGAACATGGACAGGGAAAAGATAATCCATGTGATCGAGAATATCAAAAATGGTGACGTTAAGGCCAAGGTAGACATCAGCGAGCTTCATTCTGACAATATTGCCCTTGCAGATGCCGTTAACTCCATCGGAGAAGGCATAGATGAAGCAGTTAATGTCAGCATGAAGGATGAGAAGCTTAAGGCTGACCTTATCACTAACGTATCCCATGATATTAAGACTCCGCTTACCTCCATTATCAACTATGTGGACCTTATGAAGAGAGAGGACATTGATAATGAAAGGGTAAAAGAGTACCTGAATATCCTGGATATTAAGAGCCAGAAGCTTAAGCAGCTCACAGAGGACCTGGTGGAAGTTTCCAAGATAAGTTCAGGCAATATCAGTATCACCCTTACAAGGATCAACTTCGTAGAGCTGGTTAATCAGACAATCGGCGAATTCTATGAGAAGTTTGAAAAGAGCTCTTTACAGCCAATCTTTAAGCCTGAAATGGATGTGATGGTGATAAATGCCGATGCAAGGCACCTTTGGAGAGTACTTGAGAACCTAGTTAATAACGTATGTAAATACGCTTTAAGCGGCACCAGAGTATATATGGATATGCGTCTTGCAGATGGAAAGGATGGCAATAAAAAGGTTGTCTTTTCGATCAAGAACATATCAGCCTCTGAGCTTAATATCGATGCAGAGGAGCTTACAGAGAGATTTATAAGAGGAGATCAGTCAAGAACCACAGAGGGAAGCGGCCTTGGACTTTCTATTGCCAAGAACCTCACTGTGGCTCAGGGCGGAGACTTTGAGATAAAGCTTGATGGAGACCTGTTTAAGGTTATTATTTCCTTTGACGCCTTGGAAAGAACTGAATGATCACGTAACTGGATTTGACTACAACATAATGGACAACAAAAAGGGACGCCTCAATTATTGAAGCGTCCCATTTATTTGCTATAAAAAGAACTGTATCAGTCGAATAACTCCTCAGGAGTCTTGCAGCCTGAATTGTATCTGCCAACGATCTCACGGATCTTCTCAGTTGGCATATTAACCGTTGACATAGAAGCGTCATGGTTAAGGAAATCGATGATGGTTGCAAGGAATTTACCCATATCAGCAATGAAGATATACTTTCTTGATAATACGTCATCATTCATGTAGGTAAGGTTAGTGGTGATAACAGCGTCAAAGTAGCCCTTCTCATAACCTTCATCAAACTTCGTCATACCATCTGTGAAAAGACCAAATGTTGTACAGATAAATACTCGCTTAGCACCCATGTTCTTAAGCTGCTTGGCTGTATCGATCATACTTGAGCCAGAGGAGATCATGTCATCGATGATGATAACGTCTCTTCCAGAAATATCTGAACCAAGGAATTCGTGAGCAACGATTGGGTTAGTTCCGTTAACGATGTGAGCGTAGTCACGTCTCTTGTAGAACATACCGGTATCAGCGCCGATAACGTTGGCAAAGTACACAGCTCTGTCCAAAGCACCCTCATCAGGTGAGATAACAGTAAGGTGGTCCTTGTCTACTACAAGATCATCAATATGAGATAAAAGAGCCTTCATAAACTGGTAGGAAGCAAGGAAGTTATCAAATCCTCCAAGAGGCTTGGAATTAGAAATCCTTGGATCGTGGGCATCAAAGGTAATGAAATTGGAGATACCCATATCATAGAGCTCTTTAAACATCTGAGCTGCGTCAAGGGATTCCATGCCGTTTCTCTTGTGCTGTCTGCCGTCGTAAAGGAATGGCATGATTACGTTGATTCTCTTGGCCTTACCTGTGATAGCGCCGATAACACGCTTAAGATCCTGATAATGATCATCAGGAGACTTGTGATTGACGTAGTTGTACATCTTGTAAGTGATGCTGTAGTTACAAACATCAGTAATAATGTAAACGTCGTTACCACGAACACTCTGACTGATGGAAGCCTTAGCTTCTCCGCTACCAAAGCGGTCTAAGGAGAATTTAATCTCGTAATTATCCTTAACATAACCGTGGAAAGCAGGGTCATTGTCAGGCATGCTGTAAAGCTCGTGTCTAAACTGGGAAATGTAACGGTTAACGCTATCGCCAAGCTCCTTGGCAGACTCCATTACGATAAGATTAAGTGGAGCGACAGGAATTGTTCCTTCCAGTGAATGAAAATCAGGCATAATTTGTCCTTTCATTTAGAAAATAAATAAATCACCACCTATTGTTTTATCATCAGATATACTGACACGTCAAGCGATTTCATGTTATACTAAAGATTATGAAAAGTAGTAAAGGACACGTTATCTCTCGCGTAGACGAGGGAAGCATAGCAGAAGAACTTAATATTGAAGTAGGAGATAAACTCCTTAAGATCAACGATCAGGATATTGAAGATATATTTGATTTTCAGTATCTAGTCCAGGATGATCACCTGGATGTATTAATTGAAAAGGCGGATGGAGAGCAGTGGCTTCTGGACATCGACAAGGACTTTGATGAGGACCTTGGAATAGAATTTGAAAATGGCCTCATGGATGATTACCGAAGATGTTCCAATAACTGTATATTTTGCTTTATAGACCAGATGCCTAAGGGTATGAGAGATACCCTATATTTTAAAGACGACGATTCAAGACTTTCTTTTTTGCAGGGAAATTACGTTACGCTGACTAATATGTCAGATGCAGATATCGACAGAATACTTAAGTATCATCTATCACCAATCAACGTTTCGTTTCAGACAACCAATCCTGAACTAAGGTGCAAAATGCTTGGAAATCGTTTCGCTGGCGATGCTCTTAAAAAGGTGGACAGACTCTGCGCCGATGGATCTGGTATCGAGCTTAACGGTCAGATTGTACTTTGTAAGAATGTCAACGATGGAGCTGAGCTTGAAAGGTCCATAAGGGATATGACCAAGTATATTCCTAACCTTCAGAGTGTATCTGTGGTTCCCGTTGGCCTTTCCAAGTACAGAGACGGACTGTATCCTTTGGAGCCATTTAATAAAGAGGATGCTGAGAAGGTTATCGACATGATCGAGAGCTGGCAGAAGAAGGTATACGATGAGCATGGAATCCACTTTATTCATGCAAGTGACGAGTGGTACTTCCTGGCTGGAAGACCTTTCCCAGAGGCGGAGCGCTATGATGGCTATATCCAGCTTGAGAATGGCGTAGGAATGATACGTCTTTTACTGGATGAGTTTGAAGAGGAATATCAGTATATCCTTGAGAATTATCCTGAGCACCTTAAGAATTATAAAAGAGAGATTTCTTTGGCCACTGGACGCCTTGTGTATCCTGTGATAAAAGAGCTTGCGGATAAAGCAATGGAAGTTTGCCCTTTACTAAATGTAAGGGTTTATGAGATAATCAATGAGTTTTTTGGCGAAAGGATCACAGTTTCCGGACTTCTTACAGGTCAGGACATAATCAAGCAGCTAAAGGACAAGGAGCTTGGAGAGAAACTTATCTTACCTGAGAACCTCTTAAGAAGCGGCGAGGATTATCTTCTTGATGACGTGAAGATATCTGATATTGAAAGGGAACTAAATGTTAAGGTTGGCATATCCAAGTGCGATGGGCACGATCTGGCTGACCTTTTGATGGGAGTTAATAATGAGTAGAAAAAACATTGTAGCAGTGGTAGGAAGACCAAATGTTGGTAAATCCACACTATTTAATGCACTGGCTGGTAGCAGAATTGCTATCGTTCAGGACAAGCCAGGCGTAACAAGAGACAGAATTTATCAGGATGTAGAGTGGCTTAATCACAGCTTCACTCTTATTGATACTGGTGGTATTGAGCCAGATACCAAGGATATCATTCTTTCACAGATGAGAGATCAGGCCCAGATTGCTATTGATACTGCTGACGTAATCATCTTCATGGTAGACGTTAAGCAGGGACTTACTGATTCTGATTCCAAAGTTGCGGATATGCTCCGCAGATCTGGTAAGCCAGTAGTTCTTTGTGTCAACAAGGTAGATAACTTTAATAGAGATTCCATGGATGTATACGAGTTCTACAACCTTGGAATTGGCGAGCCTTTCCCAATTTCTGCAATTAACAAGCAGGGTATTGGTGACCTTCTTGAGGAGGTAGTAAGCCACTTCGTTAAGGATTCAACCAATGAGGAAGAGGATGACAATGTTAAGATCGCAATTATTGGTAAGCCTAACGTAGGTAAGTCCTCTATCATCAACAAGCTCATCGGTGAGAACAGACTTATCGTATCTGATATCGCTGGTACTACAAGAGATGCCATTGATACAGAGGTTAAATATAACGGTAAGAAGTACACATTTATTGATACAGCAGGACTTCGCAGAAAGAACAAGATCAAGGACGAGCTTGAGCACTACATGATCCTTAGAACTGTAGGAGCTGTAGAAAGAGCTGACATCGCAGTTCTTGTTATCAATGCAGAGGAAGGTGTCACAGAACAGGATGCCAAGATTGCTGGTATTGCCCATGAAAGCGGAAAGGCTGTTATTATCGCCGTTAATAAATGGGATCTTATTGAGAAGGACAACCACTCAGTTAAAGAGTTCACTAAGGATATCAGAAACACTCTGGCATTCATGAACTATGCAGAGATCATTTTTATTTCCGCTGAGACAGGTCAGAGGCTTGTTAAGCTCTATGATATGATCGATATGGTCAATGAGAGCCACTCTCTTAGAGTTTCAACAGGTGTACTTAACGAGATTATGACACAGGCAGTTGTAATGCAGCAGCCACCAAGTGATAAGGGTAAGATTCTTAAGCTCTTTTACATCACACAGGCATCTGTTAAGCCACCAACCTTTGTTATCTTTGTAAATGATAAGAAGCTTATGCACTTTAGTTATACAAGATATATCGAGAACCAGATTCGTGAGGCCTTTGGATTTAAGGGCACACCGCTTAGATTCATTATCAGGGAGAGAAAAGAGGACAAAAAATGAACATGTTGGGAGTTAGGATAATTTGTATCCTGGTGGGCTATATTTTTGGTACATTCCAGACAGCAGTTCTTTACTGTAAGTTAAAGGGCGTTGATATAAGGAATGTGGGAAGCGGAAACGCAGGGACTACCAATACACTTCGTGTTCTTGGTGCGAAGGCAGGATTTACAGTTTTATTTGGCGATATGATCAAATGTATCCTGGCCATCGTTATCACAAGCCTTGTATTTAAGAATGTTCTTGGGGACGAGGTTTACACTAGTTACAATTATCTTCTTAGGATCTATACAGCAGCTGGCTGTGTTCTTGGCCATGACTTTCCTGTATTTCTTAAGTTCAAGGGTGGCAAGGGAATTGCAGTTACCAGCGGATACATTATCGCTATGCATTGGACCTTTGTGATTGTTGGAATGCTTGGATTCCTTATTCCATTTAACATTACACATTTCGTTTCTCTTGGAAGCCTTTGCCTTTATACATGTTTCTTTATTCAGCTTATTGTTGAGGGCCAGACAGGCCTTTTTGGTATTGGAATTGACCTTATGCCACAGAGTATAAGGATTGAGATGTATATAGTTGCCTTTATCCTTACAGCTTTGGCATTTTACCAGCACAGATCCAATATTAAGAAGCTTATGTCAGGCAAAGAGCGTAAGACATATATATTTAAGAAGAACAAAATTGATTAATTGAGGGGAAAACGTGGGTAAACAAATCGGAATTATCGGCGCAGGTAGCTGGGGAATCGCTCTTGCGTACGTACTTACAACAAATGGCCATGATGTTACTATCTGGTCAAGAAGTCAGTCTACAGTTGATAAGCTAAAGAGCTATCACGGTAACGAGGATAAGCTTCCAGGCGTTAAGTTACCAGAATCAGTTGAATATACCTGTGATATGGAAAAGGCTGTATCTGGAAAAGATATGATCGTAGTGGTTGTTCCTTCAGCTCATATGAGGGAAACAGTCAAGCTATTTGCTCCATACATTGATCCAGATGGAGAGCAGATAATTGTTAACTGCTCTAAGGGTATTGAAGAGGATACACTTATGGTTATGTCAGACGTTATCCTTGATGTTATACCTGGAAGTAATGTATGTGTTCTTTCCGGACCATCCCATGCAGAGGAGGTTGGAAAGGCTCTTCCTACCACAATTGTTGTAGGAGCTTTTGATAAAGACGTAGCAAGAACTGTTCAGAATGTGTTTATGAACGGTGCTTTCAGAGTTTATACAAGTCCCGATATGCTTGGTATCGAGATTGGCGCAGCTCTTAAGAATGTAATTGCGCTGGCTGCCGGAATGGCTGATGGCTATGGTCTTGGCGATAATGCAAAAGCTGCTCTTATTACCAGAGGAATCGCCGAGATGAGCAGACTTGGAATGGCCATGGGCGGTAAGCTTGAGACCTTTAGCGGTTTATCTGGAATCGGTGATCTCATCGTAACTTGCGCATCAATGCATTCCCGTAACCGCCGTGCCGGAATCCTTATTGGTCAGGGTAAGTCCTACCAGGAAGCCATGGATGAGGTTAAGATGGTAGTTGAGGGTGTGTACAGTGCTAAGGCTGCACTTCAACTAGCCAAGAAATATGAAGTAGATATGCCAATTGTTCAGGAAGTTAACGAGATTCTCTTTGAAGGCAAGAAGCCTGAGGATGCGTTAAAAGAACTAATGGAACGAGATAAAAGAATAGAAAACAGCTCCCTTGAATGGTAAGGGAGCTGTTTTATTACGTATTATCCTTTTGTGATTTCCATTGTTTTTGTTGACTTGTCGTCTGCACTTTTCTTTGAGCTATTGTTTTCAAGCTGAGGCTTTACAACTTTATTGATTACAGGAAGGAGCAGCAGCATGATTGCTACGTCTGCTGGGAGCTTACCGGCATTTGAGATGACTCTTGCAGGCATGATAGCATTAAAGGCCTTTCCTGTTGTGATGATGATAAGGAATGAGTTCATTCCAAGGTTGCAAATGATTTTAACAAACAATTCAGCACAAAGAACGTTTATAACGCTGATTTTCCTTTTGTATAAAAAGAAACCATAAATAAGTCCGCCAACCATAGCAACTATTGTGTAAGCAAAATTAAAAGCACCATCTGGGTGGACTATGAATTTAACAATATCCATGGCTCCTCCAAATATCATTGCTACCCATGGTCCAAATAGAAAAGCTACAATCTGATTAGGAATATTGGCAAATCCTATACGAAGAAAATCGCCAATTCTGATAGTAGCAACAGAACTGAGAATAACTGCAAGAGCACCCATCATTCCGCAGAATGTAAGGACTCTAACGTTTCCAAGGTGTTCAATTGATTTGTAGGAAAGGCGCTCACGACTAAAAAGATTTGATTTTTGCTGATTTTTTTCCATAAAATTAACCTCCTTTGCAGTTTCCTTCACCACATCGGAGGTCATAAACAGACATACCAAAGATGTAGCAGCGGGATGCGACACCTAAACCGCGGACAATTCCTTCGTCCCGATGACAACTCCCTGTTCACCAGGCACTTAACGCTTAGACGTCTACTCTGCACAAACATTTATTTTTCTTGATAATAGCCCATATAGTTTTAATTTGCAAGAGTTTATTTTTCCAGATAGTAGATGGTATCCATAACTCCGCCGTCAAACACAAAGCAGTTGATATAAACTGAATCCACAAGATATGAGTAGGCTTCATCCTCTGTATAGATCAGCTGAGCAACACCCTCTGGATATATTGTATAGTATGCATCCGGTGTTACTACACACATATAGGTGCCAATATTGGTTTTTGTAACAAGCTTTGGTGCGCCAGCAGGAAAGAAGTCTACTGAGTAGGTTGGATTACCTCCTGATACAGAACCATCGCTTCCAAGAACAAGGTCGTTAAGAGCTTCTCCTCCGCCATAGCCATCATTTGTAAAATCAGTAGCTTTGTAACTTCCTGCTAATGATGAGAAATCTCCATTAAGTAGCGGATCATCGCTTACTCTTTTTGGGAACTCTGATTTAGTACCATCTTCTTCAATGATTAAGGTATCGCCATCTAATGTATATGGAGTCTCATAGGATTCAAAATTGATGCTGTCTTCATCCCAGGTAAACTCTACAAAGTCCTGGCAACTGAAGATTCCGGTATGATCATCACAGAAGGTATATGAAATCTCATAGGTTATTTCATCTTCATCGAACTCCTCAGTACAGGTAACAGCATAGGTTCCGGATGGAGCCTGATCTTCTTTAGCGTTTTCAACCTGCTCAAATAAAGAAGAAGCTTCGCCTGCGGTGGTGTCTTTAGTTACATCGCCGGTGCTTTCGTTATTAGTATCTGTGACTTCGCCGGTGCTGTTGCATCCAGTAGACATAACCAGTACAGATGCAAGAATACATGGTAAAAGAACTGTCTTTTTTTTCATATTTTTTCTCCTCATATAGTCTGAAAATTATACCGTCTATGCTATATTATCAGATTTTACACGTTTTGATAAAAAACAATTTTTTTTATATGAAGTAATCTGTTATAATTTGGATGTTTATTATATTTCTATTGGGAGAGAGTTGGGGATGAAAAAAAGTACAAAGGGTAGTTTCTGGTTAATTCTATTTTCCGTATTTTTCATTGCTTTATCATCATTTATGCTCTACATCGATTACTACAAGGAATGGCCTTACATCAAGGGTGCGCTTTCTGGAGGATTCCAGAGTTATTCTGATGTCATTTTTGAAAATGATGGTGAAATTAATGAAGGCTATTACAGTCTCAACATTGATGGTTGTCTTGGCTGCTTTGGCACCATGTCAGAGGGCAAGGATGTCCAGGACTATTATTATGTAGTCTGGCTTGATGATAATTCCTTTGTGGCATTAGATGTATCAAAGGATAAAGAGGCTAAGGCTCTTGATGAGATTGAAGGCGACACATGGGATTATATTGATGGTGTAACAAACGCACTTTCTGCTAATCCTCTTGCTATCAGTGCTCAGGCTAAGAGTCTTGATAGTGAAAGCAAGGATGTCAGGGATTCATATATTGATTACCTTCAGCAGTGCGGAGTTACAGCTGATAACTACAACATAAGGATGACTGTTCTTAAATCTGAGACACTTACTCATTACAAAGTGCAGAAGATTGCTGAGTTTATAGCATGTGTACTGTTCTTATTTGCTGGAATAGTTCTTTTGATAGCAACTGTAGCTAAAATGATAAGAAAATCTCTTGGCATAAGAGAACCAGTAGATATCGAAAGCAACGAGGATTACAGAGCTAATCAGGTATCATTTTTAAGAGCAAGAAACAGAATTACTTCAAGAAGACTTAAGTGGAACATGGCTAAGATGCGCTTGGAAATACTTGGTTCCTTTGTGGTTGGTGTTTTGATATTTGGTCTTCTTTGGTATGACATCAGTAATCCTGGCAAGAATGCAGTATTAACAGGCCTTATGAAGGAATGGAGCCAGCTGGTAGTTGTGCTTGCCATAGGTTCTGTATTTTTGTTCTTTGCAGGAATAACAAGACTTATTGGATTTATTAATAATCTTAAAGTATTCTCAGATGTTGATTTTGAGAGAATTGAGGATGAGCTTGATAGACCTAGCACTAAGATATATCCTCAGAATCTGTATCTAACAGACAGCTTTATTGTTAAGCTTCATTCAGGCAGGTATCATGGAGCCACAACTGGTAATGATGTAGATACCTTTTTTGCCAAGTATAAGGATATTGAGTGGGTTTATGGAAGCATAATCGGTTTAGAGAATGCCAACTATCACGATAATATCGGAGCTACTGTATATGGCAGGGATATTGGTAAGCAGGTTATTATCAGATTCTCTAAGCCAAATCAGAATACAGTTATCGTTAATGAGATTTTGGACAATATCATTAAGAAGAATCCTGATATCAAAGTAGGATATACAGAAGAGAATAAAGAGTATTTCAAGAATTTAGAAAATGATTCAGAGAAGGTTTCATAAGGGAGGAAATGTTCAGAGCCAGAATATCAAAGGAAGCACTTATATGATGTCTAAGCTTGAGCAGAATAACAGAGAGTATCTTGAGAAGGCTAATTGATTTAGTTGATTATTATACCAAGAAGTGCTTGACATAATATTGGTATAAAATTAAAATTTATGAGTATATTAAAAAGCGATGATCGGAATAAGTAAGAATCGCAGGCTGACAACAGAGAATTGCCGGTTGGTGAGAGGCGTATGTTAAGAGCGATGATGAATACCTCCGTGAGCTGCAGAGCGGAACGTTCTTTTGAACTAATATGTTCTGACGGGGATGACCGTTATATCATAAGAGTATCGCCAGTAATGGTCGTACTTGCTGAGGCGCATGATGCGAATCATGTGTGAATGAAGGTGGTAACACGAATTATTCGTCCTTCGCAACTATTATGGTTGCGGAGGGCTTTTTATTTTCCGCAACAATTATTTGGAGGTGCATTATGCAGATATTTGAAGAACTTAAGGCAAGAGGCCTCATTGCTCAGGTTACAGATGAAGAGCAGATCAGAGACCTTGTAAACAACGGAAAGGCAACTTTCTACATCGGCTTTGACTGTACAGCTGATTCACTTACAGCTGGTCACTTCATGGCTCTTACTCTTATGAAGAGACTTCAGGAAGCAGGCAATAAGCCAATCGCACTTATCGGTGGTGGTACAACCATGATCGGTGATCCATCAGGAAGAACAGATATGCGTAAGATGCTTACAAGAGAAGACATCGATCACAACGCAGAGTGCTTCAAGAGACAGATGGAGAAGTTCATTGACTTCTCAGATGGAAAAGCACTTATGGTTAATAACGCAGACTGGCTTATGAACCTTAACTACATCGAGCTTCTTAGAGAGGTTGGTGCATGCTTCTCAGTTAACAACATGCTTCGTGCTGAGTGCTACAAGCAGAGAATGGAGAAGGGTCTTTCATTCCTTGAGTTTAACTACATGATCATGCAGTCCTACGACTTCTATTACATGTTCCAGAAGTATGATTGTAACCTTGAGTTCGGCGGAGATGATCAGTGGAGCAATATGCTTGGTGGTACAGAGCTTATCCGTCGTAAGCTTGGTAAGGATGCTCATGCTATGACAATCACACTTCTTACAGATTCGCAGGGTAAGAAGATGGGTAAGACAGCTGGAAATGCAGTATGGCTTGATCCTAACAAGACATCACCATTCGACTTCTACCAGTACTGGAGAAACGTTGGCGATGCTGACGTAGATAAGTGTATCAAGATGCTTACATTCATCCCTATCGAAGAGATCCTTGAGATGGAGAAGTGGGATGATTCAAGAATCAACGAGAAGAAGGAAATCCTTGCATTCGAGCTTACAGCCCTTGTACATGGTAAAGAGGAAGCTCAGAAGGCTCAGGATGCTGCAAGAGCTCTTTTTGCAGGTGGCGGAGATATGGCAAGTGTGCCAGCTACATCACTTAAGGCAGAGGACTTCAGAGATGGAGTTATCGATATCCTTCAGGTACTTGTTTCAAGCGGCCTTTGCGCTACAAGAAGTGAGGCAAGACGTGCTGTTGAGCAGGGCGGCGTAACCTTCAATGAGGAGAAGGTATCTGACGTTAAGACAACTTATACCAAGGATACATTTGCTGAAGGCATCATGGTTCGTAAGGGTAAGAAGTCTTACAAGAAAGTAACAGCAGAGTTTTAAGGAGTTAACATGAGTTCTGATTATAACGAATATAATGGAATCTCAGGTAATTCAGCAGATATTGGCGGGATCAAGGGAAAACTTGCTCTCGCCAAGTTTCTTAGGATAGTAGGCTTTGTATCGCCGTTCATAGTAATACCATTTATGTTGGTATACCATACCTTTTTGCTAATTATTCCAGTTGTGGCGATTGGTGTGCTTCTGCTTTTTATTGGACTAAAAATAAAGAATAGCGCTATGGATGAGTATGGAAAGACCATAGTTGAGCCCATGGCCAGACAGGTCTTCCCAAATGCTGAGTTTACTTACAATGAGAAGTACATTACCCTGGATTCCTATTTTGATTTAGGACTTATCACCAGAGATGATGATGAGTATGTAACTAACCATCTGGTTTCTAATGATGAACATGAACTTGAGAACTTTTCACTACTTTGTGAGCATACTGATACAGATTCAGATGGTAATTCTTCTACAGTAGTAACCTTTAGGGGAACAGTTGTTAAGTACAAGACTCCTACCAATATACAGGGAGTTGTCAGAGTTATAGCATCTAAACCTCTGAATTTACTTGTAGTTAAGAAGGAGACTACCTTCGTCAGGAAAAATACACCGATTACTCCTGAGAAGATTGAGACAGGATCAGTAACCTTTGACGAGAACTTTGAAGTATTTGCAAGTGATCAGCATACAGGCTTCTATGTTCTTAATGCTTATGTAATTGAGAAATTGCAGGCTTTTAGAGCTAAGTATGGAACTTTCGCTCTTACTATTACTGCTGATACTCTTTATGTGTCTTTTAACCAGAAGGATAAATTTATTTTTGTACCTTCTAAGATTTCTGATATTGGAGATAATCCATTCTTAGAGGCTAGAAATAATCTTAACGAACTGATTGAAAGTCTTAATGATATTGCCTTTGCGATATCAAAGAGTACAGAAAGAGAAAGAACTATATAATTGGGAGATAATAATGATGGGTTTTTTATTTAGTTTTTTGATTTTAGTTATGATTATTGCTGTGATCTATTTTGTAGGTATCAGCAACAGAATTGAGAAGATTAAGATTGCTACAGACCAGGCTAAGGCCGATATTGAGATTTACATGGTAAAAAGATATGACGTTATCATGAACTCTTTAGAGGTAGCCAAGAAATTTATGAGCCATGAGGATGAGATCTTTTCAAAGATCCATGAGATTCATTCAAACATGACTATCAGTGAGCTTTCTGAGCAGAGCAGCCTTCAGGATAAGGCTCAGAAGGGCCTTCTTGCTCTTGCAGAACAGTTCCCAGAGCTTAAGTCACAGGAAGTAATGGTTACACTTCAGAAGCAGATTGCTGATGAGAACGAACATTTCGCAGCTGCCAAGAGAATGTATAACTCAAATGTAACTCAGTTTAACCAGGCTATCGTCGTATTCCCAAGCTCAATCGTAGCGTCTATGAAGAATGTTACACCACTTGAGTTTTTTAAGGATGAAGACGCATTATCAAAGAGAGACGCTAATGTTGTATTTTGATAAAAATATAGACAAGGTAATTAAAAAACCTTGGAAAAAGTTTTGGATTTCTTTACTGATCTTTATAATAACGCTGGTTTTATTTGTTCTGACTGGCCCTATAAACGACAATCTTGCCCTTATTTTTTTCTTTGCGTGTTTTGCTTACTTTATCAAAACCCTTTACGATCTGATTCTGGGATTGATATCAAAAAAAGTTGCAAGGATGGTCCTTAAAACCAGTGAAGGACGTGCGCTTAAAGAGGAATTTAAGAAAGAGACAGTTAAATATATTGAGAAGTTCAAGATTTATGTGGGCTCTCAAATGATGATATGTGCTTTTGACTGGCCTCTAAAGTACGTTTGTTTAAAAGAAATCAAAGCCTTAGATTATTTAAAACATGATGATGAGATGTATACCTTATTTATCATCATGAATAGTGGAGATTCACATTACCTAACTTTTAAGGAAAAGGAATTTCTTACTACGTACAATATGCTTTTTGATCTTTTATCCAGTATTACGCCTGTTCTTAATCTTAAGCCCCATGTACTTAGTAGTGACAGTAAATTCGCTATTTCTAAGGTAAAAGAGCACTACAAGGACAGATATCAGATTAAGGACGTTGAGCCAGGAGACTTCTTTGATGATTATTCTGAGGGCTCTATAGCGCTATATTATTCTCAAAATGGAAAGAGATATGCTCTTATAATCGCTGATGTATGCGGCGTAATAAAGGCTGCAGAAAATGATGACGGTCAGTGGGAGGGCATTGGACTTTATGGCAATGATTCCGGAAGTGAAGGCCTTATTAAGGTAATAGACAGAGAGCTTTCAAAGAAAGAAACCTATGAAGAAGAGATACATTACTCTAAATTTGCAGGTATACTCTTTGGAATTTTTACTGTGTTTTTCCTTTTGATAGGATATGGAGCATACATGCAGGATAAGGACATAGCTGGTGCTGTGCTAGGACTATTCATGCTTTTATTTGTTATTGCATCCCTTTATTTTACTTTGTATTTCCTGCTTACAAAGATTACCCTAAAGGATAATAAGATTACCTTCAGAAACTTTCTTGGAAGAAAAAAGACCTTTGATGTTGAGGCAATTGATGAGATAAGAAATAACCCTATGTCAGGTGAGTATGGCTTTTATAGTAAGGGTAAAAAACTATTTGGAATCACCCAGGCACAATCTGAAAAAGCCTATAGGTTTGTTCATTGTGTTAATCTTTCAAGAACCGGAAGTCAGCTGAATCTTCCTGAAAATAAGAAATAGAAACATCTATACAGATATATAGTCAGTGCTTATTTATGGCCACTTCTTGCAATATGTGCATGAAGTGGCCATAATTATCAGTGTTGTTATTATTACTAGTTTTTTAAACAGGAGGAATTATGAAAAAGACAAGAATTATTGCGATGGGACTGTGCGCTGTGCTTCTCACAGGCTGCTCTTTTACTAATCCATTTGCAAAAGATGAGGCAGACACTGGGTTATCTGTAGAGAATGTGGGTGATAACGCAGATAATGCAGGTGATGTATCCTCAGAGGGAACATCAGAATTTGATTATACAGAAGATATTGTAGATATAGTAAGCTCAGCACTACCAGTATATAAGAATGTCTACCGCTACGATTACAGATATTCTGAGGATGACAATTATGTGAATCTTACTCAGATGACTCATTCCTGGGTTCTTTTAAGGGAAGCTGATAAAGGAGCTTATCCAGGCCTTTACGATGCCCTTATGGACAGAGCACAGGAGGGTATCAAGAACTTCGGCGATTATAGTAATACCATGTATTCTGATGCCACTGAGCAGTATCAGTCCATGGCAGAAAGCGGAGATGAAGCTTCTTTCCCTGCATACGTAGATAATCAATACGACTACATTTCAAGAGCTGATTCCAAGATCGTAAGTATTTGCTCATCCTATGAGACCTATTCCGGCGGTGCTCATGGATACTATGCTACTTATGGCGATAGTTACCTTGTAGAAACTGGTGAAAAGATAGCTCTTTCTAACGTATTTACTATTTCTGAGGATGAATTTGCTTCTAAGCTTAAGGATAAGCTCTCTGTTGAGTTTAATGAAAGAGGATCTAGCTCTGACTATGTTGATGAGTATTTAAGCCATTATAAGTTTGAACCTGACTCAAGTAAGGATGTAAGTAGTGGAGCTGAAGACTGGGAAACAGAGTACATCTTCTATTTTGATTATCAGGGCGTTCATATTGTATTTAACCCTTATGACATTGCTGACTATGCCAGCGGAGCCTTTGATGTTGTATTTGGATATGATGAGGGCGTAATTGCTGATGAATACAAGCTTGTTCCTGACCAGGGTTATATCAATCATGAGGTGATTCCTGTATGTGGTAAGGACTATGAGTACAAGAACGAAATTGAAGGCATGAGATTTGAACTTGCCTATGAGGATGAAGAGCACACTTATGCTTCATCAATTACCCTTGTAAATGGAGATAAAGAGGCATCAGTGGATGCGGACATCTATGCCGAGGATTATTATGGTGACTGCTACCACATTTATACCAAGGATGGTAGAGAGTACATCTACATAATCTTTAGTGAGTTTAATGATTTTACTTCCCTTGTGGCCTTTGATATAACTGGTGGTGATGTTAAGCTTTGTGGTTCTGACTGGTTCCACGATATTTATATTGATTATCAGGATCAGGACTTTAGCGGAGAGCCATGCCTTACAGATCCAGATAACATGCTTCTTGGCCATGTGGGAGAAGCCCTTGGATCCTTCCAGTATTACAACTTATACAGCGTTGGTGCTGATGGAATGCCTGTAGAAAACGATGATGTATGCGACTTTGGAATGGTTGCTACAGACAAAATCGTGGCTAAGAAGGAAGTTCCTGCTGTTAAGGTTGTGGACGGAAAGGCTACATCAGAAAGCTCGCCAATAGCTCCTGGAACAACAGTAGTTCCTGTTGCAACAGATGGAAAGAGCTACGTTGATGTTCAGCTTGAGGATGGAAGCGTAGTTAGAATTACTTATACATCCTATGAATATCCTGCAGCTATCGATGGAACATCAGTAGATGAATACTTTGATGAGCTTATGTATGTAGGCTGATCAGTTACATAGGAAAAAGAACTATAACTGAATTATTAAATCCTCCGAAGAGAGCAAATAAAGCTGTTCTTCGGGGGATTTTTATTTTATGAAAAAAAACAAAAGGATATGTTGACAAATAGAAACAATAGGTTTATATTCAACATATGAACAATCGTTCATATGTTGAAATGAAAATCTAAGATTCTTCGGAAGGAGGTTCATATATGGCTTTAAACGACGTAGAACAGTGTGAAGAGAAGCACGTTCACATCCATTTTGCCAATAAGATTCATCAGGATATGCCAGATGATGATAAGCTTTATGATCTTGCAGAGCTTTTTAAGGTCTTTGGCGATTCCACCAGGATTAAGATCCTGTTTGCGCTTTTTGAATCAGAGATGTGTGTATGTGACATTGCAGACACTCTTAACATGACTCAGTCAGCTATTTCCCACCAGCTTAAGGTTCTTAAGCAGTCAAGACTTGTGGGAAATAGACGTGAGGGTAAGTCAATCATATACTTCCTAGCTGACGATCATGTAAGAACCATCATCAATCAAGGTATTACTCATATCAATGAGTGATGAACGAAAGCTTTTTTGTTAATTATTGGGTCATGACCTGGTTTATTTAGTAACTTAAGCCATGACAATCAAAATATATAAAGAAAAAGGAGAACAAAACTATGAAAAAGACATACAAATGTGAGGTAGATTGTGCTAACTGTGCAGCTAAGATGGAAGAGGCTGTTAAGAAGATTGAAGGCGTAACAGATGCAAGAGTTAACTTCATGACTCAGAAATTCATGCTTGAGGCAGACGATGCTGTATATGCAGAAGTTCTTGAGAAGGCAGTTAAGGCTTGCAAGAAGGTTGAGCCAGACTGCGAGATCGAAGTCTGATAGTTCTATTTTTCTATATTTAGTGTTGTGACGCAATTTAAACCGCTTTAACAAGTCGCAACAGAAAGCGTGTTACTATGACCAAGAAACAAAAAAAAGTCAGAAACAGAATAATAGTTGTGCTGATCATGTTCTTTGCACTTCTAATACTAGATAAGACAGGCGTTCTTGAGCCGGTTCCATGGTATCTTCAGCTTGTGATTTATCTTATTCCTTATATCATCATTGGCTACGATGTAATCAAGAAGGCTGCCATCAATATCAGCCACGGCCAGGTATTTGATGAGAACTTCCTTATGATGATCGCAACCTTCGGAGCCTTTGGTATTGGCGAGTATTCTGAAGCCCTGGCTGTAATGCTTTTCTACCAGGTTGGTGAGCTTTTCCAGAGTTATGCAGTAGGTAAGAGCAGACAGTCCATCACAGAAATGATGAGTATTGCGCCAGAGATAGCCAATATTGTAAGGGAAGATGGAACTGTTGAGGAGGTGGATCCTGAGGAAGTAAGCGTTGGCGATATTCTTCAGATCAGAGCCGGTGAAAAGGTTCCTGTAGACGCAGTGGTTGTGGAGGGCGAATCCTTTATTGATACAGCAGCCCTTACCGGTGAGTCAGTTCCTAGAAAGGTTGTAGCTGGAGATGATATCATAAGCGGCTGCGTTAACCAGGACGGAGTTCTCAAGGTTAGAGCTATTAAGGCCTACGAGGATTCTACAGTAGCCAAGATCTTGGAGCTTGTAGAGAATGCCAGCAACAAGAAGTCCAGAATGGAGAACTTCATCACCAGATTTGCCAGATACTACACACCTGTAGTTACAATCGGTGCGGTCCTTCTTGCAGTGGTTCTTCCATTTGCAACAGGAATCTCTTTTATGGATAGTATCAGAAGAGCCTGCATTTTCCTTATTGTTTCCTGCCCATGCGCACTTGTGATTTCAGTTCCTCTGGGATTTTTCGGAGGAATTGGTGCTTCTTCCAAGATCGGTGTCCTTGTAAAGGGCAGTAACTTCTTAGAGGCAGCATCCCTTATAGATACCATCGTTTTTGACAAGACCGGAACCATCACAAAGGGCGAGTTTAAGGTAACTGACATTGTTCTTGCTGACAATTCTGGTATAGATAGCTCTTTATCCGGTGATAATGACCTTAAGACACAGCTTCTTAAGATCGCTGCCCATGGTGAAGCCTTATCCAATCACCCAATCGCAAGATCCATTAAGGAAGCCTACGAGCAGAAGGGCTATGCAGTTGATCAGAGCCTTGTAGATGAAGCATCTACCAAAGAAGTGGCTGGTCACGGTATCACTACTGTTTATGATGGAAAAGAGCTTATTCTTGGAAATGGCAAAGCTCTTTTAGCAAATAATATCGAGTATTCTGAGATCGACAGCCCTGGAACTACAGTGTATGTTGCTCTTGATGGCAAATACCTTGGTTGTATCGTTATCTCAGATGTTATTAAGGACGGCGTAGTAGACGCCATAGCTAATATCAAAAAGGCCGGAGTTGACAAAACAGTTCTTCTTACAGGAGACCGTAAGAATGCAGCACTTTTCACTGCCAAGAAGGTTGGAATTGACGAGACACACTACGAGCTTCTTCCAGCTGATAAAGTCACTCAGGTTGAAAAAATGCTTTCAGAAGAGGATAATAACAGTAAGCTTGCATTTGTTGGTGATGGCATTAATGATGCTCCTGTACTTATGAGAGCTGATGTTGGAATTGCCATGGGATCCCTTGGATCAGACGCAGCTATTGAGGCTGCAGACATCGTAATTATGGACGATGATCTTCGCAAGATCCCATCTGTTATCAAGATTGCCCGCAAGACTCTTAGAATCGTTAAAGAGAATATCGTATTCGCTCTTACTGTTAAGATTGCAATCCTTATTCTTGGAGCACTGGGACTTACAACCATGTGGCTTGCTGTATTTGGCGATGTTGGCGTTGCAGTCCTTGCAATACTTAATTCCATGAGAGCCCTTAAATACGATTAAATATCTTTCTTTTAGGAGGACATTTAATGGCACGAGCAGAACTTTCCGTGGGAGAACTACTTCTTAAGCTTGTTAGTAAAGAAACTGGGGAAATAAGTAAGGTTGATTACTATCCGCAGAAACCTGAATTTGAGCAGGGGACTGTATTTCTTGAGCAGGCACTTGAAAGGAGTAGTCCTGAATCCCAGGGCGTAAGTTCTGCTTTTTTTACGGACCTGATCAGGTCACTGTCAAGGGATAAGGATTGTAATATGCACAAGTTCATGGCCCTTCGCCATGGTAAGGTCATCGCTGAGTGCGCCTTTGAACCCTATGACCTTAATTACTGGCACGTTTCCTATTCCATGTGTAAGAGCATAGTGGGAATGGCCATCGGAATCCTTATTTATGAGGAAAAGCTTACCCTTGATACTAAGCTAAGCGAAATCTTTAGCTCTGGAGGAATCCTTTCATTTCTTAAAAAGGATATTACAGTCAGACACCTGCTTACCATGTCCAGCGGCTCGGACTTTAACGAGGCTGGCATAGTCAGTGGTAATGACTGGAAAAAGAGCTTTCTTGAATCTGGCTCAAAATTCGAGCCCGGAACCAAATTTGATTACAACAGCATGAACACCTATATGCTTTCTGCCATAGTAACAGAGGTTACTGGGGAGACTTTGTTTGAGTACTGCAGGGAGAGAATTTTTGAACCTATGGGAATTAAGCGAATCTTCTGGGAAAGCTGCCCTAAGCATATAACAAAGGGCGGCTGGGGTCTGTTTATCAGGGCCGAGGATATGGCTAAGCTTGGCCAGTTGTATCTTCAAAAGGGCCAGTGGAAGGGTAAGCAGATCGTTCCTGAAGACTGGGTAAAAGAGTCCACCTCCTGGCAGATAGAGACTTCAAACGACACAGATGAGCACTATGGCTATCAGATTTGGGTAAACGATGACAGAAAGGGTTCCTTTGCTTACAACGGAATCCTTGGTCAGAACGTGTTTGTATATCCTGATGTTGATATGGTGGTGGTAACCAACGCAGGTAACAGCGATATCTTTGAGACCAGTAAAATGGCCATGAAGATAAGGAATGCCATGAAGAATGATCTGGTGGTATCTGACGAGCCATTGCCAGAGGATTTCAAGGCTCTTAATGAGCTTAAGGCCATCTGCAAATCCGTTAGCGGCAGAACAGCTGCTTTTCCGACAATTTCTGGTGGAGGCTGGAAGAGACGCTGCGTTAAGATGACCACAGGAAGACCAAGACCAAGTTCTGTAAATGTAGACGTTAATAAGAGAAGCACCTTCAAAGACTATGTAAATGCCTACAACGTAAGAAATGAAAACCAGTTAAGAGCCATGTGGCTTGATAAACTGGATGGAACAAAGTATAAGATGGATGTCAGCGGAGTAGGCGTATTCCCTCTTATGATGCAGATAGTCCATAATAATTTCACGGATGGAATCAGCAAGATCGGCTTTAGAAAAGGCGACAATAACAGCTTCTTTATAGAGCTCTATGAGGGAGATCAGATCTATAGCCTTAGATGTGGCTTTGGCGGCAAAAGATATATCAGCATGATCAACATGCATGGAGAAAAGTACAGGGTTACCGTTAGTTCTTTTTGCCAGACAGATGAATACAACAGGTTCGTCATAAGAAATGATATATGCTTCATGGAAGAAGCCTGCGGAAGATCCATCAACATCTACTTTGAAAATGACGCCCTTGATAGGGAAGATGGGAAGGCCACATTTATTCATCCTGCAGTTCCCAAGGCCATCGAAGTCAGATTCCTTGAAAATCCGGGAGCTGACATGCTGATGAATACAATTAATGGACTTTCCCCGGAAAGTCTTGGATCCATAGAATCCAAGCTTATTGAGAAGTTCTACAAGGGCGGTCTTAAATACGTTATTGAGAATGCCATGGTTGATATGGTTCAGCCAATTATTCATGGAACCATAGTCATAGGGGATGGAACTATGGTACAATCAGAGGATGAAATAAGTTTGGAGGATAGAAATGAGTAATTCCAGATATGAGAAGTTACAGTCATGCTTAAAGGCTGTAAGAGAAAAGACAGATTTTGTTCCAGAGGTGGCTTTGGTCCTTGGTTCAGGCCTTGGTAACTACGCTGAGAACATTAAGATTGAGTGTGAGATAGAGTATAAGGATATTCCAGGATTCCCTGTATCTACAGTTCCAGGTCACGCAGGCAAGTTTATCTTCGGCTACGTTGGAGATGTTAAGGTTGTTTGTATGAAGGGCCGTGTTCACTACTATGAGGGCTATGATATTGGAGATGTTGTACTTCCAGCAAGGCTCATGGGCATGATGGGAGCTAAGATCCTTTTCCTTACAAACGCTGCAGGCGGTATGGGAGATGGATTTAAGGCAGGAGACCTTATGCTTATCACAGATCACATTTCCTGCTTTGCACCTAATCCACTTATTGGTGCTAACCTTGAGGAGCTTGGACCACGCTTCCCAGATATGTCTGAAGTTTATAAGAAGGACCTTGCAGATACCATCAGAAAGGTTGCTTCAGATAACGGCATAGAGCTTAAGGAAGGTGTTTACGCACAGCTTACAGGTCCTTCTTTCGAGTCTCCAGCTGAGATTAGAATGCTTAAGGGTCTTGGCGCTTCAGCTGTTGGTATGAGCACTGTTGTAGAAGCTATCGCAGCTAACCACATGGGACTTAAGGTTTGCGGTGTTTCCTGCATCAGTAATCTTGCTGCAGGTATCAGCGATCAGCCTCTTTGTCACGAAGAGGTTCAGGAGGCAGCTGACAAGGCAGCTCCTTTATTTACTAAGCTTGTAACTGAATCTATCAAAGCTTTCTAATAAGCGTTTAATGACTATTACTATGCATATGCTGTTTATGGCATATGCATAGATATTTTATGGGAGAATGGTATGAGAACTAGATTTTTTAACGCAAGAATTCTTACTATGGAGCCAGATAGAGAGATTTTTGTTGGCGAGGTTTGGGTAGTTAAGGATGAGATAATCTTTGTGGGGACAGAGGAAGAAGGCAGGTCTTACTGCAACGACCATCCGGATCAGATCCTTATTTGGGACAGAGAGATAGATTGTAAAAAGAACTTACTCATGCCCGGATTTAAAAATGCCCACACCCATTCAGCCATGACCTTAATGAGATCAAAGGCTGATGATCTGCCACTTTCTGATTGGCTTAATACACAGATTTTCCCAATAGAAGCTAAGATGACTGGGGAAGATATTTATCATTTATCCAAGATTGCGATTTTGGAGTATTTATCAAGTGGTATCACAGCTGCATTTGAGATGTATCTGACACCTTTTACCGTGGCAGATTCCTTTAGAGATTGCGGCTTTAGATGTGTTCAGACCAGCTGTGTCAACAATTTCAGCCAGAGCGTAGAACTGCTTGAAAAGTATTATACAGATATCAATGGTAAGGATGAGTTTAACTCCTTTATCCTTGGTGTTCACGCAGAATATACCTGCTCTAAGGAGCTTTTAGAGGAGTGTGCCAAGCTTACCCATAAGTATAAGGCACCTTTCTGGGCTCACATTCAGGAGACTGAGTCTGAGACCAAGGAGTGTATCGAAAGATATGGCATGACTCCTATCGAATTCTTTGACAGTCTTGGTCTGTTTGATTACGGCGGAGGTGGATACCACCTTGTATGGACCAATGATCACGACAGAGAGATCATGAAAAAGAGGGGACTTTACGTAGTAACAAACCCTGGCTCTAACCTTAAGCTTGCCAGTGGTATTGCACCTATTAAGGAGTATCTTGAGGCAGGAATCCCTGTTGCCATCGGAACTGATGGACCAGCCAGCAACAACTGTCTTGATATGTTCAGGGAGATGTTCCTGGTTACAGGACTTGCCAAGGTTAAGAACATGGATGCCTCCAGCGTAGATGCCAAGGAAGTTCTTAAGATGGCCACAGTTAACGGCGCTAAGGCCATGGGACTTAATGACTGTGACGTTCTTGCTCCTGGTAAAAAAGCTGACATTATCATGCTTGATCTTATGAGACCTAACATGCAGCCAATCAACAACATCGAAAAGAACATTGTATATAGTGGTAGCAAAGAAAACGTCATCATGACCATGATCGGCGGCGTCATCAGATACGAAAACGGCAAGTTCAATATTGGCGAAGATATTGATGCTATCTATGCTAAAGCAGAAGAGATAAAAGCAAGATTATATTCATAAAATGAGCCACAGGGACTGGGTAGTGGCTCAAAAAGACAGAAAAGGAAATACTAGTTAATATGGAAGCAATCATTTTTTTAGCAGCACTTGTAGGAGTTAGCTTTATAGCATTTCTTTTAGGGCTTCGAGACCAGAGAAATGCAAGAAAACTCCTTCTTAAAAAGCTTATAAAGGACTTTGGAGATGCACCAAACAGGAAATACAAAGAGGATGATTTTGACCACATCCCTGGTTATTTCCTAAGACACAGAGATGGATTTCAGATTGATGATACAACCTGGAATGACCTTAACATGGACGGTGTATTTGCCCGCATGAATTATTGCCTTTCCGCCAGCGGTGAGGAGTATCTTTATTACATGTTAAGAACTCCAAGGCAGGAGGATGACTTTGATGAGCTTGAGTCCCACATTGAGTTCTTCAGGCATGATCACGAAGCCAGAAGAAAGATTCAGCTTATCTACGGAACTATCGGACGCCGCATCCGTTATTCAATCTATGATTATCTTGATCAGCTTGATAAATACGATAATTACAGCAACAAGAAGCACTATTTAATGCTGGTTCTTATGGCAGCATCTATAGGCCTTTGCTTTTATAATTTCACCTTGGGTTTCTGCGTTCTTATAGGACTTATGGCAATCAATATCCTGTCATACTTTAAGGTTAAGGGCGATATTGAGCCATTTATTGCAACCTACGGCTACATAATGAACGTATACAACTCTGTAGATGAGTTTAAAAAGCTGGATTATAAAGAAATAAGAGATGACGTTGATCAGCTTATAGCAGCTCAGAAGAAGCTTACAGCCTTTAACTTTGGATCCTACATTCTCATGTCTCCAACCAGAATGAACTCTGGCGGGAACCCGATTGAGGCTATTGTTGACTACCTTAGAATGGCTCTTCACCTTGATATTATCAAGTTCAATCAGATGTTCAAGGAAATCAGGGACAATAAGGACGCCATAGATGAGATCATCACTATTACAGGTAAGCTTGAGGCTGAGATCTCAATTGCCTGCTTTAGAGAGTCCTACAGGGATCATTTCTGCATTCCTGAATTTGCAGGAGATTCCTATGTGGCAAAAGAGCTGATTCACCCACTTATAGCTGATCCGGTAGCCAACAGTATTGTGGCTGATAAGGGAGTTCTTTTAACAGGATCTAATGCATCTGGTAAATCCACATTCCTTAAGACCTGCGGAGTTAACGCACTTCTTGCTCAGTCCACACATACAGCTTTAGCAGACCAGTACAAGGCTCCAATGTATAGGATCTATTCCTCAATGGCCCTTACTGACAACCTCTTTGAGGGCGATAGCTATTACATCGTAGAGATCAAGTCCATTAAGAGAATTCTGGATGCAGCAAGAGAGAAGGGCTGCAAGGTACTTTGCTTTGTGGATGAGGTACTTCGCGGAACCAATACAATTGAGCGAATTGCAGCTTCAACCCAGATTCTTAAGGTGTTTGCTGACAGTAAGATCAAGTGCTTTGCTGCAACCCACGATATTGAGCTTACTCAGCTTCTTAAGGAGCAGTATCAGCTTTATCACTTTGAGGGAAATGTATCTGACAACGACGTTCACTTTGACTACGTTATGAAGGATGGCCCAGCCACCAATAGAAATGCCATTAAGCTTCTTGGAGCTCTTGGCTATGACAAGGATATCGTTGATAAGGCTCAGCACATGGCTGATCGCTTCCTTGAATCAGGTAGCTGGAAATAAACACAGACTCTATAATGAATAAGGACAAGATATGTTAGTAGAGATTTTTACAGATGGTTCTGCCCGCGGTAACCCAGACGGACCTGGTGGCTACGGTGCAGTTCTTAGATATACAGATGCCAAGGGAGAGGTTCATGAAAAAGAGCTGTCTGCAGGCTATGACAAAACAACAAATAACAGAATGGAACTTCTTGGAGCCATAGTGGCACTGGAAGCCTTGAACCGTCCATGTGATGTGGTGTTCACATCAGATTCCAAGTATGTGATCAGTGCTTTCAATGAGCACTGGCTGGATAACTGGATCAAGCGTGGTTGGAAGACTGCTAATAAGCAGCCTGTTAAGAATGTGGAGCTTTGGAAGAGACTTATGGCCGCTGCAGAGCCCCATAAGATCAAGTGGAACTGGGTTAAGGGTCACGCAGGACATGCGGAGAATGAAAGGTGCGATCAGCTGGCCACAGCTGCTGCCGATCAGGATACATCGCTTCTTTTGCACGATGATGGTGGAGACCTTAAATAGCTCTTTTCACAATAATGAAACGAGGAACAATTATTGATTTATTACATTGCGGACTGTCATTTCTATCACGGCGCCCTTAATGACAAGATGGATAAAAGAGGCTTTGGCAGCGCTGAGGAAATGAATGAGTACATGATCGAAAAGTGGAATAGTAAGGTCACAAAGGCTGACACAGTAGTGGTTCTTGGTGATCTGTCCCTTGGTAATGTAGATGAGACCAATGAACTCATTCATAGACTTAATGGAAAGCTATGCCTGATAAAGGGTAATCACGACAAGTTCGTTGATAAGCCAGGGCTTGATTTAGACAGATTTGAATGGATTGATAATTACAGGGAGATCACTGATTCCCAGAAAAAGGTTGTTTGCTGCCATTATCCGATTCCATTCTATGAGGGACAGTATAGAAAGAGGCACAATGGCGATCCCAAGGCATTTATGCTTTATGGTCATGTTCATGAGACAAGGGATGAGGCTCTTATGAAACGCATCATCAATATGATCCAGGAAACACCCTATGTGCCAATTGGAAGTGAGCATGAGGGCCAGATTCCCTGCAATATGATCAACTGCTTTTGCATGAAATCCGACTATACGCCATTAACTCTTCTTGAGTGGATAAGCCTTGAGAGGGAACTTGGAAACAGGGAATGACTATGCGGAGGAATGGAGTGAAGAAACTTATGAAGATTCTGATTATTATTCTTTGTATATTGCTAGTAATCTGCATTTATATCGCATTTTGGCTTCCTAAGTTTATTATGACAGGAAATAGGCAGACCCTGGAAGAAGCCTACAACTGGCAGATGGAGCATTATGATGCCTCTTACTATAACGAACTTGATAAGACGGATTATATAGTTAAGGGCTTTGAAGACTATGAGCTTCACGTACAGTTTTTAAAGAATCCTAATCCTACAACCAAGTATATGATCCTGACCCATGGCTATACTGATAACCATATTGGAACTCTTAAATACGTTAAGATGTATTTAGACCTTGGCTTTAACTGTGTGATCTATGACCTTAGAGGTCATGGTGAGAATGAGCCTACATTTACCACCTATGGAATCAGGGAAGCTAAGGATCTTATCTGTGTTATTGATGATACCAGAGAGCGATATAGTGACATTACAGTTCTTGGCCTTCACGGGGAATCCCTTGGTTCAGCTACCACAATTACATCCCTTAAATATAAGCCCCAGGTTGATTTTGCAGTTTGCGATTGCGGTTTTTCTGATATTGAGAACGTTCTTAGAAATGGATATAAAAACCTTCATTTACCAACATGGCTTTACGATGTGGCCAATTTTACCGGTAAGATCAGATACCATTATGTTCTTGGTGAGATGAGACCTATTGATTCATTAGATGATAATGAGGTTCCGATTCTCTTTATCCATGGAGCAGAGGATACCCTTATTGTTCCTAAGAACTCAGAGGATATGGCACAAAGAACTAAGGGATATAGCGAAGTACACATCATCCCTGGTGCAGAGCATGCAATGTCTATGCTTACAGCTCCTGAGGATTACGTAGAATATGTGACAGGTTTTCTTAAAAAGATAAGCATTATTGAGTAATTACTGTGGTGATGATATTATCAAATTATAGTTTACTTATTTTTTATTCTTAGTTTATTGAAATTTGGTCTAAAGAAACGGACAATAATAGAGTACGAAGATGTTTTTCCGTGGAAGGAGGCATAAATTTATGAAAACTATGTTTAAGCGCTCTTTAACACTTATCCTTTCAGTAGTTCTTTTATCCTGCATTCCTGCCTTTGCTGTAAGAGCTGCAGGTTATTCAACTGGTGCTATTACAGACAATGTATATGAGAACGAATTCTTTGGTTTTAAGCTGACACTTCCTGATGGATATGAATTTGTAAGTGACGAACAGCTTACTCAGATTGCTGGAAGAACTTTGGCAGAGATTAAAGATAACGAGGGTACAATTGCTTCCATTGAAAATGGTGAGGTTGTTACCTATGCCTTCGCTTCTGATTCCACAGGACTTAATTCGATAAACATTGTTTTATCCAAGAATGCCAATAGCTCTGTAACAGTTAAAGAAGCTATGGATGCTGCTATTGAAGAGATAGTTCCAATTCTTGAGGATAGCGGATTTATTGATATCAATGCCGGCATTGAACAGAAGAAAGCTCTTGGAACAACTAATGATGTAATGTATGTGGAAGGAAAGATTGGCGGATTTGGATTCTATGAAAAGCAGATAGCCTTCTTTAAGGATGGATATGCAATCCATATCACAATTGCCAACTATGGAGAGGATAATACACAGGCGCTGTTTGATGGCCTTTCTAAGATTAAGTGATAGCTCTTTTTACAATTGATTGCGAATAAATCAGATTAAAATAGTGGGTAGTCCATAACGGATTACCCACTTTCTTTTTGCTTTGGTTTTATCAGGCTGACTTAGCTTCTTTCTTTGCTTCAAGAGGCTTGTCTGTTTTCTTTTTGTTAAAGAGTCCAAGGATAAGACCATGGAACTTCTTAAGAAGGATTGCTGATGGAAGACCAAGAGCAAATACAACAAGTACATAAACGATAACGTACTTAATGTGGTGAGGTGACTTAACGCCGCCATCGAACTGCCATCCGAAGAGCTCTACGAAAAGTCCATGGATGAGATAGAACTCAAGGGTTATAGTGCCCATGAACTTAAGGAACTTATTGCCAATCTTGACCTTCATGCCAAGAAGGATGCAGCAGAATACGAAATCTGTAGTATAGAATACCTGTCCAAGAAGACTCATACGTCTTCTAAAGATTGTATCTGGAGCTCCCCAGTTCTCTCCGTAGTATCCATAGATATTGCACCAGATTTCCTGAAGCATATTAAGTGGATGGAGAAGAACAAGTGCAAGGATAAGGTATACCCAGAAGTATTTCTGAAGGTGAGGAACAATCTTGTCCTCGTACTTAGCAAAGATAATACCTATTGGGAAAAGGTGTACGCAGTTGTACCACCATTCTCCTCTGATCCAGAAATTGTTATGGTTAACTGTTGTTCCAAAGAGCATGTAAGCTACAACAAAAGCTGTAGTAGCAATAACAGCCAGGTGATCGTTCTTGATGAATCTAAATGACAGATAGAAAGCCAGATAGAAGAATGGAAGAACGATTACATACCAGGTATTAGGATTGCAGAGCTTAAGGCTTGTAAGATAATAGAAAGCCTGCTGTCCATCAATCTTTTCACCAACAAGAAGTCTTGCGATGAAGAAGATAAGTGTTGTTGAATAAAGAGCTAAAATAACAGGAAGGATTCTTCTTGTAAAATAACCCTTTAAGTAGTTGTCCTTGGTGTGGAAGCTCTTATAAACTCCATAGCCATTAAAGAAAAGGAATACTGCCACCAGGATGTAACCAATTGGAACAAAGAAATCAAGACCGTGTACAATTCGGCTCTGTGGCTGAATCCATGATGCAGCGGTCTTCTGACCAATGTGATGGAGCATAATACAGATTGCCAAAAATCCTTGAAATGCCTTGGTCTGCTCAAGGGAAAGGCTGTCATTAAACTTGCCCTTTCCAGCATACTTGGCTCCCCATAAAAGAATGATTGGCAGAATAATGTAGACTGAATAGATTAGTTGTTTCATACCTACCTCCCAAAAGTTGTGTCTGACATTAGCAGACTAAAATATTTAATTGTAACCCCACATAAATACTACATTTTTCCCATAAAAATCTCTACGCAGATATTTCTATTTTGTTCTCACAATTTGCGGAAGTCTGAGAAGTAAGTCACTGGGGACGGTTCAAGTCACTGGGGACGGTTCTAATTGACTCCTTTTGGAGTCAATTAGAACCGTCCCCCAGTGACTTACACAAAACTTTAATAAATTACAGTATTACTATTGGGAATTACTGATGATATAATTAGCTTGCTTCACTAGTTTGGAGCAAGGAGAATATTATGAAAATGAATTCTAAGATGACTGAGGGTCGTCCACTTACACTTCTGCTTAAGTTCATTATCCCAATTTTCCTGGGATTTATTTTCCAGCAATTTTATAACATGGTTGATACTGTTATTGTTGGTCGTTTTGTAAGCCCACAGGCTCTTGCGGCAGTTGGATCCACAGGAACGGTTATGTTCCTTGTAATGGGCCTAGCAAACGGTATGACCACTGGATATACAGTTCTAATCAGTCAGAAATTCGGAGCCGGAGATAAAGAGGGTACAAGAGGAGCCTTTGTTAATGCAATCCTTCTTGGCCTTATTAGTACTGCCATCATTACGGCTATCTTTATAGTGCTGATGAATCCTCTTCTTAAGCTCATGAATACCCCTGAAGACATCTATGCTGATGCCTATGCTTATATCACTACAATCTGTGCAGGAAGTATTGCCCTTATTGGCTACAACCTTTTGGCGGCATCACTTCGTGCTATTGGTAACAGTAGGACACCTTTGTACTTCCTTATTTTCTCAGCCTTTATGAATATCGCTCTGGACCTTGTTTTCATAGTTCTTTTCCATTTGGGAACCTTTGGAGCAGCCCTTGCAACAGACATATCCCAAGGGTTATCTGCTATACTGTGTATGGGATACATCATTAAAAATGTTGATGTGCTTCGTCCTAAGCTTAGTGATTTCCACCTGAATAAAGAGTATTCAGGTAAGCAATTAAGAATCGGTATTCCAATGGCACTTCAGTTTGGAATTACTGCTTCTGGAACCATGGTTATGCAGGCGTCTATCAATATCTACAAGTCAGTTGCCCTTACTGGATTTACTGCTGCAGGTAAGGTCATTAATCTTATGACTGCCGGAATGCCTTCTCTTGGACAGACTATTGCAGCTTATTGCGGACAGAACTACGGTTATGGAGATCTTGATCGTGTTCATCAGGGCACAAGGGATGCCATGAAGATAGCTATTGTTTACTCTATAGTTAATGCAATCCTAAGCCTTGGACTACTGCCTATAATCATCAAATTCTTCTTTGATGCCAACGTTGATATCAGTGTTTACATGCCATATGCAAGAACTTACGTGCACGAATGCGTATTCTTCTTCATACCGCTGGCCATGATCTTCATTTACAGAAATGCAATGCAGGCCTGTGGCTACGGAGTAACAGCTCTGGCCCTCGGTGGAATGGAGCTACTTGCTAGGCTCATCACGGCCTTCGTATCCATGGCCATAAAGAGCTATCCTCTGGCCGTTGCCGGCGACGCTCTCGCTTGGCTACTAACTGGAGTTTTCTCCTACATCCTCTACAGGTTTGTTATGAAGGATTTATACAAGAAGCTAGGAAAGTGATTGTAGTACCGGAAGTTTAATTCGGACAGGACAGTTGCCAGGATAAAAATAGTATATTTTTATCCTGGCAACTTGTGTTTTGTAGGAATTATCTTGTCGGTGCAACATAATCCATACTTTATCTGTGTATATCTATGAAAGGACATTTTAAGGAGATAATGTATGAGTAACACAGATATAGTTAGAAAAGTCGTGAATATTGTAGTAGCCATAGCTAATCTTTTGACTATCTATTTTATTGAGAATAAGATCTATTGGGCTTTTGTATGGAGTGCGATACTTATCCTATTTAATATCTTTTGGAGGGATAAGAACCACGAACAGAGAAGTCTTAGAAAGACAATATATGCGCTTCTTATTGTAGCTCTTTTCATGTTTGTAAGTTTTGAGAATGTTTATGAGTATGGTAAAAAGGCAGAGGCTGTTGAGGATTATGTTGTGGCAGATGGGTATGTATCGGATGTGGATTCGCATACGAGGGCCCGCAGCAGATATATATCTATTAGATATGATTACACAGTTAATTGGGAGTACGAGGGCAGGAAATACAGCTATGATGTAGAGGATAGTAGGTATAGCCCTAATGCTGATCTTGATACAGTTTATTTTGATCCTTACACCAATGATTATTCTTTGGATAGCCCTGAGAGACTTCTTTTAAATATGTTTTTATCTGTGGGGTGTTGTTTTATCAATTTTGCGGGCATAGTGATTATCTTTTTATGCATGGCAGAAGACAACAAGAATAGAAAAAGAAATATGATGTATTCATACAATTATAATTACTAAGATTCGTGGGGACGGGAAAATTTGATTGATTAGTTCTACCATCTGGTGTAGAGTGTTATTCGGAATTTATTTATAAGCAGGAAGTATCAATGAAGTTAGTTAAGTTTAAAGTTGACAGACCAAAGAAGTTACCATTTTTATCATCAGTGTATGGGCTGATCTTACTTGCATTTATTTATGGATTATTAGGAACCACTTACTACCAATATGGCGGTGAATATGTGATGGTGGCCTTGGCTATAAGCCTTGTTGCTTTAGTCGTCGCAACTATAGTTGCCCCATTTGTATGGATTAAGCACTATATAGCTAATTCCAAACCTAGTGAAAAGGTAGATGATGTTGTTCCAACATTTAATACTAAATTAAGAGCTGGCGAGTACATGGATGCCTTTGAATATCTTAATGTTAAGAAGCCGTCATTTCCTAAGCTCAATAATGTAGAGATAGACAATACTGAGTATACAAACAGATTTAAGCTAAGAGTATCAAATGGCGGATCTTTTGGACTTAACTATCTGATTACAGAGGATTACTATGATGTCTTTATAGAAAGAAAATATAGCATCCTCGCTATAGTATTCAAGATTCTTTCATTTATTGTTTTTCTTGGATATCTATTTATATCTTTTACCTATGACGATTTGGGAATAACAGAAGAACAGCTGATATTGTCCTTCTACATTCTGGTTCCAATATTTATTATTCATACCATAGCTTTCTATGTGACAAAGAGCTATGAAAAGCTTATCACAGCCTATGTTCTTAAGGATGCCGAGGAAGGTCATTGGGATACCTCTGGAAGTGAAGATTTAGATCCTCTGGAAGAAAGTGTAGATGAAGTAATCTTTGATACCTTGATCATGGTTTACGATACCAAGAAGGGATACTTTGAGGACATGTTTTTAAAGGACCCAAATGGTGATATCAAGCAGCAGTTCAAGGACTATATCATCACCTATTATACTGGGGACGATGATGAAGTAACCAAGAGAAGAGTTAATAGTATTGATTTTGAGCTTACAGAGGTTACAGAGGACATTTTTGAACTAGTTAAGAATACATTTCCACTGGATAAGAAATATGCAAAAGACCTGATTTCTTATGTTGGATCCATGGATTACAGATTAAGTGAGATTCTTGGTGGAGACCTTATTAGGATTCTTAAGCCTACAGGAGCCCTTGTTGAAAAGAACTATGAAGACCTTCATGAGACACTTCTTGGAACTGAAGTGAAGAACATTTTCTTCCTTGTATATCCAGAGGGCGTAGTGGTTCTGGTAGATGGAATCGATTAAAAAACTATTCAATTAAACATAAAATAATAAAGAGCTTATATCACCATTAAACTGGATGATATAAGCTCTTTTACTTATCACTATATCTTATGAATTACTTACCAAATACAGCCTCATAGTCCTTAACGAACTTCTCAATACCCTGATCTGTAAGAGGGTGATGTGTCATCTGCTCAATTACCTTGTAAGGAACTGTTGCAATGTCAGCACCTGCAAGAGCGCAGTCTGTAACGTGCATAGGATGACGGATAGAAGCAGCGATGATCTCTGTCTCGATGTTGTGGATGTTGAAGATCTCAGCAACCTCTGAGATAAGATCTGTTCCACGAACTGAGATATCATCAAGTCTTCCAAGGAATGGGCTAACAAATGCAGCGCCTGATCTTGCAGCGAGAAGAGCCTGGTTAGCTGTGAAGATAAGAGTCATGTTAACCTTGATTCCCTCTTTAGCAAGTACGTGGCAAGCCTTAAGACCTTCTACTGTCATAGGAATCTTAACTACCATGTTCTTATGAAGCTTGGCAATCTCTCTACCCTCAGCGATCATGCCCTCAGCATCCTGAGTTGTAGCCTTAACCTCGCCGCTGATAGGTCCATCAACGATAGAAGCGATTTCTTTAACTACTTCGTATACATCGCGGCCTTCCTTAGCGATAAGAGATGGGTTTGTAGTAACACCACAGATAACACCCATGTCGTTAGCTTTTTTAATTTCTTCAATGTTGGCTGTGTCAATAAAGAATTTCATTGTACTCCTCCTAATAGAAAAATATGAACAAACATATCTTATCATTTATGCTATCAGGATGATTGCTTTATGTTGCTATGTTCTAATCATTTAATGCTCAAAGACTAATTAGATATTAGCAATCTCTTCCTGTGTAAGGAGCTTAAGGCCCTTACCTGCAAGCTTAGCCTCAGCGTTCTTGGTATCAGCAACACGGAAGATCATATAAGCCTGACCACCGTTGCCTCGACCTGGGAAAGCATACATGTACTCGATGTTTACGCCAGCCTCTGAGAAGTGAGACAGGAGCTTATCAAGACCGCCGGTCTCATCTGGAATCTCAACTGCTAGAACAGGAGTAAGGCTCGCTACAAAGTCGTGCTCCTTAAGAGTATTTACTGCTTCCATGGCATCGTCCACAACAAGGCGGGCAATTCCAAAGTCCTTGGTCTCAGCAAGAGAAGTAGCACGCATGCTGATCTTACTTGCTGCCAGAACCTCAGTCATTTTCTTAAGTGTACCTGGTTTATTTTCTAGAAATACAGAGATTTGCATTACGCTCATGAAGTTATCCTCCCAAACTTAGTGTCTGAAACTGGTTTAGAAATTTGAGAATTATATACTAATATTTTAGCATAATCCCCAGTCTCTATCAGATTTTTCTCTTATCAATTACCCTTACAGCCTTGCCTTCACTTCTTGCAATTGACTTAGGTGCAAGGAGAGAAACCTTAGCCTTGATTCCAAGCATAGACTTAAGATCATCTGACAATTTCTTTTGTCTTTCCTCAACTTCACCGATGTTATCAGTGAAGATCTCAGGAGTCATCTCAACCTGAACGTCCAGTGTATCAGTATTGTTAACTCTGTCTACAACAATCTGATAGTTGGCAGCATATCCATTGTTCAAAAGAACTGTCTCTATCTGGCTTGGGAATACGTTAACACCTCTGATGATGAGCATGTCATCGCTTCTTCCCATAGGCTTAGCCATTCTGATATGGGTTCTTCCACAGGAGCATTTCTCTCTTGAAAGCTTACAGATATCCTTTGTACGATAACGGATCATTGGGAAGGCTTTTTTATCGATGGCTGTAAATACAAGTTCGCCCTCACTTCCAAGAGGCAGAACCTCTTCAGTATCTGGATCGATTATCTCTGCAATAAAGTGGTCTTCATTGATGTGCATACCTTTCTGCTCAGAACACTCAAAGGCAACACCAGGACCGGAGAGCTCTGTAAGACCATAGATATCATAAGCCTTGATTCCAAGAGTATTCTGAATATCTCTTCTCATTTCTTCACTCCAGGCCTCAGCACCAAAGATACCAGCCTTTAAAGTGATGTCCTCAGGCTTATAGCCAAGCTCTTTGAAACGCTCTCCAAGATATGCTGCATAGCTTGGAGTACAGCAAAGGAAAGTGGCTTTAAGATCGTTAATGAACATGATCTGTCTGTCTGTGTTTCCTGAGCTGGCTGGAATTGTAAGGCATCCTACCTTATGAGAACCGCCGTGGAGACCAGCTCCTCCTGTAAAGAGACCATAGCCATAGGCAACCTGAAGAATATCATCGCTGGTGCCGCCTGCTGCCATAATAGCTCTAGCGCAGCAGTCCTCCCAAAGATCCACATCCTCCTGGGTGTAGAAGGCAACAACTCTTTTACCTGTTGTTCCAGAAGTTGAGTGGATTCTTACACAGTCCTTCATTGGAACACCAAGAAGTCCGGTTGGGTAAGAGTCGCGAAGATCCTGCTTTGATAAAAATGGGAGCTTATGAAGGTCATCAACTGACTTGATGTCATCAGGTGTTACACCTTTTTCTTCCATCTTTTTACGATAATAGGGAACGTTATCCCATACATGCTTAACCTGTTCTACAAGCTTTTTACTTTGGATTTCCCTGATTTTTTCAAGGGGTGCGCATTCGATTTCTTCCTGGTAGTACCTTTCCATAACTTCCTCCCGGTTTTATTATGTATTTCCCAATATTAGGATTATTATTCTTCAGTGGCGTTTTTGCCAAGCTCAAAGGCTTTCTTATTCATGGCAAGGAACTTTTCAGGAACGTTTGCTTCCAAAGCTTCCATCCAAGCCTCCTCTGATAAGTCAAAGTAGTGTGAGAGTCTTCCAAGAAGAACGATGTTAACAGCCTTTGATGAACCTGCTTCGTTGGCAAACTTAAGGCAGTCAAGAGCGTCAACTTTAGCTCCGGACTCTTTTAACTTACTAACAAGATTCTCCGGATATTCTGCAGCACCTGTAATAACAGGCATTGGATCGATCTGCTGAGTGTTAGTTACGATGACACCACCTTTTTTAAGGTATGGAAGCCATCTTGCAGCCTCTAACAGCTCAAAGGATACGATATAATCAGCTTCGCCCTCATCGATAACAGGAGAGTAGACCTTATCACCAAATCTTACGTAGGTTACAACGCTGCCGCCTCTCTGGCTCATGCCGTGAACCTCTGATACCTTAACGTCATACCCTTTTGTTAAAAAGAGATAGCCCAACATTTTACTTGCAAGAAGTGAGCCTTGTCCGCCAACGCCCACGATCATAATATTCTTAGTTTCCATTTGCGTTTCCTCCTAAAAGATAAATTACAGTGCGCCTACAGGGCAGAGCTGACTACATACATTACATCCAACACAAAGTGTTGCATCGATGGTTGCCTTCTTGTTTCTTACAGAAATAGCAGGGCATCCGATCTTCATGCAGCTCTTACAGCCAACGCATTTATCCTCTTTAACTGAAATAGGAGGATTGTGTTTTACATTTTTAAGAAGAGCACAAGGGCGTCTTGAGATAATTACAGAAGGCTCGTCCTTTGCAAGCTCCTCGTTAAGTACTTCATCGCATTCCTTAAGGTTATATGGATCCACAACTCGTACATTGGTAAAGCCCATTGCCTTGCAAAGTGCCTCAAGATCGATCTTGCCGGCTGGGTCTCCCTTAATGTTAAGACCAGTTGTAGGATTCTGCTGATGACCAGTCATACCTGTAATTGAGTTATCAACGATAACGATAGTTGAATTGGACTGGTTGTAGGCAACATTGGCAAGACCTGTCATACCTGAATGCATGAAGGTTGAATCGCCAATTACTGCTACGGTCTTACTTTCTGATTCTTTGCCAAGAACCTTGTTAAAGCCGTGAACAGCACCGATAGAAGCACCCATACAAAGAGTCATCTCAATTGCTCCAAGTGGTGGAACAGCGCCAAGGGTATAGCAGCCGATGTCTCCAAGAACGGTGCAGTTGTTCTTTTTAAGAGTGTAGAAAAGACCTCTGTGAGGACAGCCAGCACACATAACTGGTGGTCTTCCAGGAATCTGAGCATCAATCTCATAGCTCTTTTCAACAGAATTGCCAAAGGCCTTGGAAAGGAGATTCTGTGAGAATTCATCGATCATAGGAAGCATGTCTTTTCCAGAAACAGAAAGGCCAAGCTTCTTAACATGATCTTCGATAATTGGATCAAGTTCCTCTACAACGTAGAGCTTATCTACCTTTGATGCAAAATCCTTAATTAGCTTTTCTGGAAGAGGATTAACCATTCCAAGCTTAAGAACGCTTACCTTATCGCCAAAGACCTCCTTCACATACTGATAGGATGTAGATGAGGTGATGATACCGATCTTAGTATCACCCATTTCAACTCTGTTAATTGGGCAGTTCTCTGCGTACTCAATGAGCTTTCTTATTCTTTCTTCTACGATAGGATGACGCTTTTTGGCATTCCCTGGCATCATTACGTATTTTGCAATGTCTTTTTCATAGTTCTTTTTAACTTCAATTCTGTCTGATGTAGACACGATTGACTGGGAATGAGCCACACGTGTGCACATCTTAAGAAGAACAGGAGTGTCGTACTTTTCAGACAGCTCATAGGCAAGCTTAGCAAACTCAAGAGCTTCCTGAGAATCTGATGGCTCAAGCATAGGAACCTTGGCAGCAATTGCATGGTGACGTGAATCCTGCTCGTTCTGGGATGAGTGCATACCTGCATCATCAGCAACTACGATCACGAGACCTGCGTTAACTCCTGTATATGACATTGTGTAAAGTGGATCTGCAGCAACGTTAAGACCAACGTGCTTCTGAGCGCAAAAAGAACGGCGCCCTGCAAGACATGCACCAAAGGCAGATTCCATTGCAACCTTCTCATTTGGTGCCCATTCGCAATATATATCATCGTATTTAACTGCTTCTTCCGTTATTTCTGTGCTGGGAGTTCCAGGATAGCTGGAAACAAAGCACACCCCCGCTTCATACAGTCCCCGGGCAACAGCCTTATTACCCAGCATCAACTGCTTGTTACTTGCATTATTCATACCTCAACCTCCTAATTTTCGGCTATTTTAGGCTTTAAAGTGATAAAGCATAATAGATAAAAAATAAAGAGCCGAAACCCTTTTTTTAGAATAAAGGAAAAAGTGCACAAAATCAAGGGTAAAAAGCATTTGTTGTTTGACCTTTATGACAAATTCCATTATACTTTACTTTAACGCGTTAATGCGTATAAGGAGGGGTTATGCCGATTACAGATTTGCTTGAAAGAAATGCCAAATTGTTTGGGGACGAGGTGGCTTTAGTTGAGATCAATCCCGAGATCAAAGAAGAGCAAAGGGTTACCTGGAAGGAGTACGAGCTGATTCAGCCTACTTCCACAGCTTTTTACAGGAGACAGATCACCTGGAAGGTCTTTGATGAGAAGGCCAATCGAGTTGCCAATCTGCTTATTGAAAGGGGAGTTGGGAAGGGTCAGAAATGTGCAATTCTTCTGATGAATTGTCTTGAGTGGCTTCCAATTTACTTTGGAATTCTTAAAGCCGGAGCCGTTGCTGTTCCGCTTAATTTCCGTTTTACAGCTGAAGAAATTGATTATTGTTTAAAGGCCTCTGATTCAGATGTTCTTTTCTATGGTCCTGAGTTCATTGGACGTATCGAGGACATTGCCGAGAAGATCAAAAAAGAGATGCTTCTATACTATGTAGGAGATCAGACACCGCCTTACGCTGAGGACTATTACAGACAGTCCTCCAATAGCTCATCAAGTGCGCCTTTGGTTCTTTTGGAAGACAAGGATGATGCGGCTATTTACTTCTCATCCGGTACTACTGGATTTCCAAAGGCTATTCTCCATATTCATACTGCTCTTATGCAGTCTGCCAAGATGGAGGCTATCCACCATGAGACCACTAGAAATGACACATTCCTTTGTATTCCGCCTCTGTATCACACAGGAGCTAAGATGCACTGGTTTGGTTCTTTGTATACCGGAAGCAGAGCAGTTCTTTTAAAAGGAAATTCTCCTGAGGCAATATTTAGAGCTGTATCTGATGAGAATTGTACTATAGTATGGCTCCTGGTACCTTGGGCTCAGGATATTCTCTCAGCCCTTGATACAGGAAGACTTAAACTGGAGGACTATCATTTAAGTCAGTGGAGACTCATGCATATTGGAGCTCAGCCTGTTCCACCAAGCCTTATTAAGAGATGGCTCCATTACTTCCCAGAGCATAAGTACGATACTAACTATGGCCTGTCCGAGTCTACAGGTCCTGGCTGCGTACATCTTGGCCTTGACCATGTTGATAAGGTAGGTGCCATCGGTGTTCCAGGCTATGGCTGGAAAGTTAAGATCGTTGATGAGGAAGGAAATATCGTTAATAAGGGTGATATCGGAGAGCTTTGTGTTAAGGGTCCTGGCGTTATGGTCTGCTATTACAAGAATAAAGAGGCTACTGATGAGATCCTTAAGGATGGCTGGCTCTTTACAGGAGATATGGCCAAGGAGGATGAGGACGGCTTCATATTCCTGGTAGACCGTAAGAAGGATGTAATTATTTCCGGAGGTGAGAACCTTTATCCAGTTCAGATCGAGAGCTTCCTTGTTAAGCATGAAAAGATCCATGATGCTGCGGTAATTGGTCTTGCAGATCCTCGTCTTGGCGAAATCGCTGCTGCCATTATCCAGGTGGAAGAGGGTCAGACCATGACAGAGGAAGAGGTAGAGCACTTCTGCGTGGACCTTCCAAGATATAAGAGACCTCGCAAGATTATATTTGCTGATGTTATCAGAAACGCCACCGGTAAGATCGATAAGCCTAAGCTTCGTGAGATCTACTGTGGTGAGCACCTTGTAGAAAGACAGAATATGGGCTAAATAATAACCACTTAGAAGATTACTGGTTGTCAGTACTTCTAAGTGGTTTTTAGTTCTTTTAACAGATGATCACTGCTTACCTGTGGAGCCGAAGCCTCCGCGGTCAGCACCCTCTAAGTGTTCACATACTTCGAAGTTGATGTGTGGCTGGTTCTCCATGATACGGAACTGGCAGATACGGTCGTTAAAAGAAATATGAGTATCGCGCATTGCAAGAACAGGCATAAGCCACTGATCATTGTCTCCGCAGTAGGAGTGGTCGATGACACCCATGTGGTTGACCTGGATGATTCCGAAGTTCTTAAAGGTAGAGCTTCTTGGAACCAGGTGAGCTTCGTAGCCTTCAGGAATCTCCATGGCTACGCCTAGAGGAATAAGGTGGAATTCGCCCTGCTTAAGGTCGATGTCCTCTGCACTTCTTAAATCTATCCAATCGGATTTACCGTCGATGTATTCAAGCTTTTGGATCTGGTCGTTAAAGTATTTGATCTTTATGGTTTTCTCCATTTTTTCCTCCCGAAATCTTATTTCATACTTTTAACATTATAAGACATAAGTGGCTGTTGGTAAATTATATGATGATACGAATTGCTCCGTTTCTTCGAAACTCTCGCAATTCTACGAACATTCGGAATCCGCTAATTTACTATGTAAATTGCTACTTCCTCATGTTCGGCGGGTCTCAAAGTCATGATTCGAACCATGCAAGCATGATCGCATTATGACCTTTCGACCCTATAATCATAAAATTTTATGTTCAATTAAGTTTTTAATGCTATAATTAGAACGTTGTTTTTTAAAGAATTATTTTTGGAGGAAGAAGGTTTTGATTAAGGTTGATGGTATTTCAAAAACATACGGCTCAAATAAAGCAGTAGAAAACCTTTCATTTGAACTGGAAAAAGGTAAGATTTACGGCTTCCTTGGACCTAACGGCGCCGGCAAGTCTACTACTATGAATATTATGACAGGTTATCTTGCACCAACAGAGGGTAAGGTAATTATCGAGGATCACGATATTGTACTTGAGCCTGAAGAGGCTAAGAAGCATCTCGGATATCTTCCAGAGCTGCCACCTCTTTATCAGGATATGACTGTAGAGGAGTATCTTAGATTCGTAGCTGAGCTTAAAAGAGTTCCTAAGAAAGAAAGAAGAGATCAGCTTGCAAAGGTTATGAAGATGACAGAGATCGGGGAAGTCTCTGAGAAGCTCATCAGAAACCTTTCAAAGGGATACAAGCAGAGAGTTGGTCTTGCACAGGCTATTCTTGGTTTCCCAGAGCTCATTATTCTTGATGAGCCAACAGTTGGCCTTGATCCAGAGCAGACTATTGAATTCAGAGAGATGGTTAAGGGTCTTAAAGAGGACCACATTGTTCTTATCAGCTCCCACATGCTTTATGAGATCCAGGAGCTTTGCGATGTTATCATGATCATCAGTCATGGTAAGCTCATCGAGAATGGTACTAAGGAAGAGCTTATTGCTAAGTACGACAACAAGACTCTTGAGGAGATCTTCATTGAGGCAACTCACCACGAGGCGGAGATTCTTGAGGCTGAGAAGAAAGAGGCAGAGCGTAAGGCTGCTGAGAAGAAAGCCAAGGAAGAAGACGATGAGGACGAGGGTGAGGAGTCTGAGGAAAAAGAGCCTGAGATCGAATTCGAGATGACTGAAGAAGAATACAAGGCTATTTTTGGTGAAGACGCCGTTGAAGATGATGAAGATTCTGATGAAGAATCTGAAGAAGAGGATTCTGATAAAGAAGAATCTGAAGATAAAAAGGAATCTGAAAAGAAAAAAGATAAGGATTCCAAGGAGGAGGAGAAATGATAGCAATATTTAAAAGAGAATTTAAAGGATACATGAATACTGTCATTGGTCCTTTATTCATTTCTGCAGTGCTCCTTGTTTTTACTCTTTTCTTTATTGGAGCAACACTCCTTTCTGGAACAGGTAACCTTTATCAGGCTTTGTTTATCACTGCATATTTAGGTTTTATTATTCTTATGCCTATACTTGGTATGAGAAGCTTTTCAGATGATAGAAGACATAAGACAGATCAGCTTATTATGACAGCACCTGTTTCAATTTTTGAAATAGTATTTGGTAAATTCCTTTCTCTTGTAGCTATATTTGCAATTCCAACTGCTGTTATCTGTATCCTTCCTTTAGCTCTTACACCATTTGGTAATATTCCATATGCCTGGAACTATACATGTATTCTTGGCTTTTTCCTTTATGGTGTTATGGCTATTGCTATTTCAATGTTCTTTTCATCATTAACAGAGAACATGATCGTATCAGTAGTTCTTTCTGCAGTTGCAATGATTTTTGGAACATTCTCATACTATATTTATGAGAGTATTTCCAATACAAAAGTTAGCTATGCAATTAAGTCTGTTATCGGTTTTTCTGATTATCTTATGGATATGATGAAGGGCTGGCTTACAATTGGTAGTGTTATTTACTTTGTTTCAGTGACAGCTCTTTTCCTTTTCCTTTGCGGACAGGTAATTCAGAAGAGAAGATTTACAGTTTCTAAGAATACTCTTTCTCTTTCAACATACAGCACACTTACAACAGTTATTGTAATTGCAATCGTTGTAGCAATTAACTTTATATATGCTAAGCTTCCTGAGAGAATTATTCCTGATAGCGTAAGAGCAATCGATGTAACTCCTGGCAATTACTATACTTATAAGCTTTCTAAGGAATCAAAGGATGTAGTTAGCAAGATTACTGATGATATCACAATCTATTATCTTGCCAGAGAAGTTGAAAATGATTCAATTACAACTAAAGATAAGAACCTTGAGTCATTATTGAAAGAATATGTTAAGGCTAATAGTAAGATCCAGATCAAATATGTAGATCCTATTGTTAATACCAAGTTTTATAAGAACTATTCCGACACATCTCTTGATGATGGTAGTGTTATCGTAGTAGATGAAACTAATGGAAGAAGCAAAGCAATCAATGAGAGCGAGTTACATACATATACTTACGATTATTATTCAGGTGAAAAGATAGAAACTGGTATCAATTATGAAAACCAGCTTACATCAGCTTTTCAGTATGTAACACTTACTGAGGATCAGCTCCTTCAGTGTTACACACTTACAGGTCATGATGAGGCTCCATTCGAGACAAACTGCACTGATCTTTTTGGCGAATTCAACATGAACGTTAAGGATCTGTCCTTATTGAATTCTGGAAGTGTACCTGAGGATTGTAACGTTCTCTTTATCTGCGGACCTCAGACAGACCTTACAGAGGCTGAGGCAAACGCAATTATTGACTACATCACTAAGGGCGGTAACCTCTTTATCACTTATGAGTTCTGGTCATTTGATCAGAGTCTTCCAAACCTTGAAAAGGTTATGGCTTACTACGGTGTATCTGTTGATGACGGTGTTATCATCGAGACTAAGGCAGACAGACAGTTTGCTCTTGCTCAGATCAACACATACTTCCTTGCAACTCTTGGCGACAGCTCAGTAACAGATGGCGTTAAGTCAGTTGGACAGCAGGAGATTATTGCTTATAACGCAGCTCCACTTAGCTACGGCTCAGAGGATGGTTCTGTATCATACAGCCCAATTCTTACAACAAGTGAAGAGGCTTATGTGGCAACAGACGATGCTGGAACATACCAGAAGCCTGCTGGAGCAACTACAGGAACATCAACCTTTGGTCTTCTTTGTGCTAAGCAGGGTACAGACAAGGTATCATATGCAGCTATCTATTCTGCTGGTTATATCTTCTATAACTACTGGGATGAAAACTACACACTTGGTACACATGAAAAGCTTTTTGCAAACACACTTAATCAGCTTGCTGACTTTAACACTGATTATGTATATATTCCAGGTAAGTCTCTTGATACAAGCATCATGATCTCAGCACTTAATATCAAGATGTTCAAGATTCTTCTTTTCTCTGCTTGCGCAATTATCTTTATTGCAGGCCTGGCAGTATATATCGTAAGAAGGAGAGTATAACTTAGTAATGAAGAAAAAGAAAATCCAGCTCATTGTAGCTGTTGTAGTACTTCTTGTTCTTGTGGGCGGTTACTTCGGTCTTCTTAAATATAACGAAGTAGCTTCCGCAAAGGACGCTGATAAAAAAGAAGGCGAAGTTGTCCTTGACCTTAACAAGGACGACATCGCTAAACTCGCAATCACAAATAATAGTGGCTCCTACACCTTGGTTAAGACAAACGGTGTCTGGACCCTTGAAGAAGATCCATCTCTGACCCTGGTTCCTGAGAGTGTAGACTATGTAATATCTGCTTTATCATCAGTAAACAGTTACTACACCTTCGACCCAGATAGCGACATTTCACAATACGGCCTTGATAACTCAGACCTTTCTGCAGTCATCACAATGACTGACGGCACAACACACACCATCACCGTAGGCGATTTTAGTACTATCAACTCCAAGTACTTCTGCTTCATCGACGGTACAACAAAGTGCTACATGGTTGGCGCCGACATCACAGGCTACATGGGCTATCCAAAAACCAACTACATGTCAGACGAAGACGCTATGGCCTATTCAGCCGCTGAGGCTTCATTAGAGCCGTCTACAGATGCTTCCACAGATGCTTCCACAGAAGATTCATCAGTAGAAGAAGCAGTAGACATGGATTCTGAAGTTTCAGGCGAGGCAGATTCTTCAAACTGATATAGAGCTTTGTGTCTTATTATTTCAATATATTATTTCTGGTTGGCTGTATGGCTGATGTGAACAAGTTGTAGACAATAAAAACGAGTGTGGTACGTGGCGGGACTTAAAAAACGTCAGTACTTAGTTGCTGTTCTTTAGCAACTTAGTACTGCTACGTTTTTTACGTAGCGAGAGCGCGAGCAAGAACCGCACTCGATTTTTATTGGCGACAACTGTCCGGGTTATATTAACCTACCGGTATATTGAAAAATAAACACAATGTGCTAGAATATGTAGTTGCACAAGAAAACTAAGTTTATTTGAAAGGTTGAGAAAATGGTTAAGATTCGTACAAGATATGCACCAAGTCCAACTGGACGTATGCATGTAGGAAACCTTAGAACAGCTCTTTATGCTTATCTTATTTCTAAGCACGAAGGCGGAGATTATATCTTAAGAATTGAGGATACAGATCAGGAGCGTTTCGTAGAGGGCGCTACAGAGATTATCTATAAGACACTTGAAGACACAGGCCTTAAGCACGACGAAGGTCCAGACATCGGTGGACCAGTAGGCCCATACGTTCAGTCAGAGAGACAGAAGGCTGGTATCTACCTTCAGTATGCCAAAGAGCTTATTGATAAGGGCCAGGCTTATTACTGCTTCTGCGATGAGGAAAGACTTTCTACCCTCGTTCAGAAGATCGATGATGGCAATGGCGGCACTAAGGAGATCAGCGTTTATGATAAGCACTGTCTTTCTCTTTCTAAAGAGGAGATCGAGGCTAATCTTGCAGCTGGTAAGCCTTATGTTATCAGACAGAACAATCCAACAGAGGGAACAACAACCTTCCATGATGAGCTTTACGGAGATGTAACCGTTGAGAACAAAGAGTTGGATGACATGATCCTTATTAAGTCTGACGGATATCCAACCTATAACTTTGCTAACGTTGTTGATGACCACCTTATGGGAATCACACACGTTGTAAGAGGTAATGAGTATATTTCTTCATCACCTAAGTACAATCGTCTTTACGATGCATTTGGCTGGGAGGTACCTAAGTACATTCACTGCCCACTTATCACAGATGAGGAGCACCACAAGCTCTCTAAGAGATCTGGTCATTCTTCATTTGAGGATCTTATCGAACAGGGATTCCTTGCTGAGGCAGTAGTTAACTTTGTTGCTCTCCTTGGATGGTCTCCAGATGATAACCAGGAGATCATGAGCCTTGAGGATCTTATCAAGAAGTTTGATTATACACGTATCAACAAGTCCCCAGCTGTATTCGACTACACTAAGCTTAAGTGGATGAACGGCGAGTACTTAAAGGCTATGGACGATGATAAGTTCTTTGAGATGGCTAAGCCTTATCTTGATAAGGCAATAACCAATGAGGCTCTTAAGTCAGATGAGACTAAGATGCGTAAGATTGCAGCTATGGTTAAGACAAGAATTGAGATCTTCCCAGATATCGAGGGAATGGTTGATTTCTTCAACGAGCTTCCTTCTTATGACACAGCTATTTACTCACACAAGAAGATGAAGACTAACGAGGAGACTTCTCTTGCAGTTCTTAAGGAAGTACTTCCACTTCTTGAGGCTCATGATGATTATACAAACGATGCGCTCTTTGCACTTCTTTCTAACTACATCAAAGAGAAGGAGTACAAGAACGGATATGTTCTTTGGCCAGTAAGAATTGCTGTTTCCGGCAAGGAGATGACTCCATGCGGAGCTACAGAGCTCATGGAGGTTATCGGTAAGGAAGAGACAATAAATAGAATTAAAAAAGGAATTGAATTACTTGAGAAATAATGTACCAACTGGTAATGACCTTTTGGTAAATGCCGCTCAGGCAAAGGCTATCAGCCATGTTTCCGGTCCTGCAATGGTTCTTGCAGGGCCGGGGAGCGGTAAAACCTTTGTTATAGTGCAAAGGCTCATAAATCTTATTACATCCTGTAATATTGAGCCCTCAAGCATTTTAGTCATTACCTTCACAAAGGCTGCTGCCATCGAGATGCAGCAAAGATTTTTAAAAATCACGGATAGTTCTTATCCAGAAGTTAATTTCGGAACATTTCATTCTGTTTTTTATCAGATCATTCGTCAAAGTAAATCCCAGTCAGAAAAAAGTCCTGAAATTGTAAACGAAACATTTAAGATTAAGCTCTTAAGAGATATTCTTGAGGATATTAAGTTTAGGGAAAATCTAAGCTCTTTTGAATACGACATCACTGATGAAGCGGTAAAAGAGATAATTCAAAGGATTGGAAAGATCAAAAATACCCTCGAACCTGATTTTGAGCAGGTTAGTAACATACCCTATAAGGAATACTTTAAACGTATCTTTGATAGCTACAACAAGGCTCTTATTGAATACGGCAAGATCGATTTTGACGATATGCTCCTTAGGTGCCTTAAGCTTCTTAAGGAAAACCCAATTGTTTTAAGGAAATGGCAGGAGAGATTCAAGTTCTTTTTGATTGATGAATATCAGGATATTAATCCAGTTCAAAGCGCCATAATTGATCTTCTGTGTCAGGGGAATATGAATCTGTTCGTGGTGGGAGATGATGATCAGTCTATATACGGCTTTAGAGGCTCTAACCCTGAGATCATGCTGTCCTTTTATGAAAGATATAGCTCGTTTAACCCTAAGAGAGTGGAGCTTGATGTCAATTACAGGTGCGGAAAGGATATATTAAAGGCCGCACTATGCGTGATTGGAGATAATAAGAACAGGTTTAAAAAGAGCCTTCATGCAGACGATAAAAGTCCTTCCGGCCTTGTGTCAGCAAGACGTTATAAGACCAATAATGATCAGATACAAGATATGGTCAGAGTATTTAAAGAGGATATTGAGAATATTGGAACCTATGCGGTGATCTTCAGAACCAACCAGGAAGCCATGAATATGGCGGCTGTCTTTAGAATGATGGATATTCCCACAAGCCTTGATGAGGCATCTAGGGATATCTTTTCCTATGATTCAGTGATCACAATTATTAACTACCTTAAGTTTGCTACGGGTCACAATGAAAGGGAGATATATCTTAAGATCATAAATAAGCCTATGAGGTTTATATCCAGGGAAAGTGCCAGAAAAGATAAGGTCACAGAAGGTGATGTTCTTGAGTATTACAGGGGAAATTATAGGAAACAGGATGATGTTAAGAAGTTCTTTCATCAGCTCAATATGATCGCCCACATGAGACCGGCTCTGTCTATCAGGTATATCAGAAGGGAAATGGGTATAGATAAGCTCTTTTCAAAGGATAAGGATATTCTTGATAAGGTTAGTGAGATTGCAAGGGAATATAGCGACATGGAAGGATTCCTTAAATTCATTGCAGAAAGGGAAAAAAGTGATAGATCTGCCACGAGAAGGCGGAATGGAAATTGCCTTAAGCTTTTGACTATGCATGGCTCGAAGGGCCTTGAATTTGATAATGTCTGGATTCCTAATCTTAATGAGGGAATAATACCCTCAAGAAGTGCTGTAGAGCCTCCAGAATTAGAAGAAGAGCGCCGCATACTCTATGTCGGAATGACCAGAGCAAAGCGAAAGCTCTTCCTATCTTACTTAACCGGTAATAGCGGTAATCCTATGTTGCCCTCAAGGTTCTTAAGACCCATTAGACATTTATGGGAAAATGAGAATTATTCTCCCTCTACCTCGCCATCAAGTCCCTCCTGAGGGAGCTCAACAAACTCATCAAACTCAACATCATCAAGATACTGATCAAAGGCTTCTGAAACTGCCATATACTCATCATCATCAGTGATGTTGCCAAGTTCTGGGTCTGAGTTTTTATCTTTCATTATGAATTCGTAGATCCAAACGTTGCCGTCGTCATTCTGGCCGTTTTCATCAAGTGGTAAAAGAACTATATAGTCCTTGTCCTTAACTGTTAAAACTACCATAATGGCGCAGGTTACGATCTTGCCATCTCCTAAGTCGATGTCGACAGTTGTCTGCTCACCGTTCTCGATCTTGGTATTCATATCAATTGCATTCTTGGAAAATTCCATGAAAAGTCCTCCTGACTACTTTAGATATCTTTATAGCTTGATTATAGCACACAATAAGTGCACTTTAGTGAATTATGTGTTAAAATATTACGGCGTATGAAAATCTATGAAGGCTAGAATAAAAGCTAAATTTACTAAGGGGAAGTAATACATGGCTAACAGATATGTGATAGAGAGGGAAAAGCCTTATCCACTGGGTTGCTACATTGACTACGACAAGAGTCTTGTGGTTCGTGCCGTTTTCGAAGACAACAAGAGCTGTGGTATCAAGCTTTATCCTGATTCTAAGGACCGCAATAAAGAAATACTTACTATAGAACTTCCTAAGGCTAACAAAAGAGGTTCCATTTATTCTGCAAGAATCTCAGGAATTGAGGATATTGATTCCTATACTTCTTATAACTACTACGAGGATGATTCCTATTTTTGCGATCCTTATGCCAAGCATATTTTAGGCCTTGAGTCCTTTGGCAAATATGTGGCTGCTTCTGATATCAGAGCAAGACTTGAGAATAAATCCTTATCCGGAACAGTAGATAAGGGCTTTGACTGGGGTAAAGAGAAGTCTCCGATGATCCCATATGAGGAGAGCTTTATTTACCTGATGCATGTAAGAGGCTTTACTAAGGCTTCTTCAAGCAATCTCCCTTCTTCGAAGAGAGGAACCTTTAACGGAATAATTGAAAAAATTCCATATCTTAAATCCATCGGTGTTACAAGTATAGAGCTTATGCCTGTCATCGAGATGAATGAGATGGATACAGATGATAATAGCGCAAAGCTTGAAGGAAAGACCAATATTCTTTATTCAAGAAATGGCAGTATCACTGACACCAACACTATGCCTAGTAAGCTTAATTTCTGGGGCTATAAGAGGGGCTATTACTTTGCTCCAAGAACAGCTTATTGTGAGAATGCCTCTGACCCAGTCACTGAGTTTAAATCCTTCGTTAAGACTATGCACGATAATGGCCTCGAAGTCATATTGCAGTTCTATTTTAGCGAAAATGAAAGTGAGAGCCTTATCATAGATGTTCTCCGTTTTTGGAGATGCACTTACCACGTAGATGGCTTCCATCTTAAGGGAGCAAGGATTCCTATAAGGCTTATTGCCAAGGAGCCTTTATTTACTGACGTTAAGATCTTTTATGAATGGTTTGATTATGGTGATATCTATAAGGGACAGAAGCCTCCTGTTAGACTTCTTGGTGAGTACAATAACTCCTTCCTTTACACTGCCAGAAGATTTCTTAAAAGCGACGACAATACAGTTAATGACTTCCTTCGTTGCATGATCGCTAATGGCACAGACCATGGCATAGTTAATTACGTTGCGGATTATGAAGGCTTCAGACTTGCTGACCTTGTTTCCTATGAGCATAAGCACAACGAGGAAAACGGCGAGAATAACAAGGACGGAAGTGATAATAACCTTAGCTGGAACTGTGGTATAGAGGGACGCACCCGTAAGCAGAGCATCTTGGAGCTTCGTAAGAAGCAGATCAAGAATATCCTGACAATGCTTTTCTTATCCCAGGGTACACCTATGCTTTTTGGGGGTGATGAATTCTGTAATTCCCAGCAGGGTAACAATAACCCTTATTGCCAGGACAATGAGATAAGCTATGTGGACTGGAAGGCACTTGATAAGAACCAGGATATATTTGAGTACTTTAGATTCTTAACAGAGCTTAGATTTAAGTACAAACTCTTTCACAAGAAGCACCCATACAAGCTGATGGATTACTTATCCTGTGGCTATCCTGATCTTTCCTGTCATGGAAGAGAGGCCTGGAGACCAGATCTTTCTGGACACAGCCACCTTCTTGGAATGCTTTACTGCGGTAACTATGATTCCAAGGTTAAGGATGCGCCATTTATTTATGTTTGCTACAACATGCACTGGACCAAGCAGGAGATAGCACTTCCTAAGCTTCCTGAGGGCTATGAATTTAACCTTTTATCAGATACAGGTATGGAAAAGGCGGATTCAGGCTTTAAAGAGGATGAGCAGAAGAACCTTTATGTGACAATGGAAGAGAGATCTGTAAGGATCTATCTTGGGGAGAAAGACCCCAATTATAAACCTAAAAAGAAGACACGAGGAACTAAGAAATGACAGTTGATGTAATTGAGAAATTTTTAAGATACGTTAAGATTGACACCCAGTCCGATGATACAACAGGTACTTCTCCTTCAACTATGAAGCAGCATGATCTTGCCAAGATCCTTTTTGAGGAGCTTAAGGCTATTGGCTGCTCAGATGTTTATTATGATGAGGAGCACTGCTATGTATATGCAACTATCCCATCTAATATTGATGATGGCAAGGACAGACCAGCTATTGGTTTTGTTGCTCATATGGACACATCAGATGAGGTTAGTGGCAAGGACGTTAAGCCACGTATCGTAGATAATTACGACGGCAAGGATATTGTTCTTAACGAGGTTGAAAAGGTAGTTCTTTCACCTAAGGACTTCCCTGAGCTTTTAAACCATATTGGAGAAGACCTTATTGTTACTGATGGCACAACTCTTCTTGGAGCTGATGACAAGGCTGGTGTCTCTGAGATCATGACTATGGCCGAGACTCTTTTATCAAATCCAGAGCATAAGCACGGCGAGATCAAGATTGCCTTTACACCAGATGAAGAGATCGGCGAAGGAACAGCATATTTTGATATAGACAGATTTGGCGCCAAGTACGCCTTTACTGTAGACGGCGGTAAGCTTGGTGAACTTGAGTATGAGAACTTCAATGCCGCAGAAGGAGTTATCAAAATTAACGGACGAAGCGTTCACCCAGGTGATGCCAAAAACAAGATGATCAATGCAGCGCTTCTTTGCTATGAGTTCCATTCTCTTTTACCAGTATTTGAGAATCCTATGTACACAGAGAAAAGAGAAGGCTTCTTCCACCTTACAGAGGTAAATGGCGGAACAGAGAGTGCTACAGCTTCATACATCATAAGAGACCATGATGAAGCTCTTTTTGCCAAGAAAAAAGAACTGTTCTTTGCAGCCGCAGAGTTCCTTAATAAGAAATATGGTCAGGGAACAGTAGAGGTTTCTGTAAGAGACCAGTATTACAACATGATTGAGAAGATCCGTCCTCACATGCACCTTGTTGATAATGCCAAGAAGGTTATGGAGAGCCTTGGAATCACTCCTATCGATTCCCCGATCAGAGGCGGCACAGACGGAGCAGCCCTTTCCTACAAGGGTCTTCCATGTCCTAACCTTTGCACAGGCGGATATAACTATCATGGTAAGTATGAGTATGCTTCAATCCAGGAGATGAGGAAGGTTGTTGATATCCTCCTTGGAATCGTTGATGCATACGGCAAGGATTTTTGATTTAAGTTTTAGTATTAGTATCAGTATTAGAAAGAGTTTTATGAATGAGTAAAGAAATCAATATTTTAAACAGTAACAGAACAGAAGTAGCTGATGCAGAGAGCCTTCGTCAGCTTGATTTTATTGATAAGGCCAAGGAATACGTTTCTTCTTTGGAAAAAGAGCTTGGACGTAAGCCAAGAGCCTGTGTTGTAACCTTTGGATGTCAGATGAATGCCAGAGATTCTGAGAAGCTCCTTGCTATCCTTAAGCTTGTTGGATACGAGGAGACAGAATCTGAGGATGCGGAGTTTGTTATCTATAACACCTGTACAGTCAGAGATAATGCGGACCAGAGAGTTTATGGACGTCTTGGTCAGTGCAGCAATTATAAGAAAAAGAATCCTCACATGAAGATAGCTCTTTGCGGATGCCTTATTCAGGAGCAGAGCGCTGTTGAGAAGATTCAAAAGAGCTATAGATTCGTGGATCTTTTATTTGGAACCCATAACATCTATAAGTTTGCTGAACTTTTGTGCACATGCCTTGAGTCAGACCGCATGATCATTGATATCTGGAAGGATACAGATAAGATCGTTGAGGATCTTCCTGTTCTTCGTAAGTATCCATTTAAGTCAGGCGTTAACATTATGTTTGGCTGCAACAACTTCTGTACCTACTGTATCGTTCCTTATGTTCGCGGAAGAGAAAGATCAAGGTCACCTAAGGATATTATCAAAGAGTGTGAGAAGCTTGCTAAGGACGGAGTTAAGGAAGTAATGCTCCTTGGTCAGAACGTTAATTCCTACGGTCTTGATTTTAAGGATGATGATCCAAACAGAATCTCATTCCCACAGCTGATGGAAGAAGTTTGTAAGGTTGAAGGTATTGAGAGAGTAAGATTCATGACTCCTCATCCTAAGGATCTTTCTGACGAGCTTATTGAAGTTATTAAGAGAAATCCCAAGATTGCCCGTCATATCCACCTTCCACTTCAGTCTGGAAGTACAGAGATTTTAAGACGTATGAATAGAAAGTATACTAAGGACAGCTATCTTGCCCTTGTAGATAAGATCAGAAGAGAGCTTCCTGATGTTGCTATTACAACTGATATCATCGTTGGTTTCCCTGGAGAAACAAGAGAAGACGTAGATGATACCATCGATGTAGTTAAGAAGGCTGCTTTTGATAATGCCTTTACATTTATATATTCAAAGAGAACCGGCACACCAGCAGCTTCTTTTGAGAATCAGGTTCCAGAGGCAGAGGTTAAGGAGAACTTTGACAGACTCTTAAAGGTTGTACAGGATACAGCCAGAGAGCAGGCTGAGAAGTATACAGGTAATGAGGAGTTCGTTCTTGTAGAGGGAGTTAACGAGCACGATAGAGGCCTTGTTACCGGAAGAATGTCCAATAATACCCTGGTTCATTTCCCTGGGGATGAGGAAATGATCGGAAGCTTTGTTAAGGTTAAGCTTTTGGAATGCCACGGTTTCTATTATATGGGACAGATGGTTTAAATCTTTAGGATAAGGGGAGAGAGTTAAGTCGTGGAGGGAGTCTCAGTTTACGATACTATTGATATAGATAAAGTGTCTCCTATGATGCAGCATTACCTTCAGACCAAGAAGGAGAATAAGGATTGTATCCTGTTCTACAGACTGGGAGATTTTTATGAGCTGTTCTTTGATGATGCTCAGGTTGCATCTAAGGAGCTGGAACTAACACTTACAGGTAAGGCTTGCGGCCTTGAGGAGAGAGCGCCTATGTGTGGCGTTCCTTTTCATGCTGTAGATTCTTATCTTACCAAGCTTGTTTCAAGGGGCTTTAAGGTTGCTATCTGTGAGCAGACCGAGGACCCTAAGCAGGCTAAGGGAATAGTAAAAAGAGAAGTCACAAGAATTGTCACACCGGGAACCAATCTCAATATGCAGTCTCTTGAGGAGACCAAGAACAATTATTTGATGTGTATTCTGTATTCTTCAGATATTGTGGGATTATCAGTTGCCGATGTTACAACAGGTGATTACTATCTTACAGAAGTTGATAATTTAAGATCTCTTATGGATGAGATTGGTAAGTACAATCCTTCAGAGATTATCTGCAATGATGCCTTTACCTTTAGTGGTGCTGACATTGATGAGATCAGGAACAGGATGCAGATCTTTGTTAATCCGCTGGATTCAAGATATTTTGATGAGGATTCCTGTAAAAAGCTACTTCTTAAGCACTTTAAGGTATCATCTCTTATTGGTCTTGGTATAGACGATTTTCCAAATGGTATAGTGGCTGCCGGAGCGCTGCTTCAATATCTTGTGGATATGCAGAAGTCTGATATTTCCAATATCACTCATATCTATCCATATCTTACAAGTAAATTCATGCTTCTCGATAGCTCCACAAGGCGCAATCTTGAGCTGGTTGAGACCATGAGAGATAAGCAAAAGAGAGGAACTCTTTTGTGGGTTCTTGATAAGACCAAGACTGCCATGGGAGCCAGAACCCTTAGGAACTTTATTGAGCAGCCTTTAGTTGATCTTGATGAGATACTGCTTAGACAGGGCGCTGTTGAGACTTTAGTTAAGAACGTTGTTACAAGAGAAGAGATAAGAGAATACCTTAACCCTGTGTATGATCTTGAAAGACTTATGTCCAAGATCGTATTTAAGACGGCTAACCCAAGAGATCTTCTGGCCTTTAGGAATTCTATCAAGATGATTCCAGCTATAATAACATCTCTTTTGGATGTTCAGGATGATAAGGCCCTTAATGACCTTGCTAATAATCTGGATCCTCTTCGTGATATCTATGAGCTTATAGATAGTGCCATTGTTGAGGAACCGCCTCTTACCATCAGAGAAAGCGGCATTATTAAGGATGGCTTTGATGCGGATATTGATCACTTTAGAGAGGCTGGATCAAATGGTAAGAACTGGCTTGCCCAGCTCGAGGAAGAGGAAAAAGAAAAGACTCAGATCAAGACCCTTAGGATCAAATATAGTAACGTATTTGGCTATTCCTTTGAGGTAACCAACTCCTTTAAGGATAAGGTTCCTGAGTACTTTATAAGAAAGCAGACCCTTGCTAACTGCGAAAGATATACAACACCAAAGCTTAAAGAGCTTGAGGACACCATCCTTAATGCTCAGGATAAGCTTAACAATCTTGAGTATGATATGTTCTGTAAGATCAGGGATTCAATTGCTCTTGAGATTAACAGAATTCAGGTAACTGCTAAGGCACTTGCTCTTTTAGATGTATATGCATCCCTTGCCCACGTGGCTGAGAAGAACCATTATGTAAAGCCAACCATGAATGACAAGGGCGTTATCAATATCAAAGAGGGAAGACATCCTGTAGTTGAGAAGATGCTTGATACATCAGATATGTTCATCTCCAACGACACATATCTTGATAACAAAAAGCACTGTATCTCCATAATCACAGGACCTAACATGGCTGGTAAATCAACCTACATGAGACAGACAGCTCTAATTTCTCTCATGGCCCAGATAGGAAGCTTTGTTCCAGCTAAGAAGGCTGACATCTGCGTTGTTGACAGGATATTTACAAGAGTTGGTGCTTCCGATGACCTTGGAAGTGGCCAGTCTACCTTTATGGTGGAGATGAATGAGGTGGCCAATATCCTTAGAAATGCCACACCTAATTCACTGCTTATCCTTGATGAAATCGGCCGCGGAACCTCCACCTACGATGGACTTGCTATTGCCTGGGCAGTTATTGAGCACATCAGTAACAGGAAGATCCTTGGAGCCAAGACTTTATTTGCAACCCATTATCACGAGCTTACTGAGCTTGAAGGCAAGATGGACAATGTTAACAACTACTGTATTGCCGTTAAAGAAAATGGGGATGACATAGTTTTTTTACGTAAGATCATTAAAGGCGGGGCTGACAAGAGCTATGGTATTCAGGTTGCCAAGCTTGCCGGCGTTCCGGATATGGTAATAGACAGGGCAAAAGAGATTGTTTCTGAGCTTTCAGATAACGACATTACCGATAAGGTTCAGGCCCTGGTAAAAGAGAATAAACTGGATAAGAAGGTCAGAGTTAAACACTACGACGATGTTGATATTGACCAGATGTCCTTATTTGATACTGTAACTGACGAGGAAGTACTTAGAAGGCTTGGAGAAATCGATATTACAACACTTACTCCAATGGATGCCCTCAATACTTTATACAAATTGCAAAGTGATCTTAAGAACAGGTGGAAAAGCTAATGGCTATAATAAATGAGCTGGACAAGAATACCATTGATCAGATTGCTGCAGGAGAAGTTGTAGAAAGACCTGCCAGTGTAGTTAAAGAACTTGTGGAAAATGCCATTGATTCCGGGGCTGATGCTATTACCGTAGAGATAAGAGGCGGCGGTATCGATATGATACGTGTCACTGACAACGGAAGCGGAATTGAGAAAAGCCAGATCAGAAAGGCTTTTAATAGGCATGCCACAAGTAAGCTTAAGAATATTGAGGATCTTTTCAGTATTCATTCTCTTGGTTTTAGAGGCGAGGCTTTATCAAGTATTGCCTCTGTGGCTCAGGTTGATATGATCACTAAGACCAAGGATGAGCTTACAGGAATAAGGTATTCTATTAATGGCGGAGAAGAAGCCGGATTTGAAGAAATTGGTGCTCCTGATGGCACCAGCCTTATTATTCGTAATCTCTTTTACAATACACCAGCAAGGAAGAAATTCCTTAAGACACCTCAGACGGAAGCCAGCTATATTGGCGATGTTATGGAGCATATGGCTTTAGATAATCCAACCATTTCCTTCCATTACATCAACAACAAGGAGGACAAGTTCTCCACCTCTGGTAATGGTGACCTTAAGGAGATTATTTATAGGATCTATGGCCGCGATGTGTCTGTGAGCGTTGTGCCTATCGGTGTTGTTGAGAATGGCATTACTATTGAAGGATATCTTGGCGAGCCATCAATTAACAGATCTAACAGGAACTTCGAAGTTTTCTTTGTTAATGGAAGATATGTAAAGGATAAGGTCATAAGTAAGGCTCTTGAAGAGGGTTATAAGCAGTACCTTATGATGCACAAGTTCCCCTTTGCGATTCTCCATATAAGGATGGATCCAGCCTTTGTGGATGTTAATGTGCATCCAGCTAAGCTTGAAGTCAGATTTAATAACCAGGTGCTTCTCTATGAGACCATAAGAAATGCAGTTGAGAAGACTTTGATGCATAAAGAGATGATTCCAGATGCCCTTCTTGGTGATGACAAGCCTAAGAAGAAGGATGCAAAGAATCAGATTCATACAAATGTTGAGCCAGCTGAAGATAATGGAGATAGCTCTTTTACCCAGACCTTTGAACCGGATGAGGAAGCTTCTAAGGAGCCAGAAAAGAAGGAAGAGCCTGAATTTAAACAGATTGCACCTCAGCCCTTTGAGACCATAAGGTTTGAAGAAAACAAGGTGGCTGAAGCAGAACCTGTATATGCTACAGGCGTCAAGGAAGAACCGATCAGGATTAAGGATTCCAATAAATCTGCTGTATGGACCAGGATATTTGGTGATTCTGACGGCTCAATTGCTGAAAAGAAAGAGCGTCCCTCACCAATTATCAAGCAGGAAGATGCCATAGTGGTAGAAAAGGTAACTCAGCTTGATTTATTCGATGAGAAGGTTCTAACTAAGGACAATGTTAAGGAATATGATATACTAGGTCAGTTGTTTGGTACTTACTGGGTAATTGCTTTTAAGGATAAGATGTTTCTGGTGGATCAGCACGCTGCTCATGAGAAGGTTAATTATGAGCGCATGATGAAGAGATACAAAAGTGGCGAACTTTTATCTCAGATGGTAAATCCGCCTGTTATCGTAGCTCTTTCTGCTGCTGAGGAGGATATATTCCTGAATTTCAGGCAGTTTTTTGAAAAGCTTGGCTTTAATATTGAGAATTTTGGTGGCCATGAATATGCTATGAGAGGGATTCCAATTGACCTGTATGGCTGTGGCTCTGAGAAGGATCTTTTTATCGAGATATTGGATGAGCTGTCCCATGAGACTAATATGAGCAGAACTCCTGATGTTATCAATTATAAGATTGCCAGCATGGCTTGTAAGGCTTCTGTTAAGGGAAATACCAAGATGACAAGGCAGGAGATGGAAGCTCTTTTGGATGAGCTCCTGACCCTGGAGAATCCTTATAACTGCCCTCATGGAAGACCAACTATTATTTCTATGACCAAGTACGAAATTGATAAGAAGTTTAAGAGAGTGGTTGAATAATATGTACAAACAAAAGCTTGTGATATTAACCGGACCTACTGCGGTAGGTAAGACAAAGCTTTCAATTGAACTTGCAAAAAGAATTGGCGGAGAGATAATCTCCGCTGATTCTATGCAGGTTTATAAGTTGATGGATATTGGAACAGCCAAGATAAGGGAAGAGGAAATGGATGGGGTTCCGCACCATCTTATAGATATTTTGGATCCCAAGGATGAGTTTGATGTGTTCTCTTTCCAGAAGCTGGCTAAGGAAGCTATTGAAGATATCGCATCAAGAGGAAAGGTTCCGATTATCGTTGGTGGAACTGGCTTTTATATCCAGGCAATCCTTTATGATATTGACTTTACTGAAACTGAGGATGAGGACGACGGATATCGCGCTCTTCTTGAGAAAAGAGCTAAAGAAGAGGGCGTTCATGTACTTCATGAGGAACTTAAAGCCGTTGACCCTGAATCTGCAGAAATAATCCATGAGAATAATTCAAAGCGTGTAATCAGGGCTTTGGAATATTATCATAAGACCGGAAAGCCTATTTCTTTGCACAACAAAGAGCAGCATGAGAGAACATCACCCTACGATTTTAGATACTTTGTCTTGACAGATGATAGAAAAAAGCTATACTCTCGCATAGACCAAAGAGTAGATCAGATGATCGATGAAGGTCTTCTTGATGAGGTAAAAAGTCTTGTAAAGCTTGATGTTCCTCTTAGTTCTACTGCCGCAAAGGCAATAGGCTACAGAGAAATGTTTGATTATCTTGATGGAATTACTGATCTTGACAGGGCTATATATCTGATCAAGCAGAACACAAGGCACTTTGCCAAGAGGCAGCTTACCTGGTTCAGGCGTGAAAAGGAAGTAATCTGGCTTGATAAGAGTAAGTTTGGCTACGATGATGAATTGATTTTGAAAGAGATGATAAGGATTTATGAAGAAGGAAATTTATAAGCAATTAGGAATATCTGAGGCGGTTTACAACTTCGGAGAAAAGATACTTGAGGATCTTGAAGAGAGATTTAAGAAAATTGATGAGGTGGCTGAGTACAACCAGCTTAAGGTTATTAAGGCTATGCAGGATAACAAGGTTTCAGAGGCATGTCTTCTTGGAACCACCGGCTATGGCTATAACGACATTGGAAGAGAGAAGCTTGAGGCGGTTTATGCCTCTGTTTTCCATACTGAGGATGCCCTTGTAAGACCACAGATCACCTGCGGAACTCACGCTCTTGCGCTGGCTCTTATGAGTAATCTTCGACCTGGAGATATGCTCTTTTCCCCAGTTGGTAAGCCTTACGATACTCTTGAAGAGGTTATTGGAATCAGAGAGTCCAAGGGTTCCCTTAAGGAATACGGAATTGACTATACTCAGGTAGATCTTTTACCTGATGGAAGCTTTGATTTTGACAATATCAAAAAGACTTTGGAAGAGAATCCACAGATCAGACTTTGCACTATTCAAAGATCTAAGGGATATCAGACAAGACCAACTCTTTCTGTTGGAAGAATTGGTGAGCTTATAAGCTTTATCAAGTCTATTAGAAGTGACGTTCTTTGCATGGTTGATAACTGCTACGGCGAATTTGTTGAGACCATTGAGCCTACAGATCTTGGGGCTGATATGGTTGTTGGCTCACTTATTAAGAATCCAGGTGGCGGACTTGCCCCTATTGGCGGATATATTGCTGGCAAAAGAGAATGTGTCGAAAATGCAGCCTTCAGACTTACTTCTCCAGGACTTGGAAAAGAGGTTGGCGCTTCTCTTGGAATCCTTCCTCAGTTCTATCAGGGATTTTTCCTGGCACCTACAGTTACAGCATCTGCTTTAAAGGGTGCAATCTTTGCTGCCAATATCTATGAGAAGCTTGGATTTGAAGTTGTGCCAAATGCTACTGAATCAAGACATGATATTATTCAGGCTGTGACTTTTGGTAAGCCAGAGGGCGTTATTGCATTCTGTGAGGGGATTCAGGCTGCTGCGCCAGTAGATTCCTTTGTGGCTCCTGAGCCTTGGGATATGCCAGGATATGACGCTCAGGTTATTATGGCTGCTGGAGCTTTTGTATCAGGCTCTTCAATTGAGCTTTCTGCAGATGGCCCTATTAAGCCTCCTTATTCTGTATTCTTCCAGGGCGGACTTACAGCGCCTCATGCTAAATACGGAATTCTCAAGAGCCTTCAGAAGCTTGTTGATGCAGGTATTGTGACAGAAGATAGTTTAAAATAAGCCTATATGTGTACATAACAGGGCATTTTGTGATATTATATATTGTGATGTGCATCTTTTTGGTCGTCTGGAGAAACGCTGAAAGGATGTAGATGGGATCATATAGTAACATGATTTTAAGGGAGGATTCCGTTAAGGATGAGCTTCCCTATGAAAGGTTTTTAAAGTATGGGCCGGAGAGCCTTACTGACGTGGAGCTTTTGGCGATTATAATCCGCACAGGCAGTGGAGATAGTTCTCCTACGGATATTGCCCGCAGGGTTCTTAATCTTGAAAAGGGTAAGGAAAGAGGACTTAATAGTCTTTATTCCCTGTCAGTGGATGAGCTTAAGAGTATAAGCGGAATTGGTGAGGTTAAGGCGGTCAGACTTAAGTGTATTTCAGAGATAGCAAAGCGTATGAGTGCTACGAAAGCTCTTTTAACTCTGGAATGTAATAATTCTGCATCAGTTGCAGATTACTTTATGGAAAGGCTTCGACATGAGGAAAAGGAGAAGTTTATTCTTCTGTGCCTCAATAATAAGCTTAAGCTTATAAGTGAAGTTCTTTTATCCATTGGAACTATCAACAGTGCCAGTGTTTCACCCAGGGATATATTCATACATGCCCTTAAGTGCGGAGCCAGCAATCTGATAATAGTTCATAATCATCCGGGTGGGGATCCAAGTCCCAGCTCTGCTGATATTTCTATCACGAATAGAATTACAAGGTCAGGCCAGATGCTTGACGTGATTTTAAGAGACCATATTATTATAGGTGATCAGTCATATTGTAGCCTCAAGGACAGAGGACTACTGTGGCAATAAGGAGGATATTTTGAGTAACGTTTTCGGAATTGATCTTGGAACAAGTAACATTAAGATTTACAACAAGGATGGCGATTCTCTTACAGTTGAGAAGAATATGATCGCTATCGAGAACAAGACTAATGTATTTGCTTATGGCAATTCAGCATATGAGATGTATGAGAAGGCTCCTGATAAGATTCAGATTTCATACCCTCTTAACAGCGGTGTTATTGCTGATATCGAGCACATGGAGACTCTAATCAAGCTTTTTATCACAGATCAGATGAAGGGTCAGACTAAGCCTTGCGAGGTTTATATTGCTGTTCCTTATGATGTAACAGATGTTGAGAGTAGAGCGTTCCACGATCTTATCAACGATTCAGGGATCAAGGCTAAGAAAATCATGAAGGTTAAGAAGCCTTTGGCAGATGGTCTTGGAATGAATGTTGACGTTATGAATTCACAGGGTGTTCTTGTTGTTAACGTCGGCTATGATACAACTGAGATCTCAATTCTTTCCCTGAGAGGTATCGTTGTAAGTAAGCTCATCAAGGTTGGCGGTAAGAAGTTTGATGAGTCTATCAGAAACGTTATTCGTAAGGAGTTTGGTCTTCTTATCGGTGAGAAGACTTCAGAGCAGGTTAAGATCTCACTTAAGGAGCTTGAGAAGGAAGGCAAGGACGCTGTTGTTTACGGTAGAGATATTGTTACAGGTCTTCCTGTTGAGAGACAGATTCCTACAGAGCTTATCAATCAGGCTCTTGTTGAGAACTTCGATGCTATTCTTGATAATATTAAGGCTACACTTGAGAAGACTCCACCAGAACTTGCAGCTGATATCTTTAAGCATGGTCTTTATCTTACAGGTGGCGCTTCACAGGTATGTCACCTCGCTCAGAGACTCAGTAATGGTATTGGTCTTAATGTTAATATCGCAGAGGATCCTGTTGGATCAGTTGCACTTGGTCTTGCCAAGATCATTATGGACGACAACTATAAGGCTCTTACTTACTTAAACGAAGAGGATAAATAATGAGTCCTATTATAAAGAGAAGAGGAGAACAATTTACGCTTCCCAGTAAATATCTCCTCTTTATTTTAACAGTGGTATGCGCTGGTTTAATTATAGTCACATTTAATACTAACCTGTTTAATGGTCCCCTTAATTCATTTACAGGTATTTTTGTTGTGCCTTTCCAAAAGGGCATTACCTATGTTGGATCATCTATTAAGGATACAACTGATAAGCTTTCATCCATTACTCAGCTTCTTGATGAGAATGAACAGCTGAAGGCTCAGATCGATGAACTGACTATTCAGAATACCAACTTAGAGCAGGAGAAATATGAGCTTACTGAGCTTCGTAATCTCTATGAGCTTGATGCCCAGTATGAGCAGTATGAGAAGACTGGGGCAAGGATCATAGCTAAGGATGCCGGTAACTGGTACTATTCCTTTGTTATTGATAAGGGTTCTGATGATGGTATCGAGATTGATATGAATGTTATTGCCGGCGCTGGTCTTGTGGGAAGAGTTATTGATGTTGGTCCTGACTGGGCTAAGGTTCAGTCTATCATTGCGGATAATGCGGCAGTTTCTGGCATGGTCCTTTCATCTTCAGATAACCTGATCGTATCTGGTGACCTTGAGCTTTACAGAACAGGATTTATCAGATTTTCCAAGCTGGTTGATGATGCAGACAAGGTGAGTATCGGTGATAAGATAGTTACTTCTAATATTTCTGATAAATATCTTCCAGGTATCCTTATTGGCTACATCTCTACAATTGACGATGATTCCAATAACCTTACCAAGTCAGGGACTCTTACACCTGCTGTTGATTTTGAGCATATGAATGAGGTTCTTGTTATTCTTGAGCTTAAAAAGGATATAGATAATTAAGGTTTTTCTATGAATTTTAGACGTATAATCTTTAATTTCATACTTGTTATCGTGGGCTTTATTCTTCAGACCACGATTTTTAGAGCCCTTGATTTTGGCGATGTTGCACCTAATATCATGATGGTTATCGTGGCTTCTACCGGATTCATGAAGGGAGATAAGCCAGGGCTTTTGGTGGGCTTTTTTAGCGGCCTTTTGATCGACATCTTTTTTGGCAATTATCTGGGCTTTTTTGCACTTATCTATATGTATATTGGTTTTATTATGGGTAAGCTTCATGCAATTTTCTTTTCCCAGAATCTGGCTATTCCAATTGTGTTTATAACAATATCCGATTTCATTTTTGGCTTTATTTGTTATGTGCTTATGTTCCTGTTTAGGAATAAGTACGACATTGGCTATTTCATGGTTACGATTGTTATTCCGGAAATGGTCTATACAGCTATTGTAGCTATTTTTCTTTATCCAATAATCCTTCGCATTAATACGTCAATAGATGAGAAGGAGCAAAGGAGCGCTAAGAAATTTGTTTAATGAATTTAAAGAGAATTTTATTAAGTTCATAACATCCAGATTTGTAACTGTTTGTGCAGTTGTATTTCTTTTAGCCTGTGTTCTTATCTACAGGCTGTTTTCTCTGCAGATTGTAAGTGGTGAGTATTATCTTGACTCTTTTAAGTTAAGGATCAAGAAGGAGAAGACAATTGCTGCTACAAGAGGAAATATATACGACAGAAACGGCAATCTTCTTGCATATAACGAGCTTGCTAATTCTGTTACTATCGAGGACGTTTATAAATCCGGTAGAAGTAAGAACAGTAATATCAATAATACTCTTAACACTCTGATCGATATCATTGAGTCAAACGGTGATAGTGTTGATCAGGATTTTAAGATTATTCTTGACGAGGGTGATAATTTCGTATTCACAGTTGAAGGCAATGCGCTACTACGTTTTCTTGCTGATGTTTATGGACATTCTTCCATAAATGACCTTAAGTATGAAGAGAAGACCAAGACTGCCCAGGAGGTTGTTGACGATCTTTGCACTACTTTTGGCATTGGAAGTAATGAGGTAGAAGATGACAGTAAGACCTTCACTCCAAGACTTGGCTATACCAATGACAGAGCTCTTAAGATCTTAAATGTCAGATATAATATGAGTTCAAACTCATACCAGAAATATATTGATACCACAGTTGCTTCTGATGTTAGCGACCAGACTGTTGCTGATGTTATGGAGAATGCTGATATTCTTGAGGGTGTTTCCATTGAAGAAAGCACTGCAAGAAAGTACGTAGATTCTGTTTACTTCTCACAGGTTCTTGGCTATACCGGTAAGGTTTCTGAGGATGAGCTTGCTGAGCTTGTTAAAACCAATCCTAATTACGGTATCAATGATACTGTTGGTAAATCCGGAATTGAGCAGGCCATGGAGAGTGTGCTTCAGGGTACAAAGGGATCTGAGACTGTTTATGTAGATAATACAGGTCAGGTAATTGAGACCTCCAGCTATGTAGATTCTGTTGCTGGTAATGATGTTTATCTTACTATCGATAAGGACCTTACTGAGGCTTGCTACAATATCATTGAGCAGTCACTTGCAGGTATTCTTACATCCAAGATTCAGAATGTTAAGACTTATACCTATACTTCTGCATCAAGTTCCAGCAGCATTGTTATTCCTATTTATGATGTTTATTTTGCAATTTTTGATAATCATGTGGTAGATTTGGATCATTTTACTTCTGATAAAGCAGGAGAGAATGAGAAGGCTGTATATTCAGCTTTTATAAACAAGAATACAGAGGTGTTATCAGAGATAAGGAGCGAGCTTACAAGCAAGGCTACTCCTTATGATAAGCTTTCCAAGGAGTATCAGTGGTATATGTCACATATCGCTGCCATGCTTTATTCTGATGGAATCATCGACAGTAGTCTAGTAGATAAGCAGAATGAGAAATATATTGCCTGGACTACAGATGAGACTATTTCACTGGCAGAGTATATCAGATTTACAATCTCTGAGAACTGGGTAGATGTATCTAAGCTTAGCATTGATAACCAGTACGCTGATTCTGAGGAAATCTTTAATCAGATAGTTAACTATATCATTGATAAGCTTGGTTCTGATGTGGATTTTCAGACCAGGTATTATAAATATCTTTTGCTTGATGGATATATCAGCGGCAATCAGGTATGCAATATTCTTCTTGAACAGGATGTTGTAAGTATCGAGGACGAAGAGCTTTCTCTTTGGCAAAGAGGTGGAGAAAGTTCATACACCTTCATGATCAACAGAATATCCAATCTGGATATTACACCTGCGCAGCTTGCCCTTGATCCATGTTCAGGTTCTATGGTCATTACTGATGTTAATACCGGTGATGTACTTGCCCTTGTTTCATATCCTGGATATGACAACAATATGATGGCTAATGGAGTTGATGCAGATTACTACGCTAAGCTTCGTAGTGATAAGTCCAATCCGCTTTATAACTACGCAACTCAGCAGAAGACTGCTCCTGGTTCTACCTTCAAGATGGTATCAGCTACTGCTGGCCTTATGGAGGGAGTTATTACCACTGATTCTGTTATCTATTGCGGTGGTATTTTTGATAAGCTTGACGTTCATCCTAAGTGTTGGATCTATCCTGGCGGACATGGAGGATTAAATGTTACCGGCGGAATCAGAAATTCCTGTAACGTATTCTTTTATGAAGTCGGTTTTAGATTAGGACTTGTGGGAGATTCCTATTCTTCTGATACAGGTCTTCAGAAGCTTGCTAATTATGCAGGTCTTTACGGACTTACTGAGAAGTCTGGCATTGAGATCGCTGAGTCAGAGCCTCAGGTTTCTGATATGGACTCAGTTCGTTCTGCCATCGGTCAGGGTACTAACCTTTATACCACTGTTGGTCTTGCAAGATATGTAACTACTGTCGCCAATAGCGGAACCTGCTATAACCTGACTCTTGTAGATAAGACCACAGATTCAAACGGTAATCTTCTTGAAGATTACAGCGCAGAAGTTAGGAACACTGTAGAAATGCCTACTTCTTATTGGAATGCGATCCATCTTGGTATGAGACAGGTGGTGCAGGATAAATCATATTATGCAGACCTTGGAGTTTCAGTTGCTGGTAAGACAGGAACAGCTCAGGAATCAGCCAGCAGACCAAACCATGCGTTGTTTGTATGCTATGCTCCTTATGAACATCCTGAGATTGCCATAGCAACACGTATAGCTAATGGTTATACTTCAAGTTATGCAGCGCAGATTACTAAAGAAGTACTTGCATATTACTTTGATCTTAGGGATGAGGATGATATTCTTTCTGGAACAGCTCAGACTCTCCAGGATGGTGCTACTAACGCAGACTGATCAAGGAGACATTTGATGATTAAGAAATATAGGATCATCGACTACGACTTTTCACTGGTAGTCATGGTCATAGCACTGACTATAATTGGAATAATGGCTATTAATTCAGCTGAGCCTTCGTTTAGGAATAAACAGATTGCAGGTTTGGTTATGGGTATCGTTCTTATGGTGTTCATTTCTATCCTGGATTATCTGTTTATAATCAAACTTTATTTTGTTTTTTATATACTTAATGTGGTAATTCTTGCACTGGTTTTATCGCCTTTAGGCAGTAGTACCAACGGTGCGCAGCGATGGATCAACCTTTTTGGTGTTACTTTTCAGCCTTCTGAAGCGGCCAAAATTTTATTGATTTTATTTTATGCGCAGTTTATTATGAAGTATAAAGATAAGATTAAAAACTTTGGTTTTGTAGTCATCTGTGTGGGTCTTTTAGCAATTCCGTTAGGACTGGTATACAAGCAGCCTGACTTGTCCACATGTATCATGCTTTTACTTATTTTTTCTACGATCATGTTTGTCAGTGGCATTAGTTGGAAGATTGTTGTTGCAGTTCTATCTGTCGCAGTTCCTACTGTTTTCTTTGTAATTTATAGTGCCGTTCAGGGTGAGAGTAGTTTTCTTCATGATTATCAAAGAAGACGTATCCTTGCATGGTTACATCCTGAAGACTATGCCAATTCAGATGCCTATCAGACCCTTAATTCTATGATGGCTATTGGTTCTGGACAGTTGTATGGTAAGGGTTATAATACCAATGAGATCAGTTCAGTTCTTAATAGTGGATTTATTTCTGAATCTCAGACAGACTTTATCTTTGCCGTTATTGGTGAAGAGTTTGGTTTTGTAGGCGCTTGCCTTGTTATTGTTCTTATTATGGTTATTGCAATGAAGTGCTTTATGATCGCCATGAGAGCCGGTAACAGAGCAGGAGAGATTATCGCAGCCGGTGTTGGAGCCTGGATTGGATTTCAGGGACTTCTTAATATCGGAGTTGCCACTGGAGTAATGCCTAATACGGGACTTCCACTTCCCTTTGTTAGTTATGGACTTACCTCGCTTCTAAGTATATACATGGGAGTCGGGTTTGTATTAAATGTAAGACTTCAAAGTCATAAACAATAAGTATTGGAGGGTATAAGTTTTATGAATATAGCACTTATAGCACATGACGCAAAAAAGAAACTTATGCAGAATTTTTGTATAGCATATAGAGGTATCCTTAGTAAAAACGATCTTTATGCAACAGGTACAACTGGAAGACTTATTGAAGAGGTTACCAATCTTACTGTACACAAGTATCTTGCAGGACATCTTGGTGGTGTTCAGCAGCTTGGAGCTGCTATTGAGCACAACGAGACTGACCTTGTTATCTTCCTTAGAGATCCACTTACAGTTAAATCCCACGAGCCAGATATCAATAATATTATGACTCTTTGTGATATGCATAATATCCCTGTTGCAACTAACCTTGCTTCAGCTGAACTTCTTATCAAATCACTTGACAGGGGAGATCTTGAGTGGCGTGAGATGTACAAATAAGCTTATTATAGCTTTTCTACTGACTATAACAATCACATTAAATCTAACTGGGTGCAGTCTTTTTGACTATTCTGCCCATTATACCAATCAGACATCTGAGACAGATTCCAGGAATAATCTTTATTATCCTACATTTGCCTCAGATATTTGTGTTGTGAATACAGATATACTTTCTGATGACGTTGCCCTTGGTGATAAGGTCAGCGCTGGTCTTTTTGACCTTAATAAGAAAGAGACTCTTTATGCTCAGAACGTCAATGAGCAGGTTCAGCCAGCTTCTCTTACAAAGGTTATGACAGCTCTTGTTGCCCTTAAGTATGGAAGTCTGGATCAGGTGCTTGTTGCAGGTTCTGATGTTTATGTAAACGAAAGCGGAGCACAGAAGATCGGTCTTAAAGAGGGAGACAGACTCACCTTGGATCAGGCCCTTCATATTCTGCTTATATATTCTGCCAATGATGTGGCCAATCTTATCGCATCTAACATTGGCGGTTCCTACGCTGAATTTATCGAGCTTATGAACAAAGAGGCCTCTGAAATTGGAGCAACCAATTCTCATTTTGTTAATCCCCATGGCTTAACAGCAGAGGATCACTATGTTACTGCTTATGATATGTATCTGATCTTTAATGCTGCTATGGAGTACGATACCTTTAGTGAGATCATCAATATGAATGAATATACTACTTCATATCTTGACGCAAGTGGTACTTCCAAAGAGGTCAGTGTCAGCAACACCAATGGATACCTTGCCGGAGCACAGGCAGCTCCATCTGGCGTTACAGTTATTGGAGGTAAAACTGGAACAACTCAGGCTGCAGGTCATTGTCTTGTTCTCCTTGCAAGAGACACAAGTGGCAATCCTTACATCTCAGTAATCATGCGGGATACAGACTCTGCAACTCTTTATAATGATATGTCACAATTACTCGGAGAAATAGTGAATTAAGGTTGTCTTTTCCGCCCTAATAACATATAATTAATACATCAATTTAAATTCTTGCTTGCAGGAGGGTATGCCGATGGTTCAGTTAATTGTTGGGAAAAAGGGAAAGGGTAAGACCAAATGCTTATTGGACAAGGTAAACACTGAGGTTAAGAACGTTTTAGGTAGTGTTGCCTTTCTTGATAAGAACACTAAGCACATGTATGAGCTTAATAACAAGATCCGTTTAATTGTTGTTTCAGATTTCATGATTTCAAATTCCGATGAGTTTATCGGATTCGTAAGTGGTATCATTTCGCAGGACCACGATCTCCAGCAGATGTATTTTGATAGTTTCCTTAATATCTCATGTTTAGAAGAGAATATTGATGACATGGTTTCTACCATTGAGAAGCTAGAGAAGCTTTCTGAGAAGTTTAATGTAGACTTCGTTCTTAGTGTATCAAGAGATGAATCTGAGCTTCCAGAAGCAGTTAAATCTAAGGTTGTTATTTCTTTGTAATATTGAATAGTTCTATAAGCCGCGGAACTACGCCGCGGCTTATTCTTTGAGGGAGTTTTTAGTCTTTGGATACAAACCAGAAAGTTACTAAATATCCTAAGAATATGAATAACATCAATATCGGCATGGTGTTTTTTGCTGTTATTGCTATCTATGTTGTTATCAGTGTTATTACATATCTTCGTAAGGATCATATTGTAGGATACGAGGTTAAAGAGGGATCTCTTTCTTCAAACAATATCTATGAGGCTGTGGCCCTTCGAAAAGAGGAGATTGTAGAAAGTGACACCGCCGGATATGTGAATTACTTCGCTTCAGAGGGCGGAAGAGTTGCCGTTGGAAATCTTGTCTATACTGTAGATGAATCGGGACAGCTTCTTGATTACCTTAAGTCCCAGGGCTCTGAGGAGGTAGCTCTTTCTGATGATGATATGTCTGAGCTTAGAACTCAGATGGTGAGCTTTGATGCCTCTTTTGACCCACATAATTTCCATACTGTGTATGACTTTAAGGTGTCACTTAGTGGTACTGTTCAGAAGCTTTCCAACAACAGTATTCTCTCTAATATTCAGTCTCTTAATTCCGGAGGCTCTACACTGGCGGCAATTAATTACAAATATGCTGGTAACACCGGAATTGTAGTATATTCAACTGACGGATATGAGGACAAAACCTTACAGACGCTTACTGTGGCTGATTTTGATGAACCAAACTATAACAAGAATCAGCTGATCAACAATAATCTCGTTAAGGTGGGAGATCCTGTTTATAAGCTTTGTACCAGTGAGGAATGGTCCATAGTTATTCATGAGAATGATCAGGACAAGGTTAACGAGCTGGTGGAGAGAGAATATGTAAAGGTTAGATTCATCAAGAATCAGGATGAATCCTGGGGAAAGGTTACAGCCTTTACTAATGCTGATGGTGATACTTTTGTTCAGCTTACCTTTACTAATTCAATGATCACCTTTTGCAGAGACAGATTTCTTAATGTGGAGCTGATCACAGAGGATGAGAGCGGACTTAAGATTCCTAATTCTGCCATAGTTAACAAGAATTTCTATCTTGTTCCTAAGGACTATGTGATCAAGAATAATGACAATTCGTCTACCGTTCTTAGAGTTAAATATGATGAACAGGGTAATGAAACCACTGAGCTTGTAACCGTTACCGTTTATAATGAGACAGAGACTGAGTATTACCTGGACACTCAGGTACTTAGAAGTGGCGATAGCCTTATTAAGCCTGAGTCTACAGAAAGGTATACGGTATCCAAGACGGATTCGCTTATTGGAGTTTACAATATCAATAAGGGCTATGCGGACTTTAGACAGATCAAGATCCTTTATCAGAATGAGGAGTACGCCATAGTTAAATCTAATACTATGTATGGTCTTTCTGTTTATGATTACATCGTGCTTGATTCCTCAACCATTGGTGAGGACGGAAATGCCAAGAAGAGCAGTAATCTAAGCATTGATAAAGATGACTCCAAGGATGAGGCATCTGAAGGGGCATCTGAAGAGACTTCAGAAGAGTCTTCAGAAGAGAATTCAGAAGAAGGCGTAAGCGCTGATACTGAAGAAACAGAAACTGAAAATTCCGAAAGCGCCGGTTCTGAAACGTCAGAATAATTATTACTTAATGGCTCAGAAATTTGACAGAACATGTAATATTAAGCTAATATTATATTTAGTTTTGATTGGGAAATTATTTTGAGGAGTTAATAATACAATGAGCGTAATGGACAAGTTTTTGAAAGCAATTCAGCTTAATGGGGATGATGATAGTGGTTATTATGATGAGGATTATGATAACTACGGAAGTTCTAAGATTGAATCCATAAATGCAAATGCACCAATTGGCAAGGATGATCCTACAATTGATGCATCTGAGGAAAAGGTTAAGAAGGTAGCACCTAAGGTTGTTCCTTCCAGAAAGAGAAACTTAAGCGCTGCTGGCATGGAGGTTTGTGTTATCAAACCTACTTCAGTAGAGGATGCAAGAGAGATTACAGAGACTCTTTTAGCTAACCGCACAGTAGTACTTAATCTTGAAGGTCTTGATGTTGACATAGCACAGAGAATCATTGATTTTACATCAGGTTCTTGCTTTGCTATTTCTGGTAATCTCCAGAAGATATCAAGATATATATTTATTATCACACCTTCAAGTGTTGATATTTCCGGTGATTTCCAGAGCATGATAAATGGAGCCTTCGGAAGCGGTATAGCTGAGGGACCACAGCAGATTGATTGATATTAAAGGCTGTTGACGTTTTGATTGTCAACAGCTTTTCTTTCGTAATAAAATACAACAATAGGATGGACATGACGATGAGTGAGGTTATGACAGTAAACTACCAGGAGAAGCCTTGTTACAACATTGTTTTTGACAAGAGCTTTGATGGTCTTTCTAAGGAAATCAAGGATCTTTCCTTTGAAAATAGAAAGATTGCGATTATTACAGATACCAATGTAGAGCCTTTATATGCTGACAAGGTTAAGAAAGCTCTTTTACCAGTATCTGAAAATGTATATGTATATGCTATTCCTGCAGGGGAAGAGAATAAGAATCTGGATGAGATTCACAAGATATATGCATTTCTTATTGAGAACCACTTTGACAGACACGATCTGATCGTTGCTCTGGGCGGCGGTGTTGTTGGAGATATGGCGGGCTTTACAGCTTCAACATATTTAAGAGGAATTTCTTTTGTGCAGATTCCTACAACTCTTTTAGCTCAGACGGATAGCAGTATTGGCGGTAAGACTGGCGTTGACTTTGATGGATATAAGAATATGGTTGGCGCTTTCTATATGCCAAAACTTGTATATATGAATATTTCAGTTCTTGAAACGCTTGATGATAGACAGTTCTTTTCAGGCTTTGCAGAGGTTATGAAGCATGGCCTTATCAAGGATCAGAAGTTTTATTTATGGCTTCTTGAAAATATGTATGAAATTTGCGAAAAGGACATGGATATTCTTCTTGAGATGGTTATGCATAGCTGCGATATCAAGAGGAAGGTTGTTGAGAAGGACCCTACAGAAAAGGGCGACAGAATGCTTCTTAATTTTGGTCATACTCTTGGACATGCCATTGAGAAGGCTAAGGACTTTAAGCTTGCCCACGGTGAGTGTGTAGCTCTTGGCTGCGTTGCGGCTGCTTACATTTCCTGGAAAAAAGAGCTGCTTACCATGGAAGAGTTCTATGAGATAAGAGATATGTTTGTTCCATTTAACCTTCCAATTTCAATCGAAGACGTTGACGCAGAAGAGATTGTTAAGCTTACCAAGTCTGATAAAAAAGCTGATTCTGACAAGGTAAGGTTTGTGCTCCTTAAGGGCATTGGTAAGGCATTTGTATCCACAGATGTTACCGATAAGGAAATGCTGGATGCACTTAATGAGATTATTTACGTTGAAGATAATGAGTAAGAGGGGATTTATTTAATGAATAACAAGTTGTCTAAGAAAAAGAAATTCTTTTTAGTCGCAGATTTACTGATGATCATCGCTTTTGTATTTATAGATCAGCTGACCAAGTTCCTTGCAGTTAAGTATCTTGAGAATAAGCCTGAGTTCAATATTATCAAGGGCGTTTTAGAGTTTAAGTATCTGGAGAATTCAGGAGCAGCCTTTGGAATGCTTCAGAACCAGAAAACATTCTTTGTTCTTGTGGCTGTTTTGATTCTTTTTATCATTGGCTATGTGCTTTACAGAGTTCCTGATGACAAGAAATACAATGTAATGCATGTGCTTCTTGTTCTTATTGCAAGTGGCGCTTTTGGTAACATGATAGACAGAATCAGATATGATTATGTTGTTGATTTTATCTACTTTTCAATCATCAACTTCCCTGTATTTAACGTGGCTGATATTTACGTTACTGTTTCAACATTTCTTTTTGTTTTCCTTTTCATATTTTATTACAAGGAAAACGACTTTAACTTCTTAACCTTTAAACAGCAGAAAAAGTATAAGGAATTCAAATAATGGATCAAAAGAGCGATACTTTTGAATTTGTTGTTACAGATGAATATGAGGGATACAGAATCGATAAGCTTATAAGTGAGCTTGTGGAGTCTGTTTCCAGGACCTATATTAAAAAGCTTATTGATGACAAGAAGGTTCTTTGCAATGGAAAGCCTGTAAAGGCAAGCTTTTCTCTATCTGAGAACGATGTGATTCAGGTTGAGATTCCGCCTGTGGAGGTTCCGGAGATTGTTCCTCAGGATATTCCATTGGACATTCTATACGAGGACGACGACGTGATTGTCGTTAATAAGCCTAAGGACATGGTGGTTCATCCTGCTGCGGGCCATTACAAGGATACACTTGTAAATGCCATCATGTTTCATTGCAAGGACAACCTTTCAGGTATAAACGGGGTTATGAGACCAGGAATTGTTCATAGAATTGATAAGGACACCACTGGTTCTGTTATTATCTGCAAGAACGACTTTGCTCACAACAGCATAGCTGATCAGTTAAAAGAGCATTCTATTAACAGGGTATATCATGCAATCTGCTACGGAATAATCGATGAGGACGAAGGTTTTGTAGATGCTCCTATTGGCCGTAGTCAGAATGATCGTAAGAAGATGGCCGTAGTTAAGAGCGGCGGTAAAGAGGCATATACCCATTATCGCGTTTTAAAGCGCTTTCCTGAGGATAAATTTACATATATAGAGTGCAAGCTTAAAACTGGCAGAACTCATCAGATTCGCGTCCATATGGCTCATATCGGGCATCCTCTTTTAGGGGATGAGGTATACGCTCAGGGACGAAGCAGTAAGTTCAAACTTCAGGGACAGTGTCTCCACGCCAAGACTCTTGGATTTGTTCATCCAAGAACCAACGAGTATATCGAGACGGATGCCCCTTTACCACAATACTTTTCCCATTTGTTGGATGTTCTCAAATAGGGTATAATAAAGCTATCAACATAATATTTTTTGCAAAAGGGGTGAGCCTATGAATACTATTATTACTATAGGACGTCAATTTGGTTCAGGCGGTAGAGAAATTGGTGAAGAGGTAGCTAAGTACTTTGGAATTAAATGCTATGACAAAGAGCTTCTTAGCAGAGCTGCTAAGGAAAGTGGTTTTTGTGAGGAGATGATCAAGAATCACGACGAAAGACCTACCAATTCATTCTTATATAATCTTGTCATGGATACATATTCCTTTGGCTATAATTCTTCAAGCTTTGTAGATATGCCTATAAGCCACAAGGTTTTTCTTGCACAGTTCGATACAATCAAGAAGATTGCAGAAGAGGGCCCATGCGTAATTGTTGGTAGATGCGCAGATTATGCCTTATCAGAATTTCCTAATGTTCTTAATATCTTTATCCATGCTAATGAAGAGTTTAAGATCGCCAGGATTAAAGAGCGTTTTGATGATATCAAGACCGATGATAAAGCAAGAGAGATGATGAACAAGAAGGATAAACAGAGACAGAGCTATTACAACTACTATTCTTCCAAGAAGTGGGGCAGAAGTGACAGCTATGATCTTTCAATAAATTCATCAATACTGGGAATTGAAGGAACAGTTAAATTCATCATTCAGTACATTGAAGATTTTGAGGCATTAAACAAATAATTTTTTATTTCAGAAATATATTTCCCACCTGTAACTTTGTTGTTATAGGTGGGAAATTTTAGTTTATTTTAATAATATTTTCTAAAGCCTCTGATATAATGAGGCTATCTTAGAATGATTTTTTTGCATAAAGGTATCTGTTTAATATTTGTTACTTATTAGCGGAATGGATTCCGCTTGTGGTTTTCAAGGAGGAAAAGCTTATGGCAGGTAACGTAAACGGAACTTTTAACCAGCCATACAGAGTATCAAATGATATTCCTAAAGGCAAGGTTCAGGGCGCAAAACCCAAAGCTCCTTCAAAAGCTGACAATACAAAAGCTTCTACAGTAGCTTCCAAATTTGGAGAAAGTGCATCCTTGGAGTTGTCTCCAGAAGTAGAAATGTACGGAAAAGTTGTGGACCTTCTCCAAAGAAAGTATGAAAATGCCGATGTATTTGTGGCTTCAAAGGGTGATGATCTATCGCAGATAGGCGGAGATCTGGAATATAGCATTATTTTATCTGAAAATGAAATGAAACTCCTTGCATCAGATGATCCATCTGATAAGGAGGCAAAAGATAAACTTCTTAAGCAGATTGATGATGCTATGACTTCAATTGATAAGATGAGTCAGCAGATAGGCGAAAACACTGACGAAAAGGACGAAATTTCTAATTTTGGAATCAGTGTCGATAAGAATGGCAAGATGAATTTCTTTGCTGACATTAATGGTAATTCCTATAAAGGGAATACTTTGGAAGATATAGTTAGTTCTTTGTTAAAAGATAAATCAAATTCATAAAGAAGTATGAATATGCGTAAAAAGCAGATAGGAACAGAGTTTCTATGTTCCTATCTGTTTTTGTGTTTATTTTTAAATGAATTTTAGAACTAGAAAAAAACTTAATAATGTGGTATAAATACTTGTAATGTTGTAATTATTAAGGAGAGAGAAGTGTATGAACGACCAGAATAACATGAATAACGGATTTGGGGGACCAGGACCTCAGCAGCAGGGCCCATTCAACAACATGAATGGCAATATGCAGGGTAATGGTATGCCTAATAACGGACCTGCTTTTAATCAGCAGAATCAGGGGTATGGAATGCCACCTATGGGCAATCCTAATCAGCAGTTTAACAGAAACAATAATATGTATAATAACGGTGGATTTGGCGGCGGAATGCCTCCTATGCAGCCACCTAAAAAGAAAAAGCACCTTGGACTTATCATTGTTCCAGTTGTATTGCTTCTTCTTATCGGAATTGGTGTGGGTGTATTCATGCATCTTCTTAAATCCGGATATTTATATGAGCATGGACAGCTCGTTAAGATCTACAATGTAACTGGTAAGTGCTTACAGCATCATTTCACAGAAGCTGACTGTACACATCCAGAGACTTGTGAGATTTGTGGACTTGAGCAGGGTGATCCTCTTGGACATGATTGGGTAGATGCTACATGTACTGAGGCTAAGTATTGCGACAGATGTGGAGAAGTAGAGGGAGAGCCTCTTGGCCACACTTGTATTCAGGGTTATTGTGAGAGATGTGATGAGTATCAGGATGAACTCGAGGATGAGATTTACGATATTATCGCAGCTGTAGCTCTTGGTGATACATATTTTGATTATTACTTAACACACCTTTCATATTATGATCTTCAGTATGATAAGGGCTGGTACGAGGGAACTCGTGATATGTCATATTTCGAGACAGCTTATGATAGCTATGAGTATGCTATTGAGACATGTGGCGACTACGAGGAATTTGCTGATATCAAGGAAGCTCTTCAGAATCTTATTGATACAATGCCTATGGATAAGCCTAAGTACAATGTAGATTCTTGCCAGAAGTACTGCGATGACCTTAACGATGCAATTGATCTTCGTGATCCTGTAACAGAAGCTTGTTCAGATCTTGCAGACCTTCTTGAGGATGACTAATAACGTCGAATAACTAAGAATAAATACCAGGTAAGCAAATAGTCTTACCTGGTATTTTTATGTATTGGTGAACTTATATAATATGTGCCTAATTTGAAGGATTTTATCTAGATTGATTGATTTTACGGTATCAAACTGCGTAAAACTAGAATTTTGCGAAAAAGAATATCTCGATATATAAGCCTCTGCTCCGCCAGTATTTGATAAAAACGGATGCAAAGGCTTAAATTTCGGTGTTTTTTATGGCTTCATTTACTTTATTCGCCATACTATCTGATAACTGAACATGTAACATATCTATGACTCTGTTATCAATTGAATAACCAAGTCTTGATGCATGCTCATAGAAATTATTGTCCTGCTTATTTTGGTAGCTTTTTGCCATGTTTTCACTTAGCATTTTGGTTGCTACCAGTGAATCATAGGCTTCTTCAAATTGCTGGCCAAATTTCTTCTTTTCTTCATCACTAAGAACATTTACAGGATTATTGCCAACTGTATTTTGATCCAGATACTTGCTTGTTATACTGTTGGCTGCCATTAAGAATCCAAAATCCATAGTATTCTCTCCTATATTTTTTCTCAAATACTATATCGGACATAAAATCTGATTCATAACCATGGATTTGAAAATTTAGAAATTTGATATAAATAGAACAAACGTTCATAACTTCAATTAAGAAATTATGAACGTTTATTGTAGATTCTTGTTTGATTATATTACTAGCTTAGCTCCGCAATGGCTACATAATCCATTGTTGTATGGAACAACGCTATCACAGTATTTACATTTAACATGTGATCTGATCTCTGCTATCTGTTCATCTAATTCTTCCTGTTGTTCTCTATACCAGTTAAACTCTCTTAGCTTCTCTGCGTTTAAGACCTTTTCTCTGTGTTCTTTAATCATATTCTGGATAAGCAATACTTTTGTTGGTATATTTGCTCCTATAATAATGACCAAAAAGAAAATAATAAGGTTATATAACGAATTCAGAGAACCATTCTCTACCTTGGAATAATTGACAAGGCTAAGAGATGTAGTGCAGGTAATATATAGAACCATATGAAAACCTGATGCTACTAAATATCCTATATTGTTTTTGAAAATGCAGATTTTCATTATGATTGGAATGACTAAGGTTATTACTGTTCCAATAAGAACAATCAAGAACATCATGCCAATGCTATATGTTGCCAGATAACTTTGACGTGTAGTCTCTGCCAGATCTTCCATTAAGCTTGGGACGATAAGAAGGACCGGCAATAAAATAACTAAGCAGAAAGCAAATAATACAGGTACAATAAGATTGATCACAAATTCTAATGCAGATAAGTTCTTAATGAGTTTCATTTCTAAGATAAATCCTTACGTTGTATATTCTTGATAAATTGCTATATGATCCTTAATACATCTCCACGGAGACATGGCATCGCATGTAACGCAAATATAATGGCCTCCCCGGCTTGAAACCATATAACTGGCACTGCAACACCCTGATTGGTTTACAAAGCCTGTTTTGGCCCCTAGAACCTCTCCATTGGTGTCATAGTCTTCTATCCTTCTCAAAAAGAGATTTGATATGTTGATTCCCTCTGGATGCTCAATGGTTGCTGATGTGGTGTATTTCCTTACACTTAAGACCTCATGGCATAGTTCATTCTCTTCTGCAGCCTTTAGGATCATAGCCATATCTAACAGAGTGCAATAGTGATCGGTATCATACATACCAACACAGTTTGTAAAATGAGCAGTATCTGAAAGACCAAGCTCCTTAAGTTTATCATTCATCAGTGCAACAAATTCTTCCTGGCTGCCAGCAGTATATTCTGCCAATAACATTGCAGCATCTGCGCCTGATGGAAGTATTGTTCCGTATAACAGATCCTTGACTATAACCTGCTCTCCCACTTCAAAACCAACAGCACTGCAGTCATTTTTGAAGACATAATCACCAATTTCCTGGGTCATGGTCACCTTATCATCTAAGGCATCCTCTCCTTCTAAATGCTCAACCGCTACAAGGAGTGTGAGAATCTTGGTCATAGATGCTGGATTTATCTTGAGATTGCCATCCTTAGATGCCACAACAGTACCGTCATCTATGTTGACTAAAACAGCATAGGAACTGAATACATCCTCATTGTAGATATAAGGAGTATTAGTGGAAACACTGACATTATAGCCATTAAAAAATCCGGCGGCTTCAGGAGACTGCGCCAGATAGGGATTCTCCACAGGCAATTCAACATCCTTAATGATGGTATCTATTACTGTCATCTCGGTAGTAGACTCATTTGAATTGTCATTTACACCCTTATTTGGCCTATGAGTAAGCTTGTATACTCCGAATATGATCAGAGACAATACAGCTATAAATGCCAGAATTAAAAGTGAAATATGGATGATTATTTCTTTTTTTCTTTTTGCTCTATATTCTGAAGCGGAAAGACGTCTGCCATCCCGCTTTCTATAATTTGATTTAATGCCCAAAATAAATACCCGCCCAACAGAAAATTCCTCTCAATCTTAACACTAATTGGCCAAAAAAACCAGTGAAAATGAGAGGAATCGTCATGTTTATTGCTCGTAATATGTCTTTTTAAAGACTTTTTTAGGTATGATAAAAATATCCTTTGGATTATTCTTGCTAACGGCTATATAATCTCCTTTTTTGCCAAGGATGTAGTTGTCATTATCCCATGCTGAGAATACCTTAGTGGTCTTATGAAGGGGCCTAGCATATATACTAAGGGCACTGGTGTAGATACATGACTTGGCAGTTGGAAGCAGCGGATAGGTTTTACCAGTGTCAGCGTTCTTAAGAGATGGTATGTAATCAATATGGGGATCAAAAGAGCATTTGATCTTGGAATAGTTACTGTTGAATCTGCTCTTAGTTGCTGTAGTTACCTCTCCGTTACCGTCTATAACCAGGACTGAATTATCTTTTACCAGATAGTTGGTATCACCAGAAATTGTTCTGATAATTGCCATATTACCCTCTGGAATCAGCTTACTTGGATATACATATCCGCGGGAAATGGAATCAGTAACATATTCCTTCATGGATTTAGTATCCATCTTAGTCTTTCCGGCGTAAATAATATCACAGTTCTCAAAATAATTACTCATTCTTTCGCTGATAATATTGGCTGTTGAATGTTTATTGGATTCATCATCTATTTGTGAGAAATGCTTATATTCCTTGGCCAGAAGCTCGTATTTAAGAATTCCGCCGGCTTTTTCCGTATGACCACCGCCTGAACCTATCTTCTCAGCGATAAATTCCGCAAGCTCATTGGCTCTTGTTTCGTTAGTGCAGCTCCTTATGGAGAATTTAATACCAAAAGGAAGAACGCTGTAAACAAGACATACATCTATGGAATCGATGGCTAGAATAAAATCACCGATAAGGCCTAATATGTTAGGGTCGCAAGGGTCAGTTCTTAAAATAGCATATCCATAGTCCTTATGGTAATCTATGCCAAGTAGCGCAATTCCTGCAATCTTGGCTTCCTTAAGGGTCAGATTCATGTTCTTTAGCTTAAGGATAAGGCTTTTATCGTATTGAAGAGAATCTATCATATCTCGGTCCAGCGGATGAGAAATCTCTGAAAAGCTATGAGTGTCTGAATAAAGACCATAATAAAGAGCTGTTGCCGCATGATCGTCTATTACGTCTTCTTCATGTTCAATCTTTAAAAGATTCCATATAACTGAGCAGCAGCTTCCAAGATTACTGCGAACTTCATTAAGCTTAGGCAATTTGGTGGAAACCTGATGATGGTCGATTACTGCTATATTCTCGGAATGGAATCTGGTAACATTACCTTCCTCATATTGGCAGTCTGTAAGGACTAAAAGATCCGGAGCCTTCTTAAGGCTTGAGACATATTCAATTGGAATCTGTAGCTTATCTATCAGATATACAAGGTTACTCTTAGCTATCTGGAAGTCTCCAGAATAGATAAAGCGAACCTTTTTATTGTATTTCTTAAAATATCTATATAAAACATACCCAGAACAGATGGCATCTGCGTCCGGGTTATCATGGCACTGTATTACAATTGTGTCATATTGTAGCATTCTTGATAACTTCATCTTAATACTCTCCCTTTAATGATTATATACATTAAAGGGAGAGTCATCAATAATCACTGGAAAGGCGCATAATATGGAATTACAATGCATTCGCCTGCGTATACTTTGGTAGTATCAGAGATGTTATTTAGTTCTTTGATCTCATTAATGTATTTAGCAATGCTGTCATAATGCTCAGCGGAATAATTCTGAGATGCAATATCCCATATAGTGTCACCAGTATGTACTGTTACACTCTTATAATACTTATACTCTGGAGTAAAGTTATCGCTCTGGGCATCTGACATAAATGAATTAGCCATAAAGATAAGAGCAAAAACAATTATTGTTAGAACTAACATAAGAAGCGCAAATTGACGTCTTACTATTCTCCTACGTCTGATCTTGTTGTTGCGAATACGTATCTCGCTTTCTGAAAAGAATCTTGGGTCTTTATAAAGGCTTACTGCTGCATACATTGCATCACTCATGATACACCTCACATACAATATGAAACTAAACCACTATTACTCAATCAATAAACATGTGTTCGGAACAATTGTTCTGTTATTATATTAGCGAACAAAGTTTCGAATGTCAATAGAAAATCGAACAAATTTTCCGAACAAGTATTTGATTTTTTGACTCGGTTATGATACCATAAATCTGTGAACTGTATACGTTGACAGGAGGTTTTCATGGAAAAAGGTAATATTTCAAAGAAACAACAGGAAATTCTGGATTATATCAAAGAACAGATTCTTGAAAGGGGCTTTCCACCAGCTGTTCGTGATATCTGTAAAGCTGTTAATCTCAGCTCCACTTCTACTGTTCATTCTCATCTTGCAACTCTTGAGAGAAATGGTTACATCAGAAGGGATCCTACTAAGCCAAGAGCTATCGAGATCATTGATGACAGCTTTAATATGATTAGAACAGAGATAGTTAGTATTCCTGTCATTGGCCAGGTGGCTGCCGGTACTCCAATTCTTGCTGAGGAGAATATAGATTCATATATTCCTATTCCAGCTAGTATGTGTCCTAAGGGTGCCAATGCCTTTATTCTTAATGTTAAGGGTGACTCTATGATCAATGCCGGCATTCATAATGGGGATCAGATTTTTGTTAAACAGTGTAACACTGCTAAGAATGGTGATCAGGTAGTTGCTCTTATTGATGATTCTGCTACTGTTAAGACCTATTACAAGGAAGATGGACACATAAGATTACAGCCTGAGAACGATTCTATGGATCCTATTATTGTTGATGACTGTACTATCTTAGGTAAAGTGTTTGGTGTAATGAGATTTTATAAATAATTGGCTTTAATGTACTGTTATCTGTTTTAATGTTTGACTAATAATAAAGCCCACAACAATCATTTGATTGCTGTGGGCTTATTTTGCACTTAATCATTTCATATAGATGATTATATATGTTTGTATATTACAGCTCTTCTGCTGCGATTACCTTTCCATCTCTCCAGATTCTTTCAAGATCATAAAAAAGTCTGTTCTCACTGTCAAAGATATGTACAATGATGTCACCAAAATCAAGTAGAATCCAGTTGCCGAAGTCATATCCTTCAACGTCCTTGGTCATGTGACCTGCTCTGCCAAGCTTTTCCTGAACGCTGTCAGCCATGGCCTGACACTGGTTAATATTGGTTCCGCTTGCAATGATGAAATAATCTGCAAGAGTAGATACTTCTGTAATATCAATTACTCTTACGTCTTCACCCTTTCTATCTTCAAGGGCTTCAACAGCCATCTTGGCCATTTCCTTTGATACTTCAATTGTTGCCATAAATACCTCTTTCTAATGGTTATTCTTTATAAAAGTCCTTATAGTAATCGTATGCGGTCATAGTCATTTCATCAATTTCTTTTCCTATTGTCTTAAGATAGATAACTGAATCATGAAGTATGTGCGCAAGACACTTATCGATATCTGTAAATGCCTCTTTTCTAATCTGATCCATTCCTTCTAAAGGCTTACGATTCGGTTCAATAAAATCAGCTATATATACGATCTTCTCAAGCAAAGACATGTCTTCTTTTCCTGTTGTATGCCATCTTATGGCCCCAAGGATTTCTGTATCATAGACATCATACTTGGTCCTTGCGATATATACACCAGCCTTTGCATGAAGAAGTGAGTGATTCTTTCTCTCAACCTCTGTTATATCTATTTTGTTCTTTTCACAGATTTTAATCTGTTCCTCATGGGACATGCATTTAGCACAGTCATGTAAAAGTCCGGCAATTAAAGCCTTTTCTACATCTGCGCCATGAGCCATAGCTAGGCTCGCCGCTGTATAAGCAACGCCAAGAGTATGGACATATCTGTCGGGCTTAAGCTCTTTTTCAAGTGTAGAACTTAGCCTTTTGGTTATTTCTATAGTCTTAGTCTTCATTTATACAGTCCCTTTATACATATGTATTCTATGCATTCATCAGGAAGCATATATCTGACGCTTCTTCCAGTTCTTACTCGGTCACGGATATCTGTTGATGAAATATCAATTCTGTTAAAGGTAAGGATCCTGATATCAGCATCATAAAGCTTTTTAAGCTCACGTCTCTTTTTATCAAGAGCTGCGATATCTTCCTCTTCTCTAACTGCTGCAAGAATAATGCAGGACTTTAAAATGTCTTTATATCTATACCAGGTATCAATGCCGATTACTGAATCTCCACCAAGTATAAGGTACAATTCATCCCCGGGATACATAAGCTTAAGATCTTCCAGAGTATCGATGGTATAGGTGCCCTCTGGCTTATCGATTTCAAGCCTTGAGCAGGTAAAGTATGGATTGTCATTGATGGCCATCTTTACCATCTGATATCTGGTATCACCAGAAGATACTTCTGTCCTGTTCTTAAGATGCGCAAGATAATTAGGGATAAAGATAACTCTATCCAATCCAAACTGTTCTCTGGCAGCCTCTCCTAAAAGAAGATGCGCGTTATGTATAGGGTCAAAAGTTCCACCAAGTATACCAATCTTTCTGCAATCCATAATTAAGCCTCCTCTGGTATATATTTATAACAGATCTTAAATGTCTTTTTTCTTGGACTTAGGTAACTCAATCTTTGGGTTATCCTTGAAAGGCTTGTAAAGAACAAACTTTCTTCCAATAACCTGTACAAGCTCAGAACGTGTTCTGTCAGCTACAGTCTGGGCAACCTCTTTAACGTCGTCAACACAGTTCTTTAAAACTGTAACCTTAACGAGTTCATGAGTGTTGAAGGTCTCAGCGATAGCCTCAGTAACCTCAGGAGTTACGCTTGATTTACCTATCTGAAATACTGGCTCAAGGACCTGGGCCAGACTCTTTAAATATGAACGTTGCTTACTGGTCAAATTCATTATCTGTATCCTCTTCTTCAACTGGGATTGTATCTGCGTTTCTATAGTACTCGAAACTAAATCCGTAAATTCTTACTGTATCGCCTTCCTGAATATGGAGCTTCTCAAGCTCATCAAGAATTCCATTATCCACAAGGAATTTCTGGAAGAAGGCAAAGCCCTTTTCAGAATCGAGGTTGGTATAACCAAGCATCTTCTCAATCTTGGGACCTTCTACTACATATTCAGCTGCATCGCTGTCGTAAGTAACAGTAAATGCTTCGTCGGCTTCTCTAGCCATTGTCTCTGGGAAGAATTCCTGTTCAAACACAACAGGCTTTTCTGGCATTTCAGAAAGAACTCTACTTACATAGTATAACAGTTCCTGAATGCCTTTTCCAGTAAGGGTAGATGTGGCAAAGACCTTAACTCCAAGAGGTTCATACTTATCTCTTATCTTCTGGATGATCTCAGCCTGCTCGCCCTCTGGAAGCATGTCAATCTTGTTGGCAGCAATTACCTGAGGCTTCTTGGAAATATCAGCGTTGTAGCCCTCAAGCTCCTTGTTGATAGCCTCAATATCCTCTAAAGGATCACGGCCCTCTGTTGATGCTGCGTCCACAACGTGGATCATCATTCTGGTTCTCTCAATATGTCTTAAGAACTCATGGCCAAGACCAAGGCCCTCGCTGGCACCCTCTATAAGTCCAGGGATATCCGCAACAACAAAGCCTCTTGCATCATTAAGATCCACTACACCAAGCATTGGTGAAAGTGTTGTGAAATGATAGTTGGCAATCTTAGGCTTAGCGTTAGATACCTTTGAAAGGAAGGTTGATTTACCTACGTTAGGGAAGCCAACCAGGCCTACATCAGCAATTACTTTAAGCTCAAGAAGAACCTCTAATTCTATTGATGGCTGGCCAGGCTGCGCATACTTAGGAGCCTGCATGGTAGATGTTGCATAGTGCATGTTACCATTTCCGCCTCTGCCACCTTTTAATATAACGGCTTCCTTGTTATCGCGGCTCATATCTGCGATAACCTTGCCGGTGCTTGCTTCTTTAATTACAGTTCCCTCAGGAACCTTAATGATAAGGTCCTCACCATTTTTACCATGGCAACGACGTTTATCACCGTCATGTCCATTTTCTGCTTTATATTTACCACCATAGTGGAAGTCAGCTAAAGTATTGATACCCTCATCAACCTTGAAGATGATATCTCCGCCTTTTCCGCCGTCACCACCATCAGGACCGCCGTTAGGAACATACTTTTCTCTTCTAAAAGAGATATGTCCGTCGCCGCCCTTTCCACTCTGTATGAAAATTCTAGCTTTATCTACAAAAACAGGCATATTTTTACCCTTTCACATTAGTAGTAAAAAGGGCTTCAAACAAATAGTTTGAAGCCCGATTAGACATAAAATTACTTATTCTCTACAGGATGAACGCTAGCCTGCTTTTTATCTCTGCCCTTGCGCTCAAATCTAAGAACACCATCAACAAGTGCATATAATGTATCATCGCTACCGATTCCAACATTAACACCAGGATGAATGTGTGTTCCACGCTGTCTGTATAAAATATTACCAGCCTTTACGAACTGTCCGTCAGCTCTTTTTGCTCCAAGTCTCTTGGATTCAGAATCTCTACCGTTCTTAGTAGATCCTACACCCTTCTTATGAGCAAAAAATTGAAGGTTCATATTCATCATGACTTATTCCCTCCTAAATTTAATGTTCAAAAATTTCTTACCATATTGCTGAAATATATTGTCTACACCAAGCTCAAAGGATCTTAATAATAGATCTGCTTCCTTTGAAGGCTCACTCTTAAACTCAAATCTGATTATACCCTTCGATTCATCGGAGCTAACAACCATCTCATCCTTGGTGAAGGACTCAATAGAATTGATAGTGTTTATGGTAAGAACAGAGATTGCTGAGCAAACTATATCTTTACCATAATCGGCATATCCAGCATGACCTTTACATTCAATGCTCTTATAAGAATCATTGCTTGTCTTAGTGATCGTGATAGTAGTCATAATATTCCGCTAGTTAATAATTACAGTGTGATCTTGTCAATCTTAACGAGAGTGAAAGGCTGTCTGTGACCGTTCTTCTTGTGATAGCCTGTCTTTCTCTTGTACTTGTAAACGATAACCTTCTTATCACGGCCCTGCTCAACAACTGTTGCGCTAACCTTTGCTGACTTAACATCATCAGCAACCTTAAGTGCCTTTCCATCGTTTACTGCAATAACATTATCAAATGTTATGTCTTTTCCAGGCTCGATATCAAGCTTCTCAACCTTGATCTGATCGCCCTCGGAAACTTTGTACTGCTTACCGCCAGTTACAATAATTGCGTACATAAGTTACCTCCTTCTTCAAAAAACTCGCTAACTTTGGCGGGGCATGGCCCACTTATGCCTAGTTATGCGGCATACCATGATATATTAGCATCACGGCGAAGTATTGTCAACACATAATTTGTATTTTTTCGAAAATCTTAATTAAGGCTGTATCTGGGTTTATAAATACATGGCCAGTTATTGAAGGATTTCTTTTAACGATTTATCGTTCTTGTTCCTGGTGAGCTCCATAATCCCAAGGCCTGTAATGTCAATAAAATTGGTGTGAACCGTATCGAACCTGCATAGCTCTTTTACATGCTGGATCAGAACCTCGTAGTCCTCCTTATCCATATTGATGAAGTCAATAAGGATCATTCCAGTCAAGTTACGGAGCCTTACCTGTCTCATGATCTCGTCAGCGGCTTCCAGATTAAGCTTCAAAGATATATTGCTCTTTCCCTGAATGGCCTTTCCTGAATTCACATCGATAGCATTAAAGCTTTCAAGCTGCTCGATAATAAGGAATCCGCCGCTTTTAAGATAAACCTTATTAAACATAAGCTCATCAATTTTGGACTTAATTCCATATATTCCGGTGTCGTTTGTGACCTTGATCAGCTCCTTATTCCTATTATGGATAAAAGAGCCAGCCTTCTGAATATAGGCTTTATAGGGCTCTATGTTAGTACTTTCCTCTATTTCCATATTGGAAGTGTCAACAGTGATCTCGTTATCATCAGAAGACAGTTCATTGTAAATGCAGGAATAAACAGTTCTGACCTTAGCTTCTCTGTATATAGATATCAGCTTTTCTAAGCAGTCCTTAATATCCTGCATGAGCAAAGTCTGGTCCTCTGCAAACTGATAGGCGCTGGTTCTTATCAGGATGCCAAAAGAGCTGTCTCCTATATCCTTGCTAAACTCATCAAGAAGTTCTTCGTAATGAGCCTTAACTCCTTCTACAAGAAGCTTTCTTGTGGGCTCGGATATCTTAGATGAACATCCAACTCCCTTTCTACCAAGGGTGATCACACAGTACTTACTGTTAATGCACAGATATGTTGTGAGCCTGCATTTCTTGGTCTTTATGGCTTCTGACTCCACCTGAACGATGACTTCATCGCCGCATTTAGGCCCCTTTGAAAGGTCCTCTCTATTAAGGACACAGGATCCAATAACTGCCTTAAGAGGAAGATATCCTATTTCCCCATCTCCAAATCGCACGAAGGCTCCTTCAATGTTCTTTACTATGTTATCGATTCTGCCCACATAGATATTATGAAGTTGTGTTTGTCTTACTACAGACAGGTGCTCAAGCTTGTTATCGATAAGACCGCAGACAACATCCTGATTTCTGTAGTTCGAAATAACAATAGTATTCATATTATTTATAGATAGATCTTTTCCTGGTTCTTATCGCAGATAAAAGGAATGATATATTCGCCCTTATCGTCCTCTTCCTTCTTGTAAATATCTATTCTGTGAAGGTCCAGAGCATTTGAAGTAAACTCAAGGCCCTTGGACTTATAGAAGCCTTCGAATAAAAGAGCTGGCTTCAAAGTAGCCATGCTACTCATGCTAAGTAAAAGAACTACAGACTCTCCCTTGTGATCAAAGCTGCAGTCAAAGATCATCGGCTTCATATCGATTTCTTTTTCACCGCTCTTAGTCTTCTTCATTGCAGGAAGTGTTTTGTTCTCAAGGTACTTCTCAAATTCGCTTACCCAGTCAAAATCTGGCTTAAGGCTCTCTCTTATCTTAACCCTGTACTTGGCAGCATAGGTAAGAGTCATGGCCTTGTCTTCATTCTCAGGAAGCTCGGTCACAGCAAGGATATCGATTCCTTCGTTACAGACACTGCTGAGTCTGTTCTTGATATCCTTAGAGCTTTCCATGGAATTAACTGACATATCCATGTATTCGCCTTCGGAAGTGGCACCAACACTAAGGGGCTGGGCAAAAGAGATAACCTGATGAGGACTAAAGCCCTCTGAGTACTTGATATCGATTTCTGCTCTTCTTATGGCCTTCTGAAAATATCTCATAACATCAAGATGACCAATGAACTTGATTGGGCCTGTCTTGGTAAATTTAACTCTAAGCTTATGCATTATTTCTTCCCTCCATGCAGACACCAACGCCATAACTTGCAGCACCGCAGCCAAGGCAGTTCAAACGGCAGTTGGATGATTTCTTGTTTTGAAGGGCATTTTTCCATTCACGTAAAAGAAATGCCTTTGTAACACCGCAGTTAAGAATATCCCATGGGAATACCTCATCGTCACTGCGCTCTCTTGTTGTATAGAAGAATGGATCAACTCCGCATTCCTTAAAGGTCTCCATCCATACATCAAACTTAAAGTATTCGCCCCAGGCATCATAAATACAGCCCTTTTCATAGGCCTTAAGTATTACTTCATTTAATCTTCTGTCGCCTCTTGCGAATACGCCTTCCATCATGCTGGCATCAGCTTCGTGCCAGTTGTACTTAATGTGCTTCTGGTTAAGCTGAGACATGATTCCTGCCTTAGTCTTGGCAGCCTTTTCAAGGAAGTCTTCCTTAGTGTCCATAGGAGCCCACTGGAATGGGGTAAATGGCTTTGGAACAAAGAAGGATGTGCTGGCAGTAACTTCAACTGCTCTTCCATTTCTCTTTTCCTTAGGAACGGTCTCGTAGTATTCAACGCAGACCTTATTGGCAATATCGCCGATTCCAGCGATATCTTCATCAGTTTCTGTAGGGAGACCTAACATGAAATATAGCTTAACCTTATTCCAGCCACCAAGGAAGGCCTCGTGGGAGCCTCTAAGAATATCCTCCTCAGTAAGACCCTTATTGATAACATCACGCATTCTCTGGGTTCCAGCCTCTGGCGCAAAGGTAAGGGAGCTCTTTTTAACATCCTGAACCTTGCTCATAACATCAAGAGAAAAGGCGTCAATTCTAAGAGATGGCAAAGAAATATTGACCTTTTTCTTGTTACAGCTGTCAATAAGGAAGTCGATAAGCTCAGGGAGCTTACTATAGTCACTGGAGCTAAGACTACTTAAGGAAATCTCCTCATAGCCAGTGTTGTTAAGGGACTCTATAGCAATCTTCTTAAGTCGCTCAACATCCTTTTCTCGAAGAGGCTTGTAAAGCTGTCCTGCCTGGCAGAATCTGCAGCCTCTGATACATCCGCGCATGATCTCAAGAACTACTCTGTCCTGAGTAACCTTGATATAAGGAACTACAGGCTTTGTAGGATAAAAGGCATCCGCAAGCTCAGTGCACATCTCCTTCTGAATAGTAGATGGAACATCCTCATAAATAGGCTTGTACTCAAGGATTGTGCCATCTTCCTTGTAGGAAACCTCATAAAGAGAAGGCACATACATTCCAGGAATCTTAGCCATTTCATGAAGGAAATCCTCTCTGGACATGCCGCTATTCCTAGCCTCTTTATAAAGGTCAAAGATCTCTCTGTATTTAGTCTCGCCCTCTCCAATGTAGAACACATCAAAGAAGTCAGTGATTGGCTCTGGGTTATAGGTACATGGACCACCACCGATAACGATAGGATCGTCCCAGGTTCTATCCTTGGATAAAAGAGCTATGCCAGACAGATCCAGAATCTGAAGTATGTTGGTATAGCACATCTCATACTGCAAAGTAAAACCAAGGAAATCAAAGTCCTTTACAGGATCCTGTGATTCAAGCGCAAAAAGAGGAATGTTCTTTTCTCTAAGGAGCTTGTCCATATCAAGCCATGGTGAATACACACGCTCACACCATACATCCTCATAGGAGTTGAACATTCCATATAAAATCTGTATACCCAAATGAGACATTCCTATCTCGTAAACATCAGGAAAGCACATGGCAAAGCGGATATCAATAGCGTTCTTATCCTTAGTTACGCTGTTGACCTCATTTCCGATATATCTCTCCGGTTTCTCAATACTTAGGAGTGTCTCATCTGATAATGCTAAACAATTATTCATTTCTTTTCCTTATCTTCGTGACAGTTCGTCGGTTATTTCCTCCCAGCTGATATTCTTTTCAGCCATGAGGACCATCATATGATACAGGAAATCAGACATTTCGTAAACTATTTCATTGCTATTAGGATTCTTGGCGGCGATAACCATCTCAGTGGCTTCTTCACCGACCTTTTTAAGGATCTTATCGATGCCCTTGTCAAAAAGGTAATTGGTATAGGAGCCAACCTTTGGATTAACCTGTCTGTCCTTGATCACGTCAAAGACACTGTCCAAAACCTTCTGAGGGTTCTTTTCTGTGTAATCCTTTTTAGCAATTTCATTAAAGAAGCAGGAATAGGAACCGGTATGGCAGGCAGCGCCTATCTGTTTAACCTTGGCAAGGATCGTATCCTTGTCACAGTCTGCATATAGAGCCTTTACATACTGGAAATGACCGCTGGTCTCGCCCTTTAGCCATAAGGAACTTCTGCTCCTGCTAAAGTATGTCATCTTACCTGTTGTCTGAGTTTTATTATAAGCCTCTTCGTTCATATAAGCCAACATCAGAACCTGATCTGTTCTGTAGTCCTGAACAATAACAGGAATAAGACCGTCGGAGTTTTTCTTAAGTTCATCCCAGCTTATGGCAGCTTCCAGCCTGCATATAGGGATGTTCTTTGAGATACATATGTCTTTATATTCATTAACCTTATCAATACTGCAATTGACGATATTACCTGTGATTCCAGCCATGAACTCGTATTCTTCGAATGCTGTGACTGCATCGCCGGATACAGCACCTTCATCAAAAAGAACTGTCACTGGAAGGGGGATTTCTGCCTGGCGGACTTTAGATGTATCCTTTCCTGCCATCAGGATAACTTCGCTGGCGAATTCCTCTGCCAATTTTTGATTATCAGTAAGCTCCTTTAAATCTGTGCAGGTAATGCCAATCTTTTCTTTTCCAAACTTCTCAGAAACCTCCTGAATGATATCAACATTTCCCTGCTTGGAGAAGTCAACACAGGCCTTTTTGCAGCCAGCATACAAGAGCTTTTTGATGTCTTCCATTCTCTTAACGTTGCCACAGCCTGTAACGTCAACATCAACAGCCTTGGAAATGTCTTTGATAATATCTAAGGAAGCTTCGTGATCAGCATCACTTCCGCCCTCTGACATGTCAAAAACTATGATCTCATCAACGTTTGAATCAGAGTATTTGCATGCAAGCCCCACAGGATCAGCGTTCACAACTGTTTTATCATCAAGATTCTTAACTGCCTGTTTATTATAAAGATATATGGATGCAATGAACTTCTTGCCTAAGTTAGCCATTATAAAACTCCTTTTGTGCTTAATACGTCAGTAATTCTGCTATCATTTGTTGTAGCTTCATCCAGAGCCTTGGCAAAGGCCTTGAACATAGCTTCAATCTTGTGGTGATCGTTGATTCCTGTGATAACTCTAAGGTGAAGATTCATGGCAGCTGAATAGGATACAGCGTAAAAGAACTCTCTAACAAGCTGAGTATCAAAATCCCCCACCATAGGTGAACTAAACTCACCATCCATTACAAGATATGGTCGACCACATAAGTCAATAGCACTCATAACTAATGTTTCATCCATTGGAAGTATCATGCTTCCGTATCTTTTGATACCCTTCTTGTCACCAATGGCTTCAGCTATGGCTTTTCCAAGGACGATACCTGTATCTTCAACTGTGTGGTGACCGTCAACATTCAGGTCTCCAGAAACCCTTAAATCAAGGTCAAAGAGACCGTGACGGGCAAATCCCTCAAGCATGTGGTCAAAGAATCCAATTCCGGTTTCGATTTTACCCTGCCCAGAACCGTCAATATTTAAGGTGCATGTAATTTTAGTTTCCTTAGTATTTCTTTCAACAGTTGCAACTCTGCTACCCATAATTTGTGTCTCCCTCATAAGTCCTAACTAAATATTGTAAAAGCCTTAAATTTAATCTTGCAAACTTGCAATTTATACTTAATTTAGAAAGTTATCTTGCAATTTAAAAACAAATTAATACAATAAAATCGGACTAAATATTACTTAATTGTTAACTAAATCTTACAGCAATTGAATTGGCGTGGGCTGTTAATCCCTCTTCCTTGGCAAAGAGCTCGATATCCTCATGTACCTTCATAAGAGCATCCCTTGAATATGAAATGATGCTTGTCTTCTTAAGGAAGTCATCAACATTAAGAGGTGAAAAGAACCTTGCTGTGCGATTGGTTGGCAAAATGTGGTTAGGGCCTGCATAGTAATCTCCAAGAGGCTCTGATGAATAGGAACCAAGGAAAATAGCGCCAGCATTCTTAATCTTAGTCATGGTCTCATATGGATCCTTGGTGATGATCTCTAAGTGCTCAGAAGCCACAGCATTTGCGCCTTCTATAGCTCTTTCCATAGAATCTGCCACAAAGATATATCCATAGTTATCCAGTGACTTCTTTATTATCTCACTTCTTGAAAGAGTCTTCAAAAACTCATCAATCTCTTTTGAAACCTGTTCTGCAAGAGCCTTGTCAGTTGTGATAAGAATGGCACTTGCCATCTCATCGTGCTCAGCCTGAGATAAAAGATCTGCAGCCACAAAACGTGGGTTTGCTGTCTCATCTGCAAGAACCAGGATCTCACTAGGACCAGCAATTGAATCAATTGAAACATGTCCAAAGCAGGCCTTCTTGGCAAGAGCCACAAAGATATTACCAGGGCCTGTAATCTTATCTACCTTAGGAACTGACTTAGTTCCAAATGCCATAGCAGCGATAGCCTGAGCTCCGCCAACCTTGTAAACCTCGGTAACACCTGCGATATTAGCTGCAACAAGAGTTCCAGCGTTGACCTTTCCATCTTTACCAGGAGGTGTGCACATTACGATTCTCTCTACTCCTGCAACCTTGGCTGGAACAACGTTCATAAGAACGCTTGATGGGTATGCAGCCTTTCCTCCAGGAACGTAAACACCAGAGATCTCGATTGGAAGGATTCTCTGACCAAGAATTGAGCCATCCTCCCTTGTCTCTATCCAGGTGTTTCTCTTCTGCTTCTCGTGGAACAGACGGATGTTCTCAGCGCTCTTTTTCATAACCTCTACAAAGGCTGGATTCAGCTCTTTATAGGCATCCTCGATTTCTTTATCAGTTACCCTGACTGAGCTTTCATTTATCTCACACTTATCAAATTTAAGGGTGTAATCAAAAAGAGCTTTATCTCCATTTTTCCTTACGTTATCTATAATCTCATTTACTGTATTTTCATATTCTGTATAGCTTCCAGGGTTTCTTCCAAGGAGGTTTCCCAAAAGCTCATCCATTGTCTTATCATTTAACTCTAAAGTACGCATTATTGCAGATTCTCCTTCATATCACTTATAAGCTTTCTGATTCTCTCAGTCTCCATCTGCATGCTGACCTGGTTGACGATCATTCTTGCAGAAAGTGGACAGATCTCTTCAAGGACCTCAAGTCCGTTCTCTCGAAGTGTAGATCCTGTCTCAACAATATCTACGATAACATCGGACAGGTTGACGATAGGTCCAAGCTCAACAGAACCGTTAAGCTTGATGATATCTACTGTCTGATGTTTTTGATTAAAGAAATAATCCTTGGCAATATTAGGATATTTGCTGGCTACACGAATCATCTCTCTATGCTCTAAGAGCTTAGCAGCTTCGTGAGGTCCGCATACGCACATTCTGCACTTTCCAAAGCCAAGATCAAGAACCTCGTATACTCTTCTCTTTTCCTCAAGTATTGTATCAGCGCCAACAATTCCAATATCGGCAGCGCCGTATTCAACATAGGTTGGAACGTCAGGACCCTTTGCCAAAAAGAACTTAAGCTTAAGCTCTTCGTTGGTGAAGATCAGCTTTCTTGTTTTTTTATCAAGGATTTCCGCACATTGTATCCCACATCTATTTAGAAGCTCCATGGTAGAATCCACGAGCCTTCCCTTTCCAAGGGCAAAAGTCAGATATCTCATATAAACCTCCAGGGCTTAAGCTTTCTTTTTAAGAACTACATATTTACCGGTTTCTCGTAGCTTCTTAGCCTCTAAAAGGCAGGCATCAAAGCTGTCTTCATCATACTCAACTACTGTTAATGGCTTCTCATGATCGATCTCTTCATTCTGTCTCTTAAGAGCACTTACAAGATCGTCAAGTACAATGGCAAAGCCAATAGCTGGAGCATCCTTTCCGTACTTGCCAAGAAGATTGTTGTATCTTCCGCCCTTGGCAATGGCATCACCAACGCCATAGGTGTAAGCACTGAAAATCACGCCGGTGTAGTAATTGAATTTACTAAGAATACCAAGATCAAAGGATACATAGCTTTCAACACCGTAGGATGTAAGCACTCCATATAGCTTTTTAAGCCTGTTTATAGCCTCTATTGACCTCTTATTGGTTACTTTCTTAAGAGCCTTCTCAAGGGCCTCATCTGAGCCTACAAACTCTGATACGCCTATGATAAGATCCTTGTACTTATCAACTACTCCTCGCTTTGCCATAATATTCTCAGCTGCGAAATAGTTCTTTCCAGTGATCTGTTCTCTGATCTCTTCCTCTGTCTCTGAATCAATTCCAGCTTCTTCACAGATGCCCTTGTAATAATCGGCATCTCCAATGCTAACCTGGAAGTTCTTAAGACCAGCTGATAAAAGAGTTTCTACCAAAAGAGCTATGATCTCAGCGTCAGCATAGACAGAAGAATCATTCATAAGCTCAACGCCCAGGTTATAATTCTCCTTAAGCTTACCCTGAAGCTCAGAAGTATTAAGGAAAGTATTGCCTTCATAGCAAACCCTTACAGGATCGCCGTTTTCAAGCATGACCTTAGATGCACATCTTGCAATAGAAGGCGTAAAGTCAGGCCTAAGGACCAGCGTATTACCCTCTTTATCAAAGAACTTATACAGCTCTCTGGCATCCTTTGTATTTATTTCTTCAGCAAATACATCAAAGAATTCAAAGGTTGGAGTATCTATGTCTCTATAGCCATAGCTTTTCATTTTGCTATGGATCTTGGAAGCGATGATCTTTCTATCACTGCATTCCTCTCCGTAAATGTCTCGAACTCCATCTGGTGTATGTAACAGTACTTTGTTCATATAAACCTCACTTTAGCACGTCACAGTGCTACCATGCTAATTCGTTATCATAATACAGAGTTTACCTAATATTCCTGACGGTGTCAATGAAAAATTATTATCTATTATCAAGATCTATCTGAATTGCCTCCAGATAAGGGATAAAAATGCCGTTTTCATTCTTGTCACTTAGTATATATTCATCTGAGAGCTCATCGAATCTAAAGCTCTTTCTACCGCCCTTTTCTGCCCTGTCCCAGAACTCTTTAAGCTTTCTGTAGGGAAGATAATAATAGATTTCTTTTTTGGAAAAATGAATAAGGAAAAAAGCCACACCATCCTGCTTTTCAAAGCTGTCCATGAAAGAGACCTGATGAGGATGGATGTTTTCTAAGGCGAAGGTATCGAAGGCACATTCCTTGGCATCAAAGCACACAGGAATACCCTGGACTACTCCTATGTAGTCTACGGTACTTTTCTGGTCAAAGTATGCCAATGTAATATGTCTTGTATTCTTGTCTATCTTTATAGGTGTGATGGGGGTTGGAATCTTTTGAATAAGGGCAAGGCCCAGCTCTAAGTAGCGTTCATTGGTTCTGTTTATCAGTTCTTCTAAAGCCTGGCCCCTTAGGCCCCTTGAGTTCCAAGTAGGCATATGTCCCCCTAATTATTTAAGATCATTTAGAAAAATATTTATTAAAGACTTCTGGTAAATTCGCTTTGTACTCTTTTCCTGAAAGAGCATCAAACCCCTCTGGCATTTCTTCTGGGAACTTAAGTCTGTAGCTGTGCAGAAGCTGATACTTCATGCCAAAGGATTTACTTCCGCCGTATTTAACATCTCCAATAATTGGATGTGAAATGCTGGATAAATGAGCTCTAATTTGATGCGGCTTACCAGTAATGAGCTTAACTTCAAGGTAAGTTAAGTTATCATTGGAATTGTAAGCTAAAGGCTCATACAAGGTTTCGATATAGGAATAATCATCGCTTCCTGGATCTTTGGCACAGATACTAACCTTGTTGGTCTTCTCATCCTTGGAAAGATATCCTTTAAGTGTCACGTTGCTATCAAGCTTGCCTTCCACAATAGTTCTGTAATATTTATCAACAGTTCTTTCCTTCAGCATCTGGTTCATTACTCTGGCGCCATTTAAGGACTTAGCGCAGATTACAAGACCACTAGTGTTACGGTCAAGTCTGTTACATATAGAAGGCTTATAAGTCTCTAGAGTGGCGCTTGTAACGTCGCCCTTTGACAATAGATATTCTATTAGCCAGTCGTTAAGACTGATGTCCTTATCAGTTGATTTTTGAGACAAAAGACCTGCTGGCTTATTAACGAATAAAACGTTGTCATCTTCATAGATGATATCCAGGTCACCAACAGCTTTAAGTACATTTCCCTTTTCAAAGCTGTTAACCTTCTGTGCTGTGTCACCCCTGAATTTATCCAGGGTTTCGTCAGCAAAGAATATTTTGATACTATCGCCCTTATTAAGCTTTTCTTTGCCGTCAGCTTTTTTACCATTAAGGACAATATTTTTTTTGCGAAGCATTTTGTATATAAAGCCACCGGATGCTTTAGGAAGATAGCTTTTTAGAAAGGCATCCAGCCTTTTTCCTGCTTCATTATTACTTATATTTATTTCTTTCATGGCTTTCCTTAAAGAGATATTGATAAAAGAATTCCTGTAGGAGTCTGAACTGTACCACGCTCCCAGTTATCCTCAATGGCCTGTGGATCGATGTTCTTATCGCTTCTAAGCTTATCCAGGGTCTTTAGTCTGTCTACATATTTATCAATGTTATCAAATATTTTGATACTATAGTCTGTATAACCGCTCTGGGCTATCATCTTGTTAATGTGCTTCTCACAGTCCCCTGGCTCCATTGAAGGATCACTTGAGTAACAGCAAATGTTCTTATCAAGAACTGTGGCAGCGCCTAAGTTGAAGTTCTGATCATAGGCTGTGATCACAAGGTCATAGTTAATAAGAAGGCCACCCTTGGCATTTTCTATTTTCTCGTAGTCATCCTTATTACAGCCTTTTGCCTTTATGAACATGATCATATTAACGGCAAACCAGCCTGTTGGAAGGCATAAAAGAGCTGCCAGGATACTAAACAGGTTCTTTTGAGTGTGGGTTAAGATTAGGCCAATAAAAAAGCAAAGAAGTGTCAGTCCCAAGCATAAGCTGGTCCTTATAATTCCCCTCTTTTTACAATACTCAATATATCCAAATTCACCTTTAGTTACTTTATTATTCATTAGGCGCTAACCTCGATGTCGTTATAATCGTTTATATAAAAGTCTGAGAGATCTTTCTTTTCTGTATCTCTGTGGGCTGAATAGGCGTCATTAACAGCTATTACAGTCATACCTGCGCTCTTTCCTGCCATGATGCCATCCACAAGATCCTCAAAAACAAGGCATCTGTCTGGGATTACATTAAGCTCCTCTGATACAGCAAGATATACGTCTGGAGCGGGCTTACCCTTTACTATCTCTGTGCCTGATTTGATGCTTACAAAGAAATCTCTTATGCCGTGTACAGAAAGAACCTGCTCTATAAGTTCCTTGGAATTACTTGAAGCGATTCCCATTTTGATATTAAGGTCTCTGCAGGCCTTCAAAAACTCAAGAGCACCTGATTTAAGTGGAACCTCATAGGTGTATTTCTCCCAAGCCATTTCGTTCCAGTCATTACCGATTTTTTCGATTGAATCCTTGATATTAAAGCGCTCTTTAAAGTACTGAGCTGTTTCTACGAAGCTACGGCCGCCAATTTCCTGCTGAAGTGTGGCAGGTGGCGTGATTCCGTGTCTTCCAAGATACTCAACATCTATTGCTTTCCACATCCACATGCTGTCTACAAGGGATCCATCCAGATCAAATATGACAGCATCGTAATCCTTTAAATTGATTGAAACCATATATACCTCTTAAATTCCAAGACTCTTCATTTCCTCTTCTGTTAGAGGTCTGTACTCACCCTTTTCAAGGTTTTCATCTAATTTGATGGGGCCCATAGATAATCTCTTAAGGAAAAGAACTTCATTATCTACAGCCTCAAGCATGCGCTTAACCTGATGAAATCTGCCTTCGTGGATTGTCAGATGAATTACCTTATCTCCAACAACTTCTACTTTGGCGGGTCTGGTGTAGTAGATTTCTCCATTATCCTTTTTATCACCGATATCAACGCCTTCTTCAAGATGCTTTATCTGGGCATCTGTGAGATCCTTTTTAATATGCACCTCATAGACCTTATCAACGTGCTTTTTAGGAGCAAGGAGTCTGTGTATCAGGGCTCCGTCGTCAGTTAATAATAACAGTCCCTCTGTGTCTATATCCAGTCTTCCTACAGGGCTTAGATCCTTAACATTCTCATCTCTTAAAAGATCTATGACTGTAGTGTTCTTTCCGTCATAGGTTGCAGAAACCACGTCTGCAGGCTTGTTAAGCATGTAATAGTGATACTTCTGATAGCTTATAACAATGCCATCAAAGGCTATTTCATCGTTGTTTTCATCAATATGAATATCACTTTTGGTTGCAACAACGCCATTTACAATACAGCGACCGTTTTTAACATATTCCTTGATCTGCTTTCTTGTACCTATGCCCTGTTCACCTAAAAACTTATCTAATCTCATGTACTAAATTATTACCTCTTAAAAAGTTACTGTAAGTTCCTGGCTTTCCTTAAATTTCTCGTAGCTGTTGTAACACTTACACTTGATTACTGGATTGCTGTAGCCAGCTGGAACCTTAACATTAAAGGATTGGGTTGCCTTGGTCCTATCCCACATCTGAAGGTAGCTGTAGGTCTTGCCACCATCATAGCTGTAGGCAAAATAGATAATAGGACTCTGGCTGTCCTTAACTGTCATCTCCACAAGAACATTGCCACTGGCCTTATCAGTTCCAAGAATCTTAATATCGCAAACCTCTGGATCTGTTGTATCATCTGGAACTGCCCTGGAAGGCTTAGCTACTTTACTGTATTTAAAGCCTGCAAAGTCATTGGTAGATGACTTAAGATTGTAGTACTTAGCTACTGATGTGGCATCAGCAACAGCCAGCTTATTGATAAAATCTGCTGAGCGAAGAAGTGGCACATCATAACCGTGGTCAATGTATGCGTGTTCAATGATTACACATGGGATACTTCTTGCAACGCAGCTTCTGATAATTCCGTAATAATCCTTTCCAGAGGAGCCAAGTCTTGTCTTAACACCCTTCTGGTAAAGGCCAAGAGCACCAAGTTCTGTGCTTTCGATCTGTCCAAAATCATAGCCCTTCTGATAGTAAGAACCAAAAGCTGAAGTCCAGATCTCTGATCCATAGAATTCATGCTCACTGGAAGCGTTAAAGTGAATGCTGTATACGAAGTTAGCACCAACGCTCTGGGCAAAGGCTGCTCTGTCATCAAGTGACATGTATACGTCAGTGGTTCTTGTAAGGTATACAGTAACACCTTCGTACTTTTCAAGCTCTGCCTTCATGGCGTTTGCTACCTGTAATGTCAGCTCTTTTTCCGAAAAGCCATTGTACTGGGCGCCAAGATTTCTGTCTCCTGTGCCGCCATGTCCTGGATCAATGACAATTACGATATTATTAGCTGCATTGGAAGTGAACTCCTGAGTATTAAAGCATGTCAGGACTGCCATAAGAAAAATAATAGAGCTTAAGATTACTTTGCAAAAACCAGATATAGTTCTTTTCATAATGTCCCCCTGTCCTTTTAAAGAATAAAGCTGCCAAAATATAGATTATGGCAGCTTAAATACAAATGAATATCAGTTAAGCATATCTAAATTGAGACCCTCTTCGCTAACCATTGGCTGAATACCTGCATCGAGAGGTGATTCAGGGTTAACTACTGACTCCTGCTTAACAACCTCTGGTGGTCTTAAGTCTGATCTATTGGACTTAATGACCTCACTATACTGTGTAAGAGCAGAAAGAATGTTGTCGTTGTGAGCACCAACATTAGCAACAATGGCGTCGCTGTTCTGCTTAACAGAATCTATAATAGCTTCACTGTTCTGCTTAACGGAAGCAATGATCTCGTCGTTCTGCTTGTTAGTAGCATCAATTGCCTGAGAAATAATATCCTCAACACCAGCAAGAAGCTGATCTGTGTACTGTACAGCAGCTGCCTTCATGTCGTTAGCTTCATTCATAGCATTATCAAGGATTTCCTTGGCCTGCTTAGCAGCCTGAGAAACTACCTCATTAGCCTGAGCGTAGGCCTGCTGCATGATCTCATGCTCGTTGATAAGCTCATTGGTATGAACTGTAGCTTCATCAATAAGGGCCTGAGCCTTCTGGCGGGCATCATTTAAGATGGCTTCCTTATTGCTGATGATCTTCTGATATCGCTTTATTTCTTCAGGAGTCTTACTGCGAAGCTCTCTTAAAAGCTCATCAATTTCTTCTTTGTTAACAATTATCTTGGTCTGTGAAAGAGGCTGTGGCTTACAGTTGTCGATATATGTTTCTATCTCGTCAATCAGCTGCTCTATCCTGCTTGTCATAAAAACTACCCCCTGACTTTATCTTAATCCATATTTTTGATATAGTGCATCCTCCACGTTCTTAGGAACGCATGGAGTGATGTCCCCATTATAACTTGCAATTTCTTTTACTACAGAGCTACTAAGATAGGAGTACTTAATGTTGGTTGTAAGGAATACTGTATCCACCTGGTTATGAGACAGCTCTCTATTAACCTGTGCAATCTGAAGTTCATATTCGAAATCTGTAATGGCACGAAGACCTCTTACAATAATATGAATTCCCTGATCCTTACAATAGTCGATCAAAAGCCCGTCGAAGGATTTGATTTCGACATTATTAAGATTTCCTATAGACTCTTTTAACATTTTAACACGTTCATCAAGGGTAAACAATGGAGTTTTGGCGGAATTACACATAACTGCCACAATTACCTTATCGAACATTTCAGATGCTCTCTGAATTATATCCAAATGACCATAGGTTACCGGATCAAAACTTCCTGGATATACTGCAACCTTCATACGTCATCCTTTCCTGTATACGAATACATGCTTGTTGTTCTTGTACTCTTTTTCTCTTCTTACTTCGAAACCGAAATCCTCTACAAAGGAGAAATCCTTATCCAAGTCACTTTCGAAGATTAGCATAGTATGAGGGGTTACGTAGGTCATGTTAGCAAGCTGTGAAAGTGTTCTCTCATACAGATCCTCATGGTAAGGAGGGTCGATAAAGATAATATCAGCCTCTTCTTCATGAATATTTCTAAGACCAAGGACCACGTCCTGTTTAAGGACTGTAGCCACATCTTCAAAGTGTGTGGTCTTAAGATTCTGCATTATGCATTTATAGGCATTCTGTCCGTTCTCTATAAAGTAAGCCTTCTTGGCTCCGCGAGAAAGGGCTTCAATGCCTATTCCGCCTGATCCAGAGAAAAGATCTATGAAGACTGAGCCTGGGACCTCAATCTGGATCATATTAAATAGTGTCTCTTTTATTCTGTCCTGAGTTGGTCTTGTATCCTTTCCTTCTGGAGTTACAAGCTTAAGTCTCCTGGCAGAACCTGCAATTACTCTCATAATCTCACCTTTGTACCTTTGGTATCTCTGCTTGTTACCTTTAAATGACCTAAATGAAGATCCTTATCATTGTGTTTGATAGTTCTTTCTTCCATGTCATTTAGATAGTAAACTTCTCTTACATAGTCGTTCTTGGTAAGTCTCATACCCCTAACGCCCACAGCCGCCTTCTTCTTCTCTGGAATAGTATCCACGTTAAAGCGTAGGAAATATCCCTCGTTGGAGCAAAGAATAACGGTCTTTTGTGTGTGAAGTATCTCAACATTAACTACTTCATCGCCGTCTGTAAGCTTTGTTGCAGCAACTGTTCGCTTACTTACATCAAACTCACCACCGTCAACTACCTTCATCATAGACATCTTTGTTGTGAAAAGAAGTCTGTAAAGATTAAGATCTGACTGGCTGGCAGCAAGGATAATGGTCTCCTTGGATGTATCAAAATTACTGATATTATCGATAGGAACACCCTTATCTCTCATCTTACCCTGAGGAAGGTCTGTGGCCTTTACAGTATGGAGATTACCCATATTAGTAAAGAAGCAAACCTTACCGGTGTTCTTCATGATAAATGAGAATTTGAACTCGTTCTCAATAGTCTCTTTGTTCTTCTCATAGGTTGTAGCATCGATGGTCTTGGCATAGCCGAATCTATCCATGATAAAGGCTACATCCATCTCTTCTACTGGCTTTTCTTCATATACAGCATTTTCTCTGTTGTCGATGACAGTCTTTCTTGCCTGGTTATATTCCTTCTTGATCCTTACAAGCTCATCCTGGATAACCATGGACATAGAGTCATGGCTTTCAAGAATATCCTCGTATCTGTATATGTTGGCAACTGTATTCTCATGTTCTTTAACAAGGGCATCAAGCTCAAGACCAATGAGTTTGTACAGTCTCATTTCAAGAATAGCATCTGCCTGGGCCTCAGTAAACATAAGCTGAGCTGCCATGGCTTTTGATTCTCTTGATTTAAAGTTTATACCCTCTGTGATACCATTTACAAGACAGTTCTTAGCCATTGCTCTGTCCTTGGAACCACGGAGAATCTCTATAACAAGATCGATTACATTGCAGGCCTTAATGAGACCTTCCTGTATCTCCTTCTTTTCCTGTTCCTTCTTAAGAAGTGTTGTGTATTTCCTAGTGGTGATCTCGTACTGGAAGTCAGTGCAGGCCCTCATGATATCTCTAAGGGACATGGTCTCTGGCCTTCCGTTATCGATAGCAAGCATGTTGACACCAAAGGTATCCTCGAGCTTGGTCTTCTTATAAAGAAGGTTGGTAAAGTTCTCAACATCAGTATCCTTCTTAAGCTCGATTACGATTCTGATACCTTCCTTAGAAGACTGGTTGGAAATATCAACAATATCATTGGTGATCTTCTTCTCTGCAAGTTCTGCAACATCTGACATAAACTTACCGATTCCCATACCGATCATAGTGTAAGGAATTTCTGTGATCACAAGGTTGATGTGACCGTTCTTACCCTTCTCAGTCTCAACCTTACCTCTTATCCTAATCTTACCTGTTCCGGTTTCATAGATACTAAGGAGCTCGTCCTTATTGATTACGATACCGCCTGTAGGGAAATCTGGTCCCTTAATGTATTTCATAAGGTCTTTGGTTGTCAGAGTATCATTTTGAATAAAGGCAATCTCAGCATCAATTACCTCAGCAAGGTTGTGAGGAGGTGTGCTGGTAGCCATACCTACAGCGATACCTTCAGATCCGTTAACTAAGAAGTTGGGAATCTTAACTGGAAGAACTGATGGCTCTTTTTCTGTCTCATCAAAGTTAGGTAAAAAATCTACCACGTTCTTATCAAGATCCTCAAGAAAGTTCTCCTGTGTGATCTTGGAAAGTCTTGCCTCTGTGTAACGCATGGCAGCTGCGCCGTCGCCTTCGATATTACCGAAGTTACCGTGGCCATCCACAAGAGGAACCATCTTCTTAAAGTCCTGAGTCATTACCACAAGACAGTCATAGATGGAGCTGTCACCATGAGGGTGATATTTACCCATGGTATCGCCCACGATTCTTGCACTCTTACGATATGGTCTGTCATATCTGATGCCCAGCTCATACATATCATAAAGAGTTCTTCTCTGAACAGGCTTAAGACCGTCCCTGATATCAGGAAGTGCACGGGCCACAATTACACTCATGGCATAATCTATAAAAGATTTTTGCATTATTTCCGAATACTCGGTTTTTATAATTCTATCTTCCATAATTTTGTCCTTTGGTTATTTTAGATATCCAGAGCAGCATCTGTGGCGTGCTGGTGTATGAATTCTCTTCTTGGTGGAACGTCAACTCCCATAAGAAGCTCTGTCATTTGGGAAGCCATCTTGGCATCCTCAATCTCTACTGCTTTAAGGAGTCTTCGCTCAGGGTCAAGGGTTGTCTCCCAAAGCTGCTCAGGATCCATTTCACCAAGACCCTTATATCTCTGGAGTGTGAAGCTTCCCTTGTGAGAATTTCTATATTTAGCAAGGGCATTGTCATCGTAAAGATATTCTTCTTTGCCCCTTGCTGGTATTGCCTTATAAAGTGGTGGCATAGCTAGGTATACATGTCCCTGATAGATAAGTTCAGGCATGAATCTGTAGAACAGAGTCAAAAGCAGTGTTGAAATATGCTCACCATCTACGTCCGCATCGGCCATGATAATGATCTTATCATAGCGAAGCTTACTAATATCAAAGTCGTTACCGTATCCTTCTGAGAAACCGCAGCCAAAGGCATTGATCATAGCCTTGATCTCGGCGTTGGCAAGGACCTTATCAATGCTGGCCTTCTCTACGTTAAGAATCTTACCTCTGATAGGAAGGATAGCCTGATAATCTCTGTTTCTTGCCATCTTGGCACTTCCACCGGCGGAATCTCCCTCTACGATAAAGATCTCACACTTGGAAGCATCCTTACTTATGCAGTTTGCAAGCTTACCATTGGAATCAAAGGAGTATTTCTGCTTGGTAAGCATGTTGGTCTTGGCTTTCTCTTCTGTCTTACGGATCTTGGCAGCTTTTTCTGCGCATCCGATGATAGACTTAAGAGTCTCAAGGTTTCTGTCAAAGAATCTTGTGACTTCGTCGTTGGTAATCTTGGAAACAACCTTGGCAGCGTCCTGATTATCAAGCTTAGTCTTGGTCTGGCCCTCAAATCTTGGGTCAGGATGCTTAATTGAAACAACAGCTGTCATACCATTACGAACATCGGTACCTGTAAAGTTGTTGTCCTTATCCTTAAGGATGTTCAGTTCACGGGCATACTGGTTAATGATGTTGGTGAACATAGTCTTAAAGCCTGTAAGGTGAGTACCACCCTCGGCATTGTAGATGTTATTACAGAAGCCCAGAACTTCTTCATGGAACTCGTTAACGTACTGGAAGGCAACCTCTACCTCTACGCCTTCACTCTCGCCGCTAAAGGCCACAACATCACATACAGCTTCCTTGGACTTATTCATGTCCTTGATAAAGCCTGTGATTCCATCTGGCTCATGAAACTCTATATACTCTTCAACGCCAGGTCTTTTGTCCTCAAATATGATCGTAAGGGATGGATTAAGGTAAGCTGTCTCGTGAAGACGGGACTTAATGTCATCCTCTTTGAATCTAGTCTTTTCAAAGATAGTATCATCAGGAAGGAAATTGATGGTGGTACCAGTTTCCTTAGTGGTTCCAACAGGCTTAAGAAGACCCTTTTCAAGGGCTGTTGTTGGGATACCTCTCTCGTAGGAATCCTCATAGATATATCCGTCCTTTTTAACACGGACGTTCATTCTGGTTGAAAGCGCATTAACAACAGAAGAACCTACACCGTGAAGTCCTCCACTTGTCTTATATGCGTTATTATCGAATTTACCACCGGCATGAAGCATAGTAAGAACTACACGCTCGGCTGTGATGCCCTTAGCGTGCATTCCAACTGGAATACCTCGGCCGTTATCTTCTACTGTGGCTGAGCCATCAGCTTCTAAAGTAACATGGATTTGAGTGCAGAAGCCTGCAAGATGTTCATCTACAGCGTTGTCTACAATCTCATACACCAGATGATTGAGACCTCTTGTAGTAACACTTCCAATGTACATACCAGGACGTTTTCTTACAGCCTCAAGTCCTTCTAGTACGGTAATACTGGAAGCATCATATTGTTCTTGTAAAGACATTCCTATAACCCCTCTTCAAAACTTTTATTTCATGATAATTGGCTAAAAGAGCTATCTCTTTTAGCCGAAAGCTTAATCCTTGATATTAAGCGCGGATGTTCTTGGTAACTGTAACAGCTAAAGCGCCTGGCCCAATGTGGCAGGCAACAGAAAGTGAAAGTGGATCCATATGGATATCGAATCCAGGGAAAGCTTCTTCAACTTCCTTCTTCCAGGCTGTGGCAGCCTCTAAATCCTGAGTATAAGCGCAGGCAATAGTAAAATCGCCATTCTCCATACCATCAAAGCGATTCTCGATGTCACTCTTGATGGCATTGATCATAATGCTCTTACCCTGAGATGTGGTTCTTGCCTTGGCAAAGGCATCAAGCTTCTCACCCTGAATCTGAAGCACTGGCTTAAGTCTTAAAAGAGTTCCCAGTGCTGCTGCAGCTGGAGTGATACGTCCGCCCTTCTTAAGGTAATAAAGGGTATCAAGCATGATGTAAATGCTGGACTCAAACTTATCTGCCATGAGCTTATCAACTATCTCCTGTGCAGAAAGACCTGCATCAGCCATAGCCTTAGCTTCAAGAGCAGACTGTCTCTGGGTTACAGAGATACGCTGATTATCAACTACAAAAACCTTTCCCTCGTACTCTTCCTGGGCAATCATGTATGCGCTCTGGCAAGAGCCTGAAAGGCCGCTACTCATAGGAATGTAAATGATCTGATCGTATTCCTTAAGAACTTTATCCCAAAGGGTCATAAGAGAATCAGGAGTTGGCTGGCTGGTAGATACATTGGCATCTCCAACGAGCTTCTCATAGAACTGCTCCTGAGTAAGATTTATATCTTCGTAAAAATCCTCTTCGTTTATCATAAAAGGCATTGGCACAACAAAGAGGCCTAGCTCAGAGGCTTGTTTCTGGGTTACACCGCTGTTGCTGTCTGTTATTACTGCAATTTTTCCCATTTTTTCACCGCCGGCAAAATGCCGACACTCCTCCTTTTTAGCATTAAACTTAAAATAATCTTACTTTTATAAGGTCGCAAAGTCAACCAAATTTGCAGATTTTGTGCTTAGCAAATCTCTAAGTACACTATATTGTGGAGACTTAAGTTCACTATCTTGTGAAAGAATCATATCCGCATCTATGGCAGATTCCTTTACAAGATCGCTGTCATGATATATGTCACCCAGCCTGAAATTAAGGTCACCACTCTGTCTTATGCCAAAGAGATCTCCAGGGCCCCTTTGCTTAAGGTCCTCCTCAGCGATCTCAAATCCGTCGTTGGATCTATTCATGATATCAAGCCTCTTTTTGGCCTCATCTGTTTCGGAGGTGTTGATGAAAATGCAATATGACTGCTCTTTTCCTCTTCCGACACGGCCTCTAAGCTGGTGCAGCTGTGAAAGACCGAATCTGTTGGCGTTCTCGATCATGATGACAGTGGCATTTGGTACGTTGATGCCAACCTCAATAACGGTGGTGGATACAAGAACATCGATGTCTCTCCTAAGAAATGCATCCATGATCTCGTCCTTTTCCTTGGGCTTCATCTTGCCATTTAACATCTGAACCCTGATATTTGGAGGAAGGGCCTCCCTTAGCTTTTCTGTATAGTCTGTAACGTTCTCAGCCTCTACATTTTCGCCCTCTTCGATCATTGGGCAGATGACATAGGCTTGTCTTCCAGCCTCTACCTGATTCTTAATGAATTTATAGGCTGTAGGCCTGTAATCAGGACCCACAACGCAGTTCTTAATAGGAAGCCTTCCCACAGGCATTTCGTTGATCACTGAGATTGAAAGGTCTCCATACAAAATAATGGCCAGTGTTCTTGGTATTGGTGTGGCGCTCATGGCAAGAACGTGTGTATTTAGGCCTTTTCCTTTAAAGGTTTCTCTCTGCCTTACTCCAAATCTGTGCTGCTCATCAGTTACCACAAGAGCCAGATTCTTATAATCAACCTTGGCCTGAATAAGAGCATTGGTACCGATTATACAGTTAACCTCGCCGCTTTTTATAAGGCTCTGAGCCTCCTTTTTATCTTTTGCAGAAAGAGCTCCTGTCAAAAGCACAGGTTTAAGAGTTGTAATATGGTATTTCTCAATAAGCTCCTTAAAGCTCTCGTAGTGCTGCATCGCAAGGACTTCTGTTGGAGCCATAAGTGCTCCCTGATATCCATTACCTGCAGCTGTTAAAAGAGCTAAGAAGGCAAGGATAGTCTTACCAGAGCCAACATCACCCTGGATAAGTCTGTTCATTACTGTGTCTCCGGAAAGGTCATTTTGAATATCCTCATAGGCCTTCTGCTGAGCATTTGTAAGCTTGTATGGAAGCTGCTCTAGAAGTCTCTTTGTCTCAGAGACTTCTATCATGCGGTAGCTGTTCTCAAATTCTTCCTGGTTCTTTTTAAGAAGGCGAAGCCTTAGTACAAATAAAAAGAATTCGTCGTAAGCCAGTCTCCTTCTGGCGTTTTCTAAGCTTTCGTTATTCTTTGGAAAATGAATATTAAGAACAGCCTCGTGATAACTCATGAAGCCGTGTTTTTCTTTGATTGATTCGGGAAGATAGTCCTCCAGAACACCGATGTTTTTAAAGCACTCAGACATTGCTTTAGTGACCTGAGAATTCTTAAGCCCCTTAACTAAAGGATAGATTGGCTGCATTTTGCCTACCAGGGCAGCGTATTCATCAACCTTGTACATCTTAGGCTGATCCATGGTAAAAAAGCTACCTTTTTTGCGGATTATGCCTCTGAAAATATGGGTTGTTCCAGACTTTATAGAGCTGGCAAGGTAAGGAGCATTAAAGTATGTCATCTTGATCCTGCCAGTTTCATCAGCTGCTTCAAAGGCGATGATTGAAAGGTTTCTTACGCGCCTTTTAGTCACGTTTCCTATGATTGTAAGTTTAACGGCGTTTACCATGGACTCTTTTACGTCGCAGGCCCTTACAACCTTATCATATGTATCATATGCTCTAGGATAATATCTGCAAAGATCATTGCAGGTTTTGATTCCACATTTTTCGAAAAGAGCTGATGTCTTTTCTCCGATCCCCTTTAAGTTAATTACAAGCTCCTGTAAGCTTCTACTCTCCACTTAAGCCCCCTTGGTATTTAGCAAAAAAGGCCGGGCATAAAGCCCGGCGCTATAATTATTCAGCAGATAAAACGTAGTAATAAATTGGCTGACCACCATACTGAAGCTCGACATCGCATCCAGGATATTCCTTAGAAATGCGATCTCTAAGAGATTCTGCATCCTTCTCATCAACCTCTTCACCATAGTAGATACTGATAAGCTCTAAGTCTTCAGACATCATCTTGGCAAGCATATCGAAGGTAACATCAGCGATCTCTCCGCCTACAGAAAGGATTCCGCTGTCGCCGATTCCCATATAATCACCCTGTTTGATCTGAACATCATCAATAACTGTATCTCTTACTGCGTATGTAACCTCTCCAGTATTAACTGTGGAAAGGGCCTCTGTCATAGCAGCTACGTTGTCCTCAACTGGAACGTCAGGCACATAATTGATGATAGCTGTGATTCCCTGAGGAACAGTCTTAGAAGGAACTACTACGATCTTCTTACCATCATTATTGTCCTCTGACATAATAGCTGCCTGGTTAGCAGCAAGAATAATATTCTTATTATTAGGAAGAACGATTACTGTATCAGCGTTAACCTTCTCTACAGCATCAAGAATATCAGCTGTTGAAGGATTCATTGTCTGACCGCCTTCGATTACATAATCAACACCAAGACCTCTGAAGATCTCAGCAAGACCAGAACCAGCACATACAGTTACAAATCCAACTTCCTTGTGAGGAGCGCTTGGAACCTCTTCCTTAGGCTCATCCATAGAAACCTTGTCTCCAAGAGGAATATCATCACCTGGTAAATATGTAGGTGTGAGCTCTGCTGCTCCATTTATCTCTGTCTTGATCTCTGCCCAAGAACCATCGTTGTTCTCGTGGAAGAGCTTCTCTCTGTGCTCCATTCTCATGTTATCGATCTTCATGTTAGAAAGCTGACCATACATAAGAGCTCTCTGGATAGCAAGACCTGGATCATTAGAATGTACGTGAACCTTGCAGATCTCATCATCTGCAACCATAACGATACTGTCGCCGATTGACTCAAGGAAGTTCTTGAAATCTATCTCCTGCTTAACGTTAAGAGGCTTAGTTAAAAGAACTATGAATTCTGTACAGTATCCAAACTTAATCTCAGCTTCTTCAGTAGCCTCAGCCTTAGATCTAGCGGCTGGTGTTACTGCCTCTTCTGAAATTGAAAGATCTATCTCTTTTCCAAGGTATCCATCGAAGGCACCCTTAAGTACCTCAACAAGACCCTGTCCGCCTGAATCTACAACGCCAGCCTGCTTAAGAACAGGAAGCATATCCGGAGTCTTGGCAAGAACCTCTTCTGCATACTTAATAACTTCGCTGCAGAATACCTCAACGTCCTCTGTATTCTCATTAGCAAGCTCTCTAGCCTTCTCGCTGGCACCCTTAGCAACTGTAAGGATTGTACCTTCCTTAGGCTTCATAACAGCCTTATAAGCTGTCTGAACAGCATTATCAAATGCATCTGCAAGAATAGCTACATTAAGCTCATCATTAGTCTTAACTACCTTAGTAAATCCTCTAAGGAGCTGTGAAAGAATAACACCTGAGTTACCTCTTGCTCCACGAAGTGAACCTGAAGAAATTGCCTTACAGATCTCTTCCATAGAAGCACTATCGTTTAAGCTGCTGACTTCCTTGGCAGCGGACATAATTGTCATTGTCATGTTAGTACCTGTGTCTCCATCAGGTACAGGGAATACATTAAGTTCGTTGATCCACTCTTTTTTTGCTTCAAGATTCTTGGCTCCTGTCAAAAACATCTTTGACAGCATCTTGGAGTCAATTACATTCTTACTCAAAACTACATTCCTCCTAGAACTTGTGATCGTTAATCAATAACACGGACGCCTTCAACGTAGATGTTGATCTTTTCGATTTCAAGCCCCGTAAATTCCTCTACTTTGTATTTAACATTATCAATAAGGTTATCTGATACAGCTGAAATACTAACTCCATATGCTACTATAACATGGAAGTCAAGTTTCAATTTATTATTATCATCAAGAGTTACATTGATACCTCTTGTCATGGAATCAAGCTTAAGCAGGCTTACAAGGCCGTCCTTAACATTGACATTGGCCATACCTACGATTCCAAAGCACTCCATAGCAACAGCACCGGCATACTGGGCAATTACTTCATTATCAATAGTAATGTTTCCCATGTGAGTGTTTACCACTGAAGACTTCATATTAATCCTCCTTAAAATGCGTATTGTTACGACTATTGTACCATCGTCATCGCACACATATAGTATTATAATAGCAGTTCCCTAAAAAATAAACCATAAATTTTGCAGATTTTACTTGCAATCCAAAAATCTTTCTGATAATATATCAATGTTGCGAAGTTATTCGCGATAATTTTGCTATAGGTTTAGATTACATGGCTTATAAGGAGGTGTCAAAATGGCTAAATGTGATATTTGTGGCAAGGGCGTTCATTTCGGAAACAACGTAAGCCATTCTCATAGAAGATCTAACAGAGTTTGGAAGTCAAACGTTCAGCACGTAGCAGTTAAGGTTAACGGATCTACTCAGAGAATGCACGTTTGCACATCTTGCCTTAGATCAAACAAAGTTGAGAGAGCTTAATCGTAAGACTCTACAAATTCCCTTGAGAAATCAAGGGAATTTTTTTATGACCAAATATAACTACGCTCTCTTCCTTTACTCTTTATATAAAAAAGAACTTACTCACCACTACTCATGGAAAGTAAGTTCTTTTATTATTCATTACTATTATCTTTGATATAAGTAATACTATTAATAGATTCTAATTATATAGAGAAAGCAAAGAGAGCTAGTTTTGATACAATTAACTCTCTAACAATAATTCCCTTAGCTTCCTTCTCTTCTTTGGTTAATCTTGCCAACTCCTCTATCTTAAATATCTTCTCCTTATACCCCTTCTCATTTGTTCCCTCTTTCTTATATAAGGAACATCTGATCCTGGATTTGAGCTGCCTAAACACCTGATACTCATAATCCTCTTTACTTAGATAATAAAGATGACTCTCAAGAGTAGTCGAATCATCCACATCATCATTTAAATACTTCGAAATCACCCTTTTAAATTTAAAAGGCACCATCTCATTATCAAGTAACTCTTTATAAGAGTACCTCGCTCCGAAATAGTACCTCTCTATATCCTGCATATAATATTTAAAATCATTCTCATTAACTATATTATTTAACATACCACTCCGTCTTTATAACTATCGCCATAAATACATTTAATGATTTAATATAACGTACACTCACTCATCTTTAATCTAGGCCCCTGAAGATCTAAGTCTGAAAGGGTGATTGGTTCCAAATGGTTTTGCCCTTCCGTTGTTGTGATGTGGCGGGCGCCCAGGTAATTGGGGCAGATGCGAGTATTTGGACGAATCGATGAGATTCTAGGTGAAATAAAAGAAAAATGTCGATTGCCCTGAACGACCGTGAAATGAGACATTTTTCTTTTATGAGCCGTAGAAACTCACGATGAGGAAACATGAGCGTCTGCCCCAATTACCTGGGCGCCCCCACATCCCCCTCGGATAGCCAACACCCATCCGGTACCACAATCACTTCTTCTCTTCACCACTATCGAGGTCTTCAATGTTGTCGCCAGAGAATTTAATAGCCGACCTTATCTTATCCTCATCCCATCCAGTTTCGTCCATTAGCTCCTTAACAGTAACCTTACGACGAAGATCCTTAGCCAGCTCCTCAGCCTTGTCAGCAACCTCCTGAACAAGCTTAAGAACCTTCTGAGAACCTGTATCTTCAGCAAGATTGTCCTGAATGAGATTCTCCATAGCATCCAGCATCATCTTATAAAGGAAGCCTTCAACCTCCTTTGGCTCACCTACTGCATCCAGCATGGTTACGCCGCGAGTTAAAGCATAATTGCCTTCTCCAATAAGATCTTCAATAAAAACGCCCTGCTCAGAATACATTCTGGCAACGTCAACAACAAGTGGAAGGTAGTTTTCAATAAGCTTACTCTGGGCATCCTTATCTCCTGCAATTGCAGACATCTGGATTGCCTCTAATTCACCCTGTGTACGAACTGGCAGAGCCTTTAAGGACTCAAGGTAGTCATTGAGATAATTAGTCTCTTCCTCTGTTAGATTGTCATCATCAAATACAGCTTCTTCATCAACGCCGATTTTGTGGTTTTTAAGGTATTCAAATACCATTTCAAACTGCTTGTCATCAAGTTCAAGCTCTGAAAAGGCATCTTTTACCTGCTCTGATGTGATGCTGTTCTTATTCTCTCTTGCTGTTCTAGTAACTAGTTTAAGTATTTCTGCAAATTCTTTTTCTTTATTATCAATATTTCCCATGTTTACTCCGTTTAGTAGTGATTATTATGTAGTTTTTTTACTAATACTGCTATTAAGCCTGTCACTGAACATGCTGATGAGTGAAAAGGTGATCCTGACAGTATTCGTAGTTGCCGTTACACTTTGAACAGAATCTAAACTCAAGCTCTGGGTTAGTCTCCTCTGTTCTTCCGCAAACTGCACACTTATGCCTTGTAACGCCTCTTGGCTTAATATGAGCGTTTTGTTTAAAGGTCTGTCTTCTCTTTATCTCTTTTGGCTTAAGATGGTTGAGCCTTCCTATGGATGAATAGAAAAGTCCAAGATTCAAAAACTGTGATAATATCGCAGCTATTGTAAAGATGGCTCCGTAGGATGGATCAGTTCTTAATGTAGAAAATGCCTGAAGTAATGATAAGAAAAGAATCAGTGTATATGCATATCCAAGATATTTAACCTTGATAGGAATAAGCATCATAAAATATACAGACACGTTTGGATAGAAAATGGCAAATAACAAAAATACCATTTCCTGAAGGTAATATGTACTAAGGGTAACACCGCCGAAATAGCTTGCCTTGGCAAGAAGCTCAGCATTACCTATGTACATTCTTGAATAGATAAAGTATCCAATGAATGCGGCAATTATCATAAAGAGATATCCGCCAAAAATAAAGACGTTATATCTGAAGGTTCCCATGGTGCGCTCAAGGTTTGTACCAAGGAAATAATAGAACAAAAAGGTGATTACAATGAATATGCTCATGGTCTGTGGAGGAATAACTACCCAGGTAAACAGTCTCCAGATTTGAACGAAATGGATTATCTTATAGACATCTAATGAAAGATTGTCATACAAAAATGTACTTGTGGGATTGGCAATCTGTAAAACGTAGCCAATTGCATACAAGATAAGGATATAAACTGTAAGATTTGGGATTGCATATCTGCCAAACTTGCGCTCTAGCTTGTTCATGAAATTACTCAATATAATGTACCTCTTTTTCTGAATTATAGGACTGCATCCAGAGCAACTATGGAAATCTCTGCTTTCTTAGGATCAGATAGACTTCTGATCTTTCTTGCAGCCTCTTTTCCTCCAAATTCTGGAGAATTAACATCCATAAGAAGAACATTGAAATAACCAGCGGGAGCTGCTTTTATCTTTTCGTAGGCTTCCTGTGGACTGACAGCTATCTGTATCTCAAAGCCTATTTTCTTAAGCACTTTACTGGTAATGGCCTGATTAGTGGAATTATCTTCTACAATAAGAATCCTTTGACCCTTGAAGTTAACTGCATCAATCTCTTTTTCTTTATCTTCAAGCATCTTGGATTCATAGAAATCCACAAGATCTTTCTTCTCAGATTCCTTTTCTTCAATCTTCTTTTTGATGGAACAAATATATCTAATAACGAAGTATATAACAAAACCTATGATAATAACAATACAAGCTATGAAGCCAAAGATGTTTTCTTTGATCATATCCAGGATTGTGTAGGAATATAGATCACTGGTGTAGTTATAGGCATAATTGGAAACATACTTAGTGCCCAGGATATTAATTCCTCTGTTTACCAGCTTAAGAAGGCCTTCGTTACCTATCTTAATACCAAAGCACCTGTCATCCACATCAGTTAACTGTCTGAATGACAAAGAATCGTAACCATTGTTCTTAAGCATATCACTGGTTCTAAGTCCGTTCAAGGTAGTAAACTGAGCTTCTCCGTTGACGACTGCTTTAAGACAATCGTCTATTGATGGGTATGTTGCGATGGTTGCTGTTGGGAAATGAGATTTGATGTAGTAATACTGCATCTTATTGTTCTCATTTATGGCAAATACTGAGTTAGAGCTACCCATGTACTTCTTGTTGTAGATAAGATCAGGGAAGGAGGATAATACCGCATTTGACAAGTAGATACCATCTTCTTCTGAATAAAACAGTCCGCCTCCCACAGGGAAAGCCATATCAACTTCATTATTGTTGATGGCTGTCATCATTTCATTATAGTTTTCATACGGAACGTAGGAAATCTCAATATTATTTACTTTCAATGTAGAAAAGACAGCTGGCACAACATCTTTTACCATACCAGTAACGCTTCCATCCTTGCTGGTGTCGCTATATGGAAGGTAATTATCCAAATATCCAACAGTTAAGGTAGTATGGTCCTTTATCCATTCCTTTTCAGAATCGGTAAAGGCTCTGCTGTAGATACTTTCAGAATAGTATTTGGCACGAAGTGAGCTGGTATAATTAGGTTCCTCGGAAAAGAGCTGACTCTGGGCAACATTGAGCTCCTCTAAAATGTCAGGTCTTTTGATATTAACGCCAAGATAATAATCAACTTCGCCAAATACAAACAGGACTTCAGCATGATTTCTTGCGTAGGTTCCGTCGTTTTCTGATGCAAAAAGATCTATCTTCTTATGATCAAAATCTGTTAAAAGCTCATCATAAGAAGGATATTTGATTATCTTGGCATCTATTCTATTGTCATCTAGATATTTTTTTAGAGTATTATAGATAGCACTATCAAGTACGCCGATGGATTTGCCATTTAGAGTGCGTATGTCTGCTGTAATTGAAGAATCTGATTCGTGCTTAACGATACCATAGGTTTCAAATCCCATGGCTTTGTCTGGGTAAGCGATTATAGTAGATCTTTCTTCTGTGTAAGCAAGGCCTGCTACAAGGTCTACCTTGCCATCAAGAAGCATCTGATAGATATCCTTAAAGCTTCCATATACGTATTCGTAATCCCAACCGGTGTATTCAGAAAGCTTACGATAGTATTCGTAGGCATAGCCCTTTTTCTCAGCACCTTCTGATGCACCTTCCTGGAAGATTTCGTTGTTATAATAGCCAACTTTGACTGTTTTACTTTTGGAAGCTGCTCTACTGTTTGATGGAAAAGAAATAACAGCAAGTATAAGGATCATGAATATGAGCAGAGCTTTTTTAGAACTTTTTTTCATATTAAACATCATTTCCACTTCTACTATATTTTGTTACTCTTTTTAATGATATCATAGTTTATAAAAATTTTAGTCTTCTTTAATACATTTGTTCAAGATATTATGGAAACTCAGAAAGAAATTCCGGGTTTCTTATAAATTGATTTTTGCCTCCTTATGCTTTATAATCATAAAGATTGTCTTCTAATGCACATTTAAATTAGAAGAAGGAATGTATCGCATTTATAAAATTGAGGTATACACATGATTTCAAAAGATTACACATTAGGAATTGATATTGGTTCTACTACTGTTAAGGTAGCCCTTTTAGATAAGGATAAGAACATTATCTTTTCAGACTACAAAAGACATTTTGCCAACATTCAGGAGACATTGTCAGATCTTTTACAGGATGCTTACAAGAAATGCGGCAACGTAACTGTACATCCAGTTATTACAGGATCTGGCGGACTTACACTTGCTGGACACCTTGGAGTTCCTTTTGTGCAGGAAGTTATAGCTGTTTCTACTTCTCTTAAGGACCTTGCACCTAAGACAGATGTTGCCATTGAGCTTGGTGGTGAGGATGCCAAGATCATCTATTTTGAAGGCGGCAATGTTGAACAGCGTATGAATGGTATCTGTGCCGGTGGTACAGGTTCTTTTATTGACCAGATGGCGTCTCTTCTTCAGACAGATGCATCAGGTCTTAATGAGTATGCCAAGAATTACAATTCTTTATATACTATCGCTGCAAGATGCGGTGTATTTGCCAAGTCAGATATTCAGCCACTTATCAATGAGGGTGCCACCAAAGAGGATCTGGCAGCTTCTATTTTCCAGGCTGTTGTTAATCAGACAATTTCAGGACTTGCCTGTGGTAAGCCAATCAGAGGCCATGTAGCATTCTTAGGTGGTCCTCTTCATTTCCTTGATCAGCTTAAGGCTGCATTTGTACGTACTCTAAAGCTTGATGAGGAGCATACTATCGATACTGATAATTCTCATCTTTTTGCAGCTATCGGTTCAGCTCTTAATGCTAAAGAAGATGTTTCTTTTACCATGGATGAGATGACAGATAAGCTTGCCAATAAGATAGTTATGAGCGCTGAAGTTCAGCGTCTTGATCCTCTCTTTAATAATGAGGAAGAATATAAGACATTTAGAGATAGACAGAGTAAGTACAAGGTTAAGACAAGAAAGCTTGATGACTATAAGGGAAAGGCTTTCCTTGGTATTGACGCTGGCTCTACTACAACTAAGTGCGCACTTATCAGTGAAGATGGTGATCTTCTCTACTCTTTCTATTCAAGCAATAATGGTAGTCCATTAAAGACTGCTATTTCTTCCATACAGGAAATCTATAAGCTCATGCCTAAGGATGTTACTATTGCAAGAGCCTGCTCTACAGGTTATGGTGAAGCTCTTTTAAAGTCAGCTCTCCTTCTTGATGATGGTGAGGTTGAGACTATTGCTCACTACAATGCAGCTGCATTCTTTGATCCTAAGGTTGACTGTATCCTTGATATCGGTGGTCAGGATATGAAGTGTATCCATATCAAGAACCAGTCAGTTGATTCAGTTCAGCTTAATGAGGCTTGTTCTTCCGGTTGTGGTTCATTCATTGAGACCTTTGCTAAGTCTTTGGACTACACAGTTCAGGATTTTGCCAAGGTAGCTCTTTATGCCAAGTCTCCTGTTGATCTTGGTACAAGATGTACTGTATTTATGAACTCAAGAGTTAAGCAGGCTCAGAAGGAAGGCGCTGATGTAGCTGATATTTCATCAGGTCTTGCATATTCTGTAATTAAGAACGCTCTCTTTAAGGTTATTAAGGTTTCTGATGCCAAGGATCTTGGCCAGCACATCGTTGTTCAGGGTGGAACCTTCTATAACGACGCTGTTCTTCGTGCCTTTGAGATTATCTCAGGTGCAGAGGCAATCCGTCCTGATATCGCTGGTATCATGGGCGCTTTTGGTGCTGCTCTTATCGCCAGAGAGAGATTTTCTGAGACTCCTGATTATAAGACAACAATGCTTTCTATTGATCAGATCAATTCTCTTGAATATACAACAAGCATGACAACATGTCAGGGATGTACTAACCACTGCAGACTTACAGTTAACAAGTTTACTGGTGGTCGTCAGCATATTTCCGGTAACAGATGTGAACGTGGCATCGGTAAGGTTAAGAATGCTGATAATATCCCTAACCTTTTTGACTACAAATATAAGAGAATCTTTGGTTACGAGCCTCTTAGCGCTGATGCTGCTCCTAGAGGCACAGTTGGTATCCCCAGAGTTCTTAATTTCTATGAGAACTATCCATTCTGGTTCACCTTCTTTACTAAGCTTGGTTACAGAGTTGTGCTTTCTCCAAGATCAACTCACCAGATATATGAGCTTGGTATTGAGTCTATTCCTAGTGAATCAGAGTGCTATCCAGCTAAGATTTCACATGGTCATATTGAATGGCTTATTAAACAGAAGGTTGACTTCATCTTCTATCCAGGTCTTTTCTATGAGCGTGAAGAGGTAGAGGGTGCAACTAACCACTACAACTGCCCTATCGTTACTTCATATTCCGAGAATATCAAGAACAACGTTGAGGCTATCACAAATGGTGATGTTAAGCTTCGCAATCCATTTATGGCTTTCACTAACCTTGAGACAGCTACAACTTCTCTTGTTAAGGAATTCTCTGAGATTCCGGCTGAAGAGATCATAGCTGCTGCTAAGGAAGGCTGGGATGAAATGGCTAAGGCCAGAAAAGACATTCAGGTTAAGGGTGAAGAGACTCTTAAATGGATGGAAGAAAACAACAGACACGGTATCGTACTTGCAGGAAGACCTTACCATGTAGATCCAGAGATCAACCATGGTATTCCAGATATGATCTGCTCTTACGGTGTTGCTGTCCTTACAGAGGATTCAGTTTCACACCTTGGAAATCCTGAGAGACCTCTTATCGTTTCTGACCAGTGGATGTATCACTCAAGGCTTTACGCTGCAGCAAGCTTTGTAAGAACTCGTGAGGATCTTGATCTTATTCAGCTCAATTCCTTTGGCTGTGGCCTTGATGCAGTTACTACAGATCAGGTTAATGATATCCTTTCAGAATCAGATAAGATCTATACATGTCTTAAGATTGACGAAGTTAATAACCTTGGTAGCGCTCGTATCAGAGTTCGTTCTCTTCTTGCAGCTATCAGAGTTCGTAAGCAAAAGAATAAGCATGCTACAGTTAAGTCCTGTGCTAATGAGAGAGTTCTTTTCACAGAAGATATGCGTAAGAACTTCCTTATTCTCTGCCCTCAGATGTCTCCTATTCACTTTGACATCTTAGAGCCAGCATTTAATGCCTGCGGTTATAATTTTGTGGTTATGCAGAACGACAACAGGCGCGCCATTGATATGGGACTTAAGTATGTTAATAACGATGCCTGTTACCCTTCTCTTTGGGTTGTAGGTCAGATCATGGATGAGCTTACTTCCGGTAAGTACGACCTTAATAATACTGCCGTTGTTATGTCTCAGACAGGTGGTGGCTGCCGAGCTACTAACTACGTTGGATTTATCAGACGTGCCCTTAAAAAGGCTGGTATGGAGCAGGTTCCAGTTATTTCTCTTAACCTCTCCAAGCTTGAGTCTAACCCAGGCTTCCACATTAACTTAGAAATGCTTGAAAGAGCTGCTTATGGAGCTATCTTTGGAGATATCTTCATGAAGTGCGTATATCGCATGAGACCTTATGAGAAAGTAAAGGGATCTGTAGATGCCTGCCATCAGAAGTGGCTTCCTGTAGTTAAGGATTTCGTATGTGCTAAGCACATGAGCTTCTTCAAGTTCCAGAAGATCTGTAAGCAGATTATTGAAGATTTTGACTGTATTGAGATTAATGATGAAGTTAAGCCAAGAGTTGGTGTTGTTGGAGAGATCCTTGTTAAGTTTGCTCCAGCTGCTAACAACCATCTTGTTGAGCTTCTTGAGGCAGAAGGTGCTGAGGCAGTTGTTCCTGATCTTATTGATTTCATGCTCTACTGCTTCTACAACCAGATCTACAAGGCTCAGGAGCTTGGTACATCCAAGAAGACAGCTAGGTTCTGTAAAGCTGGTATTTGGGCTATAGAAAAGCTTCGTAGCGGTGCTACTAAGGCCTTCGAGAGAAGTGTTCATTTTGAGCCACCTACAGATATCTACAAGCTTGTAGAATACGCTTCACAGATCGTATCTATCGGTAACCAGACTGGTGAGGGATGGTTCCTTACAGGTGAGATGGTTGAGCTTATCCATAACGGAGCTAACAATATTGTCTGCACACAACCATTTGGATGTCTTCCTAACCATGTAGTTGGTAAGGGTGTAATTAAGCAGATGAGAAAGCTTTATCCTGGATGTAACATCGTTGCCATCGACTATGATCCAGGTGCTTCTGAAGTTAACCAGCTTAACAGAATTAAGCTTATGCTCTCTACAGCTCAGAAGAAAGTTGAGAAAGATAAAAAGATGGCCTGATATCTATTTAGATATTGGAGCTTATAGTTAAAAGAAAAAGCGAATGAGATACATTAGTGTCTCATTCGCTTTATCGTTATTTTGATTATTAGTAGCGCTCTAAGAATACCTTATTTAAGCTTGGCATTAAGCTTTTCTATAGCATCCTCGTGACGCTGAATAGCAAAGGTTGCGGATTTAATTTTCAGCTCCGTAGCCATTTTCTTTTTGTGAATCTCATTTTCCTTGGTGTAGTATTCAAGTGTATCCTCATCATCAAGCTCAAGATACTTATCAGCAAAGCATCCTGGGATAACGAATTTCTTGACTACATCAGAAAATTCAACTTCGATATATTTTCCGTCCTGTTTAATTACTTTTCCAGCACCAAACTTTTTATGGGAAACTTTCATCTTAAGGGCTGAACGATCACCTAACTTCTTATCTTCCTTGTCGAGTTCCTCGAGCTCTTTGTTCAGGTTTTCCTGTTCTGCCTTAAGGTTTTCAATCTGTTTGGCATTTTCTTCTAATAGCTCTTTTGTCTTCTTTGTAGGCTTTTTCTTAAGATCGTTCTTTGTTTCGAGATCATCATTTTCCATATCGAGGCCCATAAAGTAATCTCCTTATCAAAAACAGAATAAAAATAAACGACTTAACAATAATATTTTACCTTATTTTATGTCAAATTACAACTCCGTCGTCACTCCGCCTTTGCATAAGATAGCCTTTTTATCCACCTCAAGCCATACATCTGTGGCACTTGGATTATATGCGAAATCTCCATTAACAGAAACCTGAATTCTATTTGCTGCGTCAAGGTAATCAACAATCTCAATATTGGTTGCATACCAGATATCGTCTTTATTAGATACCTCTTTTGCAAAGGTTTCAATTACGTTCCAGTTATCATCTCTCTCAAACTCATAGCTATGGCCCCATACATAGAGCATGTAAAGGTACTGAGTCTTATGAAGATCCAGGAATTCTCTGGTTAGCTTCATAAGGTCAGGGTGTCTATGGGAACAGGTAGGATTCCATCTAAGGAAATCCTGTGGCATAGCAAAGCTTAGAGTAGAATTAACAGTCCTTGAATGAACGATTCCGCAGGCTTTAAGGGTTTCTACTACTGTATCATCAAAGGAGCCGTTAGGATAAGCCATTCCTCTGATGGGCCTGTGCATTATTTCCTCCAATGCTCTTCTGTCCTCAAGAACCTGCTGAATCTGCTGTTCTCTAGGGCACCTTGCGATGGTTGGATGAGTTACAGTATGACAAGCAATTTCATGGCCTTTATAAAGCTCTTTATACTCTGATGTAGGAATTCTCTCGTTATAGGCTTCCTCAAAGGGAATATCCTCAAGTCCGGAATTGACATTAAATGTTCCCTTAAGTCCATATTCGTTAAAAAGAGCTACAAGTCTCCTATCAGGAATCTTGCCATCATCATAGCTAAGAGTTAATACTTTGTGCTTTCCTTCAGGAAAAGCTGTGTAGATGTTGCGTACCTTTCTGTCTGACATATATATAACCTCCTAAATGTTTTATTGGAGCTTCTGCGTAAGAACTATTGAAGCCATCTGGCGCTTATTTTCGTCAAGAATCTGGCCCCACTGATATGGTGTGTTCTGATATACGTAGTAGTTAAGCCAGTTGGTATAAAGGTTGTTGGCATGGCTTCTCCAAACAAGATCAGGCTTATTCTCTGGATTATCGTCTGGATAGTAATTGTGAGGAATAGCAGTACCAAGACCCTTTTGAGTATCTCTTTTATATTCGCTGTCCAAAGTCATTCTGTCGTATTCTGCGTGACCCATTACAAAGATCTGGCTTCCGCTCTTGTTCATGCAAAGGAATACGCCTGCTTCAGGTGATTTAGCAAGGACTACAAGGTCTTCACACTCTTCTATTTTTTCAGTAGGTGTCTGAGTATATCTTGAGTGAGGCATATAGAATACATCATCAAAACCTCTTACAAGAGGCACCTTTCTGTTCATGACTCTGTGTTTGTAGATTCCAAAGAGCTTTTTATCTAGCATTTCCTTATCTATTCCAAAGTGATAATAGATTCCTGCCTGTGCACCCCAACAGATATGGAAGGTGGAGGTTACGTTGGTCTTACTCCACTCGAAAACCTCGCATAGCTCTTTCCAGTAATCTACATCTTCAAATCTCATCTGTTCTACTGGTGCGCCAGTGATGATCATACCGTCGTAGGTATTATCTTTTAACTCATCAAAGGTGTTGTAGAACCTGTTGAGATGGTTAGGGGATGTATTATTAGAGTGATGTGAGCTCATCTGCATGAAGGACACGTCAATCTGAAGAGGTGTATTGGACATTGAACGAAGGAGCTGAAGCTCTGTGTCCTCTTTAAGAGGCATCAGATTAAGGATAAGGATCTGAAGGGATCTGATATCCTGATGGAGCGCTCTGTTCTCATCTACTGCAAAAATATTCTCATTTTCTAAGATTTCTCTTGCTGGAAGATCATTTTGAATTTTGATTGGCATTTCTCTACACCTCTGGTCTTATTATTTATTGTGATTATTATTTTAACATATCAAGGAACTGTGCTTCATCGATAACCTTGATTCCAAGATCGTTAGCCTTTGTAAGCTTACTTCCGGCTGCTTCTCCTGCAAGCACAAGGCTTGTCTTTTTTGATACGCTTGATGAAGCCTTTCCGCCGTTTTTAACGATGAGCTCTTCAGCTTCCTTTCTTCCAAGGGTTGGAAGTGTTCCTGTAACTACGATGGTCATGCCAGACAGCTTATCTGAAGCATTTTCATCCTTTACAACCACCATGTTAAGGCCTTCTTCCTTCATTTCGTTAAGAATACGAAGGTTATTATCATCATGGAAGAATTCATATAGGTCGCTGGCAGTAGTCTCGCCTATATCTGGAATGCTAAGGAACCCATCAAGAGTTACGTGGCTTAGATCCAGCAGATTATCAAAGTGCTTCATTATCTCTCGTGCTGTGGACTTACCAACATTTCTGATAGCAAGACCAGTAAGAAGTCTAACTGGGTCATTTTCCTTTGATTTTTCTATCTCTGCAAGGAGTTTATCAGTATTCTTCTCTTTTCCGATAATGCCCTTTTCGATAAGCTCATCTCTATGGTTCTTAAGCTTGTAGATATCAGAATAATTAGAAAGATATCCTTCTGAAACAAGAGCATCTACCAGGGTATCGCCAAGACCCATAATGTTCATGGCATCTCTGCTGGTAAAGTAAGCAATGGTACGTGTGACCTGTGCTGGACAGGTTGGATTGATACATCTTATATCGGCAGTATCTGCTTCTCTTATAAGCTCGCTACCACAGATAGGGCAAGTCTTAGGAGCTACATATACTTCTGAAGGCTCCTTAACACAGCCGTTGAGCTTAGGGATGATCTCTCCGCTCTTAAAGAGCTTATATTCACCGCCAATACCTATCTTCATGTCAGTAATATAGTCCTGATTGTGAAGTGTAGCTCTTGAAACACTGGTACCGCAAAGTCTTGCAGGTTTTCCTGTCTCTCTGTCGTGGAAGCTTCCAGTAAATGTTAGCTTTCCAGTTCTACCAACGTCCACAAGAATCTCATCCATTACAACTACTCTTTCCTCAGGTGGGTACTTGTAAGCAATATGTCCGCTGGAATACTTGGAACCTGCTGGGAAGTCCTCTCTCCATCTGGTCTGGTCAATCTTAATAACTGCTCCGTCCAGGTCAAAAGTGAGCTCATCTCTCATCTGGCCGATTTCATCGATAGTATCAAGAATTTCCTGAGTTGTTGTACATTTCTTATGGAATACAGTTGGAACCCCAGCCTTTGAAAGGATATCAAGACCGCCGCAGTGACTGTTCATAATCTCTTCCGGGCCATCCTGAATATTGAATACAAACATTCTAAGGCCACGGCTCTTTGTTATCTCAGGATCTAGCTGACGAAGGGTGCCGGCAGCAAGGTTTCTTGGGTTGGCAGCAAGCTTCTTACCAAGCTTTTCCTGAGTGTCATTGAACTTTTCAAAGTCCTCATGGGACATATATACTTCGCCGCGAAGCTCTAAATAGTCATAAGGAAGGTCGATCACCTTCTTAACATCAGGGATAACCAATGCATTTAAGGTAACGTCCTCTCCAATAAGGCCATCACCTCTTGTTTCAGCCAGTGTTAAGTGAAGCTTGCCATCGCTTTCATCCCTGGTATAGCGAAGTGAAAGGCTAAGTCCGTCGATCTTTTGCTCGCAGGAAAACTCTGCATCAGCGTGCTTTGCAAAAACCTTTGTAGCCCAGGCTGATACATCCTCTTTATTAAAAACATCTTCAATTGAAAGCATTGGAACGTTGTGAGTAATCTTGATTCCAGCTTCTCTCTTAGCTGTTCCGCCGATGATCTGGCTTGGAGAATCCTTGGTTACAAGCTCTGGATGCTCCTTTTCAATAGCCTTAAGCCTTTGCATAAGCTGATCATACTCATAGTCTGAGATTTCAGGCTCGTCCTGATTATAGTACAGATCCATATGATGCTTTATCTCTTTTGATAAAGCTTCATACTCCTTAAGAATTTCTGAATTTTCTCCCATATCTCCACCCAACAAATAATTTATTTTTTTGGACTCTTTTTAAGTCCACAAGCCTCGTAAAGCTTGTTCTTTTCTATATCTGAAAGCTCAATATATTTAGAAGGCTTAAGATCATAGTCTGAGAGCTTTACTGTCATTACACGGATTCTTTTAAGTATCTTAACTTCAAAGCCAAGGGCTTCGCACATTCGTCTGATCTGACGATTAAGGCCCTGGGTTAGTATTATGTTAAAAGATCTTTTGCCTGTCCTTTTGATCTGACAGCCTCTGGTAGTTCTATCTAGCTCTCTTAAATAAACGCCATTGGACATTTTCTTAAGAAAATCTCCGTTAATGTTCTTATCAACTGTAACTTCGTACTCTTTTTCATGCCTTTTGGAGCCCTTCATCATGGCCTCAATAAGCTTACCATCATTAGATAAAAGAAGTAATCCCTCTGAATCCTTATCAAGACGGCCTGCATAGGTAACTCTCACTGGATACTTGATATCTTCAATGACAGTTCTTTCTGCATGGGAATCTCTTTCGGTGCAGGTAACTCCCACTGGCTTGTAATAGGCAAGAACCACGTTGTCCTTCTTCTGGCTTATTGCCTTGCCGTTTACAGTTACCTTCTGACTTCCATCCACCTGCATTCCAGGACTTGGAATTACGCCATCAACCAGGACTTTGCCACTTTGTATAAGTTTATCAGCATCTCTTCTTGAGCAAATGCCACAGGAAGCTATGAACTGGTTAAGTCTCATGTTAATCTCCTATAATATGAAAAAAGAACGGCCAATAATTGGACCGTTCTAATATCTTAGATCAGCTGGAATTATGCTACTACCTGAGCAAGCTGGGAAATAGCATTATCCTTAACGATACATTCGTAATTTTCTTTAATATGAGCAATTACATGCTGATTAGTTGCCTGGAAATGTCCAAACTCATATGCCATTGTGAAAAGCGCTGCAAAACGCTTAGGATCCTCATCGCTACGCATAAGGTCAAGATAGTACATTCCGTCAGCATCGTTCTTGTATAAAGAACTTACGATATTAAGATTAAGTGGTGCCTTCTTGCAGAATGTAATAACTGTCCTAATATCATTAAATGTGAACACATACTCGTGGAACTTAAGTCTGTTCTCGTCTCTCTTCTTTTTCTCCTCAGGAGAAAGAGCTGCATTAATAGATGCTCCGCTGGCAATCTTGTTGGCCTTTTCCTTAGAGCTTTCTACTGTAGCATTCTGATTAACAGAAATAGTCTCACCAGACTTGTTAAGGTCATTGTCTTCCATAATGTTCTTAACTGAGTTAGTGAACTGCTTAAGGCTCTTAAGATAGTCATTGAGCCTGTTGATACGCTCTTCATCAACTGAATCTCCAAGATCCTCTAATACATTCTTAGGAATCTTGATGCCGGCCTTATCTGTTAAATTCTTAAGTATCTCGCCAAAGGATGCTGAAGCATTCTCTGAAAGAGTAAGTGAAATTGAATGATCAGGTAAAACGGTTATCTGCATCGGCATAAAGGAACCAGTTGGCTTGTAATCAACCTCTTCCTCAGCCTTTCTCATAACATCGTGAAGGAAATCCATTGCCTCTTTCTTCTTTTCAAAAAGATCCTCAAGCTTGATTCCCTGTTCGTCCATATCATCTTCCGTAATGATACATGTAACAGTATCTTTATTTATTCTTTTAAATTCCATTAAAACCAGAAATCCTTTCAACCATCAGTGTTACAATAAAAAAAGTTACTAATCAAGAGAATAATTTTTCAAAAGTCAAAACATATTGTACTACATTTAGCAAATTCTTGGAAGCCCTTCTCCGTACATTAATCCAACTACTCTTTTTCCGCCTATTTTAGTTATAACACTCACATTATTATTATCGGATGAATCGCTATTTTTGATTACTTTACCAATGATACAGGCATTTTCGCCGTACTTACATGAGCGGATAACTTCTACAGCTCTTTTTGCATCATCACCATGTACAGAAAGCACCATTTTGCCTTCATTACCCATATATAATGGGTCAAGACCAAGGATTCCGCAAAAATCTCTTACAGAATTAGAAACAGGTAAATCATTCTCCACCAGCTCAATATTGCACTTTGATGAAGAACTGAACTCATTAAGAACTGTTCCAAGGCCGCCTCTTGTAACATCTCTCATGGCATGAACACGGATTCCCTCTGTTAGAAGAGAATTCACCATCTCACAAAGTGGCGCATTATCTGATTTAATTGGACTCTCGATACCCATTCTGGTGCCAAGGATAGCGGCATGATGGTCACCTAGATTACCGGAAATAATGATGGCGTCAGAATCCTCAAGCTTAAAAGGACCTGGAACATCAAGATCATCAGGAATAAAGCCAACTCCTGAGGTGTTGATTATAAGACCTGGCTCTCCGCCTTTATTTTCAATTACTTTAGTATCGCCTGTGATTATCTTAACCCCGGCTTCACGTGCTGTCTCAGCCATAGAACCGATTACTTTATCAAGAACATCAATATCAAGGCCTTCTTCAAGAATGCAGCCGCATGTAAGGTACATTGGCTTAGCACCGCTCATAAGAAGGTCATTAACTGTTCCGCAAATAGAAAGTCGCCCTATATCTCCGCCAGGGAAAATAATAGGAGTAACTACGAAGCTGTCTGTGGTTACGGCAAGTCTTCCGGAACCTGGAACAACTGCTGAATCCTCTAATTTATCAAGTATTTCATTATGGAAGTGCTTGGCAAATACGTCTCTGATAAGAGCTGATGTTGATTCTCCGCCGCTTCCGTGTGCCATCGTGATCTTCATTTGTAAACCTCTATATTAGTCTATTTATTATAATTCTGAATATATAGCTAAATATGTATATGATTTTCTATTTCTATATCATTTTCTGCCAGATACGAAATAATTATAGCAACTGCCCTCAGTAGAAACCATGCATGCTCCGTGTGCATTGTCCGGCGTGCAGTGCTTTCCAAATAATGGACATTCATTAGGACTTATCTTACCAACTAAAACGCTGGCGCATTTACAACCAGCAGGCATATGATCCTCGTCAAGTCCGATACTTCCTGCATCAAAAGATCTGTACTCTTCCCTTAAAACCATTCCGGAGCCCTTGATCTTGCCCATACCTCTCCAGGAGGAATCTGAAGGCTCAAAATACTTATTAACAAGGGCCTTAGCTGTTGTATTGCCTTCAGGCTTAACAACGCTCTTATACATGTTCTTAACGCCAGATTTACCCTTCATCTTAACTAAAGAATAAATGGTGGCAAGAAGCTGTGGTCCCTCAAATCCTGATACCACAAATGGAATTCCAAGCTCTTTAGAAAGAGCTTCATACTCATTAGAACCAGTGATGGCTGATACGTGTCCTGGAGCAATAAAGCCGTCTATTCCGCCGCCATCCTTAACTACCCATTTAATTACTTCTGGCATAGTTTTAAGTGATGTAAGGAGCCTTAAATTAGTTATATTCTCCCTAATAGCCTCTTCTATTACCATAGCGTAGACGGGAGTTGTTGTTTCAAATCCTATGGCTGCAAATACGTACTTGTGCTGAGGATTTTCTTTAGCCAGCTTAACAGTCTCCATTGGGGAATAAACCATCATTACACTGGCGCCATCTGCCTTGGCATCTGCAAGGGATTTGTTTGTTCCCTTAACTCTTATCAGGTCTCCGAAGGTAAGAACTGTGGTATCTTCCTCCATAGAAAGCTCTATAAGCTTATCAATTACTGCAGTTACTGTGACGCATACAGGACACCCCGGGCCTGAAATAAGCTTAATCTTAGGAGAAAGCATGGCAGGTATGCCGTTTTCTGAAATGGCGGCTGTGTGAGTTCCGCAAACCTCCATGATCCTTACTTCTTCTCCGTCATATTCTTTTAGCTCTTTTACGATAGTACTTAAAGTAACCTCAGCCATTTAGACTCCCAAATCCTCGATTTCTTTAAATAATTCTTCCATTTCATCTGCCATGGCATCATCCATAGTCTGAATAATGCAGCCGGCATGTACCAAAACCCTGTCTCCAACCTTAACGTTAACAAGGCCTGCCTCGGCATTTACAATATTTCCACTAAAATCAACGGTAGCCTTTGTTCCGTCAAGCTTTATAACCTTTCCAGGAATTGCAACACACATAGTATTTCCTCTTTTCTTATAATAAGCCAAAATAGCTCTGCCCAAGGCTTATCCCAGCATCTGTGCAGGGAACGAGTCTATTTATATACACTTCAAAACCGGCATCTCTTAAACGCCTTGTGCTCTCTGACAATAAAAGCCTGTTACAAAAGCATCCGCCAGAAAGACATACCTTTTTCTCCTGACTTGTGTTCCTAATGTCTTCACACATTTGCACAATCATGTCACAGATAGCCATGTGGAAGGAATAGGCAAGTTCTGCCCTATCTACACCATCTTTGAAGAGCACACTAATTTCTTTAAATAATCCAACCTGGTCAAAGACAACCTGACCATTCTCCAGCTTTTCTTTTCTAAAGGTAAGCTTATGATAGTCTTTTTTGTCAAAAGAGCTGGCTTCCTTCTCAAGAAGTGTCGCGCACTCCCCTTCAAAGGAATTCTCATCCCTTATTCCAAGTAGAGAACAGATTCCATCAAACAATCTGCCCATACTGGAGGTTTCATAGGTATTTATATTATTAACAAGGGCAGACTTTATTATAGCATTTATTTCGCTGCTGTCATCTGCCTGATACATATAGGCATCCCTTACAATACTAGCTTTCTTTGGCGCATTATCACCGCCAGCAAGCTTAACATATGACAAATGACCTTTTCTTTCGAATTCCTTACCCTTACATAGCATGAATTCTGATCCCCAGATCTTGCCATCATCACCAAAGCCTGTGCCGTCGAGAGAAACTCCTATGGCGCTTTCTAAAGAGTTTTCTGCCATTACTGAAAGAATATGGGCATGATGATGATAAACGTATTCAAGAGGCAAATTGTGCTTATCTGCGTATGCCTTGGCAAGCTGTCCTGACCTATATAGCGGATGCTTGTCACAAACAATCTTTTCAGGGGTAAAAGAGAATATTCCTTCAAATCTTTCTATTAGCTCTGAAAGGTTCTCACTGCAGGCCACATCCTGAAGGTCACCAATATATGGGGATACAATGATCCTATCTCCTTTTCCAAAGGAAAAAGTATTCTTAAGGTCGCCTCCAAAGGAAAGAACCTTCTGATCTCCCACATTAGCTTTATGGAATACTGGAAGTGGGAAAAATCCTCTGGATCTTCTTATAAACAACGCTTCTTCCTGGTCGCTACCCTTGAGAATATACATAACAGAATCGTCCTGAGGTATGTTGATCTCTCTTTCATGGTAAAGAACAGCATCTGTAGTATCGCCAAATTTATCCAAATATTCCTGATCTTTAATAATAATTGGCTCATCGGATAGATTAGCACTGGTTATGATAAGAGGTCCTGTCTCCTGTAATAACAGGTAGTGGATACCTGCTGATGGCAGGAACGCTCCAATATAGCTACTATCTTTACAAACTTCGTAAGGCAGATCCTTTTTCTTGTTCAAAAGAACTATAGGCCTTGCGTCAGATAAAAGAACCTCCTTTTCCTTAGGAGAAACGTCACAGTACTCTTTTATCTGCTCCAAATCCTTAAACATTACAGCAAAAGGCTTCTCTTCTCTGCCTTTGAGAAGCCTTAACCTTCTGGTTACGGTATCTAAAGGCCTACATACAAACTGATAGCCAGAAACACCCTTTAATCCTATGATTTTGTCTTCATTCAAAAGAGCTATAGCTCTTTTTACAGCCTCTTCACGGGTAAGAACCTTGTCTTTTTCCTTAAGAATCATGTAAGGGCCGCAGTCATGACAGGAAATTGTCTGAGCATAGTGACGACGGCCTTTTTGATAATCACTTTCGCATGAATTGCACAGATCAAAGGCTTTCATTCTGGTAGTAATTCTGTCGTAAGGCAGCTTATCAAGGATGCTTACTCTGGGGCCACAGATAGTACAGCTTATAAGCGGATATCTATAGCGACGGTCACTGGAATCAAGCATTTCACGTAAGCACTCATCACATATTCCTATATCAGGAAGAAAAACAGGAAGTTCCTTAGAAAGGTCTATTTCCATACTGTCTACAATCTCAAAGCTATCAAATTCCTGCTCTTTTTCCTGATAAGAAATCTGAACATCCAAAATAAAAGCACCTGCAGGATGCTCGTTTTTAATACAGCGAACAAAAGCCTCTATTTGAGACTCTTCTCCTGTCACGAGAATATCTACAGCTGCTCCGATATTTTTGACATGACCAACCAGTCCATATTCAGTTGCTTTTTGTGAAATAAAGGGGCGATAACCTACTCCCTGTACCGCCCCTTTAACTGTGATTAAAGCTGTCATAATTTATTATGAATTATTTGTTGTCCTGATTGGCTGCTGGTGCTGCTGGAGCTGGATTAGCATTTGCTGCTGGTGCAGCTGGTGCTGCGCCTCCTGCCTGAGCTGCCTGTGCTGCCTTAGCAGCTGCTGCAGCTGCCGCACGTTCCTTAGCAGCTTTCATAAGAGCTTCCTGAGCAGCTATAGCCTTTTCAGACTGTTTAAAGGTCTTAGTGAGCTTTTCTGAACCTGGCTCCTGGAAACGAAGTCCCATGGAGAGACATTTCTTAGGGCAGTTATCAACGCAGCATCTGCACTGAATACAGCTCATAGGTCTGATTGACCAGGTCTTCTCTGCCTTGTCTACGGTGATTGCGTGTGTAGGGCACTTAATAGAGCAAAGACCGCAAAGCACGCATACATCCATATCATTTTCTACGTGTCCTCTTGTACCTACTGGATATTCCTTTTCAACCTTTCTGGTCTTAGGCTTTGATACAAGATTATGAAGAATAGTATTTTTAAAACTTACAAGTGCCATTTTAAATCTCCAATCCGTTTATTGAATCAAAACAATTTAAATCTTATATCATCTCTCGGTACAACTGATACATGGATCGATAGTAAGAACGAGAATTGGTACATCAGCAAGGTCACATCCCTTAAGGGTCTCAACAAGACCAGGAATATTAGAGAATGTGGGGGTGCGGACACGAAGTCTGTCGATGAACTTAGTTCCGTTTGCCTTTACATAGTAAAGAGCTTCACCTCTAGGCTGCTCTATTCTCATCATATACTCGCCATTTGGCATTCCCTTAACAGGAACATCGATATCGCCAGCAGGCATCTTGTCGATACACTGACGGATAATGTCAAATGCCTGGAAAATCTCTTTTATACGGCATTCTGTACGAGCATATGAATCGCCATCGTTGCTGAGAATTGGCTCAAACTCAACATCGCCATAAGCACAGTAGCCAGTTGTTCTGATATCACGGTTAACGCCAGATGCTCTAAGGAATGGTCCTGCGCAGCCAAGCATATCAGCCTGCTCTGCTGTAAGAACACCTACGCCGCGAAGTCTTGACTGTACTGCAACGTCGTTAAGGAAAGGCTTAGCAATAGCTTTAAGATCCTCTTCCATCTTGAGAATTCTCTGATAGAAATCCTTGAGCATTTCATTAGATACATCTCTTCTAACACCGCCGATCTTCATAACTGAGAAGATTACACGGCCACCTGTTGAAGCTTCGAACATATCAAGAGCATCTTCTCTAAGTCTCCAGCAGTCCATGTAGAGAGACTCAAATCCAAAGGCATCTGCTAAAAGACCAAGCCAAAGAAGATGTGAGTGGATTCTTGAAAGCTCTGACCAGATTGTTCTAAGGTATTTAGCTCTTGCAGGAACGTCGATATCCATAATGTGCTCAAGAGCCTCAGAATAACCAAGTCCGTGACCAAGTGAGCAGATACCACAGATACGCTCTGCAACATAAACCATCTCGTTAAAATCTTTTTTATCAACCAGCTTCTCAAGACCTCTGTGAATGAAACCAATAGAAGGAATAGCTTCTACTACCTTTTCATCCTCCATAACAAGGTCTAAGTGAATTGGTTCCGGAAGAACCGGATGCTGGGGTCCAAATGGAATTACACTTCTTGTTGACATTTTGGTTCCTCCAATTATTTAAATGGTGTTTCGATCGCTGTGCGATAAAACTTACCTTCAAAGTCTAAGTTGATCATCTTGATCTTTACTCCGAAAAGATCATGCATCTCATTCTCGTGAATGAAAGCGCAAGGGAAAGCACTTGTAATGCTTGAAATCTCCTGATCCTCAGGAAGAGTTACCTTAAGCTGCTTAACCTCGTAATCTTTACCGAATGTATATACAAGCTCAAAACCATCAGGGATTCTTGTAGCGCACTGCTGCATAAGGTGATATCCCTCGTTTTTGAGTCTGTGTGCCTCATCAAGGATGAGTTCATAAGTAACTGGTGTAAACTCCATATTCATTACTTGTTTTCTCCTTTCTCAGCATTGTTAGCGGCTGCAGCCTGAGCGGCAGGATTTGTAGCTGGTGCTGCGCCCTGAGCAGGAGCTGCTGGCTTAGGAGCTGGTGCGACAGGTCTTGCACTTGCCTTAATCTTCTCCTCAGCCTGCTCTCTAAGAGCTTCTTCAGTAAGAACTGCATCATACTGAGTGCTTGGATCATAGTCATCTGAAGTCATATGTACAGCCATTTTGCTGTAATCAACAGTACAATAGCCAGCCTTCATAGACTCTTTTAACTTCTTCTTCTTTTCCTCAAGGATTCCAACTGCCTTAACAACACCCTCGATAAGAGCTTCAGGTCTTACGGCACATCCTGGAACATATACATCTACAGGAACAACCTTATCAGCTCCTCCTAAGATGTTATAGCACTCCTTGAAGATACCTCCGTCACATGCGCAGATACCGCAGGCAACAACTACCTTTGGATCAGGCATCATGTTGTAGAGCTGTCTGATTACTGGTGCTGTCTGAGCATTAACACCGCCTGTAAGAAGCAGAACGTCTGCATGCTTAGGATTACCAGTATTGATAATACCAAAACGCTCCACGTCATAGAGAGGAGTCATTGTGGCAAGTACTTCTATATCACAGCCATTACAGCTGGAGCCATCATAATGTAACACCCATGGTGATTTAGAAATTTTCATTGATCTTCCATTCCCTTCTTCTTATTTCAAAACATTAAGAATCAGCAGATTTGTACCTGCAAAGATAAGAATCACTGACCATGTAACTTTAAGCATTGTCTGGTATTTAACTCTTGGAAACAGGTTATCAATAAGTGTTTCTAAGAAGAATACGATAATAACTGCTAATACTGCCCATACTCTGCTGATAGGGTTAGCTGTAATGAAGAACATTCCAACGATACCCATCATAAGTACAAGATCATACCACTCTGCTATTTCTACCAGAGCGAGGTTGCCACCAGAAAGATCTGTAGTAAGACCCTTAACCATTTCCTGATGCATATGGTGTGATGTACTAAGGTCAAATGGTGACTTTCTAAGCTTAATGATCAGAATAAATACAAATCCAATAAAGAAACCTGGAATCTGAACAATGGCTGGTATTTCAGCTTTAATAAGGTCATTAACCATGAAGCTTCCGTTAGCATAATAGAAACCGATAGCTACAAGAAGTGTCATAGGCTCATAACACATCATCTGTAAAAGCTCACGCTGAGCACCCATTATACTGTAAGGACCGTTTGATGAAAAAGCGGCCAAAACAAGCATAACTTCTGACATAGACAGCGCAAAGAATACAAGAAGCATATCTCCGCCAGCAAAGAATAATGCACCAGTAAATATTGTAAAGATAAGATATACAGTTACAAACAATACCTGGATGCTGTTAACTACTGTTGTCTGCTTACTAAGAAGCTTTGCTACGTCATAGAATGGCTGGAAAAGAGGTGGACCCTGTCTTCCCTGCATACGGGCAGCGAAAACTCTGTCTACTCCCGCCAAAGTACCTCCAATAAACGGAGCTAATAATACATAGATTACTGCTTTTATTATCATCTCAACTGTCATCAGATAGCACCTCCAACCACAACGATAACCATTACTGCCACAAGCACGGTTGCTACATAGATGCAAGGACGTAATAATTTCTTTTCACCAAACAGGTCTTCCATGTACCAGTTAGACATATAAAGAGCTCTCTCCTTACCGAAAGAATCAATATAATGTCTGTCATCACCGGCATTGACACCTGCTACGTAAGACATTGTCATCTTAGCATTCTTACCGATAGCAAGGAATCTTGCTCCGAAAGGAATTGCAAAGATCATAAGTACCATGATGATCATAATGATCATATCTTCCATACCGATAACGTCAGCAATGAATCCGCCGAAGGCTTCGTTAAGAGCCGGCTGAACCATTGTTGAAGACATCCAAGGGAATGCAATACACATTACAATGATCATTGTTGTAAGTGGGAAGATTGAAACAAGCTCACTTCTTGGTGTGATATCTTCAAGCTCGAAGGACTGATGGATAACTGTACAGATCTTACCAAGCCATTTAGCCCAGTAGAATAGTGTACTTCCTGAACCAAATACAAGGAAAAGAACAAGCCATACAGAACCTGAGTCAACGAATGACTTAAGAGCTGCCCACTTTGATACAAGCATACCAAATGGAGCCATGAACATACCGCAGATACCAATGATCATAATGAATGCAAGCCTTGGGAGCTTGATGATAAGACCATGCATATCCTCTACGTCTCTAGAATGCATACAGTTCTCAATATCACCAACTGTCTGGAACAGCAGTGACTTAGAAACTGCGTGGAACATTACAAGCATGATAGCTGCCCAGATACCCTCCTGAGTACCAGTACCAGCGCAGGCTGTAATAAGTCCAAGGTTTGAAATTGTAGAATAAGCAAGCACCTTTTTACCATCGCTAACAGTGATAGCAAGAAGTGATGCTGCAAAGAATGTGAATCCGCCGATGACTGTTATCATGATACCTGTTAATGTGTTGAACATAACTGGTGAAAGTCTGATAAGCATGTAGACACCGATCTTAACCATTGTAGCTGAGTGAAGAAGCGCACTTGATGGTGTAGGCGCAACCATGGCACCAAGAAGCCATCTTGAGAATGGGAACTGTGCACTCTTTGTAAGAGCTGCAAATGCGAAAAGTGTAACTGGGATCATAAGAACTGCTGAGTGCTCTGTATGTGTAAGAACACTTAAATTAGCAATGCCAAGCTGCATGTTGCTGTACATAAGTCCAGCTGCAAAGCCGCATCCACCAAGAAGGTTCATCCAAAGAGCTCTGAAGGAATTGTCGATAGCTTCCTGAGTTCTTGTATAACCGATCATGAGGAATGAGCATACGCTTGTGATCTCCCAGAAGAAATAGATCCATCCAAGATTATCGGATGAAATAAGACCAAACATAGCTCCAAGGAATACAAACATAAGAGCAATAAAATAATTAGAACGATCAGCAACATCTGTGTGATGGTGATGATAGTCCTTCATGTATCCAGATGCATAGATGCAAATAAGGATACCTACAAAACCAACGATAAGATACATGATTGCAGACATTGTATCAATACGAAGGTGTGTTCCTCCCTCAACGGCTCTACCTGTAAGATCCATCCAAAGAACTGGAATTGTACCAGCCAATGAGAAAAGAATTGCATAATACTTCTTGTACTTGATGCTCAAAAAGCATACAAGGCACATAAGAAATACTTCCCCACCAATAACAATATAAGTAGGTATCTCCACATGCTCAAGATAAACAAACTGTGATGTATCTCCGGACATGAGCACATTTACAGCAACATAAATAGCCGCAGCCATAATGGTGAAACCACCAAGAATGATAACTGCGCTTCTTAAAGGACTTGCCTTCTTTAAGAGAAAGATTATGATTGCCATAATAAAGGGAAATAAAATAAGGAAGTTTACTACGTTTAAAACTTGATTAGCCAAGGTGTTCGCCCCTTTCATTTTTCATGACACTGTCATGAGTTTTTCATAAATTTGTCTATGGCTTCATTCAACTCTTGAATTGCCTCTTCATCTCCATCCTGAACTGCATGAACAATGCAATGACTGATGTGCTGTTTGAGAATAGCTTTACCAGTGTTATTGATAGCGCTCCTTACGGCCGCCAACTGGATTAGAACTTCAGTACAATCCTTGTCATCCTCGACCATTCTTTTGACAGACTCAAGGTGTCCGATAGCCTTGGATAGTCTGTTGACAATAGCCTTCATCTCCTCAGGATCATGATGATGTTTATGGGTGTGAGAACTCATAAAACCTCCAAAAAACAATGTGCGTTTGTTAATTTTTTGACTTTTTGCATCGCAAAAACCCATCATGCCTTACAAAACGCACATCTAGACCGAAATTTATTATATTTCTATTGAAAGAAAAAATCAATAAAGTTTATCTTACATTTCCAATAATCTTATATAAAAGTTCATAAAGGATCTGTGCTTCTTTTGGCTCTAATTTGATACATGAACCAATCTCCGATGGAATGTTCACAGCCTTTTCTCTAAGCTCTTCACCCTTTTCAGTGATAGTAACCACCAGATTACGCTCATCCTCACTGGATCTTTCCCTGGTGATATACTTCTTGGACTCGAGTTTTTTAAGAACTGGAGTAAGTGTTCCTGAATCAAGGAACAGCCTCTCTCCAAGGCATTTAACGTTCACAGTCTTTTCTTCCCACAAGACCATCATTGCCAGATACTGAGTGTAAGTAAGATCAATACAGTCAAGATATGGCTTATATTTTCTGATAATCTCTTTGGAACAGGCATAAAGAGGAAAGCATAACTGATTTCCAAGCTTTAGTCTTTCGTATTTATCATCGTTGTTTCCCATTTTGAACTCCTGAAATTAAATTTTATGCTATTTAATTATATCACAATATCGTTTAGATGGCTGTTTAGATATCATTTTTATGAGATTTCTTTTCAAATAATCCCTCAATAAAGGTAAAGAACATTGTCAGATATCTCGTAAATGGCTCTGTTGCTATGGCAAAAAGTGCAAATAGCATGATGCACTCGACTGATACATAGGATATTGAAAACAGGTCATTAAAGAATATAGCTGCTACTACCATTCCAAGCACACATCCGATAAGAACCCTTACTCTGTACTTGTTAAGAGGAGCACTTATGCTACCAAGAATGATGAATCCTACAATTGCAAGGAGGAATGTTGATGCAACAGACACATCATCTGCAGCTACTCCAAAGGTATTTCCAAATACAACCAAAGCTGCTATGGCAAAGAAATCTGTAAGTGCCGCAGGCATTGCCTTTAAAAGTACCTTAATAAGGAAATGACCTTCTATTCTCTTATTGTTAGGTTCCATAGCCAGGAAGAATCCAGGGATTCCTATATTAAACATGCTGACCATAGTGATCTGAGATGGCTGCAATGGATATGCAAGCACGTTAATAATTGAGAATATGGCAAGTAACAGTGAAAAGATATTCTTAACAAGGAACAGCGTCGCAGAACGCTCAATATTATTGATATTCCTTCTACCCTCTGCCACAATCTCCGGCATATGAGAGAATTCGCTGTCTAAAAGAACTACCTGGGCAGCCTGAACTGCTGCATCTGAACCGGCAGCCATTGCTACAGAACAGTCGGCATCCTTCATAGCAAGAATATCGTTGACACCATCGCCTGTCATGGCAACTGTATGTCCGGCAGCTTTAAGAGTTCTAATGATAATCTGCTTCTGTTCAGGAGAAACTCTTCCAAAAACAGTATAACTAAGGGCAGCATCCTTAAGAGCTTCCTCATCCAGAGTGCTTACATCAATAAACATCTCTGTATTCTTGATTCCAGCTGTCTTAGCAACCTCTGAAACTGTTACAGGGTTATCTCCGGATATTACCTTAACATTTACTCCCTGCTTTTCGAAGTAAGCAAAGGTCTCCTTGGCATCCTTTCTAATAGGGTTCTGTAAAAGAATGAATAAAAGAGGCAATGTTTTAGCCCCGGTGAGAACGCCATTTGGTACAGGAAGTGAAGGTGAAGGCTCAGATGAAATAGCCGTACCATCTGCTCCTCCAAAATACTGTGCAAAGCAAAGAACACGAAGTCCCTTGGATGCATATCCGTTAATAATGTCCTTATAAGTATCAAACTCTGACTGGAGCACGAACTCAGGAGCACCCATTACATAAGTAGCATCATCGAACTGTACACTGCTATATTTAAACTTAGATGAAAATGGGTGGAATGAAATACAGCTTCTTGAAGAATACATGGTAAAGAAATCTTCAAGGGCATGCATTGTAATATTATCATCAGGCACACATCCGATATACTCAGCAACCAGCTTGTTAAGATACATAAGTCTTTCCTGTGGAGCTGGATCTTCGTAAGGAAGTACAGCATCAGCCACAAGCATGCTGTTATCTGTGATAGTACCGGTCTTATCAACGCAGATTGTATCAACTCTAGCAAGAGTCTCAATACTACGCATGTCGTGAAGCATGACCTGATTTTTGGCAAGTCTAATAGTACTAAGGCCAAGTGTTATGCTTACAAGAAGGTACAGACCCTCTGGGATCATACCAATAAGGGCTGCCACCATTGATGGCACACTTTCAGAGAAGGAATTACCCTGAATATACACGCTCTGTACAAAAAGAGCTATACCAATAGGAATGATAACAAGACCAGCAAATTTAACAATCCTGTCGATGGATTTAACCATCTCGGACTGCTCCTTAGTATTCATCTTCTTAGCTTTAAGCATAAGCTTTGAAATATAGGATTCTGCTCCAACTCTTGTTAGCTGTGCAACGCACCTTCCTGATACAACAAAGCTTCCAGACATAAGGTTATCAGATGGCTTTTTGACAATTTCGTCTGCTTCTCCGGTAAGAAGCGCTTCGTTTACAGACACTTCTCCATCATAAAGAACTGCATCTGCAGGAATCTGGCAGCCTGGAGTAAGAATTATGAAGTCGCCAAGCACCAGCTGATTAAGAGGAATGCTTCTCTCCATTCCATCTCTTATAACTGTAGCTGTGGACTGATTGATGACAGTGAGTTTATCCAGAATCTTTTTAGCCTTTAACTCCTGGAAAATACCGATAAGGGAGTTACAAATAATAACCGGTAAAAAAGTAAGTGAATTAAAAGCTCCGGAAATAATAAGAAGAATCGCCATTATTAAAAAGATAAGGTTAAAGTATGTAAAAACATTCTCTTTAACGATATCCTTGTTTGTCTTAGCAGTGTTATCTATCTGATAATTCCCAAGGCCCTTTTCGATCTGAAGCTGAGCCTGTTGGGTAGTCAATCCATAATTATAATGTATATCCATATAAAACCTCATTGGCCACATGTTCGTAGCAAATAAAAGCCCCGGAGCTTGAATCCGAGGCTTTTTTATTTTTATTCTTTTGCAGAATGATTCATATTCTTGATTGGAATATTAGCATAAAGAGCTGGAAGTGTTCTTCCGTCGTTATCCTCTGAATCCATCTGAGTGAAATTGATATCTATTCCATCCATGTCAATCTCTGCATATTTAGATAAAACCTCAATAATATCGCTGCGGATTCTCTGCATGATTTCTGGAGAGCATGTAGCTCTATCAGTAACAAGAACAAATTTAAGTCGATCCTTTGCAACATCACTTGAAGATTTCTTTTTGAAAATATCTGATAGCTTCATGTCGCATTCCCCCTAATTACTTTTTCTTAAACCATGAGAAAAGTCCTTTTTTAGAGTCCAGATCTAAAAATGGCACCTGCTCTCCTACAACTCTGCGACAAATATTCATATATGCCTGACCTGCAAGAGAATTGTCACCTACAAGTGGCTCACCATTGTTTGTAGCAACAACGATGCTCTCATCATCAGGAACCTGACCGATAAGCTCTACAGCAAGAATATCAACAACGTCATCAGCAGACATCATGTCCCCTCTCTTTACCATGTCTGCGCGAAGTCTGTTAACAATAAGCTGTGGCTTCTTGATCTCGTTGGCCTCTAAAAGACCGATAATTCTATCTGCATCACGTACTGCAGAAACCTCTGGTGTAGTTACAACAAGAGCTCTGTCAGCGCCTGCGATGGCATTCTTAAATCCCTGTTCGATACCTGCTGGGCAATCAAGGATTACATAATCATATTCAGCCTTGAGTTCATCAGCAAGCTTCTTCATCTGCTCAGGAGTTACACTTGTCTTATCCTTTGTCTGAGCAGCTGGTAAAAGAAACAGATTCTCATATTTCTTGTCTCTGATAAGCGCCTGCTTAAGCTTGCAATTGCCTTCGATTACGTCTACAAGGTTGTAAACGATTCTGTTCTCGAGACCCATTACGACGTCAAGGTTTCTAAGTCCTATATCTGTATCGATAAGAACTACTTTCTTATTAAGCTTGGCAAGGCCTGTTCCCAGGTTGGCTGTTGTTGTAGTCTTACCAACACCACCCTTACCAGATGTTATTACTATTACTTCTCCCATACTATCCTCCGTTAAATCTTATAGAATTGTCTTAAAAATGGTGAACCATAAAGAGTTTTAACGATATGACCGTTTTCAATATAAGCTACTTCTGGTTCATTCTCAGCGCTGCTTCGCGCTTTTTTTCTTTTTATTCTAAGCTTAGGACCATTGTCGGCATCTGGAGAAATTGCAATTGCATCAGCAATTCTAACCTGTAATGGATTAAGATCAAGGGCCATTACAATAGCATCTCTGTCACCATTTGCTCCGGCAAAGGCATTTCCTCTTAGCTCCCCAAGAATAAAAATATTGCCATAGGATGTTACATTAGCGCCAGGCTTAACATCTCCAAGTACTACGACACTTTTCTTGCAGGAAATATCCTGACCGGAACGCAAATTGCCGCTATAGATAACAGCATCATTGCTATCCTCTTCAATATAAGCATCGCTCTCTACCTGTGGAGATTCTACAGGGGCTGGTGCGCTAACAGGCTCGTCATCATTATTTAATGATTTGATAAATCGTTCCTCTAATGGTGAATCTTCTTGCAAAATACAGACGATAGTAAGATCAGAATTCTTAGAAATTACATCTACGATTTTACTTTCTTCATCCTCCGTAAGAGCTCTTCCTCTAACCATTAAGCCCATCTTGTTCTTACCAAGAAAAGATGATGCCTCCTTGAATCTAAGAGCCATTTCATCCAAAAGCATGACAAATGGGGCGTTAGGATCCAAGACCAAGATTATGCCTGATTTAGTCCCCTTTATTGTCACTAATTGTTTCAATTATACTCACCCAACCTTTTTTAAAAATCGTACCTTAATAGTATATGACATTTGCCTCAAAATTTGAACCTCAAATTTGCATAATAACGAAAATCAAATTCTTAGTAATGTCATATTTCAAACAAAAAAACACTCGGCATAATGACAATGCCGAGTGCCTATAAAAATCTTTATATAAGTCTAACTATTAGTTAAGACCAGCTGCCTGCTTAGCAACTTCCTCAGCGAAGTTCTCGTTCTTCTTCTCGATACCTTCACCTGTCTCGAAACGAACAAATCTCTTGATCTTAAGGTTAGCGTTGTTAGCCTTACCAACCTGTGCAAGATACTGGCTAACTGACTGCTTACCATCCTCAGCTCTTACGTAAACCTGCTCGTTAAGGCAGATCTCCTTGAACTCCTTGTTAAGACGTCCGATAAGCATCTTCTCGATGATCTCCTGAGGCTTTCTCTTACCCTCTGGAAGCTCCTCGTTCTCCTTCATAGCCTGAGCAAGAAGGATCTCCTTCTCGTGGTTTCTGTACTCCTCTGAGATATCCTCAGAAGAAACGAACTTAGGATTAAGAGCTGCAACCTGCATAGCAACATTCTTTACAGCATCCTTAATGTCATCGTTAACAACATCTGTCTCAGCCTCAACGATAACAGAAATTCTACCATTACCGTGGATGTAAGGAACAACGATACCGTTAGAAGCTACAACCTTCTCGAAACGTCTGATTGAAAGCTTCTCTGAGATAACTGCTGTGATCTCAACAAGTGCATCGTTAACAGTCTTAGACTCATCAAGGTTCCACTTCTCAGCCATGAAAGAATCAAGATCTGCAGAATCAGAATTTACTGCCTGAGTAGCAACAGCCTCAACGAATGCCTGGAACTTCTCGTTCTGAGCAACGAAGTCTGTCTCTGAGTTAACTTCTACAACAGCGGCTGTCTTGTCGTCCTTAACTGCAACTCTTGTAAGACCCTCAGCTGCGATTCTTGAAGCCTTCTTCTCAGCCTTCATGATACCGTTCTTTCTAAGGTACTCAACTGCTGCGTCCATATCTCCGTTAGTTTCTGTAAGAGCCTTCTTGCACTCCATCATTCCTGCGCCAGTTGACTCACGTAATTCTTTAACCATTGCTGCTGTGATAGCCATGTTTTTATCCTCCGTTTTTTAAATAAGTAGCCAATCATTTACATTAAAATATGAACGATTGGCTACAAAAATTCTTATATAATAATATGATTACTCAGCGTCTGCTACTTCTTCGATATCTGAAGCCTCAGCGTCCTCTGCAGCGAAATCTGCAGCAACGTCTGCCTCAGCACCCTGATTAGCCTCGATAACAGCGTCAGCCATCTTACCAACGATAAGCTTTACTGCTCTGATAGCATCATCGTTACCAGGGATAATGAAGTCAAGCTCTTCTGGGTCACAGTTTGTATCACCGATACCGATAAGTGTGATTCCAAGAGACTCAGCTTCCTGGATGCAGATTCTTTCCTTCTTAGGATCTACTACGAAGATAGCGTCAGGGATTCTCTTCATATCTCTGATTCCACCAAGGTTAGCCTGAAGCTTAGCAAGCTCCTTCTTGAGCTGAGCAACTTCCTTCTTAGGAAGAACATCAAATGTTCCATCTTCCTGCATCTTCTCGATGGTCTTCATTCTGTTGATTCTTGACTGGATTGTCTTGAAGTTTGTAAGCATACCTCCAAGCCATCTCTCGTTAACATAGTACATTCCGCAACGCTCAGCCTCTGTCTTAACAGCGTCCTGTGCCTGCTTCTTAGTACCTACGAAAAGGATTGTTCCACCCTGCTGTGCAATCTCGAAAACTGCCTTGTAAGCCTCGTCAACCTTTACAACTGACTTCTGAAGGTCGATGATGTGGATTCCGTTTCTCTCTGTGAAGATGTAAGGAGCCATTTTAGGGTTCCATCTTCTTGTCTGGTGTCCAAAGTGTACACCTGCCTCAAGTAACTGCTTCATTGATACAACGCTCATGATATTACCTCCATTTGGTTAATCTTCCGTATATCCTTTTCTTCGTAATCTGCCTGGCGCGTCTTCCAGACAGGAAGCACCTGAACTGATCAGAAACACTCTGACACCGGTTCAAGACGTGGATACACGTGTTTATTTGTTACTGCTATTGCAGTCTGCTTCATCAGGGCATAAATATCCCATAAGTCCACAGCTTTTTAATAGTAGCATAACCAAATGCATAATTCAACTATTTTTTTACTGTTTTACTGGCAAATGATATTTGCGATGTCCTCATAGGAGGATCCTGCAGGAATAACCTTAGTTCCAGAGCGGATTACTCTATCCTTGCGTCTGTCAATAAGGTATCTGTTGAAGCTGTATGCACTATCAACAACTCCTTCATTATAAAGAAGCTGTGCTACAGCGTCAGAACCAAGGCCACCAGGAATGGTGACTGTGATTGTCTTAGATGTTGTATAAGAAGCTGTATTTTGTGCTGATGAATTATCAGCTGTTGTGGCAGTTTTAGAATCTGATGCTGAATTTGACTGGGCTGTAGATTCATTTGCATCTGCAGTATCTTTAGAAGTGTTTGCAGTAGAATTATCAGCTACTTCTTCGCTGGTAGTGGTAGCTTTTGAAGCAGCGTTTGCATCTTCTGTTGTCGTATCTTCTCTTTCTTTCTTTTCGCCAGCCACTTCCTGAACAGGTTTATCTGATAAAGCGACTTCCTGGTCGACTTCTTTAGATACTTCTTTTCCTGCTTCATCCAATGACGAATCGGATGTAAATGCAGCCGTTGTCTCATCGTTACTTATCTCCTCACCTGAATAATCAGAAAGAACTCCCTGTGTTCCTTCCACCATTCCAAGAGCTTTAGCTCTTTCTATTACTTCCGCATCACTTAAAGAGCTTTTTCTGCCGCCAAGAGCAAAGCCCATAACAAGTGCCGTCAGTATGATTCCGATACCCATTCCCCGAAGGTAATACTTAAGCTTCATATCAAAACTTTCCTTCTATATTATTTTACTTTTCTATGTTTATTGGATAGATCTATTACAAGCTTAACCTCTCCAATTCCAAGTCCAAGTTCTCTAGCAATTACCATGTTGGATTTACCAGCCTTATGCATTTCTATAATCTGTCTGTTCTGAGAAATAGGATCGTTAGCTGTGAGCTCCTTCATATTAGCATCAGGATTCCTGGTTCTTCCTTCAGAACGGATAGACTCTGTAATAGGAACAACCTTATTAGAAATAGGCTTAGGTGCATCCTCATCCTCTTTAGTGTTGCCTATTACATGAAGATTAGAAGCTTCCTCCGGATCTATCTTCTTGGCAAAGTCATCACCAAGCTCGTGATAATCCTTAAGGTTCTTCTCATCTACATAACCACTTTCAATGTTCTCTTTGATTTGATCTCTGAGGGCACTAAAGTTTCCGGTGGACTCTTTGGCCATTTTCTCTTCAAGATTCTTAGCCTGGGAGTTTTCTGATATTTTCTCTTTATATGGGATTCTGATTCCAGAAAGCTGATCCTTCTCTTCGTCTAAAAGAATCGCTCTTACATGATCCTGTTTAGGACGAACTGGGATTTCTTCAGCTTCTAAAGATTCTGCAGATGCTTTAAGAGTAGTTGCTGCCTCCTGAGCTTCCTTTGCAGTAACTTCTGCATCACGAACAACCTGCTTGGCCTCATCAGCTTTTTTGGTAACTTCAGAGACTACGCTGGTTAGATTCTTATGCTTATCATTAAGCATATCGTACATGAACATTACTTCGTCGTGATTTTTGTGAATATCATTGATGACAGTATCAGAATATTCACCGATAGCAGACATTTTTTCGTTAGAAATGCGCTCCATGGCGCGCTCAGTTCTATCAAGGGAATTATCCACGGTATCATCTACCATGTTTTCGATAGTTACCTTTTGATCCTCCACCTCTTTGCGCACAAGCTCCCGGATCTGCCTTTCAACAATGAGCTTGTCCTCCTCGTCCATCTCCTTACCGGCAGGAATAAGGTAACCAATTATGATTGCTGCAAAGCCTGCAACAATTAGAATAATTTCTGTGATACTAATCATATCTCCGCCCAAACCCCATAATAATCACGTATGCACAATAATGCACACAAATTTATTATAATACAAAAATAATAAATTTAAATTTTTAGATCAAACCCCTTGGATAAATGCAGATCAACAGGCTTTCCATTTCTGTCTAAGACGTTTCCTGCAATTTTCTCCATTTGATCTACTGATAGCTGTCTCTCACGAATAGGATCGTTCTCTTTGTTCTGAGAACCTCTTCTATTCCTGCCGCCATCGCCCATATACTGGTTGCTACCCTTTTCCTCAGCATCTGAATGTAGCTCCCCCTGACCTACATCATCCTTCTGATTAACAGAATTACGCTGATTTCCGATTTCTTCTTTAAATTGTGCCTGGAAATTCTGCTGGTCCATTAAAGGACGGGCTTCCTCACCGGCTTTAATCGTAGAAACCTCACTGGTAGCAGCAATTACGCCAAAGTCGATTCGATTTATTGACATAGGCTGCTCCTCCTTATAAGTACAAAAACAAAAGCATGTGTACTCATGGATAGTATAACATACTACAACAAGCGTGGCTATGGACTTTTGAAAACTTTTATGGGTTTTTTCGTTAAATAGGCGCTAGTCTCACATCTCCTTCTTTTACAACAAATCGGCTATACTGTACTGGTTTCTTGACAATCATTGACAATTCGCCGATGTTTACAGTGGTTCCAGGATAAGCTGTTCCTTCAACCACAACTTCAGCTTCCTTCTGTTCAGCGAGCTTTTCCATAAGCTCGGAATACTCTTCAGAATCCTTTTCGATGGATTCTGTCAGACTCTTATTAAGATCGATAAGCTTTTTGGCATTTGCAACCTGGTCAGGAGTGAATTTTGCTCCTGCCTTAAGCATCTTGGTAAAGCCCTCAATTGTAGGCTTAATTCCTTCAATATTCTTCTGAGCAGCCGTCATTTCTTTTTGCAGCTCTTTAAGACGCAGCTTAACAGTTGGGTCTGCACCTACTTCGATAACAGTATTTGCTCCCATCTCTGATCCAAGGATCTTGGCCTTTATAAGGTCCGCAGCTATAACCTTTCCGCCTGCTATGAAACCTCTTTTACCTGTTACATTGATCTCTGTGCCGGAAATAACTGTAGAATGAAGGATACATTCAGAAGAAATACTTCCCTTTGCAGAAACGTTGGCATTTTCAATGAATTTGGATACAACATTTCCGCCTGCTGAAATATTTCCACCAGCTTTAGCTCCGCATTCAAGGATTACATCTGCTCCTGCGTCAAGGCTTGCACCTTCAACAATTCCTTTTACAACAATATTTCCGCCGGCTTTAACACTAAAATTAGTGGCAATGACGCCCTTTACAACGACGCTGCCTTCATAATCGATATTTCCTGTTGATACGTCTACATTTTCAAGAGTAAGAACGTCAGAAACAGTTATTTTGCCCTCTTTTACCGTAACATGGCCCGCTGTGGCTGCAGTTAATGTAAGTTTATCCTCAGACAGAGTGGTATTCTTGCCATATTTAATCTGAGCAGGCTTTACCCCGTGAGGCTTAATAGTCTCGCCATATACATTTGTTCCAGGCTCTCCAGGAACCTCTGGATGGAGGGTAGCAAGGAGCTGCCCCTGTTCCACATTATTGATGAGATTAAGATTGAAGTAGTCAACGCTTCCATCTTCTCTAAGAGTAGGCTTAGCCCTTAGATTAGAGTTAAAGTGAAGCTCTACCTTGGCATCTGTACCTTCTTTGACAGGATCACCTGCAGCTACAACTATTTCAGTACAATACTGTCTATGTTCAAAAAAGCTATGAATATTCTCTTTGTTTACGCCGTAGGTAATCTTTCTGTAGGCCAGTGAATCATAGACTTCTTTTTCATCCATGAGTTCCGCACCTTCAGAAGGAGGATAAAAAAAGGCTGTGACTGTCATACGATCTTTGGATACGTCAAATTTACAAGCTTCTCTTTCTTGCAGGATTTTAGCGCTTGTAAAAATCACAACATCATCCGCAGCATTAGTCACAGCATCATTTATCACAACGACATCATATTCTATTTTATGGTCATCCAAATAATCCCTTACATCGTTAACGTTAAGGGGAGTTCCATCATCTGTCGGTGGATATACTTTAATTCCAGTACCCTGTTCTGTTATAACCAGCTGAAAGTAACCATTCATCGGTAAACCTCTTTTTATCTTGTTTTGGTAAGTATACCTAAATAATCACCCAGTCTCTCTCTCATTTTCTGAAGGGCTTTAGTATGTAATTGTGAAACTCTTGATTCAGAGACCTCTAATACTTCACTGATTTCTTTAAGTGTAAGTTCTTCGTAATAATACAAAAGAATTACTTTCTTTTCTTTATCTGTGAGCTTTTCCAAAGATTCTGCAAGCATCTTCTTTAGCTCTTCTTTTTCTATTGCTTCCTCTGGCTTAGTAAATCCTGAGCTTCTATTATTGGCATCTTCAGGGATATCAGAACCCTGATCCATGAACTCATTAAGAGAAACCACGCCGGTAACCTTCATCTGACTCTGCCAGCTCTGATATTCATCCTCTGTAATATCCATCTTGGCAGCTATCTCAGCATCAGTTGCAACGTGTCCTGACTCTTTTTCAATTTCTCTAATTGCTGTTTCAATTTTCTTTTGTCTTTGTCTAATAGTACGGGGAATCCAGTCCATTTTGCGGATCTGGTCAAGAATAGCGCCACGAATACGAAGGCTTGCATAAGTTTCGAACTTAACATCCTTCATCAGATCAAACTTATCAATGGCATCAATAAGACCAAAAATACCATAGCCAACAAGATCGTCGTATTCTACGTTAAAACCAAGATACATAGACAATCTTCCAGCCACAAGCTTAACTAAAGGTGCATACTCGAGAATAAGCTTTTCTCTAACTTCCTGCCCCTTTGTCTTATTGTATTCTTCCCATAATTTCATTCTAGCAGATTCGTCCATCTAGTTAACCCCAAATAGTTTTTTACAGTTCAGGTGGCAGTTCCTGATCTATGGAAAAGTCCACATCAGATTCAGTGCCGCTCTCAGCTTCAGCTTCCATTGCCGCTCTGGCTTCTTCCTCAAGCCTTTCCTGTTCAAGCCTTTCGGCAACTATCTTTTCATAGTTAATCTCAACAAATCTTGTGATCATTTTCTCAACTATGAACCCTATTACTATAAAAATAACTACTGACAAAAATACAATAACAAACCAATCCCCCACTGGATAACGCTTAAAGTAAGTGAACAGCGCAATTATCGCAGTCCCGGAAAGCGCTATCAGTGGTGTGATCAGTTTAGTATTAAACTTTCTATACTCTTCAAAATCGGTATTCATATAATCTTCTCAGGCTTTCCTACAGCTCTGATTACAAAGTTACCATTTTCAGGGTAAAAAATGACCGTTCTACCATATGAATCACCAGTATCCTGAGCAAGCACAGGAATATTCATCTCTTTGAGCTTCTTTAACGTAGCCTGAACATTGCGGTCTCCAACTCGCATAGTTGTATTACTGGACTGGAATGCGAACATCTGGGCACCACCGGCTATTTTGGCAACAAGCCTTTGCCTGGAAGCGCCTTTAGCAACAATCTGCTTGATAAGCTCTTCAATTCCAGTATCAGCAAACTTCGGAATATTCGTATTATTCTTAATCTCAGTGGAATCTGGCAACATAATATGTGCCAAGCCGCCTATCTTAGTAACCGGGTCTCTAACTGCAATTCCTACACAGGACCCTAGTCCCAAGGTTGTTATTCCATCGGGGCTCACACAAATATTCAGATCGGCCATACCAACCTTAATTATTTGACTCATACGTGACCCCTTCGTTTAAACACTAACATCACCCATTCCAAGAGATGAAAGAATCTTGGTGTATCCATCCATATCTGGAAGTAAGATAAAGTATCCGCTCAGTTTAAGCTCATCAAAAAACTGTGTCTCAATAAGAAGGATCTTATCACCCATCATTCCGAACTGAATAGCTGGAACACTGAGGATTGCGCCCGCCATATCAATTGCCACAAATGGAATTGATGGAACAAGCTTAAGATTCGTCATCATTGATAGAGAATTAAGATATGATCCGGTAATGATGTTTCCAACTTCCTTAAGTGCAGAAAGCTCTACTTCATCAAATTCCTGATCATCAGGCTTATGTTCGCCACCCATTAAGTTATCTACAAGATGTCTTGCTGCAGTTTTACTAAGAAGGAACATGATACTTCCATCAATATCGCCTTCAACAGCAAGATAAATACCAGCCATAATCTGTTCAGCACCGCCCATCAGGTCGCCAATGTCCTTAAAGTCCAAAAGTCTAACCTGCGGAACTGACATATCTACTTTCTTTCCAATCATCTGTGCAAGAGCTGTGGTCGCATTACCTGCACCGATATTTCCTAGCTCTTTTAACACATCAAAATACTGGCTGGAAAGGTTGTCCAAACTCATTTCGCCCATATTTAATCCTCCAAATTAACCAGCATTTGCAGCTTTTTCCTTAACCTCTTTCTCAGAAACTACGGCTTCAAGATCAAGAATTGATACAAGACCGCCTTCGTAATGGCCAACGCCATTTACAAAAGTTGCATTTGCTTTGTCCTTCTTGTCGTCATAGCGCATCTTTTCAACGTTATTAGCATCAAGAGTAAGAACCTGGTTAACCTGGTCAACGATAATTCCCACAAGATCGCCAGCTTCAGTTTTGAGAATAATGATTCTTGACTTGTTAGTGATCTCATCCTCTGCAAGTCCCATCTTCATTCTTACGCTCATAACAGGAACGATCTCGCCTCGGATATTGATAACGCCTTTAAGATAGTCATCTACCTTAGGAACTCTTGTAATCTGCTGCATCCTAACGATATTGTCGATGTACTTGATGTTGATTCCATACTGCTCATCATCAATTTTAATAACTATGTACTGAATAAGTTCTCCTACATCAGCGCCTTCTCTAAGTTCATTCATAATTTTTTCTTCCTTTCTCAAAAGTTCAACGAAAGCATCAGAAAATTGAATTTGTATCAAGGATAAGTGCTATCTCACCGTCACCAAGGATTGTAGCTCCGCTTATGAGCTTACACTTGTTAGTGTACTTGCCAAGTGGCTTGATAACGATTTCCTGCTGACCCATGAGTTCGTCGATTACAAGACCTGCAAGCTGATCGCCCTTTCTTGCAATAACAACAACCATGTCCTCATCAGGAGCCTTTGTAGATTCTGTATCAAGAACCTCGTTAAGTCTGATAAGAGGAAGAACTGAACCACGAAGGTTGATGACCTCTTTATTCTCAACGAATTTAATATCTGCAGGTGGTACATCCTCAATACTCTGAATTGAATCTAGAGGAATAGCATATTTTTCCTGTCCGATGATAACCATCAGAGCCTGGATAATAGCAAGTGTAAGAGGAAGTCTGATTACCCATGTGGATCCTTCGCCAAGCTTAGTCTTAACAGTAACCTCACCGGAAAGGGATTCAACCTTTGACTTAACAACGTCAAGGCCTACCCCTCTACCAGAGATTTCTGAAACCTGCTTAGCTGTTGAGAATCCTGGATGGAACAACAACTCTACACACTGTTTTTCTGTTAAAAGAGCTGCCTGCTCTGGAGAAACAACGCCCTTTTCAATAGCTTTGTTCTTAACGGCCTCAGCATCGATACCGTTACCATCATCACCAACCTCGATAACAACTGAGTTACCATCCTGGAAAGCGTGAAGGAAAATCTGTCCAACTTCTGGTTTACCTCTCTCTGCACGAAGCGCTGCAGATTCGATACCGTGGTCAGCACTGTTTCTGATAAGGTGCATCAAAGGATCACCGATCTCATCAACAACGGTACGGTCCATTTCAGTATCTTCACCAGTCATTGTAAGTTCCATCTTCTTATTAAGAGTCTTATTCAGGTCACGGATCATACGTGGGAATTTCTGAAGTACGCTCTCAATAGGAACCATTCGAACTTTCATGACAGACTCATGAAGGTTGGTAGTTACGCTCTCAAGATATTCAATCTGCTCATTTACGTTGCTTACACCAGAAGTGTTAGCTGCTGAAATGAGTGAGTTCTTAGCAATGATAAGCTCTGATACCAGGTTCATCAGAACATCGAGCTTTTCAATATCTACACGGACTGTTCTGTTAACAACAGGCTTACCAACTGGCTTCTTGCCGCCTGCTCCGCCATCGCCTGACTTAGCAGGTGCTGGTGCATTTGCTGCAGGAGCTTCTGCAGGAGCTGCCTTTGGAGCCTCAGCTGCTGGAGCTGGAGCTGCTGCAGGAGCTGCCTCGCCGCCTGCTGCATCTTCCTCAGGAGCCTTTGCTCCGCTTGGATCGAATTCGCCGCAGTCACAGCCTTCAACCTCAGAAACAGCCTTAACTATCTCCTCAATCTTCTCCTTAGACTCATCAGTTATGAGAATAAGGCTGAAGGAGAATTCAAATTTCTCATCTTCAATATCCTGTGTATTAGGCTCTGAGCAGGCAATCTCACCTATCTCTTCAAGGCCCTTGAATACAAGGAAGCCTCTGGCTGCCTTAAGAATACAGGATTCCTGAATATGTACTGTAACGCCATAGATCTTCTTACCCTGGCTTTTTGCTTCTTCTAAAGTGGATTTTACAGATGGATCGAGGCGGATTGCTCTGTAATCAGTTGTGCCGTCTGCACCTGGTGCAGGGCCATCTGCTGCAGCAGGTGCTGCATCTGCTGGTGCTGCCTCAGCTGCTGGAGCTGGAGCTGCCGCTGCAGGCGCTGCATCACCGCCGCCACCGCCATTTCTAATATCTGCTAAAGATTTGATAATGTCCTGGTGCTCTTCAGTACCCTCGTCCTGGTTCTCAGTGATGTTATCAACATACGCCTGAATAGCATCAAGACACTGTAAAAGAACATCAATATCGGCTGATTTGATCTTGATCTTGCCAGCACGAACATCTGAGAATACGTCCTCCATATCATGAGTAAGATTCTGCATTCTGGTATAGCCCATAGTACCAGCCATACCCTTCATAGAATGGGCAGATCTAAAAATCTCATTGATACAATCCTCATTCTCAGGATCCTGTTCCAGAACCATGATGTTATCATTAAGTGACTGAAGGTGCTCCTTCGCTTCATCGAGAAAGACACTTAGATACTGGGAAACATCCATAACAATTTTACCTCCATTAAAATGATTGGTCACATGGTATACGAATAATCGCATACTCATGTATTTATTATCGGTCATTTGAATGGAGGAATAAAGAAACTAGAGATTAAAGAAAAATAAAAAAGTAATGAACTTGAAATCCCTCAATTCACGCCGACATTCATGATTATTTCCTGGGCTACATTCTCAAGCTTTACTACCTGATCAACAAGTCCAGCAGTTGCAACAGCTTTGGGCATTCCATAAACGGTACAGGTACTCTCCTCCTGCCCTATAACATGTACTTTTTTCTTAGACTTTAGATTCTTGATTCCCTCAGTGCCATCTGCGCCCATTCCCGTAAGAACGACACAACAAACTTCATCGTAATCACATTCCATTAAGGATTCATACATGAAGTTGGCGCAGGGCCTTACACCTTCTCTTGTGGGGCCGTCCACATAGTGAATAACGTTTCGCGAACCGTTCTTTACTATGTGCATGTGCTTTCCCCCTCTGGAAATATAAACATTTCCAGGCTGTAACACATCCCCTTCGGCAGCTTCTTTAACATGTATCTCACTTAGTGAGTCAAGTCTTTCTGCAAGAGATGCTGTGAAGCCCTCTGGCATATGCTGCACAAGAACAACTGGTGTTTTTAAGTTTTTAGGAAGTTTTGGGATGACTGATTGAAGAGCTCTTGGTCCTCCTGTTGAGCTGGCAATTGCAACTATTCTGTTGCCTGTAATCTTGCTGGCTGACTTGGAAACAAGTTCAACTACTTTTTGAGACTCCTTAATTGAGCTTCTGATTTCATCTTTAGTCTTGGTTATAGCTCCGATTGGAGCCTTTGAGTCGGCTACAGCTGCTAGAGTATCAATAAATAGTTTGGTGAAACCATCACCTCTACAATCGGATGCTCGATCAGGTTTGTGGACAAAATCAAGAGCTCCCAGATCAAGACAATCCATCGTGACCTTGGCACCTTCTCTTGTGTCGGTGCTGGCCATCATTATCTTAGCCTTGATGTTCCTCTTCTGTAGCTCTCGTAACATCGTTATACCGTCCATTCTTGGCATGTTAATATCAAGAACCACGGCATCATATGTGTTTTTACTTAAAAGATCGAGACCCTCAACTCCGTCTTTGGCCTTAGCAACCACTTGAAATCTTGAATCTGAATTAATAATATCACTTAAAACTGTTCTCATGAGTGCAGAGTCATCAATAATCAGAATTTTTTTCATAATTAAGTTTGCTTCTTTCTTATTTTTCGTTCTTCTTCGAAGATAAAATGGATGATATCTTCTCTAGAAGTCTCGTCAATATACACATACTGGATACGGTGTTCAAACAGTCCTGGCCTTGATTCCAGCTCTTGAACCTTAAGCACATTACATATCATTTCATACTCTTTATCGTTAACATCTCCCGGTAATTTGTATGCACAATATATAATGCTATCCTCTTCGTATCTAAAGTTAGCAACAAACCTTAGACCACCTCCGCTTATATCAACAACCACGCTCCTTTGAAGCGAGGTACCAGGATCAACCAGATATCGCCTGTTCATCTCATAGGCTTCCAGCTCTTCCTTGGAGCACTTCCTGGACTTAAGCTCCAGAGCACAGCTGAATCTATAGTACTCACGCCTTTGAAGCTTTTGAAGCTCACTTGTAAGATCCAGCACCAGAATGTACATATTGTCACTTCGGTACCTGTCTACAATTCTTGAATAGCACTGAAACAGCCCCTTGGTGCTGTAAAAGCAAAGGCTGTACTCTCCATCCACAGGAAGCAGTACCAGCTTTCCCTTTTCAAAAGGCATCAGTACTTCGATCCTGTCATCGGATGTGACATCCATAACCTTAGACATATAAATATGTCTTGTTCTGGCATCATCATCCATCCATATTTTACCAGTGGCCTTTAGTTCCACTCTATTGCCCGGTGAAATATAATCAGCAAGCATATGGTAATCGTCTCCATTTCAAGGAATTTTACTGACTTTGCACATTAGTTACCTGGATAGCGCCTGTAGTATTCATACTACTAAGCTTTCGTCCCGTAATAATATGGGAAAAGAAAGCTGCCATGCCTCTTTGTTTAACCTCTGTAACCTCGCCCTTGTTCATAAGCTGGTTGGCGATGTTTTCAAAGGCCTTAACAGACTTGGCATTTGGATATTGCAGTGATACAGGTGATTGCTGCATCACACTTCTAGCAAGCATCTGATCCTGAGGAATTGCTCCCATGTAAGTAAGTGGTAGTTTAAGATATCTGGCAACAACTGCATTGAGCTTATTGAAAAGCTGCTGACCCTCGTCATCAGATGAAACCCTGTTGGATATTACTTTGACCTTTGTATTATCCCTAGAAAACCTTGGGGTTTGATTAAGAGCCTTGAGAAGTGAGTAGGAATCTGTGATTGAAGTAGGCTCTGGAGTTGTTACCAAAAGAACTTCTCCTGAAGCCACCAAGAATTCCATAACTGCACTGGAAATTCCAGCTCCTGTATCTATTATTATTATATCAGCAATTGCGTCCAATTCGGCAAGATTTACGATAATATAAACCAAATAATCACGGCTTAGATTATACATGCCAGAAATGCCCGAACCACCGGAAATAAAGCCAACTCCCTCCGGTCCCCAGGTAATGATATCCTTGATATTCTTGCCCTGATAGATCAGATCGCAGAGATTGTGCTTTGGCACAGTACCAAACATAATCTCAATATTGGCCAGTCCAAAGTCAGCATCCAGGATAATAACTCTTTTCCCCATCTTCCTGAACTGAACTGCCAAATTGATAGCCACATTGCTCTTTCCAACGCCGCCCTTACCACTTGTAACTGTAATGATCCTTGCAAGCGGCCTCTGAGGCTTATTTGAGTTCTTTATAATATTTCTAAGTTGTGTCGCTTGATCCATAAATACACCCTGCTAAACAATACTTAGCTCTTTCCACCCAAAAGATTCTTAACGATGATCTGTGCATCAAAGATAGCGATATCATCTGGAACGTTCTGGCCATTAGTGATGTAAGCAATAGGTGCTCCAGTGTGCATCCTGATATTGTACAGATTCCCCTTTGCTCCAGTCTCATCCATCTTGGTAAAGATGAGCTTGTAAGCAACCATCTCAGAATATGCATCGGATATCTCTATAAGATCCCTGTACTTGGTTGTTGCAGAAAGAACTAAGAAATTCTCGCACTCTACAACATCCTCCAGGACTCTTATAAAGCTCTCCACGTCCTGCTTAAGCTCTTCGTTGTGAAGAGAATGTCCCGCTGTATCAACCATGATGTAGTCGTAATCCTTGAAATCCTCAGCAGCCTGCTTCATCTCATCAACCGAATAGATAACCCTAAATGGAATCTCCAGAATTGATGCATATGTCCTTAGCTGCTCTGCTGCTGCGATTCTATAGGTATCAACGGTTAAAAGAGCTACCTTTTTCTTTTGAGTTACTGAAAGCTCAGATGCAAGCTTTGCTATGGTGGTAGTCTTTCCTACACCGGTGGGACCAATGAATATTTCAGCCTTTAAGCCGTTTTTATTTTCCTCAATTGGCTCTGACTTGCCAAATTTAAGGACCATCTTCTGATATACATTAGCCAGGGCAAAATCAAATGGCATTCCGGGCTTGGAGATCTTCTCAACCTCGTCAGTTAGCTGGTTAACGTATATCTCGTCTACTTCATTTTCAATAAGAGTATTGTATAGAAGCTTGATAAAAGACATTGTGTCTTCAGAAATCTCACTAGAAGGCGGATTAGCTTCTCTTTCCGGAGCCTTCTCAGCCTTGTGGTCTATAGAAACGCCCTCATCCTTTTCTGAGAACTTAATGTTCTTTTCAAGAAGAGAACTTAGATTATCAAGCTTTTCCTCGATGGCGGTACTTTCATCTATGATATCCTTAGGCCTTGAAGAAGGCTTTGGAGTCACAGTTGGCACCACATCCTTTTGACCTCCTGTTGTCAGAGGTGTGGAGGCAGAATCGAGGCTCTTTTTAGGCGTATAAACCCTCTGGGGCTTTTCGGTTTCTTCCTCTAAAGCCACAGTCACCTCAATCTTTTGAGACTGGAAGAAGGATAAAAGACCTGTCTTTTTCATGGGTCTTACATTCATCACTACGATGTTGCCCCCCAGCTCCTTCTTAGCCTCATCAGTTGCTTCGCTTTCAGTTTTTCCAACATACTTTTTAATGATCATATTATGCCGTCACCATCCCCACAGATTGTAATTCAACGCTAGGTTCTACTTCGTTATAGGAAATTACTATCAGATCTTTGTAATAATCCTGGGTCATTTTTTTAAAGTACATTCTGACAATTGGTGATGCCATGATAATTGCTTGTTGTCCAGCATCCTCAAGTTTTCTTATCTGCTCTCCTACAGCATTAAGAATTGATTTGGTTCTTGCAGGGTCAAGAGTTAAGTAAGCTCCTGTTTCTGTCTGCTTGATACTACTCATTATCTCCTGCTCAACCTTAGGATCCAGCGTTACAACACTTGTGGTCTCCCCTTGTGCAAAATACTTACTGGAAATTGCTCTCTTAAGACTCTGTCTTACGTATTCCGTCAGGATATCAGGGTCATGAGTTGATGGAGCAAAATCCGCCAGAGTTTCAAATATAGTAACAAGATCTCGTATTGAAACTCCTTCGCTTAAAAGATTCTGCAAAACCTTTTCTATTTCGCCAAGACTCATAAGCTTAGGCACCAGTTCATCAACAAGGGCTGGATTGTTCTCTTTGAGGTTATCAATAAGATTCTGTACATCCTGCCTCGTCATAAGCTCTGCTATGTGCTCTCTTATGATCTCTGTTAAGTGAGTTGCGATAATTGAAGGAGGATCAACTACGGTATAGCCAAGGCTTTCCGCTCGTTCCCTCTGTCCTTCTGTAATCCAAATAGCTGGCAGATGGAAGGAAGGCTCAAAGGTCGGGATACCGGTAATTTCATCCTCAACATGTCCCGGATTCATGGCCATGTAATGGTCAAACAAGATTTCGCCATCACTCACCTGTATACCTTTAATTTTAATGATATATTGATTAGGATTCAACTGAATATTATCACGAAGTCGAATAATCGGAACCACCGTACCAAGCTCTAACGCCACCTGACGCCTAATCATTACTACTCGGTCAAGAAGATCGCCGCCCTGGTTAACATCCGCCAGAGGAATGATTCCGTAACCAAACTCAAGCTCAATAGGATCCACCTGTAATAAGCTCGTGACATTTTCAGGCTGCCTAATCTCCTCTGCCTGCTGTTCTTCTTCTGTAGCAACAGCTGTTTCTGTAGAAACCTCCTCAATAGTCTGGCTTGCAACTCTTCCAAGGAAGATAAAGCCTGCACCAAATACGCAGTAAAGAACTGTAGGAAGTGGTGATAAAAGTCCCAGGCCTGCTACAACGCCGCCTACAAGGTACAAGGTCTTTGGCATTCCAAAGAGCTGTCCAATAAGGATATGTCCAAAATCCGCTTCCTTTGATCCTTTGGTAACCAGGATACCTGTTGACATTGAGATCATCAGGGAAGGAATAGAACTTACAAGTCCATCACCCATGGTAAGGATTGAATAAGTGTTAATGGCTGTGTTAACATCCATGCCCTTTCTAAGCATACCCATTGCAATTCCACCAAAAAGGTTAACTGCTGTGATAATAAGACCCGCTGTGGCATCTCCTTTTACGTACTTGGTAGCACCATCCATGGCTCCAAAGAAGCTTGCCTCTTCCTGAATCTTATCTCGTCTTGCCTTAGCTTCAGCATCTGTTATGGCACCGGTGTTAAGGTCCGCATCAATAGCCATCTGCTTACCAGGCATAGCGTCCAGTGTGAATCTTGCTGATACTTCAGCAACACGCTCAGAACCTTTGTTGATGACCATGAGCTGTACGATAATAAGGATTACGTAAACAATTGCACCTACGATCAGGTCACCTCCACCAACGAAGGTACCAAATACTGTAATAACCTGACCTGCACTGCCCTCAGTTAAGATGAGTCTTGTGGATGATACGTTAAGGGCAATTCTGAATATTGTTGTGAACAACAGAATAGTTGGGAAGAATGACATTTCCAATACATCCGTTGCAAACATAGCCGTGAACATAATTACAAAGGACAGGGACATATCAAAGGCCAACAGGATATCCAGTATCCAGTCTGCCAAAGGAATGATGAGCATTACGATAGCTGCTACGATATAAAGAGCTAAACCGTAATCATAAATTCTTTCAACAATTTTCTTTCTATCCATGATTGTCCCCCTTTCCTAAAGTATCGTGTTACCTATTACTTATACTTTGCCCTGCAGGTGATATACATAGGCCAGAACTTCAGCAACAGCCTTGTATAATTCTGGAGGAACCATTTCGCCAACTTCAACATTTGCATAGAGCATTCTGGCAAGAGGCTTGTTCTCTACTATTTCTACGCCATTTTCTCTGGCAACCTCTTTGATCTTCTGAGCCAGATAATCTTCGCCTTTTGCAACTACCACCGGAGCATCGTACTCTTCTGCATCGTACTTAATAGCAACTGCATAGTGAGTAGGGTTCGTGATAACCACATCTGCCTGTGGGAGCTGCTGCATCATACGACGCTGCGAAGCCTGCATCATACGCTTACGTTGCTGACCCTTAACTGCAGGATCTCCTTCAGAGTTCTTGTACTCATCCTTAACTTCCTGCTTGGTCATCATCATATCTTTTTTGAACTTACGTCTTTGATAGATGAGATCTATAAAGGCGATTATCATGTAAGCTATGGCAATACGTAGGCCCAGCTGAATGATAAGGCTTCCCATAAGTCCAATGGCGGACTTAAGCGGGATATCATACAAAAGAAATATGGATTCCTTCCTGCCTTTGAAGAAGGAAATAATCACAACGCCCATAACAAGAAGCTTTAATATGGACTTTAAAAGATCAAATACCTTTCTGGCTGAAATGATCTTCTTAAAACCAGGAATAGGATTAATCTTACTGAGCTTAGGCATCAGGGGCTTACTTGTGGGTTTAAAGCCAACCTGAACGAAATTACAGATAAAGCAAACTATAAATCCTACTGCAAAATAAGGAGCACACAGCAAAAACATAGTAAGTATGGCGTTTTTAAGTATGGACTCAATTGTTGCAATAGGTATAAAACCGTTGTAAGTTCTTGCCACTTCAGGAATACTTTCGTAGACCCTGTTAAAGACCCCCATAAAGTTCTGGCCCATATAGCCATAGGTGATCCATATGATGATGAAAAGAGCTAATAACGAAAAGGCCGTAGATATTTCCTGGCTCTTTGCAACCTGACCTTCTTTTCTTGCATCCGAAAGCTTTTTGGCGGTAGGCTCTTCGGTCTTTTCAGCACCGTTTGCATCCTCGGCAAAGAACTGCAGATTATATGGAATTAGTTCTTTTAACAAGCTATTATCAGCCGCTTTGCATACTGTAAACAAAATCCTGCATCAGCTCCTTCATATTTATAAAAATAAAGTTAGTAGCGTCAGTAAGCATTGTTACTGTCATAAACATTATGCAAAGACCAATGATGATCTTGATCTGAATACCTACAGAGAACATGTTCATCTGTGGTGATACCTTAGCCAGAATTCCCAGGATTACGTTGGCGATAAAGGTGATTATGAATATCGGAAGGCAGATTCTGAATCCGATAACTATGTAATCTCTTAGGAAATTAACTGCTGCATTAAGCATTCTGTCTGGATGTATCGCAATACCGTTTAGCGGGATCAATGTAAAGGAATCCACCAAAGCCATCAGTATGAACTGATACATTCCGGTAATGATCAGCATCATTGTAAGAACCTGAGAATAAAGGGTTCCTGTAATTGTTACCTGCTCGTTAGTATTTGGGTCAAACAGATTGACCATGGATAGTCCAATCTGCATATCCGCTATGGTTCCGGCAAAGTTAGCAATCAGCTGACATAACTGAACGGAATAACCTATCAGGAATCCAGCCACAACCTCTTTTAACACGATCACTGTATAACCGACGATGGTGTTATAATCCGGCGGGTAGAAAGGCACTGCCCCATACAAAAGAACTGTCAAAAGAAGCGAAAATCCAATTTTAAGCAGGTTCGGGCTCTGTCTTCCTCCAAAGAAGGGACATACAAATATAAAGGCTGTAACCCTTACAAATATAAGGAGAAAAATCTCCAGATCCCCATAATCAAACGTGTAGTTCAGCATAAGCTTTCCCTATCGGACGTACTGTGAGAAGTCCGACCAAAGACTTGTGATATAGCCTGAAAGTTCTGTAAGCATCCAGTTACCAATAAGCATGATCATAACGAACACACCGATAACCTTTGGAACAAAGGTTAGGGTCTGCTCCTGGATTGATGTAACGGTCTGGAAAATTGAAACCACAAGACCGATGATCATTGAAGTTAAAAGAACCGGCAAGGACATCTTGATTATCAAAAACAGAGCCTGACTGATTATGATATTGATGTCAGAGATAGTAATCATTAACTCGTTCCCCCTTTCTAACTAATAGAACGACTTAACAAGGTTACCAATAATTAGGCTCCAACCATCTGCAAGAACGAAAAGAAGAATCTTAAACGGCATGGAAATGGTGGTAGGCGGCAGCATCATCATACCCATACTCATAAGTACCGAAGCTACTACCATATCGATAACAATGAATGGAACATATATCAAAAAGCCAATAATAAAGGCTGTTCGAAGCTCACTAACAATAAAACTAGGGATCAATACAACATTTGGAATACTCTCAAGCTCCCCATCCCACTCAAGGCCGTCGATCTGCATAAAGAGAATAACGTCTTTAGTCTGGGTCTGGCCGTACATGAACTGCCTAAAGGGTTTCATGGCAGCTGTAAAGAATTCGTCCTGATCCATCTGACCGTCTTCAAAAGGCACCACTGCCTCGTTGTAGGCTTCTGTCATGGTGGGCTGCATAATAAAGAGGGTCATAAACAAAGCAAGCCCAATCAACACCAGGTTTGGAGGTGATGTTTGGGTTCCTATGGCAACACGTGTGAAATGAAGCGCCACGATGATTCTGGTAAAAGAAGTCATCATTATAAGTAAAATTGGCGCAAGAGAAATAAGCGTAAGGGTTATGAGAATCCTTAGTGCTCCATTAAGACTGCCATTACCATTATCGTAAGTAACAGTCACAGTGTTGGCGATATTAAGCTCTTTAAGGTCATCGGGATCCTCCGAAGAACCAGGCGGATTGATGTTGGTCCTGTCATCCGTAGTTCCTGTAAGGTTGGAATCCGTATCCGTAGTTGGATCAGTTGGAGTATTATCCTCTACAACTGTGGCCGTAGCATGAGAAACAATAGGAATTGAAAAAGATAAAAAGAAAACAAGGAAAATAGAAAGGACAGCTCTTTTAGCGCCTCTTCTCATCTCCCTCTTTATGGACTTTTGTTTATCCCTTCCCCATAATAATTTCATTATTTCTTTTTCTCGCTTTTAATTTTCTCGAAGATTTCTTTAAAGGTTACTGTTTTAGCTTCTTCATCCTTGAAAACGAGATCCTCTTTTGACACCTCTCCCAGATTGGTGATACTGTCCTTGGAAACAGCTATTGCAATGTACTTTTGTCCAACTCTTACTATCTGAACATAGTTAGTAGTGGAAATCCTACAGGTCTCAATGAGCTCTATATTTCCGCTACTAACTGTCCCCCTTTGATAGTTAGCAATCCATTTAGACACATAGTATGTTGCTAAAAGAACCAGTACAAATATGATAAGTACTGAAACAAGTTGTAAGTATGAATCTATCCCCATGTAGTCCCCGTTTTTTCTTTACTGAACGATTTCTGTTACACGTACACCAAAACTTTCTTCGATAACTACTACTTCACCCTTGGCTACAAACTTACCGTTTACCAGAACGTCTACCGGTTCGCCGGCCACCTTATCAAGCTCAATGATGGTACCTGGAGCAAAATCAAGAATATCTGAAATAGGCTTAGCTGTACGTCCAAGCTCTACGGTAACTTCCAAAGGAACGTCCTTGATGATACCGATATTCTCGCCGCCTGCCATAATGGTTGTACCGCCTGAGAAGGTCTGGAACTGGGCTGGCTGAATATTCATATTCATCATCTGAGGAGCCATCTGCATCATTGGCATGCCCATCTGAGGCATTCCCATCTGTGGCATACCCTGAGCCATCATATTTGGATCCATCTGCTGCATTGGAGGTGGAGCTGCTGCTGCGCCAGCATCCGGAGCAGGTGCTGCTGCAGGTGCAGGAGCTGGTTCTGGAGCCGCTTGTGCGCCGCCACCCTCGTCGCCCGTAATAACGGTATCCTTAAGAGTCTTGGCGAAGTCTACAGGATACAACTGCATAAGCGTTGAATCCACAAGTTCTCCAACTTGCATCTTAAAGGAAATCTTAACGAAGGTTCCTGTCAGGAATTCAGCGATATCTGATGGATCGTCATTGATCATATCCAAAAGGGTAGCCTGTGGCGGGCTGATATCTACCTTCTGATTGATCATGGTAGAGAGAGAAGTTGCAGCTGCACCCATCATCTGGTTCATGGCCTCGGAAATAGCTGACAGCTGAAGTTCTCCGATTTCACCATCTGTATTGGTTCCATCACCGCCCATCATAAGGTCAGTGATAACCATTACGTCGTGCTCCTTAAGGATAAGGATATTAGTTCCATCAAGACCTACTGTGTATTTGATCTGGATAAATACGCAAGGTCTCTCATAGTTATTTATCACGTTCTCCCAGTTAGCAAGCTCAACCTGAGGAGTTGTGATATTAACCTTCTGATTAACAAGGGAATACAGCGTTGTAGCTGATGATCCCATACTAATATTTGCTACTTCACCAATAGCATCCTTCTCTGCATCAGTAAGAAGTGATTCGTCAATAGCGCCACCTCCTACAGGTGGTGTAGCAGCAGCTGCTTCAGCGGGCGCCTCGGCTGCATCTCCTCCTGCATCAGCAGGGACATCGGCCGGTGCATCGCCACCGCCAGAATTATCCATTCCAGCCAGCAAAGCATTAATTTCATCCTGGGATAACATTCCATCCATGCTATTGCTCTTCCTCCTCTCTAATAACTGATGTGATTCTCACAGCATATTTGTCTTTGGCAGTTCCGGGTAGTGCTGTAAACTTCTTTAGGTTACCTACATACACCTGCATGTCTGTATTTACCCGGTTATCTAGTCTTATGATGTCTCCAGCCTGCAAATGAACGAAATCAAGAACCGAAACATTACATTTGCCAAGGATAGCCTTAACAGGAACATCTACATGCTTAACCATTGTTTCCAGAGTGTCTTCGTAGTCTTCCTCGTTGTTCTTCTGCATTGTGGAGAACCAGAACTTGGTGTTCAGCTTATCCATAACACTCTCTAAGGTGAAATATGGAAGACACACGTTCATAAGACCTTCTGTCTCGCCTATCTTGATGTTAAGTGTAACAATGGCAATCATATCTGTTGGAGAAATAACCTGAGCAAACTGTGGGTTTGTCTCGATTCTTTCCATAACAGGATTGATGGCTACAACGTTCTGCCAGGGCTCAACCATAAGCTGCATACATATAGTTACAAGCTTTTCAATAAGCGGCATCTCGATATCTGTGAAAGGCCTTGGTTTATCTAAGGTCTCTCCCTCACCTCCAAGCATTCTGTCAATAAAGGAGAAACCAATATTTGCCTGCAGCTCCAAAATAATCGTTCCCTGAAGTGGAAGAAAATTGATAACTCCCAGAATAACAGGGTTCGACAGAGCATTACTAAACTCGGAATATGTAACTGTCTCAGAGTTAGCAACCGAAACCGTTACATTCTTTCTTAGATAAAGTGGCAAGGTAGTTGAAAGAAGTCTTCCATAGTGCTCATAGATCATCTCCAGTGTACGAAGATGCTCTTTGGAGAACTTGGCCGGACGTTTAAAGTCGTAATCTTTGACCTTCTTTTCGTCCGCGGCTTGCATTTCATTTACATCTAACTCACCAGTACTAAGGGCCGAGAGCAGACTATCTATTTCGCTTTGGGATAGTACTTCACTCAAAATGGATCTCCTCTCTTAAAGGTGTAATCTGATCTGCAAAAATCATTGGTATTACTGGAACAACATACTACTGAAGGTTACGTCGTAGATAAAGTTGGATCCGTACAGTTCCTGAACTGCTTCAAGAATTGCCTCTTTTGCTGTTGAAGAATCAGCCTGAAGCTCTTCCATTGAGTAGGATGAAAGTACGTCGTTTATCTTGGACTTAATAAGATCCTTCATGGATTCAAGAGATTCACTTGTTCCATAGGTTGCATAATCACCACTGGCTGTGTTCATAGAGAATACTACTTCTACAACCATGTAGTGTGATTTGTTATCGTTACCAGGCTTTGTGGTGATTGTAAGCTTCTCATCTCCTGTAAAGCCGAAGGTTGCAATATTAGCTACACCAACATTGCCTCCTGATGATCCGTTAAAGCCTCCAGTCTGTCCGCCATTGGCTTCAAGCTCAAGGGCTGCGGCTATATCTGCTATGATCTTGGCTGTCTGAGAATTAGTCGTCATTACGCTCATCATCATGAATCCGGTCATTACCAGATTTACGATCAAAAGAGCTAAGATGATAATCGACAATAGATTCTTTTTCATAGTTGGTGGTCTCCTCCTATTTAATAGTTGCCACTAAGTGGATTGTAGATCTTAATTTCTACACGTCTGTTTCTTGCTCTTCCTTCATCCGTCGAATTATCAGCTATTGGAGCATATTCTCCTCTACCTGTATGTATCAAATTGGAAGGATCAAGTGTAGTATTTTCTATCAAATAATAAAATACTGATAAAGCTCTTCCTGAGCTAAGCTCATCGTTGTTGGAATACTTGCCGTTGCCACCCATAGGAATGTTATCGGTATGTCCTTCAATTTCTATGGTGCCACCAGCGTAGGTTTCAAGGATCTGTCCTACTTTATCTATTACAGGAAGTGCATCCTCTTTAAGATCAACCTTACCGGAATCAAAAAGGATGGAACCCTGAATAGTAAGCTGTACATATTGACTTGTGTAGTTAACATCTACTTCCTGATCAATCTCGTTTTCTTCCAGGGCTTGTTCTATGGCTTCTGCAAGCTCTGCTGAGGCTTCTAGCTGTTCCTCCTCCGCGGCTTCCATCAGTTCCTGCTGTTCCATATCTCCAACTTCCGTCTGATCTGTATCAGAATCGGCGCCGGTCTGGGCAAGACCCATTGATGTAACGTAGCTGGAAAGCTCTGACAATTGAGATACACCATCTCCTATGAGAGCTCCCTGACCGATAGCCATCTCACCACCTGAGAAAATACCAAAGGCTGAACTAAAGGATGCTGCAACCTCCTCGAACTTGGCTGCGTCCATGGTAGCCATTGAGAAAAGCAAAACGAAGAAGCAAAGAAGCAGATTCATCAGGTCTCCGAATGTACCCTGCCAGGCAGGTAGGCCAGGTTTTATCTCTTCTGGTTTCTTTGCCATTATTCTCCGCCTCCATCGCCTGTGCCATTCTCTGCTTCATATGCAGATCTGTCAGCTGGTGACAGGAATGACTTCAGCTTTTCTTCTGTAACCCTTGGGTTCTCTCCGGCCTGTATAGAAAGCAGACCTTCAATAACAATACTTTTTGACATATATTCAGCATTACTTCTTGCTTTTAATTTGTTTTCAGCGGGATAACAGAACCAGTTAGCAAGAACTGATCCATAGAATGTTGTAATGAGGGCAACGGCCATGGATGGTCCGATTGAAGATGGGTCTGACATGTTCTGAAGCATAAGTACCAGACCAAGAAGGGTACCGATCATACCCCAGGAAGGTCCCATTCCGGCTACATCACCGAAGAATGAGTAGTTGTCTTTGTGGCGCTCTGCCATGGCATCGATCTCGGCCTCCAGGATACTTTTAACAAGTTCTGGCTCAGTACCATCGACGATAAGCATAACGCCCTTTTTCATAAATGCATCTTCAAGGCTTCCTGCCGCCTCTTCCAATGCAAGAAGACCTTCCTTACGCGCTGTATTGGAAAGGTCAATTATCTTTTTTATGGTTCCTTTAGTATCGTCCGCAGGCATCTTGAAGATCAGCGTATAGGACTTAAGTCCGCTGATGAAGCTGGGCATACTTCTTGAAGCCAAAACCGCCATGAACGCTCCACCGAAAGTGATCATCGCTGAAGGCGCATCCACGAAGTATTTAACACCCGTGATACCAGCACCGAATACGATACTCAGGATCATGAATACGAAACATAACAATACACCAAGTAATGACGCAATATCCACAACATTTCCCCCTTCATATGAAAGATTTATTGTTGTTTATGGTATGAATATTAGTTATCTAGTAGTGATCATCGTGTCTATATATATAATGTTTGATAAACATTACTAACTATGAAATTGGTTAATACTTAATGCTCTTTTGCATTTCTTTGCTGTTACTATCAATCACTGATCTTGTCCAGTATCTCGGAAATGCTTTCTTTAACAAGGAGTTTGCGGCCTGTGTTCAGGATAATGACTGTGTCAGGAGTAGCCTCCACAGTCTCAATCAGGTTAGGATTTATCAGTATCTTCTTTGTATCTAGCTTAGTAAATTCTACAAGCTGCTTCGCCATACAAATAGCCCCCTCGCTACCGATAATAGAGAAACGTAAAATTGAGAATTTCATTAAATTACGTACATTTTTGAAACTTTATTTCTGTATATCACTATTTTACCACTTTTTGATAGAAAAAGCTCCATAATCCGTTCACAAATTATACACAAATGAACTTATATTTCAGTATATATGGGATTTTCTGGAATTAATTATCAATAGATCCCCCGCCCCTTCATCCATGAAGACTTGCTGATTTTTGTAGTTGTTATGCCCGTAAATAAGCACAACATATTGTGGTATATAATTTATTGTATCACTTTTTCGTACATTTTCCATTATTTTTTTCTAAAAAGTCTGTAACCATAAGAGTTTATGGTTGGAGATGTGGTTAAACGCTTGTGGATATACGGTATTGTGATAGTCTGATGCTAGAATTTAGCTTGAATGTTGGGATTTTTGTTTATGTTTTTCTAAGTGTGATTACTGAAGACGATTTTGAGTCGATTCTGAGTCGACTACTGTTATTATTATCTTATTTTGCTCCAAACACATCCTGAATGATTAAATCCGCTTGTTTAGGATGTATAAATGTTTGAAAATTAGTATTTAAATGTTCTTTACATAGTTAAACACATCCTTTATCAATAAATACATAAAATCAGGATGTGTTTTTTATCGCAATTTTGTAATGATCAGTTCTATAAAACGAAACCACATATCCCAATTTGTTATCAATACTAATTCAGGATGTGTTAATCATATTTCTTTATCTTTATCACATAAATATAAATAGCATAAATCCATAAGTAGATAGCAAGAATAAAGGAGATACAAAAATATGTTTTCTGAGATGATATCAAAAGAATATAACCGTAAGGAGAAAACACATGAGTGCATTTGAGACAAAGACCTACAGAAACGTGTTTAAGGAAATCGGTAAAACTGATGAAGAAATCCAGAATAAAATAAAGACTACTATAGATACTTTCTTCTATGATGAGGAGGAAAAGATCTACACTGCCACACCAGATGGCATGGGATATCTTACAGATACAGGTAATAACGACGCCAGAACCGAAGGTATGAGCTACGGCATGATGATGTGTGTTCAGATGGACATGCAGGAAGAATTTGACCGTATCTGGAAATGGGCCATGACCAACATGTACATGAACGATGGTGAGAATGAGGGCTATTTTGCCTGGTCCTGTCAGACTGATGGAACCAAGAACGCCTACGGCCCTGCTCCAGATGGAGAGGAGTTCTTTGCGATGGCTCTCTTCTTTGCTTCTCACAGATGGGGCGACGGTTTAGGCATATTTGAGTACAGCCTTCATGCAAAAGAGCTACTTCATTCCATGATACATAAAGGTGAAAACGGAAGGGCTGGTGATCCTATGTTTAATAGAGATAACCACCAGATTCTGTTCGTTCCAGGAAGTCTATTTACTGATCCTTCCTATCATCTCCCACACTTCTATGAGCTATTTGCTCTCTGGGCTTATGAGGAAGATAGAGAATTTTTTAAAGAGGCTGCTAAAGTAAGCCGTGAATATCTTGCAAAAGCTTGCCATCCTAATACTGGGCTTTGTTCTGAGTATGCTAACTTCGACGGAACTCCTTTAGACAAGGAACTTCCATGGGGATATTTTGGTAATTTCTTTAGTGACGCCTATAGAACAGCTGCCAATATCGGCCTTGATGCTGAGTGGTTCGGAGTAGATGCAGGCCACTTCTCTGCCCCACTTAAGATTATGAAGTTCTTTGGAACAGATCTTGAGGCTGCCCGTTGTGAGTACCAGGTAGATGGTACTCCAAATGAGCGCTGTGTACTTCACCCGGTTGGCCTATTAGCCACAATCGCCCAGAGCACCCTCGCTATCCCTTATAGCGATGACGAAAACAGTGATTTTGCTGAGGCTAAGAAATGGCTTAATTGGTTCTGGAATCAGCCACTCCGCAAAGGTGTTCGTCGTTACTATGACAATTGCCTCTATGTATTTGCAGTTCTTGCTCTTTCTGGAAATTATAGGATTTACTGATAATTCAGCCACATAAAAAGAATGCATGAAAAAAGCCCCGCTCACATCTAAGTGAACGGGGCTCTATAAGTTTAATTATCTCTTAAGGTTTGTAAGTTCTTCAAGAAGTGTATCAGATACTGTGATGATACGGCTGTTAGCCTGGAAACCACGCTGTGTTGTGATCATTTCTGTGAACTGTGATGAAAGATCTACGTTAGACATTTCAAGTACACCAGTGTTCATGTAGCCACCATCTGTATCGATAGCCTGAATTGTTGCTTCTCCAGAGTTAAGAGTCTGTGAGTAGAGGTTATCTCCTTCCTTTGAAAGACCTGATGCATTAGCAAATTCTGCTGTAGCGATCTGACCAAGAAGCTTAGTCTGACCATTAGAATATGTTGCATAGATCTGTCCATCTGTACTGATGGAAACACCGTTCATCTCACCAACTGCACGTCCTGTGTTAAGAGACTGGATATCACCCTTGTTAGCCTTAATTGTTGAAGAACCGTTTGTGTTGTAGTTAGTAATTGTTGAGAAGTCGAAGTAAACATCTCCTGCCTTATCAGCTTCATCAGGATTAGCTGAGGATGCCTGGAAACCGAATGCTTCAAAGCCTTCAGTATTCTGATTGAACTTCATTGTAACCTTGCCAGTTGAATCACCATCAGCTAATTCAAGAGCACCATTTTCAGGCTTAAATTTAAGCTGAATTGAACGCTCGCCAAGAATAAGGCTTAATGTTCCATTTGATTCAAGTTTGTAGGTTCCATCTGTACCAAAAGCATCTGCTTCTTCGTCTGTAATACCATAGATCTTTTTAAGAAGACCTGCTGTATCAGACTTGGATGTCTCTTTAAGGTCATCAATATTACCGGTGCTAGAAACATCGTTATAAACTCTCTTTGTTGTATAACTAATTGTTCCATCGCTTCCTACAACCATACCATATTCGCTACTCATTGCGATTGGATCGTCTGTTTCGTCGTGAGATATTGATAACTTACCATCCTTAGTAAATTCAAAATTAACGGTTTCAACAACATTAGAATCAATCTTATTTAAAGCTTCTTCAACACCAGATTCTGAATAGAAATAGGCATCTCTAAGGAGACTTAAATATGGATTGTCATCTTCTGTATCCCACGAACCTTTAAGGGAATTTAATGCATATGCCTTGTTGTAATCGTGAGCACTTCCGTTAACTCTTGTGCTAAAAATATATGATGGCTGAGATGAAGGAATCTCATAATTAGAATTAAGATTGCCTTTTACTTCAGTTTTAAGACTATATGTTTTGTCCCAAAGAGTTTTCTCTCCATAATCCATTCCTGGATAAGTTATAGTCATACCATCTGATCCAGTTATATTATAAATTGAGAATGTTATAGCTTCAGTAGAATCAGGATCAAAATTATCAAGAGCTTCAATTTCTGTTACTTTATCATCAAACAATACCTTCAATTTATCTACTGCTGCAATTTCTTTAGTCGCTGTGTTATACATCATCTGGGCAGTAGCTTTATCTGAATATCCACTTGTTATAGTCTCTTGCTGATCTATATCATCATCTAATTCTGTTATTTCTATTTCTATATCAGTAACAATTCCTGAAAGTGTTGTAGTATCAGTAAAATTAACAGTTGTAGGATCTGTAGCATCTGTTGCTAGAGCAATTATTGCGTTATATATATCAGTATATCCAGCACTATTTATATTATTTAAGGCCTGTACAAAATTAGTTGATGCACTTCCAGCGCTTATGGATGCTGCAATTTCATCTTTTAATGTATTTAGTAATCCCTGTAATCTTTCATCTTCTACAATAGCATCAAAAGCATCTACTGCATTTTGGGCTCTAGTTTGCTCAATTTCTAAATCGTTTCTAACGCTTGTCAAGTCTGAAGATGTTAATGCATTAGAGCGATCAGGAAATTTTGTTTCAAATCTTTCAATAAGGGCTGATCTTACTGCTTTAGTTTCATTATCTATCTCTACACCTAATTGCAGAGATTTACTCTCAAGTTCTTGCGTATAAATTTTTACCACTTTACTGGACTCGTTATACTCATAGAAAATGTGAGCCTCATCATGGCCTTTATCAGCTACCTCAAGCCATTCATTAATTGCTAATCCTAATGTCTGCTCATTATTATCTACAAAATCATTAAGGTAACTTTGCAAAGCAGAATATGTACTGGTAGATGAATTGTAGTAGTTAGTTACAGCAGTAGTGCCTGACATTGCGATATTTTTCTTGATTGTAAGTGAAGGACTGTTTTCTGAATCTCCTTTGCTGTAATAGTACTTATAATCAGATGATAAATACTTTGAATCTGAAATTCCAAATACTGTTGAAAGATAATCAGCCGTAAGCTTATCACATGAATCAGAACCAGCTGGAATCCTATATGCTTCAAGAGTTTTCTCATTTACAAAGTAATTTGTCTTTCCTCTAGCTGCAAATGATGAAATCTTATCAGTTGCATAAGAAGCATTTTCAACATCCTTAACCTGATGTGTAATTGTGATTTCACCATAATTAGGGTTTGTGGTAGCATCTCCAGTAGCATTTATTGTATAATACGCATTCTTTCCGTAATCAGCCTCTGCTTCCTTATCCACCATGTATACATTATTTAGAACACCAGCAGATTTTGATGAACTTGTACTCATTAAGTCTGAGAGAGGGTTGCTTTTTGCACTAGCATTATTCTTTATTCCTGAATACTTGGTATCTCCAGCAGGAGCATTGATGGAAATAAGATCGCCTGTTGAATTAGCCTCAAACTCATAATTTCCTGCTTTTGAGTAAGTCTTGGTTGTTATGGCCTCTTCTGTTGTTCCAAATCTAACACTCTTAAGCATCTCTTCTCCAAGTGAATTACCCTTAGAGTCGATGATATCTGTAAGTGAAAGTGAGAAAAGATGATCTGTTCCAGTATCCTTAAGTACGAATTTTCCTGTATATAAGTATCCCTTGTTGTCATAGAACTCAAGAGTTATTGTCTTACCATCGTCAGACTGTACGTTTGAATCATTATCATCGATATTTCCGCTAAAAAGAGCTGCTGTTGTAGAAGCAGGTGAATATGTGCTGTTAGCTGCGCTCATGATCTGTAGCTGTGAAAGCTCACCTTTGTTAATTGTGATCTCACCAGTTTCTCTATCTTCCTGAGCTACCCAGCCCATTACGAAGTAACCATTTGACTGCATTGCAAGGTTTCCTGCGCCGTCAACGTAGAAAGAACCATCTCTTGTATAGAGCTGTTCTGCACCACTGTTAACAACGAAGAATGACTTACCAGTGATCATGATATCAAATGGGTTATTTGTTGTCTGAGTTGCGCCCTGGCCTTCGATTGCTGTATTGATAGCGCCTGACTTAGCACCAAGACCGATCTGACGAGCATTTACACCACCACGGGTCTCTGTGGCACCAGATGCTGTCTGTGTGGTCTGATACATAAGATCTGAGAAAGTAATTGACTGTGATTTAAAAGAAGTTGTATTAACGTTGGCAATATTGTTACCAATAACGTCCATCTTTGTCTGGTGAGTCTTAAGACCAGCAACACCAGAATAAAGTGATCTCATCATAGGGCAAAGTCCTCCATCCTACGAAAAACAATGCTTTTGCATAATCAGAACTGCTGGTATTCCTCATATCACAAAAACAAACTATAGATTTTGGACGAATGCAAGTGGGAAGCTTTACGAATTACCCTCAGTCGGTCGGGTAATTAAGATCTCCTGATGGCCATCTGGCCACTTCGGTCCAATCATGCTATCACTGCACCGTCTATGTTTGTAAATACATTACTCTTGTTTTCTGTCTGATCCATGGCTGTAACTACTGTGTTGTTAGGAATATTTACGATAAATGCAAGCTGGTCAATGAGAATAAGTGAATCCTTTATTCCCTTTTCCTGAGCTTCTGCTGTGCCCTTACTAAGTCTGTCCATCTGGTCAGCTGTAAGTGCGATATTCCTGTCATTAAGTCTGTTTACAGCATGCTTAGAAAACTTTAAGTTCTCTGTACTACTATTATTATCGACAGTTTCTTTAACTTTATTTAGTATCTGGGCAAAAGAATTCTCCCCAGTCGGAATAGACTGCGGCTTTTTTCCTGGCTTTTGCACATTAGGATTTAGATACTGATCCTGAACCTGTCCAATGGAAAAGAACTGACGATCATCAAAAGTCATATTGGCTTACCTCCTTTCCCTAGTATTTTTATGAGATAGCTCTTTTAACAGTTATCAGAGCTCGTCGTCTGATTTAAGTGTTCTGAACTCATCACCTCTGATGGCATCGATTCTGTTAACGTACTGAAGAAGTGATGTTACATAATCCTTATCCATGAGGTTCTTAGCCTTGTCATCCATGAGAGTCATGTAGTAAGTGTACATAGTGTCGATCTGGCTGCCGTGCTCTTCATCTGAAATAGCCTCAAGGTTAGGAAGCTTATCAATAGCCTTCTGGAAGTCGTTTACAACTTCAAGAGCGCTTGTGTAATTAGTATCAAGAACCTCAGTAACATCATCGATACTGTAGTTAGTGCCGTTGATATTAAGGTATGCCTTGTTGCCGCTGTAGGTTACGAAATCTACAACGCCCTGAACCTGAGAAGTTGTGCCGTTCTCAGCATTGGTCTGGGTGATGGTAACTGTCTTACCAACCATCTCAGATGCTCTTGAAAGAGCCATTGAATTAGCCATGTTATTGAGCTGCTCAACCTGAGTGAAGGTAGCGTACTGTGAGATGTACTCTGTGTTAGATGTTGGCTCCAATGGATCCTGATATTTCATCTGAGCAACCAAAATCTGAAGAAACGAATCCTTGTCATAACCAGTAGGTGTGGCCTGCTTGGTCTTTTCAAGTTCCTGAGTCTCTTTGGATTTACTGTTAACGACTTCGCCGTTTTTAATGATTGCATTTACTGAACTAACATCTGCCATAATTGACCTCTTTCTTTCCCTGGTGCCTATGTTCTCCATAAGCACCAGGAATAAATAAAACTTATAAGGAGAAGTTAAGCACTGTAATCTACTGTGTTTCCGTTCATTGCCATCATCTGAGCTGCCAGTCTGTCTTCATCTTCAAGCTCTTCTTCTGGAATTTCTTCCAGTTCAGAGAGGTTGATCCTTCTGATGGATTTCTTTTGTCTTCCCATCTGTTCCTGTGCCTTCTGATTTGGATCATCCTGCTGTAGGTTCTGCTCAAATGCGTGGGATGCAATTGTTACTTCAATGGAGGTTACCTTAATGCCCTGTTCGCTAAACTTCTGCTGAAGCTGTACCATCTGGCTTTCTACTGCTTCTTTTACGATCTCGTTCTGAGCTGTAAACTTAGCAACGATGCCGTCCTTGGATGAAGTGAGAAGAACATTTACGTTACCAAGACTTGCGGGATGAAGCTGAAGCTCCATGGATGTCTGGGTTTCGGTATTGAGAATTGTGATCTTCTCTGTGATCTGCCTGATGATATTCTCCATCTGTGCTCTGTCAGTGTAGCTAAAGGAGTCAGATCTTGTGACTGCCTGGGTAGCTTCTGCAATGTTATCAACTATCTGATTAAACAGAGCCTGGCTTGGATCACTTCCATTTGAAGTATCTTTGTTTGTGTTATTCTGTTTGTGTTCGTTGTTTGAATGCTCGGGTGCTTTGATCGTTACTGCTTCGGTAGGTTCCTCAGTTTCAATAACCACCTTGGGCTCTTCCACCTTCACCTGCTCCTCTGCAGCCTTTGGAGTTACAATAGGAGTTTCAATATCCTCTGTGTTTTCTCCATTTAATAATTCAGAAAAGTTCTTAGATTCCTGGGTTATTACCTGATCCAGGTCTTCCTCAGATAAGTCATACTCATTCATAAGTTGACTTCTCATACTATCTGCACCCTCTAAGAGGTCCTGCAATGAAGTATAAAGTTCTGAGTCTGTTATAAGATCAAGCGCCTTTTCCTGACCTGATGTAAGAGCTACGATCTGCTGAATGTTATCTGTGTTTAAAAGATCTATGATTGAAAGTCCAAGGATTTCCATAGCATCAAGTAGATCTTCCTCATCAATATCAAGCATTTCTATAAGCTCATTTACCAGCGTCTTAGCATCCTCTGTAATGGATTCCTGCAGCTTGTCATTAGCTTCCATGCCGGTTGTTTCTTTTGTCTCTACTGCGGATTCTTTGTCTGTTGGCTTAGCCTGCTGATTATTATCAGATACTTTGTTATCAGCCTTTGTATTTGCATTTACATCGGCTTTTGTTGTAGCCTTAGCATTTACATCATCCGCTTTAGTATCATCCTTAGAACTAACCTGGGCTTTATTTGTAGTGATCTTCACTTCAGTTTTGGTTGTCTTAACAACGGTATCAGTTACCTTGATAAGAACGTTGTCGAAACTAACCTGAGCCTGATTCTTGTTGTTCTGCCCAGTAGTAGAGGAAACATTTGTGGCTGCAGCGCTCTGTGTCATGTAAGGAAGTATCCCTACAACATTTGTTGCACTGCTCATCAAATTCCTCCTTCCGATATTGAAAGTTTGTAAGCTATATTTAGTTGTTTGGGTGATGTAGACAGGTGTTTGGGTTCATCCAGCATATGAACATAAACATACCTATACTACTTCAGTTACTATATCGGTGGACGGGGGAAATAGATTTAGTGGATGGGGAAATTATTTTCTAAATCTTTTATTAAATTTGATATTACGGGCAATAAAAGACGACCCCAAAGCACATTTCATATGCACTCCAAGGTCGTCGCACTTTTTCTTTTTATATTTAACAGTGTTTGGTTACGTTATCCTGTTACCTGTGTGGACTCTTTTTCCAAAGCATCAGGTTCAAGGAGCTGAGTAAGCTTAGCTGCGTTAGCCTCTGTCATTACCGCCAGGATATCTGCGCGGTTTTCGATGGACATCTGAGCAAGAATCCTTGCTACAAGGCTTATCTGATTCTCGTTAACCATCTCATCAAAGATAGCTGCAGCCTTCTTAGCCTTCATACCTGAATAGGTAGCAGCAAAAGCCTTGATGGCAGCGTCATCATACTGATCCGCAATTACCTGCTTATAAAGCTCTGCTGCAGCATCAGGATCGATCATCTCGTAATATGCTGCATATTCTGAAGCATCTGGAGCATTATTTCCATAAACAATCTCTTCATAGAACTTAGCCTTATCTTCGTAGAACTGCTTCTGTTCCTGTTCAAAAGGCTCAAGTCTTGCAACCTCTTGCTCCAGCTTATCTATGGTGGCCGCGTAAGTACTGTTTAAAGTCTTTTCATCTGCCAGTTCCTGCTCTAACTGTTTAATATAAGCAGTAGCATCTTCGAGGGTTGTTATACCAGACCCATCTGCCGAGCTATAATCTACAGCCACATCCACAGTGGATCTGTTTCCCTCAGGAAGAATAAAGCTCACATAAGGAATATCCCTAAGAAGTGGCGCCAGAATATCAGAGCCAAAGCCTCCAACATCCAGTTTAACCAAAAGAGCCATGATAGCAAGCCAGATAAGAATAATCAACAGGGTAATGACAATAGTAGCCATACCGCCAGCATTGTCGCCATTAATCTCGGCATTTCTGTCGGCAAATTCCTGAGCTTTTTCCTTCTGCTCTTTACGCTGCTCCTTTAATTTCTTTTGAAATTCCTTTTTGTCGGCCTTTAATTTGGCCTTGGCAGCTTTAGGATCTTCAATTGAAGTATTGTTAGTATCAGCCATTGCATCCTCCGGTTTTATTTAGCATTTTCTTCTTCGCGTTGCCTTTGCCCGTAAGTAAAGCTGGTTCGCTGATCGTTTTCCTTTGCTTCTTCCTGCTTTTCCTCTTCCAAGTACTCGGCATAAGCCCGATCCCGCAGTGTTTCCTGCATCTTGCGTTCCTGAATAGCTTTTGTAAGTCTGACTCTGACCTTTTCAAGATCAGATTCGCACTTTTTAACAACCATAGCCTGGTTCTTGATCATAACGTCTATCTGGGCTGTGGCATACTGATTATCAAGAATGTCCTGAACTTTAAGCTTGGACTCATTTCTAAGTTCCTCTGCCTCAAGCAGGTACTGATCTTTTCTATTAAAATAATCCTCCAAAATATCCAGCTGTTTGTTAAGCTCCGATGAAGCTGCAGCAAATTCCATTTTGATCTGGCCTTCAGTCTTCTGCTTAAGATTCAGGATATTTTGCATCCTATAGACAAATCTTGCCATACAACACCATACTAATCACTAAACATTGAAAGGAGCTGGTCTCTGATTTCTTCAAAGGTAAACTTCTCGTCTGTCTCCTGAGTCAGAAACTCGTTTACAGCTTCTATCTTGGATACGGCATAGTCAATATTTTTGTTGGCGCCCATTCTATAGGCACCGATGTTGATCAGATCCTCTGCATCATTATAGGTTGCAAGAACATTTTTAAGCTTTCCTGCAGCTCTTTTATGCTCTGGATCTGCGATTGCTGACATACATCTTGAAATGCTGGCAAGAACATCGATGGCAGGATAATGGTTCTTTTGCGCAAGCTTTCTGTTAAGTACTATATGTCCATCCAGGATACCTCTGGCGGTATCGGTAATGGGCTCATTCATATCATCACCATCAACAAGGACTGTATAAAGACCTGTGATGGAGCCTTTCTTGGATCTTCCAGCTCTTTCAAGGAGCTTAGGCATCTCTGCGTAAACTGATGGAGGATACCCTCGAGATACAGGAGGCTCGCCACTGGCAAGTCCGATTTCTCTTTGTGCCATAGAGAAACGGGTAAGGGAGTCCATCATAAGAAGTACGTCTTTTCCCTTATCTCTAAAATACTCAGCAATAGATGTGGCGGTCTTGGCAGCTTTAAGTCTTTCAAGTGCCGGTTTATCAGAGGTTGCGCAGACCACGATAGATCTTTTCATACCCTCTTCACCAAGGTCACGTTCTATGAACTCTCGTACTTCCCTTCCACGCTCTCCAATAAGAGCAATTACATTTATATCCGCTTGGGTGTTCCTTGCGAACATACCAAGGAGGGTGGACTTACCAACACCGGAACCGGCAAATATGCCAATTCTCTGGCCCTTACCAACTGTAAGGAGACCATCAACAGCCTTTACGCCAAGGGAAAGAACATCTGAAATAGGATCTCTTGTCATAGGATCCGGTGGCTGATTCTCTACTGAGTAGGCAACGCCGCCTTCAAGAACAAAGCCCTTACCAAAGCTTGTACCATCGATTCTTCCAAGGCCATCTAAGGTTTTACCAAGAAGTCCCTCGCCTACATTTACGCGAAGAGGTGAATCGGTGTTTTCAACAATGCTTCCATTTCCTATTCCACTGGTATTTTCATAGGGCATCAGCTGTACGTGATTATCTTTAAAGCCTACAACCTCTGCCATGGCTGGTCTAACTACCTTTGAGGTTTCAACCTCGTTATCTTTTTTCTTAGGATAAATCAGACATATGTCGCCAAGCTTAGCATCTGGTCCTGCAGACTCGATGGTAAGCCCAATTACGTTCACCACCTTACCTCTTGTCCGGTAAAATGGTGCACTTTGCATCTTTTTGTATTTTTGCATATCAATAGAATATGTAAGCATACAAATACCGCCTGATTATCTCTTTTTTCTATCGAAGGATAAAAGCTTAAGCTTTCTTGAAATCTCTGATAATTCAACACCAAGGCTACAGTCAAATACGCCTGAATCTGATTCGATCATGCACTCATTCTCTTTTAACAGAGGATCCTCAATGATCTCCATCGTGGTATTTGGTGATGTAATGCAGGCATCTAGTGAATCCTTTGCCTCAATTACTTCGTCGTAGTCATCAGATGAAACATGAACAATCAGGTCATTTCCTGGCTCTATCCTTGATAAGGTACTCTTAAGAAGATGAAGAATGATTCCCTTATCTTCCCTGAGATCAATATTAAATACATGCTCATAGATCTGGGTAAGCACATCAACCATCTCTGGTTCAAGCTCATCAACAATCTGCTGATACTGCTTTTCCAGGTCCTCTTTTTGAGATTCAAAATCGGCCTTTAAGGCCTCAGCAGCCTGAACGCCTTCCTGATAGCCCGCATCATAGCCTTCATTACGGCCCTGTTCCATGGCTTCAGCTCTTACTCTGTCAGCTTCTTCCTGGGCCTGCTGAATGATCATGTCAGCCTGTTCCTGAGCCTGCTGAAGCTTAAGATCCATTTCAGCCTGCATAGCTTCCATGTCAAATTGAGGGTCAGGAAAAGAGCCCAGCATACTCTGATCCTCAGTAAGCTGCGACAACTGTTCCATGTCGATGCCCGGAACGAACTCATCATCCAGGTTACCGCCTTCCATGTCGCCCTCTTCAGAAGGAGCCTGTGCTCTCATTCGCTTCATTTCAAGTTCCTGAAAAGCTTCTATTTTTTTTTCAGATAATTCGTTATTATCTATGATTCGAGCATCTGTATCATCGAAGCTTACGAATCCTGCTTTGAAAAGATTAGACAACTAGCTCATCACCTCCACCTCTGGAGATTACAATTTCACCAGAATCTTCAAGCTTACGGATTACATTTACAATCTTCTGCTGAGCTTCCTCAACATCCTTCATACGTACAGGTCCCATGAAGTCCATATCTTCCTTGATCATGGCAGCCAGACGCTTTGACAGGTTGTTAAAGATAGCATTAACAACGTTTTCGGTAGCTCCCTTACATGCAAGAGCAAGGTCAGAGTTCTCAACCTCACGCAGCACTCTCTGGATAGAACGGTCGTCCAGTAGAAGAACGTCCTCGAATACGAACATCTTCTTTCTGATCTCGTCGGCAAGCTCTGGCTCTTCGATTTCCAGAGTCTCCATGATGTGCTTCTCTGTTGCACGATCTACTGTATTGAGGATTTCTACAACTGCATCTACACCACCAACGATTGTATAATCCTGGTTTACAAGAGATGAAAGCTTTGATTCTAACACTTTTTCTACTTCCTTTATGGTGTCAGGACTTGTACGGTCCATGGCTGCGATACGCTTAGCAACATCCGCCTGTCTGTCTGGTGGAATTGCTGAAAGAATAAGGGCACTTTGTGACGGTGACATATAGGACAAAATAAGTGCGATAGTCTGTGGATGCTCGTCCTGAATGAAGGTAAGGATCTGAGAAGGCTCAGTCTTACGGATAAACTCAAAGGGCTTAACCTGCAAGGATGCAGTAAGCTTACTGATAACATCAAGAGCTTTATCTTCACCAAGGGCTTTTTCAAGAAGCTCTTTAGCGTAGTTGATACCACCTTCTGCGATGTACTGCTGAGCAAGAAGAACGCCATAGAACTCCTCTAGAACAGCTTCCTTGATCTGAGAGGTAACACTTCTGGTGTTAGCAATCTCCAAGGTAAGCTCCTCTATTTCTTCATCCTTAAGATGTTTGAATATAGCTGATGATTTTTCTGGGCCCAATGCAATCAGAAGGATTGCGGCCTTTTGTGTACCTGTAAATCCCGCGGTTAAGGAATTTTCGGCAGTTGTTTCAACATCCATATCTTTTTCCCCCGCAAAAAATCTTGTCTTATCTAAATAGTATTAACCGTAGTCTTCATTGAGCCAGTTTCTAAGAAGCGTTGCAGCTGCTTCCGGATTCTCATCAACGAACTTCTCAATAAGCCTCTTAGTTTCAGATCCGGTATCCATCTCAATATCTTCAAGAACAACCTCTTCAGGCTGGGATTCAAGAAGAGACTCAACAGAAAGTGGCTCTGCCTCAACCTCTTCTTCCTCAACCTTCTTCTTGGTCCACATGCTTCTAACGATGATGAATGCAAGAAGTCCAAGAATTACAAGGATAAGAAGTATCTGTAAGATATCAGTAAGTGTGATATTGGATCCTGTTTTGTCAAAAAAGATATATTCGGAATAGGCAGCCACTGCTACATTTTCCTGATTGATACCTGTAGCCTTAGATACTACATTTATAACTTCCTCAGGAACATCAAGCTTAACTGGATCAGTATTTGCTGCTTTGTATTCATCCCATGTCTTATTCTCATTATCAGCAGGCTTGTAATCCTCTTCCCTCATTACAATGTAATTGATAGCTGTAACTGATATGGAGGACTCATCGTATTTGATTCTGCCAGGCTGATTGGTCTCTGTTGTGATCTCCTCGTTAGGAAGATAATCTCTTGATTCCTCAGTAATCGTAGATGAGGAATTCTGTGTATCCTGTGTTACATATGTAGTCTCGTCATCAGCGTTTGTATCTGTTCCAGGTATTCCGCTGATACCGTTTGTATTCTCTGCATTGTAGACATCTTCATGACTTAGAACACCCTGGGTCTGATCTTCAGCAGGTGTGTAATTGTGCTTAACTGTCTCCTTGTTGGAGAAATCAAGAACAAGATTACTAGCAACCTCAATATCATCGTAGAGCTTGGTTCCAAGAAGGACCTTTTTTACCTCACTCTTTACCAGCTGCTCAGCCTTAGCCTTAACTGTAAGCTGAGTACCAGCTATTCCTGATGTGGTGGTCTCTTCGCTTCCTGAGAAAAGAAGATTTCCCTTATTATCAAGAATTACGATATTATCGGTATTCTCATTACCGATAGCTACTGCAACAGCCTTAGCAAGGAAAGCTGCATTATCTTCATTAAAGGTAGCTCCCTCAGCCAGCTGAAGTACGATACTTGCCTTGGCTGATTCCTTATTGCCAATAAGAGTTCCGTCATTATCAGGAATATGAAGCTCAACCCTGGCACTCTTGATATCATCAAACATGCCAAGGAAATCCTGCTCTAGCCGACTCTCCAGATATAGGACGTATTTCTTTTGCTTATCCGATTCTGTTGTTGAAAAGCTGCCATCTGTGACATTATCAATACTGTAGGCATAGGACTGAATGTCGTTGGCACCAAGAAGCAGATTGGCATTTGCCTGGTCCTTTTTAAGGACCTTAAATTCCAATCCGTCATCAGACATTTTGTAATTTATGGAACTAGAATCAAGAAGCTCCTTGATCTCTGAAGCTTCCTTAGTAGAATTGGCGTTAGCCAATAGAATATACTGAGGCTGGTTCAAAACTGTAACCAAAATGATGATGGTAATTAGAACCACACCAAAAGCACCGACTATCAAAGTCTTCTGCTTAGCTGTGAACTGATTCCACCAGTCGAGAACTTTCTGCCACAAAGCTCTTAATTTCTCAGGCATATATTCTCCCTCCCCATAATAAGAAAATCCCTAATCTTGTGAAAAGAACTATTTAAAAACACACTTATCAGATCTGCATCTGTATAATTTCCCTATATGCTGCAAGAGCCCTATCTCTTACTGCAACTGTATACTGAAGAGCTGTCTGTGCCTTTTGAAGTGCTACAGAAAGATCATGAGTGTTATCGGTCTCTCCCAAGGCCCATTTGATCTCTTCATTTTCTGCATCTGACAGATATGCGTTTGTAGTGTTAATATTCTCTACTGCTTTTCCAAAGATCATCTTGAAGGATTCGTCATTGCCAGGAGACTGGTCTCCAAGCACGTTAAAGACAGTGCTATTCTTACGCTCTGCCTCTTTTATAACCCCTGATGAAACTAATCGTAATTGTGAAATATCAAGAGAAGCCATTTATCACCCTCCATACTAAACTAATCATCAGCCACCGCTACCTAGCTCAAGCCCCTTTGTAGCAATGTTCTTGCTGGCATTAAAAGCCGTTGCATTAGCTTCATATGACCTACTGGCGTCAATAAGGTTGGTCATCTCAGTGACTGTATTGACGTTTGGATAGGTTACATATCCATTAGCATCCGCATCTGGATGTGAAGGATCATAAACGATGTTCATCTGTGTCCAGGTATCATCCCTTACAGATGAAACTTTCACCCCTCGTCCTGAATAATGATCAAGACGTTCATTAAGTATCCTTGAAAACGGTGTCTGAGTCCCCTTCTCAGTAAATGTAACAACCTTACGAACATAAGGTGTTCCATCGGCCGTTCTTGTGGTATTAGTATTAGCAATATTCTCAGAGATAATATCCATTCTGAATCTCTGAGCTGTCATTCCTGAAGAGTTAATGTTAAAAGAATCAAATATGCTCATAGAAAACCTCCATCATCAGGACTTCATAACTGATTGCAGATTAGAAAACTCTGTTCTCATGGAAGCCATAAGTCCCTGATACTTGAGCTGGTTAGCTGCAAGTGTAACGTTCTCTGTGTCTATATCAACATTATTCTTATCTGTTCTATAAGAAAAATTAGAATAATCATTGATGACTCTGGGCTTTAAATTCTTGTACTTCAAAGATCCAACCTTGGCATCCATAGATTTATATCTTGAATTACCCAGGGCTCTTTCAAGCTCGTCTTCAAAGTTAACATCCTGTCTCTTATATCCAGGAGTGTCCACATTGGCAATATTGTTAGCGATAACTTCGTTGCGGATCCAGGATGCATCAGCGGCCTTATCTAGTACGTTTATGTAGTCAAAGGCATTACTATTTATCATCAGAACCTCCTAAAATCAAGGACAAACGATGGACACATTAATGCTATTATTATTAATAATAAAATTTTTTTGTGCAAAATACAAGAGAAATATACTTGATATTGTGTTAGCTAGGCTTTTAAAATACAATATCTACACAAAAAGGGATTTATCATTTAAGATAAATCCCTTATCTAATGTCCATCCATGCTATATCGGTTTAACAATAATTTGTTTAATATAGTATCGGCTGATTAGATTTCCTGCTTTAGCTTCTTGATTTCGCTAAAGACAACATCATTTGTAACTTTTATGTATGTTCCCTTCATTCCTGAAGATCTTGATTCGATTACTCCTGCGCTTTCAAATTTACGAAGGGCATTTACGATAACACTTCTTGTGATACCAACCCTGTCGGCAATCTTACTTGCCACCAGAACCCCTTCCATTCCATCCAGCTCATCGAAGATGTGGATGATAGCCTGCATCTCTGAGAAGCTTAAGGTTCCGATTGCTGATTTAACAACCGCAAGCTTTCTGCTCTCCTCGGCATTCTCTTCGGTTACAGCTCTTAGCATTTCAAGTCCTACAACAGTGGTTCCATATTCGCAAAGGATAATGTCATCAATATCGTAAGGCTGATCTGTCTTGTAAATGAATAAAGTACCAAGTCTCTCTCCAGCAATATCAATAGGTGTTATGATGCATTGGAACTTGCTTGTATCAATACTCTCAAATCCAAGAGTTGCAAGGTTAACATTCTCTTTTGTTGAGAGAATTGTAAGTAGTCTTTCATTAAGCAATGGGTCGATAAAAGAGCCTACATTATCAACAAGGAGACTGCTAAGAGAGTCTACATTAGGGCTTTCTCCAATGCCAAGGACTTTTCCCTTCTTACTGATAACAAACATATTTGAAGATAAGATATCACATAAAACTCGGCAAATATCATTAAAAACAACCTTGCCGGAATTACTGGTGTGGAGCAATTTACCAATCTTACGGGTTTTATCTAGTAGTTGAACACTACTCATCGCTCATCTCCTTTAAATGTTATTTCCCAATTAGCTAAAATATTAACGTTTTTGCGTTTATATTTCCACTACGCTATTTGTATCATATCATAAAAAAATAGGCGCTTCAAACCTTAAAGCGCCTACAATGATTAAAAAAAGCTAAAGTATTCTGAAAATTTGTATGATATAAAACAAACTTCTGATTTTTGAATTATTCAGTTATTTGAGTTCATCTTTGCCGCAGACAAATCCGCACTCCTGGTTGCTGCAGGCAAGCTTGTTACTCTTAGATAACATGATGCTTCCGCACTTAGGACACTTCTTGTCCACAGGCTTCTGCCATGTCATGAAGTCACACTCTGGATTACCGATACATCCGTAGTAGATTCTACCCTTTCTTGTGCGCTTCATTACGATATCCTTACCACACTTAGGACAGGAAACACCGATCTTCTCAAAGTAAGGCTTAGTGTTCTTACACTCAGGGAAACCAGGACAAGCAAGGAACTTACCGTGAGGACCATACTTAATTACCATATTTCTTCCGCAAACATCGCAGATCTCATCAGTAACTTCATCCTGAACCTGAATCTTCTCCATCTCTTTCTCAGCATCCTTAACTGCCTTATCAAGATCTGGATAGAAGTTCTCAATTACTGTCTTCCATTTAACTGTACCCTCAGCAATTCCATCGAGAAGTGCTTCCATGTTGGATGTAAAGTTAACATCAACAATCTGAGGGAATGCATCATTCATCATCTTGTTAACAGCCTGGCCAAGCTCTGTTATAAAAAGAGATTTGTTCTCTTTGGTAATGTAATGTCTTGCCATGATTGTAGAAATTGTAGGCGCATATGTACTTGGTCTGCCAATTCCCAATGCTTCAAGATCATGAACCAAAGATGCCTCAGTATAGTGAGGTGCTGGCTGTGTGAAGTGCTGTGCAAAATCAAAGCTGTCAAAGGAAAGCTTAGTATTTGTATCAAGCTTCTTGGTTATTTCATTCTTCTCAACCTTGTCATCTTCATCAGTATAGACATTAAGGAAACCGTCAAATACTGTCTTGGATGCAGCTACTGTAAAGCGGTGTTCACCAGCATCGATCTTAACTGATGTTGTCTCGTACTTGGCAGCAGCCATTCTGCTTGCCATGAATCTTCTCCAAATGAGCTGATAGAGTCTAAACTGATCTCTTGAAAGATACTCTTTAACAGCTACAGGAGTGTTGTCTACAACTGTTGGTCTGATAGCTTCGTGAGCATCCTGAATCTTGCCCTCAGACTTCTTAGTGCTAGCGCCCTCTGCAAGATACTTGTCACCAAAGTTGTTCTTAATATATTCGTTAGCTGAAGCAACAGCCTCATCTGATACTCTTGTAGAATCGGTACGAAGGTATGTAATAAGACCAACTGTACCCTGCTTACCAAGCTCGATTCCTTCGTAAAGCTGCTGAGCAACTCTCATTGTCTTCTGTGTTGAGAAGTTAAGAGCCTTGGAAGCTTCCTGCTGAAGTGTTGATGTTGTGAAAGGAAGTGGAGCCTTCTTGGTTCTCTCGCCCTTCTTAACATCAGATACTACGAAATTCTTACCCTTAAGGGAAGCGCAGATCTTATCAAGTTCTTCTTTAGAAGATATTTCTTTTTTATCATTACCAACACCATAGTAATGAGCGATAAGAGGCTTCTTCTCGCCTTCTGGAAGGAGCTTAACATCAAGACTCCAGTACTCTGTTGGAATGAATGAATCGATCTCTTCCTCTCTGTCTGCAATGATACGAAGCGCTACAGACTGAACTCGACCAGCTGAGAGACCTCTTTTGATCTTATTCCAGAGAAGTGGAGAAATGCTGTAACCAACCATTCTGTCAAGAACACGTCTAGCCTGCTGAGCATCAACAAGATTCATATCGATATCTCTAGGATGCTTCATAGCCTCTTTTACGGCGTTCTTGGTAATCTCATTAAATGTAACTCTCTGAACTTTGGCATCAGCCTCGTTAAGCTTAAGTGCTGATACAAGATGCCAGCTGATAGCCTCACCCTCACGATCCGGGTCGGTTGCGAGATACACTTTGTCAGCCTTCTTAACCTGTTTACGAAGCTGTGCAAGAATATCTCCCTTTCCTCTAATTGTTATGTACTTAGGTTCGAAATCATGCTCGATATCAACTCCCATGCTACTGCGTGGAAGGTCTCTTACATGACCATTTGAAGCCGCTACTTCGTAGCCAGAACCCAAGAATTTCTTAATAGCCTTGACCTTAGTAGGTGACTCCACTATAAGAAGTGAATTGGAACTCTTAGTTTTACTTGTTGCCATTTACAAACAAACCCCTCATTTTAATTATTCTAAACATCACTTTCTTATTAATATACATTTTTAAAGTTTTCGTCAACCCCTTAAAATACAGACTATTTAGCTTTAACATACTTATACGATTAAGTTGTCAAGCCATATGACGCCTATCCTCCAAATGGTGTCTGAGTTTTTCCTCATACATGAGCTTATCGATATATTCCTGGAAATCCTTAACCTTCATGCCACTGTTATTGTCATAAACAGCAAAGCCAGTACTGATGGAAAGATCCATTTTCCCCTTATTGCTCCAATCGATACCAGCTACGGAATCCTTGATATTCCCAAGTCTTCTTGAAAGCTCTTTGTTATCGTTGATATTGGTTATAATACAGAATTCATCTCCTCCGAATCGTCCAATGATATCGCCCTTATCAAAGGAATTGATAAGTACGTCTGCGATACACTCAAGAACCTCATCTCCTGCCTTGTGTCCGAACTTATCATTGATGGACTTAAAGTAATCAACGTCGATCATTACAGCTGAGAAGGCCTTGTCCTTGCTATCATGGATGGCATTCTTCATAGCAAGATCAATTCCGCGCCTGTTTGTGATGCCAGTAAGGTAATCAATATTGATATCTCTTCTCTGCACATAGATAAGAAGAACCATGCAAGCAAATACAGTAGCTGCGTATTCAAGATTGATATTAAATACTGTTACCTGTAAAAGTCCGCCCACACCAACGATAAAAGGGAACATCATGATAGGAAGTCTGTAGCTGCTGATAATATGGCTTCTGAAAAGAAATACATAAAGCATTACAAGAACGCAAATAGCCACATGTAAAAGGCCTCTGAGCAAGTATAAGCTTCCTCTGTAATAACTTGTGCCTTCGTAGTAAAAGAACCATTTAAGCCCGAAAATTGATGAAATAGCTACAAGTGCAAGATTTAATCCCGCATAGATCGTTATTGGAATCATAAATAAGCTTCTTTTTTGTTTATCAATCTGATTTGTATAGCAATCAATGTATTTAATTGTAAATAAAAAGCCAAATGGATCAAAGGCAAAAACCACAAATGAGCTAAATTTAGCCAGCCATAATCCACTGTCTCCAAGGCTCTTTCCCAGTTCACCAAGAGCAGAACTTCCAACCAGAAAAGCAACCAAAGTTACCAGCTTTATGAATGCAATATTTGATTGTGATTTTTTGTCATTTTCTTGAAATAGCAGAAGCAAAATTGCCAAGAAAAATGTGTAGATATCCAGAACCAGTCCGCCATTTGACATTAACCCCATTCGCTCACCCCTTCATATCTTTAGTAAAAAATCAACCTACCCAAACAATTAAAAATGCCTTGGAATATTTTTACTACATCCGAAAAAATATATCAATATGTCGTTTTGCTTTAACAAAATAAAGTGGCCAGAAGGTATCAACCTTTCGACCACTTTATGGTTTATTTATAAAATTTGTATAAACTAAATTAGCATTTATCGTTAATTAATCTTAGTTTATATTAAGAAATAATATGAAGTAAATATTACTTCTTATCATCTTCCTTAGGAAGCCAAGCTGTCTCCTTTGGAGTCTTCTTAACGAATGGTCTGCTAAAGAACTGCTTAGCACCGTTAGGAAGGATGTATTTAAGCTTCTCTTCTGCTGTTCTCATTGTAGAAGCATCTGGGTTATCCCTTGTAAGCTTAATAGCGTCGAATTCGCAACGTGTTGTGCAAAGTCCACATCCTACGCACTTATTAGGATCAACGATTGAAGCACCACATGAAAGACAACGTGAAGTCTCCTTCTTAACCTGTTCCTCAGTGAATACAAGCTTAGTATCACGGAATGTAAGCTTACCGTCAGTATTCTTAAATCCAGGCTGCTGACGACCTACATGATCATAATCTCTAACAAGGATATCATCCTTATCAAGCTCGATGAAGAAGTTAGGATCACGGCCAATTGTAAGTGAAGAATGAGGCTGTACGAATCTGTGAATAGACTCTGCTCCTTCTCTACCACATGCAATAGCGTCAATAGCAAATCTAGGGCCATAGAACATATCTCCACCAACAAAGATATCAGGTACTGTAGTCTGGAAAGTTACCTTATCAGCTACAGGTGCTGGTCCCTTAAACTCAACAGCATCATCCTTAAGAAGGTCGCCCCAGATAGTTGCCTGACCAACAGAAAGGATTACATTAGAGCAAGCAATCTCCATGGTCTCATTCTCATCATACTGAGGATTGAAACGTCCATCAGCATCCTTAACCTGAGTACACTTCTTGAAGATAATTCCCTTAACCTTACCATTCTCTGTAAGGATTTCCTTAGGGCCCCAGCCGCCTCTGAGTTCAATACCCTCAGATTCAGCAATCTCAATCTCTTCTGGAAGAGCTGGCATAATGTCACGAGTCTCAAGAGAAACCTGTGTAACCTTAGGAGATCCGCAACGAATAGCTGTACGGCTTACGTCGATAGCAACGTTACCACCACCGATAACAACTGTATCGCCGTTAAGCTTGTAGCTCTCATCATCAATTACAGCATGAAGAATATCAACGCCCTTGATAACGCCTTCAGCGTCCTCACCAGGAACATTTACGCCACGACCACCCTGACAGCCAATAGCGATATAAAATGCCTTATATCCCTGTTCACGAAGCTGTTTAAGGGTAATATCCTTACCAACCTCTACACCAAGACGAATATCTACACCAAGCTCTCTAAGAACATCAACCTCAGCTTCAACTACATCTTTTTCCATTACAAAGGATGGAATACCATAAGTAACCATTCCGCCTGGTTTCTTGTTCTTATCGAACAATGTAGGCTTATATCCCTTAAGAGCAAGGTAATAAGCACAAGAAATACCAGCTGGGCCAGCACCGATAATAGCAACCTTCTCATCAAAGCCGCCACCGATCTTAGGAATAACCTTCTCAGGAATATATCTTGTCTCTGCCTTAAGGTCACGAACTGCTACGAACTTCTTAACCTCATCGATAGCAAGAGCCTGATCGATTGTTCCTCTTGTACATGCATCCTCACAACGTCTGTTACATACATAACCGCAGACAGCTGGAAGTGGATTGTACTTCTTAATAAGTGCAAGAGCTTCCTCATATCTGCCCTGAGCTGCCATCTTAAGATATCCCTGAACAGGAATATGAGCTGGGCAGGCAGTCTTACAAGGAGCTGTACCAGTCTTATGAGTATTGATACGGTTAATATCACGGTAGTCCTCAGTCCACATATCCTGTGACCAAGCCTTCTCAGTAGGAAGAGGCATCTTAGGATAAAGAACCTCACTTCCATCCTTCTTACAAAGCTTCTGTCCAAGAGTTGCAGCACCTGAAGGACAAACCTCAACGCATCGTCCACAAGCTACACAGTTATCCTTATCAACGTGAGCAACATATGCAGAACGTGACATGTTAGGAGTATTGAAAAGCTGTGAAGTACGAAGTGCGTAACATACATTTACATTACAGTTACAGATAGCGAAGATCTTGTGCTCACCATCAATGTTAGTGATCTGGTGTACAAATCCGTTATCTTCAGCCTGCTTAAAGATCTCAAGAGCCTCTTCCTTAGTGATATAACGACCATCCTTCTGTGTCTCAACAACGTAGTCAGCCATATCACCAATAGCGATACACCAGCCCTCTGGATCATCAGCACAGCCCTGTTCAAATGTCTTTCTTGATCTACGACATGAACATGGAGATGCTGCATATTTGCCTTCATAATAGTCAAGCCAATAAGAAATCTTCTCAAGGTTAATGGCCTCACCCTTCATATCAATGGCCTTCTCTACAGGAATAACGTGCATACCAACACCTGCACCGCCCATAGGAACCATGTGTGTAAGACCTTCAAGAGGAATACGGCTCATTCTCTCAAAGAATGCACCTGCCTCTGGATGCTCCTCTAAAACCTTGTGGTTCATGTTACCAAACTCAGCTGAACCAGGAACGTACATAGGAAGCACATACTGCTTCTCATGCTTCTCATTCTCATAGTTCCACTCGATTACGCCGTTGTAAGACATCTCATCAAGCTGTTTCTGAAGCTCTTCCTTAGTATACTCAGGACAAAGAGCTGCAATCTGCTCAAATGTCTTAGGTTTACGTTTCTCAAGCTTAAGGGCAATCTCACACTGCTCATCAGTGATAAGATTATAAAGGCCCCAGTACTCTGGGCTTTCCTTAGTGATCTTTTCAATGCCAAGCTTGATGTTCTTCCTATCCGTTACAGCCTTAGAAAATCTTGCCAGTGGCTCACGGAAAGGAGCATTCATATCCACGCTGTCCGGTATGATACCCGCTCTAGGATCCTGTTTGTTACGATTTGGGTCCAGTGAATACGGAGTATTCAAATCGTGCATATCAAATTGATTCTTATCCATCTCTCTACCATCTTTCTTTTAAAATGTTTACGTTGCCGCTATCTCTTTAATTAAAAACTCGTTGCCTTTTAAGAGATATGTATGTACGCTGCCACAATTAGGGCAGGTCTTACCATGTGCTACAGTTTCGTATTCGCATTTACAGTCTTCGCAGTAAGATACTGCTGGAAGTGTCTCTATTATCAGTTCTGAGTCTTTCATAAGCTCAGTTCTGGCAGCAGCCCATTTCCAGGCATCTGTTAAAAGATGAGGAACAACTCCAGACACTTCTCCAAGCTGTATTGTTACAGAATGGATTTTTTCTATTTCATTTTCCTTGCCAACTTCTGTAAGATCGTCAATGATGCGAAATACTACGCCTAATTCATGCATATATTAAAACCTTCTTGATATTATTAAAAACTAATAAACAAATTATAGTTCCCTATAAGGTCACAATAAGGCCAGGACGGTTAAAAACTACATATAATCGCCTGGCCTTAAACTTTAAGTCAATTTACTTGATGCTCTCTTCAATTTGTTCTGATAACCAATCAGCCCATTCCTGCATTCCCTCACCTGTCTTAGCACAGATAGGAATGATCTTGGCCTTTGGATTACGCATAAGGATATATTCCTTACACTTTTCAAGATCAAAATCAAAGTATGGCGCAACGTCCATCTTATTGATCAGAACAACATCGCAGATTGAGAACATAAGTGGGTACTTAAGAGGCTTATCATGTCCCTCAGGTACTGAAAGAATCATTGCATTCTTGGTACTACCAGTATCAAATTCCGCTGGGCAAACAAGATTGCCGACATTCTCAAGGACTGCGAAGTCCACATCAGAAACATCAAGCTCTTTAATACCCTGTCTGGTCATATCAGCATCAAGATGGCACATACCACCTGTATGAAGCTGAATTGATTTAACGCCAGTAGCTGCAATTGTCTTAGCATCTACATCAGAGTCAATGTCTGCTTCCATGACTCCGATTCTATATTTATCTTTAAGAAGTTCTATTGTACGAGTAAGTGTGGTTGTCTTGCCTGATCCCGGAGATGACATCAGATTAAGTAAAAACGTCTTACTGTCCTTAAGTTCCTTCCTTAACTTGTCAGCATCCTGATCATTACTTTCAAAAATGCTTCTTTTAACCTCAATTACTCTTACATTATCCATTTTACTCTGCACGCTCCATAGCTAATTTGTGGTCCTTAGTATCTGCGAATACATCGTTAGAATAAGGACTCTTTCCAAGTTTAACTGCTCTCTTGATGATCTCAGCTATACAAATAACGTTGATTGCAATTGACATAATAGCAACAAATCCCTGCATTCTAGGATCAGCTGTTATGCCAAGAGAAGCGATTGCTTCATTAGCAGCTGCTGTCTTACCTTGGCTGTTACTATAGAGTGCGATAGCCTTCTCATAAAGCATAGCTGTAGTAACGCCGCCCTCTGTAGCTCCGCCATAAACTGAAGGAAGAGCTGCTGCAAACTTACTTGTAAGCTGGAATCCTGGAACAACCTGTGCGAACATACACCAGATTGCAAGTGTATTAGCACGGTTCTGAATCCATGCACCCTTGTTCCAAAATGCGTTAGCAAATGTAGGAGCAAGAAGAAGTGCTACACCACAATACCATGAATGAGTAGGAAGATTCAAGTATGTGTACTCAAAATTCCAAACATCATATGCAAGAATGAACCAAACTGTCATGTCTGGCCAAAGCATATCAGCATGGTTCTTGTCCTTTGAAGAATAAAGATTGATACATCCTGTCATACAGAAGATGTTAACGAGACCTGCAAGGGCGTTAACAACATTCCACCATCCACCATAAAGGAATACACCTTCGTTAGATGCCCACCAAGCACCCTTAAGGTTGCCTGTGATTGAATAAGCAGCCCAAGCTGACTCAAGATCAGATACCATAGCAATAACAATGTTAGCTGCTACGATAGCCCATGGGAACCACTTAAACCATTTTTCTTTACCAATGCCCCATTTGTACTTGATCATCATGAAGCCTACGCAGCCGATATCAGCAGCATAAAGCTTAAAGTAATGGAACCATCCATCCATGTAAGCCACAGTAGGATTAGGATTGCCACCAAAATCAAATACATGGAAATGTGCAAGAATGAAATAAACTGTTAATGCTGTAGGAATGAGAACGAATACAAGAATTCCACCCCATTTAGTCCTACGACCGATCTCGTTCATAAGAATAAGACCGCAGAATACCAGAACCCAACCAATTAGCTGCATAGAAGCATGTTCACTATAAAGTTGGAATAGCATAAAGAACCTCCTTTTGTAACTATGCTCTAGGCATAGTTATCCCTTATATTTTGTATGTATTATAGCATATTGCACAAATTCACACAAATATCCCAAGAATTATTGGTAAATGTGGGGCACGGAAGTCTTGGAAACCAGTTTCCATCTGGTTTCGCAGGGATTTAGTTTTATTCGAAAAGGCGTCTTTTTCTATCTATCATCTCGTCAATCTGATCCATGTAAAGTTTGACATCCTTAACGTTGTCACAACGCTCTATACGGCCATCGTAGCCATATACACGCTTAGTTACAGTACCTGCTCCAAGGGCAATAATGGACTGAACTTCTTCATTGATTAAAATATTATAAATTCCTGCTTTATCAGGTTTTGCATATCCGGTGTTCTCAAAGTTTCCACTGATGTTTTTCTGCCTGTAAAGATAATATGGCACCAAACCCATATTTTTAGCGCCTTCCGAGGCAATTCTCATCATTTCTTCAGTATTATTTATAACATCAGCTCCCTTTAAGCTGATCTCACCCTTTAGCTCTTTTTCATGAAGGATCTCTGCAAGCCTTGAACCACGCTTAATTGCTAAGGAATGAACTGTCAGATCATCCGGAGCAAGCTCTGCAATCCGCTCCATAGTATAAGCCACGTCCTTACTGGTCTCTAAAGGAAGTCCAAGAATGATATCCATGTTGATATTGTCAAAGCCCTCTTCCCTGGCCATCTTATAAGAATCCACGAACTCCGCAACTGTATGGCGCCTTCCGATAAGCTTTAAGGTCTCATCCTTCATGGTCTGAGGGTTAACTGAGATTCTGGATACACCCATCTTCTTCATGGTACGAAGCTTATCCCTTGTTATGGAATCTGGCCTTCCGGACTCCACAGTAAACTCCTTAACATGAGACATATCAAGCTTCTCATTCATATATCCAATAAGGCGTTCCATCTGGTGAGGCTCTAAAGTTGTAGGAGTACCGCCGCCAATATAGACTGTATCCAGTGTCTTTCCAGCAAATTCACTGGCTACATAATCAATCTCTTTTTCCAGACAAGAAATGTAGTCATCTACAATGTTCTTGAACGCTCCTATTGGATAAGAGGTAAAAGAGCAATATAGACAGGTAGTTGGACAGAAAGGAATTCCAAGATATAAGCTATAGCCGTTCTCATAGTCTATGCTCTTAAGGATTTCCTTCTCATGTCTTGCAATTCTGGTACTTACATCAATCTTCTCATCGCTGACAAAATAGGTATTCTTCATGAAATCATATATTTCTTCATCGCTTTTGCCCTTATCAACAAGATTCATGGCGATTCTTGTAGGGCGAATACCTGTCAGATTGCCCCAAGGCAGGTCTTTTCCTGTTTCCTTGGAAAGTGCGCGGTAGATAAGCTTCTTAAGGGCATTCTTACAGGTGTCCACAGAAGCGCCACTGGTAGAAGCGCTATTCTTCTTGCCATCTTCGCTATCACAAAATTGAGCCTGAAAAAGAGCTGTCTCATCTCCCCTTATCAGACTCATTTCGATGATGCCTTCCAATCTGGAATCATCCTGATATTTATAATTAACAATGTAGTAGTCAGTTAGATCGGTACTGATCTCCCCATCAGCCGTGATCGTAACCTTCACATCCTCTGAAGGATAAAAGGCCTTGAACAACGAGTGAATATCGTACTGATATCTGTCTTCATTTAAAAAGATCTGTCTCATTATTTTTCCTTTACTAAATCAGATAACATATCTGTTATAAATCTTCTCGTGACCAATAGTGGTCACTCCGCCATGTCCCGGATAAACAATTGTATCATCAGGAAGAACAAATAGTCTCTCCTTGATAGAGCGCATAAGCTCGCTGGTGGAGCTTGTTGGAAAATCTGTTCTTCCAACTGACTCCTCAAAAAGCGTATCGCCGCTTATGAGAATACCATCATCTTCAAAGTAATAACAACATCCTCCAGATGTGTGGCCAGGTGTGGCAATCAGCTTACAAGATAAGCCTGCAGCCTCAATAATGTCACCATCCCTATAATAGCCATCTGCCTTAACCTTGCCAACGCGGCAGCCAAAGTAGTCGCCTAGGTTAAGATAAGGGTCGCTTAGCATTGCCATCTCTTTTTCATGGCAATACAATTTGGCGCCGGAAAGCTTTTTAAGCTCTTCGGCACCCGCTATGTGATCGAAATGTCCATGGGTTAAAAGGATTATATCAATCACAAAATTCTTTTCAGTTAATTTATCATAGATAAGCTTACCTCTGTCAGCCGGGTCAAAAAAGATCACATGAACCTTGCCATCTTCATCAACGCGATTCTCATCAAATACGTAGAAACAGTTAGTTCCTACCATTCCAAGAATCATTCCGCCGACCTGAACACTCTTATCGCTCATTAACCGGTTGTCCTTTCAATATCAATAACGCTGTCAATCTGTCTAATCTTATCAACAATCTCTCTAAGCTGATCCCTTGATGATACCTGGAACGAAGTCTCCATGGTAGCAAGGCCCTGCTTACTTGTTCTGGTGTTCATAGAGATGATATCGATGTTCTTCTCAGTAAGGGCTCTTGAAATATCAGCAAGAAGTCCACTTCTGTTGTTAGCGAAGATCTTAATTGTAGCAGCGTATTTACCACCACTTGCAGGTGAATCAGACTGCCATCTGGCCTCAATAAGCCTTGTTCTGTCCTCTTCCTGCATCTTAACAACGTTGACACAGTCTCTTCTATGAATAGAAACGCCACGTCCTCTAGTAACAAATCCACAGATATCATCGCCTGGCACAGGATTACAGCACTTAGAGAATCTAACTGCCACATCGTGAACGCCCTTAACGATAATAGCGTTATCAGAACCTGAAACCTGAGGTGTAATGTTGGATTCAGCAACAGCTGCAAGAACCTCTTCATCAGTGATGTTGCGCTTATGCTCTTTGTCATTAAGCTCAAGCATCTTGTTGATGATCTGGCCTTCCTTAAGTCCGCCATGACCAACAGCTGCAAGAACAGCGTTCCAATCGTGGAATCCGTATTTCTTGATTACGATATTCTGGAATTCAGGCTTGGAAATTGAGAAAAGATCTATACCCTTACTCTTACAGTATTCTATAAGAAGTTCGCGGCCTTTAGCGATATTCTCTTCCTTAAGCTCATTCCTGAACCACTGATTGATCTTGTTCTTAGTAGATGTGGACTTGGCAATTGCAAGCCAGTCTCTACTAGGACCTCTTGAATTCTGGCTGGTGATTACCTCAATTCGGTCACCATTCTGAATCTTATAATCTATTGGTACGAGCTTACCATTTACCTTAGCTCCTATCATCTTGTTACCTACAGCAGAATGAACGCTGTAAGCAAAGTCGATAGGTGTTGAGCCTGCAGGTAAGTTCTTAACTTCACCGGTTGGAGTAAAGCAGTAGACATCTTCTGAGAAAAGATTAAGATCGCTCTTAAGAAGATTCATGAACTCCTGGTTATCTGACATGTCCTGTTGCCATTCAAGAATCTGACGAAGCCAGATAAGCTTCTCTTCCTCTCCCTGTTCAGCCTTCTTGCCATCAGAGGTTTCTTTGTACTTCCAATGGGCAGCGATACCGTATTCAGCAGCCCTATGCATGTCATAGGTTCTGATCTGAATCTCAAAAGGCTGGCCTGTCTGTCCGATCAGTGTTGTGTGAAGAGACTGATACATATTAGGCTTAGGCATCGCAATGTAATCCTTGAATCTGCCTGGAATAGGCTTGTACATCTCGTGGATTACACCAAGAGCCGCATAACAATCCTTAACAGTTGCTACTATGATTCTGATAGCGAACAGATCATAGATCTGATCCAAAGTCTTGTTCTGGTTGCGCATCTTCTTATAAATACTGAAGAAGTGCTTAACACGACCATTGACATCGCCTACAATGCCAGCTGCTTCAATGGCTTCTCTCACTTTGATACAGATATCCTCTACATACTTCTCTCTTTCACTCTTACGAACTGCAACCTTATCAACCAGATCATAGTAAATATCAGGCTTAAGGTACTTAAGTGAAAGGTCATCAAGTTCAACCTTGATCCTGCTGATACCTAATCTTCCAGCGATTGGAGAATAGATATCCAAAGTCTCCTGGGCAATTCTTGATTGCTTCTCAGGAGGCATATGGCCCAAAGTCCTCATATTATGAAGTCTATCGGCCAATTTAATAAGGATAACTCTGATATCCTTTGCCATGGCAAGGAACATCTTACGCAGGTTCTGAGCCTGCATATCAATCTGTTCCTGTGTCTTATTAGTCTGATCAGTAGAAAGCTGAAGTGCTGTCAACTTGGTAACACCATCTACCAAAAGAGCTACATCACTTCCGAAATCATTCTCGATTTCTTCTTTGGTAAGGATTGTATCTTCAACGACATCATGAAGAAGCCCTGCTGCTATGGTCTCTTTATCCATTTCCAAGTCAGCAAGAATTATGGCCACGCAAAGAGGGTGAATGATATACGGTTCACCTGATTTGCGAGACTGCCCCTTGTGAGCTTCAAAAGCTTCCTGATAAGCCTTTTCAATAAGGGATATATCATCAGAAGGGTGATACTTCCTCACACGTTCAATAAGACCCTCATAAAGCTTATCCGGCGACTGAAACTCCTCAATGGCTTCAATTTTTCCATCGTCGAAATTCTGCGCCATTAATTACTTCCCTTCATAGCTAATAGCTGCGTCAAGTCTATACTTAGAAAGTCTTTCACGACCGTTAAGGCCCTTAAGTTCCATAAGTACAAGGATACCAGCTACTTCTCCGCCAAGCATCTCTACAAGCTTAACCATAGCCTCAATTGTTCCACCTGTAGCCATAAGGTCATCTACAAGAAGAACCTTCTGTCCAGGCTTAATTGAATCCTTGTGAAGTTCTACAACAGCCTTGCCATATTCAAGGTCATACTCAACCTCAACTGTCTCGCAAGGAAGCTTACCCTTCTTACGAACTGGTACAAGGCCCTTTCCTCTATTGTAAGCAATAGGTGCACTGAAGATGAATCCTCTGGACTCAGCACCAAGCACTACATCAAAATCAAGATCAGCTACAAGTTCCTGCATCTTGTCGATTGCAAGCTTGAATCCCTCTGGATCCTGCAGTACTGTTGTGATATCCCTAAACATGATTCCTTCTTCTGGGAAATTAGGAATGGTTCTTACATAATCTTTGAGATCTTTCATTAATTTGTCCTCTCTTAAAATAAACAATACTTCAACATATAATTATAGCACAACAATGTGAAAAAATGTAGAACAGAGCAAAAAAGAAAGAATTCCAGTTAAGGAATTCTCAGAAAAAGAGCTGGAAATGGGACTTGAACCCACGACCTACTGATTACGAATCAGTTGCGCTACCAACTGCGCCATTCCAGCACGAATTTGATTATACAATTCTAAAATGCTTTTATCAAGAGGAATAAAGACAGGGCACACTTTATTTTGCGTGCCCTGTCTGATAATACTCTGGTAAAAGAACTTACTTCTTAGAAGAATTGCTCTTCTTGGTTGTAGAGGTCTTCTTAGCTGTAGTAGTCTTCTTTGTAGTTGAAGCCTTCTTGGTAGTGGTCGCTTTCTTTGTTGTAGTAGTCTTCTTAGCTGTAGATGACTTCTTACCGCTAATACTCTTAACTGCCTCAGAAGAAATTATGTTAAAGATCCTGTCTTCCTCGATCTTCTCATACTTTTCGTTGATAGCCTGCTCCTGCGCCTGAAGCTCTTTTTCATATTTAAGCTTTAGCTCTTTTAACAGCTCCTCTTCCTCGCGGCTCTGCTTCTCACGAAGCTCTGCAAGCTTTTCTTCCCTTTCCTTTTCCTTCCTTATCTCTTCCTCTTCCTTAATGGCACGGATCTTTTTCTCCTGCTCAGAATAAGGAGTGTAGCTAAAGATAGCAAGGGAAACAGGAGCAATCTTAATGCTGATAGAATAATCTCTTCCATCAACAAGCTTTCTCTTAGCTTCCATTCTGCCTTCGTTAAGGACGCCAGATCCGCCAAAGCTTAAGTCATCAGAGTTAAAAATCTCTGTATATCTGCCATCAGCAGGAACGCCGATTTCATATTCTCTTTCTACTCCTGCCATGTTGGCAACCACAAGGAGTACTTCGTCGTTATTCTCACTCTTTCTTGCAAAAGAGATCATGCACTGGTCGGAAGCAAGATCGTTAATCCACTCAAATCCGGTATCTACGCTGTCAAGCTGATGAAGTGCCGGATGATTATTATAAATATCGTTGAGAGTCTTGAGCATGTTCTCAACAAATACTGACTGGTCAATTGTTAGAGCGTCAGGCTCCATGTAAAGGTGCTTGCGGCCTGGATGCACCATCATATAAGAGATGGCAAGGCGAAGGTTACCCATCTTCTGGGAGGAATCACCAGGCATCAGATAATATAGTCCTTCAAGGCCCTTTTCAAGCTCTTCGTGTGTAAAGCCAAGAATGAAGCGCTCTGTGTAGCTATAGATAATGCTAAAAGTAACCTCGTCGTGGTGACCGGATCTAAACAGAGGGTCATTCTGCATATATGAAAGGAAGTCTCTGGTCCAACCGTTGTTCCACTTATAGTCAAATCCTAGGCCGCCATCATCTACAGGGCCTGTAACCATTGGCCAGCAGGCTGTTTCCTTAGTGATGAGGATAACACCTGGATTGTCCTTGTGAATAACACTGGTGAGCTGCTTAAGGAACTCAAGAGCCTCCAGGTTCTCATTTCCACCATAGATGTTAGGCATCCACTCGCCAGGCTTTCTATCATAGTCAAGGTAAAGAATCCTTGAAATATCTGATGTTCTAAGACCATCGATATGGAAAGTCTCAATCCAGTATAGAGCATTAGAAATAAGGAAGTTAGTAACCTCTTTTCTTCCATAATCAAAGATCAGATCTCCTGACTTAGGATGGATTCCGATTCGTGGATCCTCGTACTCAAAGAGAGTGCGTCCATCAAAGTCGCTAAGACCACAGGAAGCCTTAGGGAAGAACGTTGGAACCCAGTCAAGGATTACTCTGATATTGTTGTCATGCATTGTATTAACAAACTTCATGAAATCCTCTGGTGTTCCATTGGATTCATCAAGGGCAAAGAAATCAAGAATATGATAAAAATGTCCTGGAAGATGTTTCATTATAGGCATGAGCTGAATTGTATCAAAGCCATGATTGTGAACGTACTCAAGGATATCCTCTGTCACATCCTCAATCGTGCTCTTCTTATCATGTCTGTCAGCAAAGGCCTCAAGAGAAATCTCGCAGATTGATAAAGGAGCTTCGTCCTTGTCAAACTTTCTTCTGTCTTTAAGCCACTTATCATCTGTCCATCTAATGGACTTAGGGCTCTTGATAACAGAAATAATGCCATTCTCACCCTTTGACTCTACGGCAAATGGATCAGGTCTTTTAAGGACGATACCGCTTCTGGTCTTAATTTCAAACTGGTAGCCGTCATTTTCCTTAGCACCTGGAACAAAGATCTCGAAAACGCCGATAGGGTCAAGTCTGTGCATCTGACAGATCCTGCCATCCCAGTTATTAAAGTCTCCGATAACGCTCACTCTTGCAGCGCTTGGAGCCCAAACAGCAAAGGTAGTACCTTCAACGCCGTCGCGGGTCATAGGGTGTGCGCCCAGCTTTTCATAAATGTGATAATGGATTCCATTTCCAAACTTAATGAAATCCTCTCTATCCATCAATGGTCCAAAGGCATAAGGATCCTCAACTGTGGTCTCCTGTCCCTTTGCATCATTTATTATAAATTTGTATTTGAGTTTTTCCTGATAAGGAACAATGATAGCGTAGAATCCAGCCTCGTCAGCAAGCTCCATCTCGTACTCTTTTTTAGTATTATCAACGAAAACCTTTACAGATTCTGCGTCTGGATAAAACGCCTGAATAAGACAATTATTCCCCACCTTATGTGCCCCCAGAATTCTGTGAGGATTATCGCCATCAGAATATATAATCTCTTCAATTTCAGGCCAGTTCATCATCTTATAAAGCTTATTATTCACTTTGTTCCCCTCCAAAGAAAAAGAATTATGGAAAAATAGAAATGTGATTGCTGTAAAACTACGTCGTTTACGCAAATCCACACCTTATTCTACCATAATTCTTAATACATTGCGCCATTTATTATCATGAAATCGTTCCGCGAATATCGTGAATGAACAATCCGCTAAGAAGCTTAGGCTCAAACCATGTGGATTTAGGAGGCATGAGCTTCTCCTCATCCGCAACTCTAAAGAGCTCGCCTATTGAAGTTGGATACATTGAAAAAGCCAGCTTCATATCCTTGTGGCATCTGTCCTCAAGCTCCTGAAGACCTCTGATTCCGCCAACAAAATCAATTCTCTTATCTGTTCTTGGATCGCCGATTCCAAGGATTGGAGAAAGAACTTCATTCTGCAGGATAGATACATCAAGGCCTTCAACTGCATCATCCTTAAGAATTTCAGGCTTTGCAGACAGTCTGTACCATTTATCTTCCAGGAACAAGCCATATTCGCCCTTCTGTGATGGTTTTACTTTATCTGCTTCATCTTTCACATCAAACTTTTCAGAGAGTTTATCTAGGAATTCATCGGTGGTTAAACCATTTAGATCTTTTACCACTCTGTTATAGTCCATGATCATGAGCTCAGAATCCGGGAAAAGAACTGACAAAAAGAAGTCACTCTTAAGTTTGCCGCGGACCTTGCCCTGGTTCTCCTCACGAAGCTTAAGTCCCACCTTAACTGCTGAAGCGCATCTATGATGGCCGTCAGCGATGTAAATATCTTTGATAGATGTGAAGATTCTGCTGATCGTCTCAGTCTCTTCAAGATCTTCAATAACGAAGACTCTGGATCTTACGCCTTCCTCATCTGTAAAGTCGTACACTGGCTGGTCCAGCTCTTTTACCCTATCTACAAGCTCTGAAAGAAGGCGATTCTCTCTATAGCAAAGGAAAATAGGACCAGTCTGGGCCTGGCAGGTGTAAACGTGATTGATTCTATCCTGTTCCTTGTCTTCTCTTGTGTTCTCGTGCTTTTTGATAACGTTGTTAAGATAGTCGTCAATTGAAGCACAGGCAACGATGCCTGTCTGGACGCGGCCGTTCATGGTCTGCTCGTAGATGTAAAAGCAAGGCTTTTCGTCCTGAATAAAAACACCCTTTTCAATTTGATCCCAGAGCATGTCGTGAGCCTTGTCGTAAGCTTCCTGAGAATACATATCGAAGTCAGCCGGGAACTGGGTCTCTGGTCTGTCTATAGCAAGGAAGGATTCTGGGTTCTCTTTTACTCTATCATAGGCTTCTGCTCTGTTAAATACGTCATAGGGAAGGGATGCGACAGTTGATGCCTTCTCTGGTGTTGGTCTAAATGCCCTAAAGGGCCTAATTTCTGCCATTGTAGCCTCCAAGTAGTTCTAGAATTAAACAAGATGATTCATCCGGAAAGCCAGATGAATCATCAGTTTTGTTTGTCTTATATTATAACTCTTTCTTTACCACACGAACTCTGATTACGCCGTCAATCTTGTTAAGCTTCTTAACCAAAGCGTCTGTGATCTTATCCTCAACGTCAATCATTGTGTATGCGTAGTCGCCGCGAGACTTATTAGCCATATCAGAAATATTGATGCCAGCTTCGCCGAGCACTGCAGTAAACTGAGAAATCATGTTGGCAACATTCTTGTGATAGATGGCAATACGAGGATTTATGCATACGCCCATGTCGCAGTTAGGGAAGTTAACGGAATTATTGATGTTTCCGTTTTCAAGGAAGTCCTTAAGTTCAAGAACAGCCTTAACTGCGCAGTTATCTTCTGATTCCTCTGTTGAAGCACCAAGGTGAGGGATTACGATACATCCGTCGTGGCCTGCAACAACTGGATTTGGGAAGTCAGTTACATATTTGCGGATCTTGCCTGAGTTGATACCTGCAAGAACATCAGCCTCATTGCAAAGAATATCTCTTGCAAGGTTGATGATGATAACGCCTCTCTTCATCTTAGCGATGGCCTCAGCATCGATCATGCCCTTTGTAGAATCAAGGGCTGGAACATGAATTGTGATGATGTCGCACTTTGAATAGATGTCATCTACGTTGGTTACGTGCTTAACGTCTGAAGAAAGTCTCCATGCAGCGTCGATTGAAAGATATGGGTCATATCCGTAAACGTCCATACCAAGCTGACGAGCAGCGTTGGCAACTCTTACACCGATAGCTCCAAGGCCGATGATACCAAGCTTCTTACCAAAGATCTCGGTTCCGGCAAATTTCTTTTTGGATTTCTCTGTGAGCTTGGCAATCTCAGGATCACCTGCGTTAGCCTTAACCCACTCTGTTCCACCAATGATATCTCTTGAAGCGATGAGCATTGCTGCAAGAACCATCTCTTTTACACCGTTAGCATTAGCACCAGGAGTATTGAAAACAACGATTCCCTGCTCAGCGCATCTGTCCAGAGGAATATTGTTAACTCCTGCGCCTGCTCTTGCGATAGCAAGAAGGTTGTCAGAGAACTCCATCTCCAGCATGTTGGCACTTCTTACAAGAATGCCCTCAGCGTCGTCAACGTTGTCTACTGCCTGATACTCATCAGTGAAATTATTAAGTCCGATCTTAGCGATTGGATTCATGCACTTGTACTTGTACATTGTGGTCTCCTTCCCAATATATCAATAATCAGCTATTTGTTAATTCTAGAATCTGCATTGATAACAACTAAAAATACATGTAGTACTTCAGCTCTAATCTAGATCAATTATTTTTCTCGAAATCTTCCATGAACTGAACAAGCTTAGCTACACCTTCCTTAGGCATCGCATTGTAGATACTTGCTCTCATTCCACCTACAGTTCTGTGTCCCTTAAGACTTACGAAGCCTGCCTTTGTAGCCTCAGCTATGAACTTAGCATTTAACTCTTCTGAGTCAGTTACGAAAGGAACATTCATAAGTGAACGGTCTTCCTTGCGAACAGTACCCTTGAACATGTTGCTCTTATCAAGGTAATCATAGAGAATAGCTGCCTTCTCTTCGTTTCTCTTTTTCATCTCTTCAAGACCGCCCTGAGCCTTAAGCCACTTAAATACAAGGCCACACATGTAGATACTCCAGCAGTTAGGAGTGTTGTATAAAGAACCATTGTCTGCCTGTGTCTTCCACTTAAGCATTGTTGGTGTGTAAGAAGGAACGTCATCTGTAATGAGGTCCTCTCTAATGATGCTGATAACAAGACCTGCTGGTCCTACGTTCTTCTGAACACCACCGTAGATTACGCCGTACTTGGTAACATCAACTGGCTCTGATAAGAAACAGGAAGAAACGTCAGATACAAGAATGTGTCCCTTTGTGTTAGGAAGAGTCTTGAACTTAGTTCCGTAGATTGTGTTGTTCTCGCAGATGTATACGTAATCTGCATCCTCAGGGATTGCAAGGTCTGAACAATCTGGAATATATGAGAAAGTCTTATCAGCACTTGATGCAACCTCGATTGCCTCACCGTACTTCTGAGCTTCCTGATAAGCCTTCTTAGCCCACTGACCTGTGATAATGTAAGCAGCCTTGCCGTTCTTCATAAGGTTAAGTGGAACTGCTGCAAACTGCTGACTTGCGCCACCCTGTAAGAAAAGGACCTTGTAGTTGTCAGGAATATTCATAAGATCTCTGATATCCTGCTCTGCAGTTTGGATAACGCTATCAAATGTTTTACTTCTGTGGCTCATCTCGTTGATGGACATACCACATCCGTTGTAATCAAGCATTTCTGCCGCTGCCTGTTTAAGTACTTCCTCTGGTAAAACTGCTGGACCTGCTGAAAAATTGTAGACTCTAGACACTTCTTTCTCCTCCTGTTGTTGCTATAGTAGCAAAAATTATTTTTTGATTATTTGTCGAAAAAAAGAAGAAACACTTTACTGATTTAAACCAGCAAATACATCTTTAAAAATTATTCTAAACGGAATTTTTATTTTGTCAATTATGTTATTCCATAATTAGTGTTATTTTATTAAGATTTGTGCTTTGGGGTTTTGTTTAGATATAGAATATAGCTAGTCTTTGTGCGATTTAATCAAATAAAGTGTTGATGTAATCATTCAAGAATTTTTAATTATTTTTGATGTATTTTTTGATTTATTCATTTGTATTTTGGGCACAAATTGATTTCCAAATTCAATTTGTGGTGACATAAATAATGTTGTTACTCAAAATTATTGACGGATTAGCATATTTATATCGTTTATTGCTTTATCTATTCAATTCATTTGATAATAATAGGAAAATCATGCATCTTAATATGAGTATTTTTTGTATTTAGGATGAGTAACTATCAGCTTGTGGACACTTATGACTAGTTCATGACCTCTTATGACCCAGCTTATGGCCTCTTATAACCCAGCTTATGACCTCTTATAACCAAGCTGTGTTTCTGGCACACATCCCTTTTATGTGATCATACAAAATCAGGATGACTATATTATTAGTCCAAGCACTGATCACACATCTTGTTTTATATATTCAGCGGATTTGGGATGCGTTATTTCTTTTAGATATCGTGTTCAACGCATCCCGTTTCTACACATAACTTGTGTTAGGATCATTTATCCTAATACATTGGTTCAATTTACGCATCCCTTTTCTTCTTGAGAAGCATTTCAGGATGAGCTCTTATAACATTATTAGTCAAATCACGCATCCTAAATCAACAAGTATCAACGAAAGAGATGCATTCAAACATAACATCCCCTTAAACCACACATCTCATATTCACAGTTCCAGCAAAACAGGATGTGTTAGTTAACATATACAGCTAATTAACACATCCTGTTTTACAAATGTTCCAATATAGGATTATCAAAATAACTTGCTAATACAACTTACTCAATATTAAACTCACTTCGTAAGCACATTAATAAGCATATCTTCATAATCACCAATATCAAACTGATGAACCTTATCTTCAAATAGCATGATCAGATTATCGCCTTGTTCAATGCCAAGCTTATTGAAGATTTTTAGCTTCCAAAAGAAGCTATCCCTGTATCCTTCAGAATCCATCAAGCCAAAATGCTCAATATAAATCTGCTTACGTCTTCTCACATTAAGAACCGTAAAATCAGGATGAAAACATTCATGGGAATTATAATACAAAGGATACTCATATTTGTAAGGAATCCCTTTTCGCAAGAGAAAATCAGCAATTATAACCTCAGACTTAGATCTTACCTTCTCTCCGTTTGCTGTTTTAAAAATCAAGTTTTCCTCATGATCCTTGCTTTGTTCATAAGGCTCCGATATCCAATTCTTTGCATATACCTCGTCAGAAATATAGTAAGGATTCACCAGCTTTTTTCTCGCCTCATTATAGCCTTGATAAACCCGACATTTATCCTTAGTATTTAATTCATTGATAAGACTGCAAATAAGCTTTTTTCTAGGTTCGAGTAGCTTTTTCATTTTCTCAGCATAGCATCTCTGTGCTATGTTCTGGGCTAGTACCGTATTATCTTTGCCAATATATTCCTCTGAACCATCCTTTTTCCTGCAATAGTAGATAGGCCATTTACTAGAGTGGCTAATTCTAAGCCTCCCTTCCGGAGCAAACTTAATATTTTTATCAGCTTCCATAAGGACAGACTCCAAGTCCTGAAGCTCTCTCGTTAGTTCATCTAAAAGCACAAAACTTCCTCCGATAATAATAGAAAAATGAAATATGCGATCTGAATCTCCGAAATGGAATCGCATTTCTCTAAGAAACTACTTAGAAGACTCTATAATTATATTTGAAATTATTAGTATGTCAAGAATAAGAAATATTGCATAAAGAAAACGTCTAGCATATAGCTAGACGCATGAATAACTCATACTGCCATTCAAATCAAATCCTTAAGGTTTATCATCCCATCATATCTGCGTAGTTTACGCCTTCATTCAAGCAAAGACATTTCACATCTCTCCTGAACAATTTATTTCTTTTTCCAAACCTCTGTATTATAACATCAGACACCAATCATTCATAGAAATCCAGGTCGCGAATACTCCTTAACTTCTTGATAGGAATAATCAAAACCTTATTCGTCTCAGTATCATAAACATAGACTTTAAGCGGTCCCAGCTTAAATAGCCCAGAATATCCATACCCATAAATGATGTATCGCCCATCCTTAGACAATCTAATATAGGACGGCGCATTCTTTGTAGAATCATAATTCTCTGCAATTACAGTTGAAGTCTTACTTGCGATATCATACTTCACAAGCTTGTCACTGGTAGAATATACAAGATAGCTTTCATCGAAGGAAACATCAAAGTCATAGATTCGCCCTTCATCCACAATAAGCTCAAGCTCTTTTTTCGAAAAGTCATAACAGAAAATCTTCCCGTAGGGCTTATCGCCCTGTCCGCCAGTACTTATAAATTCCTTAGTAAGATCTTTTGTGGAATACACCTTGGTATCCCATAAGCCATCGTAGCCGTTAGCCGCAAAAACCTCTCGATAATCCATGTGTGAACTTGCCGGATTTATGCCAGAAAACAGCATCTCAAGCTTAGAGTCCTTTTCGACCAACATCGTCTTGTCCCTGGCACTATCCCAGATAACATACATAGGCTCTTTATCATAAGAGGTCTGGTAAGCCGCTATATCAGGCAGATTCTTGTAGTCGCCCTTATCCATGGCTACCTTGGTAAAAGAAATCACACAACCAACTACAATTATGGAAGCCACTACCACTCCAATTATGCCTAGATTTCTTTTGGTAAATAATCCCTTCATGGCCAGAAGCACAACGTTTCCAATGATAAAAAGAGCTATAGCATTAAACAGCATGATTGGCATAAAGAGCTGCAAAATAAAAGCCGCGGTATGGAAATCAGAAGCCATAGAAGCAAACAGAATTTCAATTCCAGCAGCCGCAGCTGTTATCACCACTGTAGCCAAAGAGAATATCCAGTTTTTCTTGAATTTAACCAAAAAGAATATGGCCGCCAAAGGAATAGCCATAAATGAAAGCGATAAGATTAGCCCAATAAAATCCAGCATAGAACCCCCACGACTTTATATTTAGTCCCAATGAAGAATTTCTTTTTTCATAAAACAAAAGAATCGTTTCATTAAAAGCCCTTTATTCTTCATACCAGTTTGCGTTATAGAAGCCCTGCGTCAGTTTTATTGCCACTTTTTGAATCATATCTTTTTCGACATTATAAACGTATATGTATTTCTGAAATGGAACTGGAGCATCGCTGCCATAATAGTACATTATATACTTTCCATCCTTGGAAATCCTCACAAGCTTTTCATCGGCAGCAGTCTTGTCCTTCTGCTTGATATTGTCTTTGATTACTGTTGATTCATTGGATGAAAGATCAATTTTAATAAGCTTATCACTGATCTCGTAGACAAGATAGCTTCCATCATCAGATAAATCAAAATCATAAATCCAGCTGTCACCATCAACTATTAGATTAAGAGAATTGCTGTCCTTGTCATAGCAGAAAAGTTTGTAATAAGAATCTCCGCCTTTTGATCCTGTGATCATGTACACCTTCTTAGAGTTCTCATCCACCAGTGCTCTTCTCACATGATATTCTTCATATGGAGTACCAGCAAAGCATTCTTCATACTCACTGGCATATTCATTCTTCTGCAAAAGACTCACAAGAGTGTCATCTAGTTGAACTTCCTTATATGAGTTCTCAGCTCCGCAATAGATTACTCCGTAGCCATCATCATGATATTGTAAGTTAACTGCTGTATACGTGATATCAGGAAGCTCTTTGTAATTAGTAACAGTAATGAATCTTCTAACAAAAGAGCCAAACCCAATAAAAACAGCCAGTGCCAAAAGCATAATACTAATATTCTTAAGGCGTTTCTTTGTAAAATAGCCTTTCTTATTAAGCAGAATAATATTACCAACAATTAAAGCCAGTATTGCTGACACAACCTGAATCGGTAAAAAGAGCTGTAATATAAAGGCAGCAGTATGAAAGTCCTCAGCATTGTAAGACACAAAAAAATCATAAGTAATTAGTGCTGCTGTTGCCAATATCGTAATCAAGTTAAACAGCCATATCTTCTTACCCTTAGTAACAAAAAGAATGCATAACAAAGGCGCTGAAGAAACAATAACGCAAAACAAAAGTCCAAGATATTCCATCAAATAGAAAACCTCCAACAATAACAGTAATGACAGATACTAAAAGAAGCTTATCTGCTTTTAATACCTGCCATACCTAATAATATGACTCTGAATCAAAGAATCACCATATTGCCTTTACAGATTACAGTATGCATTGCGTAGATCATCTATTGTTCCATAATAACCAGTTCTTTCCCCATTATTTATCATGTCAACGATTGTTAGATATTGTACATTAGGTTTTGACATAAATAAATTATAATCAATTTCATCAGGAGCAAAAGCAAATGGTCCAAGAACAGTTTGAGCATTTTGTCCGCAGTTATTATTCAAAACATCATAAGCTTCACCGTCTTCATCCATATAGTCGGCACGTCTATCTATTGCTCTTTGATACATCGCTTTTCCTTCCTCATCAGTTATTGGGAAGTAAGCAAAGTTAGTATACAAATCATCTCCAGTTCCATTTACCCATTGTGACGATATGGTATCATGAGGAAGATTTCCAGTTAACAAGAATTCACTATAATCCATAGGAGCCTGTGTACCGCTTCCACAATTTGTTCCAAAATAACCATCTATCCTAAATTCTTGTACGTTAGGTGCACCACCTATACTGAAACAGTCAGCTTCACCATTATCTTTCACAAGAATAACAGCAGCATGTCCTTGATGAAATGCACCATCTCTGGCGAGAAGATATATTGCTCCTACATATTGCCCCTCGCCAGTATCTGAATAATCAACAGCATCAACCAAACATCCAGGAGTTGTATTTGTCCCAGACTCTTTTACAGCTTTTCGATCTTGATAAGTATGTATAGCCACAGCTTCAATGAGACCATATTTTTCTGCTTCGCTTAAGTCATATTGTGATTGGCCTGTAGGATCATAGGTATGAAAATCATCCGGATCTTTACCATTTCTATCAACTAGATTCTGAGGATTATTTAAACAGTAAATATAATGATTGATACTCTGTGTACTTTCCAAATATCCTCTTACCTGGTCTTCTCCAGCAAATCTTCCTGTTTCGCCATCATAATATCTCGCCTGCGCATAAAATAACCCAGTAGCATCATCCTCAGTATACCCAGTGAAAGCAAATGGCTGTAATACATTTCCATCTTTTACATATGAACGATTCTTCTTATCAACAACATTACCTGTAAACGGATCAACACGTCTCCCAAAGTCATCGTAGGAATATGTGCCTACAGTAGATCCATCTGTACCTGTAAGATACATGCTTGAACCAAGTTCATCGTTAAGATAATAGAAGTTATCACCGTCATTCTTCATTAGTGCAACCTGGTGATCATATACAAAGCTCTGCTTCTGGCCATTCACTTCTCTTTCAAGCAGGTTATGGTACTCCATAGAAAGATCACAAAGATACTTAGTAACTTCTTCTGGACGCTCACTTCTAACTCTGTAGCCAAGGCCATTGTACGAGTAGGATACTTCACCCATCTCCTTATCATATGCGCGCACCATCATATTAGTTGCATCATATTCATAGCTACTCTGTAGTACATCATTTACATAAAGAGCTGTCTGGTTACCGCGCTTATCATATCCATATCTTGATCTTGTTTCTTTGCCAGCAGCTAAAGCAACAGAATCCATAAGTCTATCCAAAGCGTCATAATGGTATTCTGTAGAGCTATTTCCTTCTGACATCTTAATACGATTACCAAAGGCATCATATTCATACATAGCTTTAACATTTCCATTAAAACTTGTTTTGGTTAGTCTACCAAGAAGATCATGCTCATAATCATATATACCAGAGATCTCATCAAGGTCTCGTCTTACTCTCTTAACACTATCCATGATATTTCTCACGTCGTAGTGATACTCATACTTATCGAGAACACCATCTTCATCACGAATAGTAAGATCTTTTAACAAACCACCCTGATAGTAGTCATACGATGTTGTAATACCATTAGGAAGGACTTTGGACATCAATCTTCCAGCATCATTATATTCATAGCTAATGGTACTTTCTCCGCTATTATTATCGCTATAATTAGAAAGAGTCGACAACTTACCAAAAGCATTGTATGAGTACTTAGCGATGCTTCCATCAGGATAAATAATCTGAGTCTTGGCATCTGTAGGAGCATACTCATATCCCACAGTTCTACCCTCAAAGTCTGTAACCTTAGTCATTCTACCAACAGCATCATACTCAATCTTAGTAGTGCCAAGGTGATCCCTAATCTCCTCAATAACATTAAGGGCATTATACTTAAGCTTAACACTCTTTCCATCAGAGTAATTAATTCCTGTTATATTACCATTTGAATCTCTAGAGTATGCAATCTCATTACCATCTCTATCAATATGTGTCTTAAGATTGCCAAATACATCATAGGTATAGAGATCTTTCTGACCCAAAGCATCAGTAATGGAAATAAGTTCTCCAGCAAGGTTATGTTCAAATATTGTTACGCGGTCCTTCTCATCGTCAGATGAATTGCCAAATCTTTCTGTTTTACATATATTATCAAGTTCATCATAAGTATACTTAGTTACACCGCCAAGAGGATCTGTTACGCTGTTGAGCTTTCCAGTTCTTGTATATGTATATTTAGTAATCGCGCCAGATTTTGATACTTCAGTTACTCTTCCACAAGGGTCATAAGAATATCTAATTTCTTTTCCATCGCTTCCAATAACAGCAATTTTTCTTCCAGCTTTATCATAAACATATTTAAAGCTTAATCCATCAGCCTCAGTGGACTTAATAACTCTTCCGCATGAATCATATTCATATTCGCGAACCAACTGCTCTACATTGCCAGCTTTTCTAACTACCTTCTTAATTCTGCCGTTCTCATACTCATTTACAGTAACAACACCAGAATAATCTGTTGTACTCGCAAGCTTTCCTGTAGCATTATAAGACATAAATGTCTTTCTTCCGATTGGATCGGTTGTCTCTACAACTCTTTTTAGCGCATCATATTTGTATAAATACTTCCCTCCAGTTGCATCAATCTTTTCAATAAGATTACTATTTTTATCATAAACATATTTCGTGGTATGGCCATCACCATCAGTCTCAGAAATCATTCTTCCACGACCATCATAAGCAAAGCTTGAAACCAACTTCTTTTCATCAGATTTTCCATTTTGAATATCAATCTTGTATGACGCAAGTTTATTTCCAGCTTTATCAAATTCATAGATTGTCTTTCTGCCTACTGCATCGATGACACCAGTACGCCTTCCAACAATATCATACTCATACTGGATACATCCATTGTTAGGAAGAACTATTCTTTCTTCCTGAGTAGAAATATTGTAGTAAACTCGAGTAGTTCTGTTATCCTCATCTGTAAATGAAGCAGGCTTGCCAATTTCATTGTATTCCCAGCTCTTTCTTGTTCCATCAGGATTAGTAACAGAAGCAACTTTTCCTAAAGAATTGTATTCATAGCTAGTAGTATTTCCTTCAGGATCAACAACTCTTATAAGGTTATCATTCGCATCATAACAGTATTCAGTCCTGTTTCCAGCATTATCTTCAGTTGCAATAACTCTACCAAGAAGATCATATTCATACTGAGTTGTGATACCACACTCATCTGTTACCTCAGAAATATTGCCTTTCTCATCATATGCAATCTGAGATCTTTCATTATTGGCATTTCTTACTGATATAACCTTACCTTCTTCATCGTAATAAAATCTAGTTTTTTCACCATTGGCATTAGTTACACTGTATAGATTCCCCTTAAGATCATATTTGTACTTAGTAACATTTCCTTCAGAATCTTTTTTTGAAGAAATCTTTCCATCAACATAATATGTAAAAGATTCATGAAGTCCTTCTGGGCCGATAACACTAGTTAGATGTCCCCTATTATCGTATGAATATCTGGTAGTAAAGCCTCTCTTATCTGTTTGAGATACTTTCTGGCCTTTTGAATTATAAGTAAACTTATCCTCAAGTCCTAAATCTAAATATCTAGTTCCAATATGACGGCCAATTTCATCTTTAAGATATTCAACCTTGCAGCCATTCGCCTCAGTTACAGTAACTGTATGTTTCTCATCATCATAATCAAATTTAAATTCACCACCATTAGCAAGTATTTGTTTTACAATTCTATTACGAGAGTCGTACTCATTTGTTACACCTACTACGCCATCAGATCTAACCGCTTCTTTAATCAATCCATTGTCTGTATATCTAAATCTCTGCGCTTTGCCATTTGTTCCTACAATAGTTGTAAGCCTATACTGATCATTAACATCCTCATAGGCATATGTGACAGTTCTTCCTGTATGATCTTTTGCTTTTGTAATAAGTCCCAAATCATTGTATTCAAAAGAAAGATAGCTACCTTCCTTTGTAATAACCTTTCTAGGTAAAGCAATCTTAACTATCTTATCATCGGCATTTTTCTCAAATAGGTAGTATTCAACAGATGTATGTCGGCCATAATTATCACCAAAGTAAACAAGATAACCGTCATTATCAAAATCAATAAAACTATTGTCATCATAAGTGATTCTATAACCATCATCCATTACACGAAGAACGCCTTCCTCGCCATGAATCTCAAGAAAAACCTCTTCGCCATTTAAATTAGCCTTATTAAATACGCATTCTTTTCCATCGCCACAGAATAATGTAAAGGAATCATCTTTTCTGATTAGATGTTGCTCATAATTAAACGTCCATCCTTTGCCAAATACACCCACTTTTCCTATTTGGGCATTGTAATTTCTTTCAACAGAAATAGGATGCTTTTTTCCTACAGTAATATCAACCTTTCTGCTGACAAAATTACCGTTATTAATATTGATAGGGTCATAAACATATGCTGCTGTTTTTGAATAATAACCCATAATATATCTTTGATAAGAGTCTATGTAGTCTTCATATTCGGCATTATATTCTCCAGCGTCATAAACTATATTCTTTAAATTTTCATTATAACTCTGAGGATCAAAACTGCCGTCGCCAAGTCCAACTTCAATGCGCTTTAAATTTGAACATATTCTATCAATAAGAGTCTTATATTCACTCTTACTAAAATCATCATTATGTTCTTCCAAAAAAGCCAAAAAATTCTTTCTAAATAAAGGTATTGTTCCAACGGTTCCTGTTGTATTAACAAAAGCAGACATTGAAATATCAACAAGATATGGCCTTAAATAAGTTAAGCAAGGAGCATTAATGAACTCCTCACATGCTTTTAATGTTTCTTCTGCTTCTGCTCTTCCTTCTTTGATTATCTCAGACTGCTCTTTGAAATCCCTAAGATATCTGGAAAAATCAATTATAATTTTATCCAAGGCAGACTTTGTTATAAGCGCAGTTTCATCCTCATTAAGTTCGTCTAAAAATGCTCTGACAATTGGAATACTCCCCTGGAATCCTGGTTCAACCATCATACCTTCAAGTTTCTGAATCGCCAAAACAGTATCAATAACTATAAGTGATAAATTCTCATTCAAAAACTGTTTAGAAGCATTTGCTTCTTCACCTGAATGCTCATCATCATTTATAAACTTATACATAGCTTTAACCACTTCAGATGAATGTTCATTGAATGGCTTAAGTTTATAGACACATTGATAGAAATAATTCTTTATTGCAGCCAAATTCCATACCTGATCTCCACCTGTGTACTGATAACCAGCACCCGGAATCGAAGTATACATACTTTCTTTTTTATAATTATATTCTTTACCTTCTCTGCCCACTTTTGCACCTCTTAGTAAGTATTATTTTATGCTAATAATCAGCCCCCTGATGTTCCATTAGCATCATTCATCTGATTAGACAAGTTTTCATCAACCTGCTTGTCATAGTTTTCTTTAATGTTATCCATTAGTTTTCCAGTAGTAGCTAGAACTGCTTGTAATCTTTTGATTGTATCAATAGCCTCTTCGTTAGCTGTAGCATAATCTGGAATAACTATATTTTTCAAAACAATCTCATCAGGTACAACCGGTTGTTGACTTGAAGCAAGCATTAACTTACTTTGATTTTTCATTTCTGACACATATGTTGTATATGTATCAGTATTCATTTTTATATTATTTCCCATAACTAATCCTCGCTTTTATGCAATTATCCCAACGCAGCTAATTGATCATTCAAATCATCCAGCACTTCTTGCATCAAGTCGATTGCCGTTTGAATTTGTCCAACAACATCTGAAACATCGGAACTATAATCTTTTAAATCGCTTGCAATACCCTCTAACTGTAATGTAGCCAAATAATAATTATTTCCTTTCCACTTTCCATCAACAGACAAATCGTAGCCATCATAACAAATTGGCTTAATTTCGTTAGCAAACATTGTATTATGTGCATCTACAATTTTCTTTTGTTCTGTCTGTAAATCACTAATTAGTCCAGATACCTTAGAGATTTTATTCCTTAGTGTTCTTCTTTGTTCTTCGAGTTCTCTTAACTCATCATACGTAGTCCCCATTATTTTGCCTCCCAACATTTTTAATAAATCTCAAGGCCGCTGTGACACGGCCATGAGAGGATCGACTTAGTTGTAAGAAAGTCCTGAAGTTGCTGCTTCGTCGATTGATTCCAAGTTGTTTGATGATGTCATTACGTTCTTTGAAAGAGTCTCAAGCTCTGTAACGTATGTCTTAAGATCGTTATCAAGCTGATAGTATGTAGATGTAAGTGTCTCAGATGCTGTACCGTATGTGATAGCTGAGATGTCATC
>NZ_JHWL01000003.1 GCF_000622085.1 Butyrivibrio proteoclasticus P6B7
AACAGCCGTTTCCAACTGTTATCCCCCAGTATGAGGCAGGTTGCCCACGCGTTACTCACCCGTCCGCCACTAAGATTTAACAAGAATCCGCCGAAGCCTCATCAGCGTTAAATCTCCGTTCGACTTGCATGTGTTAGGCACGCCGCCAGCGTTCATCCTGAGCCAGGATCGAACTCTCACGTTAAAAAGTTTGATCTGACCAGAACTAAAGCTTGGCTTTTTGTTCTGTCCGTTATTTACTAATTTGTTCTGAATAAATTCTCTTGGAATTTTTCAGGGTTGCATTACTGTTTATTTGTCAATGTGCTTTGTTGTTGTAGCTCTCAGCCGCAACTCATTTAGAATATCACAGCTTTGAATCTTTGTCAACAACTTTTTGAAAAGTTTTTTTGTTTTTCAAAACTCTTTATTCAGGAACCGCTTGTTTCTGCGATTTCCGTCCGCTCTCTCAAGCGGGCAAAAGTTATTATAGCAAAGGGGGTACCCAAATGCAACACCTTTTTTTATAAATTTTCAAGAAATTTTCCGACCACTATATATTGGTGTTTTCACCCTTAAAGCCAACCACTTGTAGTGGTGTAACTGCGCATCGTTACTGGATTTGCGCAATTACGCATGCATTTTTCCCCTTTTTGTGCCAATCATATATACAAAACACTCATATTTCTTTTTAAAACTATATCGTTTACTCTTATATATAGAAAAAGCTGAGGACTGTCTTCATAATCAATCCCCAGCTCTTCTCTTCCGCTTATTCTATAAATGAATCAAAGGCCTCTGTCTCTATCTCTCCTGATCCTGTCAGTTCATTACCATCTTCATCGTATAGCCTGTATGACTGCTGAACGCTTCCAAGTGATGCTTCACCTTCTATTGCAAGAAGCATTCTATAGCAGCTTTCATTCATTATGGTATTAACCAGGCTACGAATATCTTCTATAGAAGCACCATCTTCTACAAGCCTTTCTATAATAAGTCCCACTTCTGTTTCCTCATCAGAAAAATAGATGTCCATTACTTCATCTTTGTCCTGTTTAACCAGCTGTACAAACTCTTTTCCCGTCATATCATTCTCCAAGCATGCTTTATTTCGCCCAGCATTACAGGTCATCATGTAAGGCGCTAATAAATACAATGTCACTTATCTATACTTTTATCAATATGTAAATAGGCACTTTTTGAATTTGGACACAAAAAAAGATGGCTAAAAGCCATCTTCTTGATCAACGGAGAAAGCGGGATTTGAACAATCTCTCTTATGGGTTGCAATCCGCTATTCTCCGCTATTGTTTTTATCCGTGTGCATTATCGTGTGCACCAGAAGTATTTTAACTCTTCTTATTAATAATCTCGTTTACTTTCCTCTGCACTTCTGCGTAGTCATAGCCTGCCAGAGTGAGCAGCTTCTTTCTTGTAGGGTTAGTCTTAGCAGTGCCCCACTTGCCATCTAACACTTCCTGGGCTACCTCATCCACGCTCTTCTTAATAGGAGTCTGTGCGATCAGACTCACTACTCCGTCAAAGTCCACATTGAGATCGCACTTTGTTTTCACACCAGAGACATTACCCTTGCTTGAGTACTGCCATGCTACCGCAATGCTTGCACTCGGCTTGAGGCTTGATGTTGGGTTATACATGCCTGTATCATTCTTAGGATACCTGGCGATCCAGAAGTCGAAAGATCTCTTAAGATCATCATGGATCAGTCTTATGTACCAGTCTCTGTTGCAGTAGATACCTACAAAGTATCCTGCCTTGATAAAGATATCAGCATAGATATTTGCAAGATCTCTTATGTATGCCTTGCCCTTAGCCTCTACTGTCTTATCCTCAAGATCAAGCCAGATACCATACTCAAGCTTCCTTCCCTTAAGGTGCTTAAGGAGTGACTCTGCATCTGCTACTGGATCAGCCATAGAAGCCCTGGCGATATAAATATATACGCCCCTGGCAATTCCATACTTGCCCGCCTCGTTATAGTTATACTCAAAGTACTCATCAATCCTGTGAGACTGTGCCTCATACTGGCACTTAAGGATTGCAAACTTCTTATTGTTTGCAGCCACATACTCCCAGTTGATCTCTCCGTTATGATGAGATACATCTATACCTAGTACTTCTCCCATTTTATTCCCTCTTCATATTAAATACTGCTGCCTCAATGAGCTGTTCCAACTGATCATAAGTAATAGTTACACCATGCTCCATCATCCAGTCCGTGACAAATTTTATAACTTCTTCCTTCTTGGCAGCTCCTTGCCCGCTCCCTTTAATAGTCTGCTCTGCTGCTCTTACCGCAACCTCTACCATATCAAGAAGCTTCTGGTACTTTACATCTGCAGTCTTTGCCTTGATAAAAGGAATCAGATAAACTGCCACAAGTGCAGACACCACAGATACCACAATCTTTAAGATGTTAAATGTTACTTCGTTCATTATTCCTCCTCTGGCATTCCTGCCTCATAATCTGCAAGTTTCTGTTTCTTTTCCTGCTTCTTTTCAAAGTATGCTTTACACATATATCCTAAGATCACTGCGACTATCTCAGTGATCCAGGCAATGCCAAGCTCTGCCACTGGATCCCTACCGAATGCAGACAGCACAAAAGGAATCTCTGCGCTGATCACTCCCACAACCAGGAGTGCCTTAACTGCTTTTTTAGTATATGTAGGGAAAGTCTCATACTTCTTTTTAATACTGCTCATACGTGCCTCCTATCTTTTTGATAGGTAACTGTTAAGATCTTCCTTAGCTTTCTCTAAGCTTTTACTCATCTCTTTATGCTCGACCAGGCAATACTGTATCTCAAACTCTACAAGTGCGAGCACTGAATGTATGAGTACCTCGTTGGTATCGTCCTGCTCCCTAAACCTATCATTGCCCTGCTTAAGAGCCATCTTGATATCCGTAATCTCTACGTCATGCGCATCAACCCTGCTCTTAAGAGTATTGAAGGGCTCTGCCGCCTTGCCTTTGAGAGTATTCTGCTTGTCGATAATGTTTAGGACTGTGAGGGTGAAACCACATACCCCAACAATGAAAGCCATAATCTCCATTGGTGTGAATGCCATATCTCTCCTCCTTACTCCCAACTATAAGCAACTACGCCACCTGTAACTGTTACCTTGAGGCTATATGTACCTGCGGTAGTAGGAAGGTTAAGCTTACTGATCTGCTGCTGAGCCTGTGTAGCATAGCCCTGTGCTTGCCCTCTTGCAGTCTCTGCTGCTGTTTTTGCATTCAGTGCATCCTGTGCACTTCCTGCTGCTGCAGTTGCAGAGTCACCTGCTGCATCCTCAGATAAGCCTGCGTTATACTCGGAGGTTGCTGCTGCCAGTGCAGAAGCTGCTGCGGCTGCTGCCGCACTCTCATCTATACTGTCCTCTGGATCTGTGGCACCAGAGATATATGCCATATCCTCAAGAGTTATATCTACCTGCTCACTTCCTGTATAGGCTGTTTCCTCTCCTTCAATGTTGAGGTTGAGCGGGTAAGGGTTAGGCAATGCAGTATTCTCTGACATTACCTCTATCTTCTGGATAGCTATAAGAGCTCTGTTAAGAAGATCTCTGAATCCAGAGAGATCTGACTCAGACACAAGATCATCCTCGTTATAGAGGGCATTCCTTACCTTAAGGTAGAACTCAAAGGAAGTGATCTGAGTATTGTCTGATCCCAGGAGTGTAACTGTCATGGTGATATTCCCAGACTCATCCATCATTGCTGCAGGGATCGTGTACTCTATCTCATTGATATAATGCTCGTCCTCATCCTGCAAGATTGTAGCGTCACCAAAGATCACTGTACCATCCTGCTTTACTGCACGCACCAGGGCAGCAGTAACTGTGAGCATTTCCATAGGTGTTTTATTTGCAAGCAGGGTAAAGTGGCAGACTCTGCTATTTACGTCTCCCTCACTTACAATGATTGTGTTTGATTTATTAGGTCTGGCAAAGTCCACGACCATATCATAAGTAAGCTTCATGTGTTTTTACCTCCATATACTCATCATATTAAAAAGAGAGTGCCCTTTATAGAGCACCCTCTTCTTACTTACCAGGGTTTTTGATCGTACTCATCCATGAGATCTATGATCTGGTCAAGCTCATACTGGTAGTAGTCTCCTCCATACTTCTTGGCGATCTTAGTACCAACCTGCTCATCTATGTACGCCTTGATTGTGGCTACCCTTATGAGCATCTGCTGTGCGCTATAGTCTCCATTTTTGTACGCTTTTACAAGAGGTTTCGTATAATCAGTAGTGAGTGAGGACTTGATTGTGCTTGCTGCATCCTTCTGAGACTCTACGCTTGTATCATCTCCCATGAGTTTTACTGCCCACTCATTGACTGCTTGCTTGTAATCACCCTTGCCAGACTCTAAGATATCGTAGGTGTTCTGCTTAAGCTCTTTCTTCTCCTCCTGCAGTTGCTTCTTTGCTGCAGAGGCTGCCGCCTTCTCCTCAAGAGCCTTAGCTGCACTGTCATAGTTAGTGCCCTTCTCTATAGCATTCAGAGCCTTGTTGACATTGCCCTCTATTACACTGTCAATGTCATTGTCTCTGTTGTACTTGATCGTGGATCCGTAACCCTTAACTAAGTGCTCGATCATCTTATCTGGCTCTTTGGTTTCCATGAGGAGCTTGACTGCATCCTCTATACCTTCCCCAGACTCGACTGCATCATCCAGGAGATTGTAAGCAGGATCCTTATACTGCCAGTCTGCCAGGAGCGCCTCTGTCTCTTCCTCACTCATACCTGTTGCAAGGAAGCCCTTAGCTGCAAGCTCTCCCAGAGCAATAGCCTTCTCTCTGTCTCCCTCTTCCTCGGAGTTATAGAGCTCGTAGTAATCTGACTTATACCTTGAGGTTATGCCCGACTGCACATCCTTGATAACTCCATCCTCATCCATTGCCTTATCTACAAGAGCCTGGATCTCTTCAACACTCTTATCTGCCTTGATCGCATTGTAGATAGCAGAGTACTTATTCCCATCAAGAGTTTTCTTAAGGTCTGGCATGAATGCATTGTAGATTGACATTGCATCTCTTGCGAGGTTGTAAGCAGGAATACCTGTAAGCTGTGATAATGGTCTTGAAAGAGTCATTACCATACCATAAGGAGTTTTCCTACTGGTGCCGCTCATGTACTTAGTAACCTCTGTGGCTGCATCAATAAGAGAGTTGATCGCATCCGTATCCATTCTGTTAGAGGATGAGCTCTGGAAGTTTGACTCTCCTGTGATAAGACTCTTTACTCCATTGTACAGAGTGTTTGACGCATCCTTAAGTACAGGGATGAGGTTTAAAGGATTGACGTTATCAATGGCGTTATCCTTAAGAGCTTCTACATATACCTCGCCCCAGTCTGTATCGTCTGTATCCTTTCTGAATGCATCTATCACTGCTGCTGCCGCAGATGTAATTACGTTGGTGAGCATGAATACAAACGCTGCCTTAGTAGTCCTCTTAAATCCCTTGCCGCTATGCATATCCTCAACAATAGCCTTCATGAGCATATTGTAGGACTTAGTAGGCTCAGCCATGAATGCGGTCTGCAGCTTGTTAAGAGTATCCTTTGATCTCATGTACTGAGATCTGTGGAGTGTGGAGTCTACAACCTGTGTCTGATCTACTACTTCGTCAAAGCGATCTTTGATCCTCTGGTTGAGCTCCTCCTTAGAGATATGCTCCTTCCTTGCCTTAGCCTGCTGCTCCTTAGTAACTGCAGTATAGAGCACGCCCCAGGTAAGATCATCTGCCCATCCTGCAGGAGCCATTGATATATTCTTTGCCGACTCTGCCAGTGTGGACTGTCCTGTTATGATCTCCTTCATGGACTTACCTATTGAAGTCTCAAAGTATCCCTGTGACTTCCACCATGCGATCTCAGACTCCTCTCTCATCTTATTGCCGATCTTGTGAGCCTGTATCGGAGATACTGCAGCACCGATAAGATACTGAGGATCTATGGTGTTCATAGCTCTAAAGTAAGCTGTTGGCTGCTGAATGATAACTCTGATATTGGCACCTACTGCTGCTGCCTTATAGTTGGATATAAGTGCGTCTGTGAAGTTGCCGATATACTGAGACTTCTCATTGCCATTGAGATCCTGCATAAGCTTAGTGAAGTAATTTGTACCTCCCTCTCCGCTTATGGTCTTGATAGCCTTCTGCACGCTATTCCACTTGCCCATATCCTCATCTATCTTATCCACTACCTTGTAGTTAAACCATCTGGTAGCATCCTTCATTGCAGGAGCAAAGCCATGATATGTAGCCATATCTGCCACGTGGGTAGTAAATACGTCAAAGATATCTTTGATAATGATAGGGTTAGTTGCATTCTGCACAAGCTGCTTAGTGAATCCAGATCTCTCTATACCATTGAGGGAATCCCTGGAAGTGTTGCTGTTGTTTGCAGCAATGTAGCTCTTGTCTGTACTGATAGGGAAGTAATTCTCATCCGTGAACTTCTCAAAGCCATACATGATCATGGATGTTTCGTTGCCATCCTTTGCACACTCCACTGCCATGTACTGCTGCAGCTTGTCTGCAATCTCCTTCTGCTGAGGAGTAAGTGTGTTAATGATACTCTCGATCTCGCTCTCAGAGAGATGTACTGGTGTAGCATTCTGATTAAATACCCTGTTGCCCAGTCCGATCTTCTTTGTAACAGTGTCTGCCTCTACGCCTCCCTTGAAGTGGAGTACTGCCTGCTGCCTCTTGTTGAGCTCATACAGTGACATGATCTGTGCGGTAGTTAAAGAGATCTCTCCGTCTGTTACATGGAAGTTATGGAGATCTGCCTTAAGTCCAGTCCAATTATTGAGATCCCTTTTCTTGACACCTTCCATGACTTCCTGCATAAAGCCCTGTGCCTTGCGGATATCTGCCACCTTAGTATTAAAGCCCTTCCTCAGTGCCTTATATACCTTCTTACCTCCTTCTCCCAGGAGAGTGAAGTAAGTCTCTGGTGTAGCCATGTCAAGTCTCAAGGTCTGAGTGATCTTGTTATACATCTTGCCATGAGTCTTGTTGTTCTTGATACCACTTGCCATTGCCAGGGTATCTGCACCCATCTCCTCAATATCCTCATTCTGAGCGAATGCCTTATTGCCCTGGTTGATCGCATGCATGATGTTACGCAGTGCATTATTGATCACTCTAAGATCTGAGGAGCTCATGTTATTTACAGTGAGTGACGCTCTGTTGCGGGTGATCACATCTGAGAGTGCATCTGCCAGTGTCTCATCAATCTGCTGCATGAGATTATTCATATCCTGGTGCTCAAAGGAATCACTGTTCTTAACCTTGCGCAGGATCTCCTGCATGGAACTCATTCTATCTACCCATGTCCTGGTTGCCTGTGATCCTGTACCTGCGCCCAGTGCCATGTAGTAGCGTCTGATAACATCCTCTTTACTATCGCCCTCAATGGTATCAAATACCATCTGTCTCTTGCCTGTGGAATCTGTTACGGAGTGATTGAATACTCTCACATAATACATTCCCTTTTTGTTCACCTTAACCTCTGGCTCTACAAAATCAAGAGCGTTGAGGAATTCAAGCACTGGCTCCATCATGTCTGTAGGTACATGGTGCTGCTCAGTAGGGCTCATGATCCAGTTAGTAAGAGTGCGGGCTCTCTTAGAGATCTTCTCTCTCTGTTCTCTGGCTGCTCTCTGCTCTCTGGCACTCTGAGCTCTCTCTTTATTCTTAGCCTTGAGCGCTGCGATCTTCTCTAAGGAGTCCTGCCTCTGCTCCATCATACGGACTCTGTTATCATATCTGCCCTTCTTGAGCTCGTCCTTCATCTTCTGGCGTACATCTGCAAGGCGCTGATCATATCTCTCTTTAACCTTCTGCTGATACTCAAGGCGCTTCTTATTCATGCGCTCTCTAGCCTTAGCTACTCTCTCATTGGCTTTCTCACGTACCTGCTGCCTGTACTCGCCCTGCTTAGCCTTAAGCTTATCGGACTTCTTATTATCGGACTCCTCAGCCTGGACTCCCAGATATTCCTCTACGATCCTCATTGCAAGATCTTTCGCAACATCCTCATAGTCTCCATCAAAGCTATTTACAGGTGATGGTCTCAAGGACTCCAATACATCCATGAGGGCAAGTGGCTGATTGCCTACTGCTATATCCTGGTCAAGAAGATATCCTGTGCTTGCACAGATCTCTTCCCAGAGTCCATCAAGGTATGATCCATTGTTGCTGATTGTCAGAGGATACATAGCCTTCTTGAAGTCTGCATAAGATCCCAGGGCACTCTTAACCTCTGCCATCTGCTCATCATTGAGCTTGATCTTGTAGCCCTTCATTGCATTTATGAATGACTTATACTCTGCATCTCCTACTGTGTGAGTTGCCTCATCCAGTACAGGCTTAGCTATCTCCTCCATGACTCTCATCATATCGGTATAGTTGACATGATCACCTGTCTGCATGTAAGCAAAAGCCTTCTCCATCATATCTGCAAAAGCCTTAGTGTTAATGGTTGAGCCATACTCCTGCTTCAATTTGATAGCAATTCTCTTTACCTTGCCATAATCTACATCCTGCCCCTTAAGAGCCTGCATGCCTTCCTCAAGGATTGAAGCACCATCTACATTAAATGTCTCATCAAATAGAGACTCCCATGCCTCGTCAATATCCATTGAGAATCTAACGCCTGTATCCTTAGACTCAGACTCAAGGAGCTTAGTCCTCTGATCCTCATTGCCTGCTTCGTAGGTCTTGTACTGGATACCCTTCTCCTCAAGGGCATCAAATACCTTCTGTGAGGAATTGCTTGGTAAGATAACACTTGCTATCTCATTGAGCCATACTGCTCTTCTTGGCTTAGCCTCAAAGTATCCTGTAGGAAGCTCAGCGATATCATGCATGAGATCCACGATCTTCTGCGCTGTGTCCTCCTGGATGTTGAGAGTGCGGTACTCACGCAGCACCTTATCAATGCCCTTAACAGTCTTGGCAGATCTTACTGCATCTGCTATAGCCTCTGCTGCACGATCAAAGGAAATAAATCCATTCTTCTCGTTAGGATCCTCTATCTCGTGGATGATCTCTGTAAATCTTCTTGAGTGATCATCTGTCAAAGCTGAGTGCTCTTCCTCGGAGATCATACGGAGCTGTGCTTCATTGGCGTGGATATCCTCAATGCTTGTAAAGTCCTTAGTAGCAATAGCCTGGATTGCAGACTGTGCAAAGAATCCATCTGCGCCCTTCGCATCCTCGCTATTCATAATGCGCACGATATTCTCAAGCGTAACCTCATCATGCAGCGCCTCCCAGGATCTTCTGTTTCCAGAGTAGGTAAACGTATCCTTCTCGTTGCGCAGTCCTCTCTTCTCGACTATTCCATCAAAGAAGCTATCAAGCCAGTCTGTGTACTCTTTCTCTCTACTCTCGATCTCTGCGGCTATTACATCTCTGAGCTTGGCATAGTCTGGTACCTGCTTAATGCCCTCATCATAGTAATTGAGTACACCCTTTCTGATCTGATCCAGTTTGCTAAATCCAAAGTTATTGGAATCGTAGAGATCTTTCTCCGCAAGCTTCCTAAGCTTGGGATTTTTTTTCATGGAATACTTCTCTCTAAATTGCTCATTGAGTGCAGCTCTTACCTGCTCCTCAAATTCTGGGTGATCTTTTAAATACTGAGATCCGCTCTCGTTGAAGTCTCTGAATGCCTGTTCACCGATCTTCTCAGCCACAGCTATGATCTGGTCATTGTACCACTCTGTCATTGGAGCAAGTTGTCCGTCTGTTGTGCCAGGATCTACCTCGACTCCGATACTCTTAAGGAAAGCATACTTAAGCGCATCCTTCTCCCTGTATGCCTCTACAGGATTGCCATTCATTCTGTTGATAGCGTCTGACATATTATCTGTATCGAATGCTACCCTTGAGAGTGAAGCCTGGATATCCTTCGGTACAAGCTCATCAAACTTATTCCAGAGCTCACCTGCCTTCTCTGAGTTGATCTTAACCTCAATACTTGGGAAGGTAGGAGTCCATGCATCTCCTCCATATACCTTATTCTTTTTACTGAACTTAGGATCAATGGTCTCTCTCTTAAAGAGTACAGATACATCTCCGTACTTAGAGTGCTCCATACCTGCTCTGATAATAGCTACAGAAGGTGAAGGGAAACCATTTAAGCCGATATCTGCCATGAGCTGATCTGCAGTCATGTTATGTACTGCGATAAGATTTTTACCAAAGTCTACATTGACTGTATCCTTCGCAGCCTTCTCCATAGCCTTAAAGCCCTCATCATCTACAGAGAGCGAGTACCTGTTGCTATAGTCTACTGGGTAATCGTCCTTATCTTCTCTCGTCCACCACTGCCACTGCTGTGAAGTGCGGGTATTGTACTTCTGGTTGATCGCAGGCTCGATCTGCGCATGCAGTCCACCCATTGCCTCCCAGTAATATTCGTTGCCTTCCTCATCCCAGGTATGACGCAGCAGAGGCTCGTCTGTTCCTCTGAGCCACGGACGCTCTGCCAGGATATCCTCTCTCATCTGCTGATACTCTTTAGATGTAGGATTTTTTACTACTTCTGTGCCACGCACATAGAATACTCTATCTTCGTCTACATCCAGGGAGTACTTGATACTATCTGCAGAAGTAGGTGCAGCATTATCTACATCCTTGATCTGGTTAGGATAGAAGGCTACTGTCTCACTCTGAGCCATGATACCATCATAGCTTGTGCCATTTACTCTGTTGAAGATCTTAAGTGTCTCTACAAAGTCTCCTACGCAGGAAGCGTTGAGATCCTGCAGTGCCGAGAAATCATCTTTACCCTTAAGGCTCTCAAGCACTGACTGAGGAGTTGCCTCGTATCCATAGTTATCAATGCCATAGTCCTCATCATTGGCTATCTCATTGATAAATGCCAGGAGCTGATCTTCTGTTATATCCCTGCTGCCGATCTGCAGAGGCTCAACGAGATTGAGATATACGTTATAGGTCTGCCCATATACGCTTGACTGAGCCTTAGTATCTGCAAAGTAGAAGCCTCTGCCATACAGTCCAGAGCTCTTAGCCTTCTTGATATCGAATACATCAAAGCCATAGCTGTTGGTACCATGATGCATAACCATGAGCCTGCCTTCTTTATCTCTTACCTTAGAATACTTAAAGAACTCTGCCTGCTCCTGGGTAAGTGTGTTACCCTCTGAGTCTACGTCAAGAGAATATCTAAGCCCTTCAAGATCTGACTCTCCCCTAGCGTATTCCAAATGAGCGGCTACATCCTTCGATAAATCGTTAGGGAATGTGCTTTTGACTGCATACATAAGTTGTGTTATACTTAACTCAGAAGAGGTATTACTAAAGGAGCTTTGGCTCTGAATAGTGGCAACATTAGTTGCAGCCTCTTCTTTAGTTTTTATTGCATATAAAGCGTCTTGCACATCATCAAGAGCCAGGAATCTATCAAAATGATTTATCACCATTCTTACAATTCTTAGATTGTCTCCCTCTTTCAGTGCGCCAAACATAACATATGCTTTTTCTGCTCCATTCCTATTGCCATCTGCCTCATTAAACACAATGGCATTCTCAAAATATGCAGGGAGCGCAGACACTGCATTTGCATTACTCTGGTGTATTCTACGCAATCCATGCCTCATTCCATCTCTTCCAGTCATGATCACTTTGCCAAGATCACTGTTAAATAGCATATTGCTACCCAGACCATTATCCTTATTGTATCTGCTGATGTTTTCCTTTGCAGTATCTACTATGTCTGTAGCAGAAAGATCTTTTGAGAATGCAAGCTCTTTAAGCCCTAATTCTGCAGCAGAATACACTTTAATAGGAGCCATTGCTCTCAGAGTGTCATAAGTATAATCGCTCTCTTCCACGTGTCTTGAGAATTTTATCTCCTGTGCGCCTTCTGCAGCAGTGCTCTCAGTGCCCTGGTAATTCTCAATAGCCTTATCCAGTGCCTTAAAGAACTGATCCAGGATCTGCTCTTTCTCAGCGATCTTAGCCTCAGCCATCTTCTTTTGATAGCTATTCATATCGGAGTGATCAACCAGACTCTTGATAGAGTTTATTGCCTTCTTAAAGAAGTCTTTTATCTTTGTGCCCAGGCTCTGTGCTTCCTTGACTCCGTACTTCTCAGTCATGTAGTCAGCCATTGCCTTCTGCCCCTGCTTAGTACTCATGAGGGCTACAAGCATATCATTGGTGAACTCTTTGGAGCTTTCAAGTACAGTCTGGTTTGCATCTATCTTCTCGTATGTTCTCTGATATGCATTGATTGCAGACTGGTATCCATCTGATCCCAGAACAGTAGAGGCAGCATTAACAACCATATCTCTCAACTTGCCATACTCATCTCCTGCGAATACCTCTGCAAACTCCGCAAGCTCATGGTTGAGGGCAGTAGCATGATCCTCTGATATGGTTATGAGCGACTTATTTACATTGAAGGATCCATTAACACCCTTCTTGTTTTTGTTTGTGAGCACGATATCAAGACCAGTAACCTTAGCTACCAGATCAAAGATATTTGTGTCGAGATCTGCCTTGCTTCCTCTTCTTACATCCTGGAAGGATCCTGTGCCCTTCTTTACACCCAGGCTCTTGCCGAGATCATTGGAAGCCTGCTGCTTGATCTCTGCCTCATAGTCTGCACGCCCTGCATCATACATTGCCTGCACTGTATCCTTGCCAAGTGCAGCCTCTACGATACTACCCATACCATTCTTAGCAGCAGACTCATAAGATACTCCTGTAGCTCCTGCATTGTAGTACTTGTTGAACGCATAATCATACTGGCGCAGGTTAGTACCATCCTTGATCAGTGAAACATAGGCAGTCTTAGCACCCTCAGTTTTCTGCATAGCAGCGTTGCTGTTGACTGCATTAACTGTGGTCTCGTTGCTCTCATGGAATACTGCGTTATTGCTTTCGATCCTTGCTTTCTCACCTTCCTTGAATGCTCTCTCTGCAGTCTCGGAAAGATATCCCATGCTCTCTCTGGACTCTCCTCTGAGAGCTTTGGTGTATGCATCCTGGGCAGAAGTCTTTACGCTCTCAAGCTCCTGGTCTGTAAAGCCATATGCTCTAGCCATATCTGAAAACTCACTCAGAGCCTCGTCTGCGTTGTTTCTTGCCTCGGATGATGTAGAACTCTTCATTGCATTATAAGCTGCAGATAGGGCTGCTACGTCTCCATTTTTTATAGCCTCCTGCATACGAGATCTGCCTTCCTGTACAGTGGTACCTGTTACTGCAGTCTTGAACTCGTTAGGAGTCTCGGATACATCTCTGAGATACTGCTCGTACTGCTCTTGTGGAGTACGTGCCTCCTCAGCGATCTCCATAGATCTGTTGAGTGCAAAGTTATCCTGTGCAGAGAGCTTGCCATTCTGGGCATACTTATCTGCATAGCCCATAACCTCAGCCTTCTGCTGCCTGCCTATTTCTGTGGAATCGTCAATAGTATCTGCCATGAGACGTATAGGGTTATCTGCATACTGCTGAGCCTGTGCCTTCATGTCCTGCTCGTACTGAGTATCGCCTGTAACATTCCTTGCTACTGAGTTGTAATAGTCAGAGATCAGTGCCTGGTTAGCTTTGGTGTTCATGTTGCCTACAGCCACACCACCTGCACCAAGAATACCACCAGATACAAAGCCGCCCAGTCCATCAAGGGATACCTGCTTCCAGAAGTCAAGCTCTGCTGCCTTAGTGGCTTCCTCTTTTGAAAGCCCCTGTGCCATGTATGCCTCGATAACTTTTGTCTGCTCGTTCTTTCCATCCTCGCCAAGAATGAGGTAGTCAGAATATCTGTTAAGCAGATCAGAAGCAACTTCCTCACTGCCCTCAATGCCTGCCTGCATGAGCCAGTCAACAACAAGCTTCTTGCCTATCTTGCCGCCCTTAGCCATGCCCCACAAGTGATCAAGTGAGAGCTTCTCTGTAAGGACTTCTGCGCTTCCCTGTGCAATACCGACAAGCTCTGCCTGCTCGTTGGTTGCACCCCTCTCCTTTGCCTGCTTATACCCAGAGGCATAAGCCTGTGTGCCATATGCAGTCAAGGTAAACGCCTCACCTGCTAAGCCTGCAGATCCACCGAGTAATGCCATCTCTCCTGCTTCTGCTGTGGCAAGTCCATACTGGTATGCCTTCTGCCCTACTGGGTGCTCATCTGTGATAGCATTGTTTACTACCTGCCCTGTAGCATACTCTGAGGAGTTGAGTCCTCTTGCGCCCCAGGCATTTACATCTGTGCCCAGTCCAGAAGGATGAGACGTGAACTTATCCCCCAGAGCCATAACGCCTCTGATGGGTGCCTCGTACAGATCATAGATAGTATTGAAAGCACTCTTGCCTACCTTCGCTCCTGTGGAGCTGTTAGGATCAATGTCGAACTGCTTATTAAATTCCTCAGTGCCCTTCGCACTGGCAATATACTGTGCGTAGTCCTCGTACAGGTTGATCTTGTCCTCATCCCATCCAAGATCTCTAAGCTTCTGAACTGCAGCGATTTGCTCATCTGATCTTGCCTCATCCTGGTGAAGGAACATGCTAAGAGGGTTGCCGAAATAGAATGACACGTAATCATCATAAGCCTTCTTTGTCTCTACAATAGTGTTGAGTGCCTCCCTCTCTGGCTTAGAGAGTGTATCGATCTTATGCTGAGAATAAGCAACAGTCTCCTCTGGTGTGAGAGTAGAGCTTGTTGCTACCTTTCCAGTCTCTACTACCTTGAGGTTGTCTACCGCCTTCACGAAAGTATCATAGTCAATGCCACTTCTCTTAAGGAACTCAGAAGCTCCTGCTCCTGTCTTTGTATCATATCCCCATCCCTCTATGTACTCATGGATAGCCTTGTCCTGCGCCTCCGTGAGCCCTAAAGAGTCAATGTTTTTCTGGGCAGCAGCAAGCTCACTCTTAGTAGCAGAGCCTGTAGATCTTGCTTCCAGATCATTCCAGTAGTCCTGCTGCTTCTTGATCTCTTTCATTTTCTGAGCCTGTTCGCTTCTGATAGTTTCCTCAGTGACTCCGTTTTTATTTAACATAAATGAGGCAAAACTTGGCGCATTCTTCTCCCTGCCTTCTGCCTCATCCATATATGAGTTGTAAAGAGACTGTGCTCTCTGAACCATTCTCGCATCCTCAAGCGCCTTGAGCTGCTCCTGCTGAGCTCTCTGCTCTTCCTCTCGTCTCCTTCTCTCTTCCTCTTCCTCTGATAAAGAGACAGCAGGAGTACCTGCTGCCCCTGCTGCTCTTGTTTTCATGAAATCTTTAAATGATGTAACGCTCATGCTTTATCTCCTCGCTTAATACCAACTCTTATTACCCTTAGCAATTTCCATGATCATTGCGATCTCTGCATCTGTTAAGCCTTCATTGTCCTTAAGATCTTTCTTTGCCTTAGCAAGATCTGTAGAGCTCTTCTGAGACTTAAGGTACTCTGCATAGTTAGCAACATACTCTGGATGCTGCGCAGTAACATCTGTGCTGCTGATATTGTATGGTGCATACTTGTTATCATCTGTACTCTGAGGAGCTCTGTGCATCCAATCAGTCCATCCATTCTGGTTGCTGCTGCTTGTGCTGCCTGCTCCACTAGATCCAAAGGCATTGGCGTTAGCACTCTGCGCTGCCTTGCTTGCTGCACTTGATCCTCCGCTTCCTGCGCTATTGGTATTACTCCAGTGTGAAGCATTGGTCTGGCTGTTTGATCTATTCCAGTTAGATGTATTATTCCAGTTGCTGCTGTTCTCCCAGAATGATGTATCTGTATCTGAGCTTGTGTGGCTATCTTCCCAATAGTTGGTGTCTGTGATCTGGAAGTTGGAAGTCTCAGACTGCCTTTCCATCCAGTACTCGTTATTCCAGAAGTCACGCTCATTGACAAACTGGTTGTAGTCAAAGTTACGCTCATCTGAGTACATGCCATAGTTAAAGGATCTATCTGCCTGCCAGTCTGCCACATCATTTCTGTAGTGTCCGTACTCTCTATCGTATGCATCTGCAGTAATGTTGTACTTGTTGAGAAGCTCGTTGCCCTCGTACTGATACTGCTCAAATGCCTGGTTGCGCAGAGTAGGGATCATGTTATTGAGATCCTGCAGGTAATTCTGGTATGCCTGCTGCCCTGCAGACTGTGAGTAGGAAGATCCATAGCCGCCATTCATAGCCTGTGCTTTACCCAGGGTATCCTCCATAGCCTGCTTGCCCTGCTGCTTGTACTTATCCGCATACATCTTGTACATCTCATCAGCATTGAAGTCATACTTAAACTTCTCTCTGCCCATGATGGAGTTGTAGAGCTCTTCTAATCTGCCCTCGTACTTTGACTGGAAAGTAGGCTTATTGTCTAAGGTTTCCTGCAGTCTATTGTATGCATCCGTTACCTTCTGCCCTTCCTCATAGTCTGTGTTGTATGCATCCCTGTGCTGCCTTGTATTCTCTTCTACCTCGCCAGACCACCAACTCTTGCCCCAAGACTCAGAGTGTGAGCCGCCTTCTGTGTGAGTGTCAGACTCTGTATGAGAATGAGATCCTCCCTCAGAGCTTGATCCTCCCTCAGAATGAGATCCACCCTCTGAGTAAGATGTGGTATTAGAAGTCGAGCCGCCTTTTGTGCTTGAACTTGCGAATAGCTGAATATCGAATAATCTCATTGTCTTTCTCCTTCGTAAACCTAAAGACCTTCTACATATTTATGTTACCGATAAGCCCTCATGAAATATAGGACACCCTAAAAAGAGGAATCACTGCTCAAGTGACTCCTCTTTCTCAATTTCCTTATACTGCGCCAATTCCTCAGTAAGCTGCTTATTGAGAGCTACAAGATCCTCGATCACCTGCTCCTGCTTAATCAACAGGCTCTGTAATGAATCCATCCTCGATCAGCTTCTGTATGACGCTTTCTTTGAGCTGTGCGGGTACATCATCAAGAGTTTTATCGCCCATCTCGATACGTTTTACCCACAGCAGTACGATCTTTGAATACGCCATCTTACTCCTCCTCGATTATCAACTCTTCGCAGCCGCTCTCAATAAGGATCTCTCTTACCTGCTCCTTGAGGAGTCTAGGCACCTGGGCAAAAGTCTTTTTGCCATACATGATCTTCTGAGCCCATAACATAGCTATCATAGTTTCTCTCTCCTTTCCGAATAGTATCCAAAACAAAATGTACTTAAGCATAAATAATCTCGCTCATCTCAAGTACCATATCCTCAAGATCTCTCTCCTTCTCGGTGAGCCCCAGGTTAGTATCTGGGTACACATCCTCGTTAAGAGTAAAGCCTTCCTCTGGATCGTACTTGTGTGTAAGTGGTGTCACAAGAGCGGGCACATCATCTACCATGTACATCTGCGCAATGTCATAAAATGAAGGCTGAAACTGCATTCCCATCTTGGCATATACAGTGCTGTTGTCAGAGCCAACATAGCCCTCGCAGATCTCTGGATCGCAGAGGATCGTGTTGCCATTGGCAGCCTTCCTTACTGGCTTAACAACATCTACGATATCAATAACTACCGCATCCTTGTTAAGCATAACGAACTTGCTCATACATAAACCTCCTTATAAATAAGTCATTGAATAGCTTATCTACATTCTTAATGGCATGGTATGCATCTTTATGGGATAAATACCCTATGTGGGAATTGTAGAAGGTAAGAGCGTTATTAAAAGGGATCTCGCCCCTGTCAACTCTCTTTGCTATCTTCTTGAGCTTCCTTCTATTCCTAACTAGAGAAGATCTTCCAGGCTTATCTACAATCCTTCCTGTGGGCAGCAGGTATATTCTATCCTGCAGCCATACAAAGCCATGAGTGAGCTTGACTATTTGTGTCTTACTTAGATTAAGCTCTATGCCATACTCTCTGTACTTCTCTATGAAATATGCAAGGAGCTCCTTTGCCTCGTCCTTCGTCCTGCAGATCACATAGAAATCATCCATGTAGCGTGCATACCATTTCTTTCTCCATACTTCTTTTATACAATGGTCTATCTCGTTTTGATAGGTCACCGCAAGGATCTGGCATACCTGTGATCCTAAGCCTAGTCCTTTAGGAAAAGGATCCACGAATTGCATTGCCAGGTCTATTAGTCTCTGGTCTGTGATCATCTTCTCCATATTTCTCTTCACAATGGAGTGATCAATGCTCCCAAAGAAATCGTGACAGTCTCCCAGAAGTATGTAGCCATCTGTGCCATACTTCCTGTAGAACTGGCGCAGGTGCTTCTTAAGCCTCTCCCTGGCAAAGTCAGTACCCTTACCCTTCTGAGAAGCGCCATTGTCATAGATCAGACTCTTCTCCATAACAGGCACTATCCCATTGTCGCATACGCTCTTTTGCACTACTCTCTCAGATATGTGTACGGAAGTTATGTGCCGCTTCTTTCCACGCTCAGATATATCAAACTCAATGAATCCCTTCGATATATTTTCTCCCTGTCTGATTTTCTCAGAGGTATCTATGCAATTCCTTAACACATTCACGCCATATCTCTGTACAGAAGCCTTCCAGTTTACACCCTTCCTCGCAGAGTAGAATGCCCTGCGCAGGCTCTCTGGGCTCGTCACCACATCAAAGGTGTGTCCTTCATTTCTCTTCTGCTTAGCAAGATCCCTCTTAGCCTTGCGCCTTAAGTATCTTGCTTCGTGTCTTTCTTTACTGTTCATCCCCTATATCAAAAGCATTTCCAGATACATAGCACCGATCCTATGAAACAGAGCGCCACCTCTGCCATGCAAGAAGCGTCCAGGAGGGTGCATGAGGAATCATATTTAAGCTTATCGCTAAGGTTATGGGCTCCTTCTGCGCACTACTTGTTGCTTTCGTGCCTGCGCTCAGTCGGTCAAAGCAGCCCAGGCATTACTCGGTCTCAATTATTATCTGTGCGGAATCATGGGAGAACGCCATTCGAATTGGAAGCGTTGTTGTTGTTCGCAGCTCCTGTAGTGTTCACATTGCAGAAGTTAGTGGAGTTGCTCACATTAGGAGAAGCAAGCCACCAATTGGAGGCAATACAGTCCATAACCTATGGAAGATCCTTGTATCTGCTCTTATCAGATTGCATCCAGGATAGTAGTGCTTTCTGCTCGATACTTGCTATCTTCGTCCACTCATTCACTACTGTGTTTTTCATAGGCAGCAGCTCTGTGGCAAGTCGCATGATCTCAAACATATCACTTAACGCCATCTTAGCCTTAGTCTGATAGGAACGCCTTATCTCGTATTCCTTTCTGTTGGTAGGGTATATCGCATTGGCATAGGTGATAGATCTGTTGAGAGTGCGTGCAGCTTCACATAAGGGCTGCCCCAGAATAAACCTGTACCGCTTTGGTATTGCATTCTCTCTCATGCTTAACTGGATCGTGAGCTTCTCTAGCTCATGCGCACTATTCATAAACTCTACAGAGCTTGCTTTCCTGTCCTCTGTTCTTACTCCACTCAACTTTTTTTGTCTCCTTAAAGTACCCCCTGCCCTGTGCGGGCAGGAGATTTTATAGATTGCAGCTATATACTGCGTGTTGCTTATGCTCCCATTAAGCGTCTGCTGCGATCATGAAGCATGGGAGAACGCCAATCGAATCGGAAGCGTTGTCGACGCTCGCAGCACCTGTAGCGTCCACAGTGCAGAAGCCAGCGGAGTTGCTCACACGAGGAGAAGCAAGCCACCAAAGGGAGGCAGCGTTATTGACTGTCTTAACCCTATTGGCAGCAGTAGCAAAGTATGCAAACTGCTCAGCGTGTCCTGTTGTTACCTCTGTGCCTGCTGCATAAGATGTAGCTCCAAAGATATTGTATTCAAGAGGCAGCCATACCTTGTGCTGCTCTGACTTGAGGTTAGTACTCTGAGATCCAACAGAAGCCTGGAATGTGTAATCTGAAATTACATCCTGCCAGTCCTCTCCGAGACCTTCGTAGAAAGTACCATCCAAGTATGAAGCAACCAGAGTTGCGCCATAGCCGCCTGCATTGGTATTGCTTGTCTGCATCTGTCTGGTTGATCCTAAGCATACGTCTCTTCCCAGGATAACGTTGTGACCATATGTTCCAGTCTTGTAGCCAACATGAAGCACTCTGTACTTAACACTGTCGGCTCCTTCCTTAACATAGATCTCATCTCCTGCAGTAAAGAAGTTTGCCTCAAGTCCTGCATTGACGATAGCTTTAATGCCAAGAGGAGTAGCAGGATCCATGCCTACCTCTACATATTTGCACTCGCCATAGCCGCAGTAGATCTCTGTTGAGAACTGCGTAACGCCACTGTTCACAAGCTCTACTGTGTACTTGTCTCTAGGTGGAAGCATAAACTCGCACTTGCCACCTGCCATTGTGCCGCTCCATGTTCTTCCCCCAGAGCTTGTAATTGTTACCGCTTTTCCGTTGTCTGCTGAGGCAGTAGAGGTTGCTACTACCTTGCACTGACCATAATAGAAATCATCAGCAAATCCCATATCACTCTTCCTCCTCTTCTTCTCCGTTTATGGTTATTGTTATGCTGCCATCTTCGTTGAAGGTAGTAACCTTCACCTGCACCTGTACTCCGTTCTCATCCGTTGTTGTCTCAGTGATCTTGTTTTCTCCGAACACCACCACTACTGTGCTGCCAGAGGCTAAAGTCATTGTGATTGTATCGTTTGAGAACTCGATAGTTGTATTCTGGTCGATCTGATCTCCCAGGATCCTAGCCACAGTATCTACACCATTAGGCATATAGACTGCTGCAGCTTTGGTAACTGGATAAACTTTATTGCCAGAGTTATCCTGTAACTCTCTTGTTATTGCACTCATATCTGCCCTCCTTATGATATTGGTGTGACTGTCTTAGTACGTGTGATAGAGCCATCATTGTTGAATACAGTGTTAAGGGTAATGGTATCGGTGTCTGCTTTAGTGATCACCTGTGTGATACTTCCGTCATTGTTGAAGGTAGTCTCCCTCGTCCTTCCATTACCAAAGGTCTCTGTAATAACATTGCCCACAAAAGTAGTGTTGCAGGCTGATAGCTCGTCTGTGTCTGCGTCCATAGCGTCAAGCTTGATCTTGTCCTCTTTAGACATGAGACCATCCTTAAGGTGCGTAACCTTCTCATAGGTTGTATCCTGTGGTTTTGCCCACTCGCCATCTCCTCTAAGGAAAAGCCCCTCATCTCCCGCTTCTGGCGCAGGTACATCTCCCTGTGTGCCATCTGTAAGAGCTGTGGCTCCTGTCATAGCTGCAGGATTGTCAAGCTTGCCCTTGTATGTATCCGTAAAGTCATTGTGCGACAAGCCCATGCCTGCAGCAGTATTAACTTTACTGTTCTGCAGAGCAAGCTCTGCTGCCTTCGCTCTGGTCTCCTCGGCTGAGATATCAGCTCCAAGATCTCCCTTGTACTTCTCAAGCTTCTGAGCCAGTGTCTGCACGTTTGCCCTTGCGGTAGAGTCTACAAAAGGATACACAATACCCTCATCTTTGATGTGGTCTATCTTGTATTCACTTGCCATTGTTATCTCCCTTCTGCCTATTTACCTGCTCGATAAAATAGTTGAGCTTGTCTGCAGTATCTGCAATCCATCTATCTACCACTGCCAGGTTTTCCTCTGGCGTGGATTTGTCAAGCATAGGCTTCTCAATTCTTAAATCCATATCACTCCTCGCTTCCGTACTCTGTTGTGGTTGACATAGAATATACTCTGCACTCTCCGTGCCCGCTAAATCTTATGCGGTAGTGATCACACCTAAATGGAGCGAAAGCCAGTGTCTGAGATCCAATATCGCTATTGCCCCTCAGTACACCTACCTCGTCATATGGTCTATCATCATAAGAGATCTCTACCTTAAATTCTGATCTAGTAGGTATGAAGGCACGTATCGCAATATGAGAGACGTACTTCTTGTTAGGAGTGCTATAGCCAAGCTCTCCTGTCTCTGCAGACCACTCTACCCATTCCTCATCAAGAGCGCTCTCGTTGGCGTAGGCTGCGTTATTCCTTGTACCTAAGCCCCAGATATTGTAGGCTGAGGCAGCATATAACTGCCCATCTACTGAGCGGGTAAACTGGAAAGCTGCTATGGGCTCCTCCTTCTCCCACATGCCATACTGCAGATCATACACAAACATGCGCTTAGCGCCTGCTGTTGTCTCCATGATCACGTAGTACTTGTTGAGACACCCGCCTGCCACTGCATCATAGAACATATCCTCTCTCGATAGAGGAATTGATATAGCCACAGGTCTTGAGCCATCAAACACGCATACATCTGACACACCCTTATAAAGCAGGTACTGCCCTATAACCACTAAGGACTTCTCGGATCCCTTCTGTACTCCCTCTGCATCCATCTGCACAAGCTGATACTCTGCAGGATATGAGCCATAGATCTTATAGATCTTGTCCTCCTTAAAGAAGTGAGGGTATCCCTGGAAGGAGATCGCTCCTGTGAACTCTCCCATGTCTCCAATAGTAAGAGCGTAGGAGTCTGTGGAAAGTCCAGAATACACATACCAGTTTTTGAAATCACCAAGCTTGCTTGCGTAGATCTCATTAACCACCTTATGCGTGGAGCTATCGTATCCATAGTGGCAGCCCCATACTCTGTTTTTGTCGCAGCATACTACATCAAGGTGCGGGAGCTTCCTCTTTGCGGTAAGCGTCCATGAGCTTGAGGTTGACTGACTGGCACTGGCTTGATCCATAAATCCAATCACAACCATGTACTCATCATCAAGTACCTGGATCACTGAGCCCTCGTTGATATCTGGCAGATTAGTGTTGAGGAATACTGCGTCTCCCTCCTCAAAGTAATCTGTGAGGGTAGCTCCTGGTATGCCGATCTTGATATAAGATACTGCCACTGCTTCCCACTCTGACTGGTAATCATTCCAACAGTAGAGTCCTTCCTTGTCAGTAGCTGTGCAGATCCAGTAATCTCCATGTGCAGGAGTTGCGGGAGAGGTTGACGCTACTGTGAGGTTTTGCAGTGCAGCACCACTTAAGCTGCAGGGTGTATAGGTTATTGTGATATTCTCTGGTGCCTCAAACTCTGCCTCCATGAGCCCCATATCCGTGAGATCGTTGAGGTTTATGTACGCCTTAAGAGGGAACATTAAAAGGTATGATCCCATGACAAGCAGTGTCTGCTCAGATGTGTAGTCTCCATCCAGTATGTCTGAGATATCTGTCTGGATATCTGTAGAGATATTCCACAGGTACTTATCCCACAGTGCCCAGATATCTGTACCTACCTGGATCACACCTCTCATAACTGGGAGATCGTCTCCCTCCTCTGTGAGGTTAGTGAGATTAGTACGCACCTTCCTGGGAGATAGCAGTGGGAACTGATCAGATGAGAGGTTGTTTGAGTCAAAGAACTCACCATCTCCTACCTTGTAGTTATGGTTATACCCTAGCCACTGATCAATAAACGCTTTTGAAATGCCTTCCTCGCTTATATTAGGTAAATACATAGCCTACCTCCTTTACAGATTGTTGTGGTCAAACAACTTCTTACTAGGAGTGATCGCCTTGTAAGTCCTGTTGAAATACTGCTGATAGGTAAGGAGGGCATTGTTGTACATAGTAGCCGCAGTGTTATACCTGGTCTTGTCATTGGTATTGTATGCAACCCTCTGAGCAAGGTAATGCAGGTACAGATCATCATAGGGCTCTGGCACAAGCAGCTCTGTATCCATATCAAAGTTAGAGATATGATCAGCGAAAGTACCCGCTCTCGTGATAACAAGCGTTGAGCCAGACACACTGAGCTTGAGCTTTGACTCATCCTCAAGATCATGCTCATGCTGAATGTAGATCTCGTTAATGAGCATCTGCTCACACTTTCTAAGCCACGTAACCTTAAGCGCATCATCCACCTGGTTAGGGTACTCAGTATTAAACTGTTCGATTGTCTGTGCTACAGTTGCCATTAGTTTTCTCCTTAAAAAATTAAGGGAGAGGATCATGCCCTCTCCCTCGTACTTACTGCTTAGTTAGAGGCTACCTTGTCTATGAAGCGTATTGCCTCTTCCTGCGCCTCAAAACTGTGCTGAAGAACTTCTGCAACAGGAGCAGGCACATCTACGTTAATGCCTCTCTGTACCTTGAACATCCTTCCGTTTACACCAACTATCTTGTAGTTAGCTTCTCCGTTGTTTGCTCTAGGTATGAAGATTGTTACCTTCTCTTTCCAGGGATCAACAGGTGCCTTAGCTGCTGCTACCTCTGTTACTTCCTCAACAGGTTTTTTATTTGTTGCCATACTTACTCTCCTTCTTAGTTGGCTTCATCATCTGAGCCATAGCTTGAGCCAGACTCTACACGCACGATTCTCTCATCATAGAGGATCTGTGCTGCATGAGAAGCTTTCCAACCTACTGTGCTTCTCTGATCGAGAGGATCAGATGTGCCTGCGCTACCTCTCTGCTTTACGATAACCTCAAGAGACTCTGCGGAAGGCTCGATAATGCCCCATGCATCCTTACCAAAGAATACAGTTGCATATACTGCTACGTTGCCTGCACCACCTTCGCCAGGATATACAACATCATCCTTAGATACAGTAACTGCTGCAGATGTTGTGAGTGAAGCGTTGCCTGCTGATCCTGCAGTAGCGCTTGCGATTGTAGCAGATACAGTACCGATAAGGATAGGTCTGCCTGCGAGAGCTGCTGCCTCATCTGCGGTAATAGCCTCAGCTACAGGTACTGTTGTGCTTGCAGATACGTTTGATCCTACTGTGAGGTTAGCTGCATCTTCTGTGAGAGGCTCACCCTTCCAGATCTTCTGCTCTGTATCCTCGATAAATCTTACTCCGTGGAGCTCACCGATCTCACCATTGTAGATCTCTGTAGGGTTAGCGTACTTGTGTACGTCAATCCATCCTGCAGATTCTCTGAGATCGAAAGCTACTGATGGGTGGATGATGGCAATGTACTTGCCATTGATTGTAGGAGCCTTCATCTTCTTGAGGGCTGTTGCAGCCTTATTGACAAGTGTTGCTGTGAGCAGATCACTGTTAGTAAGTGTCTTTCTTGAAGTCTTTGATCCTGCGTACTCTACTACAGTACCAGTGATAACTTCGTTACGTGTGATAACCTCAAGGGTATCACCTGCCTGTGCACCATGCTCCTCTGTTACACCTACGATAACAGGATCCACAGCCTCAAGCTCAAGACGATCTGAGATGGTTGTGTAATCGCCATACTGAGCGATAGCCTTCTCGATCTTTGTCATGTTTACTGTGTTTCCGTCTGGTGTTACGCCTTCTGTAAGAGGAGTAGTTGCCTTCTTGAAGGTGTCGAACTTTCTCCACTCTACCTTGTTACCACCATTCTTAGGAAGCGGCTGCTTCTGTCCGAACTGGTTGTAGTAGTGCTCGTTTCTCGCATTCTCAAGAAGTGAAGTCTTGTAGAATGTTTTCATTGTAGGGGAAAGATCATTCCCTGTTGTAGCCTTGTCTGTTGTCTGTGTGTTTGGATTCGCAAAGAGCTGAATATCAAACCATAAATCTTTCATTTTTCAATCCTCCTATGGTGTTACGTGCCTCAGAAGATGATACGCTCACCACGAGCAGCACGCATTTTAATATCGTCTATTTGTGCTCTGGTAAGTTTAGAAGGATCTACCGCTCCTACGGAAGCTGTGCTCTGCTGCCCCACTCCATTCTCAGAAGGTCTGCTCATCCCAGACTGTACACTGTTCGCAACCTTAGCTGCTACTTTCTGGGCAGTGAATGCCATTGCCCCGCTCATGATCTCATCCCTATGGATAACCTCATATACAGTCTGTACTGCATTAGGCATTCCTGCCTTCTGCATGGTGGCGAGTAGCCTACCAAAGTTTGGATCGCTCATCTCTGCGTCCAGGTCAAAGTTAGGATACATCTGCTTAGTGGCTTCTGCCTGTGTGACAACCTCCTGCCACTGTCTGTCTCTCTCAGACTGAGCCTGTTGATTCTTAAGCATGGAGATCTCACGCTCCATCTGCTTAGATCTCTTAAGCTCCTCTACAGATATGCCCCTCTCAAACGCCTCCTTCTCATAGAAAGAGTTATCGTTGTCGATAGCTGCCTGTAATGCCGCAATAGGGATTGAGCCATCTGGGTTAGGCTTAACTCCGTAGCGATCTGCCATTGCTCTGACAATAGGATCTATTGAGTCGATCTGACTCTGCAGCCCTCTGTCATTCTTGAAGCGCTTGTTAATAGCGCTCTTAATGGCTTTGTCATAGTCTTTCTTAAACTTCCCTTTGATCAGATCATCCCAGGTTTCCTCAGCCTGTGGTGCAGTTTCAACATTCTGATCCATGCCTGCAGGTGCGACCTGCTCTCCTGTGCTTCCAGTAGCTACTCCTTCGGCTCCAAGATTTCCTGCGTCTGCGGTGGCGATCCCGCTTGAGCCTGTATCGGCTCCTGCCATGTCTGCGCCTTCCTCTCCAAAGAGTTGAAGGTCAAAATCTTTGTAGGGCATAAAGCTCCTTTCTCTCCATCTGTGGTAAGTCACGACCTTTTTTTCTATGATTATTATTTCAAATCATTATCTGTAAAAATAGTGCACCCCTCCACGATCTTTAAATATCGTGGGTAGTTTGCCTGCAACATCCTAAGCCCAGTGAGTACAAGCTTAAAACACTCCACAGCTACTACGCCTCTGGCATTGCAGAAGAGCTCTCCTTTATCTGCGTGCGCCTGGTACTCATCTGCCACGATCTCCATATGTTTTACGAGAGTCTGCGTGAGGGTGGAGATCGCAGCACAGACAATATCATTGCCTGCGTCTGCGTATCCTGCGTGCCCCTGGCACAATATGCTGAACTCATCATCTGAAAGATTATAAGTAATCTGCGTCATATCTTACCTCGGTGTGGTTGCATTGTTTGCTCTCTCCCTGGCATTGGCTGTTACCTCAGACTCTCCAAGTGAAGTCTCTGGCATGCGGGCTGATCCTCTAGGAGCTCCCTGCATATCAAGCTCAGCATTAACATTGTCTGCCATCTGCTCAGCCATGTGGTACTCCTTGCCCCTCTCTTTGCCCATGAGATCAATCATCTCAGCCATCTGTAACATCTGCTGCTGCATCTGCAGGAATTTCTGATACAAAGTACCATTGCTCTGTATCTTCTCGATCACTGAGCCCTTGCCCTGGAAGTCCATCATATCTATGCAGGCAAGTGCCTGGTCTGCATACTGAGGGTTAAAGAAGCCCTGGTTATAGAACTGCAGCGCAAGCTCATTCTGTGATAGCTGAGTATATGCGCTCTCCTTCTCTGCCTTGACTTCGATATCAAATACAGGAACTCTATAGCCCATGTCTACACCAAAGTCCTCGCCCTGGTACTGTGGCTGCAGTCCTTCATTGGAGTAGCTTGTGAACTCCTGCTTGCCTCCCTGCCCTACGATACGGAACTGTCTAGGCGCATTGTAAAACTGTCTGATCAATTCGATCACCAGGTACACAACTTCTTTGTGAGTCTCGTATGTAGTGGAGATCTGGTCTCTACTTGTCTTACCTGCAGACTCCTGGATAGCTGCAATAGCAGAGGCAGCAGTCACGCCTGCCTGTGTGCCTCCTGTTGTTGCATCCCTGTTGCCTGCAGTCTCCTTCATTTCTGTGATCTTATGATTCAAGATCTCAATATAGTTACCATTGATAAACGTAGGAGTGTTAATAGGAGCAAGGCTATCTTCTCCCAGGTTTCCATCTGTGTGTACCAGGAGCTGATTAGGATTGCTGAACTCTTCCTCGTTGATACCTCCGTCATTCCTTGTAAGGTATCTGGGTGAAGCTACAAACTGCACATTCTTCTCAAAGGCATTGTTATATACGTCAATGGAAGCCTGCGCATTCTTACATACATCTACAAATCCAAAGCCTACAGGCATGCCTGCCTCTGGGAACAGTGGATCAAATACAAAAGGATACTTGCCATGATCATAGAGACCACGCTCTGCCATGCTCTTGCCTACAGGTACCTCTACCTGTGTCATAACTGGCTGCCCCATCTGATCAAGCACAGGTCTGCCTGCCTGGTCAAGTACTGGCTGTAGCTTGATCTCTGTAGGCACCTGCGTATCGTTCTCTGTAGCATAGAGCACGATATCATCTACAAACTTGATATACTGCAGAGTCTTTTTGCCATTGATCACTTTATGGTAATACCAGTCAATGACTGCGCTCTTGCCTGTAGTATCTATTGACTCATCATACATGTACTTCTTGATGAGGGTATCCTGTGTGCTTGAGAGGTTGTCTCTGCACTGAGGGTACTGCTGCTCAAGCTTAGCATTGGCTACAAGCTCTACAGTGAATAGGTTTTCTGAGTCCTGGATATCTGTTACTCCTGGCTCCCAGAATATTGAAAGCAGATCCATAGACTTGATTGCTACATCTCCCAGTCCGTTGATTTTCTGATTATCCCAGAATACTCCAAAGACTCCTGTGCCATGCTTAAGCTTGTACCATGCCTCCTGCGAGTACACCTTCTTGTAATCGTTCTGCCTCATGACTACAGGGATGATGGAGGAAAGTCTCTGCGCTTCCTCTACGTCTCCCTCCTCACGTGGCAGGATATCTGAGGCAGGAAATGAGTCCATGTAATCTGCATGCTTAGAGATGATCACATTAAATAACCATCCACTGGCAGGCTTAGGATCATCTGCAGTGTACTCTGTCTCCATGAGATCCCAGTGGCGCATCTTCCACCACTTCTCATTGCGGGTGATCTTATCCTCAAGATTCTGCTTGCCCTTCTTATACTTCCGCAGGATCTCCATGCCCTTGCGCACTTCGTTCTGTCCTATAGGCAATGCCCTCTGCCTGGGGGGAGGAACAGGAGCACCTGCTGCAGTGGGGGATGGTCTTTGCTGCTGCGTGGGTGCATCCTGTGCCATGACAGCCTTAATCTGATCTTCTGAGGGCTGCATAGGCAGGCTGTTCTCACTGCCTGCATTGAGTCCTCTGTTAAAGTCTGTATTGTTTTTCTCCTTGTTTACATTGCCTGTGCGGTGTGGTCTGTTAAATCTCTGGTCTCTCTGCACATACTGGTTAGGTGCATTATTGTTTGCCATTATCCTCTCCTCACATAAATAGATTTCTTTCTCTTTGCTCTCATGTTGAGTGGATCATCCTCTGCTTTGATGTTCTTAGCTCCTAGCTGCGGCTTGATAGGTCTTGACATGCACATGTATCTCGCCTCGTCTGCCACGTGATCCTCTAGCTCTGTATCAAGATCCTCTACGTTTGTATCATCATACATAAGTAGAGGGATCGTTCTTATAAATGCCTTGCAGTTTGAGAATATATACATCATGGGGATACCATTCTCATCAAACGCCATGCGGTAATGCATCTGCATCCATCCCGCAATTCTCTGGTGATCACCCTTCTGAAAATAGATGTGGTGCCTCACAGCTACATCATTCACCGACTCGCCTGTATCTGCTGCCCATATAGCAGGATCTGCGACTCCGTTTATCTGCTTGCCCTTAAGGTAAGGGTGCTGCTCCTCTACCTTCTTGATCTCTGCAAACTGCTTATCTGGACTCCACTTCACGCCCTCATTGGGTATACCAGTCCATCCATATAATTCCAGGATCCTGTATAATCTTCCGTCATAGTCTACTGCCCACCATGCGCAGCTAAATGGTTTACTATAACCAAAGTCATAAGACCTGTAGATCTTCCATCCTGGGGGAATATCAAAGGGCTCAATAACATGAGTCCATTGTCTGTCAATGTAATGATCTGGGTTATCTGTGAACTCTTCAAAGAACTGCCCCTCAAAGATATCCCAGTCTCCATATAACCACGCCTTCTTGAGCTTTGGTGGTAGCTGTTCAAGGAAGCGCAGGTAATCTGGATCAGCTTCCATGAGCGCATCATTATCCTGCACAAGTGCCTGCGTGAAGTTGTACTCCTCTGGATCCTCGCCCTCTTCATAGTTGCGATCTATAAAGATCCTTTTGATATATCCATGCCCTGCTCCTCCTGGGTTGCAGGTGTAGTATATCCTGTGAGGGAAATCATTTACTCCTCGGCAGCAGGCGGCTATAGTCTTGAGCTGATACTCTGTGAAGTTTGTAGCCTCATCAATGAATATCACATCAAACTCTACGCCCTGGAAGTTTTCAAGGTCTGTATCATTCCTGCAGTACTGCAGCTTGATTATGGAGCCATTGGGAAAAGTGAATTGCTTCTCCGACTTATTGTACTTGGCTATGCCATGCAGCGTGGACTTGAGCGGCACGATATGATTCTGCTCAAGCTCTGGGTAAGTCTTTCGTACCAGGCACACACGTATGCCCGCAAACTTACCACATAGCAATATAGCTTTAGTGCGCAGCGCCCAGGACTTTCCTCCTCCACGTGCACCACCATAGCCAACATGCTTGTGATGATCCATGAGGAATAGCTTCTGCTTCTCGTTAGGCTCTCCCAGATATAGCTTCATGTATCGTAGCCCTCCGACTTCTGCAGTATGATGCTGAATGACTCCTTATCTTCTGCAGCACTGATCCCATAGATCTCAGCCAGTTTAGCAAGAGCATTGATTCTATCCACCTGCCTTGAGCCCTTCCTTGATTGCAGCAGATCGCCCTCTGCGTTATATACCTCGGAAGTATCCTGCCCTTCGCCTGTGGCTATCCTCTTGAGCTGATCAATAATGAATGCCCTCATGCTCGTTGCATCATCCCCGCCCTTGCTCTTAGCCTCTTCCATAAGCTCGTTATACCTTATGAATACCTTATTTATTTTCAGAAGCTGCGAGGCTCTTACGTCTACTGCAGCGTCTTTCCACTTAAGGCTCTTGGGATACGCAACTCTATATGCTTCTCTCTGGCTCTTTCCTTTTACAAGCTCTTCTACATACCTTTCCTGCTTAGGTGTCAGCATATTATTTTTCTTACGCCCTTCTTTAATTATCATGGTTTGATACCTGGAAATATAGAGCACCCTAAAAAGCCCCTAGACATTACATCTAGGAGCTTCATAGTTTTACTTGCCATCTGTTACCAGTGCTATATAGCAAGGACAATTCCAGTAAAATCCCTGGCAGAAGTCTGCTTTAAATTCTCTCTTCGCAGCACCACTTGGAAAATGATGTAGCGTGTGATCCCCGCAAATCCCAACGCACTTTACCTCTACAGGAGTCTCCTTGCAATAGTACGGACACTTAGCATAAGCGTCTTGCTTAAATCTCGTACCAGGCATTATTGACTCCTTTACTTTTTAAGCCAAGTCCTTGCTTGCTTCTCTCTGTTCGTTAGCTCTTTTACTCTTGAGTGAGTTATTGCTCTCCATATCTCCACTAATTCCCCCTCATCATCAAGAGGTTTAAAATAGCCATATCCATCCTGTAGATTGATTATGAGATCTTTGCTGCTGCTTATCGCCTTCCTTATATCTCGATTGCTCAGCCCGCTCTGATCTTCAAGCTCATGCATGGTAATTGCATTATCATGCCCATAAGGTATTAACTCCAATACATCAACAGTACTCATACACCCCTCCTTATCAGTTAAATGGCAGCTCCTCCTGGATATCATCTGGTATGTTCATAAAGCCATCATCTGCAGTTGGCTGAGTCTCAGCAGGTGCTGCAGCGCCTTCTCTCTTCTCACAGAACTCATGCTCCTCAACTACTACATCTGTGGTATAGACCTTATGCCCATCCTTTGCGTCATAACTTCCTGTCTGGATCCTTCCTGTGATCGCAACCTTCATGCCCTTTTTGAGATACTTCTCAGCAAACTCTCCTCGCTTACCAAAAGCCACGCATGATATGAAGTCTGCTCCTGGATCCTGGTTATTCTTTGTTTTCATTCTATCTACTGCAAGGGTATATCTTGCTATGCATGTTGCTTCCTGCCCCTGCGAGTATCTCACATCTGGATCCTTCGTGAGCCTGCCCATCAATACTGTTTTGTTCAACTTCCCTAACCTCCTTCTCAAGTTTCTTTTGTCCGTACATGAATGCGCTCAAGCTCTTACTCATCCTCTGCCTCCTTATTGTGCATGGATGAAGCAAGCATAAGCGCTGCCAGTGGATACGTGAACGCTCCACCTACCAATAACCCAACTACTAAACCTATTACAAACATCTGCTACTCCTTACCTGCAAGATCTACTGCGATCATGTCATTAGGGAGACCTACTGATATATTCAGATCTGCCCAGTCTATAAGCCACTCAAGTGCCTTCTTTTGATCCTCAGTCATTTTGACTGCAGCAGCATTGTCTGTATCATGGTGCTCTACTATGTACGCCTGTACCTTACTCATAGCTCTATCCCTTCTACCTTTGCTCTAACCTCAAGCGCACGCAGGTACTCGATCATGTGAGCTTCCTGTCTGAGCAGCAGATTTAGTGAACATGTAGGCTTAAACTCAAGCTTGCCTGCCTCATACTTAACTGTCATTGCGTGGAGCTTCTCAAGTCTGATCTTTAACTGGTAGTACTCAGCCTTAAATCTCTCCTTGTAGTCCTCACTCTGCATCATCTCGATTGTGTCTTTCAATTCCATTGTTATCGTCCTCCTCTTCATCAAAGAAATTTTCTTTTGCATCCTGCCAGTCTATATAACCTAGCAGGAGTAATAAGATCCCCAGTACTATGTACAATAAATTACCCATTGTCACCTCACCATGCCTATCGCATATGCGATCCATGCAATCCACAGCATGAATGCGCAGACGCAGGCAAGTACAATTTTTTCTATAATCCCCTTCATATCACTGCCCCTCAGATAGTGCCCTCCTGTGCGGAGGGCAGATTATAAAGATAGCTGCTTACTGCAGCGATAAGCAGAAGCATGGGAGAACGCCATGCGAAGCGGAAGCGTTGGTGTTGCCCGCAGCTCCTGCCGCGTTCACAGCGCAGAAGTCAGTGGAGGTGCTCACATAAGGAGAAGCAAGCCAGTACCACCTGCTGTGTTCATCCTCTGCAGAGAAAGCTCTGATCCTCTTTTTAACTCTCTTGAAGATCTCCCACTGTCTGCCCTTCTCTTCCTCTGAGCTATACACATGCTCACCAAATACCTCAACCTCTTTAGGCAGGAATACCATGCTATCCTTCCTTGCCTTCATGAGCTCCTTGAGATCTGTGGGCAAGCTCTCATAGTACTCATTATCAAGCCAGGTAAGAAGCTCTCCCTCTGCGCCCATTGCTCTCTCATCTTTAAGCAGGTACTTCCTGCAGAGGATGATCTTTTTCTTACGGATATCAGCAACCTCAAACACTGCTACTCCGTCAATATCCTCTGTCACAAGCTCGTATCCTACCTCAAGCACTCCAAGCTTGCCTGCAGTTACAAGATCCTCTGCGTTATTGAAACGCACCTTGATCTTCACATCTGGCAGCTCATTAAACTTTACTTCTTTGATCATTCCTTTATCCTCCCCTTAATATTTTTCTCCTGCCATCTCATAGGCAGCTTTGATCTCTTCTCTTACTTCCTCTGGTGTCTGCCCTTCTCTGATCCCTACCAGGACACTAGGAGGCAGCACCATCTCCTTGTATGTGCATCTCCATAGGTGCAGGCAGTTGTCTACGTTATTCACATACTGATCCTTTGGTGGATGTACCTGGATCACAGCCTCATCCTCGTAGAAAAAGATATCTTTGAGCTTGCACATATCATCCCACGTAGGCAGATCTCTCTTCCTGGAAGGAGATACAGATACGTGATCCCATCCCGCTCCTGTAGACCACACAACAGTGCCTTGCCACAGAGGAAATTTTATAAAGCCGCTTCCTCCGTCTGAGGCTACTACTCCTGTGATGATCCTCTTGCTCTCAAGTATTTCACTTAACTTCTTCATTCTCCCCTCCTTAGCTTCTCAGCACACTTCTCGCAGTAGTACTTAGTATCACCACGATTGACAACTATCTGAAAATCTATCCCAGGCGTGCCACCTACCAGGTTGTCACATATGCAGCACCTATGAGCCGCTTCGCTCTTCTTTGGTTTTGTTTTCATAAAGCCTCCTGCGCATAATATCGTGCGCCATGTCTGGTATATCCTTTGCCTTCTTACCCAGGACAACCTTAGAGAGCCACTGTATTTTTCTGTTCATGCTTATACAATCCTCTAAGCCCTTGCCCTCCTGCAGGTTTTGGATATACATGTATGTCAAAATATCCTCAGCTCTCTTGAGCTGCTTTTTTGTGAGTATCCGCATATATCCTCCCTACAAATATGATCTTCTGAACTCCCGCATAAATCTCTGTCTCGCCTCGTCTGCAGATAACCCCTGCTCCTGCCATCTCTTCTCAATCTCCTGCTGCCCAGTCTCATGCAGATACTGCTGCAGCTTGGATCCATCTCTGCCATGAGCACCACTGGTACCATGATGATGAGCGTTGCACAGGTGCACCTTGAGCCCATACTTCTCAGAGATCTGCCTGTCTGATCCTCCAAAGATATGATGTTCCTCGATCCTGTCATAGGATCCACAAATAAAACACCAATTTTCTTTGTCACCTGGTATAATACTTCTCATCCCTCTATAGCCTCCTGCTTCTGCCCGCCATACAATCTGAGCTTAGGCGGGAGCGCTATATCTACCTTGCGTCTGTTGATCACTGCTCTGTATGCACTGATAAAGTGTGACTGCTCTACGCTATTCACTGTGCCAGTATCCATCTGAGACATTTCATACAGGTTAGCTGCACTACCTACTGCCTCCTGGATCTCTGGCGGGAGCTTCTCAAACTCCTCAACAGATCCATAACCAGACCTGCCTATAGCTTTAAACACAAGCGCCCAGGCTGCCAGTGGCTCCATGAACTGGTTATCTTTCTCTGCAAGTATTCCCACAAGCTGCCCTATAGAAGGAGCAAAGCCACTGCGATCACTGAGGATATATCTCTGCAGCGCATCTGCCATCTGGTTATAGTCATAGTCTGCAAGCATAGCAGCCCAGGTATCTACTGTCTGCCTGGGATCCATAGGATGATAGTTTGGATAGGCAGCAGCCATTGCCATGATGATTTTCTTGGTCTCATCCCTTGTCATACCTTGCTCCAATCTACAGATTGCCCCCTGTTAGGTTGTGCCTTGTTATGGTGCTCTATCTTCTCCCAGATAATTCCCTTCCAGTCATTGCTCATTGATAGATCCACAACATCAATAACTGCGTCTACTCCATCCTGCATCTCGTACTTATGGATCTGAGATAGCAAGGACTTAAAGCCCATCTCTTTGTAAGGCTCATTGCGTGCCTGCTTGTACCTTACCCAGTCCTTGATCTTGCTAAGCAGAGGAGTTGATAATAAGGACTCATCAATCATGCTATCCATCTGATCAAGCGTAAGCGTGGGTGCTTTTTCTTTCTTTACTTTCTTTTTTGTCTCCGTAGGAGACTCATTATCAGTAACAGATACAGTATCAGTAACAGATACAGATACAGATTCAGTATCACCACTGTTTTCAGTACGATTTCGTTTCGATTTCGTTTCGATTTCGGTACGATTTCGTTCTGAATTGTTTTTAGAGTTGTTTTTCATGTTCTCTACTTTAGCTAGATACTTCGCTCCATCCTCATCTAACTTATCTTTGATCATTGCAAACATGGCAGATATCATTGGATCATCTGTAGTGATCTCTTCTCCATCTATGGCGTGAGCAATCATGATCTGCACTAACTCTCCCGCCTTCTCCGCAGGCATGTTTCTTATCATCTTGCCCCAGGAGTCATATATAACAAAGCTACTTCTCTTTGACATCTATCCACGCCCCCAATAAATCCATCCAGTCAGTGAGCCTCATGGTCACTAACCATTCTTTGTTATTTCGTCTATGAAAGACTGTAGGAAGTCCGTCCTCCCTCTTCTGTGACTCTTCAATAGCCTGCGCCATAGCCTCATAGATATTTAGCTTCTCCACCCTCTTTACTTCTGGGTGTATTCCAGGAAGCCCTACAAGATCACTCTGATGGTTAAAGCATTGCCCTCTCTTTACTTCATAACCCCAGGTATCTCTGATCAGATTAGCAAGCTCTCGCTCGCCATTGGCTCCCTTATTCCTGCATGATCTGCCCCTTATCTTTGGATCCTTGTTCATGTAATCGCCCCTCCCATAATCGCTGCATACGCTCGATCTCCTCTGGCGTAGCAGTCTCGATACCATGATCCTTACACTCCATTACTGTGCCCTGTATAAGCCTTGCCATTTCCTCAGTGTTATATGTGTGAGATCCTCTGTAAGCTCTGTACCAGTACGCTCCATCCTCGCCTATCTTTATGAGCTCAAGGTGTACCTCTTCCCTCTCTCGTATAAACTCTGGCGTGGCATTGGTCTTATATATGAATGCCTGCCCATCATCCATGTACCAGATCTGTCCGTAAGTAGTGATCAGATCATTTTTCATAGCTGCCATTGATATGCCCAGTGTCTGCCTCAGCTTGTCACATAACACGTGGAAATATGCATTGGAGTCCAGGCTTCTCTTCTTTCTAAAGAGGGTAAGCTTTATGCTCAGCACCTTATCCATGAGCTTCTCTATTCCTACTGGCTGCTCGTTGACTTCTAAAGTGATCAGAGTCTTTCTGGTGTAGTAGTCAATCTGCATACCCTTTATGCTTCCACTAAGATCCATCCTCTTCTCCTACATAGACCTTATAAAACAAAGTCTTTTTGCCATGCTTAGCGTGGCTGATCTCTGACTTTATGCTGCCCTTCGTGTATCCGCAGGCTTCTGCAAGCTCTGTCAAATTATCACGGACACACACAGGCAGCTCGTACACATCATTGGTAACCTTTATGTACACATAATCACTTTGCATACTTGCTATACACAGCCATTAACTGGGCAGTGGAAGCCTTTTCAAGCTCATTAACTCCAAAGCTTGCCAGGAGCTTCTGATGAGGGCTGCTGCCCTTCGGATAATGCTCGTATGCTATCTTGATCATTTCCTCTCTGGAAGGATATGCACCCTGCGCCTGTGCTGATTCTGGTGTAGGCTCCTGCTGCTCTTCCTGCTTAGGTGCTGCTTCCTTTTTGGCTGCTGCCTTCTTAGGCTTATCCTCTTTAATCTGTGGTAGTGGCTGCATCTCTTCCTCCTTCTGGTTGAGTTTTGCGTTAGCAACTTCCTCATAGCTTGCTATTGATACATCTATCCCTATGCCACACATAGCAAGCGCTCTTCCTACTGCAGAAGTCTCGCAATTTTCTATGTATGATGTATTGTTGATATTAGAAGCATTCTTAAGCTCAAACGCTGTGCCTGTTCCCAGTACCTTGCCTGCATCATCAAAGACTGTAGCCTTAAATACACATCTCTCTCCATCATCATTGAGAAGATCTGTAACAATAGCTCCTGTAGGGTAAAGCATTCTGAATGCCTTCACTCTCTCATTAACTACTGCGTAGTCTTTTGAGATCTCTTTACCCGCTTTCTTATCCCATCTCTTGATAGGCATAGTCTTTATGACTTTGTTTGCTTCCTGGATATTCTCAAATGTAATAGCCATATGCACCCTCCTTACTGGATTCTAAGAGACTCTGACTGCTCAAGGTGTGCATAAGGAATATCCTCGCCACTCTCAATAGCCTTCTTAATAGCAGTCTTATTAACTGTTGGTGTGATCTTAAGGTACTCTGGTGGTACATCATCCTCGTTGTCGATCACTACTGATGCAGGATTCTTTTGGATTCTGAAACTAAAAAGATCAGTCTTGAATTTTGTCTTGCCTGTAACCTTCATGGTGTTTTCAAGATTGCCCTTCATTGTATCTACGTTACCCTCAAGGAGCTTCTTGAAACCCTGCAGTCTCTTGATCTCAGCGTCTACAGTAGCAATGTTTCCCTCTACCTGTCTGATGATCTTTGCGTATGCGTCTGCCTTAAGCTCTACCTCGTATTCAAGACCTTCTAAAGTATCTTTGAAGGCTTGAGGATCTACGTCTGGATCCTCTGCCATAGATAATAGATTTAAAAATTCCTCTGTTAATTCATATAATGTTGATCCCATAAAGTTGATAACCTCCTTAGTTACGTGCTAAAATAAATGTGTTGAAACTGTATCCAGTTTTGATAACCTCAGAGCACTGATACCCGCAGATCGGTGCTCTATTACTTTCCATGTTTCCTCTCAAGATCTGCTGAGAGATCAAGTACCGCCTGTGCATAATCACTTATGTATCCTTTCTCTTCCCACCTTGAGTCTCCGTTATATACCATGAGTACTACTGCAGGATCTTTGTACTTCTCAAAGAGCTCTGCCAGATAATCTGCAGCTACTGCCATGTTGCCATCAATATCGTAAATATCAGTGACTCCTAGCCGCTCCATCCTGTCTCCATGCCATCTCGGATTGACCTGCATAAGCCCCAGACAATTACCATTGCTGACTGCAGGATCATAGCTCGACTCTTTGAATGCCATTGCCTCTAAAAATTCTGGGCAGATATCGTATATCTCTCCCCACTTCTTTGCAGCCTCCTGGATCTCTATAGGTATGTCCTCGTCAATGTAATCTGTTACTGCCTCTATCTCCACCTGCGTACCCACTATAGGCTCTAGCTCAACCTCGTAGATCACAGGCTCTGGCTTATTTAATTCCCACCAGGGAGTAGCGCTCATAGCAGATTGCATATGACACATACCAAAGATCCCACCGACCACACACGCCATTATCAGCGTAGGTATCTTTCTTCTCATCTCCCTCATCCTTTTAAACTCTTGAATACATCCTGCCGCTCTTCATAAGGTATCTTTAGGTAGTTAAAGATATTGAGCAGCTCCTCAATAGTAAACGTCTTGAAGTTGTGCCACTTCTTGAGGAAAGTAGGTTTACTTACTGTCACGCAGCGTACCCTCAGAGCCTCAAGTGATTTAACGTGGCGTATCTCCATGTACTTACTGATCAGCCCTCTTAAATCATCATCTGTCATGTGTACCTCCTTCCCTTTTTATTTACCTTGCAATCTCATTTTTGCGACATTGAGGGCAAAAAAATAGCAAGCGCCTCCTCTTCTGTAAGCTTCAATACTTCTACCGCTTTGCTAACTTCGCCCACTGTAAAGGTGTCTCCCTTCTCAAAGCGTCTGTATAATGTAGCTATGTCAATGTGGATAGCTCTTGCAAACTCCTTAACTGTCATTCCGTTTTCTCTTATCTTGCCCTTAAGCTTCATTGTGTTACACATGCTTTCTTGTCCTCCTTCCTGTCGCATTTCTGCGACTTCTTGTATTCAGATTATCACTACCACAATATCTTGTCAATAAATATTTTCGCATTTCTGATAAATTGTTCTCTGATATACTAGATGTGATATTGCATATATGCGACATTTAAAGTATAATTTTCATATGGAGGATGCTATGGAAATTTACGAGATTATCAAGAACAGAAGGAAAGAACTAGGGCTCACCGCAGATCAAGTTGCTGAGGCTCTTCATATATCCAGAGCTACTGTGTATAGGTATGAGTCAAATGAGATAGAGAAGCTTCCTATCACAGCCATTGAGCCACTGGCTAAAGTATTACGTTGCTCTCCTGGTTATCTCATGGGATGGAGTGAGGAGAAAGAAGATGCAGCAGCGATCAAGCTAGGCATAACCAGAGAGGAGCAAGCTCTCGTTACTGCCTATCGCTCTGCAGATGAAGGTACAAAGGCAGCAGTGTGTAAACTATTAGATGTAAAAAGGGATCATGCGGAAACTTTAGGCGCATAAAGTGAAAGGAGGTGCCGCCTATGAAAAAGATCATTTATGTAGCAGTATTCCTCGCTTACACAATAGCTGTTGCAGCTATTGCAAGATCTATTAAACCACAGGATGTAAAACCAAAAGTCACAGCTTCTTACTACTCTGCAGAAAGCAAAGAGGAATACTTTGATGCAGGGTACGAGACTGGATACGAAACTGGATATGATGAAGGTCTCAAGGAAGGACTTACTAATTTCAAAGACCACGATATCTATTATAACGAGATGTACTCAGAAGCATACAAAGATGGCTACAGTGATTGTGCCAATGGCGTTGAGTCTCGGTGGTAAAAAGGAGGCGCAGATGGCTAAAGCATTAAAGTTACCTAGTGGTGCGTGGCGCACGCAGGTATCAAAGAAGATCGGAGGCAAGCTTGTCCGTAAATCATTTACTGTGCACCCAGACTCCTGCCAGGGAGACTCTAAGAGAGCTAAGCTCATGTCTGAAAATATGGCAGCAGCATGGGTACTGGATGTAAAGACAGATATGTACTCGCCTCAGTCAGTGGAGAAGGCTATAGACAATTACATTGCGGATCGTTCCAAGATCTTAAGCCCCTCTACTATTGTGAACTATCAGAAGATGAAACAGTATTTTGAGCAGCTATTCTATATGGCTGCAGCAGATGTAACTACCCAGGATATCCAAAGAATAATAAATGATATGAGTGTCAGTGTATCTCAAAAGACTATCAAGAACAGGATCGGCTTCCTGCTATCCGTCCTAGACTACGCAGGCAATGATCGAAAGTTTAAGCTGCGATATCCTCAGAAGATCAAGCGCAAGCTTAACACACCAGATATCTCAGAAGTCTACACGCTTCTTAAGAATGCAGACGAGATCCAGAAGGCTATTGTGTGTCTGGCTGCCTTCGGATCCTTAAGACGAGGGGAGATCTGCGCACTTAAGCAGAAGGATATCTCAAGGGATCTCTGCAGCGTATCGGTACATGCAGATATGGTGATCACTCCTGCAGGATCCTATGAATATAAGGAGCTACCAAAGACCAGTGACTCAATGAGAACTGTGTACCTCCCTAAGAATATCATTGCCCTGCTGCCACAGACAGATGATCCAGAGGAGTATCTCTTTAAAATGAATCCTACTAACCTGTGGAAGAGATATGATCGCCTCCGCAAGCACAGTGGAGTCTCTGCAGGACTACATGATTTAAGACACTTTGCAGCCTCATTTAGAAGCGATTTAAACATACCCTCTAAATATATCGAGGAAGTCGGTGGATGGGCAAAGGACAGCCATATAATGACCACGATCTATGACAATGCACTTAGCTCTACCAGAAAGAAATATGTGCACCTTACGAATGAATTTATTGAGAAAACATTCCAGGATGCAATCAACCTCTAATCTTTCGTGTGCATTTTCGTGTGCACTCGTGAGTAAAATATCTTGACTTGTGGGTAAATTTTCTTTACCACAGGTAAAATATTTTAACTAAGAAAAGCCAGTAATAAAGCGACTTTGAATTGCTTTTCGCTTCATTACTGACTTCTCAAAAATAACGGAGAAAGCGGGATTTGAACCCGCGCACCGCGCGAACGGTCTACACCCTTAGCAGGGGCGCCTCTTCAGCCACTTGAGTATTTCTCCATGCCTGAATCCCTCTACCAATATGTGGTTATGAATTCTGAACTACGTCTGTCATATTGCCAAGACGCAAATGTAATTATACAAAGCCCATAATACTTTGTCAATTACTTTTATTATTTCCTATATTCTTCTATTGCAGTCTCATATAGGTTATTCCCCTCAGAGTCCACAACTACTATAGCTGGAAAGCGTTCTACCTTAAGCTTTCTTATAGCCTCAGTGCCAAGATCATCGTATGCAATTACTTCTGACTCTTCTATAGCTTTTGATAAAAGAGCTCCAGCACCCCCAATAGCAGCAAAGTAAACTGAGCCATTGCGAACTATAGCATCCAGGACCTCTTTAGATCTTTTACCCTTGCCGATCATTCCGCCCAGTCCCAGGTCTAACAGCCTAGGTGCGTACTTGTCCATTCTGCTGGCAGTAGTAGGACCTGCAGAACCTATAGGTCTTCCTTCTCTCGCAGGAGATGGGCCCATATAATATATGAGATTACCCTTTAAATCTATAGGAAGAGTCTCTCCATTATTAAGAGAAGCATCCATGCGCTTATGGGCAGCGTCTCTAGCTGTGTATATCGTACCTGATATATACACCATATCTCCAGCCTTCAGGTCTTTTATCTTTTCTTTATCTATTGGAGCTGTTATTTCTATATTCATTATTATCCTCGTAGTAATAGTACAGTTGAATTATGTCTCGATTGACATATATAGCAATGATCACAGAATTCTCTTAACATGCCTGTTTACATGGCAACAAATGTTTACAGCAACAGGAAGGCCTGCGATATGTGTTGGATATGTGTTGATGTTAACAGCAAGAGCAGTAATTCTGCCGCCTAGTCCGGCAGGACCTATGCCAGTAGCGTTGATTTTTTCAAGAAGCTCTTCTTCCATATCTTTAACATACTGGATAGGAGAATGAGTTCCAGTCTCTCTGGTCAAAGCTTCTTTGGCCATCTCTGCACACTTTTCGAAGGTTCCACCAATACCAACTCCCACAACCATAGGAGGACACGCATTAGGCCCTGCATCCTTAACAGCCTGGAGAATAGCATTCTTAACGCCCTCTTCTCCATCAGCTGGCTTGAGCATGAATACTCTACTCATGTTCTCACTGCCAAACCCCTTTGGAGCACAGGTTATTTCTACCTTATCTCCAGGAACAATATCGTAATGGACAACAGCTGGGGTATTGTCGCCAGTATTTGTTCTTATAAGAGGATCCTTTACAACCGATTTTCTAAGATATCCTTCTGTGTAGCCCTGGCGCACACCTTCATTAATGGCGTCAGCAAGACTTCCTCCAGTAAAATGAACATCCTGGCCTACCTTAAAAAAGAATACAGCCATTCCTGTATCCTGACATATCGGTATCATGTCCTCTTCAGCTATCTGAAGGTTCTCTTTTAACTGGGAAAAGATCTGTCTGCCAAGAGGAGATTCCTCTTCCTGTTCAGCATTAGATATTGCCATTTTCATATCATTGGAGAGGTGATAGTTGGCATCTATGCACATCTGCTTTACTACTTCTGTTACGTCTTGTACGTTGATCTCGCGCATATAAACTCCATCATGCTCCAATTATAGTATTCTTGATCTCTTCAAGCTCTTCTGGTGATGGGCTTGTTGGCTTCCATAAAATATGCTGTCCATCATTGTTGTATCTTGGAATAATATGAAGATGGAAGTGCATAACAGTCTGACCTGCAGCCTCTCCATTATTCTGAACCAGATTAAGGCCATCGCAGCCAAGCTTCTCTTTCATTGTAGAAGCCACCTTTTTAGCCACTGCTGCTGCCTCTTTGAGAGTATCCTCAGGAATCTCAAAAAGGTTCTCATAATGCTGCTTAGGTAAAACAAGAGCATGACCCTTAGTTGCAGGGCCGTTATCAAGAATCACTTTGAAATTGTCATCCTCATATATACTATTAGTTGGAAATACTCCATTTGCGAGCTTACAGAAAATGCAATCTTCCATTATTCTAGTCCCTCCATACGTTTGTTGTTTTTAAATATGACTATATTGATTATTCCAATTATGAATCCTGCCACAAATCCGCCAATATGAGCAATATTGTTGACGCCCTCCTGGTACTGCACAGATCTGTAAACATATATTCCTAAAACCATAAATCTGCCGAGCATAGCCTTGTTCCCGAGTGAACTGATTCCTCGAACGATGACCCAGGCAAAGGTAAATCCAATGATGCCCATTACTGCACCGCTGGCTCCGAGAGAAGCAAAGTCCTCGCCCATCTCCAGCTCATAATGAATAGTAAGCACATTGCCTGCTATACCAGTCATTAAATACAGAATTGCAAAAACAAGATGACCGGTATAATTCTCAATAAGAGCACCGAAAACAAAAAGCATTATCATATTGCCCGCAATATGCTCAACACCTTCGTGTAAGAACACGGGTGTTACCAGTCTGTAATACTCTCGATAAACCAGCACTCTGTCAGGTCTTAGGTCACCCCAATACTGAAAAACCGGGGCTATAATATTGCCAATGATGTAGGCAATCAGCGTAATAACCAGTATTCCATAACAGACGTAGGCCGTCTTATAAACTCTATCCTGAGCATCCATATATCCAGAACCACCAAAAAAACTACTCATTAATAACTCTACTTCACTCTGTCATAAGCTCAAAAAGCTGATCCAGACTTCTAAGAAGCTTGAAGTCTCCTTTCATCTTGATGTTGCCTGCCATGAAGGCTCTTTGGAATGTAATCCTGCCATCAATAATATCCTCAAACACTCTCTGGTCTGAAGTTATAACGACATCACATCCATCCTCATCCCCGGTACGGCATGTAAGCTTGCTGTTCTCTACATCAAGCACTATTGGACTTAGTCTCGAATTATCAGAGAACACAATCTTGTACATTGCTCTGATACCCGCAACTGGAGTGAACTTCTTTTCAAGTATCTTGATATATTCCTCAGAATTGCCTGAAGCAGACTCATCCTGTCCCATCTTGTCTCTAAATATGCTTGCAAGCTCCTGGAGATCCTCCTTCTGCTTACGAACATATTTATCGTCTGATGCGTATTCTGAAAGCTGTTCAGACTCCTGTGGTGTCAGGTCGATGCCCTTTGATGTAGCAACCTTGTTAATGACAGCCCTGTTACTAGCAGGAAATACCGCCATCTTCTGGTTGATTGTTCTATAAATATTCTCTGTCTTCTTCTCGATAATCTTGGAATACTCATTGCTGTTCTCAAGCTTGGTTGTATCAGCAATGTAGCCGCACATACCATCGCAAGGAAGACCACCAAGCATCTCCCATGCAGAAGTCAGGCTCATCATGCCTTCTCTCTCGCCATGGGTAGTACTCATGACAACAGGTGCCATATAGATCTGCTTGATCTTATCCTTGTCTCCATAAAGCCAGCATGCATCCAAAAACTGCATGATGTACCCACCTACACCATACCATTCCACTGTGGAGGCCAGAATAATACCGTCTGCATCCTTAAGTGTATTAGGAAGTGCTGTTATTCCATTTCTTTGCTCATAGAGATTGTATTGCTGAACTTTAACATTTAATTCCTGTAAAACCGCTGTGATCTGTGAGATTACGTACAGAGTAGGATCATCGATGATTCCTCTGCCGCCATAATAGATATTTATCTTCATGGATACCCCTCCAACTATTTAAGGGTATTATATCATAAATCATCTACAATCGAAGCAAATTCTACCTATTCTTATCTCATCTCCGGAGTCGATATAGGTCTTTTCCTGGGCCTTTAACTTAAGTCCATTTCTATAGGTGCCATTGGTGCTGTTTAAGTCAATCAGTGCAAGCCTTCCTTCGTCAGATACAAACCTGCAGTGAATCCTTGAAATGCTGGAATCTTCAAGCACTCTGTCTACGCATTCCTCCATCTTGCCGATAGTAAGAGGAAGCTTATCCAGCTCAATTCTGATAGTTTTACTCAAGTTTCTACTATATAAAGTAATATTGTTATCAAATTCATCTTCTATATTAAGTACCGTTGTCTCTGATAACTCTTTTTTCTTCTCTGTTGTATTGCCAGTGACTCTGATAGGAGTTTTGTAAGGGTCCTTACTCTCGTAGTAGCCATAATCAGCTTCGTCCTCAAAGTAGTCCTCATCCTCTAATTGCGCTGTGACCTTGGTAGTTCTTTTCTCCTTCTTACCACTAAAGTCTCTAACACCCGTAATAAGGGAGATCACGCCAGTTACCGCTGAAACACCCATAACACCAATTGAAAGGATGTTTTCGATATTAGTAAGAATGTAGGTCATTCTGATATACATTACCCCTGCAATAAGGCCAAAGAATAGGAGCGACATAAGGATCTGAACCCTGCCGCCAAGCTTTTTGTTACTCTTTTCAAGATTTGTCTCTTTTTCCTCGAAATCATCCTCGTCAATATCGTCATCAACGAAGTAATCCACGCGGATTTCCTTCTCTGGGATATGCTCAATAACCTCTTCGTCATCCTTAAAGTATGTATCGATAGCTGCAATGGTGATGGCTCCTTTTGTCTGCGCATGGTCGCACAAGCTGTAAATAACCTCGTTTGCCTTGGCATCTTCAGGATCTACCATCTCTAGAAGCTGCTCTGTTAATTCCGCAAAAGAGCCTTTTTCTCCTGCAAATGGATAATACATGAACTTATAATCATCCTTGGACAGATCAGAAAAGATATTGTCGATGTTAAATACGACACCTTCCTCACCAAGCAGGAACTCAGAAAGGCTTTCCATCATATTCTTCATGTCAAGAAACAGCTTTTTTAACTGATCATATTTCATTCCATGGGAAAGAAATCTATCCTTCACAGATTGCATTGTATTAATTTCATAGTAGAAATACTTCTTCCCGTTGATATTTCTGATGTTGCAAGGAAGGAGGCCTTCAACTCTACCGCTTTCAAGAATCTTCTGCTGGTAGGTTCCACCATTTTCCTTCTCATCCTTACTATCTCTTTCAACAACAAGGTAATTATGCTTTAAATCTCTATAATAACTGTATTCCATCTTCAATTCTCCTTAATCCGATTCCAAAACGCTTTTACCAAGATCTCTAAGTCTGGTAAATAATCTAATATGCTTGGTATATTCTCTTTTTCTTGCCTTCAGGGTGGCTTCTACGTCCCATCCATCTTGGGGCTTCAAGAAATATGTGCCCATGGCTCCATGCTTAACATCTATATTTCCTTTAACATAGAAATCTTTTCCTGATAGTGATCCTGTAAAGGATGGTTTGGATGTGCCAAAATACTTCTTGCCAGCCTGATCCGCAGCCTTGTATTCAACAAAACCTGCCGGATCATCTTTGTACTCAAGGGTTGCTCTGCTGGCTCGAAAAGCCAGAATATAACAGTCCTGTGAAAGGATGCATCTTCCATACATGTAATATGAAAAATAGATGAGCAACACAAAAACGCAGATGACCATAGGCATAATAAGCGTAGCCTCCAGCGTCATATAACCTTTAAATCTGCGCACAGGCCACCACCCCCATTCCAAGTGTTATAAATGGCAGGAACGGAATCTGTGTTTTTCTTGTAGCTTTCCTTAGTATAAAAAGAACTATCGAAACAACACTACTGAACAGAAAAGCCAGAAATACGCCTGTGACAAGATTCTCTGTTCCAAAAACCGGAGCTATGCTGCAGATCATAAGACCATCGCCAAAGCCAATGGCCTGCTTTGTGGAATATGCAATTCCAATTATGGCCAGACCTGGCAAGAAAGATAACATGGTATCTGGAAGGATATTATTTCCCAAATAGAGATTAAGACCAACGCAAATAACTGATACCAGGCCTGCCATTCCAACCAGAATAATAGGTATACTCTTTTTTCTAAGGTCCTCAAAGGTTGCCCCAATAAGGATCAACATGATAATAATGGTAAAAATCATTTCTCCAATTCCTTTCATCAATGTGCACACCCACTACAAGCCCTGTAGCCTGCTGCCTCAGATAGCCTGATGGTATAGATTTTTCTTTTTAGGCCAGGGCAGTTAACACTGGTGTGATATCGTTCGCCGTAATCTGTGACAAAGACATTTCCGCCAGCCACGTTCTCTCCGCAGTATTCGCATGGATAATACTTGTGTCTGTCACTATTTCTTGCCGTGTCCAAGGAGTTAAACTCAATGCTTTTAATGTCTATCTTGAGATATCTGCAATTGATGTCTTTGTGATAAGCTTCTCCGTGCTCTGTAACATAAACGATCTCATCGTCTCCGCTTTCGGCCTGCGTTTCGCAGCTCAGGTCATAGCCAGTCCAGGCATGCCCATAGTATCTGCCTTGAACAGGAAATTCACTAAATCCGATCATAGAGATAAGGGGCTTGACCTTATAGTCCACCACGATGTCCACAATGTCATTTCTAAACAGCACTCGAGACGAGAAAAAGCTAAGCCCATTTAGGCCGTTCTTTACACAGCTCTCGTTTACTGAGTCTCCCACATAGCTTCTTACATTATTTGCTGCATATACCGAGAAGGCACCGGCAGTGGCATAGCCCTCAAGGCCTTCGTCATAAGACATATCTTCTTCTCCAAGAACAAGATTGGCTCCAAACCTTTCATCAAAGGCGCGAATACAGATCTCATTTCCGGTTTGATGAAGAGCTGCTTCAAGGTCTGATTGAACCTTAATAATGTTGAAGGCTGCCAGAATATTTACAAAAAAGAATATGAAAAAAGGCAGCGCCAGCGACGCCTCAACTGTTATAGAAGCAGATAAAGGCACTTCTTTAGGAGTTTTTGTCGTCTGGAGAAACGTCATTATCTTATTTTTTAGAGGTTTAGTTATGCAAGAAGTGCCCTTGTCAGCTTCTATAAGAGCCTTTTTTGCCTTAAAGTTCATATCCGTATATCCTTTCTATCTTGGCTTCATAGCCATATTTAGTGCCTACTACAATTTCCGCTCTGAAAATATCAAGACAATAATCCATCTTAAAATTACTGTTGCCGTCTGTATTTCTTACATCCATCTCGATCACATCCATCATGCGGACTGTCTTTACGTCAGAAGATGTCATGAGAAGCCTGATTCTTAAATAATCCTCGTAGTATAGTCCCGAGCCGCAGTCTCCACCGTTTAAAAAATCTCTAAAGGATAGCACCTTGGTCCAAGTTAACTGCCAGGTTTCATCGCTTTTAAACAGTGGAACTCGTCCTCCGCTAAACAGAATATTCAGATCCTTGATGGATTCTGCAAAGGTCCAGGCAAAGGCCATGGAGTATTTAAGTGGATCTTTAATATCCGGACACCTTACCAGCAGTGCAATTGCACTGGCTATAACGTCGAGCTCATTCATTTTCTGTGAGTTTGAAAAGAGATAAAGCATATTTGAAGCTTCTCTCCAAAACAGAAGGCACTCTGCCATCTTCTCAAGATTTGCATAGTCACTACTTTCGCCGTAGATAAGGTATTCAAGCTGGTACTTTAATACTGCTTTGTCCATTTCTGCGCCATAGCGACTGCACTTTTCGTAGTAATACTGTTCAATCAAAGCTCTTTCTGAAAGAGAGATGTCCTCAGTGTCGTCTAATCCAGTTCCTTTATTTCGTTCTCTATGAGATATCAGCGCTGACGTATTGGTTGTAGCTTTTGAAATGTTATCTGTATTCTTCACCGATAAGCTGAGCGCGCCAAATCCCTTAGTCGCATTTACAGCATCTGCGGGATTTCCCAGAGACTGCTCCTCTTCCTCTCCCTTGTCATTTATAAAGGTTGGGAGCTCTATGCTGTTTAGTTCCTCCTGATTCGCTCTGGCCATAGCCTCAACGTCGGTAGTATCAAGTTCTCCCTCCTGAAGGCTTTTCAGATTATTTTCAACGTCTGTCAGTAGTCCTTCCACAGGTTCTGCGCCCATATAGGCAAGGATTTGTCTGTTGAGTACCGCGCCTCCATTGTCGGAAGCAAAGGAATATCCCGTGATATTAGCCTCTTTGCAGTACATTGCAGTCATTGTCTGGGCGTTCCTGATGGCACCAAGTTTGCTTCTGTCAAAGTTCTTTTGCACATAATTTCTTAAATGCTCCTGGGTATTAAGGATTGAATGATTCCCTGTCCCATAGGATGTATCAACCATCAATAAGCCATATTGCTCATATAGAGCCCTGCTGTATTCAGCAAGCACAGAATTCATGGAGATGTCTGCCACGCATTCCGTTTTCATTTTTACAGCTCCTATTCTGGCTCCCTGATAGAGAGCCAGGATAAGAGACAGAATGATTGTTATCGATAGTGATAAAAAGACAGTAAGATACCCTTTAGTTCGTGATCGCACGTGTATCTTCTCTGATTGTTTTAAAGACATCTTCTACGATTCCAGAAATCTGCTGCTTAAAGACAATTACAAGACCAATAAGAACAACGATGATAAGAATTACTTCTACAGTTCCCATTCCGGACTCATCGTTCCAGAAATTCTTAATTCCCTTTACAGCCTTTCCTCCAAGATTCTTCACTTTGTTTTTGAAATTATTCATTTTTCCTCCTTTTGCGCATTGCGCTATTTTATTTATGTAAATGCAGAGATTCTGCAATTACTTCGTATCCAAAATTGTTCTAGATCAAAACGCCAGGTATGCAGGTATCATGATGATCACCATGACGATTACCAGCATCATGATCATTGGAAGAAGCAATTTAGTTCCTGCCTCTTCGCCGATTTTTCTGGTTTTATCCAGTCTGTCATCAAAGGCCTTTTGTGACTCTTCCTGAAGAAGCTTAAGTAGCTCTCCATTTCCCTTTTTCAGGTTCTGAGACAGAAGTGTGCTAAGTCTTGCAAACTGCTGCCCGCCACACCTTAGGCCAAAGTTTTCATAAACGCTTCCCTCACTCATACCACTAAGAAGCTCTCTTCCGGATCTTTCCACCTCTTCATAGAGGTATCTCTTCTCCAGGGTCTTTTTCTTCTTCTTTTGATATGAGGCAGAAAGCCTTTCAAATATATTTCTCATTGTCATTCCTGCTCCCAGATAGAGAACAAGCTGTGACACGAACTGAGGATAATCGTTAAGCATCTGCTTATCGCGCTCCTCCATTTTTTTCTTTAGCTCTTTATCCTTAAGGACAAAGGATGCGCCGCCTGCAGCAAGCATCAGCACAAGGAAGATAAAGCTGTTGTCCTCGATTCGCTCTTTCCAGATCAGCGTCTTATCTCCATAAGCCTGGGGAAGCGCCACTTTCTTTTCATACACAGAATCCTTATCAGCCTTATCGATAAGCCCCGCTATAGCCTTAAACATTTCCTGTTCCTTGGTAAGCTCTTTTGGGCATATGTTTGCATGCATGACCTGAACATAAGACAGGTCGTTATACTTGTAAGTGGCAGTAAGAGTGATTATCTCTCCGCCCTTTGGGATGTTGTCTTCAATAAGAGCTCCGTCGAAATGAATCACCTGATAGTTGTCGATTCGCCAGGAAATCTCAAAGGGATATCCCGGAAGCTTTTCCATAAGATCCAGATCAGAAGTGACCTTGTCAAAAGACTCATTGTCTTTTAACACCAGCTTCTCCATTTCCGCAGAAGCCTCATCAAATAAGGTCTTAGTCTCTTCCTCTGTATAGAGCTGCTCGCCAATCAGAACGTCAAAGTCTCCGATCAGATTTCCCTCTTCATCCTCCGCCTCCAGATATGCTGTAAAATCGCCCTGTCCATAGTCATTTCGTATGAGATTACTGTCCTGATCCAAGATGCTCCCGGACTGACTGGACAGATGGATCAGAAAAGCCAGAATACTTCCGGCAAATGCCAGAATCAGCACTATGCTTATCTTTCTTATGTAGTAGTCACAAAGAGCTTTGCCCATATCCTTCTGATAGCTAAGGCTTCCCAGGTAGGTTCGAACTTTCTCCTTTCCACGGAACTTTCGTTTATTTAGTTTTTTATAGATAAAAAGAGAGATCTTAAGAAGCTCCCTGCTTATGCCTGTTTCCACGATCGTATCCGGTAGTTCCAGGTCCTTTGAAAAGAACCAGAGCACCAGAATAAAAACCGGGCAAGCCAGGTAGATGATAAAAAACATAGATTATCCTTTTCTAAACTGTGATATTTACTATTTTTTCTGAAAGAAGATATGCACCGATATAAACACCCATGCATAAAGACATTAAGATTATTCCAAACAGATTGTGATACAGCGGACTAAAAAAGCCTGGACTTGTGATGCTTACATAAAGGATGATAAAGAAAGGCACGAGGTTCATGATTCTTGCCTCCATCCTCTTAGCACTTACAAGAACATCAATTTCTTTTTCCACCTCAATCTTCTTAGAAATAACATAGACACTTCTTGAAATTATCTCTGTCATATTGCCGCCGCTTTTCTTTGCTATTGCAAACACGCCGGCGAAATCCTGAATATCCGTATTTTCAGACTCATTTCCAAAGTTGATAAGCAGCTTCTCCAACGGGATATTGTTGGCAATACCTTTGTATATTCTGTTTAAGTAGCTACAGATCATGCTTTTCTTTCCGTAGAGCAAAACCATATCTTTTCCAGCTTCTCTAAAGGCATTCTCAATCGAATACCCTGCCTTGAGATTGGTGGTGACGCTGATCATGGCGTCCATGAACTGTATTCCAATGATCCTTCTGTTCCTGATCTTCTCCAATCTTTTCTGATAGATGAACCAGGGAATGACAATCGGTAAAAGAGCTATGACTGCAATATATGAATCATAGAAAAGCATTCCAAAGGCAAAGGCAATTCCAACTCCCTGAATAACATAAGGAAGGTCAGAAAATGATGGCTTATAGTTTAAGGCCTGCCGCCAATAGTTTTTCAGTATTTTCAAGTTTTCCAATTCTATTCCACTCTCCTATGATTTTTCCATTCTGATCAATTCCTTTTTCTTCAAATTTAAACAGTGTATTCATTGAAATTTTTCCACTTATTGGATCTATCTCTTTTCTCAGTTCTGTTATCTCAAGAACCTTTCTGGATCTGTCTCTTAATCGTCCAAGATGGACTATCACATCTATGCCTGAGGCAATCTGGCCTCTGATGGCAGGAAGCGGAATGTCCATTCCCATAAGGCTCATGGTCTCTATTCTGGAAAGCATATCTGATGCACTGTTGGAGTGTCCTGTTGACATTGCCATATGACCCGTGTTCATAGCCTGCAGCATATCGATACATTCCGCACCTCTTACCTCGCCAACTATGATCCAGTCTGGCCTCATACGAAGGGAAGATTTGATCAGATCTCGGATTGAGATTGCTTTACAACCTTCAACATTGGCGTTTCTTGCCTCCATCCTTACAAGGTTTGGCACGCCTCTTATCTGAAGCTCAGCGTTATCTTCTATGCTTATTACTCGTAAATCCTTTGGGATAAAATCAGACAGAGCATTTAAGAAGGTGGTCTTACCTGAACCGGTACCACCGCAGATAAAAATGTTATATCCTGCTTTTATCAGAATTTCCAGATAATCTCTTAGTTCTTTTGAAATAGAACCGATTTCTATAAGGGTCTTCATCGTAATAGGTTCATCCGGGAACCTTCTTATGGTGATGATGGGACCATTTAGTGCGATTGGGTTAAGTACAATATTGACTCGGGCTCCGTTTGAAAGCCTGGCGTCTACTATGGGCGATGACTCGTTTACCACCCTGTTACAGGAGGCAACTATTTGCTGAACCACATCCTCAAGCTTTTCTCTTGATTCGAAGGTTACATCACTTTTGGTAATGGCTCCGTTTTTCTCAATGAAAATATTGTCGGTGCCATTTATCATGATTTCCGTGACCTTCGGATCATCCACAAGCTGCTGCAGAACATCAAGCTTTCTGATTGAATGAAAGAGCTGAGTTCGTAATCTCTTTTTATCCTCAACAGAAAGAGCTTTGTTCCTTGTGGCCTGGTACATCTGCCGGTCAATGAGCTCGTACATTTCTTCATCAGATATGTCCTTTGAAAAATCTATCGAGTTCATGACTCCAGTCTTTATCTGGTTTTTAAGATCATTATCCCTTAGATTCATCCAAAGGCTCCTCCCTATTTATGATGCTGTCCACAACGCTGTTATATCTGGAAGACTCCCTTTGGTCTGGAACCTGACATTTAAAGGTCTTAAGGTAAACATCTTCATAGCTGTTTTCTCTAAGAACATCCTCGTACATGCCCAGGACAAAGTTATCTGCTTCGCCGTTTCGAGTGATGGTTATAACATCATCGCACATCCTTAATATATCAAGAAAGCCCTCTGGATAATCCGTCATATCAAGAACTACGTAGTTGTATCCGCCTTCAGAAACAATGAGATCATACAGATTTTTAAATCTTGTATGGTCGATTTCTTTTATCTGGGAAGCTGTCTTAGCAGGGGCTATAAAGTCCACTCCTTCCACATTGGTCTTAATCCTCTCAAGATACAGGCAGAACTTATCTCTTTCGCAGTCTGCATAGTACAGAAGATCCGACAGATTCTCCTTACTCTCGCCGCCCAGGGCAAAGGTCAGAGCAGAAAAACTTTCAAGACTTAAAAAAATTGTTTTTCCCCTTTCTGACAGCCTCTGAGCCACCTTCCTTGCTAAGGTTGTCTGTCCTGCTCCCTTATGGGGCGTGTAGAAACCTATTAGCCTTCCATTTGCATGGGTCTGATAATTTCCAAGACCCTCAAATCCCTTTGGTGCCTTCGTACAGAATGAAAGAATCTCATCCACAATGCCTTTCGCCGGCTGATATTTGCTTACATGTTCAACAAGCATCCCCTCATCACAAGAATCCTCGCAGACCACTGATCTTTGCTGTTCATCCAGCACTATGATATTGGAACATATATCTTTTACCCCATTCTTTTGCAGAGTCAGGAACTCTTTTTCCGAAGAGAGCAAAAGAGCTATCTCATTATCCCTGGCAAAATCATTCAGAAGGTCAACTCCTGTGAATGAATAGATGTCAAAGGACAATCCCAAATTGTTTCGTAGATATTCATCAAGCCTTCTGCAATAGACCTCTTCGCTGTCGCAGATTGCCAGTTTAAGCATACTCATGCCAATCCTCCCATTATGAACAAAGCACTCATCAGTACTGGAACTGCAAAATGGATTGTTCTTTTTTTACGTCTGCTAAAAATCAAAACTACTGCTGAAATAATTCCTGCAATGAGGAAAGAAATCAGGATACAGGATATTAGGTCCTGCATAGATAAAAAAGATGCTAAAGACATAACAAGTTTAACGTCTCCAGCGGCGATCCCCTTTAAAAGGTATACGGGAAAAAGAAATACGAATGCTGCTGCAATTGCCACAACCATGTCAAATATTCTATCGTGTCCCTGGATTATACTATTGATGATCCCTATAAGTAGTGCCGGGATCACCCAGAAATTGTAGATCTTATTCTTGTACAGATCAGTAAACGCTGCTCCAGACAAGAACAGAATAAGAAATGCGTTTATTGATATCGACTCCTCTCTAAAACTTAATTCGAGCTCGCGATTTAAAAATCTATCATCATTTTCTTTTTTTGTAAACCCCTCAATTTTTTATGATTTTTCATACCTTCATTTTTTGTTCGATGAAAACCAAACACTGTTTTTTGACACAAAAATATCGGAGCAGTGCTCATTTTCCGCAATAATGAGACTGCCCCGATATTTGAATATGCGTTAATATCTCTTTTTTATTTTCCCAAAAACAAGGTCAAAATTAATTATCTTAAGATTTTCTTAAGCCATAAATCCTCGGTTATAAGATCCCGCTGTAACCGCCTCGTTAAGGCTATTTCTTCCGTAGGTAAGACCTGCGTAAACGGTCTGGATATTTCCCATCATCGGTGCACTGGTGTCTTCTTTTTCCAGTTCTCTATAAGCCTCGCACAGTGACTTAATGTTCTGGGCTACTCTCCAGATCTTGTGGATACTATAGGTGGCTCCGGCTACAATAAGCTCTTTTTTGAAGTAGATGTACAACTTGTGAAGATCCTTGGCCAGTGAGTACTTAAGGTTCAGAGATCTTATCAGCTCATCGATACAGCTCTGGGCATTGGAAAGAGCCTTCTGGGCATCTTCCTTTTTGCCTATGCTAAGATCGTCCATTGCCTCATCAAGGTACTCAAGAACCATTTCATAGAGGATCGTTATCATCTGAGTCTTGTTGGCCTGAGATATTTTTAATGTCATTTCCTGTTTCTTTTCCTGAGTCATGGCATTCCCTCTCAATTACCCTAAATGATTACTTCAGTAACTGTAATACCTGCGAAGGTCTCTCATTGGCCTGGGCCATCATTGATGTGCCTGCCTGAGAAAGAACCTGCTGAGTAGAGTAAACAGTCATCTCTTCTGCCATATCCACATCCATAATTCTTGAATATGCAGCTGTCATGTTCTCAACAGTGATATCCAAGCTGCTGGATGTATGCTCCAGTCTATTCTGATAAGCACCCAGTTTACTTCTAATTGTGCTTACTGTTGTAAGAGCATTCTTTACGCTTTCAATGGCTTCCTTGGCACCAACCGGGTTAGCCATATCCAGGTTGTAGATACTAAGGGTATTAAGGGATACCTTTGGAATTCTGATATCTATTGTCTGGCCTTCGTTAGCTCCCACCTGCATTGTCATAGCACCCTGGGCTGTCAGCTCAATATTAAGTGTTCCGCTAAAGGCCTCATTTATCTGTACTTTGATCTCTTTTCCAGTGTTGTCCTTAAGGCAGAGGATATCTTCTTCGATGGTTGCCTTAAGACCGTTGGTCATATAGTCCTCTGATCCATCGTCGCTAATCCTTTTAATCTTGATCTCGTTCTGAGAATCTCCGTTAAAAAAGATAGCTTTTTTATCAACACCTGTTGTTCCGGTAAGGTTCAGGTAGGATACGTCGATACCTGTGATCTGATATCTGCCTCCATCAACTACGTCTGAGTAGCTGCTGACCTTAATGTTAGGATTGGTAACTGCTGTATCGAAGCTGCTTCCGACTGTAGCATAGCCTCTTAGGTCAAAAGAGCCGTCTAAGATAGACTGACCATTGAACTGAGTGGTGTTGGCCATTCTCTCAATCTCTTCTTTGAGAAGGGTTACCTCATCCTGGATTGTCTCTCTATCTCCATCTGTTAAGGTGTCTGTACTTGCTTTAATTGCCAGTTCGCTCATTCTCTGAAGCATCTCCTGGATCGCGGAGAGGGTTCCGTCTGCAACCTGTACAATTGAGATTGCGTCATTGGAGGTATCTCCTGCAACTCCCAGGCCTTCAAGCTGAGAATTCATTCTTCTGGACATAGCAAGACCAGAGGGGTTATCCTTGGCATTTGCAATTTTAAGACCGCTGGATAATCTCTCTAGTGATTCAGTAAGGAGATTGTCATTTTTCTGGAGTGCATTGTTTGCGATCATAGCGGATACGTTGTAGTTAACTTTCATAATAAACCTCGTTTCTTAGGAAATCTGGCTCATAGAGCCTCTATAAATGCTTTTGCCATCGTCAAGAACACTTTAGTGTCGGTAAATTCTTTTAAGTTGCCATCCTTGGCATTAGCATTAACCTGTCCTACGGAACTAGGTTTAATCTGAGCGTGGTAAAGGATTCCGATTCTCTCTTGGTTGATACCAAGGCCCTTTAATTTTTCCGCCATTTTGTCGCACAGTTTGGTTCTTACGCCTTCAAGATATTCAGACTCCTCTGAGCTGTTGCCGTTAGTAGTACTTAGTATGCCATTTATTATGCCATCACTAACGTAGAGGCTAGCCGTAATCAGCCCATATTCGTATGTCTGAACACTTGCTTCCATCCGTGAGTTCATGCTGTCATCGCTCCTAAGAGTGATGTGCATGGATATCTTTTGCCCATCCAGGTCGATTGGTACGTCAAAGCTTCCTCTGTCTGAGCATTTGCTCATAACTGAAAGCTGCTTTTGCATCAGGGTGATGGACCTTACATCGATGTAGGTGTCATCTTCGTTCATAAGAACGTCTGATAACTTGTCAGAGATGTTCCGAAGAGAATCCTTATACTGGTTGGGATAATCATCTTCAGAAAGAGCGTCAACCAGCAATTGTTGCTCCTTTTCAATCTCTTCTTCGTCCACATCCTTGGTCTTTTCCCAGATGCTTCCACTTCGCCTGTCTCTTCTGGCTCCAATCATGGCCTCCAGATTGCTAAATGTCACTTCCACATCGAGTGTTGTCATTTCATCCAGCGCACCAGTAGCCTCTTTCCCTGACAGGGTCTCTCTTATATGTCTTGCCTGCTCAGCATAGTACTGCTTATCCAGATCCTTATCGGATTCTGTTTCCACAAGCCTATCGGCAAGTTCTGTTAAAAGAGTATTCTCTGTCGGGTTTGCAGCCTGTAATTTTTCGGGCTCAAGATTCTCATATATTATATCGGCCTTGGCGCTATAAAATCTGAATGCTAAATTGATTTGTTCATCAATTTTTAATCCAAGGCTTCTTGATCTGGTGGAAAGCCCACCGAAATCATCATCTACTACATAGTCCATTCCTCTTTGGGATTTCTTAAAGGATCTTGTTGCCTCCAGGAGATTCTTAATATTCATCTCCTGGCCGGTCTTAAGGACTGAACCAATGGCTTTGTAATCATCTTTTTTGATGGTATTAAAAAGCCTGTATATTCCAATGAATGACTGCTTCTCTTCCTCTGTGATATCGCCTTTTTTCTCAAGCTTATAGAGGAACTTGGAATACTTTTCTCTGGACTTATCTTTACCCTGACCATCGCCATCATTTCCCTGATTCAGGTGCTCATCAAGGCTCTGGCTTAGTTGTTCAATGGTCATTCCAAGAGGATTCTTTCCCTCTTTAATAAGATCCATTACTGCGCCAGGTTTAAGTCTTTCAACTGTAGCTCTTACAAGCTGATCCCATCCCTTTACTTCTTCTATGGCTTTCTGATTGATCTCCAGTTTGTTGTAGCCAAGGATCCTGACAGCTCGCCTGTTGTCATCATTTGCCTCAAGCTCAAGATCTTCTAATATGTCATCAACATTCTGGAAGGCCTTCTCGATCCTGTCACCAAGATCTTTACGAGGGGCTGTCATCAGCGCTTCATAGCTCTCGCCTGCTTTTTTATAGCGGGATGCGATAAGTGTTGATTCTACGCTAATGTCTGTAAGGGTGGCAGTTGCAAGCCTTGAAGCCATTGATCCAATTACATCAGCTGGACCTTTGGCGATTGTAGAGGCTCTTGAAACTGTCATTTCAAAGACAGATGAGGTTGCTTCTATTGATTCACTTGCTAGCTGTGCTTTAAGGGCATCGATAAGCTCCTGCATTGGCGCTGTATCGATAGAAAAGCCGCTGTTAAGAAGCTGCTTATTTGCTTCAAATGTCATTCTTAGACGAACTTCTTCAAGCTGCAGTCTTGCTTCTAAGAATTTAGGGTCACTGCTTGGTACATCTTTATCTGCGCCTGCGGAAAAGAGATTATGAAGGTTTAGCTCTTTTTCTGAAGCTATAACGGATTTGATGTTTTCGTCACTTATCTGCCTTGTTTGCTCAAGGATCTCTTTTGCCTTGGTGCTGTTTGAAGATGGATCTGAAAGGTTTGCCATAACCGGCTTCTTACCATCTGCTATGGCTGCACTTATTGCCTTTGCGGCCAGTTCTTCTGATATAGGAAAAGAAATCTCTTTTATCTGATCTAATTGAACCAGGTTATCAGGATTAAGGGGAATTCCCTGTTCAACAATCCATTTGGCCTCTCCCTTGACGCTTTCATCAGTCACGTCAAGTCCAGCCTCTTCAACAACCTTCTCTATCTGAGAGGAAAGCTGCTCCCAATCGAAACTATCTGCCTTCTGGGCATAATATCCTCCTGCGTCCTGAGCATAGTAGCCTCTGCCATTTACAGAAACGCCATTGGTGCTGTGGGATGCAAGATACACATTTTCGATGGTTGGAGACATGGAATTAAGGACCATGTACTTAACTGCATCGTCTGAAAGCTCTGATATTTCAGAGATCTGCTCATAGGCCTGCTTAGCAGACTTGGCATTATCTGGCGTCAGAGGTATGTCGTTTTCTTTGAAGCTTTGTTTAAGGGCATTTGCAAAGGACTGACTCCCAACAATCTTGCTGAGTTTGTCAGTAGAAATATCGTCATTATATCCAGTAATCTCCTTACCGGACATAAGTAGAACACTCTTGATCTTATCAAGAATGGTGACTGTTTCTTTATCATTAAGGTCCTTAAGATCAAATCCATCCTCTGCTGCCTTGGCATAGTCTTCCTCAGAGAGTGTATTTGATAAAAGTGCCATATAATTATGCTGCCATTTAACGTCCGTGTCTTGTGCCAAATCACTGATATCTTCAGCGGATCTGGTATGCTGCGCATAAGCTTCGTTACTAAAAATGCTGGTTTTCAGATCAACCTGATAGGCTGCTTTCTTAGTATCTACTGGTCTGCTGCCTATGTTAGACCTTTCAACTTCCGTGCCGACTGGTAAACCACCGGTTTTCTGATCTGAAACGTTCTGAAATGTTATATTCATATACGCCTCATTTAGTTTATTTAACCTACACAAAAAGGTGATGGACATATTATCCATCACCTTCTATTTCGGCTTGCGCTCCCAAAATCTTAAGTTCGTTTCTTTGTTATTTTTTTGTCCTGTTGGAATACAAAAACTTCAGCGCCGTAAGGAGGCAGATCAAAGGTAATACTGTAATCCTTATAGTCGCAAAGCCCTTCCACAGCCTTTATCTTGTCCGGAATGTTGCTACCCATTCCGCCATAGCACTCTTTCTGAGAATCCAGGATATGTGTGTAGGTTCCTGCAAATGGAACACCTACCATAAAGCCCTTTCTCTCCATAGGAGTCATGTTAAGCACGAAAAGAATATTGTCTTTTCCATTTATGGCTCTTCTGTAGAAGCTGTAGATGCTTCTATCCTTATCATCTGGATTGATCCATTCGAATCCGCCCCAGTCATCATCTACTTCGTAAAGAGCTGGATACTTCCTGTAGATCTCAAGGAGCTTACCAACGTAATCCTTCATTCCTCTGTTGAGGTCGTTGCCAAGAAGGAACCAGTCAAGCTCTCTTTTCTCACTCCACTCACGCTCCTGGCCAAAGTCCTGTCCCATAAAGAGAAGCTTCTTGCCAGAGTGGCCAAACATGTAAGTGTAGCCCACACGGAGGTTGGCATATTTATCAACCTGATAGCCAGGCATCTTCTCAACCATTGAGCACTTAAGATGAACAACTTCGTCATGGGACAGCGGAAGAATGTACTTCTCAGCGCTGTTATAGCTCATGGCAAAGGTCATCATATAATGAGCGCCCTGTCTAAAGTATGGATCCAGTTTCATGTATTCACAGAAATCATGCATCCATCCCATGTTCCACTTAAAGGCAAATCCAAGACCATCATCTTCTGGCCTTGCTGTAACCTTAGGCCATGCTGTTGATTCCTCAGCAATTGTAAGGAATTCAGGATATGTGCCTCTGACAACACTGTTAAAGTGCTTGAAGAACTCTATAGCATCAAGGTTCTCATGTCCACCATACTTATTAGGAACCCACTGTCCATCCTTTTTACCATAGTCAAGGTATAGCATTGAAGCCACAGCATCAACTCTAAGACCATCGATATGGAATTTCCTGATCCAATAAAGGGCATTGGCAATGAGGAAGTTCTTAACCTCTGGCTTTCCAAGGTTAAAGATCTTGGTTCCCCAGTCAGGATGCTCTCCTTTTCTTGGGTCTGGATCTTCGTAGATGCACTGTCCATCAAAACATGCAAGACCGAATTCGTCAGGACAGAAATGGGCTGGAACCCAGTCAAGGATGATACCGATATTGTTCCTGTGAAGCTTATTAACAAGATACATAAAGTCTGATGGCTCGCCGTATCTTGATGTAGGTGCGTAGTAGCCAGTTACCTGATATCCCCATGAGCCATCGAAGGGATGCTCCGCAATACCAATAAGCTCAATGTGGGTATACTTCATCTCTTTTAAATATTCAACAATTCTATCTGCAAACTGTCTGTAGGTATAGAATCCGTCTTCTGTTCCATCTGGATGCTTCATCCAGGAACCGATGTGACATTCATAGATTGCGATTGGCATTCTATTTATGTCTTTTCCCTTAAAATTCTCGTACCACTTGGAGTCAGACCACTTAAAGCCGCTAAGGTCAGTGGTTCTTGACGCATTTCCAGGTCTTAGCTCTGCAAAATTCGCATATGGATCAGCTTTATACAGCTTTCTTCCATCCTGTGTTGTAATAAGAAATTTGTACAACTCTCCAATTCCTACTCCTGGAATGAAGATTGTCCATATATTTCCAGTCTTAGTTCTTTTCATCTGATGAGCATATTCGTCCCATCCGTTAAAAGAGCCAACGACATGCACGTCAGCAGCATTTGGCGCCCAAACTGCGAAGAAATAACCTTTTTTACCCTTCTCTTCTGATGGGTGCGCTCCTAACTTATCATAGATGTCGTAATGTGTTCCCTGTCCAAATAGATATTCATCTGCTTCAGATATAAATACCTTTTCGCTCATTTTAGCCCCCCTCGATGCTTTCTATGATTAGTGCATGAAATCTTTTTCTCTAAGAATGATCATATCGTTCTCATCATAACGCTTGTTGACTATCACATCCATGAAATGTCCGATAGTTCTCTTTTCAGCGTAGTAGATGGCATCGTCTACAATGTCTTTTACTTCTGAAACTGTAACTTCATGATCCAAGGTCTGTCTATCTGCAATTCTTGTATGAAGCGCCAGAATTCCCAGGTTGTCGATGGTGTACTCTCTCTCAAGAGCATACTGCTTGGCATATGCCACAAGGGAATCATCATCAAGGGCTTCAATATCTACTCTTACGTTAAAACTCTGCTTAAGAGATGGGTTCTTATCAAGGAATTTGTCCATATCTTCCTTGGTGTCTTCCATAACGATGATAAGGCCCTTATTCTCTTCCTGAAGAATCTTGATAAGCTCGCTTACTGTCTCTGCCTCAAGGTCAGCTGCTCTCTGGATGATAAGAGCACCATTTGCAAGCTTCTCAAAGATGCTGGCAGTACTCTTCTTGTTCAGAGTATTAGCTGTTATCTTGGCAACCTTTCCGCTGAAGTTGGAATCTGAAACCTGCATAGCCTTAATAAGTCCCTTGGCAAGGTTAACTGTTCCTGCCCCCTCTTCACCGGTTACAATTGCGTTGCCACTGAAGGCATCCATGCTCATATTGTCTATGGCATTGATGATCTGTCTTCTTGATTTCTTATGATGAATATATGGTCCAAAGAGCTCTTTCTCCTCAGGAGTCATTGTTCTAACTCGTTCCTCGAGCTCTCTGTTGCCAATGTGATGCGGCTGTTTTTCTTTATTCTCTTTCTTAGCTTTAGCAGGCTCTTCTGGCTTAGCGGATTCCTCTGCTTCTTCTGTATCTGAATCCTCTGCCTTCTCTAAGTCTTCTGCCTTTTCTGAATCGGATTCCTCTACGTCACCCTGATCCTCAGATTCTTCCGCCTCTTCGTCCTCTGGAGTCTCAGGCTCTGAATTATCTGTAGGCTCCACAGAGTCTTCGCTTTCTTCTGTATCTTCTGATGCTTCGGTTACTTCTTCTGTATCCTCTGCATCTTCAACATCTTCTACAGGAGTATCTACTGACTCTTCTGATTCTGCTGCCTTTTCTTCAGATTCAGTCTCTTCTACTGCTGCCTCTGTTTCTGCGGTTTCAAGAGTGATGTCATCGTCCATGTCATCATCTGGAATCTCTTCCATTGGGATAAGTCCTTCTCTTTCTATGGTCTCATCCACTGCTGCAGCGATTACATCATCACTCTTAACAGACCAGTCTCCTCTTCCAGAAGCCTTGTCATGTCTTTCCTTCTTAAGAGCGTCAGAGATAGACTTCTCGATCTTTTCCTGAAGACCTTCCTTACGCTGCTGATCATAATCAGCAAACATGTTGCCTGTCTCATCAGCAACTCTCTTCTTAACTCTTTCAAGCTGCTTCTGCTGCTGGTCCTTTTTAAACTGTTCCCAGTTGTTCATATAATCAGCAATGCTGATCTGTCCAGTGATCTGCTTCTCAACCTCTGGCTCAGTCTCAACTGCCATACTGATCTGTCCGTCGTATTCCTGAGAAAGGATCTTCTCAAAGTGGGTTGGCATCTGATAGTTGGCGTTTGGATGAATGACTGCTCCAGGCACTTCATCCTCAAGAGGCTTATTCTCATAGACCACACCAGTCTGGGATCCAAGAATTGGCCCATTTCCGCCATATTTAATATCAATGCCAAGCTCAGGCTGGGTGTCGTCATCTCCAATAACCTCTTTAAGGCCCTCTGCGAGCGCCTCCTGAAGGTTCATGGTGTTAAACGCGCTGACATCTACTGATGGTTCCTTGATCTCACTTATATGAGGATAAACAATATTGTCCTCTGAAGCCTCTGGCTCTGAATCTGCAGTCACATCACCTGTTACTGCTCCAATCTCTCTCATACCATCGCCAACATAGGTATCCTCATAAACAGGATCCTCTGGGACTGGCTCTTCATATGTCTGTTCTTCGTAAACAGGCTCCTGATAAACTGGTTCCTGATATACAGGCTCTTCTGACACAGGCGCTGCCTTGGCAGTATCTCTGGTCATATTGTATTCTCTGATCACTTCATCTGTGATAGGAGGCATCTCTTTTGTAGGCTGCTTAGGCTCTACTGGAGCATCTAAATCCTCAACTACCAGAGTTTCCTCTGCCTCTTGTGCAGGTTCTTGTTCTTCCTGAACCGGCTGCTGGCTTGCTGAAACGAATCCACCGTGATTCTCTTTATAGCGGACATATCTATCCTGCTGCTCTGGAGAAAGTGGTTCATGAAGAGCCTTAAGCTCCAATGCCTTCATGACATATCTTCCGTCCCCAAACCAAAGGAACATTTCATCACATTCTTCAATGCACTCAGTAGTAAGGCCTACCCTATGATAAAGGTATGCCAGCTCATATGCCCATCTTTCTGTATAATCGTGTTTTTTGAGTTCTTCAAGGACAGCTATTCGCTCTTCAAGACTTACTTCCTGTGCTTCGTAGAGCTTATACTGCAAGATGTATCTGCCCGTATCTCTTGGGGCGATTCTTACGAATTCTTTATAATACTCGACAGCCTGTACGAACTCGCCCATTTTAATTGCAAGTTCACAAAGAGAATAGACGATTGCTCTTCCTGTGGGATGTCTGTCATAGGCCATAAGCAGAACATCTCTACTTTCCTCATATCGTCTATTTATCTTGTACAGGTCACTTATTTTACACAACATGGTAACGTTTTTAACACGTTTCCAGTCGATTGTATCAGCAATTTTAACTGCTTCGGCAAATCTGCCTTCCCCAATCAAAGCCTTAATTTCATCGGCTCGAATTCTGTATTCGACTTTATCCAAAATCCCCACCTCTTTGGTGCTTTACTACTATATCTAGTGTTTAGTTTAACATAGCACCTTACCTTTGTAAAATATCTGAAAGGGCTGCAAACTGCTCAAGACTAAGCACTTCGCCCCTTACTTTTTCATCAAGTCCCATTTCAAGCAGCGCATCAACAACTTGTTGTCTGGACACCTTTAATGCCGGGTTGTTTGCAAGAGAATTAGACAAAGTCTTTCTCCTTTGATTAAATGCAGTCCTGATGATTTCAAACATATATTTATCATCCTGTACTTCTACAGGTCTTTCTTCATATCGCTCAAGCCTTACCACAGCAGAACCAACATTGGGCTGAGGAATAAAGCTGCTTGGAGGAACATCCATCACAGCCTCTGCCTTAGCGTAGAAACCAACAGCCAGTGACAATGAACCATAATCCTTATTTCCAGGTCCCATGACCATTCTGTCAGCCACTTCCTTCTGAACCATTACAGTCACGCTCTCGATAGGCGCTCCACTTTCAAATAGCTTCATGATGATTGGAGTTGTGATGTAGTAAGGAAGATTAGCTACTACCTTTATAGGCTTGTTGTCATTGTACTTAGCTACAATCTCTCCAATATCCACTTTAAGGATATCTTCATTTATGATTGTCACATTGTTATAGTCCGAGAGGGTGTGATCAAGAACAGGCAAAAGAGATCTGTCTATTTCCACAGCTATTACTCTCTTGGCACTTTCTGCAAGATACTGTGTAAGACTTCCAATTCCTGGTCCAATCTCAAGGACACAGTCATTGTCAGTGACCTTTGAAGCCTCAACTATTCCCGCAAGAACATTTGAATCTATAAGAAAGTTCTGGCCAAACTTCTTCTTGGCGCTCATATTAAACTTGGCAAGTACCTCTTTGGTACGGGCACTGTTTCCTAAATATGCCATAGCATATCTCCTTTATAATCCATAAAACCTTAATGCGTTATTATAAGTCACGTCCATGACTTCCTCTTTAGAAATGCCCTTGATATCTGCAATAGCCTCTACCACATAGGGTAAGAATAAAGAGCTATTTCTTTTTCCTCTATAAGGCTCTGGCGCAAGATAAGGACAATCTGTCTCAAGAAGGATCTTATCAAGGGGAAGATCTGCGACTGTTTCCTTTAGCTTTTTACCATTTTTGAAGGTAATAACACCGCCTACTCCAATGTAAAAGCCCATGTCTGCGCATATTCTTGCTATTTCCTTGGAATATGAAAAGCAGTGAACAACGCCGCCTATTTCCTCTGCCTTTTGCTCTTTCATGATGCGAAGGGTATCTTCTGCCGCTTCTCTTGAATGAATCACTACTGGCTTATGTTCTTCTCTTGCAAGACTGAGCTGTCTAGAAAACCAATGCTGCTGAAGCTCTCTAGATGGCTCAGGCCAATGATAATCTAGACCAATCTCTCCGATGGCTACGCACTTTGGTTTTCTACTCATAATGCGCAGTTCTTCGAGCTTATCATCATTAAGTTCCTCAACCTCACTTGGATGAACGCCAACGACAGCATAAATAAAATCGTATTTCTCTGAAAGCAAAAGAGCTTCCTTACTTGAAGCCATGCTTGCTCCAATATCGGCAATTCTCTCGATGCCATTCTCTTTCATCTGTGATAAAAGAGCTTCTCTATCTGCGTCAAATTGCTCATCATCATAATGAGCATGTGTATCAAAAATCATTTTTTACTCCAAAAACTCAAAAAAGTATTCCGACCAATAAAGAATAACATAAAAAAATACTCGTGAAAACCGCATAAACACTGAATTCTAAAATTTTTTTAATTTTTTTCAAAAAAAAGCTTGCATTTCTCTTTTTGACGTAGTAATATATCACTTGTCGTTAAGACACGGGCACGAAAGAAACGCCCACTGAATATTGTAAATGCGCTGCTAGCTCAGTTGGTAGAGCACCTGACTCTTAATCAGGTTGTCCAGGGTTCGAGACCCTGGCAGCGCACGCCGAGTACTGTTTTCGTAGGTATATCCTATGGGGATGGTACTTTTTTTGTGTGTAAATTGAGCCATGCACAAGCGGAGCTGTTCCGAGTCTGTCGGCATGGATCAATTTCTTCACCACCCACTTACTTCATCATCAGCTCATTCTCATGATCCCGTAGCCATTTTCTTCTCTCTTTATAATCAGGGATCACCTTTTCCACTTCAGCCCAGAACCTTTCAGAATGGTTCATCTCTTTTCTATGACAAAGCTCATGGACAACCACATAATCAATTATCTCCTCCGGAGCATTCATAAGCAGACAGTTAAAGTTAAGGTTTCCCTTAGAAGAACAGCTTCCCCATCTGCTCTTTTGTATTCTAATGGTTATTCTTCCGTAGTTAACACCTATTTCCTTTGAAAAACGATCTACCTTAGGCGGTAATATCCTTTTTGCCTTATCCACAAAAACCTTGATATCCAGTTCATTAAACTCTTGTTTCTGAGCGCTGTTATTTTGTCTTTCCTGCATCTTTTTAAGGCTTCTTGTTATCCAGTCGGACTTTTCCCCAAGAAACTTATTGATTTCCTTTTCTGGCATTCTTAATGGAGCTCTTACTATGACCCTTAAATCCTTGGTCACTTCTATTGCTAATGTTCTTCTTTTGCTGCGTATTAGTTCTATATTCAATGGCATCTCCAATTCTTATGCAAAAAACTCGGTGGAAAGTTATCCACCGAGCGTTTCATTTTTCAGATATTTATCCACAAAGAATTTATTATTTATCCCCTGTAGCCTTCTCAGGGTGCTCAAGCATCTCCTGCATTGTATGCCAACCAAGAACAGCACATTTAACTCGCGCAGGCATATGAGCCACATCCTGGAGTGCTGCTGCCTCATCAAGAGCCTCAAGACTCTCTTCATCGGTAATCTCGCCCTTGATCATTCCCATGAATGTTCCAGCAAGCTTAATTGCTTCTTCTTTGTTCTTACCAATAATCTGATCTGCCATCATATCAACAGATGCCTGTGAAATAGCGCATCCGCTTCCATCGTATGATGCATCTGTGATTACTCCGTTCTCAATCTTAAGAGAAAGGGTAATATCATCACCACAACTTGGATTAACTCCGCGGAGTACCAGATCAGGATTCTCCATAACCTTCTTGTGAACTGGATGTAAATTGTGTTCATTTACAATTTCACGATATAACTGTTTAAGCTCCATAGCCCATAACCTCTCTTACCTTTGAAAGCTTGTCCAAAAATCTCTCTACTTCCTCTTCAGTGTTGTAGAAGTAGACACTGGCCCTTGCCGTTGAACCAGCACCAATAAACTGCATCAGTGGCTGTGCACAATGATGTCCTGCCCTAATACATATTTTATCATCATTTAGTACAGATGACATATCATGTGGGTGAACTCCATCCATTGTAAATGTAACAATACCACAGTGCTTCTTGGGATCCTTTGGTCCATATACTTTGATATATGGCATTTTAGCAAGACCTTCCATCAAAAGAGTGGTGAGCTTTTCTTCTCTCTCTTTAATAAAATCAAAGCCAATATTCTGAATATAATCAATAGCTGCCTTAAGACCTACTGCATCACCAGCATTTACTGTTCCAGCCTCGAACTTATGTGGAAGCTCAGCGTATGTCGCATCTTCTCTTGTGACATACTCGATCATCTCTCCACCAGTAAGAAATGGCTGCATATTTTCAAGTAGTTCTAGTCTGCCATACAGTGCGCCAATTCCCATAGGTGCCAGCATCTTGTGTCCAGAAAAAGCAAAGAAATCTGCACCAAGATCTTTGACATTAACTTCCATATGTGGAGTTGACTGAGCGCCATCAACAACGACGATAGCGCCCTTTTCGTGAGCATATTCAGCGATTTCCTTAACAGGGTTTGTTACACCCATTACGTTAGATACGTGTCCTACAGCAACAATTTTTGCCTTATCTGTGATCTTTGAAGTATACTCATCCTTTGAGATAAAGCCCTCTTCGTCTGGCTCTAAGAAAACAAGCTTAGCTTTTTTCTTTTTGGCTACCATCTGCCATGGAAGCAAATTGCTGTGGTGCTCCATAACAGTAACGACAATCTCATCTCCCTCATTTACATTATCCATTCCGTAACTATAAGCCACAAGGTTAAGGGATTCTGTTGTATTTCTGGTAAAAATAATCTCCTCAGGCTTTACATTTCCAATAAACGCAGCAACAGCTTTTCTGGCATTCTCATATTCTTCTGTTGCTCCCATGCTCCAGTCATACAGACCACGAAGCGGGTTAGCATTTGTTGTTTTATAAAAAGAGGAAACTGCCTCAAGGACCTGTCTTGGTCTCTGAGATGTTGCCGCATTGTCAAAATATACATACTCGCCGGCATTTATTATTTCAAAATCCTTGCGAATCTCGTCTATAGTAGCCATTAAATCTCCTTCTAGCGCAAATTATACTATGCCCTGAATAAAATAAATTACCTTCTGCATAAGCTCAGGATCAGGAATCATTCTGGCAACGCTCTCAAGTCTTGCCTTGATCATGATGCGCTTTGCCTCTTCCTCGTCAATTCCTCTTGTCTGCATGTAGAAAAGAAGATCTTCCCCAAGCTGTCCAATAGTTGCTCCGTGTCTTCCATCTACGTCTTCTTCCTGACAAAGAATGACTGGCATAGTACGATTAACAACATTATCACTAAGAAGAAGTGTGTCCTCCTGCTCATCTCCAGCAGATCCAGAACTTCCATTTTTAAAATCAATGGTAAATCTAAGTGTCTTTTTGGCTTCTCCCATCAAAACACCCTTAAACTGCATAAGTGCATTAGTCTTCTTTCCTCTATGATCAGCCACATAGTTAATATCAAGCTCGTGATCATCTCTTGAAAGATATGCAATATTGCTGTTAAAATCTGCTTCCTTTTCAGAAAGGTTAATATAACAGCCATTCCATGCTTTATAAGCACCAAGTTCAACTGCAATTACATTGATAGCACCCTTTTCAAAGCAGGCACCACCCATATCGTCAAAATGTAAAAATCCGTTACCAAGAAGCTGTGATTTTACGATGTTGACCTTAGCACCTTCCTCAGCAAGAATTCTTGTACTGATTCCAAGAAAACCTGACGCATCCTTATCTGAGTTGTAGTCCATGATAAGTGTGATCTCTGAATTCTTCTTAGCATGAATTACCTGGGCAGAGACATTTCCATCTCCATCCTTAAGGTCATAGTGAAGAACCAAAGGCTCTGAAACCTTAACGCCTTCATCCACTGTGTAGATATCAGCCTTGGCAGAAACCTCTGTCATAAACTCATCCACATCTATGCCCATTCCAGTTCTGAGGACCTGATCCTTATCTCTATAGGATGTATCACCATTTGGATCTCCAGGAACTCCAGTGGTTACCTGGATTCTTTCTTTGTAGGCTCTAAATACTTCTCCAGCCTTTTCGAAATCAACGCTACTTTCTACAGTTACTCCGGCTGGAACAACATTAAGCTTTGGTGACTCAAAAGAATCTATTCTGATATCTGAAGCTAATATAGTACTGTCATTAAGTCTTAAAAAATTATAGGTAAGAACAGGCAGTACATTAACCTTCATGTTTAAATCTTTATTCATGTAACATGCTCCTTCTTAATGTCCGCTCATCTCGAGTTTGATAAGATTGTTCATCTCTACTGCATATTCAAGTGGAAGCTCCTTAGATACAGGATTTGCAAAGCCGCTTACGATCATAGCCTTTGCATCTTCCTCAGAAATTCCACGGGACATTAAATAAAATACTGCCTCATCGCTAATTCTACCAATCTTAGCCTCGTGTCCTACATCTGCATCGTTAGTACGAATATCCATAGCAGGAATAGTATCTGCTCTTGAAATACTATCAAGCATAAGTGAATCACAGGAAACAGATGCCTTCGCCTTCTTAGCACTATTCTGGATAACAACGCTACTTCTGTAGGTTCCTATACCACCGTCCTTAGAAATAGACTTAGTGGAGATAACAGAAGATGTCTTTTTACCCTGATGAACAACCTTGGCTCCAGTATCAAGATTCTGGCCCTTACCAGCAAATGTGATACCTGTGAACTCCATCTTGGAATTGTCACCCTTAAGAATAGTCATAGGATAAAGGTATGATGTGTGGGATCCGAAGGAACCTGATACCCACTCCATGATTCCATTCTCCTCAACAACAGCTCTTTTGGTGTTAAGGTTGTACATATTCTTAGACCAGTTCTCAATTGTTGAGTAACGAAGTCTTGCATTCTTTCCAACAAATAATTCTACGCAACCGGCATGGAGATTGGCTACGTTATACTTAGGGGCTGAACATCCTTCAATAAAGTGAAGATCTGCGCCTTCATCAACAATGATGAGAGTGTGCTCAAACTGACCAGCTCCTGCAGCATTAAGTCTAAAGTAGGACTGAAGTGGGATTTCCACCTTTACTCCCTTAGGCACATAAACAAATGATCCGCCTGACCAAACTGCTCCATGAAGAGCAGCAAATTTATGATCTGTAGGAGGAACAAGCTTCATAAAGTGTTCCTTGATCATATCTGCATATTCGCTTCTAAGGGCACTCTCAAGGTCTGTATAGATTACGCCCTGAGCAGCCACTTCATCTTTAACATTATGGTAAACAAGCTCTGAATCATACTGAGCTCCTACACCAGCTAAAGACTCACGTTCAGCCTGAGGAATACCAAGTCTTTCAAAAGTGTTCTTAATATCCTCTGGAACATCCTCCCACTTGCCCTTCATGTCAGACTTATGTCTAACATAGGAGGAGATTCTGTCCATATCCAGGCCTTCAATGCTTGGACCCCAATCTGGCATTTTGATCTCGTTATAGATATCAAGACATTTAAGTCTGAAATCTCTCATCCAATCAGGATCGTTCTTTTCCTCAGAAACCTTAAGTACTGTCTCCTTAGAGAGACCTTCCTTAAGTCTGTAGAAGTCCTGTTCATTCTCTACATCTTTAAAGTCATACATGCTGTGATCTATTTCATTCACAACCTGTTTATTCTCACTCATGTGTCACTTTCCTCCAGGGATCTTTGATTATAAAAATCTCTCAAATCCGTTTGCATTGATCTCATCTACTAAAGTTCCATCTCCAGTATGAACAATGTTACCTTTAACAAGTACATGTGTATAATCAACGTGGAGTGATTCTAAGATCTTGGTGCTATGTGTGATGATCAAAAGAGCTCCATCCTTCTTTTTCTGATACTCTTCGATACCCTTAGAAACAGTACGTACAGCGTCTACATCAAGACCTGAGTCTGTCTCATCGAGAATAGCAAATTTAGGATTGAGCATAAGAAGCTGTAAGATCTCTGCCTTTTTCTTCTCACCACCAGAGAATCCAACATTGAGATCTCTATCTGCATAAGACTCGTCCATAGAAAGGATCTCCATGGCTGCCTTAAGTGACTTCTGGAATGCCATAAGCTTAACTGGCGCTCCTGTCTGTGCATGATATGCATTTCTTATAAAACTGCTAAGTGAAATTCCTGGAACTTCGTATGGATTCTGGAAAGAAAGGAACATACCAGCCTTAGCTCTTTTATCTGCTGAAGCTGTTGTAATATCCTGTCCCTCGAAAAGAATATTACCCTCAGTTACACAATAATGAGAATTACCCATCAGTGTAAAACCAAGAGTTGACTTACCAGCACCGTTAGGGCCCATAAGTACATGGGTCTCACCTGGCTTGATATCCAAATTGATGTTATTAAGAATAGGAAGCTCATTATCAATAGAAACTGATAAATTCTTCACCTGTAATAAAGACTGCTCTGACATATATTTAATTCCTTTCCAATATGACTAATGATATTAGGATTTCTAATACAACAATAAGCGCTGCTAGTTTCAATTCCTACTAAACTAGTAGGGAAATAATAGCACCGCAAAATTGCATTGTCAAATCGCAGAAATACTCAATTTCTGGTTTTTCCGCAAACATTAGTAGTTTATCATAAAAGCGCTTGACATACCACTGAAACTTGAGTAAAATACAATCTTGTCAGCACCATGCGGGTGTAGTTCAATGGTAGAACACCAGCCTTCCAAGCTGGATACGTGGGTTCGATTCCCATCACCCGCTTACTGATATTTTTTTTGCCAAATTTTAAATGCAAATGATTCGCATTTGCAAAAAGGAGACATTATGGAAATGGTACTGGATGTAGTAATTGATGCTTTGATCGACTCACTTAAAATTCTTCCGTTCTTATTTATTACTTATCTTATTATGGAATTCTTAGAGCATAAGACTCAGGAATACTCCTCTAAGATAGTAGAAAAAACTGAATACTTTGGCCCACTCTGGGGCGGACTTATTGGAGTTTTCCCACAATGTGGATTCTCCGCTGCTGCCTCTAATCTTTATGCAGGCCGCGTAATCACACTTGGAACTTTAATTGCCATATACCTTTCTACCTCAGATGAGATGATTCCTCTTTTTATATCTGAACAGGTACCTTTAGCTACTATGGCAAAAGTTCTTTTGATAAAAGCTATCATTGGTATTGTTGCCGGATTCATCATTGATTTTGTTGTTCACGCTTATCATAAGGCCCACAACAAGAGCCTTAATGATCCTATAAAGATTGGCGAGCTCTGTGAAAAAGAGCACTGCCACTGCGACGAAGACGAAAGTCATGGTGTATGGGGAATTATTAAATCTGCCCTTGTTCATACTTTCCATATATTTGTTTTTGTTCTTATTCTGACAATGGTACTTGGATTTGTTATTGAATTCATTGGAAAAGAGAACCTGTCTAACCTGCTTAAGACAAACCCTGTGGCAAGTCACATATTATCAGGTATTATTGGTCTTATTCCAAACTGTGCTGCGTCAGTTATTATTACAGAGCTTTACTTAGAGAACATGATAACCTTAGGAACTATGATGTCTGGACTGTTAGTTGGAGCCGGAATTGGTCTTCTGATCCTATTTAGGGTAAACAATAACAAAAAAGAGAATATCAATATAGCTCTTTTACTCTTTGTTATTGGTACTGTTTCAGGACTTCTTATAGACCTTTTACACATCACGATCTGATAGGGAGGTTGTTATGATTTGTAAGATACATGCTCACTCTTATGATGAACTTGATGATATATTTCCTGATAGCATTAAAAAGACCCATCAACGACTCGATATCCTCAGGATCTTATATCACAGCAAGACACCTTTATCTGCTGCAGAGATATATGAAAAGCTCAACTCTGAGCACAAAGATAATGGATATGCTTTTTCTACTATATATAGAAGCTTATCAGCATTTGAAAAAGCTGGAACAATAGTTAAGACAGTTCTTACAACTGAAGATAATGCTGTATATGAATATAGAAATGAGACCCACAAGCACTACGCTGTTTGCCTTAAGTGTCATAAAAAGATACCTATTAGCACATGCCCGATGCACGACATTATAGATGAACTGGCAAAGTCGATTCCCGGCTTTAAAGTTACTGGACATCAAATGGAACTTACAGGGTATTGTGAGAATTGCTCAAAACAATAAAAAATACCAATAAGAAAGGCCCACGGATAAATCCGTGAGCCTTTTTATGTACCGACTAAAGCAATTGATTATTATCTAGTTACTACTTGATGTAAAAATCTAATTGAATTAGTTGTTTGATGAAGCCTCAGCAGCTGCGTCCTCAGATGAAGCCTCAGCAGCAGCATCCTCAGATGAAGCCTCAGCAGCAGCATCCTCATCCTCAGATGAAGCCTCTGCAGCAGCGTCCTCAGATGATGCCTCTACAGCAGCATCCTCAGATGAAGCCTCGTCAGCAGCCTCTACAGAAACTTCTACAGAAGCCTCTACAGATGTCTCCTCAACAGCGTTGTCTGCCTTTGCCTCGCCGCAACCAGCAAGAACTGCAGCTGAAAGTGTTAAAACTGAAAGTAATGTTACGATATTCTTCTTCATAATATTTAATTCTCCTCTTCTGTTTATACTTTGCAATTATATTGCAAGCCAATTGCTTCAGTACAAAGAAAGATTATATACTGTGAAAATTAAATTGTCATGAATGAAGATGTTCATTTTATCTTAATATTTTTTTAATATTTTGTGCACATTTCACAAAAATGAGCACTTTTTTATCAGTTTGTGGTGTATCCACCGACCACAACACTACCTGTTCCTTCTGCTTTGTCGTACTTAAATTCCAGGGATGCTCCACTGTCTGCAAGGCCAGAAAGGCTCTCACATGGCAATGTGTAGGTTGTATTATTCTCATCTTTTATCTGGAATTCCCACTCTGTACTGTCAGAATATACATCCAGGGAAATACCCATCAGAGTATAGCCAGCTTCCAATGTCACTCCATCACCCAGGATATTCTCAGAATAGGTATCTCTGGTAATGTCATGAAGAATGATCTCAGTTATATTCATTCCTGTACTGTTGATGATATAGCTTCCAAGGCCCACATTCTTGGCAGCCTCCTCTTTCTGAGAGGTTTCCGCCTGATAAGTACCATCAAGAGTAGTCTTCATACTCTGATACTTTTCTGTAAGCTCAGTAATAGTAGGAAGAATCTCGTCGATCTTTTTGTCACTTAATTTGGTGAAATCCATGGCCTCGATCTTGGCTTCCTCCTCAGCCAGTGCATCCAACTGATCTTTCATTGAAGAATCGGTAATATCAAGATACACCTCTTCTGCAGAAGCCTTGGCCTGAATTAAAAGATTTCTTGCAGTCTCTGCCTCGCTAAGCTTTTCATCTGATGGTCCGCAGGCTACAAGAACCACTGTAAGAAACATGATTAATGATGCAATAATAGTTTTTGTCTTTTTCATAGTATTCTCCTTGTCACACAAGAAGATTATACACTAATAATCACTGTGTCATAACAAGGAATTCCGCATTACAAGGATTTTCTACTCCACTATAGTAATAATCCATGATCAGACCTACAACCTGACAGTAGCTGACGCTTCCTGAAAGAACTCCGTTCATCTTTAGTGTAGAATCTACATATTTAGCTGCTGCCTTTTTTACAGTTGCAGTTTTGATGATAGCTTTTTCTTCTATATGAATCCAATTCTCCTTGGTCACAAACTGGTTATCATACTTAACTCTGTCACAGATCTTAACGTGGGAATTATAGATATCTTTTTCCACAGCATTATAGAAATCATTGTTGATGTAGTTGAGCACACCAAGATAGCCACTGTACTGGAAAACCACATCATCAGAATTAATGCAGGCCAGGAACGCAAGGTAATTAGCCTCGTCCTCATATATAAATCCCTTTGTATGGGCAAGCTCATGGCACATGGTAAATGGCTTATTCATGATAGACATCATGTCATTGTAGTTAGCTTCCATAGAGAATGGGAAATAATACCCCTGCATATACTGCTGACACATAAAGTCTGAGAAGTACAGCGCCTTAGGAGTTGTGTAGAATCCGCTAAGCCTTGGAAAGTCTTCTGAAAGAACCTTCATAGCCTCAACAGCTGTGGCAGCCATGTCCCCCTCGTAAACAACATTTCCATCCTCGTCGTGTGGAACCTTTGCAGAAAGAGAATTGCACTTTTTTACTACATAATCCCTAAGATCTGCGAGCTGCTGAAGATCATAATCATCGCTGCTATCCTGAAGCTCTTTAATAGAAGAGCAGTGATAGATAATGAAGCAGTTAAGTGTCATGATGAGCATAGTGGCTGTCAAAAGAACTGGTGTAAACCTGTAAAGACTGTCAGAAATCTTATCAAAAACCTTCTTGGCTCTGAGCATTCCTCTGCCAGCAGGCTTCTTGATCTTGAAATACAGTAAAAAGATTGAATGAACAAAGATGAAAGTTACCGTGAACGCCACAAAAAGGACAAGTGCAACCAACAACCATTCTCCAACAGAAAATGGGATCACACTGTTAATCCTTGAAAGAATACTTGTCACATATGGAAAGATATTATTGGCATAAAAGTCAGAAAAGGCCGCACTTTTCCATGCGGTCACATTAAGAATAATGCAGATAGCCAAGACTGCAATAATAGGAATAAATCCTCTTTTCCCTCTCTTCATAAAACATCCACCCCAAAACGTTTATGTATAAATGATTTTATCCCATAAATATGTACTGGAAATGACTAAAACTGCGGGAAATTGTTCATAATTTGTACACATATTAATTCTCTTGAAACCCGCTGCTGTGGTAGAATTAATGTATTATAAACGGAAGGTGAGAACGCCCATGAGATTATTATTAGCAGATGATGAAAAAGAGCTGTCTAATGCACTGGTAGCGATATTAAAGCACAGCAACTATACTGTTGACGCCGTATACACCGGAACAGACGCCTTAGACTATGCTCTTACAGGCGAATACGACGGCATCATTCTGGACATTATGATGCCTGGCATGGAAGGAACCGAAGTATTAAAAAAGATTAGAGAAAGGGGCCTATCCACACCAGTTCTTTTCCTTACTGCCAAAACTGAGGTGGAAGACAGAATTAAGGGCCTTGATCTTGGCGCCGATGATTATCTTCCAAAGCCCTTTGACATGGGAGAACTCCTTGCCAGAGTCAGAGCTATGCTTAGAAGGAAAGAAGACTTTGCTCCAACTAACCTTTCCTGCGGAAATCTTACTTTGGACAGGGCCGGTTATGAGTTATCAACACCTGGCCATGAAAAGATTCGCCTGGCAGGAAGAGAATTCCAGATGATGGAGATGCTGATGACATCCCCAGGAAGAATTGTTTCTGTCGACACCTTTATGGACCGTATCTGGGCCGATGGAGAGGCGGACATCAACGTAGTATGGGTGTACATTTCAAATCTTAGGAAAAAGCTTGCTTCACTGGAAGCAACCTGTGAAATAAGAGCTTCAAGAGGAGTTGGCTATTCTATTTCTGAAACACAAAAATAAGGAGCATCATAATGGTCAATAAACTCAGGAAAAAATTCATTTTGACTTCTATGCTGGCACTTCTGGTCATTCTATTAGTAATGATCGGAGTCATTAATCTTGCCAATCTGCACCATATGATATCGGATGCCGATAATCTCCTAACCATGCTGTCTGATAATGATGGCAACTTCCCAGGGATGATAGACTTTAATGGCGGCCCTGACCCAAACGTTCCTCCTGATAAGAACCAGCAGAGCAACCCATTTCAGCTGGACAGACTCTACAACATCCGGTCTGCGGAGATGCCCTTTCAGTCCCGCTATTTCTGGGTGAAATATAATCCGCTTAGCAATACTACCATTGTAAATATAGAACATACCGCCACTGTAACTGAAGAGACTGCCCTTAGCTACGCAGATGAAGTACTTGCTACTTCCAAGAAGGACAGAGGCTTTTATCACAACTACAGATATAGGATAAATGGCTGGGATAACGGAACTGCTCTCGTGATCTTCACTGATATGAGTACCCCTATCCTCAACGCGCTTACGCTCCTTCTTCAGACTGTCCTTATCGGAATGTGTGCCCTGGTTGCCATGTTCATCCTAGTCTTTCTGTTCTCCGGAAAGGCTGTGGCTCCCGTTGTTGAATCCCTTGAAAAGCAAAAGAGATTTATCACCGACGCAGGCCATGAACTAAAGACTCCACTGGCAGTAATCTCCGCAAACGTAGATGTCCTTGAGTTGGAATCCGGAAAAAGCGAATGGACAGACAGTATAAGAAATCAGACAAAGCGCATGAACGGCCTTGTCAAAAACCTTCTGACCCTGTCCAGAATGGACGAAGAGAGAATGCACGTTGTCTTTTCTGACTTTGATCTAAGCGCGACAATTAAGGAAACCGCCAGCTCCTTCGAGGCTCTCGCCACGTCAAAAGAGCTAAAATATCAAATGGACATCGAAGATGGAATCCACATTACTGGAGATAAAAATTCCATCAATCAGCTTGAATCGCTGCTTTTGGATAACGCCACAAAGTATTGTTCTGAAAAAGGAAGCATCCATGTAATCCTTTCAAGTAGCAAATACATTACCTTTGAAGTATCAAACACCTGCGATTCTATTCCATCTGGTAATCTAGACAGACTATTCGACCGTTTCTACCGGGCAGACTCTTCTAGAGCCCGCGAAACTGGTGGCTACGGCATAGGTCTTTCCGTTGCCAGAGCAATTGCCAACTCCCATGGCGGCTCAATAGAGGCCCTTCGAGACGGCGACAAGATTATAAGATTCGTAGTAACACTACCCAAGCTACTGCCTAAAAGCTTAACGAAGAACTCGTAATACCTTGGCAAAACAAAAAGGGTGCTAACATTGTTAGCACCCGTCCTCATAGCCACTTATCACAGCTCTTCACTCTTCATGGCAACTGGTCTTGAGCAGCTGATCTCAAGATTTCCGTTGCGCTGACGCATCTCATCGATCATACCCTTTGTGGAAGCCTTCTCCCTCATGATCACACTGTAGTTGAGCTTGTAAAGGCTACCCATTCCCGATGTCTTAACCTCAATGAGCTCAGCCCTTGATGTGTACTTCTCGAAAATGTCATCGAATATCCCTTCAAAATCAAGCCCCTCTGGAATAGTGATCTTAACAGATCTCTCTTCATTCTTGCTGTCTCCAAAAGAACTGTTATTAAGGATATAATTAGCTGCTGTGATAATAACTGCAAAGATTGCCGCAATGACCACATATCCCATTCCAGTTGCAAGGCCTACTGCCATAGCAAGGAAGATACTTGTGATCTCTTTTCCTGATCCAGGTGCAGAGCGGAATCTAACCAGTGAGAACGCACCTGCCACAGCGACACCGGCGCCGATGTTACCATTGACCAGCATGATAACCATCTGAACTACCGCTGGTAAAAGAGCTAAAGTAATAATGTAGCTCTTTGAATAGCTATTCTTAAGTGTATACATAAAGGCGATAAATAAGCCGATTACAAGGGAACAAATTGTTGCTACAAGAAATGATGTTACTGTAATATCACCGCTGCTCAGAATTGAGCCAAAAATTAAATCTGTTGTCATCGTGATCTCCTTTCACAAGCCAAATATGGCTTAAACACTCCTTTAAACTGCCCTACGAAATAGTGTGATCTTGGAATCATCCTCTTCTTTATTATTTGGAACAATTCCCTTCATAGCCATTTCATTGGTCTGTCCATACATATATTCAACATAGCCTCTTCCATACTTAGAAAAAGAAGTTTGCCTGATGTTAAGTTCATCTAAGATTCTGGCAAGTTCAATTGACATTGCCCCCGCGATTTTAAGCTCCATCAGGACCTGGCCGGGAAGAAGAATATCTTTTCCCACATTACCCATGGAAAGACTCAGATTGTTGGTTCTCCATCTGATATTCTTATCGAAGGTAATTCTAAGCTCTGGATCCGTAACTCCTGCCATGGCTATTCGGTCATAAGAAATCGCCATTGCCGGTTTAAGTCCCTTGTAATACTGCTTGAAGTAATCTATCTCTTGGGAGATCTGAGATTTGTTATTTAGCTCTTTGTCATGTACAAGGTAATCTATGGCGTCTTTATATGGCATTGAAATCCTTCTCTTATATACAACGCCTTTATACTTCTTCTTGATCTCGATAAATGCATTAGTGTCGTCACTGGCGACGCCATAGGTTCGAAGCCTTAGCTTTTCCTTGTACACCGGCTTTTCAAGGGATCTTTCGATAAGCTTAAAATCCGGGGTGTCAAAATATATATTTAAGATGGATGTCTCGCCATAGCTGTCAACGGCTGCCATTCCTTCAAGTCTCTTTCTCAGCCCAGCGTATTGCGTTTCATCCAACAGATATTTCACTTCGATTCTCTGAAAAACATCTTTAAATCCTGCCATTTTTTACTCGCTTTCTTTGAACAACTCTTTATCTGATGATGCCATTCTAAATGGGCTACCTAAAAATTACTTAAAACGAAATAAGGAATTATTATTTTTGTGAAAAAAGTTCTAAAAAGCCGATTGTTACGCCATTTTTTGGCTGGTTTATGTTATAATATTTTCATGCTACTAAGTTCCACATGTTTGTTTTATCGATCAAAAATCTTAATTCATCTTGGAGGGGCCTATGTATAAAAAAGGAGATAAAGTAATTATTCTAGACTACAACAACAAGCCATTAATTCCGCAGGTTGTGGCTGAGATTGAGGATGTCTGCGGTCCTGACAGAGTACGACTTCATCTACCGGATAATGCATGTTGCCTTGAATTCACAGATCGCTTTGAGAAAATCGATGAAAAGACTTACGACGAGTACTTACATGCTGTAAGAACACGTGAAAAAGAGCTGCCAGTTGACCTGCAGCTCGATATAAGAAAGTTCGCCACCAAGCACCCACGTAGAAGAAAAGATGAAATCCTGCACATGTTCAATCAGGATAAGCGCTATGTCTCTACAATAAATGCCTACATGGGACGAGTTCGTATGTATGGTAAAGAAAACATCAACGAGAGATTTCTTTATGAATATAAGGAAGCTCTTTATGGAATCATCAAGACCAGAACCTTCTTCCACGAACTTGATAACGATATTCCTATTCCTGACGTTGACCTCTAAGGCCTAATCCCATCAGGATATAGACATATGGAAGATTAAGAACCGTGTTAAAAGAGATCATTCCATAGATTAAATACGTTACTACAGGGAGCACATAGATTAAGTCTATGTGTTCCTTTTTTGATGTGTAAAAGAATGAACCAAAGAAAACGGCATAGGCTATGACGCCCAGGATTCCCTTCTCGATCAGTGCTGTAAGAACAATGCTATGGGCATTAGTCAGCATATTGTTGCCAAAGACATTTAAAAGAGAAGTGCTAAAAACAGGATCGCTGTATCCGTAACTACTAAAGCAGTCCTGGCCAACTCCCACAACTCTCTCCCAATTTGAAAGAGATAAATACATATCCCCAGAGATTCTGTAAATAATACCTCTTCCATTTCCAAAATCATCAGTAAAATTAGCGACTATGAGTACAAGACCTGCCAGTGCACCCAGCGTCACGGCAATAATACAGACCTTCTTAACCAGTTTTTCTTTATACTCATGCTTTATTTCCTCCAGCAATCTGACAACTCGGTACAAGAAGAAGATAAGAGCAAGTATCACAAGACCAACATGGTATCTTGCAAGCACAAGGCTGTAATTATCCTCGTAGTTGTAGGAGCTTCCCATGAAACGAAGCATAACTTCAAAGATCAAAAGAGCTATTCCAAGAAATGAAAATCCCAGAAGAAAGCTCTTTAATCCATCTCTGGTCTCGATAAGCCTAAGCAGAAGTACAACATATGCTCCTGCCACTATGAGATAGGCTCCATTACTGCCCTGAGACACAATGGCAAGTAGCCCTGCTATAGTATAGATTGCAAGCAATATCCTGATAACTATAGATTTTTCTTTTTCATGGATAAAAAGAGCTAGCCCTAAAGGCACAAATACTGACAGAAATCCAGAGTACCAGTCGATATTTCCAAGAGTTGAAAGAAATGACGGATTCTGGCCATAAATCTTTATAGGATAGATGCTGAATCTATTTAATATCCCAAGAACGAAACAGAGCATTGGCGCAGATAAAGCTGCTGCCACCACATATCTATTAATGAGAATTTTTCCCCCGTAGAAATAATAGCAGGATATTATCAGGATAATTACTGTTAAAAATCCTGTTCTCCAACCAGGAAGTCCCCAAAAGCTTCTTTGAATATCCGCAGAAAAAGCTATCGATGCCACGTTGGCTAATAGAATAAAAAGAACAGCATAAGAAAAGCCATCTTTTCTAAACTTACGTTTAGCACACAGATGAATAAGTGCAAGAACAGCAAAAACACCTCCAATAATAAGAAAGGCAACTCCCTTGGCTTCTCCAAGCTCGCCATAGCCATTCTTCATATATAGAGGTAATAAAAGACATAATAATAACAGGTACAGCACGCTTATATACTGCATTCCAGCATCTCCAATATTTTCTCATTAGAAGGAGTGATTTTAAATTCCACCTTCTTTTTGGTGGAAGGATGTTTAAAGCCGAATCTGTAGCAGATAAGGCTCACATTCTTAATTCCAAGCTGCTTGGACAGTTCTATTGAGGCCTCTGATCCGTACTTAGAATCCCCAAGAATAGGATGTCCAAGGTATGAGAGCTGAACCCTGATCTGATGGAATCTTCCGGTTCCAAGCTTGATTTCCAAAAGGGAACAACCATCCTTTTCAGCAATGACTTTATAATCAAGTTCCGCCTTCTTAGCCTCGCTGATAATGGCCTGGTTCTTTTCATCAGGAGAAAGCACTGCTGCCGTATTATCTTCTTTTCTTCTTGTAAGGAGGTTGGATAGATGCCCCTCCTTCTGATCAAGAATCCCCATGCAAAGGGCATAATAATACTTATCTGTAGTCCTGTTCTTAATCTGGGCAGCTATGTCAGTGGCAGCCTTTTTGGTCTTAGCCATTACAAGAACGCCCTCAACAGGCTGATCAAGCCTATGAACTGTGGCAACATAAGGAGCAGCAGCTCTTTTACCATTCTCTGAACGATTACTTCTCGCAAGGTAGTTCCTGACTTCACTTACAAGGTCAGTTCGTCCAACTCTGGCCCCTTCTGTGGCAATTCCTGCCTTCTTGTGGCAGACGATTATGTCATTGTCTTCATATATAATAAAATCTTTATTCATCAATCTTTCCAATAAAAAAGAAAGCTAACTCCGCTTTCTTTTTTAGTATTTGTTGTATTTACAAATGTTCAATATCAAACCTTGAAGCGATAGCCTACGCCCCAGATAGTCTCGATGTACTGAGGGTTTGAAGTATCGTATTCGATCTTCTCACGGATCTTTTTGATATGAACTGTTACAGTTGCGATATCGCCAATGGAATCCATGTTCCAGATCTTGCGGAAAAGCTCTTCCTTTGTAAATACGTGGTTAGGATTCTCAGCAAGGAAGGTAAGAAGATCAAACTCCTTAGTTGTGAAGCTCTTTTCCTCATCATCAACATAGACTCTTCTTGCTGTCTTATCAATCTTAAGACCACGGATCTCTACAAAGTCATTATTCTCATGGCCAGAACCCACAAGTCTTGAATATCTTGCCATATGAGCCTTTACTCTGGCAACAAGCTCTGATGGGCTAAATGGTTTAGTAATATAGTCGTCAGCACCAAGACCAAGGCCTCTGATCTTATCAATATCATCCTTCTTAGCTGATACCATAAGAATTGGCACATCTTTCTTTTCTCTGATGTGCTTACAAACCTCAAATCCATCCATTCCAGGGAGCATCAGATCAAGGATCACAAGATCAAAATCCTCGGCAAGCGCCGTCTGAAGTCCTGCATCGCCTGTGTTCTCGATCTTCACTTCAAAATCACTAAGTTCAAGATAATCCTTCTCGAGATCAGCAATAGCCTCTTCATCCTCAACAATAAGTATTCTGCTCATACACGTTGTTCCCTTTCTTAGTTGTTCTGTACATGTTCGACAGTGACTGTTTCTGAATTATCTGCATACTCTACATATTTCCTCAATACGAAGTGCATGCACGTTCCTTCTCCCTCATGGCTGGTAGCCCATATGTATCCGCCATGATCTTCAATAATCTTTTTGACGATGGATAGTCCGATGCCGCTTCCGCCCTGCTTGGAGTTTCGGGAAGCATCTGTCCTATAGAATCTGTCAAAAATATTAGGTATATCTTTTTGAGCAATTCCTTTTCCGTTGTCCTCAAGCTCTACACGGATGGAATCGATCTCATCAAGAATCCTTATGTCGATCTGCCCTGATCCGTCATCTCTTTCCAGATACTTGACGCTGTTGCTGACCACGTTGTTGATAACCCTCTTAATCTGCTCAGGATCTGCAACAATCTGCGTGTCAGGCGTTGTCAGGTTGGAATAATTGAGCTTTACTGACTTACTTTCAAGGTCTGCTCCAATTTCCTCAATACAGTCTCTAAAATAATCTGCAACGTTTAACTTGATAAAGTTATATGGAATACGGTTATTATCAATGCTGGAATACAATGTAAGCTCATTGATAAGGTTGTTCATGTCATTAGCCTTACTGTTAATGATCTTAATGTATTTCATCTGCTTCTCAGGATTGTCTGCGACACCCTCGAGAAGACCCTGTGAATAACCCTTTATTGCTGTGATAGGTGTTTTAAGATCGTGGGAGATGTTACTAATAAGCTCTTTGTTCTGCTTTTCTCTTAAGATCTTTTCCTCGGCTGATTCCTTTAGCCTTAGTCTCATATCCTCATAGTTGCGGTACATAGCTCCTATCTCGCCCTTTTCCTTGACGTCTGTAGGAAGCATATAATCGAAATTGCCGTCCTTGATGTACTGCATCGCAACGTTTAATTCATCTATTGGTCTAAAGAAGCTTCTTCCTATCCAGGTGGTAAGAAGTCCACTGGTTAAAAGAAGTATCAAAAAGATTGCTATTCCCATGTAAATAACAAGGGAGGTGGTAAGTTCTGTTCTGATTCCAGAAATGAAATACAAAACTCCCGGGCTTCCATCGGAGAAATCAAAGTCCATCTGCCTTACCAAAAACTTGGACTCTGTATAGTAAACTCCGTGAATTCCCATGCCATATCCAGGGAGCTCATTTATAACCGCATCAACCTTCTCGGTACTGGCGGAATAATAAATGCCATCCCCTTTTGTAACTATAATATAGGAATATCTGGAAGAAATCTCGTTGTCAATTTCTTGTAAAAAAGATCTATCCTCAAGAATATACGGACTTATGGTCCTACTAAGGAGTATCTCTTTTTCAAGTTCTCCGGTCATCTCCGCAAAAGTACCACTGGGATCTGAGACCATATTATAATCAACCATTGTACTGCCATCGGGAACCTGTTGCTGATAAGCTAGATAGCGCCCCACTGCAAGGTATGCTCCGATAGCCAAAACAACTGGGATTAGAACAATTGCCAACGAAGTAATTAAGAGTTTCGTACGGAATCGCATAATTACCCCCTAAGCCTTATTTAAAGTATACCATAAAATCCTACTTATTGGGATAGTTGTCCTTTATTCTATTATATTCTTTATCGGAAATTTGTATAACTGTTCCATGTTTAAATCCATATGGAAAGCTGAATTCCTTGTCAGAGCGTACAAATCTACCTGTGGAGATATCTTTTGCCACAAATGGAACGTAGCCCTGCTTCTCCTTTTCACAGCCGTAGAAATCAAGCATAAGACAATAGCTGCCGTCTGGAAGCTTGTAGCAGGTTGGCGCCTCGTACTGGCCATCCTCCAGCTTATTCATTTCCTCGTCAAAGGCAGGCATTCTCTCGTATTCTCCAGTTAATGAAGTGCCTCTTTCAAGAATGATGTGGGCTGGATTGAAGTCACTCTTTGTAAATCTGTAGTAATAGCCATCTTCGTATACGATATTGGAATCAATTATTCCGGTATCACACTTCTTACAAAGAAGCTTTGGCTCTGAAAAAGTAACAAAATCCTTAGTCTTTACGTAGTAGATAGCCATTTCGTTCTGAGAATCGTAAGGATATCTTGAAGAGAAGTGAACCATGTAATCCTGCTCGTCCTCATCGTAGATAATATCTGGGGCCCAGGCACAACCGTAGTTGTCATCTACTACCTTGATCAGCTTCTGATCTGACCAGTGGATAAGATCCTCTGATTCCCACATGGAAAGGCATTTGCTTCCCTGTCTGTTTACTGTGTTCCAGTCCTTGTGGTACTTTGGCTCGAAGTTACTGGCGATGCACAGATCTGTTGCCAGAATGACAAAAGAGCCATCTTTTCTTCTGATGATCGTGTGGTCTCTAACGCCCTTTTCACCTAAGGTACTCTCTAAAATAGGGTCTGAATTGTTGACCATCTCCCAGTTAAATCCGTCTTTGGAGACTCCAAAATAAACCTGCTCTCCGTCAGGGGTGAACTTTTCCTTGAAATGTACAAATAAATATGCGCTCATAGTCCCTCCAAAACTCATAGTTCTTTTTACCAAATATACCACACCAGATGGGTGTTGACAGTGGTAAAGACTGCACAATTACATAACTTTTTTGCTAAATTTTTATAGTTCTTTGCTTGATATAGGAAAATAACTTTGATACACTTTATTGCGGATGGCGGAATACGTTTTCCACTTTGTTTTTACACATATAGGAGGAATCATAGGATGATTAATTGGAATAACCTTGACACTCTCAAATCATTTGAAGAGCTCAAAAACGTTAATAAGATTGACTTAGTTAAAGCTATGTCTGGCGAAAGCGGTGCTGAAAGAGTAAAGAAGTACTCAGTTCCTATGGCAGCTGGTCTTAATTACAACTACGCAGCTAAGGAAATTGATGACAGTATTCTTAGTGCTCTTGATAAGCTTGCTAAGGAAGCTCAGCTTACAGAGAAGTTTGAAGCTCTTTACAATGGAGAAGTTATCAATACAGGTGAAAAGCGTATGGTTCTTCACCAGCTTACAAGAGGTCAGCTTGGAGATAAGGTAATGGCTGACGGTGTTGATAAGCGCGAGTTTTATATAAATGAACAGAACAGAATCGCTGATTTTGCTAACAAAGTTCACTCAGGTGAGATTGCAAACGCAAAGGGCGAGAAGTTCACAACAGTAGTTCAGATTGGTATCGGTGGATCAGACCTTGGTCCTAGAGCTATGTATCTTGCTCTTGAGAACTGGGCTAAGAAGAATGGCACATTCAAGATGGAAGCTAAGTTCATCTCTAACGTAGATCCAGATGATGCTTCTGCAGTTCTTAATTCAGTAGATGTTGCTCATTCAATCTTTATCCTTGTATCTAAGTCAGGTACAACACTTGAGACACTTACTAATCAGTCATTCGTAATGGATGCACTTAAGAAGGCTGGTCTTGATCCTGCTAAGCACATGATCGCAGTTACTTCAGAGACATCTCCTCTTGCTAAGAGCGATGATTTCATTGAAGCTTTCTATATGGACGACTATATCGGTGGTCGTTATTCATCAACATCAGGCGTTGGTGGAGCAGTTCTTTCACTTGCATTTGGTCCTGATGTATTCGCTAGATTCTTAAACGGCGCAGCAGAAGAGGATAAGCTTTCTGCAAACGCTGATATGATGAAGAACCCTGCTATGCTTGATGCACTTATCGGTGTATATGAGAGAAACGTTCTTGGATACCCAAGCACAGCAGTTCTTCCTTACTCACAGGGACTTAGCCGTTTCCCAGCTCACTTACAGCAGCTTGATATGGAGTCAAACGGTAAGAGCGTTAACCGCTTCGCTGAGCCTATTAACTATGTAACTGGTCCTGTTATCTTTGGTGAGCCAGGCACAAATGGTCAGCACTCATTCTACCAGCTCCTTCACCAGGGAACAGACGTAATCCCAATGCAGTTCATTGGTTTCAAGAACTCACAGCTTGCTAACGACGTAGTTATCGAGAACAGCACAAGCCAGAAGAAGCTTTGCGCTAACGTAGCAGCTCAGATCGTTGCATTTGCTTGCGGTAAGAACGATGAGAACCCTAACAAGAACTTCAAGGGTGGTCGTCCTTCAAGCATTATCATCGGCGAAGAGCTTACACCAGAGTCACTTGGTGCTCTTCTTGCTCACTTCGAGAACAAGGTTATGTTCCAGGGATTTGTATGGAATGTAAACAGCTTTGACCAGGAAGGTGTTCAGCTTGGTAAGGTTCTTGCTAAGAAGGTTCTTGCTCACGAGACAGATGGTGCTCTTGCAGAGCTTAGTAAGCTCCTTGAGATCTGATAATCTTAGATTTCTGATTCAATAATAAAAGGCGTGAAAGGAAATAGTTCTTTTCACGCCTTATTTTTATTTTGTTATTCTTTATAGAACTCCACGGTCTTTTTGCCGTGTTCCTTAGCTACATAAAGAGCTTTATCAGCTTTGACATACAGGTCTTCGTAGCTTGGTCTTCCTGACTTATAGCTCTCATCTGTTATTTCAACTATTCCAAGAGATATTGATGTTACTCCTTCGCAGTTGATCTTGATAAGCTCCTGATCGAAGGCATTTATCTGTTTCTTTCCAAATTCAGTCAGCCAGTTCCTGTCGGCATTTCCTTCAATGAACATACAGAACTCATCGCCGCCGATTCGACCTGAATAAACTCTGTATTTCTTAACACTCTTTTCTGCATTCTTCATGATGGTTGAAAGAGAAACCAGGGCTGCGTCGCCTGTATTATGTCCAAATCTGTCGTTGACCTGTTTAAAGTTATCAAGGTCAACCATGATAAATGCGCCGCTTTTCTTCTCAGATAGGATACTGTTAACGGTATCCTCAAACCACCTTCTATTATAGATTCCTGTAAGGGAGTCTCTGTTAGCACTTTCCTCAACCTGATTAAGGTAATTGTAGTGCTCCGTAAGATCCAGAACCCACATGATCTGGCCTGTTATATGGTTTTGCTCGATCAAAGGCTCGACTCGTATTTCATAGGTATGACCGTCCATCTCAATGGATTTTTGTTTCTCCACAAATATCTCTTTTAACCTTGGAATAGAGTAGGCATCGTCGTATTTGCGGAAATCTCCAAATATGGATTTAACCCACTGGTTAAAGTACAGGATCCTATGGGTGGTATCAACTACAATAACGCCTTCATTTCCCTTATTCAGCGCATTTCCAAAGTCAAGACTTATAGAATCAAGATAGCTGTATTTAACAAGAGAGATTGTAACAAAAAGAGCTGCAAATGGGATTCCAAGGGCTGGGATCTCATAGCCGTTTGTCATATTTAATACCTTTATGAGGTAGGGAAGCCACATTACTATCATTGCGTATAGCAAAAATCTCAATCTCTTTTTATGGAGATTATTAGCAAACCTTGCGCTCTTAATGCCTATTCCAACACAGTACAGGCAGACAAAGGCGCTATAGGCCACGAATATATAAAAGGCAATGCCATATTCAACCACCTGCATTCGTGGAAAGCTCCCTGCATTATGGTTAATAGTCAGCGCTTTGTACATGAGGCCGTTCTTCTCATAAGTGAAGGTGCAGTACATTATGAAGATAGAAGTTATCATTTCAGCCGCATATATTATCGGCGAAATTCTTGTATGGCACAGCTCCTGCATACTATAGGTTATGAAAAAGAAAATCAGACACTCGGAAAAGAACTGTAATTTGGTAGCTGTGTATACGCCTGCAACCTCACTGGTGGTAATCTCTAGCAAGAATCCAAAAATATACATGATAGAGAAAATCAAAAAGCATGCCACGGCGTTTTGCGCTCTTGATGGATTGATGGTCAGTACATAACCCAGCAGAATGATAGCAATAAACAGCGCCACCACATGGGCCATTATGTAGATAGTCTGGGCATTAGGTGTTCCAATGAGATACTTGATGGCAGTTAGCACCAGGAAATGCGCAGGGTAGAAGGCGTAAAAGAAATACTGGGAAAAGACAGTTTTCTTTTCACCAAGCTGACCGTTGTAGAAATACAACGGAATAAGCGCAAGGATAAAGCCAAGAAGATATAACCTCTCAGGAACAGTCCAGTTGTATTTTGAGAAATGATACTGCTGATTGAGAATTATTGTTATTATCAGGGTCACTTCCATGATAATTGTGGTTATCACGAACCCTTTAGCCTTAGCCTTAAAGTCTTTTCCATAATAAAACACCAGAACATAGACGATAGGCATAACAACCCAGCCACCAATTACCATTGAGATACATATTAAAAGTGCAATGCCTATTACCTTGGTACCCTTTGGAAGTGTCTTGTGATCCACAATATAAAGGGCTAAAAGAGCTAGTAGCAGATCAAAAATAATATTCTGCCTAAAGTCGTATTCTTCATGGAAGAATACGTAGAAGGGCAGGATAGAAATTATGGCAAAGGATGCCATTCTTGAGATATAGTTCTTTAGGTCAGAGGTGTGGCGATAGCCCTCAGCAATAAAAAAGCACATAATTGGGATAGTAAGCCTCCCAAAAATGTGCATTATCTGACCAAGCGGCGACATGAAATCAACAAATCCCCACGCTGTGTGGTCAACAACCATTGCTATGATTGCTAATATTTTTAAATCTCTTCTACTAAGACCTTTTTCATTCATAAGCTCTTTAATAATTCAAGAGTAGCCGCTGCACAGTCTCTGGCTGCCTTTGCTTCAAACTCTGGATAATCCATAATTTCGCTACCATCAGCCTTATCAGAAATAGCACGGATAATAAGAAATGGAACGTTGTTAAGGAAGCTTGCCTGAGCAATTCCGCATCCTTCCATTTCACAACACATACCCCCAAAATCCTTGACTATAGCATCCTTTACAGCCTTATCGCAGATAAACTGATCTCCGCTGCAAACTCTTCCTTCAAATACTCCTACATCTGGAACGGCCTTGTTAATTGCGGCCTTTGCCTTTTCTCTAAGTGATGCATCTGCTGTAAATGCGGCTGTTCCAAGCTGTGGAACTTCACCCTTCTTATATCCGAATACAGTTGCATCAACATCATGATAGCATGCATCTGTAGAAAGAACTATATCTCCAATGTTGATCTTGGCATCGAGAGATCCTGCTGCTCCTGTATTGATAACGTGGGTAACACCAAAAGTATCAACAAGAATCTGCACGCAGATTCCAGCATTAACCTTACAGATACCGCTTCTAACAACAACTACTTCTGTATTTCCAATAGTTCCTTCAAAGAATTCCATAGAAGCTTTCTTTACTGTATTCTTAATGGTCATGTTGCTCTTAAGAGTCTCGACCTCAACTTCCATAGCTCCAATAATTCCAATTTTCATGTCTGATACTCCTTTTCAGTGCAAAATATTTGCACATATCATAGTGACATGTGCAAATTGAAATGATCATTCTGGATAAACAAGATGCTTGTCATCAATGTTATAAAGAGTATTATCGAGATATCTCTTTGCAAGGAAATTAGCCATTCCAAGATTCATATCAAGATAATTACCACAATCTCTTGCACTTGCACCTGGAACTTCGCCCTTAAAATCTCTGATGAACTCATACATTCTGGTAATAAGTGGAACAATATCCTTTGATGAAAGGTCTCCAGCAAGTACTACGTAGAATCCTGTTCTGCATCCCATTGGTCCAAAGTAAATTGTCCTGTCTTTGAATTCCTCGTCATTTCTAAGGAATGTTGCACCAAGGTGTTCCATTGTATGAACCTCTGCTGTGTTCATTACAGGCTCTTTATTAGGTGCTGTCATTCTAAGATCAAAGGTTGTAATTGTTTCAGCGCCAACCTTATCCTTTCTTGATACGTAAATACCTGGCTCAAGATCCAAATGATTAACTGTAAAACTAGCTATTTTCTCCACGGTTTAGTCCCTTCCTGTTTCATTAAATACTTCGTAGGAATCCTTAAGATACTTGTGTATCCTGCTGTAATCCCTGTTAGCAATTGCAGTATAGAGCGTATCTACCATGAAGAGCTGAGCAAATCTGGAACTTGTGATTCCACTCTTTTTATCAATCTCTGGAGATGTTGTAAATAAAACGTGATCACATCCTGTTGTAAGTGGATTGTTGCCAAGCTTAGTGATAGCAACTGTGGTGCCACCCTTTTCTTTTGCAATGTTGAAAATCTGCATTATCTCTTTATTCTTAGAGTTATCGCAGAAGAAAATAGCCACATCACTAGGACCTATCTGGGAACATGTCATCATGTTCATATGGTGATCGTGGTTAAATACAACATTGTAATGGATTCTGCAAAGCTTACAGTATAGATCGTAAGCAGCAAGGCTGGCAGTACCTACGCCAAATACCTGTATCTGCTTAGCATTTATTATCTTATTTACTACTTCATCAATTGTTCCGGCATCAAATAATCTGTATGTAGTCTGAATCGCCTGAACACTGGTAGCCCATATATTATCTACAATCGACTGTAGAGAAGTATACTCGTTAACGTCCTTAAATGCAATCTTTGGTCCACCTTTATCTGCTTGCTGAAGAGAAGTGTTAGCCTCTGAATAGTACGCATTCTTAAGGTCTTTTAGGCCATTATAACCAATCGCCTGAGCAAATCTTGTCCAGGCAGCCTGTGTAGTTCCGGATTTATTAGCTAGTTCTTTTATCGGGTATTGGAACAGATCGTCTTTGTTTTTGAGAACATAATCAGCAACATTTCTTTCAGCAGTTGGCAGAGAATTATAGCAACTTTTAATCTTTTCACTGACAATATTCATGTGACGTAGCCTCCTAATACTACATATTTAGTATAACTTAGAAAAGCACAAAAAACGAAATAAATTTTCAAAAGTTTTTGAAAGTTATTATAAATTTTTTCTAAAAACGCCATAATTATCAGACTTTTATGGTATATTCAGTAGTAGGTAGATTCAATTCTATGCATATTTTTCAGTGCTAAAAGCACTTTGCGACATCGCAGAAAGGAGAATGACTTATGAAATGGGTATGTCAGGTTTGTGGTTATGTACATGAGGGAGATCAGCCACCTGAGGCTTGTCCTGTATGTAAGGCTCCTGCAGAGAAATTCACAAAGCAGGAAGGCGACAAGGTATGGGCTTGTGAGCATGTAGTTGGTGTAGCAAGTACTGCTCCTGAAGAAATCAAGAACGGTCTTCGCGAGATGTTCAATGGAGAATGCTCAGAGGTTGGTATGTATCTTGCAATGTCAAGAGTAGCTATCAGAGAGGGTTATCCAGAAATTGGCGCATTCTTTGAGAAGGCTGCCTGGGAAGAAGCTGAGCACGCTGCTCATTTTGCTGAGTTGCTTGGTGAGGTTATTACAGATTCTACTAAGAAGAATCTTGAACTCCGTGCTGATGCTGAATATGGCGCAACACAGGGAAGAGCAGATCTTGCTAAGAAGGCAAAAGCTCTTGATCTTGATGCAATCCATGACGCAGTACATGAGATTGGAAGAGATGAGGCTAGACATGGCAAGGCATTCCAGGGTCTCCTTGATAGATATTTCAAGTAATTAAACAGAGAAGGTTTATATTATATAAAAAGGGGCTGTGAAAAAATGAGAAATCATTTTTTCCAGCCCCAAATTGTATCACAGCTTAGAATCGCTATCCAATACCTCAAAGATTTCTTTGAAATACTTAATTCTGGATGTCTCGTCAGCGTTAAAGATTTCATGCCTGGACTCTGGGAATTCATGGATCTTAGTATCCGGCTTCTTTTCTTTAAACATATCGTAGCCAACAGGGTCTATCAGGTGATCCTGGCCGGCAGTGAAGATATCTACAGGAATCTTGATTCTGTCAATGTGTCTAAAAATATCTCTGTGAACTTTAAGACTGGCAAGGGCCCAACCAAAGGTTGCTCCGGTCATCTGATAGTGATCATCCTTTTTACGAAGGTTCAGCTGATAGTCGAAGCGTGGTTTTGATTTGGCGCTGCTGGTTTCAAATGGTGTCTCTGGATTAAAATGCTTTTGATTTGGTGCAAGAGATTTAGCTTTTCTAAACATGAAAACGTAGGCTCTCAGTGCAAATTCAGCAAAAGCATTTATGTTTCCAGCTTTCATCTTAAGCATAGGAGAGCTTAGTACTGCTGCCTTGAAGAATGCTGGATGCTTTTCCAGATAGTAGGTGGCTACTGCTCCGCCCATGGAGTGCGCAAATAGTAGCATAGTAAGATCACCGCTTTCTGGAATAACAACATCTTCCACAAAACAGTTAAGGTCTTCAACGTAGGTAGAATAGTCATCAATATAGATAAGATCTGGCTCTTTGCACTTACCCTCAGAATATCCGTGGCCCCTTTGCTCCATGAAAAAGACCTTGTAACCCGCCTGATATAAATACCAGATATATTCATGGTACTTACCAAAGAATTCACCCATGCCGTGAACGATGGTTATGCTGGCCTTTGGATTTTCAGGAGTAACTACGTAGTAGCTTAGCTTGGTACCATCAAAGCTTGATAAACTACCGCGAACCACTTCTGATTTGCGCCATTTTCTATTTTCTGTATCCATTACGGAGAGGAATTCATCCTCTCCCAGGAATTTAATTATATCTGTCATAAGTTTCCCCGATTTCTATTTCTTTTTATCGTGAATAAATCTCAATTGCCTTCTTAGGATAATTGGTTATAACTGCGTTTACACCCATATCTCTGCAGGTAAGCAGGTCCTTCTCAGAATTAACTGTCCATACGTTTACGTCAATGTCGAACATGTTGCAATCAGCCATATAATCTGGGTACTGAAGGTTATAAAATGCAGGATGCAGGGCATCAACCTGATTCTCTGCAGCATATCCTGGCATGTTCAGGGTTCCATCAGCATATAAGAATCCAACCTTAGCTTCAGGGGCTAGCTCTTTTATCTTAATGATGGAGTAGTGGTTAAAGGAAGAGAAGATAACTCTGTCCATCCAGCCCTTCTTCCTGGTTAGGTCCACAATAGCCTCCTCAAGGCCTGGGTAGAAGTATTCTCCTGTCTTAAGTTCGATGTTGATGGTAAGTCCTGTAGGCTCAAGAAGGTCAAAGACTTCTTCCATAGTAGGTATCTTTGTGCCTTCAAAGGCTCCGTTGCCATTACTAAAATCGAATTCCTTTAGCTCTTTTAACGTATAGTCTCTGATGAATCCAGCGCCATTACTGGTTCTGTCAATGCGTTCATCGTGGCAGACCACAATTACGTTATCTTTAGTAAGCTGAACATCAAGCTCTACGCCGTCTGCTCCCATGTCTGCAGCAAGCTTAAAGGCTGGAAGTGTGTTTTCTGGTGCATATCCGCTGGCTCCTCTGTGAGCCCAAATAAGTGGTGAATTCATTGCATATCCTTTCTGATATAGACTGATTTCTTTTTATAGTTCTATATTATTTATTCTTACTAAGTGTAGCATTTTTCTTATTCCACAGCTGGTCATAGGAAAGGCCAGTAACTTTCTCGCAGATTGCGATGTCTTCCTGTGTGGTCTTTGAGGTATCTTCGCCCTTTCTTCTGGCAATCTCTTTCTGGATTACAGCAAATTCTTTAGCAGTAATAGGGAAGATGATTCCCACAATAATAAGTCCTGTTATGAGAATGGCTGGAACAATGATATAAACAAGGGCAATGCCTCGCTGAGTGGCTGCTGACTGGCGAATCTCCTGATTAGCAAGAACTGAGTCATAACCAACAGCAGATAAAAGAAATCCTATCGCAGCTGCAGACAAACCTGATGAGATTTTTCTTGCAAAGGTTGCCATTCCGGATACTATTCCTGGTCTGTGAATAGAGGTGATAAGCTCGTCAACCTCAGCCATATCAGCCATTGCGGCAAAGATTGCTGAAAGAGTACCTGCATTACCAAATCCAATAAATGCAGTCATTACAAGGATTGGAATCAGGTTAGCACCTTCATAAGAGAAGAATAAAAGACCTAATGTACCAAGGAGTCTAATTGGTGCACCGATAAGTATGGTTGTTCTCTTAGAAGTACTACTCATAATTGGCGCAAATACCACCATACCTACGAGCTGTGACAGCAACAGCACTGCCATAAGATATGTGAAATAGCCGTTTTCATAGCCATTTAGAACTTCCTTAACATAGTAAACTGCCATTCCTGACACAAAGTCCATTCCACACTGTCCGAACAGATACAGTCCCAGGAACATTCTAAATGAGTGACTCTTAAATACACTAACAGCCTGTGGAAAGCTCTCTGACAAGCTGGATTTTACTGGTTCTTTTTGCTTTTCCCATGTTCCAAAGAAGGTAACCATTGAAGTAATGAGAAATAGTATTCCGAAAAGAACTGCGCACTGAAGGTAAGCACGCTTATCTGTCGGTGTCTTGATAATAAGTGTTGGCACCAGGCCGCATACCATTGATCCAAGTGTAGACCAGATCATACGAATGCTGGAAAACTTGGAACGCATAGCATAGCTGTCTATCATATCTGGCAACAGTCCATTGTAAGGTACCATCAGGATTGTGAATCCTGTAGAGAAGAGGCAATACATGAACAGGTAAAATACATAAAGCATTGCCATGGACTGTGATTTAATGCTAAGCCACATGGTGATAAAGGTTGCAGATGACACGATACCACCAATTAAGATATAAAATCTTTTTGATCCAAATTTGGATTTGGTACGGTCTGTAATGTTACCCATGATCGGATCAGAAATTGCATCCCAGATCTTACCTACAAGAGGAATAGTTCCAGCAAGTGCCGCTGGCATTCCGATTGCTGTAGTAAGAAAAACAATAAAGAAAGTGTTGATGATGACGAAGGCTCCTCCGCCATAGAATTCCGCCATGCCATAGAGTATTCTTGACCCCAAACCATAGCTGTGTTTTTGATTCTCTCCCATAATATAATCCCCCGAAAAAATAAGTTATACCTGTACATAGATTTTATCATGTTCTGTCCATTAAATCTTCACAGTTTTAGGGCTTTTTTTATAGGATCAAAACCTTTATAGTATAGCTAGACATAACGTGTCCGGTGCGTAAATACGGCATTTCTCGCTTTGTGTCGTGGTACTTTCCGGATACATTTTTTACACTTAAAGCATAGACAAACGAAGGAGGTCAATATTGGATCAACAAAAGACAGGTGAATTTCTAAAAAGCTTAAGACATGAAAAACAGTTGACCCAGGAACAGCTGGCCACAGAATTTAATGTAAGTACCAGATCTGTTTCAAGATGGGAGACCGGAAGAAACCTTCCTGATATTTCATTACTTGTAGAAATCGCGGATTTCTATGACGTGGATGTCAGGGAAATAATTGAAGGTGAGAGGAAAAGCGAGATGAATAATGAAGTGAGAGAGACAGCCACCAAGATGGCTGATTATGCCAATGCAGAAAAGAGCAGATTATTAACGAACATTCAGCAGACCAGTATGGTCGGAGTTATAGTTGCAGTTATTTCTATATTCTTTCAGCTGCTGTGTTTTAAAAATGACATGGACTACTTTTTTATTCTTATAACATCAGTAATTGTCCTTGGAGTTTTGATCATCATTACCTTGTATGTAAATGGTATTTTGGAGAAGCTGGTTAAGATAAAAGCCCTTGTAACAGGCGTTAAAGTGCTTACCATAGCTCTTATAGCTGTGGGAGCGTTCAATGCCATAGTTGTGATCGGGGCTGTCGGACTTCTTTTCTTTGATTCTTTTACTTCTAAGGTAGAAGTTTATGAGGATGTGGAAAACTACCGCAGTTACATGTCCTTTGATTCAGATAATGCTGATAGTATATGGCATAAATGCGGAATGGATGAGACTATCTGGCCTCAGGAAATCACAGACTCCATGAACGTGGCAGACTTTAAGATGATCTATTATAACCCCTGGGACCCTAATTATTTGGGATATCTTGTAGTAGATTATGATTCAGAAGCCTATGAGGCAGAGGTTAATAGGTTAAAAGAGTATGAATCCACAGAATATATTGGATATTATAGCGTAACAGGAGAAACAGACTACGAACTCCTTGCAATCTACGCAGACTCCTACAACGGCTTCGTATATGCCTTAACCGACGGAAATAGCCGTATTATCTACGCAGAGGAGATCTTCTGTAACTACTTTATGGACATAGATTACAAGAAATATATGCCGGAGGAATATCTTTTAGATGGATTCAATGCAAAAGATAATAATCCATACAAGAAAGAAATGACCAAGTAATAATAGAAAACTAAATGATTATATGCACAAAAAAAGGACAAATGTTGAATTTGTCCTTTTTATATTCACTGTATCTCTTCGCTAAGCAGCTTAACAATAGTATTAGTTGCGCTGTGAAGATTACTCTTACTCATGTTCTCAATGTACTTCTCACGGTTCTCATAAAGATCCTGAATTGTCTCAACAAGAATATCCTCATCAAGATCGTCATTATCAATTACCAGTGAAAATCCCTGCTGCTCAAAAGATCTTGCATTAAGCATCTGGTCTCCACGGCTTGACTTAGTTGAAAGAGGAATCAGAATATTTGGCTTCTTAAGAGCAAGAAGTTCGCAAATGGAGTTAGCCCCGGCTCTTGAAACCACGATATCAGCCATTGCAAAGATATCTTTAAGCTCGTTCTTAACATACTCAAACTGTTTGTAGCCTGGTACGGTGAGCTTTAAGTTATCCATTTTCTCTTTTCCACAGATATGAACAACATTAAAATCTGGAAGGAGTCTTGGAAGAGCATATCTAACTGTCTCGTTAACTGACTGTGCGCCAAGGCTTCCACCGATTACCATAAGAACCGGCTTATCATCTGTGAATCCGCAGAGCTTTCTTCCTGCATCTCTTGAGCCCATTCCAAGCTCTTCTCTGATAGGTGTTCCTGTAAGGATCGCCTTGTCAGCTGGAAGATGTGTCATAGTCTCTGGGAAATTACAACAGATCTTCTTAGCTCCAGACATGCTGAGCTTATTGGCAAGTCCAGGAGTCATGTCTGATTCATGCACAATATATGGAATCTTAAGAAAACCAGCTGCGCGAACAACTGGTACACTTACAAATCCGCCCTTGGAAAAAACAATATCTGGTTTAATCTTCTTAAGAAGCTTAACAGCCTCTCCAAATCCCTTAAGAACTCTGAAAGGATCTGAGAAGTTCTTAGGATCAAAATATCTTCTGAGCTTACCTGTGGCAATTCCAAAATAAGGAATGTTATAGTCCTCAATAAGCCTTTTCTCGATTCCGTTATAGGAACCAATATAATAGATTTCAAACCCTTCCTTCTGAAGCGCTGGAATCAATGCTATATTTGGAGTTACGTGGCCTGCACTTCCGCCACCTGTAAGTACTATTTTCTTTGATTCACTCAACTTTATTACCTTCTTTACTTCTCTTTAGCTCTTTTAAGCCTCTTGCATAGCCTGCTCGATAGCATATGAAAGCTGGTCAGGGCAAGATGTATTCTTAGCACCGCACTTTATTCCGCGAAGCTTAGCAATAGCATCCTCGCACTTCATTCCCTCAACGAGTCTTGAAACTCCCTGAAGGTTACCATTACATCCGTTAGTAAAGCTAACTGCCTTTATAATTCCGTTCTCAACTTCAATATCAATCTGTGTTGAGCATGTGCCCTTTGTCTTATATACCATAATATCACCTACCTAATTATTTTTCCTTGGCTATTATATCACAATGCCTTTATTCGTCATACACTATCTCATAGCTAAGACGGTCCGCCTCTTCATAGGGAACAATCAGTTCGTTGACAACTCTGTCAGAAAAGTCCTTGACCCCATATAGCATCTGCTCATAGTTATCCAGAGTCATTTCATTTTCTCCTGCAACTATTTTATCCAGCATTAGCTTATTGATCTCAGGTGAGAAATGAATTGAATCCATATAATAATTCAGATTAGTTGTTACCTCTTCTAAATCCTGGAAGCAGAATATCCTGACATTGTCATAGGTTAAAAGAGCTTTCGTCATCTGAATCTCATTGTAGATATATGCGTCTCTTTCGCCTGTCCTATATATTCCATCCCACCAAAGCATAGAATAGGCAGGGTAGAAGAAGATGAACTGTGTCTCTGGATGATCCTCAACTCTCTTGGTTAAAAGAGCTATGTTGGCATTAAGCTCATCCTGATAGTAGGTCTCTTCATACATTTCATGGACCTTGATTGGCCTAAAATATAATCCAAGGGCATCGTTCTCGCTAAAGTTCTTCCACTGGGCCCAGTTATAGGACTTTCCTTCCTGATAATCTCCCATATAGGAGTTAGCTACCTGATACGGAATCTTCTCAAAAAGAACGTCCTTATTAAACAGATACTGTACATCATTGAATGGGTTCTTATCATACAGATACATTGGGCATCCTGTGGATTCATAGGTTGTCTCAGCCGATGATGACAGGGATGACGGATCTATATTGTAAAAGACATACCTAATTTCCTGGTTGTCAAAGGCCTCATCCAGAAGATAACAAAGATCTGCTGTGGCTCCATAGGATCTGATGGCTTTGATTGACTTAACACCGTAAGCTTCGTCGTACCAGGTGTTGTCATTGTTCTCCATTACTGAAGATCCTACAAGTAGTGCGTCATAATCAAAGTGCCTTAATGTTCCAATGCACTGGTATTCCTTGTCATTGAGAACTGCCTTAAGGCCAAACCATGGCTTATGGTAGTGATAGAATGGGTCAAAGGCATAGACCACAGCTCCCACAGCCACCACCAAGACAAGAATCCATATTATCAGCTTTTTTAAAAATTTCGATGCTGTCATAATTTCAATCTTTCTAAATCTCTTTTTCTAGAACTGGAAATAGATGAATGTACTTACATTTGAAAGTGAGATAAATGAAAGTACAAATAAAATAGCCAGTCCAATAAGTCTCTTTTTGCTATAAACCGCTTCGTTAACAATCTCTTTAGTATTCTTCCTGGTCATAATAAAGGCACAGATAAGAAGAAAGATTATAAAGGTCGCCACTAATACGCCTGTTACCGCTCCGTTCATGCCAAGCTGTGAAAAGAGCTGTCTAAACACGTAGTTCTCAGCAATCTTAAGATTCTCTGATGTCTTAAACAAAAATCCCGGATATGTAAAGAAGAATAGTCTTCTAAACATGCCAAAGGCATAGGCCATATCCTGTGATCTAAAAAATACCAGTGACACTACAAACAGGAAGAATGTAACGGCGTTTCCAACGCTTCTGGGAACCATAAATAGGGGCTTATCTCTAAATAAAAATCTGCTTTTTCTTTCCTCGCTCTTAATTCCTACAATTCCAATATCATTAAAGACCACAAGAAGTCCCTGCATAAGTCCCCAGCAAATGTAGGTCCAACCTGCTCCATGCCACAATCCGCTTAGGATGAAGACAATAAGAACGTTGATGATCGTTCTGGCTTTCCCTTTTCTGCTGCCACCAAGTGGAATATACACGTACTTAATGAAGAACCTGGAGAGAGTCATGTGCCATCTTTGCCATAACTCTTTTGCGGTAGCTGCCTTGTATGGTGAATTGAAGTTGTCTGGAAGTTCAAATCCCAGCATCAGGCTGACGCCATTTGCCATGTCGCAATATCCGGAGAAGTCTAAATAGATCTGGAAGGCATAGGCCAACATCACCATTATTACGGTTATAGTATCCAGGTAAAATGTGTATTTAAAGCCATAATTAACTACTGATGACAAGGTGTCTGCAAGAAGAACTTTCTTGGAAAGACCTATGATAAAAGAGCTAACACCCTTAACGAAGACTTCGCTGTTAAACTGTCTTCTAGTTTTGTCCCTAAACTGATCTATCATTTCCTTGTGGAAAGCGATAGGACCCTGAATCAGCTTAGGGAAGAACACTGTATACATGGCATATTCGAGGAAATTATAGTGCTCAGCCTCTCCATTTGCCCTGTCTACGATAAATGATATCTGTCCAAAAGTAAAAAAGCTGATTCCTATGGGCATAAGGATTTCTTTTATCTGAATTCCAGATTTTGCAATTGCATTGATGTTATCTACGAAAAACCCAAGATACTTGAAATAGAAGAGTAGTCCTAAGTTAAATAAAACGCCAAACACTTTGATGAACTTTGTCGTATTATCTTTTGCCCTGGTAATGAGAAAGCTTAGAAAGTAGTTAACTGCTATGCTGACTAAAAGGATTATTACAAAGGATACTCCAAAAGAGTAATAGAAATACAGTGACATCAGCACTAGAAAGGCGTCTGCCACTGTATTTAAATTTGATCTGTTAAGTATGAACCAGCCCGCTAAAAGAGCTGGCAAAAACAGTAATATAAAGGTAAACGAATTAAATCCCATTAAGGTTCTCCATAAATCTATTTATGAAGAGTATACCACAATATTACTTTGAAAGTCTGATTACATTCCAGCTTCTTGCAGGAAGTGAGCTGTTAAGGATTCCCTTTGTAACCTTAGAGTTCTTGATCATGTCTACAGGCTTAACGTTATCAGGGTTCTTCTCTGTGTTAACAGCCTGAAGGTCCTTGTGTGTAAGAACGCTGTGCTCAACAACCTTGTAATCTGCGAACTGTCTAAGGTCGCATGTAAGCTCGAAATCATCCTCAAGGTTCTTATTAACTGCAAAGACTGTAACTGTCTCGTTCTCATCGTCGCATGTTACTACGCAGTCAACGTAAGGAGCGTCGCCGTGCTTACTCTCGTATGTAGGAGACTTAACTACTGTGTTAAGAACTTCTCCACGACCATATACGCTGGCCTGCATGTATGGATAGAAGATTGTCTGTCTCCAAGCGCCTGTATCTGATGTCATGATAGGTGCGATAACGTTAACAAGCTGAGCAAGGCATGCAATCTTAACTCTGTCTGCATGACGAAGCATTGTGATAAGCATTGAACCTACAAGGAGGGCATCCTCAAAGTTATAAACATCCTCAAGCTGATGAGGGTGCTCAACCCACTTATCAAGCTTCTTATCCTGCTCGTTTGAGTGATACCAAACGTTCCACTCATCAAATGAAAGGTTGATCTGCTTCTTAGATCTCTTGATAGCCTTAACATAATCACAGATGCTAACTACCTGGCTGATGAACTGATCCATAGCTACACTGTTTGCAAGGAAGTTAGGTGTATCATTCTCAGCATTTCCATAATACTGGTGAAGTGAGAGATAATCGATATTGTCATAAGCGTTCTCAAGAACTGTTCTCTCCCAATTGCCAAATGTAGGCATTGTGAGGTTTGAAGAACCACAAGCTACTGTCTCGATAGTTGGGTCAACGAGCTTCATGATCTGACCAGCTCTGTCAGCCTTACGACCATATTCTTCAGCTGTCATGTGGCCCATCTGCCATGGTCCATCCATTTCGTTGCCAAGGCACCATAACTTAACGTTATGTGGCTCCTTAACACCGTTCTTGATACGCATATCTGCGTACTTAGTGCCACCCTTACCATTACAGTACTCAACTACGTTCTTGGCATCCTCAATTCCTCTTGTACCAAGGTTAACAGCGTACATAGGCTGTGTTCCGCACTTCTTACACCAATCCATGAACTCATCAAGTCCAAACTGGTTAGTCTCTACAACTCCCCAAGCAAGTTCGATTCTACGAGGTCTGTCCTTCTTAGGACCAACGCTGTCTTCCCAGTTAAATGCAGATACGAAGTTACCACCTGGATAACGAACGATAGGAACGTTGATCTCCTGGATAAGCTTCATAACATCCTTACGATATCCATTCTTATCTGCGAATTTATTACCAGGCTGATAAATGCCTTCATAAACAGCTCTTCCAAGGTGTTCTATAAAAGAGCCGAATATACGCTCATCTACTCTACTGATGCTAAAGTCACGATCAATACAAACCTGAACTTTGTTTTCTACTTTTCCCTTTTTCATTTTACATACCTCTAAAATAATTTATAGTTACATAAATAATATATACTAATCTCTCCAAAAAGGAAACGAAAAATTTCAAATATTAAATAAAAAATGTTAGTATATATGTATTAAAAATATACATGGAGCAATAAATATGAGTAAAGGTAATAAATTAGTACGTCTTGGAATCTTTTCTGCCATAGTCGGCGGAGTATATGCATTTAGCAATTATATCTATAAGATTACTTCAGTCCCACACCAATATGGCGATGAGCGCGACTTTTCTCCAGTTATCACAGATGGAAGAAAATATATCAGAAATCATCCTGACAGACAGGATATGTACATCGATTCTCTCGATGAGCTTAAACTTCACGCAAGCTATATTCCAGCAGCTGACAGCCACAACTATGCAATCGTAATTCACGGCATCTGGGATGATCACGAGTCAGTTGGTTATTACGCTAAGCACTACATTGAGAAAGGCTACAATGTTCTTTTACCAGATCTTAGAGGCTTTGGTACCAGCGAAGGCCAGTACATTGGCTACGGCTTCGATGACAGGCTGGACATAATGTCATGGATCTACTGGATCATCAAGCGCGACCCAGAAGCTAAGATTCTTCTTCATGGAATGTCTATGGGAGCAGCTACAACTCTTTTAACAACTGGTGAGCACCTTCCAGAAAATGTAAAAGGAGCTATCTCAGACAGCTCCTACTCAACACTTAGGGAACAGTTCACTGCAACTTACAAGAGCTTCAAGGGATCTTTCGTTCCTACTCCTATAGCTCTTTTCATCTCAAGAATCATTATCTATCTTAAGTCAGGCTTTGATATCAATCAGGTTAACTGTCTTGAAGCTGTTTCAAGATCTGTTACTCCAACACTTTTTATGCACGGTGACAACGATACATTTATCGACCCTCACATGTGCTCAAGACTCTATGAAGCAGCCGCTTGTCCTAAGCAGTACTGCATCATTCTTGGCGCCGGACATATTGAAGGCGCTGTTTTAGATCCTACTAATTACTGGAACAAAGTTGACGCTTTCCTTAATAAGATTGAGTTCTAACCTAGATAAGTCCCAGGGTTTTAAAAAGATATAGCCAAAAAGTCAGAGAGAATGAGCACAGGAAGGTTGTCATCATGACAATACTGCTTGATAATGTTCCCTCGTGTCCCATACTTTTGGCCATAATGAAGCTGCTTACAGTTGTTGCTGAGCCGAGCATTACAAGGATTGCTACAATCTGCTCACCTGCAAATCCAAGGTAAACAGCCACCGGAATAAACAAAGCAACTAGACCAAAAAGTTTTATGAAGCTCGCCACGACGGCGGGCTTTATATCTTTTATGGCCTCTTTAAACTTAAAGGTGGCTCCCATGGACATAAGTCCCAGAGGAGTTGCCAAACAACCAACGTTATCCACAACTGTTCCCATTATCTTGGGCATTGGTATTCTTATAAGTGACCACACGAGGCCTAATAATATTCCCAAAATGATAGGATTGGTGACAATTCCTATTACAGTCTTTTTTACCAGTTTTTCTTTTGGTTCATCTTTTTCTGTCTCTATTCTTGGTACTGTTAATGTAAGAATGATTACTGCAAAGATGTTATACAAAGGAACGCTTCCAAGTATCATAAGCGGCGCCATTCCTGTACTTCCGTCTCCATAGATATTGTGAATAAATGCCATTCCAAGGAGAGCAGCACTACTTCTGTAAGCTCCCTGTACAAACTCGCCTCTTCTTGAAGTAGTCTTGACTAAAAGACGTCCCAGAAGTGATATCAGAGCAATACTGACCACTGTAGTTATGAAGCAGTACAGTATGAACTTAAGATTGAAATTCTGTCTGAAGTCCTGAGTCGCCAGATCCTCAAAGACCACCACTGGAAGGGCTACCTTGAACACAAACTTATTCATCCAGTTTGCAGCCCTTTCATCCATAAGGTTAATTCTGTTGAAAATATATCCAAGTGCCATCAGTAAAAACAGTGGGAGAGTGGCATTTAAACTAAATATCAGGTTTTCCATTTTGCTTTGCCTTCTTTGATTAAAATCTTGATTTTATTATTTAAGAATCAGTCCTACAGGGCAGTGATCTGATCCCAAAGCATCTGCATAGATCTTGGCATCCTCAACATTTGGCATAAAGCTCTCTGATACTACGAAGTAGTCAATACGCCAGCCTGCGTTCTTAGCTCTTGAATTAAATCTATATGACCACCAGGAATATGCTCCCTCAAGGTCAGGATAGAAGTGTCTAAAGGTATCAACAAGACCGCTTCCAACCACGTTGTCAAACTTAGCTCTTTCTTCATCGGTAAATCCAGCGTGTCCTCTGTTTGGCTTAGGATTCTTAAGGTCGATCTCTTTATGGGCTACGTTAAGATCTCCACAATATATTACTGGCTTTTTCTCTTCAAGCTTCTTGATGTATGAAAGAAAATCATCTTCCCACACCTGTCTATATTCAAGTCTTGATAAGTCTTCCTTAGCGTTTGGAACATAGACTGTTACAAGGAAGTAGTCTGCATATTCTGCAGTGATAACTCTTCCCTCATGGTCATGTTCCTCAATTCCAAGGCCATAGGTTACAGAAATAGGTTTTTCTTTTGTGAAAATAGCAGTTCCTGAATAGCCCTTCTTCTCAGCATAGTTCCAGTACATTTCATATCCTGGAAGATCCAGATCAATCTGTCCTTCCTGAAGCTTGGTCTCCTGAAGACAGATTACATCAGGATTTTCCTTTTTCATAAACTCTTCAAAGCATCCCTTTGATACGCATGCTCTAAGTCCGTTAACATTCCATGAAACCAGCTTTTTACTCATCTTTGCATCCTCTTTTTCTTTAGTATTTTATAAAACGCAGGATAACCAAGTATTAGATTATCCTGCGCATCCTTAATTCAGATTACTTTTTATCTTTTGCAGACTTTCGTCTGTTTCTCTGAGCATATCTCTGAGAGAAAGATTCTCATCATACCCAAATTCACATATTGAAAATCTAAGATGATTCATATATCTTGCAGATTCCGCCAAAAGTCTAGCGTTCTGAGTAGTCATTTCCTGTCTTAAGGTTTCGGCTTTATCTATTTCATCGGTGATATCAATTACAGCAAATTCATCTCCTCTGATTCTGCCATAAATACTATCTCCAAATACGCTTTCCAAAATCTCAGAAACTCTTTTGACAGCTCTGTCACCTTCCTCATGGCCAAACATCTCATTGATACCCTTTAAGGATTCCATGTGAATGTAGGCAACGATGGCACTTGTACCAGGAATGAAATTATCCTTAAGAAGGTCATAGGCCTTGGCAAAGAAGCCTCGCCTATTAAGTCCGCCTGTAAGATAATCCTGATCACCAATATGATCAAGAACAGAGTCATCTCTTGCCAGCTCTTCCTGAACCTCAATAAGTTCTTCTCTAGTATTCTTAAGTTCTCTTTCAAGATAAGAAATTCTTGAAGCTCCGGTAATAATACTGAGCAGATTCTCAAAATAATTATCTGTCATCATGTTAGAAGAGAACTCTGACACCATTATTCCCAGCTGATATTCTCCAACAAAAATGACACCGGCTATAAGTATATTTACTTTATTACTTGCAAACTTGGAAAAGATATCTTCGGTGCTGATAAGAGATTTTTCTTTTTCAAGAACTTCCTCTTCGCCGCCAATGATGGCACCCTTTAATCTGATCTGATCAGGCCTTTTCCAATTGTATTTAATAGTATTCTTAACCTTTTTATCATAGAGAAGTATGCCAAAGTTATTGATTCCATTTTCTTTAGCCTTGGCTGCGATTATCTGATAAGCCTTTTCATCAGCATATTTCCTTTTCAGGAATTTATAACCAAGATCTGAAAGGCTCTCAAGTGCTTCTACAGAAGACTTCTCCACAAAAGAAAAGTTCTTGATGGGCTCAGGATCTGGAAGCTTATTGTTATGTGCATAGTAAATTGCATCGCAAACTGCTTCGTATCCCTGCTGCTGAAGCTGGTCATGGTCGGACTCAACCTGATTAACAAAAGGATATCCTTCCTGTTCTGTCAAAGTTAAAACCGGAATTCCTTCAAACTTGTTTAAAAGAGCTTCCTTTTTCAGGATAGGCATCTTTTTGCCGATTCTGTCTATATCAATAATCAGTGCATCAAAATTTGATGTCTTTGCATAATCAAAAAGAGCTGTATATTGATACTCATAAGGATCCTCCGTATCACCAGCCTTATCTGAAAGCAGATACCTGCCTGGCAGAAGGACAAGGGTAATTCCCTTGTCTTTTGCTGCCATGCTGGCACCTACACAGATTTTTTTAACTTCTTTGTCTTCTAATTCTGAAATCAATAGTCCGATGTTCATGTATCCCCTCGCTTACATTTCCATCAACAGGTTCTGTCACTTATTCTTCGTCTGCTTCCTCTGGAACATCATCGATGTCGTCTAATTCCTTGTCTCCATCGGAAATCTTTTCTCTAACTTTGGCAATCTTGGCAACAGTTACACCCTTATCCAAATTGATCATCTTAACACCAGAGGTAACTCGTCCGTGGATAGTAATCTCATCCATTCGAAGCTGAATAATTGTTCCGGCACTTGTGATCATCATGATTTCATTATCGTCGTTAACGGCCTTTACACCAACAACGTTTCCTGTCTTCTCAGTGATCTTGTAGCACTTAACACCCTTACCACCTCTGAACTGGCTGTGGAATTCTTCAAGTGTTGTTCTCTTTCCAAAGCCTTTCTCAGAAACAATGAGAAGTGAATCTCCCTGAGTATTAAGCTGCATTCCAACTATCTCATCAGTGTCATCAAGCATCATACCTCTTACACCGATAGATGATCTTCCTGTAGATCTTACGTCGTCCTCATCGAAGTGGATACACATACCGTTCTTAGTAACGAGGAATACTTCTGCATCCTTCTTAACGGTCTTAACTTCAATAAGCTCGTCATCATCTCTAAGGTTGATTGCTGCAAGACCTGTCTTTCTTACGTTTGAGAAATCTGTGATAGGAGTCTTCTTTACAGTACCCTTTTTAGTTACCATAAACAGGCTCTTATCCTCGCCCTCAAAGTCCTTAACAGGAATCATAGCTGATATCTTCTCACCAGGAGCAAGCTGAAGAAGGTTAACAATAGCCATTCCTCTTGAAGTCCTTGAAGCCTCTGGAATCTGATATGCCTTTAATCTATAAACACGTCCTGTATTTGTAAAGAACATGATATAGTTATGGGTTGTGGTCATCAGAATATCTTCTACGTAATCATTATCGATGGTAGTAATACCCTTGATTCCCTTTCCACCACGGTTCTGTGACTTGAAGTTATCAATAGACATTCTCTTGATATAACCAAGGCTTGTCATTGCGATAACTGTATTAACATTAGGGATAAGATCCTCAATGTCGATATCAGAATCGTCGTGACCTATCTGTGACTTTCTGTCATCTCCGTATTTGTCAGAAATCTGAGTTATTTCAGTTCTGATTACTCCAAGAAGGAGCTTTTCATCTGCAAGAATAGCCTTCAACTCCTCAATCTTTTTAAGAAGTTCTGCGTGCTCCTGTTCAAGCTTGTCTCTTTCCAAACCTGTCAGAGTACGAAGTCTCATATCTACAATTGCCTGAGCCTGAAGATCAGAAAGACCAAAACGGCCCATCAACTGCTCTTTAGCAATTGCAACTGTCTCACTGCCTCTGATAATCTTGATAACCTCATCAATATTATCAAGGGCAATAAGCAGACCCTCTAAGATGTGATTTCTTTCTTCTGCCTTGTTAAGATCGTACTTGGTTCTTCTAGTAACAACCTCTTCCTGGTGCTTAATGTAGTATTTAAGCATCTCTGTGATGTTAAGAACCTTAGGCTCGTTATTAACAAGAGCAAGCATGATGATTCCGAAGGAATCCTGCATCTGAGTATGCTTATAGAGCTTATTAAGCATGATGTTAGGGTTAACATCGTTACGAAGCTCGATTACAACACGCATACCTTCTCTATCTGACTCATCTCTAAGAGCTGTGATTCCATCAAGCTTTTTAAGCTTAACGAGCTCAGCAATCTTAGCAATCATGTTGGCTTTATTTACCAGGTAAGGAAGCTCTGTTACAACGATTCTGTTCTTACCATTCTGCATTGGCTCGATATTTGTAACGGCTCTTACGATTACTTTTCCTCTACCTGTTCTGTAAGCTTCTTCAGCGCCCCTTGTTCCAAGGATAATACCACCTGTTGGGAAGTCAGGAGCTTTGATGATCTCGAGGATTTCTTCGATTTCTGTTTCTCTATCCTCTAAAACTCTGTTATCGATCATCTTAACTACAGCATTTACTACTTCTCTTAAGTTATGAGGAGGTATGTTGGTTGCCATACCTACGGCGATACCAGTTGTACCATTAACCAAAAGGTTAGGATAACGGCTAGGAAGTACTACTGGCTCTTTTTCTGTCTCATCAAAGTTAGGAGTGAAGTCTACTGTGTCCTTGTTGATGTCAGCAATCATTTCCATGGAAATCTTGGTAAGTCTTGCCTCTGTATATCTCATGGCAGCTGCGCCATCGCCATCCACAGAACCGAAGTTACCATGTCCATCTACAAGACAGTATCTCATTGACCATGGCTGAGCCATATTTACCAATGATCCATAGATTGAGCTATCTCCGTGTGGGTGATATTTACCCATTGTATCACCGACGATACGGGCACACTTACGATGTGGCTTATCAGGACCATTATTAAGCTCGATCATGGAAAAGAGAATTCTTCTCTGAACAGGCTTAAGACCATCTCTGACATCTGGAAGAGCACGAGAAGCAATTACACTCATGGCGTAATCAATATAGTCGGACTCCATTGTCTTTTGAAGGTCAACTTCTTTTATTCTGTCAGTGGTAACTTTGTCGAAAACGTCATCTGACATTTCGTTGTTGTTATTGTTGTTATTTTCAGCCATTTTAAATATTTTCCCTTCGTTCTTGAATACCTACGAATTTTGGCATTTCTTGTTAAAAGAGCTATCAGATATCCAGGTTCTTAACGAACTTAGCATTCTTTTCAATGAACTCTCTTCTAGGCTCTACCTTATCGCCCATAAGAGTTGTGAATGTTACGTCGATATCTGACTCAGATTCTTCATCCATGTTGACTCTAAGAAGAACTCGTCTTTCTGGATCCATAGTTGTCTCCCAAAGCTGCTCAGGATCCATCTCACCAAGACCCTTATATCTCTGGATCTTATTATTCTGATCTCTTCCTACATCAGAGAGAATCTTATTAAGCTCTTCATCGCTATATGCATACCAAACCTTCTTGTTCTTCTCAAGCTTGTAAAGTGGTGGCTGAGCAAGATATACATGACCCTGTTTGATGAGCTCAGGCATAAATCTGTAAAGGAATGTGAGCATAAGTGTAGCGATGTGTGAACCATCAACATCGGCATCGGTCATGATGATAATCTTGTCATAGCGAAGCTTACTGATATCAAAGTCTTCGTGAATACCTGTACCAAATGCGGTAATCATAGCCTTGATCTCAGCATTTCCGTATATTCTATCAAGTCTTGCTTTTTCTACGTTAAGGATCTTACCTCTAAGAGGAAGGATAGCCTGAGTTGCACGGCTTCTGGCTGTCTTAGCAGAACCACCCGCAGAATCTCCCTCTACGATAAAGATTTCGCACTTTGAACGATCTGTATCTGAACAGTCAGCGAGCTTTCCAGGAAGTCCAAATCCATCAAGAGCTGATTTACGTCTTGTAAGATCTCTTGCCTTTCTAGCTGCATCTCTTGCTCTCTGAGCTAAAACTGCCTTCTCAACTATCTGCTTGGCAACGCTTGGATTCTGCTCAAGGTAGTATGTAAGCTGTTCTCCAACGATTGAAGCAACAGCGCCTCTTGCCTCTGAATTACCAAGCTTCTGCTTAGTCTGGCCCTCAAACTGAGGATCCTCAATCTTAACACTGATGATAGCTGTAAGACCTTCTCTTATATCTTCACCTACAAGAGCAGCCTCATTTTCTTTTATCATCTTGTTAGTCTTGGCATAGTCGTTGAATGTCTTGGTAAGAGCTGCCTTGAATCCTTCAAGATGTGTACCACCCTCTGGTGTGTTGATGTTATTAACAAAGGTGTAGATACTCTCAGTGTAAGAATCGTTGTGCTGAAGAGATACTTCAACCTGAACGTTGTTCTTATTACCCTCGAAGTACATAATATCTTCATAAAGAGCTGTCTTACTCTTGTTGAGATATTCTACAAACTCCTTAATTCCGCCTTCGTAGTGAAATGTCTGCTTCTTGGTCTCGCCATTTTCATCTGGTCTGAGATCATAAAGAGTAATTCTAAGTCCCTTTGTAAGGAACGCCATTTCTCTAAGTCTCTGCTTTAAGACGTTGTAATCAAAGATGGTTGTCTCTCTGAAAATCTCTGCATCAGGCTTGAAATATACTCTGGTTCCTGACTCATTTTCTGGAGCAGTTCCAACTTCTTTAAGGGCATAACATACCTTGCCTCTTTCATATCTCTGCTGGTAAATCTTGCCATCTCTTGTAACCTGAACCTCAAGCCATTCGGAGAGGGCATTAACAACAGAAGCTCCTACGCCGTGAAGACCACCAGAAACCTTATATCCTCCACCGCCGAACTTTCCACCAGCATGAAGAATTGTAAATACTACTTCTACACCGGTAAGACCGGATTTATGGTTAACATCTACAGGAATTCCTCTACCATTATCTTTGACAATAATAGTATTGTCCTCATTGATCGTAACCTCTATATGATCACAAAAACCAGCAAGCGCCTCATCTACTGAGTTGTCAACTATCTCATAAACAAGATGATGAAGTCCTCTGCTCGCTGTAGTTCCGATATACATACCTGGTCTTTTTCTAACCGCTTCAAGTCCTTCAAGAATTTGAATTTGGTCGGCACCATATTGTACTTCTTCGTTACCCATTTTTTCTCCATTTCTAGTGATTTATTCTATTAGTTATCACTGACAACTGTTCCTTCAGTGACTCTAAATAACTTGTCTATTTCAAATCTGTTATTTACAAACTCATCAAGTCCTGTACAAGTTATTATTGTCTGTATATCACCAATTGTATTTAAAAGATAATTCTGTCTGTTGCTATCTAGTTCTGATAAAACATCATCTAGTAATAAAACAGGATTTTCTTTTTTCTCTCTTTTGACAATCTCTATTTCTGACAATTTCAGAGATAATGACGCAGTCCTTTGCTGTCCCTGAGAACCAAATTTCCTTATATCGATTTCTTCTTTTAAGGTTCCATCATCATTTTTCTTTTGGATGATAAAAGAAAAATCATCTTTATGAGGTCCAACAGTGGTCTGCTTCAGGTAAGTATCTTTTCTTCTGGCTTCTCTTAACTTACTTTCCAGCTCACCTACAGCCACATTAGGTTCATAATAAACTGACAGGATTTCCTTTCCTCCTGTCAATTTCTCGTGGATAGGTCTAATTATTTCATTCAGGTCTTTGATGAATTTTTCTCTTGTTTTGATTATGATGGATCCATATTCGCAGAGCTGCTTATCCTGAACATCAAGAAGTACGCTGTTTTCAGGATGTTCAAATAGATCCTTAAGAACCTTATTTCTTTCGACTACTAACTTGTTATATTTAGACAGACTATTCAGATATATCTGATCCAGCTGGCATAGCTCCATATCCATGAATCTACGCCTTTCTGAAGGACCATTCTTAATAATACTAAGATCTTCAGGTGAAAAGAAAACCACATTCAACCTTCCAATCAGATCAGAAGCTCTTTTTATCTTTTGTCCATCTAAAGCTATTCCCTTGGATTTGTTCTTCCTAAGGTGCATGTCTACTCGATATTCAGCATTATCCTTTTCCAGGATAGTTCTTACATGAGCTTCATCTTTGCCAAATCTAATAATCTCTTTATCTTTACTTCCCTTATGGGACTTGGTTGTTGCGGAAACAAAAATTGCCTCAAGAATATTGGTCTTTCCCTGAGCATTGTCGCCATACAGTATGTTGGTTCCGCTGCTGAAATCAATTTTTAGTTGTTCATAATTCCTGAAATCAGCCAATTCCAATGATTTAATTATCATTTTTCAATTTTTACCTGTATGCCGTCAAATTCAAGGATGTCTCCATCATAGAGCTTGCGACCACGTCTTTCTTCAATTTCTCCATTAACCTTTACAAGGCCGTTCTGTATATCCATCTTGGCATCAACACCTGAGCCCTCAAGTCCTGCTTTCTTAAGTGCCTGTCCAAGCTTGATAAATTCGTCCTGTTCTCTGAGCTTAACTATTTCCATTACATCAAATCCTATATTTCAAATTTTTAGTCAACTGTTGTGAAGTTAACTGGAAGTACAAGGTAAACGTATGTTGATTCCTTATCTCTGATAAAGCATGGAGCCTTAGGATTAACAAGATAAATATCAACAACCTCATCCTCAATTACTCTAAGTGCATCAATGAGGAACTTTGGATTAAAGCCGATAAGAAGATCCTTACCCTGCTTCTCAATATCAATTTCTTCATCCATGCTACCAATTGCAGAATTGATCTTAAGTTCCATCTTTCCATCAACGATAGAAATAATAACTGGTTTTTTATCGCCTTCCTTAACGAGAAGAGTAGCACGATCAATACACTCAAGAAGCTCTTTTCTGTTGATAGTCATCTTGGTCTCGTAATCGCTTGAAAGCATCTGATCAATACTGAAGTATTCACCTTCAATAAGTCTTGATACTACAGTTGTCTTATCAAACTCAAATAAAACATGCTTGTCAGTAAAGAAAATGTTTACCATTTTCTCTGTGCTGTCACCGAGAATCTTACTTATTTCTCCAAGTGCTTTTCCAGGAACAACCACCTTCTTATAGGCATAGTTATTGCCTAATTTAACTTTTCTGATAGAAATTCTATGTCCATCAAGGGAAACAAGTTTAAGATTATCGCCATCAACCTCAAACAATTCACCAGCCATCATCTTGTTGGTATCATTCTCTGAAATTGAAAAGATTGTCTGTTGAATAACATTTCTAAGAGTGAACTGTGAAACTGTAACGCCATCGATTCTCTCAATAGATGGAAGATGAGTAAAATCATCACCCTTTCTTCCAATGATGTTGAACTTAGCCTTTTCACAGCTGATTGTAACTTTATTAGAACTATCTGACTCGATTGTTACTTCGTTATCTGGAAGCTTTCTAACAATATCAAAAAAGATCTTGGCATCTATTGCAATAAAACCTCTGTCAACAATGTTTCCTTCTACAATAGTTTGTATGCCAAGCTCCATATCATTGGCCATGAATTTAATCATGCCTTCTGTTGTATCTACTAAGATACATTCAAGTATGGACATAGTAGTTTTAGAAGGAACTGCCTTTGATACAATCTGTAATCCATTTACAAGATTAGATTTAGAGCAAACAAATTTCATTTATCTAATTACTCCCTTCGCCAGCAAAACTATAAAATAATTATAAATTAATAATAAAAGAATTAATAATAGGTGTTGATATGTGTAAAACCTATTCTATTATACAATTTATGAGGCTTTTTTACAAATTTTTGATTGTTGAAAATGAAAAATAAGGTGTTGAAAATTAAAAACTTATAAACACGCCAAATTTTATCAAATGAGGTCAAAAAAATTTATCCACCCCTTATAAACAATTAATCCCCAGACAAATAACAAAGTTATCAAGATAGTTTTCCACATTTTGTGGAAAACTATGTGAAAATAGAACCCTTATTATAATGAAGGATTTAGTTTTTTCATTATGATATCAATGTTTTTATTGAGTTCATCGTCAAAGGTCATTTTCTGTTTGATTTTGTTGATACCACTCATTACTGTTGTGTGATCTTTTTTACCAAGAATCTTACCAATTTCTTCCAGGGAAGCATCTGTATGTTCTCTGCAAAGATACATAATAACCTGTCTTGGAAGAACAATCTCAGAATTTCTCTTCTTGGATAAAACATCTTCCTTCTTAGTTCCATACTGTTCGCATACTGTATCAATAATAAGCTGCGGTGTAATAACCTTAGACTTATCTGGATAAATGATATCTTTTAACGCTTCCATAGCATTTTCAAGAGTAATATCCACATTATTTAGTCTTGAATAAGCAATTATCTTATTGTATGCACCTTCAAGCTCTCTGATGTTTGACTTAATATTGGTAGCAATGTAATTGATAACTTCATCATCAATTGATTTGCCATATGCTTCAGTGTTTTTACGAAGAATGGCCATTCTTGTTTCATAGTCAGGAGACTGGATATCTGCGATAAGACCCATTTCAAATCTGGATCTAAATCTCTCTTCAAGTGTTTCCATTTCCTTTGGTGGTTTATCAGATGAAAGAATAATCTGCTTACCAGCCTGATGAAGCTCATTAAAGGTGTGGAAGAATTCTTCCTGAGTTGATTCTTTTCCTATAATAAACTGAACGTCATCGACCATAAGAACATCAACTGTTCTATATTTTTCACGAAGCTTAGACATACTTTCTGTCTTACCACTTCTGATTGATTCAATAACTTCATTAGTGAACTGCTCAGATGTTACATATAAAACCTTAGCTTTATGATTGTGTTCCATAATGAAATGGCCAATGGAATGCATAAGGTGAGTCTTACCAAGTCCTGGTCCTCCATAGAGGAAGAGAGGATTATAGGAAATTCCTGGTGACTCAGCTACTGCAAGAGAAGCTGAATGAGCAAATTTGTTATTGCTTCCTACAACGAAAGTATCAAATCTATATTTAGGATTAAGATTTGAATGCTCATAATTTATATTAGAATAGGAAGAATTATTATCATCTGAATTTTCTTCTTTTTGAGTTTCTTCTTTATTAATAACATCCTTATTTAATATAAATGTTACATCTACCATTGATTCTAAAAATTCAGACACTGAAACTTTAAAGAAATCAAGATAATGATTTGTTATATAAGTAAGAGCAAATGAATTATCAGATGGAATAAGAATAGTAACAGTAGCTGTTCTATCGTTATACTCATAAACTGATAAAGGATCTATCCAGGTTCTGTAAGAAATGTCAGTAATTCCAGACTCATTCTTAATAGTATTCTTGATTGATTCCCAATTTTCTTTTAATCTTTTGGTGATTTCTGTAGATGATTCCATGAAAAACTCCCCAACAATGCATAATTTTAGACTTTAACTATTTTATATTAAAAGAACTTAAATATCAAACTTAGTGATTTTGTGGATAACTTTTTTTATTTTGGTCAAAAAAGGACTTCAAAAAATAGCCTGTGGATAACCACCTATTTATCCACTTTAAGGTATCTACAGTTATAAATGGCTTGATTACGGTATTTATTAATATTTTTCAACCATTAATTAACTATGTTATCCACAAAAATAGAAAAAATTGTGGATAGAAGTAGGAAAAAAATAATTTTCAACATGTTATCCACAAAATCTACATTTTGATGTGGATAACTTTTTTCAATACCATATATAGTTAATAATTTTTTCAATTTTTTTTTATAATTAAATAGCGATAATTTATGGTCTTTTATGGCTTGACTGACGTATTTTTATTTATTATAATTATAAAGATTTTTTCCACACAGGATGTAATCAATTGAAATTTATGAGATACATGTATCTCATTTGACAGACCTTGATCAGGTTAGTTTGTATAAGAAGGAGGTGTTTCCAATATGAAGATGACATTCCAGCCTCATAAGCTCCAGAGAGCCAGAGTTCACGGTTTCAGAGCAAGAATGGCTACTAAGGGCGGCAGAAAAGTACTTGCTGCTAGAAGAGCAAAGGGAAGAAAGAGATTATCAGCATGATTTAAAGGCCGCAATTAATGTGGCCTTTTTTCTTCTTAATTAAAAAGGATGTAAAAATGCTTTTTTCAGAATCAATGAAAAAGACAAGTGATTTCCAGAATGTTTATAAGAACGGAAAAAGCTATGCTAATAAGTATGTAGTTTTGTATGTGTGGGAAAATCAGAGTTCTTTTAACAAACTTGGAATATCATGTAGTAAAAAAATAGGGAACAGTGTCGTAAGGCACAGATTTGCGAGACTTGTTCGAGAAACGTACCGATTACATGAAAATGTGTTCAATAGTGGTTTGAACATAGTAATCGTTGCCAGAGCCTGTGCAAGAGATGCAAGTTATTTCGATATTGAAGATTCAATAATGCGCCTGGCAGGGAAGGCCCGCATAACGAAAAATGGCGGTGAAGTATGAAACAAATATTTATCTTCCTTATTAAATTATATAGGAAATATTTGTCACCAATGAAAAGAACAAAATGTCCATATATTCCAACTTGTTCAGAATATGGACTAGAAGCAATAGAAAAGTACGGAGCACTAAAAGGGGGACTTTTGGCGCTATGGAGGATTCTTAGATGTAATCCTTTTTCCAGTGGGGGATATGATCCGGTTCCGTGAACTTTTGGAGGAGGTATAGTTTGAGTGGAGTTGTTTTAACTCAGTATCAGAGTAAGTTTAAATTGTTTACCCTTATTGCAAAACTTCTTGGATACCTTATGGAAGGTATATTCAATGTTCTCAATGCTATTGGCATTCCTAACATTGGTCTTGCAATTATTATCTTTACTTTGGTTATTTATTTATGTTTGTTGCCTTTAACTTACAAGCAGCAGAAGTTTTCTAAACTTCAGTCTAAGATGAGTCCTGAACTTAAGGCTATTCAGGCTAAGTATAAGGGCAAAAAAGACCAGGATTCCATGCTTGCTCAGAATCAGGAAATCAAAGAGCTTTATGCTAAGTATGGAGTTTCACAGACAGGTAGTTGTATTCAGCTTTTGATACAGATGCCTATTCTTTTTTCACTTTATCGTGTTATTTATTCTATTCCAGCTTATGTTGGAACTGTTAAAAATGCCTTTTATCCTCTTGTTGAGCAATTAAGAGAGACAGCAGGCGCAACAGATTTTATCCAGAATTCAATTTCAAGTGCAAAGAGCTATTCAGGTCAGTTTAATAATGCTTTATTTACAGCTGGTGACCAGACCTATGTTGAGAACACTTTTATTGATGTATTAAATAAAGCTAATACTGCAGACTGGGATGCACTTACTTCTCAGTTCCCAGATCTTTCTACATTTATTGCATCAACACATGAGAAGCTCAATACATATAACTTTTTCCTTGGACTTAATATTGCTAACTCACCAAAGTACATGATCACAACTGCATTTGCAGACAAGAATTTCCTTCTCCTTATTGGAGGAATCGCTGTTCCTTTCCTTGCTGCATTTACTCAGTGGATCAATACTAAGCTTATGCCACAGCCTAATAATGGTGAAAAGCCAGATCCAGATGATCCAACAGCTCAGATGGCACAGTCAATGAAGACAATGAATATCATGATGCCTATCATGTCAGCTATCTTCTGCTTACAGCTTCCTGCAGGTATGGGTCTTTACTGGATTGCCGGTGCTGTTATCAGATCTATTCAGCAGATTCTTATCAATAAGCACATTGATAAGATTGATATTGATTCAGAGATTGCTAAGAACTCTGAGAAGTATCAGAAGAAGATGGAAAAGATGAAGTCTTCTAAGTCTCTTAATGTTTATGCTAACATGTCTACTAAGAACATTAGTAACATTGCTAAGTCATCAGAGTTATCAGAAGAAGAGATAGAAGAGAAGCTTCAGCATTCCAGAGACGTTTATCTTAACAATGAAATCCGTAAGGATTCTCTTTTAGCAAAAGCTAATATGGTCAGAGACTATAACGAATATAATGATAAGCAGTAATATTGGGAGGATGAAATGGAGTATAGAGAGTTTACAGCTAAGAATGTAGACGATGCTATTACAGAAGCATGCGAGACATTCTGCGTAACAAGTGATAGATTAGATTATGAGGTAGTTTCAAACGGATCTGCAGGTCTTCTTGGTCTTATGTCTAAGCCAGCAGTTATCAAGGCTAGAATTAAGGAAGATAAGCCTGAAGAGAAGGTTGAAGAGATTTCTTCTGTAAAGGAAGATAAGCCTGTTAAATCAGAAAAAGAAGTTAAGGAAGTAAAAGAAGAAATCGCTTCTTCCAAGTCAGAAATCAATTCTGATGAGATGATTGCAAAGGCAAAGGCTTTCCTTAAGGATGTCTTCGATGCAATGAAGATGGAAGTTGTTGTTGATGCTAAGTTCAATGATAAGGATAATGTACTTAATGTAGAACTTAGTGGTGCTGAAATGGGTGTACTTATTGGTAAGAGAGGTCAGACACTTGATTCTCTTCAGTATCTTATTTCTTTAGTAGTTAACCGCGATTCATCAGAGTATATTCATGTTAAGGTTGACACTGAGAATTATAGAGACAGAAGAAAAGCTACTCTTGAAAATCTTGCCAAGAATATTTCTTACAAGGTTAGAAAGACAAGACAGTCTGTTGCTTTAGAGCCAATGAATCCTTATGAAAGAAGAATTATTCATTCAGCTCTTCAGAACGACAGATTTGTAACTACTCACAGTGAGGGTGAGGAACCATTCAGAAGAGTAGTTGTAACTTTAAAGAAATAATTAACTGTACCCCTTAAGCGTGTCTTGAGGGGTAGTTTTTTATTCATTACTATTTGAGGATCGATCATGGCTAGTATTTATAACAATTACAGTTCAGATACTATATGTGCAATTGCTACTGCAATGTCTGATGCCGGTATTGGTATCATTCGTGTAAGTGGTAGCGATGCTGTAGATATCTGTGACAAGATTTTTGTTTCTCCTAAGAAACAGCATACGTTAAAAGATCATGAAGCCAATACTATTAAGTATGGATTTGTTTGTGATGGAGATACTATCATAGATGAAGTCATGATTTCTTTTATGAAAGGTCCTTACAGTTATACCAGGGAAGATGTTATCGAGATTAATTCTCATGGCGGTATGCTGATCATGAATCAGATCATGGAGCTTCTTATTAAGAATGGTTGTCGATTAGCTGAACCTGGAGAATTTACAAAAAGAGCTTTCTTAAATGGCCGAATTGATTTGACTAAAGCTGAAGCTATCATGGATATTATAAGTGCCCAGAATAATTTCGCACTTGAAAGTTCCCGTATGCAGCTTCAGGGTAAGATCTCTGATTGTATAAAAGACATACGTAAAAAAATAATTTATGAGATGGCTTTTATAGAGTCAGCTTTAGATGATCCTGAAAATTATGATCTTACTGGATACCCGGAAAAGTTAGATGGAATTGTGGATAACCTTTCTGAAGAAATAAGAAAGTTAGTAGATTCTGCTAATGAGGGTAAAATTCGAAAAGATGGTATTCGAACAGTTATTGTTGGAAAACCTAACGCCGGAAAATCTTCTCTTTTAAATGCACTTACTGGTGATGAGAGAGCGATAGTAACTAATATTGCCGGCACTACAAGAGATATTATTGAAGAGACTGTGAGACTTGGAGATATTATCTTACATGTTATAGATACTGCCGGTATCAGAGATACTGATGATGTTATTGAGAAAATTGGTGTGGATAAAGCCAAGAAGGCGGTAGAGGAAGCGGAGCTGGTTCTTTATATTCTTGATTCTACTGATGTTTTCTCTGATGAAGATAAAGAGATTGCATCACTTTGCAAGGATAAGAAGACGATAGTTCTTTTAAATAAGAATGATCTGGAAAATGATATTAAGATAACAGATGATATTGTTCGTATGCATTTTTCAGAGCCTGATGATAAGGAATTACCTATCATAAGTACTTCTCTTCTTAAAGGAGATGGACTTGATGATTTGAAAGCTGCAGTGTCAGATCTTTTCCTTAATGGAGAGATTGCGCCTAAGCAGGAAATATATATTACTAACCTCAGACACAAGGATCTTTTAGAGAAGGCTTTGGAAAGTTTAAGTCTTGTTAAGGATAGTATTTCTAAAAATATATCTGAAGATTTTTATACAATTGATCTTACAAGCGCCTATGAATTCTTAGGCGAAATAATTGGTGAAGAAATTGGTGACGACTTGGTAGAGGAAATTTTCTCCAAGTTCTGTATGGGAAAATAATATGAATACTTACGTTGAAAAAGTTGATGTTGTTGTAATAGGTGCTGGTCATGCTGGCTGCGAAGCTGCTCTTGCCTGCGCCAGACTTGGTCTTGAGACTGTTATTTTTACTATGAGTGCTGACAATATTGCATTCATGCCTTGTAACCCTCATATTGGTGGCTCTTCCAAGGGACATCTTGTTAGAGAAATAGATGCACTTGGTGGAGAGATGGGCAAAAATATTGATAAGACTTTTTTGCAGTCTAAGATGCTCAACACCTCTAAGGGACCTGCTGTTCATTCTCTTCGCTGCCAGGCTGACAAGATGGAATACTCTAAAGCTATGAAGAAGGTTCTGGAGAATCAGGAACATCTGACAATCAAACAGGCAGAAGTAACAGAGATTCTTTTTGAAGACTATAGTGAAGACGATTACACTAAGAGGATAACTGGTGTTAAGATTTTTTCCGGAATTGTTTATGAAGCAAAAGAAGTAATTCTTTGTACCGGAACATATCTAAAGAGTAGATGTCTTACTGGTGAAGCTATTACTTATAGTGGTCCAAATGGACTTCAGCCTTCTAACATATTATCAGAGTCACTGATTAAAGCTGGAATTGAACTTAGAAGATTTAAAACTGGAACACCAGCCAGAATGGATGGTAATTCAATTGATTATTCCAAGATGTCTGAGCAATTTGGTGATGATCCTGTAATTCCGTTTTCTTTTGACACTGATCCACAGGACGTTCAAAGGCCACAGGTGTCTTGCTGGTTGACATATACCAATGATAAAACGCATGAAATAATACGCAATAACATAGATAGATCACCTATATATGCTGGAATCATCGAGGGTGTAGGTCCTAGATATTGTCCATCTATAGAAGATAAAGTAGTTAAGTTCCCAGATCATGAGAGACACCAGGTGTTTGTAGAGCCTGAGGGAACTTTTACTAATGAGATGTATATTGATGGAATGTCATCTTCTCTTCCAGAGGATGTACAGATCCAGATGTATAGAACTGTTCCTGGTCTCGAAAACTGTAAGATTGTAAAAAGTGCATATGCCATTGAATATGACTGCTTATGTCCGGGGCAGCTTACTCCTTTTCTTGAAATCAAACATATTAAGGGATTGTTCAGTGCTGGTCAGTTTAATGGAAGTAGTGGCTACGAAGAAGCTGCTGCTCAGGGACTTTATGCTGGTATTAATGCTGCAATGCAGATTATGAATAAGCCATATCTTTTCATTGATAGATCTGAAGGATATATTGGAGTTCTTGTTGATGACCTTGTTACAAAAGAAAATCTTGAACCATATCGTATGATGACATCCAGAGCTGAGTATAGACTTTTGCTCCGTCAGGATAATGCTGATATTAGACTTAGAAGTAAAGGTTATGAAGTAGGTCTGATAGATCAGGAAAGATATGATAGACTTCTTAGTAAGATAGATTCTATAGAAAAAGAGGTTATTCGTTTAAAGAATACTACGGTTGGTGCTAATAAAGATATCCAGAAATTTATGGAGGATAATGGCAGCTCACCTTTAAAGACTGCCACTTCACTTTCTGAATTAATATGTCGACCAGAGTTTTCATATGAATCATTAGCTCCTATTGATCCTGATAGAAAAGAGCTTCCTAAAGATGTGATTGAACAGGTTGAGATTACTATCAGATATGAGGGATATATTTTACGTCAGGAAAGACAGGTGGAACAGTTTAAGAAGTTGGAGAAGAAACTAATTCCTGCTGATATAAATTATGATGATGTTTCTAGTCTTCGATTAGAAGCTAGACAGAAGCTTGAAAAGTTTAGACCAACAAATATTGGACAGGCATCAAGAATTGGTGGAGTTAATCCAGCTGATGTTTCAGTACTACTTATTTATCTTGATACTGTTTATAAGAAATAATTATTGAGGATTATCCTATGAGAGAAAAGTATAGTTTGTTTATTGATGATCTTAATACTATAGGTATTGAATTATCTGATAAACAGCTCCAGCAATTTAATGATTATTATGAACTTCTGATCAAGTGGAATGAAGTTATGAATCTTACAGCTATCACAGAATTTAAAGATGTATGTAAGCTTCATTTTGTTGATAGTATTTCTTCATGTAATTATTTCAATTATACAGAAAAAGATTATAAGTTAATTGATGTTGGAACAGGTGCAGGTTTTCCTGGAATTCCTCTTAAGATTATGTTCCCTCATCTTCAGATTACATTACTTGATTCTCTTAACAAGAGACTCAACTTCCTTAATGAAGTAATCGAAAAACTTGGACTTAATGAAGAGGGTAGTATTTTAACCCTTCATGGAAGAGCAGAAGATTTTTCTTCTGGAAAAAATGGAACCTACAGAGAGTACTTTGATATTGCAACTTCCAGAGCAGTTGCAAATATGGCAACATTATCTGAGTACTGTCTTCCATATGTTAAAGTTGGTGGTAAGTTTATTGCTTATAAAAGTGAAAAGACTAGTGATGAGCTAAAAGCATCAAAGGGTGCAATTCATCTTCTTGGTGGAAAGCTTAATTCTGTAAATGAATTTGTTTTGCCTAATACTGATATCAGCAGAACAATTTGTATTGTTGATAAGGTAGAAAACACTTCCAAAAAGTATCCTCGAAAAGCGGGTGTGCCTTCTAAACAACCTCTTTCATAGATATTGTGTCTGAATATTTTTGATTATGAATTGTTTCACGTGAAACATTAATTTGTTTGTATATTCCAAATACAAAGAATTGTTTCACGTGAAACATTAATATCTATATCTAGTATCAAAATCGTGAAACATTAATATATAGCGTTGAATTGCGCTGTGAAACCCGACAATTTGTAATACAAGATATAGTAATTCGTAAATTTTTTACTGAAGAAAGAGTAAAATATATAATCCGTGTTGCTAATTTGTGATAAAATCAAATTAGCGTTTTGAAAAGTGGAGGAGAAATGGGAAGAGTAATTGCAATCGCAAACCAAAAGGGAGGTGTAGGTAAGACTACAACTTCCATCAATCTGTCAGCAGCTCTTGCTGAAAAAGGAAAAAAAGTATTAGTAATCGATACAGATCCCCAGGGAAATACAACTAGTGGCTTTGGACTTGATAAAAATGAATTAGATAATACCATCTATGAGTTATTAATAGGAGAATCTGCTATAGAAGATGTCATCAACAAGGACATTGTAGACGGAGTAGATATTATTCCTTCTAATGTAGATTTGGCCGCAGTAGAAATAGAACTTATTGATGCTGATAATAAAGAGTATATTCTGAGAAATGCTATCAGCAAGGTGAAAGATAACTATGATTTTATCGTGATAGATTGTCCACCATCTCTTAGTATGTTAACAGTAAATGCTATGACAACAGCAAATACAGTATTGGTTCCAATTCAGTGTGAGTATTATGCACTTGAAGGATTAAGCCAGTTGGTTCATACTGTTAATTTGGTAAAGGACAGACTTAACCCTGAACTTGAAATGGAAGGTGTTGTATTTACAATGTTTGATTCCAGAACAAATCTTTCACTTCAGGTAGTAGAGAATGTTAAGGAACACATTCAGGAGAATGTCTACAAGACAATTATCCCAAGAAATATTCGTTTAGCTGAGGCACCAAGTTATGGTTTGCCTATCAATCTTTATGAACCAAAGTCAGCTGGTGCTGAAGCATATAGATTATTGGCTGATGAAGTAATCGCTAGGAAATTTGATTAATCGGAGGGGAAAATGGCAGTAAAAGGTGGAAAAAGAGGATTGGGAAAAGGTTTGGATTCAATTATTCCAGCCAAGGTAACCTCTACAAAGAAAGAAGTAATTGAGGAGAAACATGTTGATGGTCAGATAGTTCAGGTTAAGATCACAGAAGTTTTTCCAAATAAGAATCAGCCAAGAAAGACATTTGATGAAGATGCTTTGTTAGAACTTGCAGATTCTATCAAACAGCATGGTATGATCAATCCTCTTATTGTAACTAAGAGAGATGAAGGATACATGATCGTTGCTGGTGAGAGAAGATGGCGCGCAGCAATGAACTTAAAGCTGAAGGAAGTGCCAGTAATCATCAAGGAACTTTCTGATGAAGAAATTGCTGAGTTATCAATCATAGATAACTTACAGAGACAGGACATCAATTCAATTGAAGAAGCATTTGCATTTAAGCAGTTGATAGATGCTTTCTCATATACGCAGGATCAGGTTGCAAACATAGTTTCAAAGAGCCGTGTTTATGTAACTAATTCACTCAGATTATTAAAGCTTTGCAAAAAGGTTCAGGAGATGGTTATTCAGGAACTCATTTCAGCTGGACATGCAAGAGCATTGATTTCCATAGAAAACGAAGCTACTCAGGAAGAAATCGCTCAGAAAATTGTTGATGAGAATTTAAGTGTTAGAGAAACTGAGAAGCTGGTTAAGAACCTTGGTAAAACATCCAAGCCTAAAAAGACTTCCAAGACAAGCGAGAGCCTTGATGTGATTTATGCAAGCGTTGCTGAGAAATGTAAGCAGGCTCTTGGAACAAAGGTTGAGATCAGTAGCAAATCAGATGGCGTCGGCAAAATAGAAATTGAATTCTATAGTAACGATGATCTTGAAAAGATTACTGACAGACTTTGCAAAGAATAATATAATAAGGCGGAACGAATAAATGAACAGCAACATTTTTAATTCACTTGGACTTGGAAATCTTGATCCAGGAATTCTTTTTATCGCAGTTTTAGTTTTGTTACTTATCAGCATAGTTCTTTTGATAGTTCAATCCAGAAAGATTAGTAAACTTCAAAAGAAATATGAAAAGTTCATGCAGGGAAAAGAGGCCGAATCCTTAGAGGATGAGATTGTAGGTCTTTTCCATGATAACAGACTTATCAGAAGTGACAACGATAAGAATAGGAAGGACATTCAGGATATTAATAGAAGAATGCTTTCTGCTTTCCAGAAAATTGGATTTGTTAAGTACGATGCATTTAATCAGATGGGAGGAAAGCTTAGTTTTGCTCTTTGTCTCCTTGATCAGAACAATAACGGATTCCTTCTTAATTCTGTTCTTAGCTCTGATGGACTTAATTATTCCTATGCAAAAGAAATCAAAGCAGGAATTGCTGACGCAGAGCTTGGTGCTGAGGAAAAGAAGGCATTAGACCAGGCATTATCAAGATAAAAAATATATTTATATAAATTTGGAGGAGTGATCAAAATGATCGACATTAAATTTTTACGTGAGAACCCAGATGTTGTAAGAGAGAACATCAAGAAAAAATTCCAGGACGAGAAACTTCCTCTTGTTGATGAAGTGATTAAGCTCGATGAAGAGAGAAGATCTAACCAGCAGGAAGCTGATGAGATCCGTGCTCACAAGAATAAGATTTCAAAAGAAATCGGTGGACTTATGGCTCAGGGTAAGAAGGACGAGGCTATGACCCTTAAGGATGAAGTTGCCAAGGAAGCCAAGAGACTTGAGGAGCTTGAAGAAAACCAGAAGAGACTTGATGAAGAAGTAACAAATAAGATGATGATCATCCCACAGATTATCGATGAGTCTGTTCCAATCGGTAAGGATGATTCACAGAACGTTGAGATTGAGAAGTTTGGTGAGCCTGTAGTTCCTGAATTCGAAATCCCTTATCACACAGATATCATGGAGAAGTTTGATGGTATCGATCTTGACGCAGCTAGAAGAGTTGCAGGTAACGGATTCTATTATCTCATGGGTGATATCGCAAGACTTCACTCTGCAGTAATTTCTTATGCTAGAGATTTCATGATCGACAGAGGCTTCACATATTGCGTACCTCCTTTCATGATTCATGGAAATGTTGTAGCAGGCGTTATGAGTTTCCCAGAAATGGAAGCAATGATGTACAAGATTGAGGGCGAGGATCTTTACCTTATCGGTACAAGTGAGCACTCAATGATCGGTAAGTTCATTGATCAGATCATTCCTGAGGATGAAGTACCTAAGGCTCTTACAAGCTATTCACCTTGCTTTAGAAAAGAGAAGGGTGCTCACGGAATCGAAGAGAGAGGCGTATATAGAATACACCAGTTCGAGAAGCAGGAAATGGTTGTTATATGTAAACCAGAAGAGTCTAAGGAATGGTATGACAAGCTTTGGAAGAATACAGTAGATCTTTTCAGATCTCTTGATATTCCTGTAAGAACACTTGAGTGCTGCTCAGGAGATCTTGCAGATCTTAAGTGCAAGTCTTGCGACGTTGAGGCTTGGTCACCAAGACAGAAGAAGTACTTCGAAGTTGGTAGCTGCTCTAACCTTGGAGACGCTCAGGCTAGAAGACTTAAGATCAGAATTAAAGGTAAGGATGGTAACTACCTTGCTCACACCCTTAACAATACTGTTGTTGCTCCACCAAGAATGCTTATCGCATTCCTTGAGAACAACCTTCAGGCTGATGGAAGCGTAAGAATTCCAGAAGTTCTTCGTCCATACATGGGTGGCAAGGAAGTACTTGTTCCAAAAGAAAAATAAAGGAGTAAAATCTCATTGCACAAGTTTTTAAGAGCAGTTGGATTTTCAAAAATTAAAAATAGAAGAGAACTAACAGAACTAATCACAGCATCCATTCAGAACTCCACCAAAAGAAGTTACGTCACAACAGGTGACAACATCATGCTGGCGGAGTTCATGAAGGATTATGCTGAGGGAATAGGTCTATCAGTTTGCGGCGAATTCGATGAGGATGATAAATTCATATATGAATATTATTATCCTTATCTTGTTCCTACGGGTATTAGTACTGAGGAAGATATCAGTGTTGAAAGACATGCTGCCCAGTATTCATATGCTGGTGTTGTTAACGAGAACAGAGTCGGAGTAACACTGATTTTTTATCTTCACGATATTGTTCCGTATATCAAATATGAAAACGAGAAAAATTTCCCAATAAGAGGAACCACACTTAGCTTATCAGGCTTGTCTATAAAAGGTCAGATAATGATGCCAATAGCCAAGACTGAGGAAGAAAAGAAAGTAGCCAGAAAAAAGACCAACTACAGAAACAAGCTGATCGATAATGCCAGAAAGGGAGATGAGACCGCGATAGAGTCACTAACCCTTGATGACATGGATCTTTACACAACATTGTCACGTAAGATAAGAAAGCAGGATGTGTACTCACTTGTTGATTCATACTTTATGCCATACGGAGTAGAGTGCGATCAGTATTCGGTTCTTGGTGAGATCACACAGACCAAGATAGTTACAAATTCCCTTACTGGTGAAAAAATCCACATTATTAGAATCAATTGTAACGACCTGGAGTTTGATATTTGTATCAACGAAGCTGATCTTTTAGGAGAGCCAGCCGTTGGAAGAAGATTTAAAGGAAACATATGGATGCAGGGAATGATCAATTACCCTCAGGCCTAATTATGAAAGGAGAATAATCTATGGCAACACCACACAATAGTGCAGAAAAAGGCGATATCGCTAAGACCGTCCTTATGCCAGGAGATCCACTTAGAGCTAAATTTATAGCAGAGAATTTTTTGACAGACGTTAAATGCTTCAATGAAGTTAGAGGAATGCTTGGCTTTACAGGTAAGTATGAAGGAAAAGAGGTCTCTGTAATGGGACACGGAATGGGAATTCCTTCAATCGGAATTTACACTTACGAGCTTTTCAACTTCTATGATGTGGATAACATCATCAGAGTTGGTAGCGCAGGTGGAATGCAGGACTATGTCAATGTTAGAGACATTATCTTTGCAATGGGAGCACATACAGATTCTAATTATGGCTTCCAGTTTGGCCTTCAGGGCACATTCTGTCCTACAGCAACTTACAATATCCTTGAGAAGGCTGTTAATATCGCTAAGGATAAGGGTGTAAGATATCACGTAGGTAACGTTCTTGCTTCAGACGCTTTCTATAAAAAGAACTGTGACGAAGCAGACAGATATAGAAACCTTGGGACTCTCGCAGTTGAGATGGAGACAGTAGCTCTTTACATGAACGCTGCAGAGGCAGGAAAGAACGCACTTACAATTCTCACAGTTTCTGATCACCTCTACAAGTCAGAGGAGCTTAGCGCAGAGCAGAGACAGAACAGCTTCACAGATATGATGGAGATCGCACTTAAGACAGCAATCCAGTTGTAAAACGTGAAACACATATCATTTGCATGAATTATTTGATATAAAATAATTCAACATGATCATATTTAAAAGCAAGAGCCCCCAGGTATTAAACCTGAGGGCTCTTTTTAGAGAATCATTTTTTATAGAAAATGAATAGAAGGGCAAGTTTAGATAATTTCGATTGTGCCTGCAGTGATCAACTTACCTGAGCGGCGATCGAAGAGAAGAATATCTTTTCCCTTGATATCTATGCTGGCATCCTGGCCAATCAGATAAATTGAGTTTCCGAAAATAACGCTGGTAAGAAGGAATTCTCCGACCTTAAGCTTAAGAGTAGATTCCATACCAGTAGGCATCGCGCCATAAATTTTAGTGTTAATCTTACCAGTTGGCTCTATATCAATAGCTTCAGGTCTGATACCAAGTACGAAATCCTCATCAGTGATAACAGGATCATCTAAAAGGCTGTCATCCTGTTCTTCAACCTTCTGAACATGATATTTGAAGACCTCATCCTTATTGCTCTTTTCAACAGCGCCCTTTTTCATAAGTCTTTGACGCTCATATTCTTGCTTGTCAGCTTCTTCCTTAGCAAGTTCTTCACGCCATTTTGAAAGAGTTATCTCTTCTGTTGGAACGAACTTTGCCTTGTAATCCCCAAGAATACCAAGACTAATGCTTCCGTCATCATTCTGAGAGCCCTTAGCATCTACAAAGTTCATGGAAGGATTTCCTACAAAGTCAGCAACAAAGAGGTTTGCAGGCCTGTTATAAACATCAAGAGGAGCTGCGTACTGCTGAAGGACACCGTTATTAACAAGGCAGATCCTTGTAGCCAGGGTCATAGCTTCCATCTGATCATGTGTAACGTATACGAAGGTTGAACCAGTCTCAACATGGAGTCTCTGGAGCTCATATCTCATCTCAAGTCTAAGCTTGGCATCAAGGTTGGATAAAGGCTCATCCATGAAAAGAACCTGTGGCTCTGGGGCAAGAGTTCTTGCGATAGCAACTCTCTGCTGCTGTCCACCAGAAAGCTCTGCTGGATATCTGTCCATGAACATACCAATTTTAACGATACGAGAGCAAGCACGTACTCTGGAATCAATCTCTTCCTTTGTGAGCTTTCTGTTTTCAAGAATTACCTGACCGTTCTTAGTAACCTGGTTCTTATCATTTAGCTCTTTTCCCTCAGACTGAAGCTTGGATTTGATATTAGAAAGCTTAGCTTCATACTCTGAAAGCTTGGTCTTAGCTGCATTGTCAGGATCAGAAGCCTCATGAATCTTGAGACCAAAGAGCTCCTTAGCGCTATAAATTGAAAGAGAATAGTTATCAATAAGCTTGATGCAGGCCTTGTTCTCGTCAAGCTTTCCATTCTTGTCGCGGCATTCCTCCACAAGCTCTTTTACCTTAGAACCATTCTGGAGGGCTCTGATAATATCGGAAGTCTGCTTGGCTGCAACGTCGATAACAGGCATCTCCTCGTGAATGTTCTTAAGACCAAAAGAAATATTCTCGTAAACGGTCATGTTAGGCCAAAGAGCATAGTTCTGGAAAAGGAATCCAACTTTACGCTTATTGGCAGGAACGTTGATTCCTGCATTTGAGTCAAATACGACTTTATCGCCGATTGTGATTCTTCCTTCTGTAGGAGTTTCGAGACCAGCAATCATTCTAAGGATTGTTGTCTTTCCGCATCCGGAAGGTCCAAGAAGTGTGATAAAAGAATTATCGGGGATTCGAAGGCTAACGTTATCAACGCCAAAAAACTTACCCCAACGCTTTGTTATATTTTCTAAAATGATTTCTGGCATGATTACTTTCCTCCTATGCCACTGTCAAGACTTGCGCCTGTCAGCTTGTTTACTAATGTGTTAAATACAAGAATTGTTACGATGAGGATCAGGTTGATGGCACTTGAGAATGCGTACAAGCCCATCTCATCGAAGTAGTCCAATGTTGTTGAAAGAATAAAGCCCTGAGTACAGAGAAGCAGGAACAGTGAAAGCTCTCTTAAGCAGGTCATAAATGGAAGAAGATATCCACTTATGATTGATGATTTCTGGATTGGAATGATGATTCTTGTCATTCTCTTAATCCAGGAAGTGTTCTGAATAATTGCTGCTTCTTCAAGCTCGTTACTGATCTGAAGCATGGAGTTCAGTGAACTTCTTGAAGCGAAAGGTATGTATTTAACAACACCTGCGATTATCAGAAGAGTATAAGTATTAAACAGATTTACGTATTCGTTGGAGAACAGGATAAAGAAGGCTGCACCAACGGCAATAGATGGCATAAGGTAAGGAAGGAAGGCTACGTTGTTAACGTAGTTAGCCCATTTGTTCCTTCTCTTTTTGGCAACTGCGTATCCGATGAGAGTACCGATGGTACCTGCAATAAGGGCGCAGACAACAGCCAGGAACAATGTTCCGAAGAAGGCATGCCAGATTGTCTTGTTGTACAGAATTCCGGACTGTCCATACATTCCGTTCTCTGTTATGTTTTCGTTAGTTACCCACCACTTGGTTGTAAGATGTGCAAGGTTTCCGCTGTACAGGAAGCTGTAGTCACCAGGGTTAGGAAGGAATGTCTCAAGTGCAAATAAGATAATAGGCCAGATACTTGTGAAGAAAGTAATGATGATAAAAATGATACCTACTACATATTTGCCAGCCTTACCAATTGAAAGCTTTGTGAGCTGACCTGACTTACCAGTAACTGTGGTGTAGTTCTTGCGGCTCTTTAAACTAAGCTGGTTCATTCCAAGGATCAGTACACCAAAGATCATCATGATGATGGCAAGAATACTTGCTTCACCTGTGTACTTACTGTTCATTGAAATGTACTTGGTGGAAAGAGTTGTAAGGTTTAAGTAATGTGGAACAGGGTAGCTACCCATGGCACTTCCAAATACAAGAAGGATAGTAGAAAGAATTGCTGGCTTGATCATTGGAAGAGTAACCTTAAACATTATTTTCCATTTTGGAGTATCAAGAATTGTTGCGGCTTCCTCAAGGTTGGCGTCCATGTTTTTGAAAATGCCACCGATCAGGATGTAAGCAAATGGTGCATAGTGAAGGCCGAGAACAACGGCACTTGGGAATACTCCCTGACACCACCAGTGTGGAAAATAAAAATGAAAAATAGCTGCTAAAAGTCCATCAGATGTTCCAGTTACTTTGTTTGAATAGAACATGTGCTGCCATACAACAGCCAAAGTCCACTGAGGCATGATGTATGGGAAAATGAAAATTGAACTTAAATATTTTTTGAATCTCATGTCTGTTCTGGTTACAAGGAATGCGAACAGACCACCAAATAAGATTGATATTACACAGGTCAGAACAGAAAGGATAACTGTGTTAAGAAGCGGAGACCAGAGATTGGTCTTAGCAAGTCTGCTGGTAAAAAGATCTGTGTAATTAACTATAGAGTATCCGGTAGCTTTACCAGTTAAGTGCTGGTCGATGGTACCTGGATGGATAGCAAAGGTATCTTTTACGATAGCAACAATTGGTGCGACGGTACTAAAGGTAAGAACAATCCCAAACAGCAAAAGTATTATGTTCTGAGGCTGGGAGAACCAAGTCTTAACCTTGTTTTTAAAAATCGCACTTTTGTCTGGTTTTGCGATTGTTTCCATGTTAATCCTCTTTTCTTATATTTCTTATGAATTGGGGACACCGGATTGACCGGCGTCCCCGTTATTAAAATGAAGAGTTATAAAGTTATTCGCCAGGTGAATAGTGATCAAGGATATCAATCCAGCTACCAACTGTGAAGGAAACCTCTGAGCAGTAAGCAGGATCTTCAAGAACCAGCTGACCCTCTGTTGTCCACCAGTCATATCCACGGTCGTTCTTAGCTGGGAACTCATCTCCGCCACCCTGTGAGTGATGGAATGTTTCTTCGATCTCTGCTGCAACCTGAGGATTTGATGAATATCCGCCCATGTCCTTACCCCAAGCTTCGAAGCCCTGCTCTGTGCAAGTCATGTAAGCGATGAATGCGCATGCTGTCCAAGGAAGAGGACTGTTCTTTGTTAAGAAGAGATAATGGCAATATCCATATCCGCCGATTCCTGTGTAGCCATCCTGATATGCTGCAACGTTGATGTTGTTAACTGATACTGTAGCTGATTCCTCAACGGAACGAAGCTTAGAATAAACAAGAAGTCCTGACTGATCTGTAGCTGAAGCATCTACAAGAGTGTTGCAGATAGGACCATCATCAGTCTGCTCGTTGTAGTTGTTAACCCAAAGCTTGATCCAAGCAAGAGCGTAAGCGCCGTTTGCTCCAAGGCCAAGGTCATTAGCATCTGTCTGCATTTCCTTGATTGTAGGCTCGAAGTAAGCCTTCTTTGTGTCATCAAGTGCATCGTAAGCTTCTTTAAGCCATGTAGCATACTTATCTTCTGTAAGCATCATAAGGAAGTTCTTTCCTACGATCTCAGAATCAACACCCATGAAAAGAGGATGTGAACCTTCATATACGAAATCCCAGCAGTTAGTGAACTCAGCACTACCTGTGTTGTTGTACATGAATACCTTGTTAAGTGTCTGAAGAGGAAGGAATCCTGTATAAGCATCTGCAGTTGTTCCGTTAGCCTCTGCCCACTCCTTAGGAATGAAGGTCTTTAAAATATCTGTATCAACCATCTTGGTCTGAATCTGGTTACCATCCTGGATAAGAGTCATGGCAAATGTGCCTTCGCTCTTAAGTGAGTCAGACTGAAGCTGCTCGAAGATCTTATTGTTCTTTGGCTGCTGCCACTCAAATTCCATTGTGTAGGATGGATCAATTGTCTGTAAGTACTCGATGAAAAGTGGAAGAGCTGATTTACCACGGCTTGAGTTACCTACGCCGTAGAATGTCTTGCCGTTAGACTCTTCGATAGCCTTCTGTGCAAGTTCTTCCATTGTCATACCTTCAGCTTCTGCAATGATAGCGTCGATGCCAGTAAGCTCGGCTGCTGGCTCAGCTGCTGTCTGATTGTCAGTTGTAGCTGTCTGAGTCTGTGTCTGATCTGTAGACTGTGTGTTGTCTGTAGTAGTCTGGCCTGCGTTATTTCCACCACAACCAGCGAGGGCCATAACTACCATTGTGAAAGTTAAGATTGATGATAATACTTTCTTTTTCACGTTCTTTCCTCCTTTTTACATTTCCCCAATACCTGCGAAATGCGGGTATCAAGCAGTTCTTTGCTTTTATAACTTCATTTTAGAAAAACTTTATAAAAAATTTGAGCAGACAATTCTGATATTATTTGTAAAATTCCGACAATTTAAAAAAGACATTTCTGACTTAAATTAAAGAAGAAAGACGAGCACGTAAAAACGTGTGAAGATATTGTGAACTCCATTTACCCGCCAAAACCTAGGTGTTATCATGTGTTATGCAGTTTATAAAAATTTTATAAATTGCAAAAAGACAAAACTATCAGTCCGGAGGAAAAGATGAAAAAGCGTTTGTTGAGTGGGTTAGTGGGGTTTTTATTTCTTGTAACGTCTGTAACTCCCGGTTTTGTGTCTTATGCCGAGAGTGATATCCCTATTGAAGAGTCGGAGAACGAAGAGTCTCCTAACGAAGAGGCCTCTGATAAAGATACAGAGGATAAAGAAGAAAAAGAGAAAGAAACCGAAGCAGAGAAGGCTGCAGAGGGCGATACTGAAGAAGATGATGATGTAACAGATCCATATTCTGAAGATCAGATTACTGTAAGTAATGTTCAGACAAATACTTCCTCAAACAAAGTTAGCCTTAGCGGAAGTCTGGAGGAAAAGAGCTCCTCTATAATCAAGAGCATAACTTTGTACAAGGTTGTAAATGGAGAAAGAATCCAGCTTAAAGGCGATGGAACTGATGTGATCAGTAGCGGAGATGTTATCTCAGCTAAGTATGAATTTGAGAGTCCGTTAGTAATTGTTCCTGATGATAATCAGTATGCTGATATTTCCTACAATGTTGTAGCTGGCCATGAGTACTCTATTCCAGGTGTTCCAGCATATGGTGTAAGGACAAGTGGAGACACAATTACAGTTAAGAATGGCGGCGTAGTACTGGGAAACGCCACATTTTCTGAGGACGGTTCTGCGAAATTCACAGTAGATAGCAGTTTTACAGAACCTCAGAATGCAGAAGATGCGTACTTCTTTTATGATTTTGAAGTGAACTTTGATGGCATTGATAACGGCGGCAAAGAGGAATTTGAACTTTCAATAGGTGATACTAAGGTTCCTGTAAAGATTGCAGACTTTATGCCTAAGGGACCAAAGGTTGAGAAAGCTTCCTCAGATGTGGATGAGAACGGCGATATAACCTGGACTGTAACAGTTACCAATAATGGTAAGCCTATTGAGTATGAAAACGGTTATTCATTTACTGATTCATTCAGCGATGGACAAACTTTTGTTGATGGCTCTTTTAAAATAAATGGAAGCTCCAGCGCGGATACAGAAGTGGCTGTCAGCGGTAATACTGTAAGCTGGAATTACAAAGACAATACAGCTGGCGCAGTTACCACATTTACATATAAGACTCATGTGGATTTCCTGGCACTTACCAAGGATACAAACGAATCTAGGACTGTTAAAAAAGATATCTCAAACAAGATAAGTGTTACTGCTGAAGACGAGACATACGGAAACCTGTCAGAAAGCGCATCTGCTAAGACCAGCGCGTCAAGAAACATTGATGAGTGGACAGCCAAAACCGGAACAGATGTGGATCCTGTCACAGGCGAGGCTACCTGGACCGTTACTATCAGAAACAATGGATTTAACTTAAGTAACGTAGTACTTCATGACCAGATCAGCGTGGATTCATCAACTAAAATAACTGTAAAAGATATTTCTGTAGTTGATCAGAATGGCAATGCTGTTTCTTATAAGTATGTTAAGGGCGAAAAAGGTGCTGAGAGCCAGTTTGTATTTGGCGATATGGCAGGGGATGCTGTCTATACAGTAACCTACAAGACAAAGATAGAAGATTTTGAAAAGTACCTTAAGACCAACCATGAGATTCCAAAGAACAAAGCATGGATGACTTATGAGTACACCCCAACAGGAGTTGGACCAGCTGTAGCGGTTGTTGGACCTGGAGTGGACAAGCCATTTACAGGAATTCATTCCAAGGCTGCTATTGAGAAGACTGCAGGTGAAGTCAATACAAAAGACCATACAATGACCTGGAAGGTAACGGCAAACAAGTCTGCTCAGCCACTTAAGAAGGTGACAATAACAGATACACTTCCAAAGGGACATGAGTTTGTAAGAATTGAAGATGTTAAGGTAGGAGATAGCTCTTTTACCATAGCAGACGATAAGATAAGTGTAGATACCACAAACGGCACAGTTACCGTTGACTTTGGTGATGCCCTTGATGGCAAGGCTGCTTCATTTACCATTGTGACTAAGCTTGATGATACCCAGAACAATGTGTGGGCCAATAACAAAACCGTTACATACGAGAACGAAGTCACAATGAATTCCTATGGAAATGATCCTGTAAGCGATAGTGTAAGCAAGGCGTATAAGAGTACTGTTCTTGAGAAAAAAGCTACTTCCTACGACTACAGTACTCAGACAATTCAGTACACACTTACTGTTAACAAGAACGGCATGGAAATGAATAAGGTCACAGTGAGCGATGTTCTCGACGACAGGCTGGAACTTGCTGGGGACGTTGATGTTTCTGGAGATGTGTCTGGATTTAGTGATAAGACAAAGGGAAATAACCTGGAGCTTTATTTTGAAAAAATTGGTGGGCCTGTAACTATCAAGATTACAGTTAAACTCAAAGAAGGTGAGCAGTTTAGCTCAACTGGAAACTTTACAATCAGCAATAAGGCTTCTATTACCAGTGCTGAGTATCCTGAGAGTGTGCAGACAGCACCTGTAAACACAACAATCAAGAATACTGTTCTTGCTAAGGAAGGTTCAGCTGGCGAAGACGGAAGAGTAAGCTATACAGTACGTGTCAACCAGGCTAAGCAAACGCTTTATACAGGTAACACAAAGGAAGTAAAGATTAAGGATGTTTTAGGAGCCAGCTTTGTTCTTGATACAACATCCGTTAAGCTGTACATCGGCGAAGTAACTAAGGATGGAAAGATTAGTGCAACAACTGAGATTACCGGCGTAGAGACTAAGGTAACTTCCGAGGGAGGAAAGACTATCCTTGAAGTTGTGATTCCTAAGGCTCAGGATGGAAATGCTTTTGTACTTAAGTATTCAGCTGATGTGGTGGATCTTTCTGCTAATGATCTTTCTAACAGCGCGTCACTTGTGGGTTATGGAAGTGCCGATAACAATCAGGCAACTCATAGCTTTAAGCAGAGCCAGTTTTCTAATGTAAGCTTTAGTAAGTACACATATCTGATCGCTGAGCTACGAGATAAGGTTGATGAAAAAGTTCTTGAAGGCGGCGAATTCAAGCTAATTGATGCAGATACAACAGAGGTTGTGGGCGAGAAAATCACAGGTAAGAATGGACAGATCACCTTCGTTGGAAATCTTACAGATGGAAAGGATTATATTCTTGTTGAGACCAAGGCTCCTGAGGGTTATGTGATTCCGGATGAGCTTAAGGAAGGCAAGGGAATCAGAGTTACTGCTGTAGGAAAGGGCCTTACGACTGCTAAGAATAATGCGGAGATCGTTTATAACGAGAAGATTGGTAGCGACGATTCAGATATTGGAAGTACAGAAAGCACTGAATCAGATAGTTCAGAAACAGGCAGTACTGAAGCTACAAATGGCAGTGGCAGTAACACTGGTAATGGTAGTAATAATAACGGCAGCGGCAATAATAACAATAATAGCGGAAGCGGTTCAGGCAACAACTCTGGACAGGCATCTGGAAATAACAACAATGCATCAGACTACAGCGGAACTGGTTCACAGAGCACAGATAGTGCAGCAGTAGCAGATCCAAATGGTAATTCCGACTTGGATCTTCCAGAAGTACTGGGTGTGTACTTAGGTGATGAAACCGCAGATGATGGATATATTCCATTAGGAGGCAGAAACGCTGGAACAGGAGACGAGGCAAACCCATTTGCTAGAGCAGCTGTGATCATAATTGCATTGGCTGTAGCAACTGCACTTATAATCTCCATGAGGAAAGAAAAGAAATAACGCGTATCTATAGATAAAAGAGTGGGCAAATTTGTCCACTCTTTTTGCATATGGCAAGAAATGAAATCACATCTCTTCAGGACATTCCATTCCGAGAAGACTGCATGCGTCTGAAATTATCTGAGAGGTTACATTGACCAGCTGGAGCCTTGCTTCTTTTACGGCGTCATTTTCTTCCTTTAATATTGGACATTCCTGATAGAACTTATTGAAGTCGGTGCACAGGTTTATCAAATAACGCGCAATTATAGATGGCTCATAGCTTTCTGCAGCTGAGTATACAGCCTTTTCATATCCGCCTATGGTTTTGGCCAGGGTAAAAGAGCTATCATCTGTAAGTGCATTATAGTCTATCGCTGAATTATCCAGCTCTTTTCCGTACTTGCGAAGAACACTCTTAGCACGAGCGTAAGTGTACTGAACATAAGGACCTGTAGTGCCATCAAAGCTAAGGACTTCCTTCCAGGAGAAGTTGATGTTCTTAATTCGCTGGTTGAATAGATCATGGAAGATAACTGCGCCGATTCCAACCTTTGCTGCGACATCTTCCTTGTTCTCAAGGGAAGGATTCTTCTCCTCAATAAGTTCCAGAGCCCGTTTCACTGCTTCATTAAGAATATCCTCAGCGTATATGATATTTCCGGTTCGAGTTGAAAGCTTCTCACCATCGAGACTTACAAGACCGTAGGGAACATGCACTAGTCCTGTATAGTAGTCGTAGCCCATGAGCTCAATAGCTTTAAACACCTGCTTGAAATGAAGGGACTGCTCGAGGCCAGTCACATACAGGCATTTGTCGAAGTGATACTTTTCCTTACGATAAAGGATGGCGGCTATATCACGGGAATGGTAGATAGAACTGCCGTCGGTCTTAGTGATCATGCATGGTGGCATGCCATATTCGGAAAGGTCGATAACGTTGGCACCCTGACTTTCTACCAGGAGGTTTTTCTCTTTTAACAGCTCTGCAAGATCAGGTACCTTCTCGCGGTAGAAGCTCTCGCCAGTGTAGGAGTCAAAAGAGATACCAAGCATCTTGTAGACCCGCTCGAACTCTACCATGCTGATATCCTTAAACCACTCCCAGATGGAAAGGGCCTCTTCGTCGCCTTGCTCCATCTTTACAAACCAAGCGCGGGCCTCGTCCATGAGCTCTGGATGGTCATCTTTTTCTTTGTTGAATTTAACATAGATATCAAGTAGCTCCTGAATTCCGTTCTTCTCAACAGCTTCCTTGCTACTCCAGTTCTTGTATGCCACGATCAGCTTTCCGAACTGAGTTCCCCAATCCCCCAAGTGATTGATACGAACAACGTTATAGCCAAGTTTGTCATGAATCTTATAGAGTGAATTCCCGATTACTGTGGTGCGAAGGTGCCCTACGTGGAAGTTCTTGGCGATGTTGGGAGAGGAGTAGTCCATGCAAATAGTCTTGCCAGTGCCAATCTTCTGAACGCCAAGATTGTCAGTATTTATTTGCGTTAGAGCGGTCTTAACATAATGAGCTCGATTAACAAAAAGGTTACAGTATCCACCTACGCAGATGACTTCATCTACGCCAAGAGAAGACTTTTTCTGATCCAATAGCTCTTTTAACTCAGTAGCTATAAGTGCCGGATTCTTATGTAGGGCCTTGGCGAATCCAAAACAGGGGATTGCCAGATCACCCATCTTACTATCCGGTGGAGTTTCGATAATGACGCTGGCTTCCGCCTCCGATAACCCCAATGCTTCTACAACAGCTTTACTAATTTCTTCTTTCATTTTTGCATCCTTTCATTTACATTTTTATTTTTGGATAAAAAAAAGAACCGCAATGGATTTTAAGCAATCTGCTAAATCAATTACGGTTCTGTATATAATACTTATCAACAGCACCGCAAGGAAACAAGACATACGTTCCTGTAACCATGCGGATAAATACGATAGTTACAAGAACTTATGTCTTCTTTCTCTGCGTCTTAAGCTGTTTGTAAGTAATAAATTCATATTTTTACTTCCTTGAAATTGTATTGAAGTCACTATACAGTACGATGAATTATCTGTCAACAGGCTTATCGCTGGAAGTTCTTTCCGAAGTTATTCCAGAAAAATCCATACTCTTCATTTCTTGCAAATACAAAGGCATAATGAGAATTTCTTTTTTCCTGTTTAAGGAATTGTAAGCATTCATTCTGATAGGGTGTGGAAAATGTGTGGTTTTCGTAAATTACTATCAACGGAAGATCAGAATAATCCTCGGCGTTAGTCGTTATGGGCTCTTCAGCAACGAAATTCACTGGTTTATCGCTCTCTTTCTTGATGAGCCTTAGTGGAATCCTGACAAGCTCAGACATGAAGTATTCAGAGTAATCAGGAACCTCTTCATCCATAGAACTTAAGTAGGTTCGTACCCATTCTTCTCCAAGCCCCTGTGACGCATATTGTTCCGCAGAAGTGATGGTGGGGGAGAACATCGGAAGATTCACTTTCTTACCGTAAACAAGCTTCTTGATGGTTTCTGGTGAAAGGTAGAACTCTTCAGCTATTTCCATGATTGAGTGACCGGCAGAGTAGCGATTGCAAATCATGGCGTTTCGCTTATTTAGTCTGTCACGATAGCCGGATGCTTCACCCCATCCCTTGGCAGATTCCTGCTTTGGGATATATATCACTTTTCCTTCTGCATACTTTTGAACTTCTTTTAATAGTTTTTCAGGTAGTATATTCTTGGCGTTTTCATATTTCATCTAATAAATTCCACGCTTTTCTTATAGTTTTGCCATGCGTCCTTCTAAGGCATTAAGAGATTTAACGATTGACTCGCAGGACTCAAGATCATCAATTGATGCGTGCCATCTAAGGGTAACGATTCCCTTATAGTAAGCCATGCACAGGAAACGCTCTTTGAAATTCTCGATCTTTATATTCTTTTTCTTTGCATACTCATAGAGCTTTTCTGGAACTAAAAGATATGGCTTGTTGAGATCAAGGATTGCAAAATCCATCATGAAATCCATGATTCCGGCTCTTCCCCAATCTGCACAGTAGGTCTTTCCATCATCGCCTACGATCATATTGCAAAAGAAGGTATTGTTGTTTGCAAGGAATCTCTGGCCTTCGCAGAATGGAACATACTTAAAAGCCTTATTAGCGATCTCGTTGTAGTAATCTTCCTTAAGGAAAGTTGTTCCAAACATCTGCTTCCAGTTCTTCCAGTAGCCATCCTCTGGCTCATCCACCATATCTGCGCGAATGAATGCTTCTACAGTTTTGTATGGAGCCTTGTTATTCTCATCAAACTCGCCATAGCCATCAACTTCAGATACATCTGTAGCTGCAATCTCGAAGATCATATCAAAAAAGCTTTCATAGCACTTCTCAAATTCCTCAGGCGAAAGCTCATTTGCATTTCTGCCCTTTGGGCTCATCTCTATTTTTTCTTTTGTAAGATTTCTAATAAAAATGTCTCTATTCATGTTGTTGTCCTCATCTAATTGTCTTGTGTAATGTTTGTAGTGTCTTTCGTATCAGCGCTTTTACAATTATGATGATAGCAGTAGCCACAGTGTAAGCAAATAGAGAGAATCGTTATAATAGAACTATACCTATTGTAAAATGAGAATAATCTTTCTCTCAACCTGATATGTAACTAGGCATTGTTCTTTGCTACACTTACATTACAGCTGAATAACACATTATCTGGGAACAACCTGTTGATTCTTTCTTCTACAACAGATCCAGCATAGGTGATATTACTAAGCACCGCAGTTCTTATATCATTTTCCCAAAGATAATCAAGGAACTCTTGAATTCCATCGGATGGTTTTCCTGGAGAAGCTGCGTCCCAAAAGATACGGTCAATTTCTTCGGCAGAAAGATCAAGCTTAATACCTTGAGATTCATATAGATATTTAGTAAACATGTGGTTTGGAATCTCAACTGTATTCTTAGCTCTCATAATCGGATCGAAGCGCTTAAGTTCTTTGTTGATAGCCTCAGCTTCTTTTTGAACTTCTGCAGCAGTGAGATTATATTTATTCTCTACCGCATGGCTAATAACTGCCGCAGTTCCTTTGATGCCATCAAACCGTTCTTCTGCTACAAGCGTCTGACCATAATCGAAAAGTATCATCTTGGGTTTAGTCATTAGTTAATACTCCTTGCATTCAGGTTCTTATTTCAAATACTCCCTACACTTATCAAAGTGCATTCCGGAGCAGTTATTTACTCTGGCAATTACATCGTCCACTTCATCTATCTTGTACCACTTATGGTCATCCACCTCGATGCAATCAGCGAACTCAGCCTTATTCACATAGGCGATGAATCCTATCATGATCAGCTGCTTTGGCTCAAAGTAATAACTGGAAACGTACTGACACTTTGTAACTATCTGTCCAGTTTCTTCTTTTACCTCTCTAGCGACAGCTTCTTCAATTGTCTCGCCCTCAACCATATATCCTGACACAACGGTCCACTTATCGTTAGATATATAGTTCTGTTTCAAAAGAAGTATCTCATTAAATTCATTTACAACTAAAACTTCAACAACGGGAATTGGATTTCTTCCATAGATTCTTTTACAAGAAGGACATATCTTACAATCATCATCTCCACATTTGATGTCATCAAGCTTATGTCCGCATTCAGCACAGAATTTGAATTGCATAGATTATTACCCCCAAATAGATTATTTAAAGACTGATACACTAACCCCGTCCCATGAGACCATTCATTGTAGCCATGCGCGAACTAGGAAGCAGAGCTTCCTTCGTCGCGGGCTGGCGCCCTATAAAAAAATGATACATAAAGTTCTTTCGTGAGTAAACTCCCGACGAGCTTTATGTATCATTTTTTGCATGGCTTGTAGCCTTTACGAATGTTCCCGATGCGATTCGAACGCACGACCTTTCGCTTAGGAGGCGAACGCTCTATCCTGCTGAGCTACGGAAACATGACAAATAGTATATTAACATCATTTTACAAAAGGGGCAAGAGGATAGTAAACTTGATAGTATGTAGTAAAATGCAGAAGTTTTGTGAGGGTTTTGGGGATGAAAAAAAGGGTTACCTCTTTTGTGGTAATGGCACTTATGCTATTGCTTACAGCCTGTCAGGGAAGTCCCAGACAGGAATCAATTAACTATATATCGGAGAAGTACAGCGTACCATCCGATAATCAGCTTATCGTCTATACATCCCATAAAGAGGAAGTATATCTTCCCATAATAAGAGAATTCGAGAATAGAACAGGAATCCTTGTAGAGATCCACGCTGGCGGAACTGCCGAGATGATGCAGAAAGCAAGGGAGGCCTCAGAAGAGGCTAAGTGTGACATCATGTTTGGTGGTGGTATTGAGAGCTATGAAGCCCAGAGTGATCTCTTTTTGCCATACGTATGTAGCGAGATCAAGAACCTGGATACCACCTATGTTTCCAAGGAAGGCACCTGGACTGCATTCACAGAACTTCCAATCGTATTCATCTATAATAAAAAGCTTTTGTCACCAGCCAAGGCGCCTAGGAGCTGGAGCGATCTTTTTGACCCTGATCTAAAGGGCAAGATTGCCTTTGCAGACATCAATAATTCTGGAACCAGCTATACCATCATATCAACCATGGAGCAGGTATTTAGCGAATCCTACGACACCCTGCTTCCAAGGTTCTACCAGCAGCTTGATGGAAATGTCCTGTCATCCTCAGGCTCTGTAATTCCTGAAGTATCAGACGGCACATATCTTGTGGGAATAACTCTTGAAGAGACCGCTAAGAAGTACATTGCCATGGGCTACGACATATCAATGATCTACCCGTCAGATGGAACCAGCGCAGTACCTGATGGAATCGCCATGGTAAAGAATGCGCCCCACTCATACAACGCGGGTAAGTTTATAGACTTCGTGGTGGGTTACGATACCCAGGACTACGCAATGGAGAACTTCTATAGAAGACCCGTAAGGACGGACATCACACTTTCGAACAATTATGAGATAGCTAAGCTTATCAAGTTTGATTATAAGAAATCTGCCGTAGAAGAGCCCCAGATCTTTTCCCTGTGGAATGATCTGACCAATAAGGAGGACTAGGATATGAACATTATCAGACAGTCCTTCAAAAGACAGATCTTTGCAATCTTCCTTACAGTCACACTTATATTACTGGCCATAACCGGTATCACCACCATCCAGGGATTCCAGGCTCGTCTTAAGTACGACTATGAGAAAAAAGACATTGAGCAGAATCAGACCATAGATCAGAACCTGGAAAGCGACCTGGAGATCGCAGAGACAGCTCTTTTATCTCTGTCGGGGAACCAGACAATAATAGAAGCCCTTACTACGTCCAAGAATAATTCGCTTGCCATCTACACCGAGCTGTACAAGGCCCTTCGAGAGATCAGGGACTTTGCTACGGTAGATATCTACCAGGGTAGCGAGTGCAAGTACAGCACCAATACTAAGTCTGTGTCAAAAGAGCTACCTCTTAACTACTCAGTACTTAGGGAGGCAAGTGCCAACAGCTCTCAGATAGTGTACTCTCTGGATCCAACCACATCTTCGGAGACAGGAGCAGCTCTTTTGATGGTAAAGCAGATCGTGGGCGGCGAAACACCGGGCTTTGTTATCATCAGATTTGAGAAGAGCGAACTGGAAAAAAGACTTCGTACAAACATAAATGCCAAGGATGGATTCATGCTGACAGACAAGTACCTGAGGCCTTTCTGCCTCATTGGCACTGCGGAGGATGGTAATGAGCTGGATGTAATAAGAGACAACCTCTTTAACGGACAACCCTACAACGCCAACATCAGCAACAATGTCTATATGGATGAAATCGGATCAACAGGCCTTATTGGAATCTATATCACACCGCCAGCCCTGGGCGAAGCTGCAGCCACAGTCAGTTACCAGATTCTTTTCATCGAGATCATATTCAGTGTTGTGATATGTCTTATTGTGGCATCCAGACTTAGCGTATATTTTTCAAAGCCCATAAACACGCTGGCTCTTGGAATGAAGCGATTTAGAAAGGGTGACTTTGACACCAAGATAGAGCTTAACAGAGACGACGAATTCGAGCAGCTGGCTGTTGGCTTTAACAAGATGACATCCCAGCTTAAGCAGACCATGGATGAGCGAGTTCAGGCAGAGCGCACCATCAACGAGACCAGAATTCAGATGATGCAGGCTCAGCTCAATCCACATTTCCTATACAACACTTTAGATACCATCAAGTGGGTGGCTAAGGCCAACAACGTGCCGGAGGTTGCCACCATGTCGGCATCCCTTGCTGGAATCCTTAGGACCAGTATCTCTGAGCACCAGTTCTGTAGGCTGTCAAAAGAGCTGGAGCTAATCGAGAATTATTGCGAGATTCAGAAGATCAGATTCGAAGATAAGTTTGATCTTACTATAGATGTTCCTGAGGAAATAAAAGAAGCTGTGATTCCTAAGCTGATATTGCAGCCCATTGTAGAAAACGCCATTATCCATGGAATGGACGAAACAGAAAATGGACATATCTACGTGGCAGCTGTTAAGAATACGCTGCTGGGACAGGATGTTCTTAAGATCTCAATTCAGGATGATGGAAAGGGCATTAGCGATGAGATGATGCAGGCCCTTAACAACGACGATGTGGAGACACTTAAGGGACACCTTGGTCTTAACAATGTAAATACGATCATAAGGCTATACTATGGTAAGGATTATGGAGTTATGGCGTTCAGGCCAAGCGAAGGCGGAACTGTCATGATCGTGACGCTGCCATACTCAGAAAAGGAGCCGGTTAGAACCGACTCAGGGAGTGAAAAATGATTAAAGTTCTAATTGTTGATGATGAAAAATACGTAAGAATGGGAATAAAGGGAGAGACCGACTGGTCCCTGATAGGGTGCGAGGTTGTTGGAGAAGCATCTAACGGCGAAGAGGCTCTTAAGGTGGCGGAGGAGGTTCATCCTGATCTTGTTATCTCTGATATCAAGATGCCCAAGATGGATGGCATAGAGCTGGCAGAAAAGCTCATAGATAAATATCCCAACATTAAGGTGATCTTCCTTACAGCCTATAACGAATTCGAGTACGCAAGACAGGCGATTCGAATCGGAGTGTCGGATTATCTTTTAAAACCCTTCCAGGACGGCGAACTTGAGGGGGCGATACAAAAGCTTTTACATCTTCACCCCAACGGATCAATTGAAGAGAATGAACTTGAAAACGAACTGATTCCTCTTAAGAAAAAAGAAGAAATCACTAACAAATACGTTCAGAATGCTATAGAATACATAGAGAACAACTACGCAAGCAAAGACTTTAGTGTTGGTGGGCTTTCCGAGGCCCTTGCAGTGAGCGAGGGACATATCAGCAGACTCTTTAAGTCCGAGTGCGATATCAGCATCAACAACTATGTGACCAGATATCGTATCAGGAAGGCCATGGACTTTCTTAAGGATGTAAACGTTAAGGTCTACGAAGTTGCTGATAAAGTGGGCTATCAGGACATAGCTTACTTTTCAAATACATTTAAAAAACTGGCGGGCAAATCCCCATCAGATTATCAGGCAAAAGGATTATAAAAATGGAAAACTTAAGAGTAGTAGAAATCAAAGACATTCCTTCAAAGGAGATCAACATCTTCGGAAGACTTGGAAAAGTAAGACAGCCACTGCCACTTCTTTTTAACGGAAGTGGAGTGGAAATCGTAGTTACTGGGTCAGATCTTTGGATCGACATTGAGACAGATTCAGATTTTCATGAGCCATGGATTGCCTATGAACTAAATGGCGCATTCATGTCCAGACAGATGATGCTACCTGGTGAGCACAGCATATGTCTTTTTAGAAATATGGAACCATCAACTCCAAAGAGAGTTAGATTCTACAGAGAGCTTCAGGCCATGAGCGAAGCCAACAGATGTAAGGTTCTTGTTAAGGGCTTTAGACTGGACGGCGAATTCTGTGAGGTGCCAAAGTATACAAGAAAGCTTGAATTTATCGGAGACAGCATAACATCCGGTGAAGGCAGCTACGGCGCAGTTACTGATGTGGACTGGCTTGCAATGTACATGAGTGCTTCCGTCAACTATGCAACCATGACGGCAAAAGAGCTAAAGGCTGACTACCACATTTTCTCTCAGGGAGGATGGGGAGTTTACTGCGGATGGGACAACGATGTAAGACATAACATCCCATCAGTTTATGAGAAGGTCTGCGGTCTTGCCTTTGGAGATCCTGTGGCTACAGAGCTTGGAACACTGGAGCCATATGATTTTGACAGCTGGCAGCCAGATGCTATTGTCGTCAACCTTGGAACTAATGACGCTACCTCTTTTAACCAGCCACCTCTCTATATTCCAGAGGAAGATAAGACCTATAAGATGAGGCTTAACGAAGACGGTTCATATAACAGAGAGGATGAGCTTAAGATAGTTGGAGCTGTTGAGAACTTCCTTACCATGCTTAGAAAGCACAGCCCAAAGGCCCACATCGTATGGGCCTACGGAATGCTTGGATCAGACCTTAACCTGGCTATAACAGAGGGAATTAACAACTACAGAAGTAAGAGTGGAGATCAGAATGTATCCTTCTTCCAGCTTCCAAACACCACAATGGAAACCTATGGAGCCCACATGCATCCAGGACTTAAGTCCCATGAGAATGCTACAAAAGAGCTAACTCATTATCTTAGAGTGAAACTTAACTGGAACGACTAAACGTAATATCAAACAAAAATATAACACCTGCCTATGTTCATTTAAGGCAGGTGTTTGTTTGCTTTATGTCTCTTTTTCATTTCATACATTCGCATATCTGCCGTTTCAATAAGGGAGGACAGATATGTGGTCTCGGAGAATAGTGCATATCCAATTGAAGCATGTATTGAGATATTACTTCCTTCTATATTTCTTGGAGAATCGATGGCTGCCATGATTCTCTTAGATGTTTTCTCTACATCAGACATATCTTTTATCTGATGAAGAATTACAAATTCATCGCCGCCATATCTAAATAATACGCTGTTGTCAGCGGCAGTCACAGTAAGAGTCTTACAGATTGACTGAAGGACGATGTTACCAAACTCGTGACCATAGCTGTCGTTGATGGATTTAAAGTCATCCAGATCGATCATGAACAGTGCAAAGTCAGAACCATCCTTGTGAAATTGCTCCTCATACTTAACTACGATGTCACTAAAGGCACGCCTGTTAAGGACTCCGGTAAGTTCATCTGTAAGGGAAAGGGTATTAAGTCTGTTATGATCTGCAAGCTGTTCTGTCACATCCACAAAGTAACCAACAAGACCGACAATCTCGCCGTTAGAATAAAGAGGCTTTTTAGAAGCAGTGATATCTCGGACCTTGCCCTTTACGATACACTGACCGGGAACATCCATCACGGACTCGCCGTTATTAATAACCTTAAGCTCTACGCTTCTATAGGGTTCAGGATCAATGTGCCATCCCATGTCTTCATCAGTTTTACCAATGATATCATCAACAGAGCTAAGGCCATAGTAATCCAGGAACATCTGATTGGCACCCAAAAAACGCCTCTCCTTATCTTTCCAGAAGACGCCAAGTGGCAGTAAGCACAATATATTATCGAAAACATCTACTAAATTCAAGGTATCCATATATTGCCTCTAAGTAAACGTAATTACGTACAGCATCCACTTACATTCTATCAATAAAAAATCTGTCAATGTATAAACTTATTGGGACTATTATAAACAAAATAAAAAATTCTATTAAATATTTGATTATACTGACAATATGATAAAATTAGATGGAGTAAGACCAAGGAGGATAGGCTTTTTTACATGAAAAAGAGAAATGTAAGTCTATTATCTAAAGCTCTTGCCGGGGTTATGTTAATGACATCAATTGCGGGGTGTGGATCACAGGGTTCTCCTGACAATAGTGGATCATCTAATTCCGCAGATGCAGGGACCACAAGCGAGACTATAGATAACGAGGCAGCAAATATGGAGATTTCCAGAACAATAAAAATATCCCTTGAGGATGTTCAAAAGGTAAACGACACCAATGGCGATGGGTACGGCGAATTCGAGGGCTGGGGAACAAGCCTTTGCTGGTGGGCCAACAGAGTTGGCTACAGCGATAAGTTAACTACTGCAGCTGCAGAGGCCTTTTTTAACAAGGATACAGGCCTTGGAATGAACATCGGAAGATACAACGTGGGCGGCGGAGATAACGTGGCAGAGGGAACTGTCACAGACAAGGACAGAGAGAACAATCCTTTTCTCCACGAGTCACACATAAGACGTTCCGACTCAGTTGTTCCAGGCTATTGCACCGACGTTACCAAGATCGATCTTAGTACTAATACCAAGGAATACTATGAAGAGAATTTTGAAAGAGCTAACTTTGAATGCGGCTTTGCGTGGAACTATAACTGGGATGCAGATGTTAACCAGATGAATGTTCTTACAAAGGCTATGGAGCAGGCAGGAGATGAATTCATTCCTGAGGCTTTTTCCAATTCTCCACCATACTTTATGACAGTTAGTGGATGCTCATCAGGAGGAGAGGACCCTTCTGTGGATAACTTACGTGAAGATTCCTACACAGCCTTTGCCTGGTATATGGCAGATGTAATCGAGCATTGGGCAAAAGAAAATGTGGTAACCTTCCAGAGTGTTGACCCAATGAACGAGCCAGCAACCAGCTACTGGCAGGCAAGGAGTGAGAAGCAGGAGGGATGTCATTTCTCCCAGGGAGAGTCACAGTCAAGGATCCTTGTGGAGCTTAACAAAGAGCTTCAGAACAAGGGAATCGACATGATCATCTCGGCTTCTGATGAGACCAGCCTTTCAGCTGCGATCATGGGTTACAAGAGCCTTACAGATGAAGCAAAGGGCGTAGTTACAAGAATAGACACCCATACCTATCAGGGAACAGAACGTCAAATGCTAAGGCAACTTGCTGAAGAAAACGGCATGAACCTGTGGATGAGTGAAGTTGACGGAACCTTTTCAATTGGAAAAAAAGAAACTGGAATGCAGGCGGCACTTGGCTTTGCAGATGCAATCATTCAGGACCTTAACGGACTTAAGCCAGCAGCATGGATCATGTGGGATGCGGTAGATGTCCATGTGGATTCCAATAATAGATTTGATACCTGCACAAGGCAGCAGGCCGATGAGATAGTTAGTAGCGGCGAACCTTTCTGGGGAATTGCCATTGCTGACCATGATACAGAGGAACTTCTTTTAACCAAGAAATATTATGCCTACGGCCAGTTCTCAAGATATATCAGACCAGGCTATTGCATAATTGAATCAAGCGATACTTCGGTAGCAGCTTATAATCCTGAGGATGGTTCAATCGTTATTGTTGCTATCAACACTAACAGCGACGATCTTAAGTGGGAATTTGATCTTTCTGATCTTGATGTAAGTGGAAAGAGTATCACAGCTATCAGGACCAGTGGAGCCATGGAAGATGGTGAGAACTGGGCAGATGTTACAGACAGTGATGGAATAGTATTTGATGAGAGCGCTGGCTCTTTTACCGCAGTGATGAAGGGCAGCTCTATAACAACTTATATTATTAAGTAAAACTGGAGGTAGTTATGGACAATAGGCCGGTTGGAAGAAAGAAAAATGTCACAGAAGGCGGATCCGGTGTTCACAAAAGAGGAGAAGGTCTTGGCACTGGTCCAGTAGGAGGCGGCTCAGGCTATTCCTCTGGCGGAGGTGGAAACGGAGGCGGACAGCGTTCCTCAGGTGGAAAGAGCCCACTGTTCATGATCCTTGTACTTCTCGTACTGATTCTTGGAGGTAGCGGAGGACTTACATCTCTTCTTGGAGGTGGCGGCACAGGCACAACAACGGTGCCTACGCAGAACGTTGGAACACAGACCACAAGTACAGGAGTTAACTCTGGTAGCAGCACAGGGTCAGGTCTTTCTATGCTTGGCCAGCTCCTTGGTGGAAGCAGCTACTATTCAGGCGGAAGTGCAACTTCTGCAGCTTGGAGCGGCGAATCTAATATCGGTAAGTTTGATGAGACCGTATCTGACAAGGCAAGAGCAAAAAGAACTGTCATAAAGGGTAATGGTGAAGATGTCATTACTATCATGGTATACATGTGCGGAGCAGACCTTGAGTCCAGAAGCGGAATGGCTTCAAGAGATCTTCAGGAAATGCTTAATGCCAAGCTTGGAGATAAGATCAATCTTATCGTATATACCGGTGGTGCTAAGCAGTGGCAGAACAACGTGATTTCTAGTCAGACTAACCAGATCTATCAGGTTAAGAATGGTCAGCTTATTGCTCTTCAGAAGGACCTTGGAAGTGTAGCCATGACTAAGCCATCAACACTTTCTGGATTTATCAGCTGGACTAAAGACAATTTCCCAGCTGACAGATATGACCTTATCTTCTGGGATCACGGCGGAGGATCAACAGGCGGATATGGCTATGATGAGAAGTTTACAAATGCAGGAGCTATGTCCCTTGGTGGAATTAATCAGGCTCTTAAGGACGGCGGAGTAGAATTTGACTTTGTAGGCTTTGATACCTGCCTTATGGCAACAGTTGAGAATGCCCTTGTAGTATCTAAGTATAGTGATTATCTGGTGGCTTCAGAAGAGACAGAACCAGGTGTTGGCTGGTATTACACAGACTGGCTTACAGCTCTTGGTCAGAACACTTCAATGGAGACAATCCAGATTGGTAAGAACATCATAGATTCCTTTACAGAGGCCTGTGCGCAGTCCTGTCCTGGTCAGAAGACAACACTTTCTCTTATTGACCTGGCAGAGCTTTCAGAGACTGTTCCAGAGGAGCTTGCAGAGTTCTCAAAGGATACCTCTGAGATGATAAAGGGCAATGAGTTTGCTACAGTATCAAATGCCCGCAGCAGTACAAGAGAGTTTGCCGGAGCTAAGATTGATCAGGTAGATCTTATCGACTTTGCTACAAGAATGGGAACCGAAGAGTCATTGCAGCTTGCTGATGCTCTTAAGGGAGCCATCAAGTATAACAGAACAAGTCAGAACATGACTAATGCTTATGGTCTTTCTATTTACTTCCCATACAAGAAGGCAAGTAAAGTTGATTCAATGGTGGACACCTATGAAGATATTGGAATGGATGAGGAGTATGCTAAGTGTATTCAGAACTTTGCTTCCCTGGAGGTCGCAGGTCAGGTAGCAGGTGGTGGACAGAGTAGTCCTATTCCTTCACTTCTTGGAGGATCACCACAGTCAACTGCCTCATCAGCAGACATGATCACACAGCTTCTTGGAACATTCTTATCCAGTGACTTTAGCAGTATCTCTGGACTTGATGCGTCCAATACACAGTTCCTTGGTAAGGGACTTGATGTTGATCAGGCTGCAAATTATATTGCTAGCAATAACTTTGATCCATCAGCTCTTGTTTGGACATCAAACGCTGCAAACGATGCAGTGATCATTCTTTCAGAAGATCAGTGGTCCAAGGTTCAGAACCTTTCTCTTAACATGTTCTATGATGACGGAGAAGGATATGTAGATCTTGGTATGGATAATGTATTTGAGTTTGACGATGAAGGAAATCTAAAGGCTCAGACAGATAAGACCTGGCTAGCTATAGACGGACAGGTGGTTGCTTATTATGTAGTGGATGTTCAGGGCGACAATGACAGTTATGCAATAACTGGAAGAGTTCCTTGTTACATCAATGGTGAAAGAGCTGAGCTTATCCTTGTATTTGATTCAGAGAATGAAGACGGCTACGTAGCTGGCGCATGCTATGATTACAAGGAAGGCGAGACAGAGACAATTGCCAAGAACCTGACAGAGCTTCAAGAGGGTGACACAATTGATTATATCTGCGATTACTACACCTACGATATGGAATATCAGGATAGCTATTATCTTGGAGAACAGGTGACAGTTAATAAGGCTATGTCCGAGATGGTTATCAGCAATGTAAGTGTAGGTGATGGAGAAGTTCTTGAAACCTACTGCTTCACAGATATCTATAGCCAGAAGTATTGGACTAACGCTCTTAGATTCTAATGGTAAAAGAGATAGTTCTTTTGACATAATTACAAATAAAATGGCTTCCCGAATAATGCTCCGGGAAGCCATTTTGATATGATATGAATGAAAATATTATGGAGAAAACTTAAATAAGCTTGCTTACGCAGTCAGCCACGTCTTCCATCTTCTGAGTTGGCTCAAAACGTGCTACAACGTTGCCGTCTCTGTCTACGATAAATTTAGTGAAGTTCCACTTGATGTCTGGGTTATTCTTGTAATCCTTGTCGATCTTTTTGAGCATTACGTTCATGGCAAGGGCAGCAGGGCCTTTACCAAAGCCTTCGAATCTCTTCTGCTCCTTGAGATAAGTAAAGAGTGGAAGAGCGTTCTCGCCGTTAACGTCAGACTTCTTCATCTGAGGGAACTTGGTGTTATAGTGAAGTTGACAGAATTCGTGGATCTCTTCGTCAGAACCAGGTGTCTGGCCTGCAAACTGGTTGCAAGGAATATCAACTACTTCAAAGCCCTGATCGTGGAACTTCTCATACATATCCTCGATGTCCTTATAGTGAGGAGTGAAGCCACATCCTGTTGCTGTATTAACTACGAGAACAACCTTGCCCTTGAAGTCTGCCATAGAAACTTCGTTGCCATTTGTATCAGTTACTGTGTAATCATAAAATCCCATTGTATGTACCTCCGTTTCATTTATATTTACGAGTGCTAATGTCATTTGATTTAACGTAATTATATTGTGCACAATCTAAAATGTCAATACCTATTGCAAAAATTTTTTCTGCACCTTATAGTTTTAGTAAGAAAGACGCTTTACAAGGATGTACAGATTCTTCTAATAGGAGAAAGACACATTTTATGGGTGATTATATAGTTTTTGACCTTGAGTGGAATCAGGGTGATGCGCCGGCAGAGCGAAACGGTAAGACTTTAACCTTTGAGATTGTAGAGATTGGTGCTGTCAAACTAAATGAAAAAAGGCAGAAGGTCGGTGAGTTTTCCAGACTGATCAAGCCTCAGATTCATCAGCATATGCACTATATTACAGGTAAGCTTATTCACCTTAGTATGGATGATCTTGAAAATGGAGATACATTTCAGGAGGTGGCCAGGGATTTCCTTGAGTGGTGCGGTGAGGATCCTAAGTTTTGTAGCTGGGGACCTCTAGATCTTACAGAGTTTCAGAGGAATTTGGATTTCTTTGGAATGCCTCTTTTATCAGACAGGCCAATTGCCTTTTATGATGTTCAGAAGCTTTTCAGCATAGCCTACGACGATGGTAAGTCCAGAAAAGCGCTGGCATCGGCTGTAGATGAGCTTGGTATAAAGATGGATATTCCTTTCCACAGAGCGTTATCAGATGCCATATATACTGCTGAGGTCTTCAGAGGCTTTAATGAAAGGATCATGCAGAAGGTATCCTTTGATACCTACGTGACCCCTAAGACCAAGAAGCAGGAGATCCGCATTTTATTTGATACCTATGAGAAGTACATCTCAAGGGAGTTTGATACTAAGGAAGATATTCTTGAAAATATTGAGATAATGAGCACCAGGTGTTATCACTGCCACAAGAACCTAAGGAGAAAGGTTAAGTGGTTTACACCAAATGGTAAGCATTACTACGCAGTGGCCTATTGTGAAAAGCATGGCTTTATGAAGGCTAAGGTCAGGATCAAGAAGGCTGAAAACGGAAGGTTGTATGTAGTAAAGACCTGCAGATTCATATCCCCGGAGGATATGGAGGAGATGAAGGCTAAACAGAGGAAAGTTAAGAAAAGGCAAAACCCAGGATAAGGGCTTTGCCTTTTTTCTTTATCGTTTGCCTTTTTTGAGCTTGTTCTTTTTGAAATCTTTTTTACGCCTGTTGTATCGGATCCTGTCGCTCTTACTAACGAATTTCCTGTTGGCGTGGGCGTGGGTTGCTACAAAGCCCGAAAGCGTGATCAGTATCACAAGGATAATGGCGCCAAGGAAAAGGTGCTTAACGTTGATGTAGATTATCTGAGAGCTTCCTGATGTATCGGCCTGACTATTGGAAGTGGCTGTGTAACAGACATAGGCATTTCCGATTGCTGCTCCGCTAAAGAAGTAGCTTACTTTGGCGATGGCACCCTTGTAGTCTTCCTTTTCCTCGTCAGTTAAGTCGTAGCTGATCTCATAGGATGAATCTTCCATGGTGGATGTCTTAGGAAGGATCACTTTGGAGTCATCATCGAGCCTAAGGATATTGCCTGAAGTTCCAAATACATCGTTCTCTGACTCAAAGAAAAGGGAGTCATTAGGCATATATCTGGTCTCATTATCAGCGACATTCACTGAGTGGAAGTTGTTAAAGCCGTAATCAAAAAGAGTAACTGTGTCTGTAAACTGGGCTGGAGACTCTTCCATAAATACAACGCAGATAAGACGCATTCCATCCTTTTCTGCGCAGGTTACAAGGGTCTCTCTTGCCTGATCTGTATAACCGGTCTTGCCTCCAATGATGCCTTCGTAGCTGATCTCACCAGTAATAAGCTTGTGCTTGTTATTAAGGTAGAAGTCATCTGGCTGAGTCGCTGTTGGTGTGAAGTGGTATCTAGGTGTATTACCGATCTTACACAGTAGCTCATTTTCAAAGAACTGTCTTGAAATAAGGGCCAGGTCGTAAACGCTGGTGTAGTGGTTGTCATCCTGAAGACCGTTGGTGTTGGCAAAATGTGTGTTGGTACAACCAAGCTCTTTGGCCCTAGTGTTCATAAGGTCTATAAAGCCATCAATGCTTCCACTGACATGCTCTGCCACAGCGTTAGCAACCTCGTTGGCACTACCAACCATGATCCCGTAAAGACCCTGCTCAAGAGTAATTGACTCGCCTACATCCATTCCGATGCTTGATCCATCACTTGGGACAGAGAAAACCGCATCGTGGGAAAAGGTAATGGTATCATCAAGGCTGGCATTCTCTACAGCCAAAAGACATGTCATTATCTTGGTGGTACTGGCTGGATAATGCTCCTCGTGTATGTTCTTGGCATAGAGGATGGTACCTGTATCAGCCTCCATAAGAATGGCGGACTGAGCAGTTATTGCGGGACCTTCCGGCCATCCGGAGATCTTGTTGGACTGAATAGGTAGCTCTTTTTGTAAAAGAGCCTGTGCCTGATAATCTACAGTTTCCGCGCTGGCGGTCATAGGAGTAGCAAGAATCAATGATGCAACGAGAAAAAGAGATCCACATCTATATATGAAGTTTCTTATATTAATGAAATTCGAAATTCTCATGACATGACAATAATACAATAGCTGCGCAGCCTAGACAATAGCAAAGAAATTTCCCGACTTTCCAATTCATGACAAATGTTGTAAAATTCTAGTATAAGTATCATTAGGTAGGAAGAGAAATGCGTTTAAGAAATATCGCCGGATCCAGAGAAGTAATTGCTGATAGCAAGTTTACAGTGAAGGATCCTGAGAAGAAAAAAGGCCTCTGGAAGAAAGAGGTATTTGGCAACGACAAGCCAATCCATATTGAGATCGGAATGGGCAAGGGAAGATTTTTAATGGATCTGGCAGAGCTTAATCCGGACATTAACTATGTAGGAATTGAGAAATACTCAAGTGTACTTCTTCGTGCGATACAAAAGCAGGAACAAAGACTCCTTCCCAATGTAATCTTTATCCGCATGGATGCTGAGAACATTTGTGATGTGTTTGCACCATCTGAAGTGGATAGGATTTACCTTAACTTCTCGGACCCATGGCCCAAGGACAGACATGCCAAGAGAAGGCTTCCCTCAAGGGAATTCCTTGGAAGGTATGACAAGATCCTTAAAGCTGACGGCCGTGTAGAGTTTAAGACTGATAACAAAGATCTTTTCCAGTTCGCCCTCGAAGAGGTTGAGCCAGCTGGCTGGGATCTGGATGCAGTCACATACGATCTTCACCACGATGCCAAGATGAACGAAGGCAATGTGATGACGGAGTATGAAGAGAAGTTCTCATCACTTGGCAACCCAATATACAAATATATTGTAAGCAGAAAGGGGAGTAAATAATGGATTACAACTTAAGCAGTCAGAATTTTGAAGAAGAAGTTTTGAAGAGCAAATTACCAGTTTTGGTAGATTTCTCAGCTGATTGGTGCGGACCATGCAAGATGATGGCGCCAATAATCGATGAATTCGCTGAAGAGTATGAAGGCGAGTTAAAAGTCGGTAAAATCAATGTAGATCAGTCACCTGATGTAGCTCAGAAGTACAATGTTATGTCGATTCCAATGTTTGCTTTCTTTAAGAACGGAGAGGTTGTTGAGACAGCAGTTGGAGCTCTTAACAAGGCTAAATTACAAGGGATTATAGATAAGGTGCTGGCTTAATAGCCAGCACTTTAATTTGAGGAGATAAACGTTGGCGGATAAGATTACTAAATTTGAAGACTACAGGAAAAAAGAACCCGGGGATACAACGGATATTGACATCCAGATCGAGGATCCATACAACTTTTTTAATGCTGAGGAAAGAGAAGAATACTTCCGCGAAAGGCAGAAAGAGCAGCAAAAAGAGCTAAGACAGAAGGAACAGGAAAATAGACCACAGCCTGCTCAGCCTGTTAAACCTGCCCAGAAACCAGCACAGAATCAAGTTCAGAATAATAATCCAAATTATAATCAGAACTACGCCCAGAATTATACCCAGAACAATAACCAGTCATATGGTCCCAATTACAATCAGGGCTATGGGCAATACAATGGTCAGTATATGAACCAGAATGCACAGTACAACGGGCAAAATGGCTATCAGTACAATGATCAATATGGCAATCAGTATAATGGCCAGTATGATAACCAATACAACAATCAGTATGCTGATCAGTATAATAACCAGTACAACGGTCAGTATGATGCTGATTATGACGATGACGACTACGGTGATTATCAGGATGATTATTACCAGGATGAGGAGCCAGCAAGAGGCGGCTTTAATCCAGAGCATCTTGTAAGAATTGCCTCTATTATTACAGGTTTGATAATCCTGATATGCATCGCTTTTATAGTTAAGGTGAAGGTGGTTGATAAGGTTCTGGCACCAGATCCAGACGAGCAGGAGACAGTAGTTACTGCAATCCCTGCAGGATTTGTTGAAAAGAATGATACTGTCACAGTTTCAGGCGCATCATCACTTAACCTGCGCTCTGGCCCAGGCACAGACAGTGCTATTATGGGTAAAGTAGATGAGGGAACTCAGCTTAAGAGAATCGCTGTAGCAGAGGATGGTTCCTGGGCTCTCGTAGAATACGAAGGCCAGCAGGTCTATGCATCCATGAAGTATCTTAAGGAATAAGATTATCTGCTCCTTGAATGGAGCCAGCTATAGAATTTATCCACAGCCTCTGACAGAGTATTACTAGAGCGGGTAAAAGAATCCACATGGGCAAGGATTTCTTCGAGAGAAGTGTCTGTAACATGGCCCATGAGCTTTTCTGCGCACTGGTTTTCAAGGAGTCTGTAATCCATATTTATAAGAATTGTGTTGTGGATTGGATTAACAGATTCATAGAGGTTGGGATATTTCTTTTGGATGAGGGCAAACTCGTCCAATATCTGCTCTCTTGATTGGAGGCAGAACAGGATATAGACAGACTCTACCACTTCCGGAGGTTCGATTTCGTCCTGATAGGAGTTGTCCTCGTAATCCTCTTTAGTGGCATAGTATTCACAGATCTCTTGAACAAGAGATCCTACTTTTTTGTTGTCATAAAGTTTTTGAAGTTCATCAATTTTTATCTCACCCATAAATTAAGTATAGCACGGCTGAGACTAAGGATACAAAATGAAAATCGGTATTTTTGATTCGGGAATAGGCGGCCTTTCTTTATTACACGAGGCCTATCATATGCTTCCCCAGCAAAACTATATATTCTATGCGGATACAGAGCATGTGCCCTATGGGACTAAGACTCCGGAGCAGATCATAGACTATGCCACAGACATAGCGGATTTCCTTGTGGAAAAAGATGTTGAGGCTATAGTTGTAGCTTGTAATACAGCCACAAGTGTTGCAATTAAGGAGCTTAGAAAAAGATACAGTATCCCGATTCTGGGAATGGAGCCGGCTGTTAAACCTGCTGTTGAGGAAACCTCCAGGAAGAGAATAATGGTAATAGCAACGCCTGTCACAATCAGGGAGGATAAGCTTAAAGATCTTTTACACAGGGTTGATGGTGAGCACAGGGTTGATCTTCTGGCTATGCCAAAGCTGGTGGAGTTTGCTGAGAGAGAAGAATTCGATTCAGAAGATGTTCATGAGTATTTAAGACAGCAGTTTTCACAGTTTAATAAAGATGAATATTGTGCTATCGTGCTTGGTTGCACGCATTTCAACTATTTTAAGCCTGCATATAGAGAATATTTTGGAGAAGATATCTTGCTAGTTGATGGCAATTATGGTACCATTCATCACTTGGCAGATGTATTAAGTATTCCTCTGGTACAAGATAAAGAAGTTTATTTTGAAACCGTGCACAATATGTTGTATGATAACAATACGGAATATTATTTTTCTAAAAAATCTATAAAAGACGAAAAGACGCTTGAACACTTGAAAAGACTGCATAATCGTCTTGAAGAGGTTAGAAAGTTTTAATACTTTTAGCCTTGAATTAAACAAAATATTGTATTATTATTTTATTGTAACCACAAGATATAGTTTTCTTGTGGTTACATATGTCTATAAATGTGATTTATGTGAAGGGGGTTACTTATGAAAATCATTAAGAGAAGCGGAAAAGAGGTCGCTTTTGACGTTAGCAAGATTTCTGCAGCTATAGAGAAGGCTAACAACGAAGTTACTGAGGAAAAGAGGCTTACTAAAGGCCAGATCAGTGATATCGCCTCAAGTGTTGAAAAGCAGTGCGCTACTCTTACTCGTGCAGCAAGCGTTGAGGAAATCCAGGATATGGTTGAGGATGGCCTCATGAGAGCCGGCAAATTTGATGTTGCCAGAAAATATATCACATATCGTTATAAGCACGCTCTTGTTAGAAAGTCTAACACAACAGATGAGCAGATTATGTCTCTTATTGAGTGCAATAACGAGGAAGTTAAGCAGGAGAATTCTAACAAGAATCCTACTGTTAACAGCGTTCAGAGAGATTACATGGCTGGTGAGGTATCTAAGGATATTACCAGAAGATTTCTTTTACCAGAGGATGTAGTTAAGGCTCACGAAGATGGTCTTATCCACTTCCATGACTCTGATTACTTTGCTCAGCATATGCATAACTGCTGTCTTGTAAACCTTGAAGATATGCTTCAGAATGGCACAGTTATTTCTGAGACAATGATCGAGACACCACACAGCTTTGCTACAGCCTGCAACATTGCAACTCAGGCAATTGCCCAGATCGCAAGCTCACAGTATGGTGGACAGAGTATTACTCTTTCACATCTTGTTCCTTTTGTTGATGTCAGCAGACAGAAGTTCCGTAAGGAAGTTGCTCTTGAGTTTGAGACTGCTGGAATGAAGATCAACAAGAAGCAGGTTAACGAGATCGCAGAGATGCGTGTAAGAAAAGAGATTGAGAGAGGATGCCAGGTTATCCAGTATCAGGTCATAACACTTATGACTACTAATGGACAGGCTCCTTTTATCACAGTATATATGTATCTTGACGAGGTTGAGGATGGCCAGACAAGAGATGATCTTGCCATGGTTATCGAGGAGATGCTTAAGCAGAGAATCCTTGGCGTTAAGAATGAGAAGGGTCAGCTGATCACACCAGCATTCCCTAAGCTCATCTATGTTCTTGATGAGGACAATATCCATGAGGATTCCAAGTACTGGTATCTTACTGAGCTTGCAGCTAAGTGTACAGCTAAGAGACTTGTTCCTGACTACATCTCAGCTAAGAAGATGAGAGAGCTTAAGAAGGGTGATGTATATCCATGTATGGGATGCAGATCATTCCTTACACCAGATAGTGAGGATAACGCAGAGGGACTTTGCAACCAGGGCAATAAGGCTCATGCTCTTAACTTCAAAGAGGGTGACCACAAGTACTATGGCCGTTTCAACCAGGGTGTCGTAACTCTTAACCTTGTAGATGTAGCTTGTTCTTCATACAAGGATGAGGAGAAGTTCTGGGAGATTCTCGAAGAGAGAACAGAGCTCTGTAAGAGAGCACTTATGTGCAGACACAACAGACTCCTTGGAACACCTTCAGATGTAGCACCAATCCTTTGGCAGAACGGAGCTCTTGCAAGACTTGCCAAGGGTGAAGCTATTGATCCACTTCTTTTTGGTAACTACTCAACAATTTCTCTTGGATATGCAGGACTTTGCGAGTGTACTAAGTACATGAAGGGTGTATCTCACACAGATGCAAAAGGAAAAGAGTTTGCGCTTAAGGTAATGCAGTTCCTTAATGATAAGTGTGCTAAGTGGAGAGCAGAGACTAATATCTCCTTCTCACTTTATGGAACACCTCTTGAGTCAACAACCTACAAGTTTGCTAAGTGCCTTCAGAAGAGATTTGGTATCATTCCTGAGGTTACAGATAAGAACTATATTACTAACAGCTATCACGTACACGTTACAGAGCAGATCGATGCATTTACAAAGCTTAAATTCGAATCTGAGTTCCAGGCTCTTTCTCCAGGAGGAGCAATCAGCTATGTTGAGGTTCCTGATATGAACAACAACATTGAAGCTGTTATCTCTGTAATGAAGTACATTTACGACAATATCATGTACGCAGAGCTTAATACTAAGTCTGACTACTGTCAGTGCTGCGGATATGATGGAGAGATCAAGATCGTTACTGATACAGACGGCAAGCTCATTTGGGAATGCCCTAACTGCGGTAACAGAGACCAGAACAAGATGAACGTTGCAAGACGTACATGTGGATATATCGGAACACAGTTCTGGAATCAGGGACGTACTCAGGAAATTAAGGAGAGAGTACTCCATATGAGTAATCCAAAGCTTTGATCTTTTGTATAAGGGAGAAATTATGAATTAGATATAAGCCGGGATTATTTCCCGGCTTGTTCTATACGAGAGAGAAATTATGAACTACGGACAGGTTTATTATAACGATGTAGCAAATGGAATAGGGTGTAGAACGGCTCTTTTTGTCAGCGGATGCACGCATCACTGCAAAGGCTGCTTTAACGAGATGACCTGGGACTTCAATTATGGAGAACCATACACCAAGGCTGTTGAGGATGAGATCATTGAATCTCTCAAGCCGGAATATATAGCGGGGCTTACGATTCTTGGCGGAGAACCAATGGAAGTTGTCAATCAGAAGGAGATTAGACCACTTCTTGAACGGGTTAAGAAAGAGGTCCCAAGAGCCACAGTCTGGATTTATTCAGGCTATTTGTGGGAAGAATTAACAGATCCTGACAATAAGCGTTGTCACAGCGAGGATACAGATGCGATCCTTTCAATGACAGATATTCTGGTGGATGGCGAATTTATGCTGGATAAAAAGAATCTGATGCTTCGATTCAGAGGATCAGAGAACCAGAGGATCATCGATGTAAAAGAGACGCTTAAGACAGGTGAGATAGTTCTTTCACCATATAATTCCAAGGATACATCAAGATTATGACAAATAAAAACTCACACATATCATACAGATATGTGTGAGTTATTTTTTTATTCAGTTAATTCAGTTTTAAAGAGCTACGATTAAAATTCCAACACAAACAGCTGCTAAAACACACAGCACAGTGGAAACAATTTTCTTTTTAAAGACGGAAGACTCAATGTATTTGCCGTTATAGTTAACAGCATCAATAACTACTTCATTTTTCTTAAAAGTCTCGCTATTACTCATGTCCATAACTCCCTCTCCCCCTTTACTTAAACGATTTACCAACTGTTTTAATTATCATACACTATAATTCTTTTAATGGTGTTATCAAAAAATAAATAATTCATAAATTTTTTTCCCTCTAAAGATATAAAGTTATTTGTCGATATACAAAATGAGGAAGTATATGTAAACGGATTTGTTCATAGCGTCAAGGAGGATGCGGTTTCCATGAAAGTATTGAATAATAAGAATGATTATTATTCATATATGAGAAGTCAAAAATCTTCCCAGTCTAATTCTGTGCTCTTTTCCCAGAACAATAAAAAAAGTGAAAAAGAAGCTTCTAACAGTATTGGAGCAGTTCGCAAAATGGAGTATGAGCAAAGAACTGCTCAGAAGAATAGTGTTGTGGAATCCAGCATCAGCTATGCTCAGCAGCTACGGGCATCCAGGACTAAGGCTAAGGATACAGCTCTTGAAAAAAAGAAGGTTCAGTATAGCTTTAAGAAGATTTCTTCTCTGATAGTGAGAAGTAAAGATAGTGTAAGCGCAAGAAAGGCCGTTCAGGCTGCCAAGCGAGAGATTAACCGCTTAAAACGCCTTAAGGGAAGCGGTGAGTACGATGAAGAAGAGATTCAGCTGGCTATCGATCATGCTAAGTCCATGGAGAAGGTTGCCAAGAAGAAAGTAAGCCACCTTGAGCAGGAAGAGATGGTGGAAAGGCACCAACATGGCTTTGGAGCAGCCCTTGAAGAGATTGAAGAGGAGAAAGAGGAGCAGGAACCCGAGGATAGTGAGGAGGAAGCTCTTTTAACAGATGAAGATAACTGGGATGTAGACGATGAGTACCTCCCAGAATCAGATATACAGTATGAGATTCAGCAGGCCATAGCAGAAGCAGAATATGAAATGCAGATCCAGCTACAGGAAATGATGGAGCAGATGCAGGAAATAGCTGAACAGTCTATGGAGGTTGCAGATCAGCAGAGTCTGGCCATGGAAGATTTCATGCAGGAACTCTCAGATGAGATGACACAGATGCTGGAAGATATGGACCTGTCTGAGCTGGCTGAGTCCACATTTGCGCCAGATCCAAATATGTCTGAGGATGACCTTAAGATGCTGAAGATCAAGCACAGATACAAAGAGCTCAAGGAGATCGCGGAGGCGGATAAAGAGTATCTGAAGGGTATCATGGAACACGAGAAGGCTAAAGCTGATGGTGCCAGCGCGGGAGCAATAACTGGCGGAACCCCATCACAATCAGCATTATTTGGTGGAACATCAAAGCCTGATGTAACAGTGAGAGTGGCTATGCCCGGGGCGGCAGCAGGTGGAGAAATGGTTGCTCCAACAATTAGTGGCTCCTTTGACGTGTCGGTGTGATGGGTTGACAAGTGTCAAAATAGTGAATAAAATCTCTTTTATATAAATAAACAGACGTTGAAGAGGAATAGTAACTGCGTAAGCGTTTCAGAGAGAGAGCGGCTGGTGAGAGCTCTTACGACCAAGTGGTGAACCTGCCTTGGAGTCCTGTACGAAAGCGATTAGTCGCGTAAGCACAGCGTTTCCCGCGTTAAGGGGTAATTAAGAGAAATCCATAGTTCTTTTCCGTATGGGTTTAAATAGGGTGGTACCGCCGATGATCTTCGGTCCCTGTTACAGGGGTCAAAGTGCATCGGCTTTTTTAATGCATTTTTTGATCCTAAAACAGTTTGTTTTTCGGGAAAAGGAGAAAGAAAATGGCAGACAAGAAACTTGTTGCAGAGATCACATCTATGGATGAGGATTTCACACAGTGGTACACAGACGTGTGCCTTAAGGCTGATCTTATCAGCTATTCCAACATTAAGGGCTGTATGGTTATTAAGCCAGCAGGCTATGCAATCTGGGAGCTTATTCAGAAGCACCTTGATGCAAGATTCAAAAAGACAGGCGTTCAGAACGTTTATCTTCCAATGTTTATTCCAGAGTCACTTCTTCAGAAGGAGAAGGATCATGTAGAAGGCTTTGCGCCAGAGGTTGCTTGGGTAACACACGGCGGACTTGAGCCACTTGCAGAGAGATACTGCGTTCGTCCTACATCTGAGACTCTTTTCTGTGATTATTACAAGGGTGAGATTCACTCTTACAAGGATCTTCCACAGGTTCTTAACCAGTGGTGCAGCGTTGTTCGTTGGGAGAAGGAGACAAGACCTTTCCTCAGAAGTAGAGAGTTCCTCTGGCAGGAAGGTCACACAGCTCACGCAACCTTCGAAGAGGCTGAGGAGCGTACACAGCAGATGCTTAATGTTTATGCTGATTTCCTTGAGAATGACATGGCTATTCCTGTTATCAAGGGGCAGAAGACTGACAAAGAGAAATTTGCTGGTGCTGAGTCAACATACACAGTTGAGGCTCTTATGCATGATGGTCGTGCTCTTCAGAGCGGAACCAGCCACAACTTCGGTGATGGCTTTGCTAAGGCATTTGGCATTCAGTATGCAGGTAAGGACAATCAGCTTCACTATGTATTCCAGACATCATGGGGTGTTACAACACGTATGATCGGAGCTATGATCATGGTTCACGGAGACAATTCAGGTCTCGTGCTTCCTCCTAAGATTGCTCCAACTCAGGTTGTGGTTATTCCTATTCAGCAGAAGAAGGAAGGCGTTCTTGAGGCAGCTAATAAGATTGCAGAGAGCCTTTCAGACTTCAGGGTAAAGGTTGATGATACAGACAGAACACCTGGATTTAAGTTCGCTGAGCAGGAGATGAGAGGAATCCCAGTTCGTGTTGAGATTGGACCTAAGGATCTTGAGGCTGGCAAGTGCGTACTTTGCCGCCGTGATACAAGAGAGAAGATTGAATGCGCTATTGATGAGGTTCAAGCTAAGATGGCTGAGCTTCTTGATCAGATCCAGAAGGATATGTACGACAGAGCTAAGAAGCACCTTGAGGCACATACATTTGTTGCTCATGATAAGGATGAGTTCGCAGAGGACTTCAAGGAGACAAAAGGTTTTGTTAAGGCTATGTGGTGTGGATGCCGCGAGTGTGAGGACAAGATCAAGGAAGAGTTCAACGTAACAAGCCGTTGTATCCCATTCGAGCAGGAGAATATCTCTGATAAGTGCGTTGTTTGTGGTAAGCCAGCAACTAAGATGGTTTATTGGGGCCGCGCTTATTAATATCAAAATAATACAGCTATCTGCCTTTATGACAGATAGCTGTTTTTTATCTCTTCATCATGTCGCTATAGTATTTTCTCTTGTATTCATACATTCGTTTATCCGCCAGCATGAAAACTGAGTGGGTATCATGCTCTTTGGTTTCAGATCTGTAGGCGTAACCGTAGGATACGCTGTGGTTAGCTTCCGGATCTTTTTTATCCAGCTCTTTTAACCGAAGATCCAATATCTTAAGCATGTGATCCAGCTCATCAGACGGGATATCTTTTAACAATACCAGGAATTCATCGCCGCCAATTCTGCAGCACATTCCCTTTTCTGAGAATACGTCAGAAAGAGTCTCTGCAAAGGACTTAAGAAGTCTGTCACCTGCCGGGTGTCCGGAGTTATCATTAACTTCCTTAAGTCCGTTAAGGTCAAGGCTAAGAAGGCAGAACTCTTCTTCGGATTCATTCAGTTTGGCAAGTTCTTTATCACAGCTGACTCTGTTAGGAAGGCCTGTAAGATTGTCTTCGTAGGCAACCTGTTTAAGGGATGCATACTCCTGCTTCTGGGCAAAGGAGTGGGTCATAAAGATAAAGTAGTTAAGGAGCTGAGCAACCACGAAGAATACGCTTCCGCCAGGTAAAAGATATATCATGATTGGGAGCTGTCTGTAATCCACGATAGGAAGAGTGATTCCTATGATCGCATATATAGTGAGGGCCAGGGCCAGAACTGAAAGTCCAAGCATAAGAATCTGAACGGAAGAGGACCTTACCTTGTTCTTGATGTCCATATATATGTACAGTACAAGCACCATGATTCCTACGAAAGATAGCAAGTAGAAAGGAATCTGAAAATGGTTTACATGTACAAGATTGATCATATGTAATGCAATAAAACTGATGCTAAAGAAAAGCGTTCCATAGCCTGTGAATATAAGAACCTTGTTGTTCTGTTTTTTGTGCAGGTTGTGGATAAGTGCATAAAGCATTGGAATCAGCAGGTATATCGACATGTATTCCGCCAGGGTTCCAAGGGGCTTACTGATGATAAAGTTGGTGACATCGTAAATTGTAAGGACCCAGATGCCCAATAGTATATTGATGATTGAGCAAATTACCTGAGTAAGAACGCCGCTGGTCTTAAAGTATAAGATGCCTGAGATAATAAGGAAAACCTGACCAAAGACAATCAGGAATATGCCAATGAACAATGGGAAGATGACCTTGTGATAAAAATATCTGTATAGGTCATCGAAATTGCCCACAATAGGATTGATGATATCGGCCTTTGTGTTGTTCTCTGTTACGTATAGCTTGATCTTAAGCTTTTTACCAAAGCATTCCTTGGGGAGAGGAACGGCGTCGTAGCCTAAACCGATAAAGTCGTTATTATCGATGTAGTTAACGTATTTGGAACTGATAAGCTCATCATCTATAAATATTTCATATGCGCAGAATTGCGTTTTGAAAAAGAGATATGGGAAAGGACAATCTAAGCGAGGAAGCGGTTTGGCGTAGCTAAGTGTAATGGACTCACCTCTATTAAAGCTAGATCCTACCTGGCGGTTTAGTTCTTCGAGATTAGTGTTAATAAATTGCTGGTTCTGATAGGTTACGGTCCAGCCCTTTTCTAATGTGAGCATCGGGTATTCGGCGTTAAAAGAAAAGAATCTGGATAAAGCGATCATGATAAGAAGGAGAATGGTTGTGGAACTTCCAAGGAAAGTGAGTAGTTTACGCATTTTCTATCACCTCCTTCTCAGAATCAGTGCTCCTGTGCTCCTTTTTCATCTCATACATCCTGCTGTCGGCCAGCATATAGACTTCACTGGCAGAACCAGAAGGAACTTCATAACTGTAAGCATAGCCGTAAGAAGCGCTGTACTGGAAATGCTGTTCTTTCTTGTTCCAGTCGCTGATCATGGCATAGAGCTCATGGATGCGCTTTGTACAGCTGCTGGCACCGTCTTCAAGAAGAATTACAACAAACTCATCACCACCCATTCTTCCAACCAGGGTAGCATCCCAGAAGCAATCGGTAAGGATTGTGGAAAAGCCGGTGAGAAGACGATCGCCCTCGTGATGGCCCAGAGTATCATTGACCTGTTTTAGTTTATTAAGATCCAAACTTATGATGGTGTATGTGCCGTGTTCTTCAGTCAGAGTCTCAAACATCTGCTCACAGCGGGCTCGGTTGGCAAGGCCTGTAAGTGGATCTGTATAGGCAAGACTCTTGATGGTACTTTGAAGTGAATCGTAGAGCGGACTGGAAATGTTGTAAATAAGGTAACTAACCAAAAGTGATGAAATGAAAATAAGTGAACCGATAGCAAAACCGTTTAGTCTTGCATAGGATTCGCCAAGAGGTGTCGTATATTTGATGTAGTTATAGCTGATTACATCGTAAAGGGAGCATATCATGTAGAGAATAAGTCCGATAAGGAATATATTGTCTGCAGAAATAATTGTTGCTCCATTTTCTTTTCTCTTTTTAACGAAGTCATAGATCATTATCACGATGGCGCTAAGACATTCCGCTCCAGCCAGCGCATGAAGGAGAGGAACAAAGGCGGAAATATCAAATATATCAAGCACAACCATGATAACGATAGAGGCAAAAAGAACTAAATTCATAAGGAACATGCCTCTGAATATCCTTTTTATCTTATCCTGATAAACGCAGAAAAGATATCCCAAAATAGCCGTTGGAATGTTGTAGAAGGCCATATATTCACTGTAGGTATTGATCATTGGAGCATTGATAAAGAAGTCCAGAACGCCGTAGAAGCCGGCGATATAAACACCAAGTAAAAGTGAAATAAGACCTGAAAAGAAGAGGCGCAGGTCATTGTTGTGATAGATTGCAAGATAAGGAGACAGGATCATCAGGATAATTCCCAGAGTGATCATGAATGCCCCAGAGAACATAGGAATTCTCAAAAAGGCTATATGGGAGATAAACATTGATCTTCTATCACCTATAGTAACCTTGCTGATTCCTGAAAAGGAAGAATTGGTGGATCCGTAGAGCTTTATTTTAAGGATTTTGCCGGCATAATCATCCCCAAGAGGAATAAAGTTGTATTTTTTGGGAACGAAATGATCATTTTTATATTCTTCATCGCCGAAGGAATAGATCAGACTGCTATCAAGATAAACATAAATGGCAGATTGAATAGTGTAGATCTCAAGACAAGGATTATCTATGCCAAAGTCGTCAAGCCTTTGAATTATGGAGACGCTTTCGTTTTCATCAATGACACCAACATCAGACCTGGAAAGAGAAGTTTCTTCCAAAGTCTGACCGTTAACCATAATGGTCCAGCCCTCATCGAGGTCAATAATATCCGGAACTTTGACAAGAGCAAAGGATGACAGTTTAAAGAGCCCAAGAACTAGAAATAATAAAATCAATATAATGAGGGGGATCTGTATTTTTCTATTTTGCCAATATTTCATATTTTTATCTCCTCAATTACATATATTAAGTATATAACTAAGTAAAGAAAAATCCCAGCGAATTCTTCACAATTACTATGTGATAGGATATTATTTAGGTATGAAGATAAATATTCCAGATAATGCAAAAAAGATTTTAAGCGTCCTTCACGAGGCAGGATACGAAGCCTACGTTGTGGGAGGCTGCGTTAGAGACGCGCTTTTAGGGCGAGAGCCAGAGGATTGGGACATTACCACCAATGCACTTCCGATGGAGACGAAAGCTCTTTTTAAAAGAACTATAGATACCGGTATAGAGCACGGAACCGTCACAATAATGATGGGAAAAGAGGGCTACGAGGTAACCACCTATAGAATTGACGGTAAATACGAAGACAGCAGACATCCCAAGGACGTAACCTTTACCAAGAGCCTCAAGGAGGATATGAGGCGAAGAGATTTCACCATAAATGCCATGGCCTACAACGATGAAGAGGGCCTTATCGACAATTTTGACGGGGTAAAAGATCTAAATAATAAGCTTATACGATGTGTTGGAAATGCGAAGGAGAGGTTTTCTGAGGATGCTCTCAGGATAATGAGGGCGGTAAGATTCTCAGCACAGCTTGACTACGATATTGAAGAGGAGACAAAGGCTGCCATCAGCGAGCTGGCGCCAACACTTAAGAAGATAAGCGCAGAGAGAGTCCAGACAGAGCTTGTTAAACTCCTGGTTTCTGCTCATCCAGAGAAGATAAAGGATGCCTATGAGCTGGGAATTACCAGCGTTATTCTGCCTGAATTTGACAGATGCATGGAGACTCCGCAGAATAACCCACATCACGCTTATAACGTTGGTGACCACACCGTTGTGGCGCTTAAGAATGTCAGGGCAGACAAGGTTTTGAGGCTTACCATGCTGATGCATGATATGGCAAAACCTGCTACAATAAAGATAGATGAAGAAGGCATATGTCATTTTTATGGCCATGACCAGATGGGAGCAGAAATGGCTCATGGCATATTCAGACGCCTTAAATTCGACACTAAGACCATGGACAGGGTCTGCAACCTGATAAAGTACCACGACTGCGATATGGAGACCACGCCAAGGAGTGTCAGAAGATTCATGAATAAGGTGGGAACTGAGGATTTTCCTCTTTTACTGGAGGTTCGAACCGCCGATGTTCTCGCCCAGAGCACATATCAAAGAGAAGAAAAACTGGATAAAATCGACAAGGTACGCAGGATCTATGAGGAAGTAGTGGCAGCAAACCAGTGCATTACCCTCAAGGATCTGGCAGTAACTGGAAAAGACCTGATAGAAGCAGGGATAACTCCCGGTAAACAGATGGGAGATATCCTTAATGCCATGCTTATAGATGTTTTAGATGAACCTGATCACAATAACAAGGAGTACTTATTAGAGCCGGAGCGCCTGAAATCATTTATATGAGGTGGGTTATGAAAAGATTGGTGAAAGCTTGTAGGGTAGCATTGGCGCTTTTTGTCGCTGTAAGCACACTGACTTGTCTAAGTTCTGATTCTTTTGCTTCAGAAGATAAGCAAGGCACGGTGTCTATTTCTCTCGTGGGGAAATATGATTCTGCAGACACCTGTGCAATCCGTGCAGTGAATCCTGAGAAAAAAGAGATCACCTTTAGGAACCATGTTACTGGAAGAAGCTATACTCTTAGCTATGATAATACCAGTATGATCTACAGTAGCAGGGGAACAGCTATTTCTGCCATGCTTTTGGAGCAGGGGCAGATAGTTAACGTGACCTTTTTAAAGAGCAGCAAACACATCACATCTCTTCAGGTTTCCAGTGAGGCCTGGGTCATCGATTCCACCAGGGATCATGAGCTGGTAAGAGGAGACGGAACCGCCAGAGTTAAGGGCGATATATACAGACTTGATACAAAGACTTTAGTAATTGCAGAGGATAAGCTGGCTCTTCCAGAGGACGTTCTTGCAACAGACTGTGTCAGAGTTAGTGGAATCGGCAAGGATATTTACAGCGTCGTTGTTACAAGTGGACACGGATATGTGAGTCTTTCATCTGACAGCGTTGAGAACCACAGCCTTGTGGGAGCATGGATTGAGCTTGATAATGATGTTATCTACAAGATTTCTCCTAATATGCTTCTTAGCGCACCTGAGGGAGATTATAATCTTTCTATTATCGGTAATGGAGCTAACTATCAGTCCGAGGTTACTATTAGTAGGAACCAGGAGACTGTTGTTGATACCAGTAATGTAACTATTAACAAGCCTAAAGAGGGTATGGTAACCTTTGAGGTAACACCTGAGAACGCAGAGGTCTTCGTGGATGGAGACAAGGTCATTACAGGAGTTCCTCAGACAGTTCTTTATGGTTATCATAATCTAAAGGTAATGGCAGATGGTTATATTACCCAGACTAAATACCTCAAAGTTGGAACACCTAAGTCTGTAGTAAGTATTGAGCTTGAGAAGGATCCGGATGCAGCAACAGCTTCATCCTCTGATTCTGGTTCATCAGGATCATCCACTTCAGATAAGAGCTCAGAGAGGTCATCCCTTCGCGTTAACAATGTGGATGCGGCCTCTGTAAGTTCTTCACACAAGAAAAATGAAGTTACAAGTAATAACTCTCAGACAGTACCTTCAGGAACAGTTATCACAGGTTACAAGATTTATATAGATAAGCCTTATGGCGCGGAGCTTTATTTTGACGGTAATTATGTGGGAATGATTCCTACCAGTGTTGTTAAGATCTCAGGTAACCACGAGATCATCCTCAAAAAAGAGGGCTATGAAACAAAGAGTTATAGAATCTGCGTGGATTCAGACCAGGATAATGTAAAATATGAGTTCCCAGATCTTATTAAGATAACTACTGATGATTCCTCATCAGACAGTGGATCAACCAAGGATTCGTCGGATGCTGCGTCCAGTGCGTCATCAGATGATGGAGCCAGCACTGTAAGCTCTGACAGCGGTAGTGAAGCTACTACAGCAGCGCCAGAAGCAGACACAGAGGCAACAAAAGAAGCTACAACACCTCCATCAGATGAAGGAAAGACAAGTTCAGAGCAGACTGACGACAAAGAGCCATCTGGAGACGGAGCAGATCTTGGTGATACCACCAAACCAGAAGAAGGCGGCGGAAGCGACGCCGCAAATACGGCATCAGGAGAAGGATAATAAATGCGACTAGATAAATATTTAAAGGTAACAAGACTTATTAAAAGACGTACCGTGGCCAATGAGGCCTGCGATGCGGGAAGAGTAACCATTAACGGACGACCAGCCAAGGCATCTGCTGATGTTAAGGTTGGCGACAAGATCACAATAGCCTTTGGTAACAAGGATGTAAGCGTTGAGGTCCTGGATATTCAGGAGACAATACACAAGGAAGACGTATCATCTCTGTATCGCTACATTTGACACGGTTTTAAAAGCTGTATTAGAATATATTTAGAGATATATCGAGTTTTTTGTATTAGTGGGGTATAGAATGGCAACTAAGGCACGCTATAAGCGTCGTAGATTCCAGAATAGAGCTGGTATCCTATGGGCGACTGTAGTAGTGATGATACTTGTTACAGCTGTATCGATCAAGAGTATCGGACTATTGCAGAAGACCAAAGAGTACCAAGAGAAAGAGGCGGCTCTTGTTTCTCAGATTGAAGCTGAGGAGCAGAGAAGTCTTGAGATTGAGGAATTCGAGAAGTACACAGAGACGCGTAAGTACATAGAAGAAATAGCAAAGGACAAGCTGGGGCTTGTGTATCCTGGAGAGATTATTTTTAAGAATGAAGATAATTAGCGCAGACATCACTATTATGGACGTGTAGTCTGCGCTTTGTTATTGGGAATAAGATGAACGAATTTGAAAGCAAGGTTTTGAATTTCATAAAGAGTAAGGAAATGATCAAACCCTCATCGACAGTGGTGGTAGGCATGTCGGGAGGGGCGGATTCGACTGCTCTTTTAACAGTTCTTCATTCCCTTAAGCAGGTGCTTGGTATTAAGCTGGTTGCAGTGCATGTTAATCACGGGATCAGACAGGATGCCCAGAATGACGCGGATTTCTCCGAGGATTATTGTAAGAATCTTGGAATAGAATGCGTAGTTGTTAAAAAAGATATCCCCAAACTTAGCAAGAAGTGGAATATGACAGAGGAAGAGGCTGGAAGAAAGGTAAGATATGATGCCTTTTCCAAGGTGCTTAAGGATAATAATGCTGATTATATAGCTGTGGCCCACCATCAGAATGATGTGGCAGAGACCCTTCTTATGAACCTTTTTAGAGGGACGGGGCTTCATGGAGCAGGCGGCATAAGGGCCAGCAGAGACAACGTGATTAGGCCATTATTATGTGTCACCAGAAAAGAGATTGAAGATTACCTTAAGGATAAGAACATAAACTTCTGCATTGATTCTACAAATGCAGAGAATATCCATACAAGAAACAAGATCCGCAATCAAATGCTTCCATTTGCGGAAAGTGAGATCAACAGCGCGTCATTGGAGCATCTTTCCAGGGCAGCCATCAAATTTGCAGAGGCAGACGAATATATCCGCTCTGTTTCAGACAAACTCTACAAGGAAGCAGTAAAAAAGGACAAGGATGGTCTGGTTATCGATCTAAATGTCCTGTCCAAAGAGTCTGATGTGATCAAGGAAGATGTGATTCTTAAATGTTTCGAGGAGCTTACTCCTGCAAGAAAAGATATTACATACAGGCATGTGGATATGGTGATGAGGCTCTCTAACGACCAGAATGGCAGTGCCAGCGTTGACCTTCCTTATGGACTTATTGCCAAAAGAGAATATGAGTTTCTGAGAATTTCTTTTAACCATGCGGACGAAAAGGAAAAGGAATTCGAGAAAGTTTTTTTACAGGACATTATTACTAAAAAAAAGGCACTAAATGTTCAAAATTTAGGTATGGCATCTGTGTCCTTGATAGAATATAATGGTGGGACAGCGTTTCCAACATCTACATATACGAAATGGTTTGATTATGATAGAATACAAACAGCATTTTTTAGGCATCCCAGTAAGGGAGACTACATCTGCTTCGAACAGGATGGAGAAATCCATACCAAGAAGCTAACCAAGTATATGACAGATGAAAAAATCCCAAGAGACGCCAGAAAAAAGATAGTTGTGCTGGCAATTGGCAGCGAAGTTGCGTGGGTTCTGGGCTACAGAATGAATAGCAACTACAAAGTGACGGAAAGCACTAAGACTATCTTGTCTATAAATTTTAGCAATGGAGGAAATATTAATGGCTGAATCAGTTAGAGTTCTTTTAAAAGAGGAAGAGGTAGATAAGAGAATTCAGGAACTTGGAGAGATGATCAGTAGAGACTATCAGGGAGAGACAGTACACCTTGTATGCGTACTTAAGGGCGGTGTATTCTTTATGTGTGAGCTTGCAAAGCGTATCACAGTACCTGTAACTATGGACTTTATGTCTGCTTCAAGTTATGGTAGCTCAACAAAGTCAAGTGGTGTAGTTAAGATCGTTAAGGATCTTGATGAGCCTCTTAAGGACAGACATGTACTTATCGTTGAGGATATTGTAGATTCAGGCAGAACACTTTCATATCTTATCAAGATGCTTGGCGATAGAGGACCAGCAAGCATTAAGCTTTGCACACTTCTTGATAAGCCAGAGAGAAGAGTAACAGACGTTAAGGTTGATTATACAGGATTTGAGATTCCAGATGAGTTCGTAGTAGGTTATGGACTTGATTATGATCAGAGATATCGTAATCTTCCTTATATCGGAGTTGTGGAGTTTAACTAATGGCACATAAAAGGGGGCAGGGGAAATTGGAGCGAAAAAGAAATTATAATCCTTTCTTTTTGTTTGCTATAGTACTGCTGATTGTAGTGGTGGTGCTGGAGTACGGAGGAAGTCTGTTTGGACCCAGGGCAGATGCTTATTCTAAGGTGACTCTTGAAAAAGATATCGCTGAGGAAAAGGTATCCTATGTGATAATCATGCCCAATGCAGAGACTCCTACTGGTTCTATCAGGGTGTCGTTTGTAGAGGACAGATCAGATGAGACCTTCTATACCACAGACGTTACAGCTATTGAGGAAATCGTGGCAGCCAACGGCATAACCTATGAGGTTAAAGATGTTCCTGCTGAGAATATCCTTATAAATGGCATTGTTCCAATTATCGTCGGCCTTATTGTTATTGTATTTGTCTTTTCCATGTATACCAACATGCAGGCTAGTACATCAGTTGCTACCAAGCATGAGAGTTTTGGTAAGAGCAGAGCTAAGCTCTCTAAGGGTGATGAGAATAAGATAAGACTTGCTGATGTGGCAGGACTTGCAGAGGAGAAGGAACAGCTCTTTGAGATTATCGAGTTCCTTAAGGATCCTGATAAATTCACAAGAGTTGGCGCTAGAATTCCTAAGGGGGTCCTTCTTGAGGGCGCACCAGGTACAGGTAAGACGCTCCTTGCCAAGGCTGTAGCAGGCGAGGCTAATGTTCCTTTCTTTAGCATTTCAGGTTCTGATTTCGTTGAGATGTACGTTGGTGTTGGTGCTTCCCGTGTCAGAGACATGTTTGCAGAGGCCAAGAAGAATTCACCTTGTATCGTATTCATCGACGAGATCGATGCTGTTGCCAGAAGACGTGGAACCGGAATGGGCGGCGGACATGATGAAAGAGAACAGACCCTTAACCAGATGCTTGTTGAAATGGACGGATTTGGTGTTAATGAGGGCATCATTGTTATGGCTGCTACCAACAGGGTAGACGTTCTTGATCCAGCTATTTTAAGACCAGGCCGATTTGACAGACGAATTACAGTAACAAGACCAGATATCAATGAAAGAGAGGCAATACTTAAGGTTCATTCCCGCAACAAGCCTCTTTCAGATGATGTAGACCTTAAGCAGGTGGCACAGACTACAGCAGGATTTACAGGAGCAGATCTTGAGAATCTGATGAATGAATCCGCTATCAATGCCGCTATTAACGATAAGAGTGTTATCAATCAGAGCGATATCAACAAAGCCTTTGTTCAGGTTGGTATTGGTACTGAGAAGCACAGCAAGATCATTTCAGAAAAAGAGAAAAAGATCACAGCTTATCACGAGACAGGACATGCTATATTGTTCCATGTTCTTCCAGATGTTGGTCCAGTGCATACAATATCCATTATTCCTACAGGTCTTGGGGCAGCAGGTTATACAATGCCACTTCCTGAGAATGATGATATGTTTATCACCAAGTCCAGAATGCTTCAGGATATTATGGTTTCCCTAGGGGGAAGAATTGCAGAGGAAATCATTTTTGGTGATATTACAACAGGCGCATCAAGTGACATTAGAAAAGCAACTATGGCAGCAAGGAATATGGTAACTAAGTATGGAATGTCTTCATCTATTGGCGTTATCAATTATGATGACAACGAAGAAGATGTTTTCCTTGGTTATGACATATCCCATTCCAAGAAGCATAGTGAGTTAATGGCTGGAGAGATTGATAAGGAAGTTAAGCTTATCATCGATACATGTTATAGCAAAGCAAAAGCGATAATTCTCAAATATGAGGACATCCTTCATTCCAGTGCTGAGCTCCTTATTGCAAAGGAAAAGATTGGAAGAGAAGAGTTTGAAGCGCTCTTTGAAGGACACGAAATTGACACGGAAATAAAGATAGAAATTTGATTGTGCAATTTGCACAAAAATCACTAGCTGTTTTTGACATATTTGTGAAGTATTAGTATTTACGCGGGTTTGGGGCGGAGGTATTATAATATGCGTAACCCCCCAATACATTATATAGTTTTTTGCTATACCCCAAAAGTAAGAAATACCTTCTCTAAAAAAGACAGCATCCCAGCTGTCTTTTTTTCGTTGTGGGAAGAAAAACGATTATAAAAGGATTTTTATGAACAACAGAGCATTATTTCATGACATGACGCTGGACTACTTAAGACCAGCGGAACCAGACAAGGAAAGGCTTACACAGGTAAGATTCAGAACTGCCAAGGGAGACGTTAAGGAAGTAACCCTATTTTGGGAACAGAAGAACCTCCAGATGAAAAAGACAGAGACTGATGGAGAGTTTGATTATTATGACGTAGCTGTTATGACCAAGCAGGATCCAATTAGCTATTTTTTTAAGATTGAAGGCAATGACGGATCATTTTGTTTCTTTGACAAGCGCGGTGTTTGTCAGGGACCTCAGGATAACATGAAGTTTAAGGTGTTACCAGGATTCTATACACCAGACTGGTCTAAGGGTGCAGTAATGTATCAGATCTTTGTTGATAGATTCTGTAACGGTGATTCTAGTAACGATGTTCTTGATAACGAGTACTTCTACAATGGACATGGAAGTATCCAGGTTAAGAAATGGGATCAGTATCCAGATGTTCAGTTTGATTTTGCTGAGTTTTATGGAGGAGACCTCCAGGGCGTGCTTGATAAGCTCGACTACCTCAAGGATTTGGGAATAGATGCTATCTATTTTAACCCTATATTTGTATCTCCTTCATCTCATAAGTACGATACTCAGGACTATGATCATATCGATCCACACTTCGGTAAGATCGTAGAGGACGGAGGTCAGCTCCTTACTGAGGGTCAGACTAATGACAAGGCCAGCAGATATATCAAGAGAGTAACAGATAAGAGAAATTTAGAGGCCAGTGACAAGCTTTTTGCTAAGTTAGTAGCAGAAGCTCATCAGAGAGGCATTAAAGTCATTCTTGATGGTGTATTTAATCACTGTGGCTCATTTAATAAGTGGCTTGATAAAGAAAGAATCTATGAAGGCGCCGAAGGCTATAAGAAAGGTGCCTATGTAGATGAGAGAAGCCCATACCATGACTATTTCTCATTCCACGGCGGAGAATGGCCATATAACGGAAGCTACGATGGATGGTGGGGCTATGATACCCTTCCTAAGCTTAACTATGAAGGCTCTAAGGAGCTTGAGGAGTATATCCTTAAGATCGGACGCAAGTGGGTTTCTGCGCCATACAATGCTGATGGCTGGAGACTTGACGTGGCAGCAGATCTTGGACACTCACCAGAGTATAATCACAACTTCTGGAAGAAGTTCAGAGAAGAGGTTAAAAAAGCTAATCCTAATGCTATCATCCTTGCAGAGCACTACGGTCCAGCAAGAGACTGGCTTCAGGGAGATGAGTGGGATACTGTCATGAACTATGATGCATTCATGGAGCCTGTAACCTGGTTCCTTACAGGAATGGAGAAGCACAGCGACGAATTCAAGCCTTCAAAGGTTGGTAATGCAAGAGAGTTCTTTGACAGTCTCATGTACTGTGGCGGAGAGAACTTCAGCATGCCTTCTCTTTACAGTGCCATGAATGAGCTTTCTAATCATGATCATTCCAGATTCCTTACAAGAACCAGCCAGAAGGTTGGAAGAAGCGCAACACTTATGCCTGCTTCTGCAGATACAGGAATCAGCAAGAGTGTCATGAGAGAAGCTGTAGTAATCCAGATGACATGGCCTGGTGCACCTACAATTTATTATGGTGACGAGGCAGGTGTTTGCGGATTCACAGATCCTGATAACAGAAGAACATATCCTTGGGGCCACGAAGATACAGCGATGATCGCATTCCACAAGGAAATGATAAGAATACATAAGAGCTGTCCTGAGCTTATGACGGGTTCAGTTATGGAGCTTATGGCAGATAATAACTTCATTGCATACGGAAGATTTAACAGAACTGCTGCAGTAGTGGTACTTGTTAATAACAATGAGTTTGAAGTGACCAAGGAGATCGAGGTTTGGCCAATAGGAATACCAGATGACGCCCTTCTTTCACAGCTTATTATCTCTGATAATTCAGGATTTAGAACTGATTCAGCTATGTACAAGGTTAGAAACGGCGTGGTTATAACTACTCTTTCAGGTAAGTCAGCAGCGGTTCTTAGATACAATAGCTTTGCTCCAGTATCAGACGATGAATTCTGGGCTGATAACACATTGGATTTTGGCTGATTGTGAAAACATTAACTTTATTTTTTCAGGCAACAAGTATATAATGTTATTAACTATCAATAACATTATGTACAAGGAGAAAAACAAATGTTAGTATCCGCAAGAGACATGCTTGTAAAAGCAAAAGAAGGCCACTATGCAGTAGGCCAGTTTAACATTAACAACCTGGAGTGGACAAAGTCAGTTCTTTTAACAGCTGAAGAACTTAAGTCACCTGTAATCCTTGGTGTATCTGAGGGCGCAGGTAAATACATGACAGGTTTTAACACAGTAGCTGCTATGGTTAAGGCTATGGATGAGAGCCTTGGAATCACAGTTCCTGTAGCACTTCACCTTGATCATGGTACATACGACGGATGTTACAAGTGCATCAAGGCTGGTTTCACATCAATCATGTTTGATGGTTCACACTATGACATCGAAGAGAACGTTGCTAAGACTCAGGAGCTCGTTAACGTAGCTCACCAGCTTGGTCTTTCTATCGAGGCTGAGGTTGGTTCAATCGGCGGCGAGGAAGACGGCGTTGTAGGAATGGGCGAGTGTGCTGATCCAGACGAGTGCAAGAGAATCGCTGATCTTGGCGTAGATATGCTTGCAGCTGGTATTGGTAACATCCATGGTAAGTATCCAGAGGGATGGCCAGGACTTAGATTCGACGTTCTTGATGCTATCCAGCAGAAGACAGGTGCTATGCCTCTCGTTCTTCACGGTGGTACAGGTATCCCAGCTGACATGATCAAGAAGGCTATTTCACTTGGCGTTTCTAAGATCAATGTTAATACAGAGTGCCAGCTTTCATTTGCTGATGCAACTCGTAAGTATGTTGAGGCTGGTAAGGATCTTGAAGGTAAGGGATTTGACCCTCGTAAGCTTCTTGCTCCTGGTGCTGAGGCAATCAAGGCAACTGTTAAAGAGAAGATGGAACTCTTCGGATCAGTTGGAAAGGCTTGATAAGCTAACTAGATATAAATGGGGACGGGGCCTTCGGCTCTCGTCCCTTTTTGCATAATTGGATATTCTTGCGATACTAATGTACATATATTTACTTTTAAGGGGGATCAGATGAACAACGAACTGACAAGAAAAGATATTGAGGACATGGAGGCAGAGATCGAACATCGTAAAATAGTTGTTCGAAAAGAGCTGCTTGAGCATGTTAAGGAGGCAAGAGCACAAGGGGATCTGTCTGAGAATTTCGAGTACTACGCAGCTAAAAAGGCCAAGAATCAGAATGAGAGCAGAATAAGATTTTTGGAAAGAATGATAAAGACCGCCAAGGTTATTGACGATATATCGACAGAGGACGAAGTGGGAATGAATAAGTCTGTCACAGTTAAGATAGACGATGATGGTAGTGAAGAGACCTATAAAATCGTGACAACCATGCGCCAGAATTCCCTTAAAGGCCTTATTAGTGTAGAGTCTCCACTGGGCAAACAATTACTTGGACATAAGGTAGGAGACCATGTTACTATTAAAGTAAGCGATGAATTTAGCTACGGTATTACGATAACAAAAATTGAAAACACTGGCTTAACAGAGGATGATAAAATAAGAGACTTTTAATCTTTTTTCCATATGGAGGTGTCCTATGCGAGTAATGCAACCTGTAGATCCAAAAGACATTGAAAGTGGTGCTTACGTTTTTGATGGTGGCAAAATGCTTGTTACCACCTGCGATGGAGAGAAGGTTAATGTGGCGGCAGCTACTTACGGCGGCGTAGGTCAGCTGTGGGGAAAGAGAATTATCTATGTCTATGTAAGAAGTTCCAGATACACAAGAGAGCTTATAGATAAGTCCCTGGAGTTCTCCCTTAGCTTTTTGGATAACAAGGAATATCGCGGGGCCCTTAAATATATCGAGATGGTTTCCGGAAGAGACGAGGATAAGCTAAAGGGCGCCAGATTAACAGTGAATTACCACAATGGAATTCCATATATCGATGAATCAAGTAATGTTCTGATCTGTCGAGTAATATACAGGCAAGAAGTAGAGAAAGAGTGCATTTTGGATGATTCCATAGTAGATGAGTTCTACAAGGATGGTAATTATCATGTAATGTACATAGGTGAACTGGAGAAAGTACTGGTAAGGTAACGGATATTAGGATAGCAATCTGGTTGTTGGAAGAGTAGCCAAGGAGATATCCATGGATATTAAGGAAAAGAGATTTATCAGAAATCATGGCATTAGGAGAAGGCTGAGAGTTGCTTTTACGATCCTTATAGTAATTCCCATCGTTATTCTTGGTGTCTATGTTTATGTTATTGCCAAAAGAAATCTCATTTCCCAGACAAGGCTGACGATGGATGGTAATGCGGAGATAGTTGCGTCCAGCCTTGAAAACAATGTCAAAAAAGCCAACGACGTGGTCAAATTCATATCCTACGAGGAAGCCTTCAGGAAAAGTCTCCAGAGGGCCGATGTTTACGAGTACGGTGTAACGGAACAGCTTAACGCTGCTATTGAGCCTTTGATCTGGTATTACCTTGGAAGTGATAATACCATTGATGATATTCACATCTATTCAGATCAGATCCACATGGATCATCTTGGTGGATTCTTAAGTAAGCCACAAACGGACCAGGAGCTTGCCTGGTACCGTCTATGCACAGACGAATATAGCACCAACTGGGTAATTGGAGAGGATGGCGAGATCTATGTACTTAAGGCATTGCTGGACACATCCACTTCTTCTCAGGTGGTTGGTATTGTTACCCTTAAAATAAACAAAGCTAATTTCTTTTCAAGTATAAATCAGAGCGCATACCTGGATAATGGTATGGTCATTTTTAATCCTGAGGGGTCAATTGTGACCATGAAGCCTATCGAGGATGAAGCGCTGAACGATAAAATTCTATATGAGATCAGAGACGGAATTCTTGAAAACGGCAAGACTTCAGTACAGACAAAGAAGTATTTCATAGTAAAGACATCTCCATTAACTAATTCCTGGGATATCTATTACTATGTAAACAGAGCAAAGCTTAATTCTGAGGTTCTAAGCATTCTTATTTCGGATCTCATTCTTGCATTTATAGTATTTATCCTGGCTTTCATAGCTACTTCCAAGATCGCGGACAATTTTAGTGACAGAATCATTGCCATCAATAAAATGGCAGATGATGTAAAGAATGGCCATTTTGACATCGTTAGTAATGATACTGGAAATGATGAGATCACCAGAGTGTCAGAAGAGATGGTGAGCATGTCTAGACAGCTTGGAGCCATGGTCGCCGAGATCAACAGACGAAATGAAGAGGATATGCTTCTCAAAGAGAACGATATTCACTACAGAGAGTGGCTCTTTGATTTCGTGGTTGAGAAAAACAACGATATTCTGGCGGTGGTAAACGCAGGAGGCTTCGCTACGAGCTTTATTACGGCAAATGCAGAGAACGTTCTTGGCGTGCCATTAAGTGAGCTGAAGGCGGATATAAGAACAATAGAAAAAGCTCAGAGAACCGATTATGAGGGCGAAAGGCTTTCAGAAGCCATTGAAAAGAGCTTCAAAGATGGCGAAGAAATAGTAATAGACGAGATTAGATTTGAGAATCTCAATACCGGTGAGCGTCTGTATTACCGCGGAGTTGTGGTCTGCACCATAGATGATGGCGGAAGACGTATGGCGGTAGCTCTTTATGATAGAACTCAGGAGTTTAAACGTAATCATCAGCTTCAGGAAGCCCTTAGTGCAGCAGAGACGGCGAATAAAGCAAAGACCAGCTTCCTTGCTAATATGTCCCATGACTTTAGAACTCCTATGAATGCCATCACAGGCTTTAACCTGCTTATAGATAAGCATTCCGAAGAGCCGGAAAAGATAAGAGAGTATACCCATAAGATTTCGCTGGCTTCACAGAACTTGTTAGCTCTTTTGAACGATGTACTTGATATGAGTAAGATCGAGAGCGGCAAGACCACACTTGATATTAAAGAAATGGCTATGGGCCTGCTTCTTGAGGAAATCAATTCAGTTATCAGCTTCCAGGCTAAGGAAAAGAATCAGGAGTACATAGTTAACGTTGAAGGCCTTGAGCATGATATGTTCATGGGCGATAAGCAAAGGATCAATGAGATTCTCGTTAATATCCTAGGAAATGCGGTTAAGTACACTCCTGAGGGCGGTAAGATTGAGTTCACGATAAAAGAGTCACCATCTTCATCAGAGGGCTTTAATAACGTTACATTCACCATTACTGATAACGGCATTGGAATGAAGCCTGAGTATAAGGACAAGATCTTTGATGCCTTTACGAGAGAAGAAAAGGGCGCTACCAAGAAGATTCAGGGTACTGGCCTTGGAATGGCTATTACAAAGAGTCTTGTTGAACTCATGGGCGGAACCATAAGAGTAGAGAGTGAAGAAGGCAAGGGAAGTACCTTTGTTGTTAATCTGCGTCTTAAGGTTGTTTACAGCATGGATGTGGACTTCTGGACAGCCCATGGAATCAGCAGAATTCTCATTGTTGATGATGACGATGAGAGAAGAGATATGATGACAAGTCAGCTTGATACAGGCGGACTTGATATTGTTGAAGCGCCGACAGGATATGGAGCATTGCATCTTATCGATGTATATGATGCGGACAAGAAGCCAATCGATGTTATTCTGGTAAACGAAGTTGTTCAAAACATGAAGGCTGCAGAGATCATCAGTCATATGAGAGGAAAGGATAAGAGAAATAACTGTCTTATCATTGTTCTTGCAGATGACTATAGCCAGATTGAAGATGAAGTAAGGGCTGCAGGCGCAAATGATATGATGCAGAAGCCGTTCTTCTTATCAACCTTTAAGCAGCTGGTTGATGATATTATCAGCAGAACTCAGATAAAGGATACAGATGAGGTTAAGAATCCGCTTGAAGGTATGAAGTTCCTGGCAGCAGAGGATAATGACATCAACGCAGATATCCTGATAGAGCTCATGAACATGGAAGGAGCAACAGTTACCAGAGGCTGCAATGGCCAGGAGGCTGTTGAATTGTTCAAAGCCGCAAAGGAAGGCGACTATGACATGATCCTTATGGATATCCAGATGCCAGTTATGAACGGATATGAGGCAGCAGCGGCCATCAGAGCATTAGGAACAGAGTGGTCTCAGAAGATACCAATCATCGCCATGACTGCAAATGCCTACGCTGACGACGTTCAGCAGTCCTTTGATGCAGGCATGAATGCACATGTTTCTAAGCCTATTGATATCAAGGTGGTTGAAAAGACTATTCTGGAGTTTAAAAACATACTATAATTCATTAAAGGGGGTTCTGCCATGAAGGGTTTTAGAGAAGTTACAAAGGATATATATTGGATCGGTGGAAGTGACAGAAGGCTTGAACGTTTTGAGAATATCTTCCCAGTTCCAGAGGGTGTTTCTTATAACAGCTATTTTGTTGATGATGACAAAAAGGTTGTTTTTGATACTGCAGATATTTCCATATCAGATCAGTATCTTGAGAATCTGAAGGAGGTTCTTAAGGGCAAGAAGCTGGACTATCTTGTTGTTCTTCATATGGAACCAGATCATGCGTCACTTATCAGCACAGTGATAGCTCTTTTCCCAGAAGTTACAATAGTTGGTGGTGCCAAGACCTTCCAGATAATGGAACAGTTCTTTGAAGAGGCCAAGGATTATAAGAGACTTGAGGTAAAAGAGGGTGATACCTTAGAGACAGGTCATCATACCTTCCACTTTGTGGCTGCACCTATGGTTCATTGGCCAGAGGTCCTTATGGCCTACGACGATGCTTCTGGAGCGCTTCTTTGCGCGGATGCATTTGGAACCTTCGGAGCTTTGGATGGTGGGCTTTTTGCTGATGAATATGACTATGAGAAGGATTTCCTTGATTCAGCAAGAAGATATTATGCCAATATCGTTGGTAAGTATGGAATGCAGGTTCAGGCGGTGCTTAAGAAGGCGCAGGGTCTTGATATCAAGATGCTTTTGTCCCTCCATGGGCCGGTTTGGAGAAAAGATATTGCGTATCTGCTTGATAAGTACCAGAAGTGGAGCACTTATGAGGCAGAGACTGACGATATAGTTGTGTTCTACGGAAGCTTGTATGGACATACAGCCAGTGCTGCAGAGGCGGTGGCTTCAGAGCTTCGCGCTCAGACATCCAAGAATGTGAAGGTCTATGATGTTTCCGGAACAGATGTGTCCTATCTTATTGGCGAGGTGTGGAGATGTAAGAAGATAGTTCTTATGTGTCCAACCTACAACAACGGAATCTATCCACCAATGGAGAGCTTCTTAAGTGACTGTATTGCCCTTGGCGTTCAGAACAGGATTTTTGCCCTTGCACAGAACGGAACATGGGCTCCAGCAACGGTTAAGCTCATGACGGAAAAATTAGCAAATTTAAAAAACGTGACAATATTGGAAGATTCCCTTACAATAAAAAGTGCACTTCATGCAAATGACGAGGAAGCCGTCAGAAGTTTTGTGGGAAGTATAGTTAATTCGTGATATTTCCTGATATCACAAAAATATATCTAATATTCACTGGAGGATTGTTGTGAAAAAGAGATTAGGTTTCAAAAAGGTTATGGGCGCAGTAATGGCCGCTTTAACAGTGGTTTGCGCAGCTGGAAGCTACACCTATGTTAAGCATGATGGCCTTAATGTGGTAGAGGCAGCAGGTAGACCAGTATCTATCGATTCATGCGTTATTTCCGGGGGCAGCGTAGTTGTAAATGTTTCTGCAAGTTCTTTGCCTGGTTCAGATGATGGCAAATATTACTTGTACGCTGATGAGGTATACCAGGATGGAACAACAGGTAAGGTGGTTGCTACTACACAGAGAGCTGGTAGCGCATCCTTTACTTTTGATCTTGGTTACAATACATCAGAATCAGTTCTTAGTAAAAAATTCCTTGTAGCAGTTAAGAGTGGCGGTTCAATGGTTCAGGTAAGTGATGAGCACTATATCACTAACCCAGAGGCTATTGCGTCTAAGACAGTTGCAAGAAATGATCATGGTATCAAGGGAATTCTTCCTAACGATGCTAACGCAGACACCTTTAAGGATCTTGGTGTTAAGCAGATGGTCTACAACCTTTACATGGGTGATATCGTAGGACCTTCATCTGATGGAAACACTACAGAGTTTAACTACAACGGTGTTACATATCAGTTCAACACAGCAGCACTTGCTCAGTATGATGGATTCGTAAGATGGTGCTCTATCAATGGATTCCAGCTTACACTTACAATTCTTAACAACAAGACAGAAGCTGGCGCAGATCTTATTCATCCTCTTTCAAGAGATTCACATGTTTGCCCTGGCTATGCAATGAACACTAAGGAAGATGGCGGTACACAGCACCTTAAGGCTATCGCAGCATTCCTTGCTCAGAGATATTCTGGTGGAAGCTTTGGTACAGTTGATAACTGGGTTATCGGTAACGAAGTTAATGCCAGAACAGAGTGGTACTACATGAACTCAACTAACCTTGAGCTCAACGTTAACGAGTATGTTAAGGCCTTCAGAATTTTCTACAACGAGATCAAGGGCGTTAACGCCAATGCAAGAGTATTCAACTCCATCGATCAGGAGTGGAACAGAAAGTCTAACCCAGGATGCTTCCTTGCTAAGGAATATCTTGATAGATTCAACTACTACATGAACCGTGAAGGTAATGTTGACTGGTCACTTTCAGTTCACCCATACAATGCACCACTGTTTGATCCATATGCATGGAAGCAGCAGTCACAGTATGTAAGCACATCACTTACTACACCTTACATTACAATCGAGAATATATATCTTTTAACAGATTATATGTGCCAGGCTTCATTCCTCAATCCTGCTGGTCAGGTAAGAGCAATCTCACTTTCTGAGATCGGTTATACATCAAGCTTTGGTGAGGAGTACCAGGCAGCATCAATTGCATATGCATTCACAATGGCACAGAATAACCCATATATCACAAGCTTCATTCTCTTTAGAGAGACAGATGATGCTCATGAGATGGAAAGCCATATTGCACAGGGACTTAAGAATCTTGATGGTTCCAAGAAGCAGTCCTACGATGTTTACAAGTACATTGATACTAACCAGGCTGGTACTTACAAGTCTAAGTATTCACAAGTAATTGGTTATGATATCGATTCTCTTGTAACTAACAGAACATTCCTTACAAGAAACGGATGGTTCCTCGACGACTGATGGTTGTCAGATGACCGCTGATGGCGGATTAACTTAAGATAATTATAATTTTGGCGACATGTCCTTTTAGGATATGTCGCCTTGTGTTAATATGGATAAGTAGCGTGCGAAATGTGGAAAACGCACCTAAATTTCAGTATATATGTGGATAAGGTATTATTGGGAATTATGAGTAATTCAAGGGAAAAAGAATTAGAAACACTTAACAAGATTACAAATATGCAGAAGGACCTTCTTGGAAGTCTTTATAGTGATTTCTTTTCAAGTACTCCTACATCATCAGGAGATACCAAGAAGGATGAAGCAATACAGAAGGAAATCGACAGAGCCTTCGAAGAGGGCAATGACTTTAACCTCAATTTAGATGACACTGAAAAAGAGATGGATAAGGTTCTGGAAGAGGTTTCTGAGACAGAAGAAAAAGAGAAATTTTCTTCAGGAGATCCAGTTAAGGATGCCAATGAAGCTCTTAAGGAGGCGAAAGCTCTTTTTGCAGCTGATAAGAACCTTCCTCAGGAGGAAGAGAAAAGTGATGAGCCAGAAGAGGATCCAATGGAGACCCTTGATAAGCTCATTGGCCTTGATACAATTAAGTCTGACGTAAAAGAGCTTACAGCTTTTGTTAAGGTTCAGAAGGCCAGAAAGGAACAGGGACTTAAGTCAGTTCCAGTATCACTTCACCTTGTGTTTACAGGTAATCCTGGAACAGGTAAGACCACTGTTGCCAGAATCATAGCTAAGATTTACAAGCAGATCGGAGTTCTTTCTAAGGGCCAGCTGGTGGAAGTAGACAGATCAGGTCTTGTAGCTGGTTATGTTGGACAGACTGCAATTAAGACTCAGGAGCAGATCGCCAAGGCTAAGGGCGGAGTTCTTTTTATTGATGAGGCCTATGCCCTTTCACAGAAGGACGATCCATTTGGTCAGGAAGCTATTGATACAATCCTTAAGGCTATGGAGGATAACCGTGATGACTTTGTGGTTATCGTTGCCGGATACACAGAGCCTATGGAGAAATTCATTGACAGTAACCCTGGTCTTAAGTCCAGATTCAACAAGTACATTGAATTCCCTGATTACAGCATCGACGATCTTGAGAAAATCTTCTACATGAACTGTGATAAGTACGATTACAAGGTTGATGAGGAGGTTAAGCACCAGATAAGAGCTCTTATCAATGCCAAGAGACTTGAGCACATCGATAACTTTGCTAACGCAAGAGAGGTTCGTAATCTCTTTGAGGAGATCATTACTAACCAGGCAAGACGAGTATCAACCATGGAGAATCCATCAAGTGATGATATGATGGCCATCGTTCTTGAGGACCTTAAGGATGAGGTAAAAGCGGATACAACTGAGAATAAGACAGAAGAAACTGAGGAAAAAGAAGTAGTAGAGAATCAGCAGGAATCCTCAGAAGTTGCAGAAAATACAGCGGATTGATATAATCGTTAATGCTTGCTAATTCGGTAGGCATTAACTTATTTCGAGGCGTGGCTCAGTTTGGTAGAGCGCCGCGTTCGGGACGCGGAGGCCGCAGGTTCGAATCCTGTCGCCTCGATTGATATCATAGGGACTGACTTAAGAATATTCTTAAGTCAGTTTTTTTTTTCCCATTTTTTGTTGACAACAAATAATAATTCGTAAAATAATAAGACTAGCTTTATCACTTTAACGCGGAGGAGAATTGTATGTTTATCGAAACTTTCTGGTCCTTAGTTCCTGCAATTATCGCTATTGTGCTGGCTCTCATCACAAAAGAAGTTTATTCCTCACTTTTTATCGGTATTATAGTGGGCGGAGCATTGTACTCTGGCTTTAGTTTTACGGGAACAATTCAGCATGTATTTGTAGACGGTATGGTTGCTCAGCTCTCTGATCCATGGAACGTGGGAATCCTGATTTTCCTTGTTGTTCTTGGAACTATGGTAATGCTTATGAACAGAGCTGGTGGTTCAGCTGCCTTTGGTAAATGGGCTGTAACCCATGTTAAGACCAAGACTGGAGCACAGGTTGCCACAGTTATTCTTGGTATGCTTATCTTCATTGATGACTATTTTAACTGCCTTACAGTTGGATCTGTTATGCGTCCTGTTACTGATAAACACAAGATCTCCAGAGAAAAGCTGGCTTATCTTATTGATGCAACCGCTGCTCCTATCTGTATCATTGCACCAATTTCTTCCTGGGCAGCAGCTGTTACCGGCTTCGTGGATGGAGTAAATGGCCTTACTCTTTTTGTAAGGGCTATTCCTTATAATTTCTACGCTCTCCTTACTATTGTCATGATGTTCGGCCTTACCTACATGAAATTCGACTACGGCCCAATGAAGCAGGCTGAGAAGCATATTAAGGTAAAAGATATCATGCAGAACTTTGGAGAAGGTGAAGGACTTCTTGGTGCCAGCGATCAGCCTAATCCTCCAGTATCTATAAAGGGTAAGGTTATGCACCTTATTTTCCCTATAGTTTCCCTTATTATCTGCTGCGTAATCGGAATGATCTATACAGGCGGATTCTTTGAGGGCGAAAGCTTTGTAGATGCATTTTCTGGATCAGATGCTTCCGTTGGACTTGTATATGGCTCTGTAGCAGCTCTTGTGCTTACAATAGTATTCTTTAAGCTCACGGGAGTACTTGGCTTTAGAGAGTGCATGAATTCAATTCCTGAGGGCTTTAAGAGTATGGTTCCTGCGGTACTTGTTCTTACCTTTGCATGGACTCTTAAGTCAATGACAGATTCTCTTGGAGCTGCCACTTATGTAGCAGGTATCTTTGGAAACTTTGCTGATAATAGCGCTTTAATGAGTTTTCTTCCTGCACTGGTATTTATAATTGCTACTTTCCTTGCCTTTGCTACAGGAACTTCATGGGGAACCTTTGGTATTCTCATTCCTATAGTTGTTAATGTATTTGGATCAAATATGAATAATGAGCTTATGATCATTGCAATCTCAGCTTGTATGGCTGGTGCTGTATGTGGAGATCACTGTTCACCTATTTCTGATACAACTATCATGGCCAGTGCCGGAGCTCAGTGCGATCACATTAAACACGTTTCAACTCAGCTTCCATACGCTATGACTGCTGCAATTGTATCCTTTGTAGCATACATCGTTTCAGGATTCGTGAGAAACTGGGCGGTTTGTCTTGCGGTAGGAATTGTGATGATGGTGGGAACACTGTTTGTGATAAGAAATGTAAGTAAAGATTGATAAAAGAAAATTGAAGAACAAAGAAAAACCTCAGGCACATGTCTGAGGTTTTTTTAGAGCGATAGACGGGGCTCGAACCCGCGGTCTCGACCTTGGCAAGGTCGCGCGTTACCAACTACGCCACTATCGCGTTTATTAAGTTAACAAACAAAAGATATCTTTTAGTTTGAAGAGCGATAGACGGGGCTCGAACCCGCGGTCTCGACCTTGGCAAGGTCGCGCGTTACCAACTACGCCACTATCGCATTTGTTTGTCGAAGTAATTGCGACAACGAATTGATTTTAGACTAAATCTGTTGTATTGTCAACATGTAATTATAAAAAAATCTGCATTAATTTAAAAATCTTAGGAAAAGGGAAAACATGGAGAACAACAAGATAGTAGTTTCTGAAGCGGTAGTAATGATCAAAAGAGGCGAAGGCCGTGAGTTTAAGGCAGGCGGAGCCTGGATATATGATAATGAGGTAGCAAGTGTTAAGGGCTCTTTTGAAAATGGAGATGTGGTAGAAGTTCACGACTTCGATGACTATTTCCTTGGCTATGGAGTGATCAACACTAATTCCAAGATAAGAGTCAGAATGATGTCTCGTAAGAAGGATCACCCAGTAAATGAAGAGCTCATTAAGACAAGGGTTAAGGCAGCCTGGGAATACAGAAAGGCTGTCATGGCTGAATATGTCGATAGATTTCTTTTGTCTGATGGATGCAAGGATATGGGTGAGGCTTATACTAAGCTTTCTTGCAGACTTGTGTTTGGAGAGGCTGATTTCCTTCCAGGAATCACAATTGATAAGTTTGCTGATGTGCTTGTAATCGAGTCTCTGGCTCTTGGAACAGACAGAATGAAGGATATTATTCTTGGTGCTTGCAAGGATGTATTTAAGGAGGACGGCGTTACTATCCGCGGAATTTATGAGCGTAGCGATGCCAAGGTCCGTGAACTTGAAGGACTTGAGAGAACTAAGGGCTTTATCGGTGAAGAGTTTGATACCAAGGTTCTTATTGAAGAGAACGGTATCAAGTACTTTGTAGATGTTGAAAATGGGCAGAAGACAGGATTCTTCCTTGATCAGAAGTTTAACAGACAGTCAATCAGAGGCCTTTGCAAGGGTAAGAAGGTTCTGGACTGCTTTACTCATACAGGTTCTTTTGCTCTTAACGCGGCAGCAGGCGGAGCGTCATCAGTTCTTGGTGTTGATGCTTCTGACCTTGGATGCGAACAGGCAAGAGAGAATGCTGGACTTAACGGAGTACAGGACAGAGTAAGTTTCCAGTGCGCCGATGTATTTGAGCTTCTTCCTGAGCTTGAGAGAAAGGGAGAGAAGTTCGACGTAGTAATCCTTGATCCTCCAGCATTTACCAAGTCACGTGCTTCTATCAAGAAGGCTACAACAGGATATAAAGAGATCAATATGCGTGGAATGAAGCTGGTTAAGGATGGCGGTTATCTTGCAACCTGCTCCTGCTCACACTTCATGGACGAAGAGCTTTTCCTTAAGACTATAAAAGAGGCAGCAAGGGACGCCCACAAGAGACTTCGCCAGATCGAGTTCAGACAGCAGGCCGCTGATCACCCTATTCTTGTAGGCGGAGCAGCATCTTACTACCTTAAGTTCGTGATCTATCAGGTGGTTGACGAAATGTAATCTGTGACGGACTATAGATACAGGCGTGCAAATACGTGAATTATAGATACTTAGTATGGGAGAATTATTGATGTCTTTTGTTTGTGCATCCCTTTTGGGAAACTTGAAGATGCCTGCGGGCTTCGGACTAATGCTCTTAGGCTTCATTGTTATTATGATTGCTCAAAAGAAAAATGGAAAATAATTGTGCACAAGGTAATTTAATGCTAGAATAATTGATACTTGGAAACAGATTATTAGAGGAGTATCGATTATGACAGATTATAAGCTACTGACACAGCAGATCAAAGCGCTGGCTGAGGATGAACCATCTTTTATTCCGGTTTTTTCCAATGCTTCAGCGCTTTTATTTGAGAATTTAGAGGACCTTAACTGGGCTGGATTCTATGTGATGGACAAGGGATCGCTTTTACTTGGACCATTCCAGGGAAAGGTTGCCTGCATCAGAATTCCGCTTGGAAAGGGCGTTTGCGGAACTGCAGCTGGAGAAGATAGGACAATGCTTGTACCAAATGTCCATGAGTTTGCAGGACATATCGCCTGTGACGGTGCATCAAACTCTGAGATCGTAGTGCCTATCCACAGAGATGGCAAGGTTGTTGCGGTTCTTGATATTGATAGCCCAAGCCTTAACAGATTTTCTGAAGAAGATAAAGAGGGTCTTGAGGGATTTGTAAAGGCTCTTGAAGAGGTCCTTGATTACGCTGCGGTCTCTTTCGAATAAATTTATAAACGGTTTATCGATTGTTTACAATCGAATTTTGCAAGAAAAAAATTTTGTGAGGATAAAGGGTATGGAAGGCAGAATTTCTTTTTCCAGTGATTACACGAAAGGCGCTCACCCAAGGCTTTTAGAGAGACTTCAGGAGACAAATTTCGAGCAGATCGTGGGATATGGTACAGACGAATATTGCAAGAGCGCTGCAGATAAAATCAAGACAGCTTGCAATAAAAAAGATGCGGATGTGTTCTTTTTGGTGGGTGGAACCCAGACTAATCAGACCATTATCGACATGCTCCTTGAACCCTACGAGGGCGTGGTTGCCGCGCAGACAGGACATGTGGCAGCCCATGAGGCAGGAGCCATCGAGTTTTCCGGACACAAGGTCCTGACACTTCCAAGCTTTGACGAGGTTCCTAACACAGAGAATGGCAAAAGAGCTGTCTATTCTGACCAGGTGGGTAAGATTAATGCATCAGACCTTAAAAAGCTCATCGAAGATTTTTATGCTGATGATAATCACGAGCATATGGTTTTCCCTGGAGCTGTGTACATTTCTCATCCTACAGAGTATGGAACACTTTATTCCAAGGCAGAGCTTGAAGAGATCTCGGGAGTCTGCAAGGAGTTCAAGATTCCTTTGTTCCTTGACGGAGCAAGGCTTGGTTACGGTCTTATGAGCAAAAGAACTGACGTGACCCTTGAAGACATTGCAAATCTTGTAGACGTTTTTTATATAGGCGGAACTAAGGTGGGAGCTCTTTTTGGAGAGGCTGTTGTATTTCCAAATGGCGTACCAACAAAGCATCCGGTGCCTATAATCAAGCAGCACGGCGCACTTCTTGCTAAGGGTTGGCTCTTGGGACTTCAGTTTGATACGTTATTTACAGACAATCTGTATATGGATATCAGCAGAAATGCCATTGAGATGGCTGAGCTCTTAAGAGAAGGCCTTAAGGAGAAGGGATATCAGCTTTACATCGATTCTCCAACCAATCAGCAGTTCATTACTATGGAGGATGACAAGCTGGCAGAACTGTCCAAGCATGTTGGCTATGGCTTCTGGGAGAAGGCTGATGACAGTCATACGGTTATAAGACTTGCCACGGATTGGGCAACCACAAGAGAAGATATTGAGACCTTAATGAAATACCTTTAAATCTAATAAAGCCCCATTACATCACTATCTGGTGTAATGGGGCTATTATTGTGGTTTATAGCTCGTATTTTGATTTCTTTCTACTGATCTCTGCCATGTATGCAGCTGTAATGATACCTGTTGGGAGAGCAATGACTGCTACGCCAACAAGGGCGGAGATCATGGTTATAAAGCGGCCTACCGAAGTGGTTGGGGAAATGTCTCCGTAACCTATGGTTGTAATGGAGATTGTGGCCCAGTATAGCGCGTCAAAGAAGTTGGTAAAAAGATCTGGCTCTAGCTGGAATATGAGCATTGCGGATACAAAGATATAGAGCGTGATCAATATAAGTACAGCCATAAGCTGCTTCTTTACTTTACGCAGGACGTTGGCTATGACAACCATGGTCTTGGAGTAGCGCACAAGCTTTAGAACACGGAATATTCTAAAGAGTCTGAACAGGCCAATGGTTGATGATACCGGGGTAAAAAGATATATTGCTGGAACCAGTGAAAGAAAATCAAAAATAGCAAGAGGAGTAAAGAGGTAAGCAATATAGGCTTTGACACTCTTGTAACCCATCTTATAATCGGCAGTGTAAATTCTGGCAATGTAGTCGATAAGAAAGATTATCGTTGTGAGAATCTCAATCCAGAAGGTATATTTATTATCGGCCTTTAGAGTCAAAGGAATCATGCCAACAATGACAGTTGTGGTCATGAGAACATCATAGGCTCTGCTGGAGGCATCACCTATGCTGGAGACTTCTATGACTTCGTAAGTTCTTTTTTTAAAATCACTCATAACTTATCCTCTCATGAGATAATCAGAAATTACCAGAAACAAAGGCTGCTAAGCCTAGAATGGCCATAACGATGCTCAGAATTCTGCATAAGAGAACAAAAACAAAGGTTTGTTTTGATTTGTTGCTATGATATACGCCTACGTCGCTTATATAGACATCTTTGTTGGGATTCTTTTTCGTCGCCATAATAGAACCTCTTTGTGTCGATACAATGTTACTATATTATCATTATATCAAACATGCCATAATAAATAAAAATAATAAGCCACAAGTTTCTTTCCCTGAATAGCCAATATAACTGAAAAAGACTATAATGTTTGTGTATCGTAAATTTGCTCGCGCAGCCTGTGTTTACAAGGCACTGGAAGAAAAGTGATAGATATTGTGTACATAGAATCCTCGACTACTATATGTGGTCGGGGATTTTTTTATTCTTGCAATAACAAATAATTCATAGTAGAATGTTCGTTAATATGATATAAAAAGCTGTGACGAAGACAGTAGGTAGCATATGAAGCCTTCAGAGAGCCGGCGGTTGGTGCGAGCTGGTGCAAGTAATAGCTATACGAAAATCACTTCCGAGCTGCAGGATCGAAACTATTAGTAGATTCTTGCCGTGAATCCTGGCGTTAACGGGAAGCGTATTCAACCAAGGTTTTTGCTTTGGCGCGTATGTGTAAACAGGTGGTATAACGAGAGTAAATTTTACCTCGTCCTTTTTACAAAGGACGAGGTTTTTTAATGCAAGAAAGGAGCTTCACAATGTATAACAAAGTCGATACTGATATGAATTTTGTCGGCAGAGAAAAGAAGATTGAAGAATTCTGGAAAAAAGAAGACATCTTCCAGAAGAGTGTTGATACCCGTAGCAAGGGTGAAATGTATATGTTCTATGATGGCCCTCCAACAGCTAATGGTAAGCCACATATTGGACACGTTCTTACTCGTGCCATCAAGGATATGATTCCTAGATACCGCACAATGAAGGGCTATACAGTTCCTCGTAAGGCTGGTTGGGATACACACGGTCTTCCTGTTGAGCTTGAAGTTGAGAAGATGCTTGGTCTTGACGGCAAGGAGCAGATCGAAGAATACGGAATGGAGCCTTTCATCAAGAAGTGTAAGGAATCTGTTTGGAAATATAAGGGAATGTGGGAAGACTTCTCTGGCACAGTTGGTTTCTGGGCTGATATGGAGCACCCATACATCACTTATGATGACAACTTCATCGAGTCTGAGTGGTGGGCTCTTAATGAAATCTGGAAGAAGGGCCTTCTTTACAAGGGCTTTAAGGTAGTTCCTTACTGCCCACGCTGTGGTACACCTCTTTCATCACACGAGGTAGCACAGGGCTATAAGACATTAAAGGAGCGTTCAGCTCTTGTTCGTTTCAAGGTTAAGGATGAGGATGCATATTTCCTTGCATGGACAACAACACCTTGGACACTTCCTTCTAACATTGGTCTTTGCGTAAACCCTGATGAGAAGTACATCAAGGTTAAGGCTGTTGATGGAAATGTATATTATCTCGCTGCAGCACTTGCAGACAACGTACTCGGCACATTACTTGACAAGGAAGATAAGGATAAGCCAGCATACGAGGTTCTTGAGACATTCGTTGGAACAGATCTTGAGTACAAAGAGTATGAGCCACTTTACCAGTGTGCAGCTGACGAAGCTGAGAAGCAGCACAAGAAGTGCTTCTTTATCTACTGTGATACATACGTAACTATGACAGATGGTACAGGTATCGTACATATCGCTCCTGCATTCGGTGAAGACGACGCAAGAGTTGGTCGTAAGTATGACGCTCCACTTGTACAGATGGTAGATTCAGAAGGTAAGCTTAAGCCAGAGACTCCTTTTGCTGGCATGAGATGTAAGCCAACACAGAAGGAAATGGATGAGGGCGCTATCAGTGCAGATCCAGAGGTTCTTAAGGACCTTGATAAGAGAGGCCTTCTCTTTGGCGCACCTAAGATGGAGCATGATTATCCACACTGCTGGAGATGTGGAACACCACTTATCTACTATGCTCGTTCATCTTGGTTCATTAAGGTTACTGAGGTTAAGGAAGACCTTATCCGCAATAATAAAGAGATCAACTGGGTTCCAGAGTCAATCGGTAAGGGACGTTTCGGAGACTGGCTTGAGAACATTCAGGACTGGGGTATTTCCCGTGACAGATATTGGGGAACACCACTTAATATCTGGGAGTGCGATGACTGTGGTCACCAGCTTTCTGTAGGATCAAGAAAAGAGCTTGCTGAGCTTTCAGGAGATCCATCAGCTGAGACCTGCGAGCTTCACAGACCATACATTGATCAGTTTGAGATCACATGTCCTAAGTGCGGTAAGAAGATGCACAGAGTAAAAGAGGTTATTGACTGCTGGTTCGATTCAGGAGCAATGCCATTTGCTCAGCTTCACTACCCATTTGAGAATAAGGAGCTCTTTGAGAAGCAGTTCCCTGCTGAGTTTATCTCAGAGGCTGTAGACCAGACACGTGGATGGTTCTACTCACTTCACGCAGAGGCAACACTTCTTTTCAACAAGCCTGCATTCAAGAACGTTATCGTTCTTGGCCTTGTTCAGGATGAGAATGGACAGAAGATGAGTAAGTCAAAGGGTAACGCAGTAGATCCTTTCGACGCTCTTGAAAAATATGGTGCAGATGCTATCAGATGGTACTTCTACACTAACTCAGCACCTTGGCTTCCAAGCCGTTTCTCAGGTGATGCAGTTATGGAAGGACAGCGTAAGTTCCTTGGAACACTTTGGAACACATATGCATTCTTCACACTTTACGCTAACATCGATGGATTTGATGCAGCTAACTACAAGCTTGAGCTTGATAAGCTCACAGTTATGGATAAATGGCTTCTTAGTAAGCTCAACAGCTGCGTGAAGGCAGTTGATGAGAACCTTGCTAATTACAGAATTCCTGAGGCTGGTAAGGCACTTGATAACTTCGTTGACGAGATGTCTAACTGGTATGTACGTAGATCACGTGAGAGATTCTGGGCTAAGGGAATGGAGCAGGATAAGATTTCTGCTTACATGACACTTTATACAGCTCTTGTAACTGTATGTAAGGCAGCAGCTCCTATGGTTCCATTCATGACTGAGGAGATTTATCAGAACCTTGTTCGCAACAGCTTCAAGGATGCTCCAGAGTCAATTCACCTCTGCGACTTCCCTGCAGTAGATGAGAGCCTCATCGATACTAAGCTTGAGAAGGACATGGAAGAAGTTCTTGATATCGTTGTTCTTGGACGTGCAGCCAGAAACGCAGCTAACATCAAGAACCGTCAGCCAATCGGCCAGATGTATGTAAAGGCTGAGCAGACTGTAGGTGAGTTCTACACTGAGATCATCAGAGATGAGCTTAACGTTAAGAACGTAGCATTCACAGATGACGTTCGCGACTTTACAAGCTATACATTTAAGCCACAGCTTAAGACTCTTGGACCTAAATATGGTAAGAACATCGGAGCAATCAAGAATTACCTTGAGGGTCTTGATGGAAATGCTACTATGGACGAGCTTAATACAAACGGTTCAATCAAGTTCACAGTTAACGATGTGGATGTAGAGCTTGTTAAGGAAGACCTCCTTATCGAGATGGCTCAGAAAGAGGGCTTCGTATCTCAGGAGAACTGGGGAATCACAGTTGTTCTTGATACAAACCTTTCAGAAGAGCTTGTAAGAGAAGGATTTGTTCTTGAAGTAATCTCTAAGGTTCAGACAATGCGTAAGGATTCTGGATTTGAGGTTATGGATCACATCAAGGTTTCTCTTAACGGTAACGACAAGCTTGCTGAGATCGTTAAGGCTAATGCTGACAGCATCTCAACAAAGGTTCTTGCTAACGAGATCGTTTATGGCTCTGATGTAGCTAATGCTAAGGAGTGGGATATCAACGGCGAGAAGGTTACAATCGGTGTTGAGAGAGTTTGATAGAACGAAAGCCATTTAATACTGATATTTAACGAAAGCTACAGTGCATAGAATTTAAATCCTGTGCATTGTAGCTTTTTTATAATGGATGTGATATTTTATAACGTGGACGATTGTGAAATTTAGTGGAATATAAGGAATTTTTTTACATGAAAAAGACAATAATAGTAATGCCAGTAGCCAATGAAGGCGAGACAATGGCAAGCCTTTTGGACAGAATCCTGGCGTTACCTTACGATAATCTGTCTGTATACCCGGTAGTAGACGATTACAGTACAGATAATACGGCAGACATTATCAGAAGCTATGAGAGCACTGGAAGAGTTAAGTGCATATACTATAAAGAGAGTAAAGGCGTTATCAGCTGCTATCTTGAGGGCTTTAGAAGAGCAATTGAGGACGGAGCTGAGCAGATCATCGAGATGGACGGTGGCGGAAGCCACAAGCCAGAGGAAATCCCACAGTTTATTGATAAGCTTAATGAAGGTTATGACTGTGTCTGGGGCTCAAGATTTATAAATGGCGGCGGAACAGATAATCAGCCAATGTACAGAAGATTTCTTAGTAGTGGCGGAACAATCCTTTCTAACGCAGTACTTGGAACCAAACTTAAGGATATGACCAGCGGCTTTGAGGCTTTCAAGGTTGATATTTTAAAGGGCATGGACCTTAATGCCTTCCTATCTACAGGTCACATGTACCAGACAGAGATGCGTTTCTACTGCAGGAATCTTAACACCGTTGAAGTGCCAATCCACTACACAGGCAGTACTTCAAGTCTTAAGATGAGGTCAGTAACAGAAGCGCTTAAGATTTTATTTATGCTCAAAAAAAATGAGAAAAAGGTAATGAGATGAAGGTAAAATATCTTATTCTTGGCGCAGGCCCAACAGGTCTTAGCGTTGCTAATTATCTTTTGAATAATGGAGAAAAGGACCTTCTGCTTCTTGAGGCAGAGGGAGAAGTTGGCGGCCTTTGCCGCTCCAAAGATATAGATGGCGCACCTCTTGATATAGGAGGTGGGCATTTTTTGGATGTAAGAAGACCAGAAGTCTGTGAGTTTCTCTTTGGCTTCATGCCAAGGGATGAATGGGATTCTTACGAACGTGACAGTCGTATCAGATTTAAAACCTTCGAGCTTCATCATCCATTTGAAGCCAATATCTGGGAGCTTCCAGAGGATGAGCAGCAAAAGTTTCTTGATTCAATCTCAGAGGCAGGCTGCAACACAGGAGCGAAAAAGCCTGAGAAATTCATTGACTGGATAACCTGGAAGCTTGGCGATAAGATCGCAGAGGAGTACATGCTTCCCTACAATCGCAAGATGTTTGGAGACAACCTCAATGACCTTGGAATCTATTGGCTGGATAAGCTTCCTGACGTTAGCTACGAAGAGACCTTGGAGTCCTGCAGACAGAAGAAGGCCTTTGGTAAGCAGCCTGGTCATGCACAGTTCTTTTACCCCAAGAAATACGGCTATGGCGAGATATGGCTCCGCATGGGAGATGCTCTGGGAAATGCCCTTAAGACCTCAGAGAAGGTAAAAGAGCTAAATCTCACCGACAGAAGTGTCAGGTTGGGGGATGGAACCCAGATAGAGGCAGAGTTCATCATTACAACTATTCCATGGAGCTCTATAGAGCTTAAGAATGCGCCACAGGAAGTTGCAGATGCAGCAAAGAGCCTTAGACACACATCGATCGAGGTCACATACCATGAAGAGGATATGGATACTGATGCTCAGTGGATCTACTTTCCAGATGAGGATAAGGACTATCACAGAATCCTTGTTAGAAAGAACTTTTTCCCTGGTGCCAAGGGCTATTGGACCGAGACCAGGTCAGAGAGATACAGACAGGCGCAAGGAAGCATTAACTTTACTTCCGAGTACGCATATCCAATAAATACGCTGGATAAGCCAAACCAGATAGGATGTATCCTTAGATTCGCCAAGGAAAATGGTGTGTACGGTGTTGGAAGATGGGGAGAGCATACCCACTACAATTCCGACGCTTCTGTACAGCTTGCGATGAACTTGGCAAAAGAGCTTTTATCATAACCACTATTAGTCTGGAGACAGTATGGAAAAGAAAAAAAGTAAGATAATTCTCAGCGCATTAGTGGCGCTTTTATGTGTTATAACTCTTGTCTTTCTTGGAAAGACAGTTCCTGAGGTGCAAAGAACATCTCAGAAGCTTCCAAAGCTTGGCTCAGAGCCAATATATGTGGAGCTTAACGATGGAGAGCCACTCACAAGAACCTATACCAATACCTCTGGAACAGTGGACGTAATGGGCCTTGAGGTTCTTTTGTTAAATATCGGCGACGATGTAGCTACCACAGGCAGTGAGCAGAATCTGGAGATCAAGGTTTCTGATGACAAGGGACATGAAGTGTCCGTTTCTACAGTTCAAATTTCTGAGATGTCTTCAGGACAGTGGTACAACGCAGGTACCAGCTTTACCATGGAAAACGGTGCCACATATTCCTTTACATTTGTAGCCCATGGCTGCAATCCATATTTCATGCAGGTTAACGGGTATGAGCCTGGAATATCCATTGGCTTTGATGTTGTAACTGACAAGAGTGTCACCTATGGAGAGATGTTCTATTTCTCAGTTCCAGTGGTGATCATAATAGCTCTTTTGTTGATAACTTATCTGTTGTACCCGGCGTTCTTTTTATCATTTAAGAAAAATGACAGGACATATAAGATCTTTTCACCAGTATTTTTGGTGCTTTTATTTATAGCATTGGCTCTTAAGATATATCAGGCATCCTACGTGGATAGTGTATATATCTCAGCGGATTCAGACGGATACTTGAGAGAGGCAGTAAACCTCCTTAAGGGACATGGCTTTTCCTATGAGGGAATCGCTGGATATAAGAGCCACTTCGCCAACTGGCCTATTGTATACCCTGCAATGATCGCCTTCGCCATGATGTTAACTGGCGCAAATGCTTATCTTGCCAGCAAATATGTGGCTATGGTCATGATCGCAGCTATATTTGCAGTACTTTATGTGATCTATAAAGAAAAGGCCTGGTTATATGGCCTTTCATTTACAAATCTAGGCTTCATTACAATGTGCTATTACACCTGGAGCGAAGTTCCATTTGTACTGTTCCTTTTACTGTTTTCAATTGCCTTTAGCAGGATCATCAGTGAGAGCAGCCCTAAAACAAGGGATTATGTGCTCCTTTCTGCTTCAGGAATACTGGCCTTCCTCACCAGATACTTTGGAATCTACCTGTGGTTCATGGTTGGACCTTATTGGCTATATCTTTTGGCAAGAATGATAAAAGAGAAGCTGGCGCCAACTAAGAAGATCTATAAGGATAAGCTTATTGGAATATTTGTATCAGGAACGGTCTTTGTTGTTACTGCCTTTTCATATCTTCTTATGAACAAGAAGCTGAACGGCTATCCAACTGGTGTAAGCCGTGGAACCTGGTGGGATGACTACGCAGTACTTACAGATGATCTGTTTAAGAGCCTTATGACTGAGATCTTTAACGTATTTTCAGTAGAAACCCCGGAATTTATCAGTGGCCTTTCTGTTAAGATATCAGCTCTTTTCATATTCCTGGTGATGGGGCTCATATTCTACTGTGTGGTTACTGCCAAGAAAAAGAACCCTCTTAACCTGGTGCTTATCGTGAATGCGGCGGTTTATTATGTGATATTCATCATTGTCAGATACAGATCCAGCATGGATACCTTCTATTTCCGCTTCTTTGCACCGGCAACAGTGCTCCTGGTTATGGGACTTGTAGGAATCTTTGTTGATAATGGCATTGATAAGAAGAGACTTCATGGCTTTTCTGTGCTGGCTATGGGAACAGTGATCATTGTAATTATCGGCTTCATGGTTAAGTCAGAGACCTGGAACACAGAGCAGAAGGCCTATGAGATAGTTACAGGAACCTGGGATAGCCAGTATGCCAATATTCCAGAGAAGAGCGTGATCATCTGGAGTGATATGGACTACAGAAGCACCTGGTATCGTCCAGATGTGTATAATGGCGATCTGTATAGTGGAGATACCTGGGAGAGTCTTCAGGAACGATATTTCGCATCAGGCCATCTTTGCATCAAGAAAGAGGATGCCCAGGCTCTTATTGAGATAAGCGACTATGACAGCAGCATTTTGGACAGATTTAAGGAAGCGATAGAGAAATCAGACGAAAATAGCAAATATATAGTTATGGAACTTAACTAATTCATTAACCCCCTGTGTTTATCGTAAGCACAGGGGATTTTTAACGATTCATGAATGACGATTTTACGTATATTTTATGGAATTGTCTGTTTTTTTGCGGTAAAATAAGCTTGTGCATTGCAAATTCGATAGTAATAGCATAATCTAGACTACAAATTGTATATCACGAGGAGGCAACATGAAGAAAAAGCAGCTATCTTTTGATAAGGACCTATTTAAGCGAAGTGTCCTGTACAATGTTAAGACTCTCTACAGAAAGACTATGGAAGAAGCAACGCCTCAGGAAATTTATCAGGCAGCTGCATATGCCATCAAAGATGCCATCGTTGATCATTGGATGACCACACAACGTGCTGTGGCTGAACAGGATCCTAAGACTGTTTATTACATGTCCATGGAATTCCTTATGGGAAGAGCCTTTGGTAACAACCTCATCAACCTTCAGGCCTATAAGCCGGTTAAGGAGGCTCTTGATGAGCTGGGAATAGACGTTAACCTTGTTGAGGACCAGGAACCGGATCCAGCTCTTGGAAATGGTGGTCTTGGACGACTGGCAGCGTGCTTCCTTGATTCCCTTGCGACCTTAGGATATCTGGCTTACGGCTGTGGTATCAGATACAAATATGGTATGTTCCGTCAGAAGATTCAGGACGGCTATCAGGTGGAAGTTCCTGATACCTGGCTTGAGAACGGCAATCCATTCGAGCTTAGAAGAAGCGAGTACGCCAAAGAGGTTAAATTTGGCGGTTATGTAAATATGTACACCGATGACTATGGAAGAACAGTCTTCAAGCAGGAAGGCTATCAGGTCGTTAAGGCTGTGCCTTATGACCTGCCAGTTCTTGGCTATGGAAACGGTGTGGTAAGCACCCTTAGAATCTGGGATGCGGAGCCTATTCAGTGCTTCCAGCTGGATTCCTTCGATAAGGGCGATTATCAGAAGGCTGTAGAGCAGGAGAACCTTGCAAGCCAGCTCTGCGAAGTCCTTTACCCTAACGACAATCACATTGCAGGAAAAGAGCTAAGACTTAAGCAGCAGTATTTCTTTATCTCTGCTTCTGTTCAGACTGCGATCAAGAGATATCTTAAGAGACATGATGATGTAAGACATTTCCATGAAAAGAACGTATTCCAGCTCAACGACACACATCCAACTGTTGCGGTAGCTGAGCTTATGAGACTTCTCATGGATGAGTATTACCTTTCATGGGACGAGGCCTGGGATGTTACAACCAAGACCTGCTGCTACACTAACCACACCATCATGGCAGAAGCCCTTGAGAAGTGGCCGGTAGATCTTTTCCAGAGACTTCTTCCTAGAATTTATCAGATCGTTGATGAGATCAACAGAAGATTTGTGGATCAGATCATGCGTAAATACACTGGTTCTGCAGGAATCGATGTTCAGGCCAAGATCAGAAGCATGGCAATCCTTTATGATAACCAGGTTAAGATGGCTCACCTTGCCATTGTTGGCGGCCATTCTGTTAACGGTGTTGCCAAGCTCCATACTGAGATCTTAAAGCAGAGAGAGCTTAAGGATTTCTATGAGATGATGCCTGAGAAGTTCAACAACAAGACAAATGGTATCACTCAGAGAAGATTCCTTATGCATGCTAATCCACTTCTTGCAGACTGGGTAACAGATAAGATTGGAGATGGCTGGATAACAGACCTTTCTCAGATGGATAAGTTAAAAGAGTTTGTGGATGACAAGAAGGCTCAGAAGGAGTTCATGGATATTAAGCTCAAGAACAAGGAAAGACTTGCGGCTTATATCTTAGAACACAATGGAATCAAGGTTGATCCTAAGTCAATCTTCGACTGCCAGGTTAAGAGACTTCACGAATATAAGAGACAGCTCCTTAATATTCTGCAGGTTATCCATGTTTATGATGACATTAAGAACCATCCTGCCAAGGACTTCTATCCAAAGACCTATATCTTTGGAGCAAAGGCAGCAGCTGGTTATCTGACAGCCAAGCTTACAATCAAGCTTATTAACTCAGTGGCAGAGGTTGTTAATAACGATCCTGATATCAAGGGTAAGCTTAAGGTTGTATTCATTGAGGATTACAGAGTATCAAACGCTGAGCTTATCTTTGCAGCAGCAGATGTATCAGAGCAAATCTCTACAGCAAGTAAAGAGGCATCTGGTACAGGTAACATGAAGATGATGCTTAACGGCGCAGTTACTCTTGGAACTCTTGATGGTGCTAACGTTGAGATCGTCAATGAAGTTGGAGAGGAGAATGCCTTTATCTTTGGTCTTACTTCTCAGGAAGTTATCGACTATGAGAAGAATGGCGGCTACGATCCAATGCAGATCTACAACAGCAATCCTAATGTTAAGAGAGTTCTTGATATGATGGTTGATGGCACCTTCTCTAAGGATAAAGAGCTATTTAGACCTTTGTACAACTGCCTGCTTAATACAATCAATTCTAACAAGGCAGACCAGTACTTCATCTTGAAGGATTTTGAGTCCTATCTGTCAGCTCAGAAGAGAATTTCTGAGGCCTATACTGACAAGAAGCGCTGGGCTAAGATGGCTATGATGAATACTGCATGCTGCGGTAAGTTCTCATCTGACAGAACTATTCAGGAATATGTTGATGAGATCTGGCATCTGGACAAGCTTGAGATTGAAGTTAAATAAAGACATATTAAAGGGTGGTCACATCATAGTGACCACCCTTTTTGTTTGATTATAATTCTAATTATTTAATTTGGATCGTTGGATTCAAGCTGTCTTTCCTCAATAAGCTTTTCAACCTGGGCAAGATGTTCCTTGCTGCTGATGTTGTCACCCTTAGGAAGGGACTTCCTGTAGGCTGAAGGAGACATGCCACATTCCTGTCTGAAGGCCTTGGAAAATACCAGTGGATCTGAGTAGCCACAGGAAATGGCAATTGACTCAATAGGAATCGAGGTGAGCTGAAGTAGCTCTTTTGCCTTAGCGATACGATAGCTGGTCAGATACTGCTGAGGCGAGATTCCAAGGGCGTTCTCAAAGAGTGTATATAGATAGCTTCTGTTGATACAGACGTAGTTGGCGATGTCAGTAACCTTGATAGGGTTACAGTAATTGCTTCGGATATAGGCCTGGGCGCGGTTTACGTAGTAATTGCCGCTGCCTGAGTCGCTCTTTTGGGAGACACTTATACCTGAGGCAATAAGGGATAAGAACAGTGAAAGAAGACCGTTTCGCCTAAGCACATCCTCTACACTGAAGGTGTTGTGGTCCATCATGTCCTTGACAATGTCATAAATGGGCTTGGAAGCTTCACTCTTAAATACAGGCTGCTGAAGTGACAGGCCCAACTGAGAAACGATCTCGCCAGCGCGTCTTCCTCCAAATCCGATCCAGACATAGGTCCAAGGGTCCTTGTCGTCTGAAACGTAGTAGGCAAGCTCGTCAGGAACGATCAAAAAGCCATAGCCTTCCTCCAGATCGTATTTATTGCCACCGATAGAAAAGCGTCCCTTACCGCTTAGGCAGTAATGAATCATAAAGTGTGGCTTAAGGGCCGGGCCAAAGCTGTGACCAGGCAGAGTCTGGGACAGACCACAGCAGTATACGTACAGATCATCGGTTTCTTCGGTATTAAAAAGAAGTTTATAAGCCTTTTCCATCTTTTCCCTTTCAAGAGCTTTGTTACTATTCATTTTAACGAGATGTTTTTGGGCTTGCAATCGTTTCGATAATTGTATTTTAGAGGTTATTATATTAAAATGTATTAAGCGTTTTATGAAAAAGGTTTAAGTATTGATACGGAGGGTGTTTTGAGCAATAACATTAATGATCTTAATTCCATAGGGAATGAGATTTATGAGGCTGTAACTAAAGCTGTTGAAAGCCAGAATTTCACTGAGCTTGCCAACCAGATTAAGAAGACAGTTAGTGATGCCACTAAATCTATCAACATCAGCACAGGATATGCTTCAGTTCCTAAGAAGACATATTATGCTAGTGGCAAGAAGAACCAAACTGTTTATACAGTGCCTAATAATAACGTTAAGCCAGTCACATGCCCTTTCTTGTGGAAGAGGGTCAGTAAGTACGATGGACTTCCACAGATGATCCTGTCGGTAATTCCGGCAATACCATTTTTTGTATTTTTCATATTGTCACTTACATCAGCCAGCATAGTTGGCTCTGCTATCTTTGGTATATTACTTGCCATGTGCGGCTTTGTTTTCTTCAAAGGAGACAAGAAGCTTAAGCTTTCATCCAAGTACTATCAGTATGGTAACAGATTGTGGGGCAAGGAATACTTTAAGGTAAGCGATCTGGCTAAGGTTGTGATGAAATCAGATGATGAGGTTCGCAAGGACCTTAAGAATATGATCAAGATGGGCTATCTTCCAAGAGCCAAGTTTGATTCAACAGAGACAACCCTGATGATCACAGATGATGCATATCAGCTTTATCTTGGAGCTGAGAAGGACAGAGTAGAACGAGAAGCCAAAGAGCTTAAGAGAGATACTCTCATCAAAAAGAGCGCTGAGGTTCCTGGTAATCTTCCACCTAAGGTACGCGAGATCTTAAGGGATGGTCAGGAGTACATCGCCTTTGTTAAGAGCATCAATGACGTAATTCCAGATACAGACGAGATGTCTACTAAGCTTTATCACTTAGAGGACATTATGAATAAGATTTTTGAGCAGGTTAAGAAGGAACCACAGAGCGCCGATGAGCTTCACAAGCTTATGAATTATTACCTGCCAACAACTAAGAAGCTGTTACAGGCTTATATAGAGCTTGATAAGCAGAATCATGAAGGCGAGAATATCAGTCAGACCAAGAAAGAAATAGAATCTGCTATAGACACCATCAACATGGCTTTCGAGAATCTTTTGGATAGTTTGTTCCAGGATATGGCCTGGGATATTTCATCAGATATCTCAGTAATGAAGACCATGCTGGCTCAGGACGGACTTACAACTGAGGGCCAGGGCGTGGCAATGCAGATGAAAAGATAATAATACCCGTGGGGGTCAAGGAGGAAAACATGGCAGAATTAAATTTTGACACACAGCCAGCAGCACCTACATTATCATTTGGGGCAGAGGCTGCTACAGCAACAGAAGAACCAAAGGCTGAGAAGAAGGTATCTGATATCGCAGCAGATGCTCAGCTTACAGAGGAAGAGCTCAAGCAGGTTGAAGAGTTCAGTAAGCAGATAGATATCACAAATACAACAGGAATCATGAACTACGGTGTTGGAACTCAGAAGAAGCTTGCAGATTTCTCTGAGAAGGCAATCGACAACGTTAAGACTAAGGACATGGGCGAAGTTGGTAACATGATCACTGATCTTGTTGGCCAGCTCAAGAACTTCGAGATCGCAGAGGACGAGAAGGGCCTCAAGGCTCTCTTCAAGAAGAGTGCTAACAAGATCGAGATGATGAAGGCTAAGTACAGCAAGGTTGAGACAAACGTTGAGACCATCAGCCACGAGCTTGAGAGACATCAAGTTACTCTTATGAAGGACGTTGAGCTTCTTGACAGAATGTATGACCTTAACCTCAACTACTACAAGGAGCTTTCAATGTACATCCTTGCTGGTAAGAAGAGACTTGAGGAAGAGAGAAACACTACTCTTGTAGAACTTCAGAAGAAAGCAGCAGAGTCAGGACTTCCTGAGGATGCTGAGGCAGCGAAGGACTTCGCTAACAAGTGCGACAGATTTGAGAAAAAGATCTATGACCTTGAGCTTACAAGAACAATCGCTATGCAGACTGGTCCACAGATCCGTATGGTACAGAGCTCAGATACAGTAATGGCTGAGAAGATTCAGTCTACAATCGTTAATACAATTCCTCTTTGGAAGAACCAGATGGTTATCGCCATCGGTATCGAGCATGCAACTCAGGCTGCTCAGGCTGAGAGAGAAGTTAACGATATGACTAACAAGCTTCTTAGAAAGAATGCAGATGCTCTTAAGGTTGCTACAATCGAGAGCGCTAAGGAAGCTGAGAGAGGAATCGTTGATATCGAGACTCTTAAGCACACTAACGAGACTCTTATCTCAACTCTTGATGAAGTTCTTAAGATTCAGACAGAGGGTAAGGCTAAGAGACACGAGGCTGAGGCTGAGCTTGCTCAGATCGAGAGCCAGCTCCGTGATAAGCTTATCGAGGCAGCTAAGAACTAAGGATAGTAAATTATATTATACGGATTGCTCCACTTACGTTGTCGCAATCCTAAAAAACATTCGGAATCCGCACGGTTCGTGCTACTTCCTCATGTTTTTTAACTCACTAAAGAGCACCGAACTATGCATATAAATATGCAGTTCGGTGCTCTTTGTTAGTACTATAATATAACATTTTGACAGGTGTTAGAAACAATTTGATATAGTAATACAAAGGGGTTAAGGTTAATATAGACTCACATAAAACAACTAATTGAATTTTACGAAAGCCTAGCGCTTCAAGGAGGATTAGATGATCGATCAGAATATGAAACAGGCCGTACTCGACAGTTTTGAGAAGGTATTTGGCAGTAAGGATGGAGTAAAGGCATATTTTGCTCCAGGTAGAGTTAATCTTATCGGAGAACACACAGACTATAACGGTGGACACGTATTCCCATGCGCGCTCACAATTGGTACATATGCTGCTGTTAAGAAAAGAGATGACAACAATATCCAGTTTTATTCAGTAAACCAGGAGAAGTTCGGTGTATATGGAACAACTCTTGATGAAGAGCTTAAGCCATCAGACAAAGCTGGCTGGACTAACTATCCAATCGGTGTTGTTTGGGCATTTGCCAAGAGAGGAATGAAGCTTGATAAGGGCTTTGACATGGTTATCTATGGCAACATTCCTAATGGTTCAGGTCTTTCATCATCAGCTTCTCTTGAGGTTCTTACAGGATTTATCTTAAGAGATCTCTATGGATTTGATGTTACTAACCAGGATATCGCCCTTATTGGACAGTATTCAGAGAACAACTTCAATGGCTGCAACTGCGGCATCATGGATCAGTTTGCATCTGCTATGGGTAAAGAGAATAACGCTATCTTCCTTGATACAGCAGATCTTTCTTACGAATATGCTCCTATCAGCTTAAAGGGAGCTAAGATCGTTATCGCTAACACTAACAAGAAGCACAAGCTTACAGATTCTCAGTACAACGCAAGGCGCAGCATGTGTGAAGAGGCTCTTGCTATCCTTCAGAAGAAGCTTGATATTAAGGCTCTTGGCGATCTTTCAATCGAAGAGTTTGAGGCTAATAAAGATCTTTTAACAGATCCAGATATGCAGAAGAAGGCTAAGCACGCTGTATATGAGAACCAGAGAACAATCGAGGCAGTTAAGGCCCTTAAGGATGGCGATCTTGAGCACTTTGGTAAGCTTATGAGACAGTCCCACGAATCACTTCGTGATGACTATGATGTAACTGGTGTTGAGCTTGATACCCTTGCTGAGGAGGCTTGGAAGGTTCCTGGCGTCATCGGATCAAGAATGACAGGCGGCGGATTTGGTGGCTGCACAGTTTCTATCGTTAAGGATGAGGCAATTGAGAACTTCAAGAAGGTAGTTGGAGAGAACTACAAGAATAAGATCGGCTATGATTGCACATTCTATACTGTTGAGATCGGTAATGGTCCAGAAGTGATTTAAGCGTTAAGGAGATTAGAAATGATGGTTAATGATGCAATAAAAAGACTTGTTGCATATGGCGTTAAGACAGGCCTGGTGGAGAAAGAGGATATTATCTACACAGTTAATTCTCTTTTGATCCTTCTTGGATTGGATTCCTGTGATATTGAGATCGCTGATGTTCTTGAAACTGCAGAGGCTATTCCTTCAGATAAGGTTGAGGATGGCACATATCTTGAGGAGGTTCTTGGAGCACTTGATGATTATGCTGCTGAGAATGGCCTTATCGAGAATGACAGCGTTGTATACAGAGATCTTTTTGATACAAGGCTTATGGGCGAAATGACTAAGCGTCCAAGCGAAGTGATAAAAGAGTTTAAGGCTCTTTATGAAGAGAGTCCTGAGAAGGCTACAGATTTTTATTACAACTTCTCTAAGAATACTGATTACATCAGACGCTACAGAATTGCTAAGGATATGAAGTGGGTTTCACCTACAGAGTACGGTGATCTTGATATTACTATCAACCTCTCTAAGCCAGAGAAGGACCCTAAAGCAATTGCTGCTGCAAGAAATGCTAAGCAGAGCGGATATCCTAAGTGCCAGCTTTGCTGGGAGAATGAGGGCTATCAGGGAAGAGTGGATCACCCTGCAAGAGAGAACCACAGAATCATTCCTGTAACCATCAATGATTCAAAGTGGGGCTTCCAGTACTCACCATATGTATATTACAACGAGCATTGCATCGTGTTTAATTCACAGCACATTCCTATGAAGATTGAGCATGATACATTCTGTAAGCTCTTTGATTTTGTTAAGCAGTTCCCACACTATTTCGTTGGTTCCAATGCAGACCTTCCAATAGTTGGCGGATCAATCCTTAGCCATGATCATTTCCAGGGTGGTCATTATACCTTTGCAATGGCCAAGGCAGAAGTTGAGAGAAGCTTTACAGTTAAAGGCTTTGAGGATGTTGAAAGCGGCGTAGTTAAGTGGCCTATGTCTGTTATCAGACTTGCAGGCACAGATGTTTCAAGAATCATTGAGCTTGCTGATGTGATCCTTGGTGCATGGAGAGGCTACACTGACGAGGATGCATTTATCCTGGCAGAGACTGACGGAACACCTCACAACACAATCACTCCTATCGCAAGAAAGAGGGGAGATAAGTTCGAGCTTGATCTTGTCCTTAGAAACAATATAACAACAGATGAGCATCCACTTGGTGTTTACCACCCACATAAGGAGCTTCATCATATCAAGAAAGAGAATATTGGTCTTATTGAGGTTATGGGACTTGCAGTACTTCCAGCAAGACTTAAGACAGAGATGAGGGATCTTAAGGCAGCAATCCTTAAGGGCGAAGATCTTAGAAAGGACGAAGTCCTTGAAAAGCACGCTGATTGGGTTGATGAGTTCTCTAAGAACTATGATTCCATCACAGAAGACAATATAGACAATATTTTACAGACAGAAATTGGAAAAGTATTTATGCATGTCCTGGAGGATGCAGGTGTATATAAGCGCACCCCACAGGGACAGGAAGCATTTGACAGATTTATACGATCTTTGAATTCTCTATAAGATCTACGATTTGCTGGCGGCTAAGTGCGTTGAGTTCTTTGGCGATGGGCATGATTCCATCGAGCTTTTTATTGATCTCTTCTTCGCTTAGCCCCAGTTTTGTTTTATAAAGATCCACCAAAGTGCGGTAAGTGGCTGAGATATCAGTTCTTGTCTTAACTGCAAATTCTAAAACCTTGGTAGCTTCTGGATAGTAGCCAAGGTCGTATAAGAGCTGGCCCCATTTCTGAAGAGAAATTACAAGTGATGTGTAGTTCTGATCATACTGTGTAAGGGGAGTAATATTGGCTGTGCCATAGGCAAGCTTAAGATCGGTATTACTAATACCTGTCAGATTAACAATCTTTTCATTCTTAAGTGCAAGAACCTCTTCCTCGCAGGCTGTTAATGCCTCGTTGTCTGCTTCGAATCCGAAGGGAAGGGTATCTACAGGGATTTTGACATATTCAAGGGTGTCGAGGCTCTTTTTCCTGACATTGTTAGCCTGGGCCTCTTTTTCCCAGAAGTTTTCTTCGTTTTGTTCGACTTTACGACTGACACGGCGCATGCTGATATTGAAGATGACGCACAATACTATGAAGCTTGCTAAAAAGGGTAATTTCATCTATAATATCCTTTCAGTAAATCTATGATTTCCATTATCATAATAGCATATTTTTTTGTTTGAGGACGTATTATGAAAAAATTTGTTAAGGGCCTGTTATTACTGGCTTTAGTCCTGTTTTTCTGTCCTTGTATAACAGCTCATGCTGAAGATGGCAGAGTTATATCCAAGGGGGTTCATGTGGGGGATGTGGATGTTTCCGGCATGACAGTGACTGAGGCAACAGAAGCAATCAATAATTATGTGAATGAACTGAGCCAGAAGGAGATAGTTCTTTCTGCTGGTGAGGGTAAAGAGCTTACTATCACAGCCAGCGAGCTCGGTATTACCTGGAGTAATCCTGGTGTAATAGAAGAGGCCTATGCTCTTGGCCATGTGGGGAACGTGGTTCAGAGATATAAGGCTAACAAAGATCTTGAGAATCAGCCTGTAGTCTGCAGCCTTGAGTTTGGCTACGACGAAGAGGCTATTGCTGCTATAGTTGCAACATGTTCAGGAGAATTCAATCAGGAAACAGTTAATTACGGCCTTAAGAAGACTGGTGAGGGCTTTGAGATCACAGAAGGCCAGACCGGCTATCTTGTAGACGAGACTGAGTCCTCAACTGCCATTAAGAATTACATTGCAGATGGCATTACAGGAGATAATAATGTTGTAGCTCTTTCTGTTAAGGCTGATGAGCCACTGGGAAGTGCTGAAGATCTCGCAAAGGTTAAAGACGTCCTTGGAACCTACACTACAAGCTATAAGTCATCAGGCCAGGCAAGAAGTGCCAACGTTGCCAACGGCTGCTCACTTATTAATGGTACTACAGTTTATCCTGGAGAGGAGTTCTCTGTTCTTGATGTGATCACACCATTTTCAGAGGCTAACGGATATTACCTTGCAGGATCTTACTTGAATGGAGTAGTAGTTGAGAGCTTTGGCGGTGGAATCTGCCAGGTATCTACTACACTTTATAATGCAGTTCTTTTAGCAGAGCTTGAGGTTACAGAAAGACATTGTCATTCAATGATTGTTAACTACGTTTCACCATCAGCAGATGCGGCTATTGCAGAGTCTGGTGGTAAGAACTTCAAGTTCATCAACAATACAGATTATCCTATCTATATCGAGGGATATACAACTTCTGACAAGCACATTACATTCAATGTTTACGGCGTTGAGACAAGAGATGCCGGACATAAGGTTTCCTACGAGAGCGAGGTTATTGAGACAACACCTGCTTCTGCAGATAAGATTGTCACAGATCCATCCCAGCCTGTAGGATATGTAGGTGTTCAGTCTGCCCATATTGGTTATAAGGCGCAGCTTTGGAAGGTTGTAACAGAGAACGGAACAGTAACAAGCAGAGAAGTGGTTAATTCCAGCACATATCAGATGGTACCAAGGATCATTACTGTTGGTACTGCAGGTGCAGATGATGCGATGCTTAATCAGCTTAATACAGCTATTGCCACAGGTGATCTTGCAACAATCAAGTCTGTAGCTGGAGCTCTGGCGGCGGCTAAGAGTGCTGAGGGAACCGACGGTGCACAGGCGGCTCAGGAAGCGGCTCAGCAGGCTGTAGATGCAGCTAATGAACAGCTTCAGCAGCAGGCAGAAGCTAATCAGGATGGAGACGGCGGCGACGGCTGATCTTTGATCATCAAATTGTATATGTCTAGGAGTTATATGAGAATTGGCAAGATAACTGAGAATGCTTTGAAGCGTTCAGTTTTAAAACCATTACATACAGAATTTAAACATGACACAAGCGCAGCTGTAGGGACAGACTGCGCTTTTTCTGTGGATAAAAAGACTTTTTCCACCATTTGTCCGGTGACGGTGGACATTAGTGATCCGGGATTTTACGGTGTTGTAAAGGCAGCAAATGCACTGGTTGCGCAGAATATTCCATGTGATCATGTTGAGGTCAGCATTCTTCTACCTGTAGATAGTGAAGAATCAGTCCTTAAGAAGATCGTGGCAGATGCCATAGAGGGCTGTAAAGCAGTTGGTACCTTATATGCCGGAGGACACACAGAGGTTACTTCAGCGGTGAACAGACCCCTGGTAACTGTGACAGCTGTTGGGTCAGCCGAGGAAGATGATGCGCTCTTTGATAAGAAAGCCGCACCAGATCAGGACCTGGTAGTGACTAAGTGGGTAGGCCTTGAAGCCACAGCGATGATTGCCAAAGAGAAATATGATGAGCTGGCCACCAGATATCCATCCACATTTATCCATGATGCTATGGATTTTAAGAATATCCTTAATGTGAGAAAAGATATTGAGGCTGCCATGGAATCAGGAATCACAGCAGCTCACGATATATCAAATGGTGGTATCTTTGCCGCGTTATGGGAGTTTGCATCCAAAGCAGGTGTTGGCCTTGATGTGGACCTTAGAAGAATTCCTATAAGACAGGAAACAGTTGAAATCTGTGATCATTTTGGCCTCAATCCGTATCAGATCCTTTCAGGAGGAGCTCTTTTGCTATCAACTGACAATGGTGAAAGGCTGGTGGGAGATTTGCAGGAAAAGGGCATTCCCGCCGCGATAATCGGAAGAACAATAAAGGGAAATGACAGAATGATACATAATCTGGAGGAGGAGAGATACTTGGATCTCCCTCAGTCTGACGAGGCTCTTAAGATTTTATCCTAAGTCAGACAGATAAGTGTAGTATGATAGAATAGATGGACAAATAGACCAAAGGAGAGAAAGTATGGGAACAAGAGAAGAGATTTTAAACATCATCGAGAAGAACAGCAGAATTGATGTACATGAACTTAGTGTACTTCTTGGCGCGGAGGAGATACAGGTGGCCAATGAGCTAAAAGCTCTTGAGGAAGAAGGTATCATCTGCGGATACCATACTATGGTCGATTGGTCCAAGACCAGCATTGAGAAAGTTAATGCCCTTATCGAGGTTAAGGTTACACCTCAGAGAGGCCTTGGATTTGATTCAATTGCTGAGAGAATCTACAAATATCCTGAGGTTACAAGCGTATATCTTATGAGTGGTGGATTTGATCTCATGGTAATTCTTGAGGGCAAGTCTCTTCAGGAGGTTGCAAGCTTTGTAAGTAACAAGCTTTCAACTCTGGACACTGTTCTTAGTACCGCCACACACTTCATTCTCAAGAAGTACAAGGATCACGGTACAATTCTTACCAAGAAATATGAAGATACAAGGGAGATAATCACACCATGAGAAATCCAATAGGCAAGAAGGTTGTTGATATTAAGCCTTCTGGAATCAGAAAGTTTTTTGATATAGTGCAGGAGACGGAAGGGGCTATTTCTCTTGGTGTTGGTGAACCAGACTTTGATACACCCTGGCACATCAGAGACGAGGGTATCTATTCCCTTGAGAAGGGCAGAACCTTCTACACTTCCAATTCCGGATTAAAAGAGCTAAGAGTAGAAATTTCCAATTACATAAACAGGACACAGGGAGTAACCTATGATCCAATAAAGGAGATATTCGTAACTGTAGGTGGATCAGAGGCTATTGACCTTGCGCTTCGTGCTATGGTGGATCCTGGAGATGAGGTACTTATCCCTCAGCCAAGCTATGTATCCTATGAACCATGTACAATTCTTGCAGATGCTGTTCCTGTTTTCATTGAGCTTAAGGAAGAGAATGACTTTAGCCTTACAGCTGAAGAGGTTCTTGAGAAGGTTACAGACAAGACCAAGATCCTGGTTCTTCCATTCCCTAATAATCCTACTGGAGCCATTATTGGCAGGGAAGAGCTTGAGAAGATCGCTAAGGTTGTTATAGAAAAAGATCTGTATGTTATCTCAGACGAGATCTATAGTGAGCTTACATACAAGGATAAGCATGTATCAATTGTTTCTATCCCTGGCATGAAGGAAAGAACAATTCTTATTAACGGCTTTTCAAAGGCCTATGCCATGACCGGTTGGAGACTTGGTTATGCCTGCGGACCTGAGATTATCATGAAGCAGATGGTCAAGATTCACCAGTTTGCTATCATGTGTGCTCCTACAACCAGCCAGTATGCGGCTGTTGAGGCCCTTAGAAACGGTGATGATGATGTGGCCATGATGAGGGAAGAGTACAATCACAGAAGAAGATATCTTTTAAATGAGTTTAAGAGAATCGGTCTTCCTTGCTTTGAACCCTTTGGAGCCTTTTATGTATTTCCTTGCATCAAGAAGTTTGGCATGAGCAGTGATGAGTTCTGTACAAGGCTTCTTAAAGAGGAGAAGCTGGCAGTTGTTCCTGGCACAGCCTTTGGAGACTGCGGAGAGGGCTTTATTAGAATTTCCTATGCATATTCTTTGGAAAACCTTAAGACTGCCATGGAGAGATTTGAAAGATTTATTTCTAAGCTTTGATTTACTTTTGAAAAAGAAAGAGTGTCTGGAGTATCCAGACACTCTTATTTTGTATTGTTTATTCCATCTTGGTATCGAAGATGTTGGTCTCAAAGAATTTGTTGTAACCCTGCCAGCCAGGAGCAGTGATGTTAGCAAGAAGTTCTGTGAAGGTCTCCATCTTGGCATCAGTATTATCTGCAAGGTTAAGTGCTACAGCCTCCATAATGGATGGCTTCTTAGGTGAACCGTATTCGAATTCACCGTGGTGAGCAAGGATACAGTGCTGAAGCTCCTGCTTTAACAGCTCAGGGAAGCCTTCGATTGATCTTGCCTTCTCACCGATCATCTCACATCCCATAACGATGTGTCCAAGGAACTGTCCCTCGTCAGTGTAGTCATTAACTGGGAATAGGCTAAGCTCACGAGTCTTACCTATATCGTGGCAGATGGATGCAGTTAAGAGAAGATCTCTTTTAAGCATTGGATATGCTGTGCAGTAGTAGTCGCAGAGCTTGGTAACGCTAAGGGTATGCTCTAAAAGTCCGCCGATGAATCCGTGGTGAACAGTCTTAGCTGCGCTGGACTTCTTGAAGGCTGTGATAAAGGCCTCATCCTCAACAAAGAATTTCTCAAGGAGCTTTTTAAGATATGGGTTAGTGATGCTTCCGATAATACCAAGAAGCTCTTTGTACATTACCTCAATGTCCTTGGAAGAAACTGGAAGGTAAAGTGCTGGGTCGTACTCACCTTCGTGGCACTTTCTAGCTCTTTTTACATTGATCTGAAGAGCTCCGTTAAAGCTTGTAACCTCTCCAAATACATCAATGTAATCTGTGTCGTCGAACTCATCTATTCCGTCGCTGTTAGGCTCCCAGATCTTGGCATCGACAGTGCCTGTCTTGTCCTGGAGAGTAACAGAAAAGTACTCTTTGCCGTTCTTGGTAGTGGCGCTTAATTTGTGCTTACACATGTAGATGTCAGCAATGCGGTCACCGGGCTTTAAATCCTTGATAAACTTCATTAAAAAATCCTCATTTCTAAGTAGCTACTTCTGTGATCAGTCGTGGGTCGAACTGGACAGTGTCACAGATAGTTCTATTGTAATATAGTCTGTTGGTGCCTGACGCATAACAGTAACTGTTATTATATCATTTGGCTGTAATAGAGCAAGCTTGCCAATAAGCTGTTCATAGGTTGTAATCTCTGTTCCGTCAACTGAGGTGATAATGTCACCGCTCTGAAGACCTGCTCTCATGGCAGGAGAACTCATCTCAACGGAAGTGATGTAGGCGCCCTGAGGAATATTCTGGGCTGTCTGAATATCCTGTGGAATGGTGGTTCCGTGAACTCCCAGGTATGCCCTTTCTTTGCCATTTGAAAGATCCTCTATAAGGCTCTTCATCTCTGTGATACCAATGGCACAGATGTGGTTGGGAAGATCCTCTGAGTTGTAGGACATATCAATTATTCCAAGGACATGGCCCTCAAGGTTAATGAGAACTCCGCTTCCCTGGGTGCTTCCATAAATATCTGTTGTGAGAAGCTTGTAATCTGTATCTGCCAGGTCAAGAGGTGTCTTTTCAGAAGTGATGATTCCGTAGGCGATGGAATCCTGAACACCGATAGGGCTTCCGATTGCTATTACTGGAAGACCTGTAAGACCGTTGGAGTTGGAACTTCCAAGAGTTGCAACAACAATAGACTGTCTGGTGTTCTCTGTAAGAGTTGATCTCTTAACTGTGATGATGCACTGATTGGTGATTGAATCAATGAGACTTATCTCAGCGCTGGCATAGGCTCCGTTGTTGAAGGTGACGCCGATAGATTCTGCCTTTGACACCGCGGTTGCTGGAACAAGGATGAAGATAGATGTTCCGTTGTCTGCAACGATGAGGCCAGAAGCACTTCCGCTACTTTCGTAGGAGGAGCTGAACCAGTTGGTGTCGTTCTTGATGGTGGTAACAGTTACCATACTCTGGGCAGCAGATGTGGCAACTGCCTTAAGGGACTGCATAACCTTGCCATAATCGGAAGAGTCAAAAGAGTAGGAGGCGATAGCCTCATCGATCTGATCCTTCTGAGATGCCTCAAGACTTAGGGCTTCATCGGCAGCGATCTGACTGTCGTCTGCGTACATCTCCTCTGGAGAAAGCTCGTCGCTGGCTGACTCTTCTGGAAGAGAAACTACTGCAGGCTCCTTTTCCGGATATAGTCTGTTACTGAATATAGGCTGAAGCAGAAGGAAGGTAAGGCATGCAACTATGCCAAAGACCACAGCCATAGACACTGTGATAATGGTCCTTCTAAGAAGCTTCTTTCTGTTGATGGGTCGTTGTTTTATCTTTTCACTTATGAATTTGGTGTTGGCCAGATTCTCATTTTTATTATCGTCGGGACTTGCTGGCATGAATGAACCTCCCCATAGAAATATAATCTATATCATTATAGCTTCTTTTCACCTAGTAATAAAGCCGTTTAAATGATAAACTGTAGTTTGGATGATTATGTAACACAGTAGGTATTAGAAATGAATAAAAGAGCATTACACATTTTAGAATATGACAAAATAATCGAGAAGCTTTCAGAGTTTGCCAGCTCAGAGCCAGGAAAGAAGATGTGCCTGGAGTTGGAGCCTTCATCTGATATTAAAGAGATTAGGAAGAATCAGCAAAAGACAAAGGACGCCATCGCGCGAATTTTCAAAAAGGGATCAACTTCCTTTGGCGACAATAAGGATTTTAGCGGAATCTTAAAGGCACTTAAGATCGGAAGCTCACTGGACATGGCTTCACTTCTTAAGGTTGCTGCTTTTCTTGACAATGTTAACAGGGTAAAGACCTATGGAAGACCTCAGAGAGATGACGAGGAGGGGGATTCATTATCAGAAGCATTCAGCATGCTTGAGCCCCTTACCTTTGTATCTGCCGAGATCAGAAGGTGCATCGTTTCCGAAGAGGAGATGAGCTCCGATGCCAGCCCTACACTTAAGCACATCAGACGCGGCATCATGCTGACCAATGACAGGATCCATGAGCAGCTTGGCAAGATGATCAACGGCTCAATGAGGACCTATCTTCAGGACTTCGTTGTTACCATGCGTGACGACAGATACTGTATTCCTGTTAAGTCTGAGTACAAGTCACAGGTAAATGGTATTGTCCATGACCAGTCATCTTCCGGATCAACCCTTTTCATTGAGCCTGCCGCAGTAGTAGAGCTTAATAACAAGTTAAAAGAGATGGCTCTTCAGGAGCAGGCAGAGATTGAGAAGATTCTCCTTGAGCTTAGCCTTAAGACTGCAGAGCATGTGGAAGCTATCAAGTATAACAGCGAGATCATGACAGATCTTGATTTCGTATTTGCCAAGGCTTCTTATGCCCTTTCAATAAATGCTATAACACCAGTATTTAACGATATCCACGCCTTTGATATCAAGAAGGGTAGACACCCTCTTATTCCAAAAGAAAAGGTGGTTCCAATTGATGTCTACGCAGGCAGAGAGTTCGATATGCTCATTATCACCGGACCTAATACCGGTGGTAAGACAGTAACTCTTAAGACGGTAGGTCTTTTAACATTGATGGGACAGGCGGGCCTTGCGATTCCTGCAGGAGATAGATCAGAACTGTCAGTGTTTGATGAGGTGTATGCGGACATTGGAGATGAGCAGAGTATTGAGCAGTCCTTGTCTACCTTCTCATCACATATGACTAACACCGTTAAGATCTTGGAAAATGCCAACGAGAATTCGCTGTGTCTTTTCGATGAGCTTGGCGCAGGAACTGATCCTACAGAGGGTGCGGCCCTTGCCATATCAATACTTAATGATCTTCACAGAAGGAAGATCAGAACCCTTGCTACAACCCACTACAGCGAGCTTAAGGTATATGCCCTTAATACAAAGGGTATCCAGAACGCCAGCTGTGAGTTTGATGTTGAGTCCTTGAGACCAACTTATAAGCTTCTTATCGGTATTCCTGGAAAGAGTAATGCCTTTGCAATCTCTTCCAAGCTGGGACTTTCTGATGAGATCATTGGGGCTGCCAAGGAGCAGATAAGCACTGACGATAAGAGATTTGAGGACCTGCTTGCTGACCTGGAGAAGAGCCGTAAGATCATTGAAAGCGAGAGGCTTGAGATCCAGCAGTACAAGAAAGAAGTTGAAGAGCTTAAGGCAAGGCTTGAGGAAAAGAGCGATAAGCTGGACAGACAAAGGGATGACATTATCCGTAAGGCCAACGAGGAAGCAAGAGATATTCTTCAGGAGGCCAAGGACTTTGCTGATGAGACTATCAGGACCTTTAGAAAGGCCGGGCCTGATGCTACAATGCAGGATCTTGAAAGAGCAAGGACCAGCGTTGGTCAGAAGGTTTCTGATAAGAATAAGGCCATGTCAGCAAAGAAGGAAAAGCCCAAGGAGACCCATCCAATCCTTAAGGAATCTCAGCTTAAGCTTGGTGAGTCAGTTAAGATCGTATCCATGGGACTTAAGGGAACAATTAGTTCCAAGCCTGATAAGGATGGTAACCTTTACATCCAGTGCGGAATCATGAGGACCAAGGCCAATATAAGAGATCTGGTGCTTATTAAGGATGAGGATCCAAAGGCTGCCATGAAGAAGTTCTATGGCAGGAATACAAGCTCTTCCGGGGGAAAGATGGATCTTTCAAGAGCTGCCAGCATAAGAACAGAGATCAATCTTATTGGTAAGAACAGTGATGACGCCATCGCTGCATTGGATAAATACCTTGATGATGCCTATGTATCTCATCTTAACAACGTGAGAGTTGTGCATGGAAAGGGTGCTGGTATCCTTAGAGAAGCTGTTCATAATTATTTGAGGGGTGTGCCTTACGTTAAGTCCTTCAAGCTCGGTGAGTTTGGCGAGGGCGACGCAGGCGTAACAATAGTTACATTCATGAAGTAATAACAGGGGGACTAAATGGCTACTAAACAGAAAATTCTAATTGTAGATGATGACAATAACATCGCAGAGCTCATCTCACTGTACCTTATCAAGGAGTGCTTTGAGACCAGAATCTGTAATGACGGAGAGTCTGCGATCAATACCTTTGATACCTTTAAGCCTAATCTGGTGCTTTTGGATCTTATGCTTCCAGGCATCGACGGATATCAGGTTTGCAGAGAGATAAGGACTAAGTCACAGGTGCCTATCATCATGCTTTCAGCAAAGGGCGAGGTCTTTGATAAGGTTCTTGGCCTTGAGATGGGCGCTGACGACTATATGGAGAAGCCTTTTGATTCAAAAGAGCTTGTGGCACGAGTAAAGGCAGTGCTTAGAAGATATAAGCCACAGACCATGGAGACCCAGGAGTCAGACGACAAGATCGTAAGATATCCTGACCTTGAGATCAACATGACCAACTATTCAGTTAATTACATGGGAGAAAGGGTGGATATGCCACCTAAGGAGCTGGAGCTTTTGTACTTCCTTGCTGCTTCTCCTAATCATGTATTTACAAGAGAACAGCTCCTGGATCAGATCTGGGGCTATGAGTATATCGGAGATACAAGAACAGTAGACGTGCATATCAAGAGACTTCGTGAGAAGTTAAGTGATCATGCCAACTGGCGTCTTGCCACAATTTGGGGAATTGGATACAAGTTTGAGGTACAACAGTAAATGAAGAGAACTCTTTATTTAAAATTTCTGTTGGCCTACGTATTGTTTGCTATCTTTGGCTTCATAGTGGTTGCAACCTTTGTTTACAGCATGACCTATGAGAGACTTCGAAGAGACAAGGCTGACACCATGTATCAGTTTGCCACCCAGATAGCCAATACCTATGCGGCTGACCTTTATAATGCAGAGACTTCCCTTGATACGGTTCATACACAGATTGTAGCTCTTTCCAGATATCTGGATGATACTACCATCTGGATCGTCAACCCTTCAGGTCGACTGGTTCTGGATTCTTCAAGATTGTTGGGACCTGGCGATGAGATAGTGGTTGAGGGCTTTGATCCCACTACAACGGGAAGCTCTTATTATACTACCGGTGACTTCTTTGGCTCTTTTGACCAGGAGATGCTGAGCGTATTCGCGCCCATCACTATCCAGTCCAACTATAAGGTTCAGGCCTACGTGGTAGTTCATACTCCTGTGGCTTCCATTCAGGCATCAGCCAATGATTTCCTTAACATCTCATATCTGATGCTGATAGTGTTGTTCCTGCTTTCACTGATAATCCTTATCTTCTTTACTGAGCTGGTGTACATTCCGCTTAGGAAGATCACTACGGCAACAGAGCAGTACGCAGCCGGCAATATGAAGTATGAATTCTCTGTGGAGTCAGAGGATGAAATGGGATATCTGGCAGCGTCACTTTCCTACATGGCAGGTGAGATCGCCCGTCAGGAGGATGACCAGAAGAAGTTCGTTGCCAATGTTTCCCACGATTTCAGATCTCCCCTTACATCAATCAGAGGATATCTTGTGGCAATGCAGGATGGAACTATTCCAGAGGAGATGCATGGCAAGTACCTGGGTATCGTTATCAACGAAACTGACAGACTTACCAAGCTCACCAATGAGCTTCTTACACTTAATAACCTGAATACCAAGGGAATGCTGCTGGATAGAGCAGACTTTGATATCAATCAGGTCATCAGGAACGTGGCGGAATCCTTTGGTGGAACCTGTATGGACAAGAATATCGGCATTGAGCTGGTGCTTACCGACGAGCAGATGCTGGTAAATGCTGACATGAGCAAGATTCAGCAGGTATTGTATAACCTGGTGGACAATGCCATTAAGTTCAGTCACAAGGGCTCCAGCGTTAAGATTGAGACCACCGAGAAGCACAGTAAGGTGTTTGTGTCTGTTAAGGATAGCGGAATCGGTATCCCTAAAGAGGATCAGAAGCTTGTCTTTGACAGATTCTATAAGTCAGATACCTCAAGAGGTAAGGATAAGAAGGGCACAGGCCTTGGCCTTTCCATCGTAAAAGAGATCATTAAGGCCCACGAAGAAAACATTAACGTCATCAGTACAGTTGGTGTGGGAACTGAGTTTATCTTTTCCCTGCCAAAGGCAGCAGTTATGGATGCTGATGACTAGATAGGATAGATATGCATATAGTTTTACATCAGCCTGAGATTCCTCAGAATACAGGCAATATCGGAAGAACCTGCGTGGCTACTAATACAAGCCTACACCTGATCGAGCCCCTGGGCTTTAGACTTTCGGAAAAAGATCTAAAGAGAGCCGGAATGGATTACTGGGATAAGCTTGATGTCACAAGGTACATTGATTACAACGATTTCAAAGAGAAGCACCCGGGAGCCAAGATCTGGATGGCTACTACCAAGGCTAAGCGCTCCTACACAGAAGTAGAGTTTGGCATGGATGACTTCATCATGTTTGGTAAGGAGAGTGCTGGAATTCCGGAGGAGATCCTTGTGGACAATGAGGAGAACTGCATTAGGATTCCGATGGGCGAGGATATCAGATCACTGAATCTGTCTAACTCTGTGGCTATAGTTCTTTATGAAGCTCTGAGGCAGAACAATTTCGCAGGGCTTGAAAAGGAAGGCGAGCTCCACAGACTTCACTGGAAGAGCGAGAACTGAAGAAAGAAAATAAATGAGTAATAAGAAATCAAAAGAAATAACAAAATATGATAAGGGTGATCTTCTAACTGTAGAGATCACTGATATAGGCAACGATGGAGAGGGCATAGGTAAGGTAGACGGCTATACCCTCTTTATTAAGGATGCGGTAATTGGCGATGTGGTTAAGGCTAAGATCATGAAGGCTAAAAAGAACTATGCCTATGCCCATCTTGAAGAGGTGATAACTGCATCTGATGTCCGCGTTAAGCCAAGGTGCGAGATTGCCCGTCAGTGTGGTGGCTGTCAGATCCAGAACATGGATTACGAAAGACAGCTTCAGTTCAAGCAGAACAAGGTTAGGAATAACATTGTAAGGCTTGGGGGATTTGAGGAAAGCTATGTGGACGGCGTTATGCAGTCCATTATTGGCATGGAGGATCCCTGGAGATACCGCAATAAAGCTCAGTTCCCAATTGGAAGGGATAAAAATGGCAAGATTGTGGCAGGATTCTATGCAGGCAGAACCCATAGCATTATCCCTGTTGATGACTGTCTTATCGGAACCAAAGAGAATAAAGAGATTCTGGATATCATCATAGACCACATGAATAAGAATGGTGTGGAGCCCTATGATGAGGCCTCAGGTAAGGGCCTTGTGAGACATGTGCTTATTAGAAAGGGCTTTACCAGCGGTGAGATCATGGTGTGCCTGGTGGTGAACTATAAGGGCAAGGGTGGTCAGAGCCCGGCCCAGTTTATTAAAGCCCAGGATTCGCTGGTTGAAAGGCTACGTAAGAATTCAGGAATGACCAGCATTTCTGTTAGTGTAAATACTGAGAAGACCAACGTTATTATGGGCCTTGAGATCCATACAATCTGGGGAAGAGATACTATTAAAGACACCTTATGTGGTTTGGAGTTTGAGATATCACCACTTTCTTTTTATCAGGTCAATCCTAAGCAGTGTGAGAAGCTCTATGGCAAGGCTATCGAATATGCCGGACTTACTGGTAAAGAGACTGTCTGGGATCTGTACTGTGGAATTGGAACCATAACATTGTCCATGGCAGCAGATGCCAGGAAGGTATATGGCGTTGAGATTATTCCAGAAGCCATCGAAGATGCCAAGGCTAATGCCAAGCGCAACAACATCGATAATGCAGAATTCTATTGTGGAAAGGCTGAGGAGGTTCTTCCAGATTTCTACAACAAGGGAATGGCTGATGACAACGCTTTGAATCCAGATGTGATCGTGGTGGATCCACCTCGTAAGGGCTGCGATGAGGCCTGCCTTGATACAATGCTTAAGATGAAGCCAGAGCGCATTGTATACGTCAGCTGCGACTCAGCAACTTTGGCTAGAGACCTCCGAATCCTTGTGGATGGAGGATATGAGCTTAAGGCGGTAACGCCATGCGATATGTTCGGACATACGGTACATGTTGAAACTGTAGTTCTATTAACAAAAGCGGCAAGATAACTATGACAGAACGAATTATAAACGAAGAAATAAAATTGATTCCTTACTACAGGAATGATGAGGTGTCTCTTGCCTGGTATCAGGATCTTGATGTGTGTAAGCAGGTTGACAACAAAGATGAGCCTTACGATATAGATCTTTTGCATGCTATGTATGATTTCCTTAGCTCACATGGAGATTGTTATTACATAGAGTACAGAGGAGAGCTTGTTGGTGATGTATCGTTAAGAGATAATGCTGAAGTGGCTATAGTAGTATGCAAGGAGTACCAGAATCGCCATATTGGTAGGCTTTGCGTAGAGGAAATGCTTAAGCTGGCAAAAGAAAAGGGTATGGAGACTGTTAAGGCAAATGTCTACTCTTTCAATTCGCAGAGTCAGCATATGTTTGAAAGCGTAGGCTTCGTAAAGACAGATGAAGAGTGGTATGAGTACAAGGTAAGGGGTTGAGAATTGCTCCGATACAACGCAAAGTTGATTTTTCTCCGAGAATTAGTTGTTAGGAATTCTCTTTGGTTTCTGCTACATTGAGATTATCAAAGATGCATCTATTGAAAAAACTAAAGAGAGGTAGAAGCATATGGCGTTGGGAAATAATATAAAAAAGTTTCGTCGTGATTTGGGTTATACACAGGAAGAACTTGCAAGTATCCTTTGTATTACCAGTCAGGCTGTCAGCAAATGGGAAAGCGGAGCTGGTCTTCCAGATGTTACTCAGATAGTTCCGCTGGCACAGGCTTTAAATGTATCAACGGATGCGTTGTTTGGATTTAATACTGAGAACTATGATGTTAGGCTTGCTCAGGAAGTAGAGCAAAAAGCAAATTCGCTTAGGGACAGTGGAGAACAGTCTCAGGGAGCCTACAGCGCAGTTCAATATTTGGATCAGCAGTGTGAAGAGAATATATTCAATTATGGTATTATGACAAGCTTTGTTCAGGCGGTTGGGCACATGAGTCGTTATGTAAATCCAAAAAATTCTTACTATTCAGGACTCATGGAGAATGATGGTAAGGAATGGAAACAGCTAGTCAGGAGAGCAGAAAACAGAGCGATGCAGGTTATTCGCTACTCTGGGGTCAAAGAGCTGGAGGACAAGTGTCACTTTTCGCTAGCATGGCTTTGCTGGCATTCTAACGATTGGGAAAAAGGCATGCAGCATGTTGAAGCCCTTCCTTCTATCAGTAGCAATATGCTAAAGGAAACACTCCTACCATACTTTATCTATCGAGATACGGAAGAGGGCAAGGAGAATTGGAAGGCACAGATCCGTGACAATTATCAGAATTTCATAAGAGCCATAAATAAGCAGATTCTCTACAATGCAGAGAGCATGATGTGGGTCAGCCCCTTAGAAGAGGTAGAGGAGAACTGCTTCTGGGGACTATCCATTATGGATAAGTTTATGGAAAATGAAAAGATGATTGCGCATTGTCAGGGATATTACCGCGATACATATAAGTTCTTAGTTGCAGCATACTTAAGGAATGATAAGCCAGAAAAGGCTGCTGAGGAATGGAAGAAGCTATTAGCGAAAATTGATAAATATGTAGAATTCTGTTCTGAAGTAAACAAAAAGGATTCCAAAGAAGTAGTTCGTAGCTATGGTGATATTGCAGCGCGTAACATGGGAACCTACACCAGAGATTGGATAGATGGCAAACTACAGTTTATGCTGGGACAGCTTAAAGGCTGGAGTAAAGAAGAAGTCTTTTCTGAATTTGAAAAATTAGTATGATATAGCGGTAAATGCAGTGTATGACTGGCATTGGCTATGGTATGATAAAGGCATGTGTTTTCAAGGGTTGAAAGCACATGTCTTTTATTTTGGGGAAGCAGTAGGAGGTATAAAGAAATGATAAAGAGTAAAACAAAATATGAAGCGACTGAGAATGAAATAAAAGAGCTGTTTAAGGCTCATAATGTGGGAAACGTAACTAGAATCGAAGCTCTTGGAAATGGTGAATTCAACGCTGCATACAAGGTTACCTGTGATAACGGCAATAGCTATGCGTTAAAAATCGCACCTCCCGATGGCGCAACAGTCCTGACATATGAAAAGAACATGATGGAGTCAGAAGTCTTCTGGTATACCAAGATGCACGAGAATACAGATATTCTTTGCCCAGAAGTATACGTCTTTGATTTTTCAAAGAGCATTATTAAGAGCAACTGCTTTATCATGGAGCTCATGGAGGGCGAGCCTCTTTGGGCAGTTAAATTCACAGATGAAGAGTATGAAAACGTCCAGAAGCAGAAAATTGGAATGCTTGCCAAGATACACAGAATAAAGAATGATGAGTTCGGCTATATCCAGTCAGGACTTCATGCTACATGGTATGAAGCATTAAAAGCAATGGCTTCAAACCTTGTTTCTGACTATAAGAAATTGGGATATGAAACACCTGATGGTGAGAAGTTTATTAAGCTCATCGACAAGCACGAAGATCTGTTAAGGGACGTCCCATGCCGAATGGTCAACTTTGACCTGTGGGACAGCAACGTCTTATACAGCGATGGTAAGATCTGCTGGATAGATCCAGAGCGTGGATTCTGGGGAGACCCTGTGGCTGACTTTATAACATTGGGCCCTGGCCAGAAATCACTACTTTCTGCAAAACAGAAAGAGCTAGAAATATATAATGAAGTGGCAGAAGAAAAGATTCTTCTCTCTGAAGAGACAGAAAGAAGATATGCATTTGCGGTGTGTCTTCTGGCACTGATTGAAGAGGTGGAAAAATACGTTAGATACGAGCCAGATGAGGAAAATTACATCAGGAATACCAAAGACGCCAGAGCAATGTATGACATGGCGTTCGAAATACTGTAAAAATGTCAATAAATGATAGGCGTTATCACGGTTTTTATATTATAATTAAATAGTATTTTCGGTTGTTCTGGGGGGAAGAGGCGAATAGTACAGTAGCGTATTGTGTTTTACTAGTTTTGAGGGGAATTTGGGGATGACAGTCACTATTGCTTCGCTAGTTTTTTTGATCTGTGCAGTCATAGTATATTACGTGGTTCCTAAGAGATTTAGGAAGTACTTTTTGTGCGCTGTAAGCTTGGCCTATGGGATTAAGCTCAGCGCACTTACTTTTATATCAGTTCTGATCACAGGCGTTCTGGCTTATCTTGGGGCGCTTATTATCCAAAAACTTCGAATTAAGGAAAAGACAATAGGCCTAAAGGTAGTGACATACTCACTTGTCGCCTTGTTTTCCTTAAGCCTTCTTCTTCTCAAATACATCCTTGCCTACAGCAGTTCTTTATTCCCAGAGGGATCTCTTTTGACAAAGGTCATCATGCCCTTCGGTTATTCATTCTACGTATTCCAGGTCATTAGCTACATCGTGGATGTAAAAAGAGGAACCACAGAACCCTCCAGGAATCCGATAGACGTCCTGTTATATCTTAGCTTTTTTCCCAAGTTCGTAAGTGGCCCAATTGAGAGATTTGGAAGGTTTGAAGCCCAGATAAAGGCCCTTCCGGATGTCAGGATTACAGATGTAACCAGATGGAAAAGAGCTATCTATTATCTCCTTTACGGGGCCTTCATGAAGCTGGTAATAGCAGACAGGCTTGGAATCTACGTGGACAGGGTGTTTGATGGCTACCACCAGTATGGATTTATCATCCTTCTGGCAACGGCGCTTGCATATACAATCCAGATCTATTGCGACTTTGCAGGGTATTCCTATATAGCCATAGGGGCGGGCCTGGCCTTTGGAATAGAAATAGTAAAGAATTTTGACATGCCTTATTCAGCCAATAATATTACTGAGTTCTGGAGGCGCTGGCATATGTCCCTCAGCAGTTGGCTCACTGACTACCTCTATATACCACTTGGTGGCAACAGGAAAGGCCTTTTGCGAAAGCTTATAAACACCATGATTGTGTTCGTAATCTGCGGAATATGGCACGGGGCTGGGATTAAGTTCATATTCTGGGGGTGTCTACATGGAACCTATTCTGCCATAGACAGCATCCTTAAGAGTAGGGGCGTGACCTTTATAAGGTCTGGAAGGCTAGGCAGGATCATTACTTTCATAGAAGTTTCTTTTGCTTGGGTGTTCTTTAAATCCACGTCTTTGATGAGCGGTCTTAAGTATTTTGTTTCGATGTTTAGAAATGGGCTTGGAATCGAGAATCTTTCTGTGGATTTGGCCAGAATTGAGTTAAAAAATATCGAAATTATTGTTATAATAGTATTGACGATTGCGATAACTTTGCTAGACAGGTTCTCGTATAACCGGGGGGTTAGCATTCCTGAGCTTGTGGCAAAGCAAAAGCAATCCGTCAGATGCGTTGTATTTTATCTGTTATTTGTAACTATTATGATATTGGGGATATATGGGCCAGACATGGGGTCAAGGCTCATTTACATGCAGTTCTAGGGGGTACAGATGAAGGGGAATCTGTTAAAGGGACTGAGGTTACTAATACTCTTAATTGCAATTGGCGTCACGTATTTCTTCAGTGACAGACTGTTGAGTCTAAAAACATTGCATGGTATCTGCCAGGCCAGAGACATGTACGCTCAGCCGGAGAATACCATAGATGTGGTGTTTATGGGCTCTAGTCATGTACACTATAATATCAATACCGCCCAGATGTGGGAGGAATACGGTATTGCGTCTTACGATTACAGTTCTGCGGAACAGCCCCTGTGGGTTACCTACTACTATCTCCAAGAAATCTGCAAATATCAGAATCCCCAGTTAATTGTCTTAGATCTTTATTGTCCTGCCAGGTTCAAGGACGACTATCAATATTACTATCTTACTGATAGCTTAAACGGCATGAAGTTTTCTCTTAACAAGGTTAAAATGCTGAATAGCTGCTGTGAGCCACAGAATCTTTTTGATTATTTCCCATCAATAGTGACATATCATTCAAGATATTCCGAGCTTGAAGACGAGGATTTTGAGTATCTTTTGGCTTCAACAGAGGACAGGTCAAGCTTTAAGGGCTATACTCCTTACTTTAAGGTTTCACCCCAGAAAGAGCCTGAATGGGACTGCGATGCGTCTGGTGGACTTACTGCCAAGTCAGAGGAATACCTTTTGAAAATAATTGATTATTGCAGGCAAGAAGGGATGGACCTTTACCTTACAGTTACTCCATACCTCACCAGTAACGAGGATGAGCTTGTTTACAATAGGATCCATGAGATCGCGGATGAACAGGGTCTTAACTTTGACAGTTCTAATTACAGCTACGAGGAGATGGGCCTTAACTTCAAGACGGATTTTAATGATGATTCACATCTTAATTATTTTGGAAGCTGCAAATACACAAGTTATCTTGCCAAAAATATAAAGAATAGCTATGATATTCCTGACAGACGGGGACTTGATAAATGGGAGTCCTGGGACAGGCATGCTGCTGAGGTGCGTACCTACGTCAACAGGCAGCTGGCATCATCAAAAGATAAGAAGACGGGTTAATATAAATGGCAAAAGAATCAATACTTTACATGATTATAGGAGCAGCAATCGTAATGATTGCTGTTTTTATATTCTACTGTATTAAGAAAATCAAGCAAAAACCACTGCCCATGGACGAGATGGAGGGTCATGACTTTGAGTATTACTGCGCAGACCTGCTTAAGGCCAATGGGTTCATGGAGGTTGAGGTCACCAAGGGAAGTGGAGACTTTGGAGTGGACATCCTGGCTGAGAAGGACGGAGTGACCTATGCTGTTCAGTGCAAGTGTTACGACAAGCCAATCGGCGTCAAGGCTGTTATGGAGGTCTACGCCGGAAGGGACTTCTACGGCAAGATGGTGGGAGTTGTAATGACTAACCAGTACTTCACCCAGCCCGCAGTGGACATGGCGCAGAAACTCAACATAATGCTCTGGGACAGGGGCTATGTTGATGGCATGGAAAAGAGCTAACAAGACAAGGAAGAGATATGAAAGTAACTATAAAGGATGATTTTGATCTTCAGAAAATAGCAGATAGCGGACAGTGCTTTAGATTCAACAAAGAGGGGGACGGGTATAGCGTCTTTTCTCTGGATAAGCATGTTTTTGTAAAACAGGTTGGTGAATGCGAGTACGAATTTGATTGCACACAGAAAGAATTTGATGATTTCTGGTATTCCTACTTCGACATTGATACAGATTACAGACAGATTCGCGGTCGCATTGATCCCAAGAAGGATCCGTATCTATTCAAGGCTTCTATTTATGGGGAAGGCATAAGGATCCTACGACAGGACCCTTTCGAGATGCTAATTTCTTTTATCATATCCCAGCGTAAGAACATTCCTGCCATCAAAGCATCTATTGAGAAGCTGTGCAGATTGGCTGGAAAAGAGATAGGGAAAGATAAGTTCTCTTTTCCCAGAGCGGAGGATATTGCAGCTCTTTCTTTAGAGGAGCTGTCTGGATGCAGCCTGGGCTACAGAGATAAGTATGTGCTTAGGGCAGCAGAAGCGGTAGCTCATAAGGATATAGATCTTTTTGAATGGGAGAAGTGCGACGATAAAGGGCTGATGGATAATCTGCTGGGATTATACGGAGTTGGAGTTAAGGTTGCCAACTGCGAGATTCTGTTTGGTTATCACAGGCTAGATGCCTTTCCGAGGGATGTGTGGATCAACAGGGTTCTTGAGAACAGATACCAGAAGGGCTTTGACTTTGAAAGGTATGCGCCATACAACGGGGTGATGCAGCAATATCTTTTCTTTTATTCAAGGAATGAAAACCTATAAATACACCTTGTTTCATGGGCTAAGGAATGGTAAAGTTAAGCTACTTGATTATTATGATTCAAATTTTTATATAAGAGGATGGAGAAGGAAAAATGGGTGATGTAAAAAGTTTGATAACAGAGGGGAAAACATTACTTGGTATAGAGTTCGGCTCTACCAGAATCAAGGCAGTTCTTACAGATTATGACTACAATCCACTGGCTTCTGGCTCACATGGCTGGGAGAACAGACTGGATAACGGCATTTGGACATATACTCTTGATGATATCTGGACAGGACTTCAGGATTGCTACAAGAATCTTGCTGCAGATGTAGAGAGTAAGTTTGGCGTTAAGCTTGAGAAGATCGGCGCAATGGGATTCTCAGCTATGATGCATGGTTACATGGCCTTCGATAAGGAGGGCAATCTTCTTGTTCCATTCAGAACATGGAGAAATACTATTACAGAAAAGGCTTCTGATGAACTTACAGAAGTATTCGGATATCACATTCCTCAGAGATGGAGCATTGCTCACCTCTATCAGGCAATTCTTAATGGCGAGGAACATGTTTCTAAGATTGATTTCTTTACAACTCTTGCAGGTTACATTCACTGGCAGCTTACCGGAGAGAAGGTTCTTGGTGTAGGCGATGCTTCAGGTATGTTCCCAATTGATTCCAAGACTTGTGATTATAATGAGAAGATGCTGGATCAGTTCGATGAGCTGATCGCTGGTAAGAATCTTGGATGGAAGATCAGAGATGTCCTTCCTAAGTCTCTTCCAGCTGGTGTTTCTGCTGGTACACTTACTGCAGAGGGCGCTAGAAAGCTTGATCCTACAGGCACACTTGCTGCTGGAATTCCAGTATGTCCTCCAGAGGGCGACGCTGGTACAGGTATGGTTGCTACTAACTCTGTTGGAGTTAGAACAGGTAACATCTCAGCTGGTACATCAGTATTCTCAATGGTTGTTCTTGAGCACAGCCTTTCAAAGGCATATCCAGAGCTTGACCTTGTAACAACTCCTAGCGGAGAAGAGGTTGCTATGGTTCACTGCAACAACTGTACTTCTGACCTTAACGCATGGGTTGGCCTCTTTAGAGAGTTTGCTGGTGCCATCGGCAAGGACGTAGACGATGATACTCTTTACGGAACTCTTTACAGAAAGGCTATGGAAGGCGACGCGGATTGCGGCGGACTTCTTGCATATAACTATTTCTCAGGCGAGAGCATTACAGGCTTTAACGAAGGAAGACCTCTTTTTGTAAGAAGACCTGATGACAAGTTCAATCTCTCTAACTTTATGAGAACGCATCTTTATACAGCTCTCGGAGCTCTTAAGGCTGGAAACGATATCCTTATGAAGGAAGAGAATGTAAAGGCTGACTTCTTCTTTGGACAGGGCGGATTCTTCAAGGTTCGCGGTGTTGGTGACAGAGTAATGGCAGCAGCACTTAATACTCCTATCAAGCTTATGGAGACTGCTGGAGAAGGCGGACCATGGGGCCAGGCTATTCTTGCAGGCTTTATGCTTCAGAAGTCTGAGGGTGAGACTTTAGAGAAGTTCCTTAACGAGAAGGTATTCGTATCTGGTAAGGTTGAGACCTTCGAGCCTATCAAGGAAGACGCAGAGGGCTTTGATAAATTTATGAAGGATTACAACGCAGGTCTTGCTGTAGAAAGAGCTGCTGTAGATTCACTTAAGTAATTTCAATGCGCAGTTTTTAGCCGTATCAATTTGGTAAAAGCTGCGCATTAATTGAGAGGAATTATAGTTTCTTTGAAAATAAAATATTACTTGGAAAGTGAGGGAATATGTTAGAAGAACTTAAGAAAAAAGTCTATGAAGCAAATATTCTTTTACCTAAGTATGGGCTTGTAACATTTACATGGGGTAATGTAAGTGCCATCGACAGAGAGAGTGGTCTCTTTGTTATTAAGCCAAGTGGTGTGGAATATGATACTATGACACCAGATGATATGGTGGTTATGGATCTTGATGGTAATAAGGTTGAGGGTAAGCTTAATCCTTCATCTGATACACCAACACATGTTGAGATCTACAAAGCTTTTAAGGAAGTTGGAGGAGTTGTTCATACACACTCTTCATATGCAACAAGCTGGGCTCAGGCAGGAAGAGATATTCCATGCTATGGCACAACTCATGCAGATTACTTCTATGGCGACATTCCATGTGTAAGATGTCTTACCAAGGATGAGATTGAAAGCGCTTATGAGGAGAACACAGGACATCTTATTGTCAACGAGTTTAATCGTATGGGCAAGGATCCTATGGCTGTTCCAGCAGTTCTTTGCAAGAACCACGGCGTATTCGCTTGGGGCAAGGATGCTCATGAGGCAGTTCATAATGCAGTAGTTACTGAGGAAGTTGCTAAGATGGCTTACAGATGTGAGGTGATCAATCCTCAGGTTCAGCCAGCACCAGCAGAACTTCAGGATAAGCACTACTATCGTAAGCACGGCGCGAATGCTTACTATGGTCAAAAGTAATCACTTAGCGAGACGAAGTCGAGCTTAGTGTACTACTTTGTTCTGGCGAGCGAAGTGAGAGCAGAACTTCATTATTTTTTAATAGTTATAGTTATAGATTGGAGGAATTATGACAAACAAAGAATTGCAGAAAATCGCAAACGAAGTCCGCAAGGGAATTGTCACAGCTGTTCATGCAGCTAAGGCAGGACATCCAGGCGGATCACTTTCAGCAGCAGATATTTTCACATATCTGTATTTCGAGGAGATGAACGTAGATCCTAAGAACCCAGCAGATCCAGACAGAGATCGTTTCGTTCTTTCTAAGGGACATACAGCTCCTGGTCTTTATTCAGTAATGGCTCAGAAGGGTTATTTCCCAGTAGAGGAGCTTAAGACTCTTCGTAAGCTTGGTTCAAGACTTCAGGGACATCCAAGTATGCAGTACCTTCCAGGCCTTGATATGAGTAGTGGATCACTTGGCCAGGGAATCTCTGTAGCTTGTGGTATGGCTCTTTCTGCTAAGCTTGATAACAAGGACTACAGAACATATACACTCCTTGGCGATGGTGAGATCGAAGAGGGACAGGTTTGGGAAGCAGCTATGTTTGCCGGATTCCGCAAGCTTGATAACCTTGTAGTTATCGTAGATAACAATGGTCTTCAGATTGATGGACCAGTTGATCAGGTATGTTCACCATATCCTATTGATAAGAAGTTTGAGGCATTTAACTTCCATGTAATCAATGTTGATGCACATGATTTTGATGCTTTGAGAGCAGCCTTCAAGGAGGCTAGAGAGACTAAGGGTCAGCCTACAGCAATCATTGCACACAGCTTAAAGGGTAAGGGCGTATCCTTTATGGAAGGCCAGGTTTCATGGCACGGTGTAGCACCTAATGATGAAGAGTACGCTATTGCTATGGCAGATCTCGAAAAAATCGGACAGGCATTAGAAGCGTAAGTAGGAGGTTAAAATGAGCGAAGTAAAGAAAATAGCTACAAGAGATAGCTACGGTAAAGAACTTATAGAACTTGCAAAAGTTAATGATAAGGTTGTAGTTCTTGATGCAGACCTTGCTGCTGCTACAAGAACAGGTTGGTTCAAAAAGGAATTCCCAGATCGTCACATTGACTGCGGTATCGCTGAGTGTAACATGATGGGTATCGCTGCTGGACTTGCTACAACAGGTAAGATCCCATTTGTTAGTACATTTGCTATGTTTGCAACAGGACGTGCTTTCGAGCAGGTTCGTAACTCAATTGGTTATCCACACCTTAACGTTAAGATCGGTGGAACTCACGCTGGTATCACTGTAGGTGAGGACGGAGCCAGTCATCAGTGTAACGAAGATCTTGCACTTATGCGCACAATCCCAGGCATGGTTGTTATGTGCCCAGCTGATGATATCGAGGCAAGAGCTTGTGTAAGAGCTGCAGCAGAGCATGTTGGCCCTGTTTATATCCGTTTTGGCCGTGCAGCTTGCCCTGTAGTTAACGACAGACCAGATTATAAGTTTGAACTTGGAAAAGGTACTGTACTTAGAGAGGGTACTGATGTTAGTATTATTGCAACAGGTATTGGTGTTGGTGCTGCACTTGAGGCGGCTGAGAAGCTTGCTGCAGATGGCATCAGTGCTGAGGTTGTAAATATTTGCACAATCAAGCCTATCGACAGAGAGCTTATTGTTGCAACTGCTAAGAAGACTGGTAAGGTTGTTACTGTTGAAGAGCATTCAGTAATCGGTGGTCTTGGAAGTGCAGTTTGTGACGTTCTTTCTGAGGAGTGCCCTACAGTAGTTAAGAAGATCGGTATGCAGGACAGATTCGGTGAGTCTGGATCAGCAGCAGATCTTGTTAAGAAGTATGGCCTTGATGGCGATGGTGTATATGCATCAGTAAAGGAATTTTTAAAGTAATGAATATTTTAAGTCCTTCAATTCTATCAGCAGATTTTACTATTCTTGGTCAACAAATAGAGGAAGCAGATAGGGCAGGAGCCCAGTATATTCATATCGACGTTATGGATGGCATTTTTGTGCCATCCATTTCCTATGGTATGCCAGTTATTAAAAGTATCAGAAAGGCTACTGACAAGGTATTTGATGTACACCTTATGATCAAGGATCCCATCAGATATATTGAAGAGTTTGCTGAGATTGGCTCAGATATAATAACTTTTCATCTTGAGGCAACAGATGACCCGCAGGCAGTAATAGACAAGATTCACAGCCTTTCCAAGAAGGCAGGACTGGCTATTAAGCCTGGTACAAGTGTAGAGACATTGGTGCCATATCTTGAGACAGTAGATATGATCCTTGTAATGACAGTAGAGCCTGGCTTTGGAGGACAGTCACTTATTCCAGAGAGCTATGACAGGATCAGAAGAGTTCGTCAGATGCTTACAGAAAAGGGCCTTGATACAGATATCCAGGTTGATGGTGGAATATATTCAGGAAATCTTAAGGATATTTTGGATGCGGGTGCCAATGTAATTGTTTCTGGTTCCGGCATATTTAAAGGAAATATAACGGATAATACCAAGGAATTCCTTAGAATCATGGGAAACTGACATTAATGATTTATTCATTGACAATTGTTTACATATAATTTATACTTTCCGAGGTATTAAGTGAAGAACTCATGTGGATACCACATGAGTTTTTTGCTGAGTAAAATTAAATAGGGCCTATATAGGCAGGAGGAATTATGAAGAGATTTTTTGCAATGATGGTCGCAGGCATCTCATGTGTAGTAATGCTTGCAGGCTGCGGTAGCAGTGCATCAACAGAAACTGGTACAGAGTCAAACAACGAGGCTTCTGTAGCATCAACAGAAACTGCAGATACTACTGATATTGCAGAACCAGTTAAGGTCGACAAGCTTACTATTGGATTCGTTCCATCACGTGAGCCTGATGAGATCGTAACAGCAACTGAGCCACTTAAGGAGATGCTCACAACTGAGCTCGCTGGACTTGGCTATGAGGTTGGTGAAGTTGAGATCACAGTTGGTACAAGCTTTGAGGCAGTAGGAGAGGGTCTTTCAGCTGGTACTATCGACATTGGACTTATTCCTGGATCAACTTATGTTCTTTACGATGAGGATTGCGATGTAATCCTTACAGCAACAAGAAATGGTCTTTCAATCGACAGCGATTCTGCTAAGGACTGGAACGACAACAAGCCAACAGAGGCTGTTGAAGATCAGGTTACTTACTATCGCGCTCTTATTATCGCTGGTCCTTCAGAGGCTGGTCAGGCTGTTGCAGCTAAGGTTAACAACGGCGAAGAGCTTACATGGGAAGATCTTGATGGACTTAACTGGAGCGTTATGAGCTCTTCATCACCTGCTGGATATGTTTATCCTTCTCTCTGGCTTCAGGAGAACTTCGATAAGCACATCACAGACCTTTCACATACATCTCTTTCAGACAACTATGGTACAGCATTCGCAAGACTTGCTTCAGGCCAGGTTGACGTACTTGTAACATACGCTGATGCAAGACGTGATCAGGAAGAGAAGTGGACAGCTGAATATGGCAGAGAAGCTAGCATTTGGGATGAGACAAACGTTATTGGTGTTACAGAGGGTATCTACAACGATACAATCAGCGTAACAAAGTCAATGGACGAGGGTCTCAAGGCTGCTGTAACACAGGCATTTATCAACATTGGTAACACAGATGCTGGTAAGGAAGTAATCTCAATCTACAGCCACAACGGTTATGTTGTTGCTAAGCCTGAAGATTACGATGCAGAGAGAGCAGCTCAGGAGCTTATCCTTTCAATGCAGTAATAGTAATCGCTTGGCGAATTACTTAGTTCTAAGTCGCTAGATGCGTGGCTTGGACATTCATCTTAAATAACGAGGGGAGATATGTAACAATATCTTCCCTTATTTTTGAATTAGAATCAGGAGAAATCAGATGATCAAGTTTGAAGATGTAGGAAAAAGATATCCCAACGGATTTGAGGGACTTAAGCACATTAATCTCTCAATCGAGCAGGGTGAATTCGTAGCCATTATTGGCCTTTCTGGAGCTGGTAAATCCACACTTATTCGTACCATTAACAGGATGCACGATGTAACAAGTGGTAAGCTCACCGTGGATGATGTTGATGTGATGAGTCTGTATGGTAAGCAGCTCAGAAGGTTCAGAAGAAAGATTGGCATGATTTTCCAGTCCTTCAACCTGATCACAAGAACAACAGTTATCAAGAACGTTATGACTGCCTTTGTTCCAGATATGCCATGGTACAGATCTACTTTTGGTATTTACAACAAGGAAGAGAAGATCAAGGCTTTAGAGTGCCTCGATAAGGTTGGCATTCTTGATAAGGCTTTTGTTAGAGCAGATCAGCTTTCTGGTGGACAGCAGCAGAGAGTAGCTCTTGCCAGAACTCTTGCTCAGGATCCACAGATCATTCTTGCTGATGAGCCAGTTGCAGCTCTTGACCCTGTGACAGCTAAGCAGGTTATGGATGATTTCAAGAGAATCAATGAGGACATGAAGATCACTGTCCTTATCAATATTCACCATGTTGATCTGGCTCTTAAGTACGCTAGCAGAGTAATTGGTATCAGAGAGGGTGAGATCGTTTATGACGGTCCAGCTTCTGATGTTAATGAAGAAGTTCTTACTAAGATTTATAAGGGCAAAGTTGATAACGAAGGTAACGTTCAGGAAGAAGAGGGGTGAGAGTCTTGAAATTATACGATAAGATTTTTAGACCAACTGTATATACGCTTCCTAACGGAAAGAGTGTTGAGAAGAAGGCTTCAAGAGCACCTTTCTATGCCTTAATCGTCCTTATTATGTGTGCTGTTTCTGTAAAGATAACAGGATTTGATATGAAGATTCTGGTTACAAGAATCGGACAGTTCTTTGTAATATTTCAAAGAATGATCCCACCTAAAAAAGAGATTATGAGCGCAGTATGGGAGCCTCTATTTGATACAGTTAAGATGTCACTTATTGGTTCACTTGTTGGTTCTTTATTGTCAGTTCCTTTTGCAATGCTTGCAAGTACCAACGTTTGCAAGAACAGAGTTGTTGTATCTATAGTAAGACTTATGTTCAGTATCGTTAGAACACTTCCTACTATCGTTACAGCCCTTATTGCAACACTTTTCTTCGGACTTGGAACACTGGCAGGAACTATTGCTATTGCAGTATTCTCTTTTGCATATATCGGTAAACTTACCTATGAAGAGATTGAGACTGTTGATATGGGATCCTTCGAAGCTATGGAGGCTATGGGATCTACCAAGACAAGAGCCTTTATTACAGCAATTATCCCACAGGTTCTTCCATTCTTCCTTTCAAACTGTCTTTTCAACTTTGAAGGAAATGTAAGATATGCTGCAATCCTTGGTTACGTAGGAGCCGGTGGTATCGGTATTCTTCTTAATGAGAGAATGTCACTTAAGGATTATTCCAGCGTGGGAATGATGCTGATATCTCTTTTGATAACAGTATTCATTATCGAGAGCATCAGTAGATATTTCAGAAAGAAACTGGTTTAAGGAGGGCGCTAAAGTGAATAAGAGAATTGAAGAAGCTTATGCAAAACGCCCTAAGAACTGGGTATATAACACTGTTTTAGCAGTGATAACTATTGGACTTATTATCTGGAGTGCTGGTGTAGTTGAGACAAGTGGCTCAACAGCAGGCGGCGGACAGATCGCCCGTAATGTCCTTAAGGGACTCTTTACTCCTGATCTTAAATTCCTTTTCGATTTTTCAACATCAGGTGTTCCTTACCTTATGCTTGAGACCCTTTGTATTGCGTTCCTTGGAACAATTGTCGGAGCTATCATTTCTGTTCCGCTGGCTTTCATTTCAGCGTCAACACTTGCTCCTAAGCCAATTGCTTTCATTGGTCGTATGCTTATTATGGCCATCAGAACAGTGCCTAACTTTATCTATGCCCTTGCATTCATCAGAGTTTCAGGCCCTGGCCCATTTGCAGGTCTTTTGACAATGGGTGTATGCTCTGTTGGTATGGTAAGTAAGATGTATATCGAGGCCATCGAGGATCTTGATGTTCATGTTGTGGAGTCTTTGGATGCAGCAGGATGTAACTCCTGGCAGAAGATCAGATATGGTATTCTTCCACAACTTATGCCTAACTTTGCATCAACAGCTATTTATAGGTTTGATATTAACTTAAGAGATGCTACAATTCTTGGTATGGTAGGTGCCGGTGGTTTCGGTGCTCCACTTATCTTTGCCATGAATGGTTACAGATGGAATGAAGCAGGAGCTATTCTTGCCGGACTTATTGTTCTGATTCTTATTATTGAGTTCATTTCAACCAAGATTCGAGTAAAGCTTACAAGAGGATAATAATATATGCGTATCATTTTTACATCAGATACCCACGGTCATTTATATCCTGTTAACTACGCAAAAAACTGCCCTGAGACTTCGGGGCTTTTTTGTGTTTCTGCACAGATTAGCAAGGATGAAAATACTTTGGTTATAGACGGAGGCGATTCTCTTCAGGGAACACCTCTTTTGACATACTACTTAGAGCACAGGGATGAATATGACTTCAATCCTATGGCAGAGGGCTTTAACGCCATGGGTCTTGATTACTACACTCTGGGCAATCATGATTTTAACTTTGGCTATGATGCAATTCTTGACTATGTGAGCGCAATGAAGGCTACTCTCATCTGCGCCAATGTTGTGGATCTTAGAGGTGCCCTTGGAATCAAGAAGAATGTCATTCACACACTTGGAGACGGCACAAAGGTCGGAATCACAGGTGCAGTCACAGGATACGTTAATGTATGGGAGCAAAAAGAGAACCTGTCTGAGCTTCAGGTATTGGATCCAGTTGAATGCCTTAAGGAGCAGTATCTTGAGCTTAAGGATAAGTGCGACATTACAGTTTGCATCTATCATGGCGGTTTTGAGGAAGATCTTTCTACAGGTAAGGTCCTTTCAGAATCTACAGAGAATCAGGCCTGCAAGATTGCCAGAGAGACTGGATTCGATATTCTTCTTACCGGTCATCAGCACATGGCAGTTGAGAATACAGTTATCGACGGAACAGTTGGAGTTCAGCCACCAGATAAGGCCATGAGCTACTGCGAAATCATTGCAGATAAGAAGAGTGAAGGCTTTGACATTACTTCAAGACTTGTGGCACTGGATAAACCAGGTGAAGCCTGCGATAGAATAATTGCTGAGCACTCCTTCATGGAAGATCTTAACGCTAAACTTCAGACCTGGCTTGATGAGCCTATCGGCAGCCTGGCAAAAGAGATCCTTCCTGAGCCAAAGCTTGATGCAGCCATTCATGGAAGTAAGGTTGCAGCTATCTTCAATCAGGTTCAGCTGGATTATACAGGGGCAGATTTTTCCTGCACCAGCCTTTCTAATGAGCCACTGGGCCTTAAAAAGGATATTACTGTAAGAGATGTCCTTGGAATATATCAGTTCTCTAACACTGTTGAGGTTAAGGTGGTTACAAAGGCTGTCCTTAAACAGGCTCTTGAAAGATGTGCTGAGTATTTTGAGAAGGATACACAGACTGGAGAGATCAGTATTTCAAAGGTTTTCCTTCAGCCTAAGGTTGAGCATTACAACTACGACTACTATGCAGGACTTAAGTACAGATTCGACCTTTCTAAAAAGGTGGGTGAGAGAGTAGTTCTTTTACAAAAGCTTGATGGAACGGAGCTGTCTGATGATACAGAGTATACTCTTGTTACCAGCAACTACAGAGCTACAGGAACTGGCGGATACGAGTGCATAGGTCAGTGTAAGTGCCATAAATCCTTTTCCGATGAGATGCCAGATCTTTTGATCAATTTTATCAGAAAGAATTCTCCACTCGGAGAAATCAGAAATGCTGATTTTGCGTGCCTTTGAAAGTCCTCTAAAATAGCGGATTAGTTTGACATTTGCTCATATTGAAGGCATACTATATTTGTGAAATTACGACTTTATAAGAAGGAATGAGATGTATACTAGATTAGAAAGAAATGACGAATGCTGGTGTGGAAGCGGCAAGAAGTACAAAAGCTGCCACGCTGCCTTCGATGATAAGATTATTAAATTTGAGAGCCAGGGAATAAAGGTTCCTGACAGAAGCCTTTTTAAGACTGCTGAGGATATTGAAGGAATCAAGAAGAGTGCAGTTATCAATATGGCTGTACTTGATGAGGTTGGCGACAAGATCCGAGCAGGCATGTCTACACAGGATATCGACGACATCGTTAATGATGTTACTACCAAGATGGGAGGAATCCCTGCGGACCTTAACTACGAAGGATTCCCTAAGAGTGTATGTACCTCTATCAATGAAGAGGTTTGCCACGGAATTCCATCCAAGGACATTATTCTTAAGGATGGAGATATTATCAATGTGGACTGTTCCACAATTCTTAACGGTTATTTTTCTGATTCATCACGAATGTTTTGTATAGGAGATGTTTCACCTGAAAAAAAGAGACTTGTTGATGTAACCAAGGAGTGCCTTGAGGAAGGCCTTAAGGCTGTTAAGCCATGGACTCCAATTGGAGATATGGGACATGCAGTTCATCAGCACGCCCTTAAGAACGGTTATACCGTAGTTAGAGAGATTGGCGGCCATGGATGCGGTAATGCTTTCCACGAGGAGCCATTTGTAAGCTTTGTAAGTAAGCCAGGCACTGGAATGCTTATGGTTCCAGGAATGGTATTTACTATTGAGCCTATGGTCAACATGGGCACTAATGAAATCTTCATTGACGAAGATAATGACTGGACAGTTTACACAGCAGATCTTAAGCCATCAGCGCAGTGGGAAGTAGAGCTTCTTGTTACTGAGACTGGCTATGAGCTTCTTTGCTGGTAATCACAAATAGGAAGGATGTTTTAAGATGCAGAATAAAGGTAAATACTATATCACAACTGCCATTGCCTACACATCAGGCAAGCCTCATATAGGCAACAGTTATGAAATCGTCTTGGCAGATGCTATTGCCAGATATAAGAGAAGAGATGGATTTGATGTACATTTCCAGACTGGTTCAGATGAGCACGGTCAGAAGATTGAGACAAGAGCAATCGAGGCTGGTTGCGATTCTCCTAAGGAATTTGTAGATCAGGTTTCAGATACAATCAAAGGTCTTTGGAACCTTATGGACACTTCATATGACAGATTCATCAGAACAACTGATGAGGATCATGTTAAGCAAGTTCAGAAAATCTTCAAGAAGTTCTATGATCAGGGTGATATTTACAAGGGATCATACAAGGGAATGTATTGTACAGAGTGCGAGGCTTTCTATACAGAAGGTCAGCTCGTAGATGGCAAGTGCCCTGAGTGTGGTGGTCCAGTACATCCTGCAGAGGAAGAGGCATACTTCTTTAAGATGAGCAAGTATGCAGACAGACTTATTGAGCATATCAACACACATCCTGAATTCATTCAGCCTGTATCACGTAAGAATGAGATGATGAACAACTTCCTTCTTCCAGGCCTTCAGGATCTTTGTGTTTCAAGAACCTCATTTAAGTGGGGAATTCCTGTAGATTTTGATGACAAGCACGTAGTATATGTATGGCTTGATGCGCTTACCAACTATATCACTGGTATTGGTTATGATGCAGAGGGAAACAGCTCTGAGGAATACAAGAAGTGGTGGCCAGCTGACCTTCACCTTATCGGTAAGGATATTATCAGATTCCATACAATTTACTGGCCTATTTTCCTTATGGCACTTGGTGAGCCACTTCCTAAGCAGGTATTTGGTCATCCTTGGCTCTTACAGGGCGGCGAGAAGATGAGTAAGTCTAAGGGTAACGTTATTTACGCTGACGACCTTGTAAGTCTTTTCGGAGTAGATGCAGTTAGATATTTCGTTCTTCATGAGATGCCATTTGAAAATGATGGTGTTATCACATGGGAGCTTTTAGTAGAGAGATATAATTCTGATCTTGCTAATACACTTGGCAACCTGGTTAACCGTACTATTGCTATGAGCAATAAGTATCTTGGTGGCGTTCTTGAGGATAAGGGCGTTAAAGAGGATGTTGATGACGATCTTAAGGCAGTTGTAACAGGCTGCTATAACAAGGTTGAGGCCAAGATGGATGAACTTAGAGTTGCAGATGCTCTTACAGAGATCTTTACTCTCTTTAAGAGATGCAACAAGTATATTGATGAGACAGAGCCATGGGTACTTGGTAAGGATGAGGCCAAGAAGGACAGACTTTCAACAGTTCTTTACAATCTTGTTGAGTCTATCTCAATTGGAGCAGCTCTTCTTGATCCATTTATGCCAGAGACAGCTCAGAAGATCAGAGAGCAGATTGCTGCTCCAGAGAGAGATTTCGATACTCTTACTCAGTTTGGCCTTTATCCTAATGGAAGCAAGGTTTCTGAGAGCCCTGAGATGCTTTTCGCACGTAAGGACTTAAAGGATGTTCTTGAAAAGGCTGCTGAGATAACCAAGAAGCAGAAGGCTGAATACGAAGAGAATCAGAGAAAGGCTGCTGAGAATCTTGCTAAGGCAGGACTTGCTCCAGCACCAGCTCCTAAGGCAGAGGAAAAGAGCGAAGCTTCACAGCAGGCAATTGATATTCCTGCTAAGGAAGAGATTTCTTTTGATGATTTCGGGAAGATGCAGTTCCAGGTGGGCGAGATCATTAAGTGCGAAGCAGTAGAGAAATCTAAGAAACTTCTTTGCTCTCAGGTTAAGATTGGAAGTCAGGTTAAACAGATCGTTTCAGGAATAAGGAAGTACTATTCTCCAGAAGAGATGGTTGGAAAGAAGGTTATGGTTCTTGTTAACCTTAAGCCAGCTAAGCTCGCAGGGGTGTTATCTGAGGGAATGCTTCTTTGTGCTGAGGATGCAGAAGGCAACCTTGCACTTATGACTCCTGAAAAAGAGATGCCATCTGGCGCAGAGATTTGTTAATAATGATGGAGTTGCTAGCTAGTAGCGTAGGATTCCGTATTATTATATAATTAATCTAGTCACGAAAACTCAATTATGGGGAGGGATTTCAAATGGTACGCAAAGAGGAATTGACCTACAAATCAAGAGACCGACAGACCATGGTCCACGCTATTAAGTGGATCCCCGAAGGAGAGCCTGTAGCTATTTTACAGATTATCCATGGAATGCAGGAGTTTATCGATCGATATGATGAGTTTGCCACTTTCCTGGCAGAAAAGGGCATTCTTGTAATGGGTAATGACCACCTCGGACATGGTGGATCAGTAGGCGGAAAGGGCACTACCTATGGTTATTTCTGCAAGAATGATCCAGCAACTGTTCTTGTGAGAGATGCCCACAGACTTAAGAAGATGGTTCAGGAAGAATATCCTGGTATTCCAGTATTTATCCTTGGACACAGCTTCGGCTCTTTTGTTGCAAGAGAGTATATTACCCGTTATGGCACAGGTATTAAGGGCGCCATCATTCAGGGTACAGCGTTTATGCCAAATGGAACAATCAAGTCTCTTAGCGGCCTTGTTAATGTTCTTGGAGTTATCTTTGGAGAGAAGCATCGTTCTGACATGGTCAACAACATGGCTTTCAAAGGATACCTTAAGAATATTCCAAATCCTAGAACCAAATTTGACTGGCTTTCTCACAATGAAGAAAGCATAGATAAATATATCGCAAATCCAGCAGATAATTTTGTATTTACAATCAATGGATTTAAGACTATGGCTGAATTCCTTAGAAGAGTTCAGGATACAGACAAGATGGAAGATATTCCTAAGAATCTTCCAATTCTCATCACTGCAGGTAAAGAGGATCCAGTAGGTGATTATGGACAGGCTCCAGAGAAGCTTTATCACATCTACAAGGATCAGCTTCAGATAACCGATGTTGAGCTTAAGCTCTATGATGGCATGCGTCATGAACTTCAGCAGGAGATTGACAGATCTAAGGTTTACGAAGATCAGTATGCATGGCTTAAGAAAGTGATCGATAAAGTTGCAAAAGATTGACACTTCAAAAATAATGGTAAGATTTGCTTATCATTCTGAATGGGACGGGGCGATGAAATTGGCATGGGATACCTTTGTCAAGTTCGACGCCCCTGACTATTGTGAAGAGGGAATACGTAATTTCCACAAATTTGTTAATGATGACATGTTAAGGAATATGTTCCTTGCAGGTCATTATCAGCTTTTTGTTGCCGTTGAAGGGACCAAAATTGTTGGTATGCTTTCGATACGTGACAAGAAGCATATATCACTTCTTTTTGTCGATAGTAGTTACCATCACAATGGAATCGCTACTGCGTTAGTCAGATATGCTTCCAAGTATGCAGTAGAGGAAGTGGGAGTTGACAGCTTATCTGTTAATTCTTCTCCGTATGCCTGTAATTTTTATCACAGGATAGGGTTTAAGGACACTGCCCCTGAGACTACGGCTGATGGAATTAGATTCACTCCGATGGAACTGGACTTAAGAAGTAAAAGAAATTAGAAAGATAGGTATTAAGAACTATGGGTAAACTTTTTGATCTGGACAGCCCACTTATGCGTGCGCTTACCAAGGTGGCTGACATTATGATCCTCAACCTCGTGACACTTTTGTTTTTTCTTCCGCTCATTCTTGAGTTGGCCTTTTTCCTTGCTCCTATGATGCTTGGAGATGCGGAATTTGCACTTGGTTATATTTTCTGGGCATGGGTTGCAGGACTTCTTTTTTCTATTCCAGTAGGACCAGCACTTACAGGAATGCACTACGTATTACTTAAGATTGTAAGAGATGAGGAAAGCTACATTGTAAAGGCCTTCTTTAAATCATTTAAAGAGAACTTTAAGCAGGCTGCAGTGCTTCAGATCATTCAGTTTTTTGTAGGCGGAATTCTGATCTTAGACTATTTCATCATGTTAGGAAAGGGTAAGATATTTACTTACGTCATCATCGGCGTAGGCTTCATTTTCTACATGGTTTCTTTGTACATATTCCCAGTGCTTGCCAAGTTTGTTAACACTAATATTGGCACACTTAAGAATGCATTTTCTTTATCAATACTTGCGCTTCCTAAGACTGTAGTTATGGTACTTTGTACAGCTCTTCCAGCGCTTATCCTTTATTTCTTTGATGTAAGATCTGTTCCAATCCTTATTCTGTTTGGAATAGCTGGACCTGGTTTCTTATGTGCTCTTTTATATAACGGCACATTTAAGCGTTTCGAGCCTAAAGAAGAGTCCCTTACAGAAGAAGAGGAACTTGATAACGCTATCAAGAAGATTGATGAAGCTGAAGATGAAGAACAGTAAGAGGTATTTGTGAGAAGAACATTTTTAAGATGGCTGATACCAGTGGTTCTATACTCTGTGTTTGTTGCAACGGTTCTTGGCGTTTTTAAAACAAGCGCCAGAAACATTGCTATTCATGATGCATGGCAGACACAGGTTAACGAAATTGATAGAGCACTGTACAAAGCAGATGTAAACATTAAGGCTGTCCAGGATGTCACAAAAATGGTCGCTGAGTACTGCGAGGATTATGATTTCAAGCAGGACAGCGACAAGATATGTAAATGGCTTTCTTACATTATAGACAAGTCCTATGCTTCCTCTGTTGTATTATGCGACAGCGAGGGGTATGGCTATTCCGAAAGTGGAAAGATGACGTCTATAGTGGGTGAGCCATTTTTTGATGATATGGTTTCCTACTTTGGCAATGGCGGAAATGGAATGATTTTCCTTGGAATCTATGCCGAGTATGACAGCTATCAGGTGGCATACATAGTTTCCACAGAGTTTGTGGATGGATCCAGAGGATACGTCATTTCATATATTGATACAGAGAATCTTCCAAATCAGATATTTGGCGACAATTTTAAGGGTGACCTTGGTTATATAGTTGCCTATGATGGATCAATTCTGGTATCAAGTAATGGAATCCTTGGAACAGGCGATGGAAAGGCCTGGGATACTCTTCCTGGCGAAGTGCCTGTTGAAGCCATTAAAAATAGTATTTCCAACAAAATTGAATACACTTGTGAATTAAAGGGACATGGATATCTGACAGTTTCTCCTTCCATGATCACTCAGGGCGGAGCTATCGTTTATACCAGCTATGAGACCATGGATAAGCTGATCGCTGTGCCAATGTCACATACAGAAAATCTTCTTAAGGTTTTCATGATAGCTACTGTAGTGCTTGTGCTCTTACTCATTTTGGTAGATATTCTATCTGATCGTCTGGAGATATATTTTGGTAAAAGACGTAGAGAAAAGAGAAAGATAGACGAATTGACAGGTCTTTTGGAGGAAGAATCCGCTGAGAGAGCAATAGATGAATACCTAAAGCTTGGTGGAACCAATGGATTGTTATTTGTTATGGCGATAGATGGAGCAGATGAAATTAGGATATCTAAGGGCGAGGAATATATTGATAAAGCAATGCTACATATTGCTACTGAGCTTAAGACTCGATTTAGAATTACAGATGTCATAAGTAGAAGTGCAGAGGATGAGTTCTTTGTCTTTCTTAAAGATATAGAGACTGAGAAGGACATCAGAAAGCAAACTGATGATATGCAGATGTTTATACATGATCTCAAGGAAGAAGGTATGGCTGAGAAGTATCCTATCAAGCTAAATGTCGGAGCCGCAATTCTTCCAAAGGATGGATCAAGCGGAAAAGAAATTGTATTCGCTGGAAGAAAAGCAATTGAAAGAATGAAAAGTGAACAGAAGGGAACTATAACCTTCTACCATTAATGTTCAATAGGCAAGTTGCACAGTTAAAGAGCAAAATCTTCGTCAACATTTCTTTTTTGTGGATAACTTGGCTTTTACTTGAGCAAATGTGCTAATGAAAAATAAAATATTTGTGAAAATAGTGAATAGTAAATAAAATCCCTTACCGCTATACTCAAATATAGCAAAAAGCTTTACACACATTAGGAGGAAAAAGTAAGGTATGGCAAGTTTATCACTTCAGCATGTTACAAAAGTTTATCCTAACGGATTTGAGGCTGTTAAAGATTTCAACCTTGAGATCGAGGATAAGGAATTTATCATTTTCGTAGGCCCTTCAGGATGCGGAAAGTCAACAACACTTCGTATGATCGCTGGTCTTGAAGATATTTCTTCAGGTACACTTAAAATCGGCGACAGAGTAGTTAACGATGTTGAGCCAAAGGACAGAGATATCGCGATGGTATTCCAGAACTACGCTCTGTACCCTCACATGACAGTATATGATAACATGGCATTTGGACTTAAGCTTCGTAAGGTTCCAAAGGCAGAGATCGACAAGATGGTTAGAGATGCTGCTAAGATCCTTGATCTTGAGAAGCTCCTTGATCGTAAGCCAAAGGCTCTTTCAGGTGGACAGAGACAGCGTGTTGCTATGGGACGTGCTATCGTTCGTAATCCTAAGGTATTCCTTATGGATGAGCCTCTTTCAAACCTTGATGCTAAGCTCCGTGTTCAGATGAGAACAGAGATCGCTAAGCTTCACCAGAGACTTGGTACAACAATCATCTACGTTACACATGACCAGACAGAGGCTATGACTCTTGGTACAAGAATCGTAGTTATGAAGGACGGTGTTGTTCAGCAGGTAGATACACCTCAGAACCTCTATGACAAGCCAGGCAACCTCTTCGTTGCTGGATTCATGGGATCACCTCAGATGAACTTCCTTGACGCTGAGGTTGAGGTTAATGGAGATAAGGCTAGCCTTAAGATCGCAGGCCAGTCAATCGAGCTTCCACCAGCTAAGGCTAAGAAGGTTATCGATGGCGGTTATGCTGGAAAGACTGTTACATTCGGTATTCGTCCTGAGGATGTTGACGATTCAGAGATGGTTGTTAACACATCAAAGGCAGTATTCGAGTCAACAATCAACGTATACGAGCTTCTTGGTGCAGAAGTTTATCTGTACTTTGATCTTGCTGAGTTCCCTATCACAGCTAGAGTTGATTCTCGTACAACAGCTAGACCTGGCGATAAGGTTAAGTTTGCATTCGATGTTGAGAAGATCCACATCTTCGACAAAGAGACAGAGAAGACAATCACAAACTAATAAAAACTTTAAGGAGTCACGCTTATGGCGTGACTCTTTTTTTGCAATAGTTTATGCAATACGCTCTATTATGGTATACTAAGGGTAATAAAACTGATAGGAGAGGAAATCCATGATATCTTCACAAACAATTAAATCTAGTGTTGAGGAATTAGGCGCCATTACTAAAGTTGATCTTTGCGTGATGGATCTTAGTGGTGATGTAATTGCTACCACGTCTGACAGGGATTTTTTAGACATTTCTATAGTGATCAGTTTTGCGAATTCGCCAGTTGACTCCCAGGTAATTGGAGATGTACATCTTTTTAAGATCCTGGATGAAGGAGAACCTGCATATGTGCTTTTAGCTAAGGGTGATTCAGAGCATGCATATATGGTGGGTAAGATTGGAGTAAGTCAGCTTCAGAGCCTTATAGTTGCCTACAAGGAGAGATATGACAGGAATAATTTCTTCCAGAATCTCCTTTTGGATAATATGCTCCTTATTGATGTATATAACAGAGCACGTAAGCTTAAGATCGATGTAAACGTTCCCCGCGTAATTATTCTAGTGGAGACATCCAAGGTTCAGGATAATTCTGCACAGGAACTTCTTTCCAGTATGTTTGGCCCTCATTCTGGTGACTATGTGACAGCTGTTGATGAGAACAGTGTTATCTTGATAAAGACCATGTCAAAGGGTCAGAACTACGATGAAGTTCAGAAGCTTGCTACAACAATCGTTGATATGATGAATACAGAGGCTATGCTCAATGTAAGCGTATCCTATGGAACAATTGTTGATGAGATCAAGGACCTTAGTAAGTCCTTTAAGGAAGCCAAGATGGCTCTTGAAGTAGGTAAGATCTTCTATGCTGAGAGACGTGTTAATGCTTACAATACTCTTGGTATTGGCAGACTTATCTATCAGCTTCCAGAAAGTCTTTGCCGTATCTTCATAGATGAGATTTTTGGAGGCAAGGAAGTTCCAGACGATCTTGATGAAGAGACTCTTATCACAATTGATAAGTTCTTTGAGAATAACCTCAATGTATCAGAGACATCAAGACAGCTCTTTGTACACAGAAATACTCTGGTTTATAGAATTGAGAAATTGGAAAAGAGTTCAGGACTTGATGTAAGAAAATTTGATGATGCCCTTACATTTAAGATTGCGCTCATGGTAATCAATTATATGAAGTATCTTGAGAATAGATAAATATTGATTCACAGTTTCGCTGCATAAAAATAGCGGTTCTGTGAAGGATGCATGCACGTTGACTCCGATAAGATCAGGCGACCTTACAACACATGGAAGATTCCACTTAGTGCTGCTTCGTTCCCGACCTGACACGGTTCGCAGATTTCCATTGCATAAGACCCGATCTCATACATGAGGACTGCTACATACACCCTTCACAAAACCGCTATATAAATATACTTTGTTTTTATTGTTGTGTCAATTAACAGATTTCTTATCGAGAAGATCCTGTAAAGTAAACCTGTCTACGTATTCATTGACCACTTCGTCCAGGCCTTTCCAGAAGGTAAAAGAGGCACAGCTTTCAGAAAGTGGACAGTCGATGCCTGTTTCTGCAGATACGCAATTTACAGGAGCAAAATTTCCCTCTATAACTCTTAGAATATCCCCTACTACATATTCAGATGGAGCCTTGGCAAGACGGTGACCGCCGTTATTACCACGCATGCTTTTAAGATAGCCAGCTTTACTTAAAGAGCTGACGATCTGCTCTAAATATTTAACTGTAATATCCTGTCTGGCTGCGATGTCCTTAAGTGCGATATAGCCTCCGTTATCGTTGGAAGCCAGATCCAGCATAACCTTAAGTGCATAGCGCCCTTTAGTTGATATCTTCATAAGTACCTCTAGATCACTTAATTTGCTACAAATTGTCAAAAAACATATAATTAAAATAGACTTGTTTGATTATGATAACAGAAAATACATTCAATTACTACCATTTTGGTATGAAATGAGATTAATCGGATTTAGATATGAAAATTGAACCAAAGAAAAAAGCTGATGAGATAGCTCTTTTAACAGAAGAGGAGCTATTGGACGTCAAATATATGAAGGCTGCCATAGCCCAGGCTAAGAAGGCTTATAAGCTGGGTGAAGTGCCTATTGGATGCGTAATAGTATATGAAGGAAAGATAATCGGAAGAGGTTATAACAGAAGAAATACAGATAAGACAGCTCTTTCTCATGCGGAGATAACGGCCATCAAGAAGGCTTGCAAGGTCATGGGGGATTGGAGACTGGAGGAGTGCAAGCTCTATGTTACCCTTGAGCCCTGTCAGATGTGTGCAGGAGCTATTGTTCAGTCCAGGATTCCGCAGGTTATCATGGCGGCGGAGAATCCCAAGGCGGGCTGTGCAGGATCTGTAATGGATATTCTTAATAATTCGGATTTTAATCATCAGGTTGAGGTCAAAAAAGGCGTATTACAAGACGAGTGTAGTAAGTTACTTAAAGATTTTTTTACAGAGCTAAGGATCAGGAACAAGGCTCTTAAGGAGCAGAAAGGAAATCTTTAGTGAAAAAAAGAGCTATCAGTATCTTATTAGTAATAGCAGCGCTTATTATGTCAGTTTCCTGCGGTTCCAGAAGTGGTGCAGGAACTACTGGCGTGGAGGAATATATTGACTTTAGCCAGGAGCCAGTTACTATAACCTATCTGACCATAGGGGACAAGCCCACTAATGGACAGACAGAGAAGGTGATGGAAAAGATTAATGCGCTATTACTTAAGAATCTGAATGCTAAGCTGGATATTTACTATATTGGATGGGACAATTATCTGGCTAATTATAATAAGGCCCTTGATAATGGAGAAGTGGACATAGATCTGGTGGGAACCGGTGCGGATTGGCTGGATATGTGGCCCAATGTCCAGAGGGGGAATTTTCTGGCATTATCCGAGGACATGCTAAAGAAATATTGTCCGCAGACCTATGCCAATGTGTCAGGCGCGCAGTGGCAGGCCTGTTCTCTGGATGGAAATATCTATGTGATTCCGGAGAATGAATATAACCAGTGGACTAATCACGGTTTTATCTATAGAAAAGATATTTTGGACGAATCAGGTCTTTCTGATATCAAGACATGGGAGGATCTGACTACGTATCTTGCGTTTGTTCGCTATAATTACCCGGGAATGATTCCTTGGGATGCTGACGGTACCAATACTATAGTGAGTCTTGGTTATCTTACATCAAAGTCTGATTATATTCCAATTTACGAAGTTACCACATATGGCTTATTTGGGGCCTATTCACATGACAAGAAGACCATTGTAAGCCCATTTTATACAGGGGATGATTACACAAACTATGCAAAGCTCATGAAGAGATGGGATCAGATGGGAGTCTGGAGAGAGGATCTGTCCTTGGCAGAGGATAACGATATTGAGTTCTACGCTGATGAATCAGCGCTTCTCCAGCATCACACCCAGAACTTCTACACAGAAATAAAGCCCAAAATGGATGTAATAATGCCAAATGCGGAGGTTGGATTCTTCTGGTTTGGGAAGGATACAGGGAATCTTATAAGGAATAGTATTCTGCATGGCGCAATGGCGGTACATTCTAAGTCCAAGAATCCTGAGAGAGCTCTCATGGTCTATGATTTCCTTAGGAATAATGAGGAATGTTACAGGCTCATCCGCTATGGAATAGAAGGAAAGCAGTATTCTGTAAATAGCAAGGGAATGCTGGAAAAGCCAAGCGGTTATAACGCTGACAGAGACAGTATGACTACGAATTTCTGGTGGGGAAGACGTGATGAGTACGAGCTTTTGGATTCAGCCGCTTCCTGGAAGGAATACTATGACCTGGTAGAGGATTATGAAAGGGTGGCAGTAGAGTATCCATGGGATGAGATACCGTTCTCCGCAGCTGTAGACCAGCAGATTTTGGAAGATGTGGTAGCAGTCTGTGATAAATATGTTCCAGCAATAGCCTATGGCAAGTATGAGGCAGAACCGGAAGAGGAGATAGCTCTTTTCAGACAGAAACTCAAAGAGGCTGGAATAGAGACTCTTATAAGACAATTGCAGGCGGCTCTTGATAACCGTTAAAAATGACACTACAAAGATAGAAGAAAATATGGTATGATAGCGCCTGTAAATTGTATACATGTATAGCGGTTAAAATTTGTATCAGGTAGGAGGTCAGGAAGTGGTAACAACATTAGACAAAGGATGCTATTTGGTTAACGGTGAAGTTATTATCCCAGATGATCACGAGGCGTCAGCGGCTCTTGCATCTAAGGGATATAGTGATACTACCAGAGATGAGGCAAGACAGAATACAATTGCCTACGGCATATTAAAAGAGCATAACACCTCTGGAAACATGGATAAGCTTTGCATTAAGTTTGACAAGCTTACTTCCCATGATATTACATACGTTGGAATTATTCAGACAGCCAGAGCTTCTGGACTTGAGAAGTTTCCAATTCCATACGTTCTTACCAACTGTCACAATTCTCTTTGTGCAGTAGGCGGTACAATCAATGAAGATGATCACATGTTTGGACTTACAGCAGCCCAGAAGTACGGCGGAATCTACGTTCCACCTCATCAGGCTGTAATTCATCAGTTCGCAAGAGAGATGCTGGCATGTGGCGGTAATATGATCCTTGGCTCCGATTCTCACACAAGATACGGAGCTCTTGGAACTATGGCAATCGGAGAGGGCGGACCTGAGCTTGTTAAGCAGCTTCTTGGTCAGACCTATGACGTAGATATGCCAGGAGTTGTGGCTATTTACCTTGAGGGAGAGCCTAAGAAGGGCGTAGGTCCTCAGGACGTAGCTCTTGCTATTATCGGCAAGGTATTTGGCGACGGCTTTGTTAAGAATAAGGTCATGGAGTTCGTTGGACCTGGAGTTAAGAACCTTAGCGCTGATTTCAGAATCGGTGTTGACGTTATGACCACAGAGACAACATGTCTTTCTTCCATCTGGCAGACAGATGAGGAGATCAAGGACTTCTATGAGATCCATGGAAGAGCAGGTGATTATAAAGAGCTTAAGCCTGGAAATGTGGCATATTATGACAGCCTGGTTAAGGTTGATCTTAGCTCAATCAATCCAATGATTGCCATGCCATTCCATCCAAGTAATGTATATGAGATTGCAGAGGTTAACAGAAACGCTGCAGATATCTTAAGAGACGTTGAGAAAAGAGCTAAAGTAAGCTTTGGAGATAAGGTTGACTATTCACTTACAAGTAAGCTTAAGGATGGCAAGTTCATTGTAGATCAGGGTATTATCGCAGGTTGCGCCGGCGGTGGATTTGAGAATATCTGTGCAGCAGCTGATATCCTCAAGGGCCACTTTATCGGTAATGACAGATTTACACTTAGTGTTTACCCTGCATCAACACCTATCTTTATGGAAGTTGTTAAGAATGGTGCTGCAGCTGCAATCCTTGAGACAGGTGCAATTCTTAAGACTGCCTTCTGCGGACCATGCTTCGGAGCAGGCGATACACCAGCTAATAACGCGTTCAGTATCAGACACTCAACTCGTAACTTCCCTAACCGTGAAGGTTCTAAGGTTCAGAACGGACAGGTTGCTTCAGTTGCTCTTATGGATGCACGTTCTATTGCTGCAACAGCTGCTAATCAGGGCGTTCTTACACCTGCAACCGAGTTTGATGGTGAGCTTAAGAAATACAAATATCACTTCGATTCAGAGATTTATAAGAACCGTGTATTTGATTCAAGGGGCAAGGCTGATCCTTCTGTTGAGCTTCAGCTTGGACCTAACATCAAGGACTGGCCAGAAATGGTAGAGCTTCCTGAGAACCTTATCCTTAAGGTTGTATCAGAGATTCACGATCCTGTAACCACAACTGATGAGCTTATCCCATCTGGTGAGACTTCATCCTATAGATCTAATCCTCTTGGACTTGCAGAGTTTACTCTTTCAAGAAAGGATCCAGAGTACGTTGGAAGAGCAAAAGAGGTTTATGCTCAGGAGGTTAAGAGAAGACAGAATGTTGATCTTAACGAAACAAGTGACGAGATCGCATCTGTTGTTAAGACTCTTAAGGAGACTTATCCTGATGTTTCTTCCAAGAACACAGGAATTGGTTCAACAATCTTTGCGGTTAAGCCAGGTGATGGCTCTGCAAGAGAGCAGGCAGCTTCTTGTCAGAAGGTGCTTGGTGGATGGGCTAATATAGCCAATGAGTATGCCACAAAGCGTTATCGCTCTAACCTTATTAACTGGGGTATGCTTCCATTCCTTATTGACGGAGAGGATCTTCCATTTAAGAATCTTGATTACATCTTCTTCCCAGGAATCAGGAAGGCAGTAGAGAACAAGGATAGCCAGATTAAGGCATTTGCTGTAAAAGACAATACATTAAAGGAGTTCACATTAAGACTGGGCGATCTTACAGATGACGAGAGACAGATTATTCTGGATGGTTGCTTAATAAACTATAACCGCGTATGATTGTTTTATATGAGGGTATAGGTATGTTTGGTCTTTTGCATTTTAAGAAAAGAATATCTGTAGGGCTTATGACCCTACTTATGGCAGGAAGCGTCGCAGGTTGCGGCGCTTCTTCTGCTGAACAAACAGGGACAGCTGACAATACGCCTAAGGACAGTAATTCTCAGACCGTTTCTAACTACGAGGTCAAAGAACAGCTCCCTAATATTCTGGTTGATCAGGTGGGATATAATACAGAGTCTGAAAAGATAGCTATTTTTAGGGGTGAGAATCTTCCGGAGGAATTTCAGGTAAAAGATCTTGAAACCGGAGAAGTTGTCTACACAGGCCAGATTGACAGATCCTCCCTTAATGAAGAGGTGGGGGAGTATAACGCTGTAGGAAGATTCAACGACTTCAAGGAGCCTGGTCAGTACTACATCTATGCAGATATTGTGGGAGAATCCTATTCTTTTTCCATAGCAGAGGATGTTTATCAGGATGTATTCAACGAGGCCTGTAAGGAATTCTACATAAATAGATGCGGAATGTCTCTTTCAGAGGGCTACGCAGGAGAGAATGCCCATACAGCCTGCCATACCCAGATGGCCATTCTTCAGGATGATCCATCAGTTCAGATAGAAGTAAATGGCGGATGGCACATGGATGAACAGGCAGACAGGGATACCTATATCGGAAGCAGGATAGCAGAGAACCTTCTTACAGCCTATGAGATGAACCCTTCCTCCTTTACCGATGAAACCGGAATCCCCGAGAGTGGTAATGGCATTCCGGATATCCTTGATGAGGTCAGATACGAAGTTGAATGGCTTCTTAAGATGCAGGATTCAAGAACTGGCGGAATTTATGGAGCTGCCATGACAGACACATCCAAGTCTGGGGATGTCTTCACCGCTCCCGTGTATGTGACAGGCGTATCCACAGAGTCCACCATCAGCTTTTCAGCTATGGCGGCCAGATTTAGCTTTTTTTACCAGAAATATGACCCTGACTTTGCCACAACATGCCTTAAGGCAGCAGATAGAGCCTATAGCTGCTTCCTTAATAATCAAAAGCCTGAGGATAACACCGGAGCATTTAACGCCTCAGCGCAGCTCTACAGAGCAACTGGCAATCAGAATTATCTGAATGTCCTTAATATGTATTTCGCAAAGAGTGATTTTGCAGCGCTTTTTGAGGAGGATAACAATGTTTTCTCTGGCGCCATCACATATCTGTCCACCAATCAGCCTGTGGACATGGACCAGTGCGGAGTTATCATGAAGCTTCTTATGAAGCGCTCAGAGAGTATTTCCGCCAAGGCCTCTAACAATGGTTACAAGGTGACGGATTCAGGTTCTACCGCTGATTTTTCAGCTCTTTTAGCTGATATGAAGTGTCTGACTATCACAGACCATATTATTTATAACCACGAATACACCACTATCATCGAGAATCACGCCCATTTCCTTATGGGAATGAACAGTAACGCCATCAATTATGTCACTGAGGAGACAGAGAATTCCTACGCTTCCAAGAACGGGGCCGCAGGAATAATGAACGATCCTCAGAATGATGCGCTGTTCATATTTATGCTAAGTGTTCTGCAGCAGCAAAAGAGCTAATGGCACTTTTTACAGAGTACAGGGCACTATGGGGAATTTGCATGAGCATATCTGTAGTGATAATATGTATGAGGTTTGTAGTATAGATTCGCAGAAAGTGTTATATGAATACAAATATAAATGGACTTAATATCAATTATATAGATGAGGGACAGGGACCACTTCTTGTTATGCTTCATGGCTGGGGATCCAACATAGATCTTTTTGCCAGCGTGACTAACTTTGTTAAAAAGAAATATCACGTGGTGGCCATGGATATGCCGGGCTTTGGTAAGAGCGATGAGCCTTCTGAGCCAATGGATGTGGATGACTATGTTACCTTTGTTCTTGATTTCATAGCTAAGCTTTATCCTGAGGAAAAAGAGATCATGTTCCTTGGTCATTCCATGGGAGGCAGGATCATTATTAAGCTTGCTTCAGGAATTCACGACGGAAGAATAAAGGCAGGCTTTACTATTCCAAGGATCATTCTTACTGACGCAGCAGGTGTTAAGCCTGTTAAGAGTGCATCACAGAATAAAAGAACTAAGAGATATAAATTCTACAAGAATCTAATTACCAAGACAGGAATTGTTAAGCTGTTCCCAGGCACTTTGGATGCTCTTCAGAGAAAGTTTGGAAGCGCGGATTACGCAGCAGCTTCTCCAGTTATGAGACAGAGCCTTGTTAAGGTGGTTAATGAGGACCTTGTTCCTTACATGCCTTCAGTTACAATGCCAGCTCTTTTGATCTGGGGTGACCAGGACACAGCCACACCACTTTCTGATGGTAAGAAGATGGAAGAGCTGATGCCAGAGGCAGGACTTGCAGTTATTGAGGGCGCAGGCCATTACAGCTTTATTGACAACGCATATCTGTTTAACAAGATTCTGGGAAGCTTTCTTGGAATCAGTATGTGAGGAGACTATTAGATGTATTATGTACTTTCATTTGTTCTATTTATTTTAGTTCTGTCTTTTATTGTTCTTGGACTTCGCTATCATACTCATATGCTTCAGCTTTCAAGCTATCAGTTTCAAGGATATTTTAGGCATCTTAGAACCGATGCTGTCAGGACTATAGCGCATTTAGCCTTTATTGTGTGCGTAATACTGACATTTTCATGGGATATATTTAATAGGGGAACTGCGCTTATTGCTATGTTTGGGGCCATAATTATATTCATAGCTCTTTGGGCCTCATATCTTCCTAAAAAGGCTAAGAAGAAATTTGTGATAACAGCAAGAGTTAAGAGACTTTTTGTTACCTATGCTGTTCTTCTTGCGCTTCTTTATGTTATTCCTAAGTTGGCGTCTTTGGGAGCTACCCATGACGAAACAGATATGAGATCTGCAAATGCTTTGCTATTTACAGCTTTTGGAGTGTTGGGTTTCATAGGTCTTTTGCCACTTGTGCCAGCTCTTGCTAATCTTATTAACAAGCCAATTGAGAAATCAATCAGTAACTGGTACATCAATGATGCTAAGAGAATGCTTAGAGAACATCCCGGACTTAGAATCCTTGGAGTTACAGGTAGCTACGGTAAGACCAGCGTTAAGTACTATCTGACCACACTTCTTGCTGAGAAGTACAGCGTTCTTATGACTCCAGAGAGCTACAACACTCCGATGGGAATCGTAAGGACCATTAGAGAGCATTTAAAGCCTACTCACCAGATCTTTGTTTGCGAAATGGGTGCAAGACACCTTCATGATATAAAAGAAATCACAGATATTGTTCACCCTGATGACGGAATTGTAACTTCTATTGGTTATCAGCATTTAGAGACTTTCCACAGTCTTGAGAATATCATCAGCACCAAGTACGAGCTTCTTGATGCAGTTGATGAGAAACAGAAGACAAATGGCAAGGTGGATGGCCAGAACCTCAAGTTTGTAAATGGTGATAACGAGATCATCAGAGACAACATGAAATATAAGGATGCCATCACCTACGGTACAGTAGAGGGATGTGACTATCGCGCAACTGATATCAAGGTTTCCGGCGGCGGAACTACATTTACAGTTACAGCGCCAAATGGCGAGAGCGAAGAGTTCAGCACAAGACTTGTTGGTAAGCACAACGTTGAGAACATTGTTGGTGCCATTGCAGTAGCCAATAGCTTTGGCGTTCCTCTTAACAAGCTTAAGATGGCAGTTAGAAGACTTCAGAGCGTTCCACACAGACTTGAGCTGGTTAAACACGGCAATGTATCTATCCTTGATGATGCCTATAACTCTAACCCAAATGGTGCCAAGGTTGCCCTTGAGACCCTTGCACTTTTTGAAAATGAGGTTAAAATACTTGTGACACCAGGAATGGTTGAACTTGGTGAAAAAGAGAATGAGCTGAATGAGGAATTTGGTAGGCAGGCAGCAGCTGTCTGTGATTACATTATCCTTGTTGGTGAAAAGAACAGTCCTTCAATCAAGAAGGGAGTTCTGGAAGCTGGCTTTGATCCTGAGAAGGTATTCGTTAAGAGCACCCTCAATGAAGCCACAGCTTTGATGTATGAGATAGATGCTGGAAGAGAAAAGGTAATTCTCCTTGAGAACGATCTTCCTGATAATTATAAATAATGATTAAGTGAAAGAAGGCATATTATGAAGTTAAGAGTCGCAGTTTTATTTGGCGGAAAGAGTACAGAGCATGAGATTTCAATTATCTCAGCGATTCAGGCAATTAGAAGCATCAATACTGACAAATACGAGGTTATTCCTGTTTATATCACTAAGAATAACGATTTCTACGTTGGAGAGAGCATTGATGAGATCGAGGAGTACACTCATATTCCAGAGCTTATCAAGAAGAGCACACAGGTTATCTGGGTTAAGGATGGCGACAGAGTAACTCTTCAGAGATTTAACAAGAAGATGTTCGGAAACAACGTGATCACAGAGGTTGATGTTGCATTCCCTATCGTTCATGGAACTAACGTAGAGGATGGAACACTTCAGGGCTTCCTTGCTACACTTGGACTTCCTGTAGTAGGCTGTGACGTTCTTTCATCAGCTGTAGGAATGAACAAGTATGTTATGAAGACTGTTCTTAAGGACAACGGAATTCCTGTTCTTGATTGTAAGTGCTATACCTGGAAGGACTATGAGGACGTAGAAGCCCTCGTTGCCAAGATTGAAAAAGAGTTTGAGTATCCAGTTATCATCAAGCCTCTTAACCTTGGATCAAGTATCGGTATCAAGAAGGCTAATAACAGAGAGGGTCTTTACGAAGCCCTTGATCTTGGCTTTGAATTCTCTAAGAAGATTCTTGTTGAGCCCGCTATCACAGATCTTAAAGAGATCAACTGTTCAGTTCTTGGTGATTACGAGTCAGCAGAGGCTTCAGAGTGCGAAGAGCCTGTTAACTCAGATGAGATCCTTTCATTTGAGGATAAATATATTGGTGGTGCCAAGGGAAGTGCCAAGGGCGCTAAGACTGGCGGAAGCAAGGGAATGGCTTCTCTTAAGAGAAAGATCCCAGCTGATATCACGAGCGAAGAGAGAGACCAGGTTAGAAAGATGGCTGTTGACGCATTTATCTGCCTTGGTTGCTCAGGAGTATCAAGAATTGACTTCATGATGGATACTAAGACAAGAAAGATCTATCTTAACGAGATCAACACTATTCCAGGATCCCTTTCTTTCTATCTCTGGGAACCACTTGGAATGAAATATGAGCACCTTCTCGATAACATGATCCAGCTTGCACTTAAGGCTGACAGAGAGAATCACAAGGTTGTATATTCCTTCGAGACTAACGTTTTAGAGGGAGTTAAGCTTGGTGGAGGCACCAAGGGAAGCAAAATGTAAAAAGAAAAGTCGAAGATTATTGGAAATATCCAATGATCTTCGACTTTATTTTTAATCGTTTCTTACATAAACCTCTTCCATGATCTTCTTAACATACTGATCGATGTTCTTCTGATCTTCTTTGGAAAGCTCGTTTAAGTAAATTGGCTTACAGTACTCAATAGTAACATGAGCAGACTTGATTGAAGGGAAATGCGCTTCAAGAATATCTCTTGAGTGGTTAACAACTACTGGAACGATAGGACATCCAGCCTTCTGGGCTATCTTAAAGCTTCCCTTGTGGAACTCGCCAAGAGGCTCATCAGTCTTGTTTCTGGTGCCTTCAGGATAGATAAAGATTGAAATGCCGTTTTTAACCTTATCAATAGCGGTGAGGATCATCTCCATTCCCTTACGAAGGTCCTTTCTGTCAAGGAACAGACAGTCAAGGTAGATCATCCAAATATTGAGAAGAGGAACCTTAAGAACCTCTTTCTTGGCAATAAATCCTGTAGGATTTGGAACTCTTGGGTAGCAAAGAACAATATCAAAAATACTTCTGTGGTTACCAACATAGAGAACTGCTGTATCCTTTGGAACATTCTCTTCTCCGATAACGGTGCGCTTAACACCACTGATAAAGGAAACAACATTAAATGCCCAGCCCACAATCGCAAGGGATGCTCTCTTTTTGATCATTGGATTAAACTTTCCAATTATGAGAAGAACAAGTTGAATTGGAAGGCTGAGAATAAGGAAAATCGCAACAAATAAAAATGCGAGTATTGTACGTATCATTGTAATTGCCTCTTTTCATTTGATTTTACCCATCTATTTTCTCATGGTTATCATGAAATTGGAATAGGCATTTCACATACATCGTTTACACAGGCAATAAAGAATGATAAAAATATAAAGGAAAATAAATCTATTTTCGGATGGAGGAGCGATGCTGCTAATTAAAAATGCCAGGATCATTGATCCTGAAACAGCTAACGATCAGAAATATGACCTTATCATAGGGGAAAGCCTTATTGAGAAGATTATTCCTTCAGACTCTTCTGATAGGGAAGATGATAGTTCTTTTGACGAAATCATAGATGCAGAGGGCAAATTCGTTGCTCCTGGTCTCGTGGATTGCCACGTTCATTTTAGAGATCCTGGTTTTACTTACAAAGAAGATATAGAAACAGGCGCAAAGGCCGCAGCAAGAGGCGGATTTACCACTGTTGTCATGATGGGTAACACAGAGCCCCATATGGACAACGCTGCAACCATCAAGGATGTTATAGCCAAGGGAAAAGAGACAGGAATAAGAGTCTACGCCTGTGGTAACGTGACTAAGGATATGAAGGGCCAGATTCTGTGCGACATGGATGAACTTATAGGGGCTGGAGCAGTTCTTTTTACAGATGATGGAAAGCCTATAACAGATGCGGACCTGATGGAAAGGGCTTGCGTGGAGGCAGCCAAAAGAAATAAGGTGATAAGCCTTCACGAAGAGAATCCAGAGTTCATCAAGGACAACGGAATCAACGCAGGCGAAGTGGCAGAGAGACTTGGACTTGAAGGATCTCCAAGGGAAGCAGAGATATCAATGGTTAAAAGAGATATCGACATTGCAGAAAAGACCGGAGCCAGCATTGTAGTTCAGCATATAAGTGCAGCGGAGTCTGTAGAACTTATAAGACAGGCTAGGAAAAGGGGAGTTAAGGTCCACGCTGAGGCCACACCTCACCATTTCACCCTTACAGAAAAGGATGTTTTAAGATACGGCGCTCTTGCCAAGATGAATCCACCGCTTCGACTTGAAAGTGACAGAATGGCCATTATTGAGGGACTTAAGGATGGAACAATTGAGATGATCGCTACAGATCATGCGCCTCATTCCAAGGAAGAAAAGGCTAAGGGCATCAAGGACGCACCAAGTGGAATCACAGGCCTTGAGACATCGCTTGCGCTTGGAATAAGGGAGCTTGTTAAACCAGGACACCTTACACTAGAGCAGCTCATAAAGGCTATGACTATTGGACCAGCTTCAGTTTATGGACTTGATGCAGGACGCATTAAAGAGGGAGGCAGCGCTGACCTTGTGGTATTTGATGAAAATGGGGAATGGGATTTTGTAAACAGCTACTCTAAATCCACTAACACGCCGTTCCTTGGACAGCGTTTTCCAGGTAAGATATATGCAACTATTTGCCAGAGCAAAATAGTTTATCAAGATAAATGATTAAGGAGAAATCGAATGGCTCACAAAGTGAAAAAAGCAGCAAAGGTTTTAAGCCAGAGGCAGATCGCTGAAGGAATATTTGACATGTGGCTTGAAACAACAATTGCAGGGGATGTTAAGCCCGGACAGTTTGTAGGGGTGTACCCGGTTAATAAGTCAACTCTTTTACCAAGACCTATCAGTATCTGCGAGGTGGATAAGGAAAGATCTGCCATAAGACTGGTATACAGAGTGGTAGGAAGCGGAACTGCAGAGTTCGCTCTTTATGAGCCGGGTGATTTCATTATGATTCTGGGACCTTTGGGTAACGGATTTCCGATTGAGAAGGCAGCAGGTAAGAATGTGGTTGTTATCGGCGGAGGAATAGGTGTGCCACCACTTCTTGAAACAGCCAAGAGATTATCCATGGAAACAGGCGATAACAAGCCAGACAGCGTTAGCGGAGTCATGGGCTATAGGAATAGCGATGGATTTCTTTTTGATGAATTCAAGGAGTATGCCCAGATGCACATGGCAACTGAGGATGGCAGCGCAGGAGTTAAGGGTAACGTTATAGATGCCATGAGACAGGACCAGGTTAAATGCGATGTGATATTTGCCTGCGGACCAATGCCTATGCTTAGAGGAATCAAGGCTTATGCAGAAGAGATTGGAGCTAAGGCTTATCTTTCTCTGGAGGAGAGAATGGCCTGCGGCGTTGGAGCCTGCCTTGGCTGTATCACCAAGACCAAAGAGATAGATCATCATTCCAAGGTACACAATGCACGAATTTGTACAGATGGACCTGTATTTGATGCAGACGATCTTGATATGTAAGGATTTAGAAAAGGAGAAAAGGGCATGAATACAGAAGTTACTATTGCAGGAGTTACCTTTAAGAACCCGGTTATGACAGCTTCAGGAACCTTTGGTTCAGGAATGGAATACTCAGATTTTGTTGATCTTAACAGACTTGGCGCAGTTGTTACAAAGGGCGTTGCTAATGTGCCATGGCCAGGAAATCCTGTGCCACGTGTTACAGAGGTTTATGGAGGAATGCTTAACGCCATTGGACTTCAGAACCCTGGCGTTGAGGTGTTTGTAGAAAGAGATTTAGCTTTTTTAGCAGATTATGACACAAAGGTTATTGTTAATGTCTGTGGAAAAAGTGTAGAAGATTACCTTGAGGTTGTGGAAAGACTCTCAGATGAGAAGGTGGATATGCTGGAGATTAACGTATCCTGTCCTAATGTTAAAGAGGGAGCAATTGCCTTTGGTCAGAATAAGGATGCGCTCTATGATATTACTTCCAAGATCAAGGCAAAGGCTAAGCAGCCTATCATCATGAAGCTCAGCCCAAATGTTACCAGCATTTCTGAGATGGCTAAGGCAGCAGAGGCCGCTGGAGCAGATGCGATCTCACTTATCAATACCATTACCGGTATGAAGATTGATATTTATAAAAGACAGTTTGCCCTTGCCAACAAGACCGGCGGAATGTCAGGCCCAGCCATTAAGCCTGTTGCTGTGAGAATGGTTTATGAAGCTTCCCATGCAGTCAATATTCCTGTTATTGGAATGGGCGGTATTCAGAATGCTGTGGATGCCATTGAGTTCATTATGGCAGGTGCTACAGCAGTTGCTGTGGGAGCTATGAACTTCCATGATCCTTATACCACAGTTAAGGTGGTTGAGGGCATTGAAGAGTACATGACCAAATACGGCGTAGAAGAGATCAATGATATCAGAGGAATTGTGTAATAATATCTGACATTAACAGCATATTCTGGCATTTACATGCAAAAAAGGAAGAGAATTGGCTCTCTTCCTTTTTGATTACTAGCAACTAATTATTCAGTTTGTGTCTTTCCGGTAAGCTCATCAAAGCCCTTCATGACTGCGTCATAGGTTTGCTTAGAAATCTCTGGGAGCTCTCCGCCCCAGGTCTTCTGAGCCTGATCATAACCCTTCTTGAAGGCTTCACGCATATTCTCAAGCTTCTCCGGATCGTCTCCTGCAAGGGCCTTTGCAAAGTCCAGAATTCTTTCTGAGGTCTGTTTAACGCCCCAGTAGCCGTCCTCTGCAATGTCTTCCTGTGCCTGAGCTTTGGTAGCTGCATCTACAGTGAAATCGCCTTTTGCAAGGAATTTCCAGATAGAATCATCGTCATTATCAGTGTTAGCGATGCCGTAGGCATTGGCCTGCTTGCCCATCATCTTATGGACTATGTCCAAAAGTTGTTTCTGGCGGAGTGCATCATCAGCCTTTAACTGATTAATGATTTTGGTTCTGTCAGCTTCTTTTTGAGAAACAGTGGCTGTCTTCTGACTGTCATCAGATTTCTCAAAAACGGCAGCAGCTTCCGCTTTCGCCGATACTTCAGAGTCTTTTTTCTTCTCCTCTACTGAGGAGGGATTCACACTCGAAGCATAGGTGGTTGCGATGTTGTTAGTAACCTCGGTAACTCCGTTTACGCCCATATAGAACTCCTTTTCCGCGACAGGTTAGCTACATTTACCGCGCTGAAACGAAAACTATAGTTTACCTAATCTTCGTATCGTCACTAATTAAAAAAACTTTATAGCAGAAAACAAAAATTTATAGATTTTTTACTTTTTTTCTTTTATGTGAGAACATAGAATGAGAATAATCAAAAAACTCGAAAATGGAGCGATTAAATGATAGAAAAAAGAGCTTATGCAAAAATAAACCTTGGTCTTGATGTAACAGGGAAAAGAGAAGACGGCTACCACATTGTAAAGATGATCATGCAGAACGTTGATCTCTACGATACACTGACCTTTGAGGCTAATGATACCGGTGAAATAACACTTAAGGCTTCAAGCCCAAGCATTCCTACAGATGATTCCAACCTTATCTGCAAGGTTGCAAGACAGCTTGCTGAGAAATATGGCGTAACTAAGGGCGTAGACATTACTCTTGAAAAGAGAATCCCCGTGGCAGCCGGAATGGCAGGCGGAAGTACAGACGGAGCAGCAGCTTACAAGGCTCTTAACGAGCTTTGGGGCTTAAATCTCACTACAAAGGACATGTGTGAACTGGCAGTTAAGCTTGGCGCAGACATTCCATACTGTATCATTGGCGGAACAATGCTGGCTGAGGGAATTGGCGAAGAGCTCACTTCTATTAAAGAAATGCCTTCCTGCCATATTCTTATTGCCAAGCCTCCAATTGACGTTTCAACTGGCTGGGTCTACAAGGAGCTGGACAGCAAGGACATAGAGAACCACCCAGATATAGATGGTGTAAAAAGAGCTATCGAAGATGGTAATCTCTACGACATGTGTGATAAGATAGACAACGTTCTTGAGAGAGTAACTGCTCCAAGATATGAAGAAATTGGAAAGCTTGAGTCAATAATGGAGGAGAACGGTGCTATCAGAGCTTTTATGACAGGCAGCGGACCAACAGTCTTTGGTATCTACGATGATGAGAAAAAGGCTAAAGAAGGATACGAGGCCGTTGTTAACAGTGGTATTACTAAAGAGGTCTTTTTATCAGCACCAATAACTCCAGGCGAATGAGGTAATATGAAGAAAAACGTCAGTGTAAATGTTACAGGAGTTCACCACAGACAGGGTGAAGAGCCTGAAAAGATAATAACAACCTCCAGAGGTCTTATGGAGGTAAAAGATGACGGAATCAGGGTTGTGGATTATGTTGAGAGCCAGGAAACAGATGGAGAGAGCATTAAGGTCCACAATAAGCTCCTGATTGCATCGGATGAAAGGAGCATGGATCTGGTACGAGGCGGAGACAATAAGTCCAGACTTTCCTTTGGTGAAAAGATGGAGTGCAATACAGAGTACAATACTCCATACGGTTCACTTCAGATGAAGGTAAAGACCAGTTCTTTTGAATATAAAAAAAGTGATGATGAGGATTTGATTGAGATCAGTGCTGACTATATCTTAGAGCTTGATGGTCAGGCCTTGTCAGAATCTCAGATAATGATAGAAATAAAAGAAGCGAAGACATATTAATGTCTTCGCTTTGTTTTGTCTTAATATGGAAATTACTTAATCATCTTGGCGCCAGCCTTTTCCTGAGCCTTTGAAACGAGGTTCTTGAAGAATCCCTTCTTAGCTTCAGGAGCCTGGATCTTACCGTGAAGACCCTCTACCTTAGTAACATAGATACCGCTGACAGTTGCCTTAACTTCCTTCTTAACAGGAACCATATCAAAAATCTTATCATCACAGATAAGGTTAGTAACACGAGCGCCTACACGAACCTTAAGGATTGGAAGCTTAGTTCCACGAAGATACTTAGGTGTCTGATCAAGAACTGCCTGTGGAAGACCTGCGTCGCGTAATTTCATTTTCTTTTTATCAATGATGAGCATACTCATTGTCTGCTTCATAGCATCAAGCTGAGCCTGCTGTTCGTCCATCTGCTTCTGCTTCTTTTTACCCCAAATAGTGATAGCAATAATAGCCGCTGTAAGAAGCACAATTACGACTATTAAGATAATCAATCCAACTTTCAAAATGAGACCTCCAAATAAAAATACATTGTGTAAAACAAATGATATTGTATCATTCTTTGTTTAGTTAAGCAAATAAAATACTTTAATAAGATGATAAGGTGTGGTAGTATAAGAAATATTGTTTTGTAATGTTTATTAATTAGGAGAGTTACTATGAAGAAAAAGCTTTTTTTGGTCCTGATGAGCGCAGTGGCATGCGCGTCTATGACTGGATGTTCACTTAAGAGTCCGCTTGATTCTAATACTAATGAAAGTGCCGCTACAGCATCTGCAAGCACAGAGACTGTTTCCGGACTTACAATTGATTTTGCTAATCTTGAGACAATGACACTTAGCGAGATTACAGCATCAGATTACGTTACTCTTGGAGAGTACAAGGGAATCACAATTGAGCTTGCACAGCCTGTTGTAACAGATGAGCAGGTGGAGAGTGAGTTCCAGAATTTACTTAGCTATAATGCACCTACACAGGATGTTACTGGCAGACCTGTTCAGGAAGGTGACACAGTTATCATTGATTATGTTGGTAAGTATGCTGATACACAGGAAGCCTTTGAGGGCGGTACTGCTACAGGCGCTTCACTTACAATTGGATCAGGAAGCTATATAGATGGATTTGAGAGTGGACTTGTTGGTGTTAATGCTGGAGAGACAGTTGATCTTAACCTTACATTCCCAGCTGATTACCAGGCAACAGACCTTGCTGGTAAGGATGTTATCTTTACTGTAACTGTTCAGAGCATCACAGAGAGCTGTGATCCTACAGATGAGTGGGCAGCTTCTTTTGGTATCGAGGGTGTTACTACAATCGATGGACTTAAGGACTACCTTAGAAATTCTCTTACAGAGGATGCAGAGAGCAACTACAGATCACAGCTTGAGACTATGGTTGTAGATACTGTTACAGCAAACGCTATTTTCACACCAGTTCCAGAGAAGCTTCTTAATAGATACCTTGTAGAGCAGAACGACAGCTTAGAGTATTATGCAAGCATGTGGTCTCAGTATCAGGGAACACCTATTTCTACAAGCGATATCGTTTATCAGATGATGAACAATGAAGGCTACACAGGAACACCTGATGATTATTTAAAGAGTGCTACTACAGAGATCGTTAATCAGTACGTATTATTCCAGGCTATCGCAGATGCAGAGGGAATTGTTGTAACTGATGAGGATGTAGATGCATACCTTAAAGAGAGCTATGACAATGCTGGAACAACAGCTTATAGCTCTTTTGAAGAGTTCAGCGCAACAATTACAGACCGTGAGATGTACAAAGAGGGTCTTATGGCTCAGAAGGTTATGGACTTCCTTGTAGAGAATGCTAACGTAGTAGAACCTGCTACAGAAGGCTGATAATAAGAAATAATTAAGTAAAAGGGGATTGAGATATGGAATTAACAGATATCAGAGCATTATTTCAAGAACAGGATAAATATGTTGGTCAGGAAGTGACTGTTGGAGGTTGGATCAGAAACATTCGCGATTCCAAGACAATCGGATTTATTATGTTGAATGATGGTACTTATTTCAAACCTCTTCAGGTAGTATATTCAGATGAGCTTGCTAACTTCGCAAGCATCAGTAAGCTAAATGTTGGTGCTGCTGTTATTGTAACTGGTCAGATCGTTGCAACACCAGATGCTAAGCAGCCTTTCGAGATGCAGGCTAAGACAGTAGAGATTGAGGGAGCTTCAACTCCAGATTATCCACTTCAGCCTAAGCGTCACTCACTTGAGTATCTTAGAACTCTTCCACATCTTCGTGCTAGAACTAACACCTTCGAGGCTGTATTCAGAGTTCGTTCAGTAGCAGCTTATGCTATTCACTCTTTCTTCCAGGAGAGAGATTTCGTATATGTTCACACACCACTTATCACAGGAAGTGACTGTGAGGGTGCTGGAGAAATGTTCCAGGTTACAACACTTGATCTTAACAACGTTCCTAAGACTGAAGAGGGAACAGTTGACTTCTCCAAGGATTTCTTTGGTAAGCCAGTTAACCTTACAGTTAGTGGACAGCTCAACGTTGAGACTTATGCTTTCGCATTTAAGAATGTTTACACATTTGGACCTACATTCAGAGCTGAGAACTCTAACACTACAAGACATGCAGCTGAGTTCTGGATGATCGAGCCTGAGATGTGCTTCGCAGATCTTAAGGACGACTGTGATACAGCAGAAGCAATGCTTAAGTATGTTATCAACTACGTATTAGAGCACTGCCCAGAGGAGATGGCATTCTTCAACGAGTTCATCGACAAGGGTCTTATCGACAGACTTCACAACGTTGTTAACAACGAGTTTGGACGTATCACATACACAGAAGCTATTGAGCTTTTAGAGAAGCACAATGACAAGTTCGATTACAAGGTTTCATGGGGCTGTGATCTTCAGACAGAGCATGAGAGATACCTTACAGAGGAGATTTTCAAGAAGCCTGTATTTGTAACAGATTATCCTAAGGAAATCAAAGCTTTCTATATGAAGCTTAACCCAGACGGAAAGACTGTTGCAGCTGCTGACTGTCTCGTTCCAGGAATTGGAGAGATTATCGGTGGTAGCCAGAGAGAAGATGACCTTGCACTTCTCGAACAGCGTATGGATGAGCTTGGAATGAAGAAGGACGAGTACCAGTTCTACCTTGATCTTCGTAGATATGGTAGCGTTCGTCACGCAGGATTCGGTCTCGGATTTGAGAGATGTGTAATGTACCTTACAGGTATGGGTAACATCAGAGATGTAGAATCATTCCCAAGAACAGTTGGAAACTGTGAGCTTTAACGCTATAATGATGGTGTAACAATCAATAATAATGATTAAGACAAGGGGGATAGGTATGAAAAAAAGAAATTTCTTTGTTGCTATAGCTATGTCCCTTGTAATGAGTATACTGGTGGTGGACCCTGTATGGGCTACCACCAGTACTGATTTAGAGGAAAATCAAAAGAAGCTCGAGGAAGAAGAAAAAGAGCTGGAGAAACAAAAGAAGGATCTGGAGAAGCAACAACAGGACAGTCAGGACAAGCTTGACGAAACCAATAGCCAGATTGATGATATTTCTGAGGCTCAGGGAGAGACCAAGGACGCCATTGATGCAACTAACAGTGAACTTGTAGGTCTTTTAGCAGATATCGAGCTGATTAAGGAAGATATAGCTAACAAAGAAGCCGAGATAGAGGTTACCAATGCTGAATACGAGGCGGCTAAGCTAGAGGAAGAGACTCTGTATGCTGCCATGGTGGAACGTATTAAGTTCATGTATGAGAAGGGAAATATGTCCTATGTGCAGATTCTTCTTACAGCCACCAGTTATTCAGATGCCCTCAATAAGGCAATGTACATTGAAGAGCTTTACGAGTACGACAGACAGAAGCTTGCAGAGTTTATAAGCGCCAAGGAGACAGCGGAGGCTTATGGTCAGCAGCTTGAAGAGGAAAAGGGAGAACTGGAGACCTCTGAATATGAGCTTGAGCTTGAACAGGCTTATATGGAGGAACTCCTTGAAGAATATAAGGCGACTTACAGCGACTACGAGGTTAAGCTTGCAAAGGCTAAGCAGGATGCAGCTGTTTATGCAGCCCAGGTTAAGAGCCAGCAGTCCAGCATTGCTTCCCTGCAGAAGCAAATAGAGCAGAAGCAGAAGGAAGTGGATGAGGCCAAGAAGGCCACTGAGGAAGCCAAGGCAGCGGAACAGCAGCAAAATCAGTCGGAGACATCCAGTGGAACTTCTGGTGGATCCTCTGGAGGAAAGAGTAGCTCAGGCGGATCCTCGGGAAGCGGATCTAAGGACACTTCTGCTCCAGGTAGTCTGACTGGCCAGAATGTGGCTAATTACGCCTGCAGATTTGTAGGCAATCCATATGTTCCAGGTGGAACGAGCCTTACAGATGGAGCTGATTGCTCTGGTTTTGTAATGGCTGTATATAAAGCCTTTGGAGTATCTGTTCCAAGAACATCCTGGGCGCAGGGTTCTTATGGCAGAGAGGTTTCCTATTCAGAAGCCCAGCCTGGAGATGTAATATATTATGGTGGACATGTTGGTATCTATATTGGAAATGGTACTATTGTTCATGCCAGCACCCAGAAGACGGGAATTAAGTATTCGCCAGCAACCTACAGATCTATTATCTGTGTTAGAAGGTTCATATAAGCATAAATGAAAGGAAGTACTAAATGGCAGCAGAAGAAAAGGTCATAGTAATCGACTTTGGCGGACAGTACAATCAGCTGGTTGCGCGTCGCGTCAGAGAATGTAACGTTTATTGTGAGATTTACTCCTATCGCACACCAATTGATCAGATCAAGGAGATGAATCCAAAGGGAATCATCTTAACAGGTGGTCCTAATTCATGTTATGAAGAGGGCGCTCCTACTTATACCAAGGAACTTTTTGAACTTGGTATTCCTGTACTTGGTTTGTGTTATGGCGCTCAGCTCATGATGCATGTTCTTGGCGGTAAAGTTGAGAAAGCTCCTGTTCGTGAGTATGGTAAGACAGAGACATTTATTGATGGTTCAAAGGAAGCTCTTTTTGCAGGAGTAGAGGATAAGACCATCGTGTGGATGAGTCACTTCGACTATATCAGCAAGGTTGCACCTGGATTTGAAATCATTGCTCACACAGCAGATTGCCCAGTTGCTGCAGCTGCTTGTGAAGATAAAAAGCTCTATGCAATTCAGTTCCATCCAGAAGTTCTTCATACTGCTAAAGGTAAGGAAATCCTTCATAACTTCGTTCGCGGTATCTGTGAGACAGCCGGAACCTGGAGAATGGATTCCTTTGTTGAGAATACTATTAAAGAGATCAGAGAAAAGGTTGGAGATGGCAAGGTGCTTCTTGCTCTTTCTGGCGGCGTAGATTCATCTGTTCTTGCAGCGCTCCTTGCTAAGGCTATTGGTAAGCAGCTCACCTGCGTATTTGTAGACCATGGTCTTCTTCGTAAGAATGAGGGAGATGAGGTTGAGGGCGTATTTGGTCCTAACGGTAATTTTGATATTAACTTCATCCGCGTCAATGCGGCTGAGAGATACTATGCTAAGCTTAAGGGCGTTGAAGAGCCTGAGCGTAAGCGTAAGATAATTGGTGAAGAGTTTATCAGAGTATTTGAAGAAGAAGCCAAGAAGATTGGCACAGTTGACTTCCTTGCTCAGGGAACAATTTATCCAGACGTTGTAGAGTCAGGACTTGGCGGCGAGTCAGTTGTTATCAAGTCTCACCACAACGTAGGTGGACTTCCTGATTATGTTGATTTCAAGGAGATCATCGAGCCACTTCGTTCACTGTTTAAGGATGAAGTAAGAAAGGCCGGACTTGAGCTGGGACTTCCAGAATATCTCGTATTCCGTCAGCCATTCCCTGGTCCAGGCCTTGGGATCCGTATTATCGGAGAGGTATCTGCAGAGAAGGTTCGAATCGTTCAGGATGCAGACTACATTTATAGAACAGAGCTTGCACAGGCCCACAAGGAAGGCATTATCACTAAGCTTCCAGATCAGTACTTTGCAGCCCTTTCTAACATGAGATCTGTAGGTGTTATGGGCGATGAGCGTACCTATGATTACGCCGTAGTCCTTCGCGCAGTAGAGACCATCGACTTCATGACAGCTGAATCTTCCGAGATTCCTTTCGAGGTCCTTCAGAAAGTCATGAGCCGCATAATCAACGAGGTTAAGGGTGTTAACCGCGTAATGTATGACCTGACAAGTAAGCCACCAGGAACTGTGGAACTGGAGTGATAACGAGCATTTCTGCAAAGCCAGTATTTACAGGGCTTTGGGACGTGCGCGGGAGTGTGGCGACAATAAAATGACAATACATAGAGCCGTAGTAAATGCGAGATTGCATTTACTGCGGCTTTTGTTTTTGACCCTTTACAAATACTATTAGCATGTGTATAGTATTTCACGTATTATTCTAGAGATTTCTTTCAAGAATTCTTTTGAAATAGCTAATCTAGTTCATGAATAGCTATAATACCCTATTATTTCGATTGAGATTGGACATGTACTGACTAAGCAGTTGGTTTTGGCATATGAAGTGTACATTTGTAGCCCTGTTAGTATGCTTTAAACATCTGTGTGGAGGCAGTGTATCGATTGTTCTCATGGAAAAAGCATATTAAAGAACTATTTTAAGAAGTATTAATATGCATAATCGTTGTCGGATGATTAAGCAAATCAATGAATCATAGAGTAAAAGCATACGAAAAAACTATATATGACAAGTTAATATGCACTTTGCGAAAGAAAGAGGTATTTAAACAATCATATGAGCTGAATATATGCATATTAAAGATGCAAATAGATACAAACTAATATGATTACTAGTTCAGAAGTGTTTAGAAGTAGCATCAATAGAAACATAGAATGAGCATCAATAGAAACACATAAATATCAGATGAGTAAGAAAAAGGAGAACCACGCGAATTGATGATAGATAGTAAGGAAGTAGAAACAAGCCGAGCAGTTTGTAGTGCAATTAAAGAACATAAGATTGAGCTAGAGAGAATAATCAAAAAGTTAGAACAAGGGGTCTTAGTAGCACCTAAAGGCGGTCTACGGGTATTAAGACGAAAAAACTCCTTCCAGTATTATTGGAGAAAAAAATCACAAGATGTCAATGGTATTTATATTCCCAAAAGTGAAATGAAAACAGCGATTAAGCTTGCTCAAAGAGATTACGATCAAAAAGTATTGGTTATTGCCAAGGAAGAATTGAGTATTATAAGTTCCTATGAAAGCTTGATAAGAAGCAAGCCTATCGAAAACGTGATCGAACAGTTCAATGAAGGAAGAAGATGCTTAATAAATCCAATTGTTATTTCAGATAAGAACATTAAAAAGATTTCGCTTTATGAACAGAGTGGCTATCATGCAGGAAATAACATGATTCTAACATTTGAGTCTTCACAAGTGCCGTTGAATTCTAATATAATTAAGAATAAAATAGAGCAATACCTGATGTAGACTGGTATTACGCAGGAATAAAGAATGAGCTGGATCGTTATACATAATTAATCGGTTGAAGGGGAAGTTATATGTGCGGTGTATGCGAAAGGATCAAAGAAACCAAAGACGGGAAGAACCCATTTCTTGTAAAAGAGCTTGAAACTGGCTATGTGGTTATCGGGGATTATCAGCATTTTAGAGGATATACTCTTTTTCTATATAAGGACCATGTTGTTGAACTGTTTGATCTTGATAAAGAAACAAGAGAGAAGCATTTATACGAAATGACACTGGTTGCGGAAGCAGTCAAGAACGCCTTCGGAGCAGAGAAGATGAACTATGAATGCTTAGGAAATGGTGAAGGCGGTGCACATATTCACTGGCATTTGTTTCCAAGAAGAGCCGGCGATATAGAGAATTATGGCAACAATGGCAAAGGCCCTGCTTGGTGTTATCCAAGTGAAAAGATGTATTCAGATGACAATAAGCCAAGTAAAGAAGAACTTGAGGATATGAAAGCAAAACTTCTTTGTGAACTAGACAAGCTATTGGCGTATTAGTGAAACATATGGGGGTACACAATGATAGTTGTAAAAGAATCAACATATGCTGATATCAAAGATATACAGAGCCTTTGGGCTGATGAAGAAGTTATGAAATATATCTGGCCAGGTGGATTACACGAAACAGAAGAAGCTGTTCAAACATGGCTGGATAGATTTCTGAATTCAAAACCTAAGCAAAATCATTACTCTATCTTTGAGGATGGTAAGTATTGTGGAGAAACACAGTATCGAATAGATGAGGCTACGCGCAGTGCGTCATTAGATATCAAGTTGTTAAAGTTTGCTAGAGGTCGCGGCATTGCAACTAAGGCGCTTGAAAACTCTATCAGGGAAGCATTTGAAAATGGAGCAGAAACACTGTGGGTGGATCCACATCCGGATAATACAAAAGCAATTGCTTTATATCAGAGAGTAGGCTTTGTAAAAAAAGAAATGCCTGAACATGTTATTGCCATGGGAGAAGATCCGTCGGTATATGCTTATATGGAACTACGCAAAGAATGAAGAATAGCACGGGGAATTAAAAATGAATCATATTGGAACGCAGGAATTAGAAACAGATGCGTGCTATTATGCATTGCTAAAAGAGGATAGGTAAAAAACAATATTAACGGGAGATATCATGGAGTTTCGCATTACTAATGATGGAAAAGAAACGGATATAGCAGAAATCTACAAAATGCTCAAAGAGTACAACCTTAGCAAACGTGAGAAGTCAGAAGATGTACCTTTAGGGATTTATCATGAGGATGAAAATGGAAATAAACAAGCCGGACTTGTAGCTGATACTTTTGGTAACTGGTTATGCATCCATTATCTCTTTGTTGCAGAGGGGCTTCGAGGTCATGGTATGGGAAAAGAGCTAATCGCAGCCGCAGAAAAAGAGGCGATAAAGCGAGGTTGCAAATATGCCTTTGTAGATACATTCTCATTCCAAGCACCGGAGTTTTATAAGAAGCTGGGGTACAAAGAAGTGTTTTCACTACGAGAATATCCTTATGCTGGAGCTAGATATTACTACACAAAAGAACTGTAAATTCGCATTAAACTCGGGGGAAAACCATGTTCAAAAAATATTACGACAGACTGCTGGAGCAAATATCCATTGATTATAACTGCGCCCCAGAAGACATACGTACAAAGAAGATAATTATCACGAAGTCAGCATTGAACCAGGGTAGAAGGAGTTATAGCCCCGGAGTACCGTTCCTGCAGATGGCAACACTTGGAGAAAGAACTGTCATAATGGCGGATGAGTGTCTTCACGAGTTTTTGCAGGATTTGGTAAAAGATGTAGATGCACATCGGTTATTAGAGTTTGACAATCTTCTTAAGCTTGACGAAGAGGTAAAAAAGTATGGCTATCAGATGAACCATACCCATCATATGTTTTTGCCATGCCGCGAAATCTGTCATGAAGAGCGCTTTCAGGTAAAGTGGCTCTATGATAGCGAGATAAATTCATTCTATGGAGACCAGCGTTTTCCGAATGCAATTGCCTATCCTACGCCTTGTCCGGTACGCCCTGATAGAATCGCGGTAATTGCCCTGGACGGAGATAACATAATGGGAATGGCGGGTTGCTCAGAAGATGCGCCACACTGGCAGCAGATTGGAATTGATGTGCTCCCTGAATATCGATCAAAGGGCATAGGTTCATATCTTGTGACACTTCTAAGGAACAAGATAATTGATATGGGCGACGTTCCATTCTACGGCACAGCAACTGCCAACATTCACTCGCAGAGAATCGCCATAAATAGTGGCTTTAAGCCAGCATGGGTAGAGACCGAGGCTGTCAAGATCGAGAACGATAACTCAATGGGAGGATAAATAGTGGAGTATATAATTGGGAAACGACCGTGATTTTGGGAGGTGCCATGTATTACCATGCTTCCCCAGTTGGGGGTATAACACAATTAGAACCTAGAGAATCAGACCACCATATTCCGCTGGTTTATTTTTCAACCAAAAGAGAAAACACGTTAGTATATCTTAGTAATGCAATCGAGAAATACTGTAAAGAAACAGGTTTTTCATATGGCGGTATATGGAAGAAATGGGGACCATACGGGTTTAACAAGGATGGAATTCAACAACTTCATGAGTATTATCCAAATGCGCTTGAAAAAACGTATAAGGGAGTTTCAGGATATATTTACAGTGCTGAAAATATTACTGATTCTGGATTTGAGATCATGATTCCCAATGCGGCATCGAGTAGCACTTCTGTAAAAGTTTCTAATGTAGAGTTTGTCACAGATGCCTATACTGCTATTCTTGAGGCGGAAGAAAAAGGACTTATCGCAATCACAAGATACAATGAAATATCTGAGAAGATGCAGGAATGGATTAGAAATACAATTCTGCATGAATACGAAAATGCAGTGGATCATCCGGATTACAGGCACTTTTTAAAAGGTAATTTTGCAGACATATTGAGCGCTAACGAGAATTGATTCATAAAAAACAGGGGATAAAAATGGTCAGCTTAATTGATATAAACGAAGATAACTGGATAGAGTTTGCAAGACTATCCGTTGATGAGAGTCAAAAGAACTATCTTGCTAGTAACATTGGGATCATTGCAAGAGGATATGCTTATCGCACTTCACGCGCAAAGGTAATCGGAATTGTAGCGGATGATAAGCTTGTAGGGCTTGCTCTGGTAAAAGATATGGATGAGGAGCCAGCGTGCTACGACCTTCAGCAGTTTATGATCGATAAGGATTTCCAGGGAAAAGGATATGGATCTAAAGCGCTGGATCTAATTCTCAATGAGCTCAAAGATGAACACAAATACGACAATGTAGAAGTTTGCGTTAAAATGGATGATGCTCAGGCAATCCATGTCTACGAAAAGGCAGGGTTTGTGGATACAGGCTACATCGATGAGGATGCTCCTGACAGCTATAATCTTATATATCGCTTTGATAATGATTCTAATATCAATTTTGAAGATGAATGCAACGACAATAAGCATGAGCATGGTAGCATAAGATTTACCAACGTCCACGACGCAACTGAAAAGCAGACTATCGTCCGCACTATCCTTGAAGCCCTTCCTGATTGGTTTGGCATAGAAGAATCCAGAGAGAAGTACATAAAAGAAAGTGCAGACCAGCCTCTTTTTGCAGCATATGATCTGGATAAGCCAGTAGGATTCTTATGCCTTAAAGAGACAGGAAAAGAAACAGTCGAACTTTGTGTCATGGGTGTGCTCAAGGATTACCACAGAAAAGGCGTAGGCAGAAAACTATTTGAGCAGGCTAAGGAAGTGGCAAGACAGCGTGGATACACATTCATGCAGGTTAAAACTGTGCAGATGGGCAGGTATGAGGATTATGATGCCACAAACAGGTTTTATCAATCACTAGGCTTTAAAGAGTTCGAAGTGTTCCCAACACTATGGGATGAATGGAATCCATGTCAGATATATGTTATGGCATTATGATATAGAACACAATTGCTTGAGTATGCCGTATCAAAGATTCAGAAACTTGGTTTGACGCCAACCCTATGGATTTTGGAGAACAATCATGGTGCAGAGCGTTTGTATTTGAGAAACGGATTTACACCTTCTGGAAAAAGAAATCATTCCACAGGAAAACTTGAGGAGATTGAATATATACATGAATTATGAGAGTTCTGTAATGAATTCAGCACTAATTAATGGTGACCTTGAAGCCCTGCGCAGGGTGCCCAAGGCAGATCTTCACAACCACTTTGTACTTGGTGGCAGCAGGCGATATTTAAGAGAATGCACGGGAAAAGAAATTAATCCAATCACTAGGCCTCTTAGTTCCATGGATGAAATGCACGCCTGGAATGCTCAGAATATAGGTGACTACTTTAACTCAAGCGAAGGCCGCAGAATGCTCATAAATGCTGCATTTGAGCAGGTAAAAGAAGATGGTGTTACCATTCTCGAAATTGGCGAAGACGTTTGGGGACTTGGTGAGTTTTTTCATGGAAACATAGATGAACTTGTGAATGCATTTGAAACTTCTCATAAAGAGATTGCTCCCGAGATTGAGCTCCGATTACAGATAGGAATGTCCAGACATTGCGACATAGATTACTTGGAGGATTGCCTGTCACATTTCTGGGGATGCAAAGCCTTCTATTCAATTGATCTATATGGAGATGAACTGGCGCAGCCAATAGAGAATTTCAAGTCCATCTACAGGCGCGCCAAAGCAGAAGGTCTTAGGTTAAAGGCTCACGTTGGTGAGTGGGGCACAGCAGAGGATGTGCGCCGCGCAGTAGAAATCCTTGAGCTTGATGAAATTCAGCACGGCATTGCAGCAGCTGATGATCCCTCTGTAATACAGTTTCTTGTAGATAATCACATCAGACTCAACATCACACCTTCCAGCAATTTCCTTCTTGGAAGGGTAAAAGAGCTAAAATCACACCCTATAGCAAAGCTATACCGTAGCGGTGTAGACGTAACAATAAACTCTGATGATGTTCTAATCTTTGATTCAGATGTTTCAAAAGAATACATGCGTCTTTATCAGTGCGGCTGCTTAACTGCAGAAGAACTAAACGACATAAGGAAAAACGGATTAAAAACAATATAATCTCATAAAAAGGGAGGCATAAAATGACACACTACATGAATTTATGGGATGACTCTTTTTGCGCAATCAAAGAAGGCTGGAAAACAATCGAGATGCGTCTAAATGACGAAAAAAGAGCAGCTATTAAAATTGACGATATTATTGAGTTTACAAATACAACTACAAAAGAAAAGATAACCTGCAGTGTTAAAAATCTCTATAAATATACTGACTTTACAGAGCTGTACAAAAATCACGACAAGTTATCCATAGGCTACAAGGAAAATGAAGAGGCTGATCCTGACGATATGCTTAAGTACTACTCGAAAGAGCAGATTGAGAAGTACGGCGTTGTTGGAATAGAAATAACAGTACCAACCCCAACTTATATTCTGGCCAGTATGTATGAAGGCCCATTTGATAAAAGAACTGTAGAAATGCTTCGACGAGTTATAAAAAAGCGCGATTGCTTTGTGATAATTGCATCATATTTTGAGTCTTACGAGCTGACAGATAAGTTCGCCAAGGTTTTCTATAATAAGTTTGTGGAAGCAGGATTTGAGTTTAAGACTATGGCAGTGGTGGATGGTCGTATGAGTCATGAAGAAGCTCAGAGGACCGTCCGAGAGGCAGATTTTGTGTGGATTTCTGGAGGAGACACTCCTACAGAATATCATTCAATCTGTGAGTATGGCTTGGATAAAGTGTTACGAGAGCATAGAGGGGTGTTAATGGGAGTTAGTGCTGGCACCCTGAATTTAGGAAAGACAGTTCTTTGTCCAAAAAGTAATGGTTATGATCAACAGCAGATATACAAGGGCCTTGGATGCGTGGATATTACTGTATTTTCTCATTATGACATGGGAGATATCGCAGAAGATAAGCTGGAACTGTCAAACACCTATGATTTCTACTATATGACGGATGATAGCTATATTCTTTGTGACGGAGATCATAAGGAGTTTTACGGCAACATTTACTATATTTCCAAGGGCAAGAAAGAAACAATTTGTCAGGATTTTGAACGAAAAGAACAAGCACGAGCTTGATAATTTAAGGGGAATAGCATGAACGAATACAGTTTAGGACACAAGAAGGCCTGGGAATTTGACGCATATGATTTCTGGGTAAGGACAGCAGGAACTCCTGCAGAAAGAGCTATGAAGGACAAGGAAAATCCTGAAAAGATGCTCAAGCAATATGCACAGTACTTTGATTCTTACGAGGGAGTAAAAGTAGCCAATATCTGCGGATCATGTGGTAAAAAAGCGGTTCCGCTGGCACTTCTTGGCGCAGAAGTTACAGTCTTCGACATTTCAGAAGAGAACAAGAAGTATGCTGTAGAGACTGCAGAGGCAGCAGGGGTCAAAATAGGCTACGAAGTATGCGATGTCTTAGAAATCGACATGAACAAGTATAAAGGCTTCTTTGACGTAGTATTCATGGAAGGCGGAATCCTGCATTATTTCCACGACATAAACGCCTTTATGAAAGTAATGAACAGCCTTCTTAAACCAGGCGGAAAGATGATCTGCAGCGATTTCCACCCTTTCACCAAGATCTCAGATGCACTTGGCCTGCAGCAGCCCACAATGAGCTATTTCTCCACTGACATATTTGAAGGCGAAATGGCCCATGCAAGGTTCTACGACGAAGAGATCCGCAAGCAGATTCCAAAGTGCCATTACAGAAAGTACACTATCAGCGAGATCATCAATTCCATCATAGGAAATGGCTTCACTCTAGAGAGATTTGATGAGCATCCATCCTGGGAAAACGAGATGCTTCCTGGAGAATTCACGGCGATCGCCATAAAAAGATAAAGCATTTATACTTTTTTTACAATATAAATGTACGTAAAATGGTAAAATTAATCTGTATTAATATGTGACTTTGTAAACGCAAGACAACATATACATGCGTTTACAACCATTAGGATTTACAGGGGATACAGATTGAAGAAAAGATATATTATCATCATTAATGTTTTGATAATAGGTTTGATTCTCTTCATTATCGTTAAATATGCCAACGATAGAGCGTCAGAATCAAACAGTTCTTCGATTGCGTCTTTTGAGAAAATGACAACTACAACAGAGCAGATCATCGCCAACTATCTGGAGGATGAGCAGCATCTGTGCGATATCTGGGCTAACTATATCAACAGGTCTGCGGAGACTGGAACTCCAATGACCGTTGAAGAGGCCATATCCTATATTCGAAAAGCCAAGATTTCTCCCGAAATATCAGGACATCTTATCTATATTGATGACGGCTCCATGTCTGGCATTTCAACAACAGCCAGCGCTACAGATCCGTCGGATTATTCTGTTAATTATTCCCACATATCTATTTTTGACAATCTTGAAATCAGTAACGTCGACGGTGTGGTAAACCTGACAAGGGCTTATACCAACCCGCTTAATGGCGTTCAGTCCATAGCCTTTCTTAACAACGTAAAGGTCATGGATGATGAGACTGGGGCTATGCGAGGTGGGCTTATTATCCGCGTTGTGCCTGTAAGCCGCCTTGAGCAAAAGCTGGTTTTCCTAAAGGGTGAGTATGAAAATGTGGAGTTATCCATCATAGACTGGGATGGAGACTACATGATCCACGGCAAGTCCCTTAAAAACAGCAATTTATTTGAGTATTTCAAATCCTACAACCCCATGTCCACTCAGGAATACAGCAAGGTAATAGATACTATCCGCACAGGCGTTGGTTCCATGCATATCCGTAATTCCAAGAGTGAGGACAGCATAATAGCATATACTCCTTTGAGCGGTCTGGATTCCTGGTTCCTGGTGGCCTATATTCCGGCAAAAGAGCTAACGGTTAACAGGTCCATCGACTGGATCCTCTTAGGAATTGTATCTGTGGGTCTTATGATTCTGCTTCATTTCAATATTTTTGTACTTATGAGTTACAACAGGGAACTCTCTGTTACAGCAAAAGCAGCAAATCAGGCCAATGAAGCCAAATCCTTATTCCTGTCCACTATGTCCCATGACATCAGAACTCCTATGAATGCCATTATAGGCATGAATGAAATGATTCTAAGGGACAGCCATGAAGAAGAGACCCTAACCTATGCTGAGAACATCAGGACCGCAGGAAACACCCTTCTTGGAATCATCAATGATATTCTTGATTTTTCTAAGATAGAAGCTGGCAAGATGGAAATCATAGAGGTGGACTACAACTTTGTATCTCTTTTGAATGACCTTGTAAACATGGTTCAGCGAGGCGCTGAGGAAAAAGGACTTACCTTCGACCTTGATGTGGACAGCAATATTCCAGAAATTCTTCACGGCGATGAGATAAGAATCAAGCAGGTTATAACTAACATCCTTTCAAATGCCGTTAAGTACACCAAAGAAGGCAGCGTTGTTTTCTCAGTATCAGGTAGCAAATGTGAAGATGCCAGCGATTACGTTAATCTTCACGTCAGCGTGAAGGATACTGGAGTAGGTATCAAGAAAGAAGACCTGGACAGATTATTTGCAGCATTTGAAAGAATCGATGAGGACAAAAATAGGCACATTGAAGGCACAGGCCTTGGAATGGCCATCGCCCAGAAATTCCTCAATATGATGGGCAGCCACCTTCAGGTGCAAAGCGAATATGGCAAGGGCTCCGAGTTTTCTTTTGACCTTAAGCAAAAGGTTGTGAAGTGGGAACCAATCGGAGAGTTCGACACCGCTTTCAAGCGTTATCTTAGCGAGCGAAAGCAGTACAAGGTGCAGTTCGTGGCGCCAAAGGCAAGAGCCCTGGTGGTGGATGATAACGAGGTCAACCTTAAGGTATTTAGTAGCCTCCTTAGCAAAACCAGGATGCAGATAGAGACTGCAGATAGTGGTGATGCCTGCATAGCTCTTTTTAAAAGAAATTTCTATGACGTGATCTTCCTGGATCACATGATGCCAGATAAGGATGGTATCGAGACCATAAAAGAAATGAAGGAGTGCAGCGATACGCCTAATCATAAGACTCCAGTCATCTGCCTTACAGCCAACGCGGTGTCTGGAATGCGCGAAATGTACATAAATGCAGGCTTTGACGACTATCTGACTAAGCCTATTGATACCAGTAGGCTTGAAACAATGTTCCTTAAGTACCTGCCGCCGGATCTGGTGGAGCAGCCTGCTGATACTGCCGAAGAAGAGAAGAACGAACCCCAACACAGTATTTTGGTGGTGGGAAAAGATATAGCTCTTTTACGGCAGATAAAAGAATGGCTGCCAGATCGATATAACGTAGTTGTGGTTAAATCAAAAGAGCAGGCTCTTGCGTATCTTGAAAAGCATGAAGCTGAGCTGATACTGATGGATCAGGATATCGAAGCCGCGGGCAACTTCGAGGAATCAAAGATCATGCAAAAGAACCTGCAAGAAATGAGTCGCGACGATATTACATCGCAAATAGATGAGTTCTTTAACGAGTCGGATACTGCAAACATGTGACTTTAGACGAGGAATGCTTCGCAGTTGATTAGATACAGGAAGGAGTAGGAGAGAACATGAGAAAAAACATCAGGAAAATCATATCTACAGCCCTTGTGACACTGCTGATACTGGGCACCATGGGATGCGGACAAGGTGGCACGACCAGCAAGGAGTTTTCTCCCAAGTACTCACCAGATACTGAGTATAAGCTATATATAGTGGGCACATACTCTAACTTTGAGTCCTTGGAAAGTGCTATCGAGAGGTTCTACGTTCACTATCCAAATGGTGAGATCGAGTACACCTATCTGGATGATTATATTAATACCATTGGTCAGGCGCTGGCAGGGGAGGAACAGCCAGATATCTTTGTTGTTCAGCCTTGGATGTATGGCGATGAGAGGTTTGATTCCTTGTTTGAAGGAGCTGAGGTGCTATCTGACCCTTCGCTTGAGATCAACCTTGATTGCATCCGCCAGGGAGTCAGATGGGAGCTTGATAACGGAGATGTTATCGCACTTCCAATATTTGCCACCTCCTACGGAATGCTTGTTAACATGGATATCTTTGAAAAAGAAAACCTGAAGGTGCCAAAGACCTTTGATGAACTGAAAAAGACCTGTGAAAAGCTTAAGGCAGCAGGCTACGATTCACCTGTTATGGGCAGCAACACTTCAACAACGCCGGGAATTGGCTATTCATTTGCTTATCCTATGTTTGCCAAAGCGGTGAAGGATGACAGAAGCGTAGAGGAGGATCTTAATAATCTTGTGCCTTCTTCAGGCGAAGCCATGAGGGCTTCTCTAACAAGGTTAAAAGAGTTTGTGGATAGCGATTGCATAGATATAGACAAGTGTTCAGCGGAAATTGAAGATGATTATAATGCTGTGATCATGCGATTTTTTGAGGGCGATGTGCCTATGATGCTCTGCTCTGGAGACGTTGTTTCCGGAACTAAGAAGCGCGAGAGTAAGTCCGAAGCCTTTTCAGCAAATCCATTTAAGTACGACTTCTATGTGGCTCCTTCCGGAGACAAAGGCGGATACTATATGGATTCAGTGACGATAATGTTTAGCGTTAATAAAAATAGCGCAAACCTCGATATGACCAACGAATTCATGAGATTCCTTACAAGTGAAAAAGAGCTTGGTCTTATGGCTCAGGAAAAGAGACTTATAACGCCTACCAAGGATTATTCACTGGATGAAGTATATGGATCTTTGTCAGGATTTCCTGAAGATAGATCAGTCAGCTTTAGGGACATAGCGCTACTGGATACTGCGGTAAAAGAGTTTAGGGCAGGAGCCTTTAAGGTAATAAATGGCGAAATGACTGTGGATGAAGCGGTGGAGAACTACGGAACGATATCCGGAAAATGAGACAGCTTATAGACTATCTAATATTTGTTTAGATAGCTCTTTTGCCTCATCGTAATCAAGATTGGTGACGAGTTTATCCAGTTCAGTTAACTTGCTGGATAGCTCCTCATTACATTCAAAGGAAAAGAGCTGATTCATTGCTTCTTCACAGGCGCCAAGATTAAAGTCATCTATTGCTGCAATGAGCTCCTGTAAGATAACTGAAATGGCAGATTTATCATAGCTCTTTTTAACGTCGTTATTATTAGCGGCAAAGGGCTCAAGATAAGGTTTAAGGGATTTAAAAGAACTAAGAATGCCTGGGGTGAGCTTTTCAATCTCAGCAAGATTGTTTTCCTTTCCCAGCTTTTCGAGAGTAAAGAAATCCTCTCCAAGGTCCATGGCACCGATCATGCGGCAGGTAGTCTTAAGGGAATGGACTTGAACAGTGTAGTTCTTAAGGTCCTTATCTCTTAGGAGAGTTTCTACCAAAGCAGTTTTTTCGTCCATGAGCTTATAAACATCACCAAAGAGCTCAGTTAAAAGCTCTTCGGAGCCTGAGTTTTTGATAGCCTTTTCTATATCAATACCTGGGATACTAATATTCATTGAAAGGAGTCCTCCATGAATAGTATACCATACATCATTGTTGTGGATGATGACCCTATAATTCTTAAAAAGACATGGAATACTCTTACAGACGCTGGATTTAAGGTGGCTGTGTTTAAGTCTGGAAATGCCCTTTTTGAATATAGTAAGGACAATCCTGCTCCCAATCTTATACTGATGGATATCAATATGCCGGAAATGGACGGTTTTGAGGTTATTAGGGAGCTTAAAAAGAGCGAGAAGACCTGGAGAGATACACCTGTAATATTCCTGACTGCCAATGAAGACGAGGATACAGAGACAATAGGTCTTTCCCTTGGCGCCATGGATTTTATCAGAAAACCATTTGTGACCAGCGTCCTGGTGCTAAGAGTTAAGCATGCGGTGGAACTGATCAGGCTTCAAAGGGATCTTGAAGGCGTTGTTGAAGAGAAGACCAGGGAAAATGAGAATCTCTTTTTACACGTGGTTGAGAGTCTTGCTGATGCCATTGATGCTAAGGATAACTATACCAAAGGTCATTCCGGAAGAGTGGCAGCTTATTCAAAAGAGATAGCGGCAAGATATGGTTATGACGAGAAGAGGCAGGAGCGAATCTTCATGATGGGACTTCTTCATGACGTTGGAAAGATTGGCGTCCCTGATGAAGTGATAAATAAGCCAGGGCATCTTACGGAAGAAGAGTTTGCCTGCATCAAAAAGCATCCGGGAATAGGAGGCAAGATCCTTAGTAATATTAAGGAGATGCCAGAGCTTTCGGCGGGAGCTAAATGGCACCATGAAAGATATGATGGAACCGGGTATCCACAGGGACTTTCCGGTGAGGATATACCTGAAGAAGCCAGAATCATCGCTGTAGCCGATGCTTACGATGCCATGACCAGTAACCGAAGCTATAGAGGGGTCATTCCTCAGGCGAAGGTTAGAACCGAGATTGAAAATGGTAAGGGAAGCCAGTTCGATCCTAAGTTTGCGGACATTATGCTTAAGATGATAGATGAGGATAAGGAATATCTTATGAGAGATAAGCTTAATAATAATTTGATCTAAAAATCCAAGAGAATATCACTGAAAATCATATATAAGAACCAGATTGGCGAAATAACATTAAAAAAGATCAAAAAGATAGTCGAAATGCTGAAAAACACTAGTATTTTGGCTATCTTTTTATTATAATCTTCTTCAATGGTTTAAAGCGATAAATAACTTGAAAGGATATTTTTTTACATGGGTGAAACAACAGTTAGAATTCAAGATGATCTCTACGAAGCTGTCAACGGAGAGTGGATTAAGAATGCCGTAATTCCTGATGACAGACCAGTGACAGGAGGTTTCAATACCCTTGATGAGGAAGTTGAAAAGATCATGATGGCTGACTTCAAGGCTTTCGCAGAGGGCACAAAGACTACAGATATTCCAGAGATGAAATATGCTATATCTCTTTACAAAAAGGGAATAGACGAGAAAAGAAGAAATAGTGAAGGCATCGAGCCAGTTCTTCCTCTTCTTAACAAGATCAAGAATCTTAAGACAGTAGAAGACCTTAACGAAGTAGCAACAGAGCTTCTTGTTGACGATTTGCCTCTTCCAATCAAGATGTGCGTAGATACTGATATGGCGGATGCTACCAAGAATTCTTTTATCGTACTTGGTCCAGACATTATTCTTCCTGATACAACATATTATGCGGATGACAATGAGTCCGGTAAGCAGCTCCTTGAAGTATACAAGGACATGGCAAGTAAGATCCTTAAGTTCTCTCCATTAACAGAGGATGAGCAAAAGAAATTCCTTGAGGATACAATTGCTTACGATGCTCTTATTGCAAAGAAGGTTAAGAGTCAGCTTGAGTGGGCTGAGTATTACAAGAATCAGAACCCAATGGACACAGACGAAGTGGCTAAGTTTGTAGCTCCTTTTGACATTAAGAAAGTCCTTAAGGACCTCTATGGAGACAAGGCTCCATCAGTTCTTATCGTTTATGATCCTAAGGCAATCAAGGAGATGAACGGCTACTTTAACAATGAGAACTTTGAGCTTTACACTCACTGGCTCTATGTGAAGACTCTTGTGAAAGCAACTGCGTGTCTTTCTCTTGAACTTAAAACTCTTGGAACCACATTCCGCAGGGCTCTTTTAGGAGTTGATTCTGACCCTGTAATTGAAAAAGAGGCATACAGAGTAGCAGAAACTCTTTATGCTGACCCAGTTGGAATATACTACGGAAGAACCTATTTTGGTGAAGAGGCCAAGAAGGACGTTGTAGATATGGTTAAAAGAATCATCGAAACCTACAAGGTCAGAATGAAAAAGAACTCCTTCCTTGCCGAGGTAACTAAGGAAAAGGCTATCAAAAAGCTTTCTACCCTTGAGATCAAGATGGGTTACCCAGATTCTATAAAAGAGATTTGGTCAAAGCTCGTATTTGATGAAAGTGACTCATACTATGATGCTGTATATAAGGTAAGCGCAATTAAGAATAAAGATCAGCTCGATAAGCTCTATAAACCTGTAGATCGCACAGAGTGGGCTATGCCAGGTCATATGGTAAATGCTTGCTACAATCCTACATGTAACGACTTAACCTTCCCTGCTGCAATTCTTCAGAAGCCATTCTACTCACTTTCACAGTCTGATAGTGAGAACCTTGGCGGAATTGGTGCAATCATCGGTCACGAGATTTCTCATGCCTTTGACAATAATGGTGCCAAATTTGATGAAAAGGGAAATCTGTCTAACTGGTGGCTTGATGAAGATTTCAAAGCCTTTGAGAAACTGACAAAGGACATGGTTGAACAGTTTGACGGAATGGAATACCACGGCGGAAAGGTAAGCGGAGAGCTCACTGTCAGCGAGAACATTGCAGATAATGGCGGCGTTGGCGTAACACTTGAGATCATGCATAACACAGAAAATGCTGATTTCCAGGAATACTTCAAGAACTGGGCAAGAGTATGGTGTATGAAAGCCAAAGAAGAGTTCATTCAGTATCTTCTTGCCAATGACGTACACTCTCCAATGGGACTTCGTGCCAACATTCCACCAAGGAATTTTGCTGAGTGGTACGAGGCTTTCGGAGTAACAGACAAGGATCAGATGTACATCGCACCTGAGAAGCGCATCAGCATCTGGTGAGCCTGGGGGACGGGGTCAGTGTATCATTTTGAATTCAATGGATAGGGAAAAGAACTATGGACAGAGTTATTTTTTTAGATATCGACGGCGTCCTTAATTCCAAGTTTTGGGACAACAGTCACAGCCGTGAGATTAGTGAAGGTAAGCTTGTGGATTTAGACAAGGTAAAGCTCTTTGCAGACCTTGTTAAAAGAACTGACTCTAAAGTCATACTTCACTCAGGCTGGAGAATGTGGTTTGATGAAGCAATGAACCCTTTGCGTCGTGAAGCAGAATTTCTTGTAAATGCACTGAAGAACGAGGATGTGCAGATTCATGGTGTAACGCCGGATCTTACCACAGAAGAGATTAGACGCACTAAGAAATTCAGTCTTGTTAAAGCACAGGAAATCTTAACTTGGTTAAAAGACAATAGCTCTTTTACCAAATGGATAGTAATTGACGATCTAGATCTTCACAACGATGAGATACGTCTGCACCAGATCCAGACCGATGCTGAGGTTGGTCTGTCTGAAGGGGACGTTGAGAACGCAGTAATTATGCTTGCGTAAATGTAGTTAAAAATCAATGTAGATTTCGATATAAGAGCATATGGCGACATCGGTATAGAGGAGGAAAAATGTCCACAATAGACATAGATGCACTGTTTGCAGAAAGTGAATTAACCCAGGATAGTCTTCAAGGATTAATATCTGAATATTGGAAATATGACTTAAAGCAGTTGGAGGCATTTGGAAATACGATTCTTTCTGGTGCATTTCGGGGCGGTGAGCAAAGGTTCATTGTGTATTTTGTGAACAATAAATCCTATTGGGATTCTTCTATCACTGACGCAGAATTTGATTACAGTCAGATGATTAGTGTCGGAATAGATAAAGAGGAAGATGATCTATCGGACCTTATCTACGAAGCGATTGAGTTCTTTCTATTTGTCTCTAAGAAGACAGGGGCAGAGATACTGATAAAATCTGAAATCCATAATGATATATGTCATGTCCAAAGCGGAAAAACTATATGGGATCCGCATTTTTACGACATGTATCACGATTATATAGAGAGGAATAAAAGAAATTGAGTTTAAACAAAAAAGCTATGATCACATGCGTGATAGCGGATTCAATGTAATCTACCGCGATGAGAATAGAAGCATTGAAGATACCATGAAGCTGTTAGAAAAGAACTTAGGACTTGCCTAAATAATCTCAACAGCAGGAGGAAATGACATGATAAAAGAGATTACAGAAAGACACAGCATCAGAAAGTACAAGGAAGAAGCTGTTAACAAAGAAGATATCAAGAAAATAATTGAGGCAGCAATTCTTGCTCCATCAGCCAAGAACAGACAGCCTTGGAAGTATATAGTTTTTGAAGGTGCTTCAAAGGACCAGGTTCTTGATATAATGGAGAAGGGACTTGTCAGAGAACGCGATGAGCATCAGACACTTCCCGAGTCCCATGGTGGCCTTCCTGATGCCTTCAACACTCTTCGCATTATGAAAGAGGCACCAGTCCTTATCATGGTTGAGAACACTAATGGCCAGAGTCCATTTGAGCCTATCAGCGCAGATGACAGGATCACTGAGATTTGCGATACACTCTCGATCGGTGCATCAATCCAGAATCTCCTTCTTGCAGCTACAGAGCTAGGCTACGGCACTCTTTGGATTGCCAACACCTGCTTTGCATACAAGGAGCTTTCAGATTTCCTCGGAATCAAAGGTCAGCTCATTGGAGCAGTATCACTTGGTCTTCCAGATGAGTCACCAAACCCAAGACCTAGAAAGAATTTAGACGAAATCGTTGAGTTTAGATGAAATCATAAAGAGTAGGATAGAAATATGGAATATGAAGTTCGAAATGCGCAAGGCTCAGACTACAAAGATGTAAAAAGAATCATGAATCAGGTCCAGAACATGCACGTGGAATGGAGACCAGACATATATAGACCCAACGAGGACATGATTACCGAAGATATATTTAAGCTCATGGTAGGCAGCGGGAATCTATACGTGGCCACAATAGATGACAAAGTGGTGGGGGTCTTGGAGATAAACCATAAGCACATCGAAACGCCAGCTCACGTGACCAGAGACATCATCTTCATAGACAGTATGGCTGTGGATGAGAACTACAGGGGTCAGGGAATAGGGCATCTTTTCTTTGATAAGGTAAAAGAGATCAAAAAAGAAACAAACGCTGATGGTATAGAGCTTCAGGTCAACGCCAAGAACAAAGCGGCCTACAAAATGTATAGTAAATGCGGCTTCACAGAGAAGTCTATAAATATGGAACTGTTATCCTGATTTGCGCTTTAGATAGAGGGGGAAGCTATGACTAAAGAACTATTTATTCAGGGAATTACTAAGTTTCTATTTGGAGTAGTGCTTTTGGGGGTACTGATATTCCTGCCGGCAGGCACGCTTTCTTACTGGCAGGGATGGCTCTTTATGGGCGTTTTATTCATTCCCATGTTTGTAGCAGGACTTATTATGATGGCAAAGAGTCCAGAGCTTCTTAGGAAAAGACTTAATGCAAAAGAGGAACAATCTGAGCAGAAGGTGGTTTTAATCCTGAGCGGTCTTATGTTCCTAGCAGCTTTCGTAGTCGCTGGCCTTAACTTTAGATTCAAATGGATTGTGCTTCCGGATATAGTGACTTACGTTGGAACAGTTCTTTTCCTTCTGTCTTATGCACTCTACGCTGAGGTTCTAAGGGAAAACGTGTACCTTTCAAGAACTGTGGAGGTTCAGGAAAATCAAAAAGTCATAGATACAGGGCTATACGGAATAGTTCGTCATCCAATGTACATGGCTACACTGGTATTGTTCTTATCAATGCCGTTGATACTTGGCTCAATCATATCCTTCGTTATCATGCTGGTTTATATTCCAATAATCGCTAAGCGCATTCGTAATGAGGAGAAGGTCTTAGAAGAGGGACTTGAAGGCTATTCCGATTACAAGAAAAAGGTGAAGAATAAGGTGATTCCTTTAATCTGGTAGTAAATTAGATAAAAGAGAAATGGCTCTATAATGCGGATTAAAATAATCGATATTTAGAAATTGTGCATAGTAGGTACATTTGATATAATGAATGATATCGCAAGCCGCAATATATCTGCGGTTTTGAGGAGGTAATCATGAGAACACGAGGTAATTACTCGGTGCAGTTATAATGCTGGCAGCTTTTGCACCGAGAAATGTGGTATCGCATCGTTATACACAGCTAGTAGCTGATAATTGCGATGTTGTTGCTGCCACTAACTGCACCGATTCATTGTTTTTGGAAACTAGAATAACAATAGAAAGGTAGCAGATATGAACACAAATACTAACTTTACAACAGACAGAATTGAAACATTAAGAAGAGAATGGGAAGCTGAGGAGAAGATCGCTCACATTCACGGTTGGGACTTTTCTCACATTCATGACAGATATGAGGAGGAAGATGACCTTCCTTGGGACTACGCCCAGATCATCAAAGAGAACCTTACTGACAACATGAAGATCATGGACTTTGATACAGGCGGCGGTGAGTTCCTCTTATCTCTTAAGCACCCATATGAGAATACATCAGCAACTGAAGGATACCCACCTAACGTTGAGCTTTGCAAGAAGACACTTATTCCACTTGGAATTGACTTCAGGGCCTGCGATGACGCCACAAAGGTGCCTTTTGACGACAGCTCTTTTGACATGATGATCAACAGACACGGTGACTTCGACCCTAGGGAGACAGCAAGACTTCTTAAGGACGGCGGAATCTTCATCACAGAGCAGGTTGGTGCTGAGAACGACAGAGACCTTGTAGAAATGGTTCTCCCAGAAGTTCCAAAGCCATTCCCAGAGCTGATGCTTGATATCCAGAAAAAGAAATTTGAAGAGGCGGGACTTACTGTTCTTAGGGCAGAGGAAGTATATCGCCCTATCACATTTACCGATGTAGGAGCATTCGTGTGGTTTGCCCACATCATTGAGTGGGAGTTCCCGGGCTTCTCAGTAGATAAGTGCTTTGACAATCTCCTTAAGATGCAGGAGGAGATCGATAAGAATGGCAAGGTTGTTGGAACCATTCACAGATATCTGATTGTTGCTAAGAAGAATAAATAATTGATCACGAGCCGGTTGCTTTGCAGCCGGCTTTTTTGCTTGCCTATATTACTATTCGATACTATTAGGATCGTTCAGATAAATATGGTGCACGCGATATTTGATTAGATAGATATCAAAATAAATATTGACACAATATTTTTATGGGTGTATAAATCTATTAATCTAATTAGATATTTATCAAAATATATTTGACAAGGAGAATAGATATGAATCAAAATATAATTAACAAGATGATAGATGCCATGAAGATTACCAGTAAGGACACAGTACTTCTTAACTACTGGAGTGAGGGTGATGACGCAGACCTTCGTCTCTTCGAGAAGACCCTTCAGGAAAAAGAGCTTAAGTATAAGACTATAAACTTTACTGAAGAGTATCTTACATCTCTTGCAAACGACGGCCCTGCTCAGATAAATGAAGATTTCTTTAAGCCCTACGACGACTGCACAATAGTTGTTGATGTATTGCAGAGACTAGCTGGAATGCCACCTAAGAATCTTCCAAAGGAAAAGTATGGCGACTTTTCAGAGGTTCTTAGAAAGCTCTTTGGATTTATGAGTCAGCATGAGAAGCTTATCCAGATCACAATGCCTTCAAGAACCAATGCTGCTCTTGCAGGTGAAGACTTTGAAGAATATAAGACCAAAGTGGAGAAGGCTCTTGATATTGACTACAGCGAACTTGAAAAGTCCTGCCAGAGCAAGATAAACAGTATCACTTCTAAGCAGATTACAGTTAAGACTGGCAAGTCCAGCGTTCTTACCATGGATATCACTGGAAGAGAATGGAACATCGATGCAGGAGAAGGCGCATTCCCATGCGGAGAGGTTTATATTGCACCGGTAGAGGATAGGACAAATGGAGAGATTTTCTTTGAGAAATTCTTCCTTGAAGACGCTGGCTCTTTTAACAACATCACTTTGAAAGTAGAGAATGGAAAAGTTGTGGAGTCTGACTGCGCTGACCTTAATGAGCTTCTTTCGCAGCAGGATGAGGGCGCAAGAATTGTAGGAGAGCTTGGCATAGGCCTTAATCCTGCGGTAGAATACTCAGGTAAGGGTGCAGCCCTTGATGAGGATGCCCTTGGAACCTTCCACATTGGACTTGGTATGAACTTCCTGTTTGGAGGAAATAACAAGACCAGATTCCACATGGACTTTGTAAACGTGGGAGAAATCGGGTAATTATCCATCGCATACTATAAAAGTAATCGGAACACGATAGAAAGAAGAACAATATGGAAACAAAGATTAAAGAAATAAGAGAATACATGGAGGGAGCTCAGGCAGAGACAAAGGCTAAGATTGATGCCCTTGTTGCCGATGACAGAGCAGATGAGGCAAGAGCATATCGCGCAGCCCTCAACATCTATGATGTGTTTACAGCTCTTATTCTTGCATCAGCCAAGGAGGCAAATGGGGATGAGGCGATAATGGTGGAGAAGTTTAAGAAGCTTTCCACCAACATTCCAGCTCAGTGGAGAGCATCTTTAGCAAAGGCTAAGGAACACGATGACGCTGAGAAGATCATGATAGAAGAAGCTAAGCTTTCTGTTGCAGATGCGATCATTGCCAAGTTTAATGAGCTTTTCTAGGATTACCAGAATAGATTCAAAAAGGAGAATCCCATGACAGATCAGGAGACAATTGCATTCTTTAAATGCCTTGCAGATAAATCAAGACTTGCCATCCTTAAGTCACTTATGGTTGAGGATATGTACGTGGAGCGCCTTGCAGAGCGTCTGGGAATTACCTCAGCCACAGTCTCTTTCCATCTTAAAAAGCTTGAGGATGCAGGGGCGGTAAAGTCCTACAAGGATCAGTATTACACCATGTATTCCATCAACAAGGACCTTTTTGGGGTTAACATAATCGATATTCTCGGAGAGAAGACCTCAGAGAGTAAACTTCAGAAGGAGAGGGACGACGCATACCGTAAGAAGGTGATAAATGCCTTCTTTGAGTATGGTAAGCTCAAATCCATCCCAAGCCAGCGCAAGAAAGAGAAGATTGTTCTTGAGGAAATCGGCAAATCCTTTAAAAAGGGCAAGAAATACACGGAAAAAGAGGTTAACCTTATAATTGCTGACATTAACGATGATTTTTGTACCATAAGGCGAGATATGGTGGCAGAGGGAATCCTTAAAAGAGATGAGGGCATTTATTTCCTGGCAGATTGATTCTGCCAGGTTTTTTATTGTGAAAGACAAAAATATGATTATAAAAATATTATAATTTGGTAATAATATGCACTATTTTTTGATAAGAATTGTTATATTATAATAATCTCAGGTAACTGTAGGCTAGCATAAGGCAGATTACATGAAACGAAAATCCCAGAGAAAATCTCTACTGGTTCTTCCGATAATTCTGCTCCTTGTTGCTGCAGCTCTACTTGTATTCGGAAGCACCTTATTTACTACAGAAGAATCTCCACATTACAACCAGCTTAGTTCAGGCTGGTCTGTTAGTCGTGGAGGTGAAACATATGAAGACGTCACTATTGCGGACCTTAGTCTGGGACTTCTGAAAAAAGACGAGGTTATAACAATCAAACGGAGTATTCCTCCAACCGATATCCAAAACCCAACAATTCTATTCAAGACCGTTTTTTCCACTGTGGTTGTACGTATAGATGGAGATATTGTTTATACCTATGGTCTTGATAATTATGAAAAGGGTAAATATATCCCAAAGAAATATCATATGCTTCCCATAAAGAATGGGAATGTGGAACATGAAATTGAAATAACCCTTACTGTATCTGAGGGTAGAGCCTATAAAGCAATATATCCGGTTTATTATGGAACAAAGCGCGAGCTGTTGCGCACATTTTTCCAGTATCGAAGACTGGCCATCTTTGTTGGTGGTTTCTTTGTTATCTATGCATGCCTTTTTGTTTCTCTGGGATTATTCCTGTCTCTTAATGGAAGAGGCTCCAAGTCGGTGTTTATGACCGCAGCACTTTCCATGGTTCTTGGAGTTTTTACCTTCTGTTACAATGACACCCTATGTTTTATTAGTGATAATGATGACTTTTTTATTATTGCCGAGTATGGAGCACTGTATCTCATCCCCATCATGATAAGCTTCCTGTTCTATTCTGTGCATCCTGAGATTGCCAGGGTAAGACAGAGGATCATTATCGTTATCAATATTATTATTCCTATAGTAGCCTGGGTTTTGCACATAAGAGGTATTGCACATCTTAATCTTTTTGTCCTCCCGATGCAGGTCATTTCCGTTATAGAAATGGTGGGAATGCTTCCTGTGCTTATTAAAGGTATTAGGAAAGAGTATAAAACCAGGAAGGAATCCGTTACTTACACTGGAATACAAGCGGATAACTATCTCCTGCTTGGCTTTGCCATCATGATTTCTTTTACAATTTTGGAAATCTTAATGTTCAATGCATCCAATTATATAAAGGGCATTAAAGTGGTAAGTCTCTTTGCAAGGGTCAGCTTCATGAACCTTGGAATGATGTGCTTTATCATTTGCCTTTTCGTGTATTATTTCCTGAACGGCATCGATCATATGAATGAAAGCAAGGTTAAAAATGAGCTTGAAGGAATAGCTTACACAGATGCCTTGACTGGCCTTATGAACAGAGCGAAGTGTATGCAGTACGGGGAAACACTGGAGGGGGACTATGCTCTGGTGAGCCTTGACCTTGATAAGCTTAAGTATGTTAATGACACCTTTGGACATAATGAAGGAGACAGGATGTTAAAAGCCTTTGCTGATATCCTGGTTGACTCTTTTATTGGTGCCAACATAATCGGAAGATTAGGCGGTGACGAGTTCATAGTTATCTTTGAAAAGCCCTCGAAAGACGTTTGTGACAAGTGCATTAGTCTCATGCAGAAGAATATCCAGGCTTTTAACGAGAAAAAGGAGAAGTTCACACTGTCAGCATCTGCAGGATACGCATACAGCAAGGAGGCAGATACCATAGATGACGTTTACTTCCTTGCAGATTCCAGAATGTATGAAATGAAGGAGAAACACCATGCGTAAAAGAGTCATATACCTGGCGATTGCCTTCATAACCTTCCTGGCCATGATGTATATCGGGGATTTCATTGTTAAGCCCGAGAGCCTTAGCAGAGTTCAGGTTCTTGAGGATGGATGGTATGTCAGGTACAACGACATAGAGTATACCGATGTTAAGCTTTCTTCACTTAGAAAGCTTATTGGAAATGGCACTTACAAAGGTGACAAGCTCCTTCTGGTGCACGAAAACGTAGATCTGAGTAGCTATGCAAGCCCTGCTTTAATGATGGAATCTCGCTTTAGTGCCTGGAAAGTAAGCTGTGATCATGAGGAAGTAAGCCAGAGATACATAGATTATTTTGAGAATGGTAAATTTATCGGATGCGAGAACAATTTTGTCACATTACCAACCAGTGACAGTCCTGTTGAACTGGAAATAGAGTTCCTTGTTTCTGAAACAGGTGCTTATAGTTTCTATGAGCCAATTGTGGCAGCAGATTATATGGATCTTCTTCTTTATGCGGTCTATAATAATCTGTTTATCTTCCTGATTTCTGTATTTCTTATAATATTCGGAATAATGTTCTTTGTTATTGCCATAGGCTTTAGTAGTAGCTTCACAGAGATCAATATGCAGATGTATTCAGCCATATTGTTTATTCTGCTGGGAGTATGGTTCCTTACGCAGTTTAAGGTCCTGGACCTTTTCATGGATTCCAATGGACATCAGACAGAGATCGAATATATTTCTCTTTATCTTTTAGTGCCGATAATGTACCTGACCATGGGCTGTAATCGTAATTACTTAAGAAGTAAGCTGTTCCTTTCCTTCTCCATAACCGGTTCAGTTGTGGCCATTACACCTATATTCCTGCATTTTTTCAATATAGTTCATATCAATCAGATGCTTTATGTCTTTCAGCTTGATGCATGGGCCCTTTGCACATTTATGGTAATCATGCTGTTTAGAGATAGCAAATCCGGGACTCTTACAATGCCCCAGACCATTCAGCTTGCTGGTCAGACAGCCCTTGTAGTATCCTTCTTTTTCAATGCAATATTCTATTACTTGGAAGTATTCGGTGTTTATGAACAGATAATGTTGTCTAAGAAAGCCGTACCAATGGGTGCTATTTGCATGGTATTTGCAACGTTGGTCAACTATCAGATCTACATTTCAGAGTCCTACGCCCGTCAGAGGGAATACAACTCCCTTACGCACCTTGCCTATGCTGACGGCCTTACAGATATTCCAAACAGATCCCGCTATGAGAAATACCTTGCTGACCTCAACAAGAAAGAGGATGACTATATTATCATAAGCATAGACCTTAACGGTCTTAAGCAGGTTAACGATAAGCAGAGTCACCTGATGGGAGATAAGTATCTTCTTGACTTTACCGATGCACTTGAACAGACCTTCTCACGGAAGGGCTTCTTTGCCCGAATTGGTGGAGATGAGTTCGTAGTTATCCTGACAGGTGACTACATGGCCCAGGTGGATGACCTGTTAAAAGAGCTAAATTCTAAGCTGGAAGAAATGAATAAAGCAGATCCATCCATAAATAGAAGCGCGGCAGCAGGCTACGCCTTTCGCCATGAAACCAGTACCACAGATCTTAACAGCGTTTATCTTCTTGCCGACGAGCGTATGTACATCAATAAGAGAAATAGGTGATTTTCTATAGCCAAGAGGAAAATACAGGTCTATAATGTGGAAAACGTAAGGACATAGGCCGGAGGATGTGGATAAAATGGCAAAAGATGATAAGACAAACGTAATGAGAGTTCTTGATGGCAAGAAGATCGCCTACAAGAGCCATATGTATGAACAGGATGCTTCTCTTAGCGGCGAAGAGATTGCCGGAATTCTTGGAGAAGATGCAGATAAAGTATTTAAGACCCTGGTAACTGTTGGTAAGACAGGCCAGCACTATGTTTTTGTTATACCAGTTAAGGCTGAGCTTGACCTTAAAAAGGCCGCCAAGGCAGTATCCGAGAAGTCAATAGCAATGCTTCCGCAAAAAGAACTACTTCCTTTAACAGGATATGTTCATGGCGGATGCTCACCAATAGGCATGAAAAAGGCTTTCCCAACGATCATAAATGAAAGCGCCAAAGAATATGACGAGATATTCTTTAGCGCCGGAAAAGTCGGTTATCAGGTTGAATTAGCAGTAAAGGATATTGAAAAGGCGATTCGTTATTCTTTCGCCGATGTAGTAACTGAGTAATCAGTAGCTTTTTTACATGCTATAAAGGCAGCGGCGATAGAGAAAACGAAGAAGGCTGCCAGTACCATAATTGCGATCCTAAGACTGAACTTATCTCCAATGTAGCCTGTGATCGCCGTGAAGAGCCATCCACCAATACCGGTGGCAGTTGTTATCATACCGGTGGCGGTGGCAGTTTTTTTGCCTGCAAAGGAAAGCATGATATTAAGAACACTTGGATAAATGGCACCGCTGGCAAATCCAAGCATAGCACACAGTACAAGAACAACGTCTGCGGAAGAAACAAGGGCAATAATAACAGCAACGATAGGGATAGCAAATACTGCAGCTATAAGAATTCCCTTTGCTTTCTTGGCAAAAAAGCCTACGCAGAACCTTGATGGGATCATGAAGATCCAGAAGATAGAAAGGGCGAGCCTTCCCTTGCTGGATACAAGTATGTTGGCAAAAAGGCTCTCTACAAAGAATGCAAATCCATTTTCGAAACCAACATAGATTAGCATGATCACGCATAGAAGAAGGATTCCAAAAACGTAGAATTTGGTATTGGAAGGCGCGGAGGAATCGCTTGAGTCTTCGGTTACGGTCTCTCTGACATAGTCTCCAGCTGTGACCATTCCAATATAGGTAATGACGCTGCCAATTGCCAAAAGGGCAAAAAGAGTTCTCCAGTGGAATCCCATAAACAGGTACTTATCTACTACCAAAGGCGCTACAAAGGCGCCAAGAGCATACATAGAAGTAAGGAACCCAAGCTTGCTGCTTCCGGAAACCGGATAGGAATCTGTTAGTGAAGCGATTGCAACAACCTGAAGAGCACTTGTGGTCATTCCAAGCAGGAATACGCCTGCCACAAAGATGATATTTGATGTAGTGACAAGGATAAATCCTGCGCCAAGAAGCTGAATAATAAGGAAAATGCGAATGATTTCTTTTTTGTTGGTCTGATCTGCTATGATGCCAAGAAATAACGGTGCAAGCATAGTTGCAAACAGCTCAACTGATGCAAACAGACCCATTTCTGTAATTGACAGGTCATAGGTGACGCCAATGACACGAAGAGAAGCCTGGTAACCACCAGCTTCAAAGCCATTTATAAACACGATTGCAAACAATACTAACCACAAAAAATCAAAGCGCTTTTTTTCTTTCATGTCAGGGCTCCTTCCCATGAAGTTGCTAATTTCAGTGGATAATATTATTTTATCATCAATATAACGTTAATAAGTGGATGTAAAAGAAATTTAAGAAAAAGATAATGGAAATTTCGCCCATGAATACTAGAGAGTTTTTGGAACAGTTATTAGATAAATACAGCGCTTTGACAAGGACAGAGCTTTCCGATGAGATGCTTGGACCTTATTCAAAGACAGTTCTTTTTGATGCTGGTTACAAAACAGATACCAGCCAGATTAAAAGAAATCAGGCTGCCAGAATCTCCCATGAATTCCTCAAATACACTCTTAAAGAAGAGGATGTGGACTGGAACGATGTCAGAAACCTTAAGGACATCTACGATTGCAAGATTTGTGCAAATCCAGTTGCCCAAGTTTATGAAAAGGGTATAATAGATTCTCGGGAAAAAGATATCTTCGGAATGGAAGATATTTTAACGGAAATACAATTATCAACCATTATAGAAAGGCTTTCGAAGAGAATTTCGAAGCAGGATATTCGTCAATGAAACAGTTTTTTTCTAAGATCAAATCAGACCCGGTGCTTATTGCAGCCTGGATTCTTGCCATTATATCAGCCTTTGTGGTGACTCCGGACAAAGAATACATCGGCTATATAGATTTCAGATCCCTTGGAATTCTGTGGTCTTTGATGATCGTAATTCAGGGATTAAAAGAAAACTCAGTCTTTGAGAAGATAGCTACAGGGCTTCTTGAGAAGGTTAATACAGGTAGGAGTCTTGCTATCATCCTTATCTTGATGTGCTTTTTGGGCAGCATGTTTATTACCAACGATGTGGCACTTATAACCTTCGTTCCCTTTGCCCTTATGCTTCTTCACAGCTGCAAAAGAGATGATCTTGCTATTCCGGTAGTGGTTCTTCAGACTGTGGCAGCTAATCTTGGAAGTATGCTTACTCCTATTGGCAATCCTCAGAACCTGTACCTGTTTAGTGCAACAGGAATGGGAATTGTGGAATTCATTCTCTGCATGCTCCCATACACTCTGATCACCTTGGCACTTCTTTTTGTATCAGCCTTCCTTCTTAAGAACGGAAGTAACAAGATTGAGATGTCTGGTGATGTGCTGACAGTAGGTAAATTTGGATCAAACAAGCAGATCATCATCTACATGGTTCTTTTCGTGCTGGCCATTTTGTCAGTAGTTAGAGTTATCCCATGGTACGTGGCAGCAATTTGCGTATTTGTAGTTGTTCTTGGAATGGATTACAAGATCCTGTTTAGGGCAGACTACATGCTGCTTTTGACCTTTATTGGATTTTTTGTTTTCACTGGAAACATTGGAAGAATTCCTCAGATTCATGATTATCTTAAGGGAATAGTAAGCGGAAGAGAATTTTACAGTGCAATAGTGGCCAGTCAGTTTATCAGTAACGTACCAGCCACTTTCCTTCTTTTTGAATTTGCAGAGGATTATAAAGAGCTACTTAGAGGAGTTAATATCGGCGGCCTGGGAACCTTGATTGCTTCCATGGCAAGCCTTATTTCCTACAAGAATTTCGCTAATGCTTTTCCTGATAAGAAAGGCAAATACATCCTTAAATTCTCTCTGGTAAATGTGATCTATCTTGTGATAATGCTTCTTTTACATATTGTCCTGGTGTGACAGCTTTAGCTTTGTCTTAGCTCATCATACATCTTGCGCTTATTCTGATACATTCTCTGATCCGCAAGAAGATATACTTCATGAGAGCCTTGATCTGGACGTTCATGACGGAATGCGTAGCCTGTGGCTACGCTTCTTTTATATTCAGAATAAATCGCATTCATAACATCGAGAGCGCTGTTCATTCTGTCGATAAGTGAGTTTACGTCGATGCCAGCGGTATCTCTTATGATGATCAGGAACTCATCGCCTCCGATTCGGGCGCATTCGCTACTATCGCTAAAGGTATTGGTAAGCACCTTGGAGAAATCTTTAATGTACTTATCTCCAGTAAGGTGGCCGTATTTATCGTTAACAGTCTTAAGCCCGTTAAGGTCTATGCTTATGATACAGTAGTCATCATCTGTTTCATCCAGCGTAGCAAGAAGCTTGTCTGCGCTTGCTCTGTTAGGAAGATTAGTAAGTCCATCTGCATAGGCAAGGTGTGTAAGAGAAGCAAACTCTTTTTTCCTTGCGTAGGATTCTGTAATAAAGAGAAGGTAATTAGCAATCTGGCATAGCGCAAAGAACAGACATCCTGAAACAATGATCAGAATGCTTGATCTTGGATTAATAAAGATATAGTAGTTGCCTAGATAGTAGAGAATGACATGTACCATTTCTGAAAGAGTAAACACAGAAAGACCTACCATCTGAACAAGAGAAGATGGGGACAGATCTCTCTTTCTGAAATTTTTCACTGCGAAAAAGGCTACAACTCCAAAGCCGAAAAAGGCATTAATATGATAGAGAGGAAGTGTTACTCTCATGTGAATATTGAAACAGTAATGAAGCACATACTGAACAATCACAAGTAGGCTACTTATTGCCACCAAAAGGAAATATCTCTTTTTGTTCTCAATATTCTGAATGAAGTATAGAATCAGCAGGCAGAATGGCACTATCAGCAGCATAGAAAAGTATTCTGCTTCTGTTTCTGAAGGAGCATACATAAAGAATGACAATAGGTTGTAATAGCTAAGGAGCCATGCGCCCACATTCATGCACAGGATAGAACTTAGCAAAAGATCTATGGTCTTAGGCACAACAGATATAAATAGCAGGGTTATAAACAGGAAGGTAAGACCAAATATCAACAGGAACATACCGGCAAATATTATGATCCTATGGGTGTGGATGATCATTCCTTCTACGTCGGACTGGTTACCGAACATGACAATTTCCAGGTTGTTAAAGGCATCTGGCTCATTGACCTTCATGTAGAAAGTCAGAGTCTTTCCGGCATAATCATGAGGAAGAGAGATGATATGGTAGTTTTTGCCAATAAACTGATTCTTTTCATACATCTCTTCACCGTAGTTATATATTTCTTCACCATCCAAATAGCAGGTAAGAGTTGTGTATCTGCTTTTGAATACAACCACCGGGGACGGGATATAGCCAATGTCAGTAAGGGTGTGGGACATGGTGACAGTGTCATTTCTTTGAAGCTTTTCAGTCAGATATTTATAAAAGGTCGTGATGTTTGCATTTTCATATTTCTTTTGATTAATGTATAATTCCCATCCGTCAGCAAAATCGTTGTGGGGATAAACTGCATGATAAGTAAGCCTGCTCTCACAGAGGAAAATAATGAGACCAGCTATAATAAGTGCAGATATAGTTGCCACAATACGACTTTGTTTTACGTTCATGATTTAAATAGATCCTCGTATAATCGTCCCAAAGTCTGGGAGTGATGTTTCTTTTTCATTGAATACATCTTCTTGTCTGCAAGAAGATAAACGCTTTTGGCGTTTGACCCTGGAGGAAGTTCCTTGGATTTACTGTCTGCCAGGCCCCAGGATGCTGAGTATCTGATGCTATTATCCTTTTTATTTTCGTGGGCCATCATATCTGAAAGACAGTCAATATCCCGCTGAGCCCTCTCCTCATCGATGTAAGGAAGGATAACAATGAATTCGTCGCCACCCATTCTTCCTACAAGGCTTGCGTCTGTAAAGCTTTCCTTGAGCATGCTGGCAAATCCTGAAAGTAATCTGTCTCCGGCATCGTGGCCGTAATTATCATTGGTGTATTTAAGGTAATCCAGGTCAATACTGATTATTGTGAAGGCCCCCTTAAGATCAGCAAGAGTGACCTCGCATTTAGCTCTGTTAGCGATCTCTGTAAGAGCATCTGTGTAGGCCAGACCTTCAAGCTGCTGCTTGGCAGAGGATTCACTTATTGATTCGATTCGGTGATAGAAGCAGTTAAGCAAAAGAGCTATGATGAACACCAAGGCTCCCACCGTAAGAAAATCAATGGTGGCGCCGCTTTCTCCGGAACCGGCAAATTTATACATGTTAAATTTGATAATGTCTATTACTGCGCAGACCAGGAACAGAATAAGACCCAGGATAAGAATATTGGTTGATGTGGATCTGGCCTCGATGTCTGTTTTTTTGATAAAAGAAATAAATCTTTTTACAGAAAGAATGGTAATGAATATGAGTCCCTCAATAATGGCAAGACCATGAAGCCATGGGACGAAATAGCAGATGTGAACCACATTCGTCAGATGGAGAACCGAGGTTACAATCGCAAAAATAACGTTGACTATAAAGAAGTCAAAACCTACTATACGGCTTCTTATCTGGTGTGTTGAGATAATAAATCCCAAAATAGCTGCGGGGATTGTAAATAGAGAAAAGTATTCCACAAAGGTAGTAAAGTTTGGCTGGTCAGTAAAGTACCACAAAAGATCGTTGTAGCACATGATGTAAACGCCCATCATAAGTGAAATGAGAGCGCTGAAGGTGATGCTGAAATCATGCCTTTGATTAAATACTAAAAATGGAGAGAGAATAAGCAAAAGAAATCCCAGCATGCAAAGGTAGATTCCTACAAAGAGTGGAAGTCTTTTGGATTCTAAGCTGGATCTTACAATGTCGTTGTAATGTCCTAAGGATACTGGGGTAAGACCTGAGAATGCATTGTTTTCATGGGCTGTCAGGACAATTGTCAGCTCTTTTCCCTGATAATCATCTGGAAGAGGAACCATATTAAGGACCTTGGGAAGCATTCTGCCCCTTTCAGCAATGTCCTGACCATAGGAATAGATAAGCTCATTATCAAGATAAACTTCTACGGAAGATAATATGGATCTAAAGTGAATAGTCGCTGGGGCTATATCATAATCGGGTAAAGTGCAGGTCATACGAAGGACGTCGTTCTTGTTGATAATGCCAATATTGGCATCTGTCAGGGAAACATTATCAAGATTTTTTTGACCATAACTAATAGTCCAGCCGTCTTCAAGCTGGATTATTTTGTGTCTTCTAATAGAGTTAAAAGAGCTGGTTGCGAGTAAGTATACAACCGTAGCACTTATTAGCACGGCCAAAAAGGATAGAATTGCCGTTTGGATCTTAACCCTTCTAGTCAAGGACAGTCCTCCTATTTTCACACATATAGTATACCGCCAGATGACAACAAATGCACTCAATTTCATAAGCGTGATTTCTAAAAAGACAATAAATAGAAAAGGGCATAATAAAAAGGCCAGTAAACACTGACCTTTTCAAAAATCATTATTAAGTTAGAAGTGTCCGCCACCACCGCCGTGGGTTGAACCAGAGCTGGACATATGTGTTGAGCTTCCGCCGCTAAAGCCGCCGGATCTGTCATTGTCCCTTGGAATCTCTGTCTTGGTAACATGACTTCTAAGATAGGTATCACGGTGAACTCTCATGTGAAGACCATCGTGGGCCTGATAACCCTTTGCGCTGTGCTTAGCGGTAACGCTCTTAAGGTGTGAAGCCATAACAAAGATTGGAACCAGGGCAACTAACAAGGCTGCCAAAAAGCTTAACAAAAGACCCTTAACCACATCCTTGGGCTGCTTAACTCCTACGTCGTAAGGAGTACCCTTAGAATACATCTCAAGGTAATCGTCGCAGACCTCAGTATAGGTTACGAAGGCATCGTGGTAGTAATTATCCCCCAGGTCTGAGCTCATCTTGTCGAACATCTTCGAAAGACCGTAGTCTGTGAAAGCAGAGATGGCAGTACCACTTGTGGAGAACCAGTAGGATCTGTCATCCATGTTAAGAACCAGAAGAATGCCGTTTCCGTTGTGATCAGCTCCCATTCCGTTGTAGTCAAAGTAATCATCTGCAAAATCCTGAATGGAATTTATGGGGGTATCAACAGTGAGAATAGCTATAGTGCAGTCCCATCTGTTACTTACTTCGTTAAGTCTTTTTGTAAGATCCTCCTGCTCTGATGCTGAGAGAAGCTCCGCATCATCGTATAACAGGTCCTTTTGTCTGGTGGAAGGGATCGTATTGCTATCCCAGTAACTGTCGGCCGCCTTAGAAGTGATAGTGAATGCTCCAATGCAAAGAACTATCAAAACCAGGGACAGATACAGGGAAAAAGATCTGTTTAATTTTGTCATTTTATCCATATTAACTCCAAAAAACCTAGTATCAGAACATAGCGTAGTAGATTACAAAGAAAACAAACCACAAAATCAAAGCGATAGGAATATAGCGCTTTACAGCTTCCGCCATACTGAAAGGAAGGTTTCCTACGAATTTACCACTCTGTCCGTTCATGGCAAAAAGATAATTCTCACCATTCCAGGTTGTGTTAAGTACATACACAGGATAGAGAGCATACTTGTAGGACTCTTTGGTAAAGTCCATGTGCTCCATCAGGGTGTGAACTGTTGAATAGCCAGATACGGTGTTCCTGAAATCTGCAGGAACAGAGCTCTTGATTCGCGCCACGGCACGAGGCTTGGACTCATCAACAGAAACGTTGTACTTGTTGGCAAGAAAGCCTGCCAGGTATCCCATGTTAAATGGAACCAGCTCCCTGAAGTCAAAGGGCTCAAGGGATTCCATTAGATCGTCTGGCATTTCTCTGGAACCGTCAACAGGTACATTTTCAAAGTTCTCAGAACCTGTTCTTTGTACTTCGTAGTATTTAGTTTCGTGATAGTTGTATCTGCTGTCGCTCCAGGTTCTGCTCTTAGTACATTCATAGTGGGCGTCGTAATCAACAGTTGCATTAAACAGCCAGAATGGTACATAGACCGCCTTGATCTCATCGATGTGGTTCTGATCAAGGAAAAACTTTGGAACCAGCTTTTTGGATTTAACATGCTTTTTGTAGTTGTCGATGGCTTCTTCCCTTGTGTGCTTAAATGGGATTATGCAATCGGGCTTAAAGGTTCCTGTAAAGACCTCTTTAACAACTACATTGTTACTACAGAAAGGACACTTCATAGAACCAAGAGATTCAGTAGCCAGTATCTCTCCTCCGCAGGAACCGCAGGAGTATACATATAGTGGCTCTGAACCCTGTTGGGTATCAGAGCCATCTTCAACAACTTGTCCCTGGCTATTAGAATTATGATTGGCTACGTAGTCCTTTACGTCAAATACAGAATCACAAAATGGGCATTTCAGCTTTTGTGAGACTGGATCAAATTCCATTGCTCCTCCGCAGGAGGGGCACTCATATTCTTGTAAAGCCATATTATCCTCATTAGTTAGGTCTTGGTGATCCGCAGTTTGTGCAGAAGTTACCAGTATTTACGTTGCCGCATGAGCATGTCCAGCCTGCCTGAGGCTTCTTAGCGCCGCAGTTGGGGCAGAAGTTACCTGTGTTAACATTGCCGCATGAGCATCTCCATGAATCACCTGCTGGAGCCTGAGGCTGCATCTGTGGCTGCATCTGAGGCTGCATCTGAGGCTGCATCTGCTGTGCCTGAGCCTGCTGAGCAGCACCCATAGCATAGAGATTACCTGCATTAAGACCGCCCTGCTGAGCTGCCATGTTCATACCTGCAAATGCCATCATAGGGCCTGTGCTGGTATTCTTAGCTGCATCCTGCATAGCCTGTGCCTGAGCGCTGGCAATAGTAGCAGCTGCCATATTAGGATTTCTAAGAGCGCCAACTCTCTGGAGCTCCTTGATTGTCTTTTCGTCTTCTTCGTTAGCTGTAACTGAGCTTACGCCGAAGGTTGAGATCTTGATACCGTAAACGTTTGTCCACTTGCTTGAAAGAACTTCGTTAAGAGCATCAGCGATTTCCATTGTGTGTCCTGGAAGTGAGCTGTAACGGATTCCCATCTCAGAAATCTTAGCAAATGCTGGCTGAAGAGCAGTTAAGAGCTCGCTCTTGAGCTGAGACTCGATCTGGCTTCTTCTGAACTCGCCATTAACATTTCCAACGATATTCTTATAGAAAAGAATAGGATCAACGATACGATAGCTGTATTCACCGTGACACTTGATGCTTACATCCATATCAAGTCCGATGTTAGTATCTACAACACGGAATGGAACAGGGTTAACTGTGCCATACTTGTTGCCAAGAATTTCTTTTGTATTGATGAAGTAAACGCGCTGGTCCTTGGCAGCCTCTCCGCCAAATCCAAGACGCTTTCCGAATTCCTTAAAGCTTGCAACGATGTTCTCACCAAGGTCTCCGTAGAAGATTGAAGGCTCTGAAGAAACGTCATAAACAAATTCTCCTGCCTCTGCACAAATTTCTGTGATCTGACCCTGGTCAACAAGAACCATACATTGACCTTCATTAACTGCAATGATTGATCCGTTTGATATTATGTTCTCGGAACCCTTGCCGGCTTTTTTCTGTGCCTTTGTAAGAAGCACATCTGGTGTAAGAGATGGACAATAGAAATAGTCTCTCCACTGATCTGATAAAACACTTCCGCCAGCCATAAGCGCTGCTTTAATAAGTCCCATAATTATCTCCTTTCATACTTGCCCCAAATATAATGTCCGAACTAGGTCCGGCTTCATCTATTTTCGCACAAATCACTAGAAAAGACTAGTATTTGAGACATAAACATTAAAATATGTGATATAACTGTATTATGGGTAAAGGAAAAATAGAGATAGTCGTTGAAAATAGTGGGATTCAGCAGGTTCTAGAGGCCCCAAAGGGAAGGCTTTTAAAGGACCTTATTTCTGATGCCGGAATTAACTTCTCTTTCCCCTGTGCAGGGTCAGGTAGATGCGGCAAATGTATAGTTACTTACAAGAAGGGAGCCCCTGCCCCCAATTCCTTTGATGAGAGATTCCTGTCAAAAGAGGAATTATCTAAAGGAAAAAGGCTTCTCTGCAGGTCAATTGCCCTTGAAGACTGCGTTATTTCTTTTGACAACGAAGAATCTATGACTGTGGAGACCATCAGCGCTATCGCAGATGACTATGACAGAACCTTTGATAAATATGGAATAGCCGTTGATATAGGTACCACCACCATTGCAGCAGCGCTGGTTGGGGCTTCTAATGGCGACGGAAATGTTCTTAAGACTGCTTCCTGCGTTAACCACCAGAGGAAGTACGGAAGCGATGTTATTGCAAGGATCGCTGCTTCCGAGGATGAGTCAGTTCTTTCTGATATGAAGAGTCTTGTCCGGGAAGACATAGCTCTTTTGGTAAAAGAGCTATTATCTGGTGAGGAAATTAGCCTAACCCAGATGGTGATAGCTGGTAATACCACTATGATGGGGCTATTTAAGGGTGAGGATGTCACAGGCCTTGGTAAGTTCCCTTACGAAGCAGGGGATCTGTCATTAAAGCACTATAGATATTATGAATTCTTTGATGGTAAAGAGCTTGGAGATACTGATGTGGTGCTGATGCCTGGAATATCAGCCTTTGTTGGAAGTGATATTGTGTCTGGAATGTATGCATTGGATCTTGGCGATGAAGAGTCAGCTCTTTTTATAGATCTTGGAACAAACGGCGAGATGGCATTTTCTAGTGAAAGGGCATTAACAGTGGCTTCCACGGCAGCGGGCCCGGTATTTGAAGCAGGAGGCATAAGCTGCGGAACGGCCTCTATCCCAGGAGCAATCAGCCATGTGAAGATAGATGATACGGACTCCACCCCAGAGATAACCACAATCGCAGATAAAAGAGCTATTGGAATTTGCGGAACGGGAGTGCTGGAAGCTGTCTCAGAGCTGGTAAGGTGCGGAATCGTCGATGAGACAGGACTCCTTAATGATAAATATTTTGATGAGGGGTATCCTCTTAGTGATGAGGGCGACGTTCGCATTTCCCAGGAGGACATCAGGAATGTTCAGGTTGCCAAGGCTGCGATTTATACAGGAATCAGCAAGATCCTGGATGGCAGGGAGCCATCTAAAGTGTTCATTTCAGGCGGCTTTGGAAGTGGCATAGATATCGAAAAAATTGATAAGCTTAAGATATTCCCAGATGGCTTTAAGGGAAAGGCCAAGGCCACTGGCAACACATCCCTAAAGGGAGCGGTTAAATATATCATAAGAACTTCCGGTTCTATGGAAGCTCTTTTAACAGAAGAAAGGGTGCTGGAGCAAATGGTATCTGCGGCTAAAGAGCTGGTTCTTGCCAGGGAAGAAAACTTTAACGATAGCTTTGTGGATGCTATGAATTTTTGATAAACTATAAAATGATTTTTTCATATAGAAAGGGACTAATATGATTTGTGATACCTGTTCCAATTACGTGTATGACGAGGACTGGGAATGCTACACCTGCATGGTCAACATGGATGAAGATGATTATTACAGACTAATGTCTGGCGGCAATAAGGAATGCCCTTATTATTCAGATAATGATGAATATAAGGTTGTAAGACATCAGATGTAAGGTTAAGGAGAGAGTATGAAGATAGTATTGGAGCATCTTACCAAGAAGTTTCCTGGTATAAGCAAGAAGGACAAAAGCGAAGTAATCGCAGTTAATGATTTTAATTTTGAGATTCCGGATGGCAAGTTGATTGGCCTTTTGGGACCATCTGGTTGCGGAAAGAGTACAGCTCTTAATCTTATCTGTGGCCTGGAAAAGCCTACTAATGGCCGCATTATCTTTGGTGACCTGGATGTGACAGGCCTTCCTCCTGAGAACAGGGGAGTGGGACTGGTGTTCCAGAACTATGCTCTTTATCCTCATTTAACTGTATATGACAATATTAAGTTCCCATTGGAGAACCTTAGAGGCAAGGATAAGCTTACTAAGGAACAGATGGATGCCAAGATTCAGGAAGTGGCTAAGCTTGTGCAGATTGAGAATCTTCTTGAGAGAAGACCAAGCGAGATGTCTGGTGGCCAGCAGCAGAGAGTTGCCATTGCAAGAGCTCTTGTTAAGAGACCACAGGTGCTTCTTCTTGATGAGCCTTTATCTAACCTGGATGCGAGACTTCGTCTTCAGACAAGAGAAGAGCTTAAGAGAATTCAGCAGGAGACAGGCATTACTACAGTGTTTGTAACTCACGACCAGGAAGAGGCCATGAGTATTTCTGACACTATCGTAGTTATGAAGGATGGCGTTCTCCAGCAGATGGGAGAGCCTCAGTCTATCTATGATGAGCCAATTAATCTCTTTGTGGCAAGCTTCCTTGGAACACCTCAGATCAATGTATTTGACGGCTATATCAAGGACGGCGGCGTTTATATTGGAGAAGCCAAGGTTCTTGATGCCAAGGGTCAGCCAGATGGCGATGTATCTGTGGCTATCAGACCTGAGGGCTTTGTTCTTGATTCCAACGGACCTCTTGAGTGCGAGTTTGTAACAAGAGAGGTTATGGGTAGAGATACCAGCTTTGTTGCAAAGCATGATAAATTCAGAGGTGAGAAGCTCAGAGCCATTATTCCATCAGAGGAAATCTACGATGGTAAGGATGGCAAGGTTAGATTCTCCCTTAAACCTAGCAAAGTTCACATTTTCGATGGCAAGACTGATGAGAGGATTAAGCTATGAAAAAGAACCTGACCGCATGGCTGTGTCTTCTCCCAGCCATAATCTTTTTGGGGGTATTCATGGTTTACCCTCTTGTAGATGTTCTTATTTACTCATTTGAAGAGGGGTACAACTTTGCATCCCAGACTTCTTTTGGTACCGGAACCTACAATTATTCCTATGTTCTTCATGATCCATATTTCATTCAGGCTCTTAAGAACACCTTTATTATCGTTATTATTACAGTTCCCCTTTCAACGGGAATTGCTCTTTTGATATCTCTTTTGCTAAGTAACATCAAGGCGCTTAGAGATTTCTTTCAGACTGTTTATTTCCTTCCATATGTAACTAACACATTGGCGGTAGGACTGGTTTTCATGATCCTCTTTAAAAAGACAGCCTATTCAGATGGTCTTGTGTCGCTCCTTATCCAGTTCTTTGGAGGACCTTCTGTGGACTTCATCGACGGACCTTACTGGGCCAAGATGTTCGTTATGTGTTTCTACACTATCTGGATCGTAATGCCCTTTAAGATTCTGATTCTTACCAGCGCTCTGGCATCGGTTAATCCTATGTACTACAAAGCAGCCCTGGTTGACGCCACACCTAAGTGGAGGATCTTTTTCAAGATCACACTTCCTATGATCTCGCCTATGGTGTTCTATCTGGTGATCACTGGATTTATCGGCGCCTTCAAGGCCTACAGTGATGAGGTAGCTCTTTTTGGAACGGATCTTAATGCCGCCGGAATGAACACTATCGTAGGTTACGTCTACGACATGCTCTATGGTAACAGCGGAGGATATCCTTCCTATGCATCAGCGGCAGCTCTGATACTGTTTGCTATCGTATTTACTATTACAACAATCAACCTGATGGTCAGCAAGAAGACTGTGTATTACCAGTGAAGCATGATTATGCCAAAAGAGCTATTTTATTGACGGATTAGTATTTAGAAAATACAGGTATAGAAGATGAACGAATTAGAAAACAAGAAAATTGAAGAAAAGGCCAGGACCAGCGAAAAGGTCAGAAAAGCAGTGATGTACTCCCTGCTTACTGTCTGGGCAATTTTAGTTCTTTTCCCATTCTACTGGATGATCCTGTCCTCCATAAAGAGCTATGGCTCCTACAACTCAGAGTATATTCCTAAGTTCTTTACCCTTAGTCCTACTCTTGAGAACTATGTCACTGCCTTTACCGCAGTGCCTCTTGCCAGATACTTTTTCAATACTCTGATTTTTACAGTGGTAACAACAGCTCTCATGATGATTGTGGTTATCCTGTCAGCTTTCGCCTTTGCAAGGCTCGATTTTAAGGGAAAAGATATAGTGTTTTCACTGTTCCTTTCACTGATGATGATACCTAATGAGCTTGTTATCATTACCAACTACGTTACCATCACCAATCTCAATATGCGTAACACCTTCATGGGACTGATTCTGCCAAGCGTTACGTCGGTTTTCTATATATATCTGTTAAAAGAGAATTTTGAGCAGATTCCGGAGAACCTGTACAAGGCTGCAAAGGTGGATGGAACCTCGGATTTCAGATATCTGTGGAAGGTAATGATTCCTATATCAAAGCCTACACTTGTGACTATTACTATCCTTAAGGTTATTGAGTGCTGGAATTCCTATGTATGGCCAAGACTTATCACTGATGACCAGAACTATTTCCTTGTATCCAACGGTATTCAGGAGATAAGGGAGAACGGATTCGGAAGAGAGAATGTGCCAGCTATGATGGCAGCAGTTGTGGTTATTTCTGTGCCACTTGTTGTTCTGTTCCTGGTGTTTAGACATAAGATCATGGAAGGCGTTGCCAGGGGAGGTACAAAGGGTTAATGAAAAGATTTATTGCGCTTCTAACAGGAACTGTTCTGGCTATGAGCCTTCTTACAGGGTGCCATGGCTCCAAGGCCTCCAAGGGCTTTGAAACCCCAGAGCAATTCGATGAATCAAAGAAAATAGAAATAAACTTCTGGGCCAAGAACGATACCAACGTTAATCAGACCAAGATATATCAGAAGGCAATCGAGGATTTCCAGAAGCTGTATCCTAATGTGACTGTCAACATGAGACTCTACACTGATTATGGCAAGATCTATAACGATGTTATTACCAACATCTCAACAGATACAACGCCTAATGTCTGCATCACATATCCGGACCACATTGCTACTTACCTGACTGGCGCAGACACAGTGGTTCCACTTGATGATCTTTTTACAGATGAAAAATACGGCCTTGGCGGAAGTGAGCTTAAATTCGATTCTCCTACAGTTGATGAGATCGTGCCTGAGTTCCTTAATGAGTGTAAGATTGGTGATAGCTTCTATGCGCTTCCTTACATGAGATCTACAGAGGCTTGCTATGTTAACAAGACTTATGTGGAGGCTCTTGGATATACGCTTCCTGAGACACTTACCTGGGACTTTGTCTGGGAGGTTTCCGAGGCAGCTATGGAGAAGAATGCTGATGGTACCTTTAAGATAAATGGTCAGAAGGTTTTGATTCCATTTATCTATAAGTCCACTGATAATATGATGATTCAGAGCCTTAAGCAGCTGGATGCGGATTATTCCACAGATGCTGGTGATATTCTTCTGTTTAATGAGGATACTAAGAAGGTTCTTATGGATGTGGCAACACACACTAAGTCCGGATGTTTTTCTACATTTAAGATTTCAGGATATCCTGCCAATTTCTTAAATGCTGGCCAGTGTATATTTGCCATTGATTCAACAGCAGGTGCCACCTGGATGGGAAGTAAGGCGCCACTGGTTGATATTGCGGAGGATAAGATCGTGGATTTTGAGACAGAGGTTATGACTATTCCTCAGTATGATCCATCTAATCCTAAGATGATCTCTCAGGGCCCATCTGTTTGTGTGTTTAATAAGAAAGATTCTCAGGAAGTGCTGGCATCCTGGCTTTTTGCGCAATATCTTTTGACTAATGACGTTCAGATCGCTTATTCAGAGACAGAAGGTTATGTGCCAGTAACCAAAAAGGCTCAGGAAAGTGCAGAGTATCAGGAATATCTTTCTCTTGAGGGAAGCGATGACAATGAGCACTACGATATCAAGATAAAGGCATCAAAACTTTTGATGGCTAATACAGAGAATACCTTTGTAACTCCAGTATTTAACGGCTCCACATCTGTTCGAGATGCGGCAGGTCAGCTTATTGAGAATGTTACTAAGTCGGTTCTAAGGAAAAAGACTGTAGATGAAGCTTTTATAGATTCCATGTATCTGGATGTGAAATCTCTTTATCACCTGGATCAGGGCGCTGCAGCTGGCGGATTGTCGGGAGGAAGAAAGGATCTTGGTAAGCTTCCCGGGGCGTCGGTAGCCCTTTTGACAATGCTGGTTCTTGCCTGGGTCATGATCGGAGCTTACTGGACGTATGATAAATACAAGGAAAATAAGCAAAAATAGTTTGTATTATTTTTATAATTTAGTATAATTCAATTGTTTGGTATTGATTATACTTTTATAGTAGGAGGGAAATTATGAAAAAGACAGTTGCTATGATGTTAACACTTGGTCTTACACTTGCAGCAGTTGGATGCTCAGGCGCTAAGAACGAAGCACCAGTTGACGCAGTAAACGAAGAGGTTTCTGTTGCTGCAGAGGAGACTACTGCAGAGGCTACAGAAGAGGCTTCAACAGAAGAGGCTGAAGGCGGCGCTATGACATACGCTGAGTATGTTGCTGCTGAGCTCCAGAGCGAGGTTACAGTTGAGACTTACGTTCAGGCTAAGCAGAGCTGGTGGGAAGACAAGGCTACATTCTACACACAGAGCGAAGATGGTGCATACTTCATTTATGAGATGCCTTGCTCAGAGGAAGAGTACGAGAAGCTCACACCTGGAACAAAGATCAGAGTAACAGGCGTTAAGTCTGAGTGGTCTGGTGAGGTAGAAATCGTTGAGGCTACATACGAGATCCTTGATGATGCTACATTCGTTGCTGAGCCTGTTGATGTAACAGATCTCATCGGTAAGGACGAGCTCATCGATAAGCAGAATCAGCTTGTTAAGTTCACAGACATGACAGTTGATGCTGTTTCTTACAAGAACGACCAGCCTGGTGATGATATCTACGTTACACTTTCTAAGGACGGAACAACAGTTGAGTTCTGTCTTGAGTACTACTTAAATGGTAGCGACGAAGAGTTCTACAACCTTGTTGGTGGACTTGAAGTTGGCGCAACAGTAGATGTTGAGGGATTCCTTTACTGGTATGAGGGACCAAACCCACACATCACAGCAGTTACAGTTAAATAATCTATCGAAATACTGATAAACACTGTATCAAGATAATGCTTACACTTTAAAAAGATTGTAGCTTGTGCTACAATCTTTTTTATTTTATGGCTGCGCCATAAAATAAACGCTTCGCGAGAATGCGACTGGTGTGCAGGGGTATTTGCAAGCTAAAGCTTGCGCACACCAGCGCGCAAAGAGTCGCTACCGACTCTTTGATTTTAAACGAAAGAGGTGTAAGTATGAAAAAAGTAAGTTCAAAGTTGTTGTTTGCTTTATGCGTTGCGTCTTTTGCATTAGCACTTGTGGGATGTAGTGGTCCTTCACACAGTACCACAGATGCTAAGAACTATGTTAGGGACATGAAAATTGGAAAGTGCACAGTTTCTTCACCAAGTACAAATGAGCACAATGAGAAAACTTGGACTGTAACCCAGAAATCAACAGGAATTGTATTTGAAGTAACAGACGATTTTATGGGCGGTGGAATGATTGGCGGTGGCCATTATTCTTTAAAAGATAATTACAGCACCAAGATGATCGAGTACTACGAGGATAAGGTTAATGAGTATGAGAGAATAAGCCTTGTAAATGATATTGTTGTTCTTGAGTATTCTAATCTGGATGAGCTGAAGTCGGGATGCGAAGATATTGCGGAGCTATTTGATTTTCTATTTGAGCAATATGATGGTTTTAGTTGCCAGGTTAATATGCTGTATAACGGTGTATTTAAAGATATCATCGAGTTTTATCCTGAAGTTAGTGGAAACAGCATGGCTCATCGAACTCAGATAGTTAATGTAATATATGCAAGTGATGTAAAGGAAGGCTTCGATTCCTTCTATACACAGGCAAAGGATGCATATTTGACGATTGGTCTTGCCCACGGAATTGATAGTATTACTACGGAATTCTCGAATGAAGAAATTGAAGATTTTATGAATGGTGACAGGTATGGAATGGATCGAATAGTGACATATGTAGATCCTGAGGATGAAAAGGTTGCAACTGTTAGCACTAGTACAGTGACCCAGTATTATTTCTTTTATGGTGGACTGTTCAAATATTTAAAAGAGCAGGGGCTTGATGTCAGTGGCGATCCTTTAGATTTCACAGTTGAGACTAAGGATGGAAAGACCTGCGAATTTTCTTACGATTTTTATGATAAAAGCACTGATGAAACATATTATTTACTTGATGGAGAAAAAGTGTTTGATTCTCCTAAAAATCGCTTTAACTTAGATACGCGAGATCTTGAGGAGCTCTTTGGAATTAAAGCAGTAGAAATGGACAATGCCACAATTGGAAAGAAAGAGGCAGCGGGCGAACTTAAGATTAAATAAACTAAAGGTACCAGAGTTATTTCTGGTACCTTTTTTAAATTATTTCACATAATAGTGTCTTGCTATCCACTTAGACAGTCCTTCAAGTCCGGGGTACACTATACGTTCACTCATATTGAGCTGATCCAGCATGTCTCGGACTCTCCATCTAAGCTGTTTATCTATCACGTACTTAACAGTATCCTCAGTATTATCTGCAAGGAACTTCTCGATATCATCGATTCCCGTAGGCACAACTGCAAAGAAGGAATGCTGATTGATGATTCTCTGGTTAAGAGATGGTGGCTCAATTATTACCATTGCGGAGTCGCCCATGTCGGCGTCGTACTGCTTAAGACTGTTCCCCGTAAGCTCTTTTAACATATCAACGGTGAAGATGGTGGAGTGCTTCTTGTTAACTGCATATCTGTAGGGTTCTGGCAGGTGATCTACCATCTCAGACATGTTGATCCTCCAGACCATACAGTCATGATCGTCCATCTCTTCAAGGTTTTCCTCAGTTACTGCAAAGTTAAGAGCAACTAAAGCTGACTGAGTCCAGTCAAGAAGCCTTGTGGGAAGACCATAGTGCTGTCCTAAGATCATCTGTCTCCAAACGGAGTGTCCTATTGACGGTTCATCGTTTATGGCATATTTGGCAAAATTCTCCAATATGGCAGGCTCAAGTTGTTTCTGAAGGCCCTTACAGTTTCTGCTAAGGCTGGTGTACATCTTAAAGGATGAATCCTGCATACCTCTGTAGATATAGGAGCTTCTGTGTCTGTCCAGCGCAGGCCTGTATTCCTGCTCGGTAAGAAGTGGCAAAAGCTCTTCCAATGTGCCAATGTGAATCTCTTTGATCATCGCAATTTCCTCTCTATCTGTAACCATTTTACCATTTATACCTAAAATTTGATACAATACTAGTACACAGGAGGTACGACATGGAAGGATATAAGATTACAAATGATCAGGTTGAGACCGTTTTAGATAAGAAGTTTATTAGAGTATTTGATCTTCAGTACGCAGAAGGAAGGCATTATTTTGATGCCACAAGGCGTGACAAGGATTCAATCGTGGCATCAATGGACGAAGAAGCGTTCAAAAAGATGCTTCCGGACGCAGTTAGTTGTATAGTAATAGTTGAGGAAGAGGGCAAGGAGCCAAGACTCCTTCTGTCCTACGAGTACAGATACCCAGCTGGAAGATTTCTTTTAAGCGTGCCAGCAGGCCTCATCGATCCTGAGGATAAGGACAAAGAGAACCCTCAGATTGAGACAGCCATCAGAGAGATTCAGGAAGAGACTGGAATCGTGGTGGACACAGCTGTTGATCAGGTGTCTGTTGTAAGCCCTCTTTTATTCAGCACCCCAGGAATGACAGACGAGAGCAATGGTCTTGTTCTTGTAATCCTCAGACAAAAGAACTTAAACCTTGACCAGACAGGTTGCAATGGCCCTGAGTGCTTTGACGGATTTGAATTCGTGACCAAGGAAGAAGCAAGAAAGATCCTTAAAGACAGCGTGGATCCCAAGGGACATTATTATTCAATTTATACATGGGCAGCTCTTATGTACTTCGTTAACGACATGTGGAAATAATCCCTCTAAATAAGCATGTTGATATATATGATTTTCTCATTTGATGAGAAAAGAAATTAAGGAGGCATGTATTATGAAAAAACGATTGGCTTTATGTGTTTGTGTGGTGACTGCCTTCGCCATGATTCTTGGCGGATGCGGTAAGAAAACGGGAGACTCTGGGGAAGCAGCTAATGAGTCATCTTCAGTAGAGGCCGCAGCGACAGCTTCGACTGAGGAGGTTGCAAGTGTAGAGGCAACTTCAGCACCGGAATCTCTGGATCCTATAACCCTTGAGGATGCTATTACTGCAGCTATCTTTGAAAAAGGAGCTGACTACCGCCAGGGAGAGGTCGCTGGAGAAGGCCATATCATCATGGGACAGGAGGAAGTAAGCAATCAGGTTATCTGCTATCTTCTTACTATGTATGGTTCTTACGAGTTTGAGAATGGCAATTTTGTAAAGTGCGCTGGAAGTGGAGCAATTCCTGCAGTTCTTACTTTCACCGTTAATGATGGCGTGTACGAGCTTTTGTATTACAACGAGCCTGTGGATGGCAGTGGATTTGTGGATTCAGTGAAAGATCTTTTCCCAGAATCACTGTGGAGCAGGTGCATCACTATCGAAGAAGACGATATGATCGAGCTTACAAGACAGGAAAGAGCTGATGCTGAGGAATATCTTGGCACAATCGGAAGAGAGGATGCGGAAATCGGAGACTATGCTGACTTCGAGTATCTCATCGATTCTGATTATAAGATTTCTGACGAGGTATCTAACAAGATCGCCGAGTATCAGGTGGATGATCCAATTGCACAAAATTGTGATTTTTGGTACGGAGACCGTGAAGTTTTAGAGGAAAATGTCCGATATATATACAGAAAAGAATATGACAAAAAGCAAAACCAGGTTATTTTTTCAAAGATACTATATGAAACCGAGGAAGTTATTGAAATTTCTGCATATAGTTCCAAGACTGGAGAACCAGTAGGTTAAGCGAGTAGGTATACGTGCGCAGGGAAGCTATTGATATCTAAGTATCAAGGAAATGGAGGGAACCATGAGTGTATCTGAAATCGTTGCTAATGGACAAAACGCTTATGACGCAGCCAAGGCTGCGGGAACTAAAGAGACTAACGGCGTTAAGACTGGTAATTATGGAAAGACCATAGGAAAGGCGCAGCTTAGTGAAACTGGCGCCAAGTACTATGAGGAGCTTAAAAAGAAATATTCCAATATGGATTTTGTCCTTGTGAGTAAGGACATGAAGGACTATGCCAAGCAGAACGCCAGCTCTTTTGGCAATTCCAACAAGATGGTGGTTCTCATCGATGAGGAGAAGATTGAGAGAATGGCCACCGATGAGAATTACAGAGCTAAGTACGAAGGGCTTATCGCTCAGGCTGCAACTCAGATGCCTGCACTTAAGTCCATTGCCGAGCAGCAGGGTAATGTAAAGGCAATAGGAATGCAGGTTAATGACAACGGCACCGCATCTTTCTTCGCAGTAATGCAGAAGTCCTCTCAGGCTATGACTGAGAAGCTTGCAGAGAAAAGAGCTGCCAAGAAAGAAGCTGAGAAAAAGGCCGAGAAGAAAGAGCAGAAAGAGGAACAGCTCGAGAAGCTAAAAGAAAAGGCTACTGAAAAAGCCAAAAGCTTTGACGAGATAGAAAATGACGATGATGTTGAGATAATCATGGCCAATTCTATCGAGGAACTTAAGAGTAAGATTGAAGCCTACAATTTCAATCTAAGAGCAGACAGCGTTATGACCAAAGAGGAGACTTACGTTGGTCAGAACATAGACTTTAAGGGGTAAAAGAAAAAAAGTTGGGGACTATGTACAAAATAGCAATCTGTGATGATGAAAAAAGCTCTGCTGCTGAGGCGGCAGGGCTTTTAAAGGAGTATATCAGTGAACATCCACATTCAGAATTTGATGTGGATGTTTTTGGCGCTTCAATAGACCTTCTTGGAGCTATGGAGAAGAAGGTTTATGATATCTTTTTCCTGGATATCTACATCGACAAGATGAATGGAATTGAACTGGCTGAAGCCATCAGGAAAAAGAATGACAAGGCTCATATAATCTTCATGACTTCTTCAAATGCTTTCTACAAGGAGGCTTTTAGAATCAAGGCGGTTCATTATCTTGAAAAGCCTATTTTTAGGGAGGATTTCTTTGACGCCATGGACAGGGTGTGCGTTGAGGAAGTGGCCAGATATATATCTTTTAAGGATGGAGGTCAGATAACCAAGGTTCTTGTAGATGACGTATTGTACATAGAATCAGAGGATCACTATAAGAGAATTGTGACCAGTACTAACAGCTACCTTGTCAGGGGAACCATGCAGCAGATGATCAGTGAGCTGGCAGAGCCCTACTTCTATTCCCTTGGTGTAAAGAGCATAGTTAACCTTAAGAAGGTCCTTAAGATTACCAAGGATTCTATAATTATGGAAAATGGTGCTGATTTCAAGATTCCGAGAGGAACCTATAGACAGATAAGTGAGCAGGTGCTCAAGTTTTCTTTTTAACAGAAACGGAGTTGAGGGGATTTGAACCCCTGCACCGGACGAGCCGACCTACCGGATTTCGAATCCGGACCCTTCAACCACTTGGGTACAACTCCAAATAGAGTTTAATTATACTTTTTTAGATAGCCACCGTCAATGCGTCTTACTTGGCATTGACGGTATTATTTTGTATAATTGTTAGTAGTGTGCATTTACAAAATTGATGATTCAAAGGAGGCCTTTTCACATGATGAGAATTGGTATGTTGACTAGTGGTGGTGACTGTCAAGCTTTGAATGCAGCAATGCGCGGCGTTGTTAAGTGTATTGCGCACAGCGGCGAAGAAGTTGAGTTCTATGGATTTAAGAATGGCTATAGAGGACTGATCTATGGCGATTTCCGTATGCTGACTTCCAAGGATTTTTCTGGAATTCTTACTAAGGGTGGCACAATCCTTGGTAGTTCAAGAACACCTTTTAAGACCATCAGAGAACCTGATGAGAACGGCCTTGATAAGGTTGAGGCTATGAAGCAGAACTATTACAAGCTTCAGCTTGATTGTCTTGTGGTTCTTGGAGGTAATGGATCTCAGAAGACCGCTAACCTTCTCAGTGAAGAGGGACTTAATATAGTTTCACTTCCTAAGACTATAGATAATGACCTTTGGGGCACAGATATGACCTTTGGTTTCCAGAGTGCAGTAGATGTTGCCACCAATGTTATCGATAATATTCATACAACTGCAGATTCTCATGGCCGAGTTTTCATAATTGAAGTCATGGGACACAAGGTAGGATGGCTTACACTTAATGCAGGAATTGCAGGTGGTGCGGACGTTATCCTTATTCCAGAGATACCTTATGATATTGACAAGATCTGCAAGGCTATCGAGTCAAGAGATAAGAGAGGCAGCAGATTTACTATCATAGCTGTGGCAGAGGGTGCTATTTCCAAGAAGGATGCCAAGCTGTCTAAGAAGGAATACAAGGAGAAGATGGCTAATTACAAGTATCCATCAGTATCCTACGAGATTGCAGAAGCTATCGAGAAGAAGACTGGACACGAGGTTCGTGTTACTGTTCCAGGCCACATGCAGAGAGGTGGAGCTCCTGATCCATACGACAGAGTATTTGCTTCTCGTCTTGGAGCAGAGGCTGGCCAGCTTATTCTTAATAAGGAATATGGCTTCATGGTTGCTTACAAGAATCGTGAGATTGTCAAGGTTCCTCTTAAGGATATTGCAGGTAAGCTCAAATATGTATCACCAGATGCAAGCATCATCAAGGAAGCCAAGACCCTTGGAGTATGCTTTGGGGACTAATTTACAAGAAGTTTTGTTTGCGGAGTAGTTTTAATGGGTTATGTAGCACTTTACAGGAAATTCAGACCACCGGTCTTTGAGGACGTCAAGGGCCAGGATCATATAGTTACCACGCTCAAGAATCAGATTAAATCAGATAGAGTTGGACATGCTTACCTGTTCTGCGGAACGCGCGGAACAGGTAAGACTTCTGTTGCGAAGATTCTTGCCAAGGCAGTTAACTGCGAGCATCCGATTGACGGAAGCCCCTGTGGTGAATGCGAGATGTGCAAAGAGATCGCAGCAGGCAACAGCATGAATGTTATCGAGATTGACGCTGCTTCCAACAATGGCGTGGATAATGTCAGAGAAATCATAGACGAAGTTTCTTATTCTCCAACCAAAGGTAAAAAGAAGGTTTACATCATCGATGAGGTACATATGTTATCCACCGGTGCTTTTAATGCGCTTCTTAAGACTTTGGAGGAGCCTCCGTCATATGTTCTTTTCATACTGGCAACTACAGAGGTTCAGAAGATTCCTATTACGATCCTTTCAAGATGCCAGAGATACGATTTCCATAGGATCACCATAGATACTATAGAAGGACGACTTCGTCAGGTAGTTGACTCAGAAGGAATCAAGGTCGAGGACAGGGCCCTTAGATATATAGCCAAGACAGCTGACGGATCCATGAGAGATTCCCTTAGTTTATTGGATCAGTGCGTAGCTTTTAATTATGGAGAGGAACTGACCTATGACAAGGTTCTTGGAGTTCTTGGAGCCGTAGACACAGAGGTGTTTAGTAAGCTCTTTTCCGCCCTATATGAGCAGAACGCCAATGACGCCCTAAAGATTCTGGCAGATATTGTCATCCAGGGACGAGAGCTCTCACAGTTTGTTAATGACTTCGTCTGGTACTTAAGGAACATCATGCTTGTTCAGGCTTCAGACCAGATGGAGGATGTTGTGGACATTTCCTCTGATAACCTTAAGGCGTTAAAAGAGCAGGCCAGTGGCGCCAATACAGACACAGTAATTAGATTTATCCGAATCTTTTCAGAGTTGTCATCTCAGCTTAGGTATGCAACCCAGAAGAGAATACTTATAGAGATCACGCTTATCAAGATGTGCAAGCCTCAGATGGAAGAGTCAGAGGATGCCTTTGAAGATAGAATTAGAATTCTGGAGCAGCACGATCATGAAAATGCCAAGCTTTTAAAGGGCATTCAGAATGGAAGCATCGCTGTTGCCAGCACTTTGGCAGCAACAGGGCAGCCTCCAAAGCCTAAGAAAGTTCTGGAAAAGGCAGTTCCTGATGATGTTAAGAAGGTGGTTGATAACTGGTCTAGAATACTTGCCAGAATGGACAACCCAATGAAGACTTATCTGCAAAAAGCCAGACTGAGTCTTGGAAACGATGATAGATTGCAGATTGTATTTGACAATAAGCAGTTATCAGATAAATACTCAAATGGAGACTCTGCGGAGGAATTACAAACTTTCCTCGATGAATCAATAGGAAAGCATATTGAATTTGAAACGAGATTTTTGGAACCAGAGCAGAACTTCGAAGAGAATTATGTTAATCTTCAGGCTATAAATTTTGATATAGTCACGGAAGACGAAGAAAAGGAGAATTAAAAATGGCAAAAAGAGGTGGATTTCCAGGTGGCGGAATGCCTGGTAACATGGGAAATTTAATGAAGCAGGCTCAGAGAATGCAGAGACAGATGGAGGAGAGCCAGAAGGAGCTTGAGACCAAGGAATTTACAGCTAAGGCTGGCGGCGGAGCAGTAGAGGCCGTTGTTTTTGGAAACAAGACTTTAAAGAGCATCACAATTTCTCCAGATGCAGTAGATCCAGATGATGTTGAGATGTTGCAGGATATGATCGTAGCAGCTGTCAACGAGGCTATGAAACAGGCTGAGGAAGAGAGCGGAGCTATGATGAACAAGATGACAGGCGGTCTTGGTGGAGGATTTCCATTCTAATGGAGCTTTATAGTGGACATATCAATAAGCTTATCGATGAACTGGCAGCGCTTCCTGGCATAGGCGGGAAGTCTGCTCAGAGATTGGCTTTTTATATCATCAATCTTCCTAAGGATAGAGTGCAAAAGCTTGCAGACTCTATCGTATCTGCCAGGGAGAATGTTCATTACTGTAAGGTTTGCTGTACTTTGACGGATGAAGACATCTGCCCTATTTGCAGCAACGCAAACCGTGATCACAAGACAATCATGGTGGTTGAGAACGCGAGAGACCTTGCAGCATATGAGAAGACCGGCAAGTTCGAGGGTGTATACCATGTTCTACATGGTGCTATTTCTCCTATGCTTGGTATAGGGCCTGGCGATATCAGACTTACAGAATTGATGCAGCGTTTGCAGACAGAGGATGTTGATGAAGTTATTATTGCCACCAACTCCAGCCTTGAGGGCGAAACAACTGCAATGTATATAAGTAAACTCATTAAACCTACGGGAATCAAGGTAACCAGAATTGCCAGTGGAGTTCCTGTTGGTGGAGATCTTGAGTACATTGACGAGGTTACCCTTCTTAGGGCGTTGGAAGGCAGAACAGAACTATAGCATTTGTATATGACATAAGGAGGATAAGGGAAATGGCAGTGAAAAGAGAATTTTTGGGCGAGACACAAAGCGGAGCTCCAGTATATGCGTATCACCTTACTAACGAGCGCGGAATGGAGGCTGTAGTCCTCAACTATGGTTGTACTATTAAGAACATCTTTGTTCCTACAAAGGATGGCAAGAAGGTGGATGTGGTACTTGGATTTGATGACTACAAGCAGTATTTTAACAACGATTGTTTCCTTGGTTCTACAGTTGGACCAACAGCTAACAGAATTGCCAACGCTAAGTATTCTATAGATGGAAAAGAGTTTGTTCTTCCAGTTAATGATGGACCAAACAATCTTCACACAGATATGAACAACGGATTCCACAAGAGAGTTTGGGATGCTGAGGAAGGAAATGATTACGTTAAGTTTACTCTTAAGGTTGAGGATGGAGATCTTGGTTTCTCAGGTAACAGAGTATTCTCACTTACTTATTCTCTTGATGAAGACAATAACCTTAAGCTTCATTATCATGCTACCAGCGATGCTAAGACTCTAATTAACATGACTAACCATGTATACTTCAACCTTAGCGGACATTCAGCTGGTAAGATTCTTAACCATACACTTAAACTTGATGCATCTAAGTTCACACCAGTCATTGATTCTGCAGCTATTCCAACTGGCGAGCTGGCAGATGTAGCTGGAACTGTTTTTGATTTCACTACCCCTAAGACAATTGGACAGGATATCGAGGCAGACGTAGAGCAGCTTCAGTGTGTGGGCGGATATGACCATAACTTCTGTGTAGATGGTAAAGAGGGAGAGCTTCGTGAGGCAGCAGTAGTTGAATCTCCTGATACAGGAATTGTTTTGAAGTGCTCAACAACTCTTCCTGGAATCCAGTTGTATGTTGGTAACTTTGTTAAGAGTGACTTTGGAAAAGAGAATACTAAGTACTCAGCACGTGATGGATTCTGCTTAGAGACTCAGTATTATCCTAACTCAGTCAACGAGCCAGGATTCCCAAGCCCTGTTTTTGGACCTGATAGAGAGTATGATACAGTGACTGTATATCAGTTTTCATAATGGGTTATCTTTGGAGGTATGAATATTGGCGGTAGTTCGCGACTTTAGTTCCTACGTTAGCAAATTGAATAATGATGATTCCGACAATACATCCTACAAAGAGAAGATTCGAAATCATAAGCTTGCTGTTTTCTTTAGGACAGTTGCCATTGTTGCTATAACGGCAGTTCTTGTGGCAACCATATACATTAGTTGGAGAGATAAAGAATACTCTGAATCTGTTATTTCAGACACCACTACTATTACAAATGGTGCTGACTCCAAGGTTATAAGCCTTAGTGGATATATGGTTCAATACAGTAAGGACGGTGTTAGCTGTCTTGACTCTATGGGCAAAGTTCTTTGGAATCAGACCTATGAGATGCAGAGCCCTATTGCACACACATGCGAGAATGTAGTGGCTATAGGCGACTATAACGGTCACAACATTTATGTAAACAACACTGGTGGAGCTCTTGGGGAGATTGATACTAACCTTCCTATAAGAGACTTCTGTGTGGCATCGAATGGAGTAGTGGCAGCAGTTCTTGATGGCACAGATGTTACCTGGATATACATATATGATTCAGTAGGTAATATGCTGGTCAACTTTAAGACTACAATGAAGGACAGTGGATATCCAATAAGCATCAGCCTTTCTCCCAATGGAGAACTGCTATGTGTATCGTATCTATCTACGGAAAATGGAGATCTTAAGACCAGAGTGGCCTTCTTTAATTTTGGATCTGTCGGACAGAACTATACTGATAATTTTGTCAGCAGCTATGACTACTCCGGAGTTGTGGTTCCTTATGTTCAGTTTATGAATGGAAGTGCAGCCTTTGCAGTATCAGACGACAGAATAATGTTCTATTCTGGTAATCAGAAGCCTGTCAGTAAGTCGGAGAGCTTTACTGGATCAGAAGAAGTTCGATCAGTTTATTTCAACGAGTCATATGTTGGACTTGTATTTCCTAACAGTACTGAAGATGGCGCATACAGGTTACAGGTATATGATACTGCTGGTAACCTGACACTAACTTCATATTTTGATATAGAGTATTCCGAGATTATTTTTAATAATAAACAGATCATTATATATAATGAAGATGAGTGCATCATTCAGGATATGACGGGACATGTTAAATTCCATGGAGAGTTTACTACTCCGGTTCGAACCATGATCCCAACAGCAGTAAGAAGTAAATTCATGCTTGTTACACCAAGTAACTTGCAGACTATGACATTAAAATAAAGGAGCATACATTGTTTGGTTTTGATATTTCACAATTGGTAATTACCATAGTAGTGATATGCCTGTTTATGTGGAGAATGTCATATGGAGCTAACAATGGCCTGTTCGCTGAAGCGGCAGGCCTTATTGCTGCCATGGCGTCCTTCGCTGCGGTCTACTACGTAATGAGAATTGTAGGCGGAATCCTTACTAATAATCTTGGCAGCATAATTCCTAAGATAGGGTATCTTGTAATAGCATTTATCATCTATAAAGTAATGATGGCTATTGCTGATGCATTTAAGAAGATCAAGACTATCCCAATACTTGGAGGTATAGACAGACTCTTTGGAATGGTGCTTGGTTTCGTAGAGGCCCTGGTTATTATTTATATAGTAGAATACATAACCGGTATCGGAATAATATCATCCGTTATGACGGTATGGAGACAGCTTTTTGAGCTAATTCAAAAAAGTTTTATAAAAAAATAAAAAAGTTGTTGCATTCAAAAAAAAGTAGTGCTATAGTATTACTTACCCGCTGTGAGGGAGCGAACATCAAGCTACAAGCGGATTGTAGCAATTGTAGTATTCGCTGATCCAGAAAAAACAAAAAACTTTTTAAAAAAGTTGTTGACAGATATTCAAAGCTGTGGTATTCTAAATGAGTTGCGGCTGAGAGCTACAACAACAAAGCACATTGACAAATAAACAGTAATGCAACCCTGAAAAATTCCAAGAGAATTTATTCAGAACAAATTAGTAAATAACGGACAGAACAAAAAGCCAAGCTTTAGTTCTGGTCAGATCAAACTTTTTAACGTGAGAGTTCGATCCTGGCTCAGGATGAACGCTGGCGGCGTGCCTAACACATGCAAGTCGAACGGAGATTTAACGCTGATGAGGCTTCGGCGGATTCTTGTTAAATCTTAGTGGCGGACGGGTGAGTAACGCGTGGGCAACCTGCCTCATACTGGGGGATAACAGTTGGAAACGGCTGTT
>NZ_JHWL01000004.1 GCF_000622085.1 Butyrivibrio proteoclasticus P6B7
GAAGTGATAATTGAGCCAAAGTTCTATGGTGCAAGTTCGTTTTCAAAAGATGGATTAGCTGTTGTTAAAGGTAAGAATGGGAAATATGGTTATATTGATATAAATGGCGATATTGTTATTTCAGAGATATACGATACAGCTTTTGATTTTAATGATGGTGTTGCACCAGTTTATGTAAATGGAAGATCATTTTTTATAGATACTAAAGGAACAGAAGTAATAGATATTGATGGATATATTTTTTCTGAAGGCTTTACTGTTGTAAGAAATGATGATCGAAAATATGCATATTTCGATAAAAGTGGAAAAGCATTGACAGATTATAGTTTTGATTTTGCTAACGAGTTTGAAAACGGATATGCATCTGTTGAAATAGACGGGCTTTATGGATGTATAGATCATAGTGGCAATTTTGTGATAGAACCATCTTTTAAATTTCTTGGTGGATTTTCTGATAATGGACTTGCATCAGCAAAAGATGAAAATGATTTATTTGGTTTTGTGAATAATAAAGGCGAATGGGTTATCGAACCAAAATATAAAACTATTTATGACTATTTTAATGGTGTGAATTTAGTTGAAATACCATAATATCTGAGTACCGATAACTTTGACAAAGTAAAGTGATTGTTGTAATCTGTACTTTGTAAAAGGCAAGGGCGTCTTGGACATTTAGTTCAAGGCGCCTATTTTTATGCGCCTATGCTCAAATGGTTAATAAATAATATATAAGAATAGAGGTTAATTATGGTTAAGGTTAATGACAATTATTTAAAGCTTCCTGGCAACTATTTGTTCTCTACTGTAGCAAGGAAGGTAAGAGAGTTTCAGGAAAAGCATCCTGAAGCAGACATTATTAGGCTTGGAATTGGTGATGTTACTCAGCCAATTGCTCCAGAGATTATAAAAGAGCTCCATAGTGCAGTTGATGAAATGGGAAACAAGGACACATTCAAGGGATATGCTCCAGATCTTGGATATGAGTTCCTTAGGAATACAATTGCTGAAAAGGATTATAAGGCAAGGGGCTGTGATATAGCGGCTGATGAGATTTTTGTATCTGACGGAGCTAAGAGCGACTGCAGTAATATTCAGGAGATTTTTGCGCTTGATAATAAGATTGCGGTGTGCGATCCTGTTTATCCTGTATATGTGGATTCTAACGTTATGGCTGGAAGATGCGGAGAATATGACGAAGCCACAATGCGTTTTTCTAACGTGATCTACATGCCATGTACAGAGGAAAATGGCTTTATGCCTGAGCTTCCTAAGGAGACTCCGGATCTTATCTATCTGTGCTTTCCTAATAACCCAACTGGAGCTGTAATGAAGAAGGATGAGCTTCAGAAGTGGGTTGATTATGCACGCAAGAACCAGGCTATCATTCTCTATGATGCTGCCTATGAGTCCTATATCTCTGAAGATGACGTTCCTCACAGCATCTATGAGTGCGACGGTGCCAAGGAGTGTGCTATCGAGTTTAGATCTTTTTCCAAGACCGCAGGATTTACTGGGCTCAGACTTGGATTTACAGTTGTGCCAAAAGAGCTTAAGGCTGGCGGAGAGGCTTTGTGGCCGCTGTGGGCAAGAAGACATGGAACCAAGTACAACGGAGCTCCATACATTGTTCAGAAGGCAGGTGCAGCAGTATATTCAGAGGAGGGCCAGAAGCAGATCAAGGATCAGATCGCATGGTACATGGGAAATGCCAAGATCATCTATGATGGCCTTAAGGAAATGGGATACCAGGTATCAGGCGGCGTAAATGCCCCATACATCTGGCTTAAGACAAGGGACAACATGACCAGCTGGGAGTTCTTTGACCTCCTTCTTGAAAAGGCCAATGTGGTAGGAACACCAGGCTCAGGCTTTGGACCAAGCGGAGAGCTCTTCTTCCGTCTCACAGCCTTCGGTGACAGACAGAGAACCATCGAGGCTATGGAGAGAATCAAGTCTTTATGATTGGCACGTAATTTGCAATGGTTTCACGCATACGCTTCTCTGGCTTAACCAGTGGTGTCATGGAGTTGTTCTTATTCAGGTTGTCGATGATGGCTGCAATGTAGCGGTTCATATTGACGCTGTAGTAATATTCCCTGTTAAGAAGCTCCTCTTTCTGGTAGACCAGGTTGGTAGTGAAGATCTTATCAAAAAGGCCTGTCTCGTAGGCTTTATCGATCTTGGCAAAGCCACTGGAGAATAGACCAAAGGTGGCGAAGATAAAGATCCTCTTAACGCCCCTTATCTTAAGCTGAGCACACACATCGATGATGCTGCCGCCGGAGGCAATCATGTCGTCAACTACGATAACATCCATGCCCTTTAGGTCGCGACCGCAGAAATCATGGGCAACGATAGGGTTGGAGCCATTAACGATGTTGGCATAGTCTCTTCTTTTGTAGAACATTCCTATATCAACTCCAAAGACGGAGGCCATGAATACAACGCGCTCAACAGCGCCCTCGTCAGGAGCAATGAACATAAGGTGCTCAGGATCTATTTGAATATCCTCGTATTCTGTAAGGAGAACCTGAGTAAACTGAAGGGCAGGAGAGACGTTCTCAATTCCCTTAAGAGGCACCACGTTCTGCATTCTTGGATCATGGGCATCGAAGGTTACCAGACAATCTACGCCCATAGCCTCTAGCTCTTTTAACATAACAGCGCAGTCCAGGGACTCGCGTAGGATCTTACGGTGCTGTCTGCCTTCATAGAGAAATGGCATAACAACAGTGATCCTCTTAGCCTTTCCGTTGCAGGCAGCGATAATGCGCTTAAGGTCCTGGTAGTTGTCGTCAGGGGACATGCGGTTAAGCTCACCGTCCATCTCGTAGCGGATGGAGTTGTTGCTGACATCCACTAAAATATATACGTCCTTATCTCTGATGGAATCAACGATGATGCCCTTGGCTTCGCCACTGGCAAAACGAGGACACTTACATGGAACAAGGAAGGTATCTCCTCCTCGCCATTCCTTAAGAATGTGGTCAATCTTAGTGCCACGGGTAATATAAGATTCAAGTGCGATTAATGCAAGATCGTCTTTCATAGGCTTTCTCCTGTAAATCAAACACCTTTGCAATAACAATTATACGTTTTTTGGTGCGAGTATGTAAAGTAAGTCAATCAGAACCGTCCCCAATGACTTACAAAGAAAAAAAATTCTGAAAAAAGTTATTGACAGTGTACTTTTGTAAGAGTAATATAACAAACTATAAAGACAACGGCGTCTTAGAGATAACACTCTAAGGCGCTTTTTGTTTATCACACGGTATGTTTTGAAATTGAAAAGACGTCTGGATGCATACTCCTGGGGGATGGCATAAGGTCATCTGTATACATGTATTCAGGCATATAAACTAAAGCGATGCAATGGGGCATCATGCTGCGGATTCGTAGCGTGCCTGTTGCGTCGCTTTTTGTTTAAAAAGATATTTCTTTTAACTGCCATGTGAAACAGGAGAGGAGAAAAAGTGTATGAGTGAGGAAATCTTAAGTTCTATAAATTCAAGCGTTTTCGGCGTCTGGTTCTTAATTGGCGCAGCCCTTGTATTCTGGATGCAGGCAGGATTTGCCATGTGCGAGGCCGGCTTTACAAGAGCAAAGAATACAGGAAACATCATCATGAAGAATCTGATGGACTTCTGTATTGGTACTGTAGTATTTATTCTTATCGGTTTTGGTCTGCTTCTTGGTGAAGATATGGCTGGTCTCATCGGAAGACCTGGCTTTGACATTTTCACAAACTATGCAAACTTCGACTGGTCAAATTTCGTATTTAACTTGGTATTCTGTGCAACAACAGCAACAATCGTTTCAGGTTCCATGGCTGAGAGAACAAAATTCATTTCATATTGTGTGTACTCGGCAGTTATCTCAGCAGTTATTTATCCTATTGAAGCTCATTGGACATGGGGCGGTGGATTCCTTGCAAATATGGGCTTCCATGATTTCGCAGGTTCTACATGTATTCACATGGTTGGCGGTATCTCAGCTCTTATCGGTGCAGCAATCCTTGGACCACGTATTGGTAAGTTCGAAAGAGATAAGAACGGAAAGATCACAAAGGTCAATGCTTTCCCTGGTCACAACCTTGTAGCTGCAGCTCTTGGTGTATTCATCCTTTGGCTTGGCTGGTACGGATTCAACGGTGCAGCCTGCACATCAATCGAGCAGCTTGGATCAGTATTTGTAACAACAACTATTGCTCCAGCTCTTGCAACTGTAACATGTATGATCTTCACATGGGTTAAGTATGGTAAGCCTGATGTTTCTATGTGTCTTAACGCTTCTCTTGCTGGTCTTGTAGCTATCACAGCTCCTTGCGATGTAACAGATGCATTTGGCGCAATCGTAATTGGTATCGTTGCAGGTCTTTTGGTTTGCTTCGGTGTTTGGTTCCTTGATTACAAGCTTCACGTTGATGATCCTGTTGGTGCTGTAGCAGTTCACTGCTTAAACGGTATCTGGGGAACAATCGCTGTAGGTCTTTTTGCAACAAACACAGCTCCTGGCTATTCAATCGCAGATGCAGCTGGCAACGAGATGACAGGTCTTTTCTACGGCGGCGGATTTAAGCTTCTTGGAATTCAGATTGTTGGCTTTGCAGCAGTAGCAGCTTGGACAACAGTTACAATCACAATCACATTCTTCGCAATTAAGGCTATTATGGGCCTTCGTGTTTCAGAGGAAGAGGAAATCCTTGGTCTTGATTCTACAGAGCATGGTCTTGCATCAGCTTATTCAGGATTTGCCATCATGGATGTTTCCAACACTCTTAACATGGCAGTTAACGAAAATACAGATCTTGGTGTCAGCGAATACGAGGCAGCTTCTGAGATTCAGAAGAAGGCTTCAGTTCCAGTAGTAGCAGCACCTGTACATACAGAATCAGGTATTCATAAAGTTGTCATTATCGCTAAGTTGTCCCGGTACGATAAGTTAAGACGTGCAATGAACGATCTTGGTGTTACCGGAATGACTGTTACTCAAGTCATGGGATGTGGCGTCCAGAAAGGTTCTGGCGAAATGTATCGTGGAGTCGAGATGGATGCCACTCTCCTTCCCAAGATTAAGCTTGAGGTTGTTATTAGTAAGATCCCAGTTGAGGATGTTATCGAGGCTGCCAAGAAGGCTCTTTACACCGGCCACATCGGTGATGGAAAGATCTTCGTATATTCTCTCGACAACGTAGTCAAGATCCGCACTGGAGAAGAAGGCGCAGCTGCACTGGCTGACGTTGAGTAAATGTTACTAATCCCGCGCTGAAGAAGTGAGAGTGTATCTAAGCTCACGTTTCCTCGCTGTGAATTCCATCGGCTCATATCAGAAAAATGTCTCATCTCATTGTATTCGGAACACTCGACATTTTTCTGATATTTCACCTTGGACTTCATCAGCTCGATCAAATGCTTCGCTTATATACACTCACAACTTCTCCACTCCGGGAATAAGAATAATTATTAGGAGGTAGCAGTATGTGCGCAATACTTACATATGCACGTAAGTCGATTTCGCAGGAAGCCTTTGAAGAACTGCTTCAAAGAACAGCTTCCCGCGGACCTGACATGAGCAGGGTTATTAGGGTAGAAGGAGGATATCTTGGATTTAATCGCCTTTCAATTATGGGGCTTAATGAAAATGGAATGCAGCCTTTTAATCTTAATAATAATTACGTGGTATGTAATGGAGAGCTGTACGGCTTTAGAGCTTTGAAAGAGTATCTGATTTCTCTTGGCTATTCGTTCAAGAGTGACAGTGATTGCGAGATACTTCTTCCTCTATATGAAAAGCTTGGAACAAGTATGTTTGCTCTTTTGGATGCAGAGTTTGCCTGCGTCATCTATGACGGAGAGAAGGATGAGTTCATAGCAGCAAGGGATCCGATAGGAATCAGGCCTTTGTACTATGGCTACGACGATGAGGGATACATTTTATTTGCCTCAGAACCCAAGAACCTGACTGGAGTGTGTAAGAGGATAATGCCTTTCCCTCCAGGACATTACTACAAGGATGGCGAGTTTGTCTGCTATAGAGATATGGCTAAGGTAAAAGAGATTTCTTTTGACAGCTTAGAAACCATTACCACTAAGATTCACGACAAGCTCTACAAGGGTATTGAAAAGAGACTTGATGCTGACGCGCCTGTGGGATTTCTTTTATCAGGAGGTCTTGATTCATCGCTGGTGTGCGGCGTAGCGGCTAAGATCTTAGACAAGCCTCTTCAGACCTTTGCGATTGGAATGGATATAGATGCAATCGATCTTAAGTATGCAAGGGAGGTTGCAAATTATATAGGAAGTGATCATCACGAGGTTATCATTTCACAAAAGGATGTGGTGGAAGCCATTGAGCCAGTTATCAAGGCCCTTGGAACCTATGACATCACCACAATAAGGGCTTCCATTGGAATGTACCTGTTGTGCAAATGGATCCACGAGAACACTGATATCAAGGTAATCCTTACTGGGGAGATATCAGATGAGATCTTTGGTTACAAGTACACGGATTTTGCTCCTTCAGCGGAGGCTTTCCAGCAGGAGGCAGAAAAGAGAATCCGAGAGATCCACATGTACGATGTGCTTAGAGCTGACAGATGCATAAGCGTTAACAGTCTTGAGGCAAGAGTACCATTTGGAGATTTGGATTTTGTGGACTACTGCATGAGCATTGATCCAAACAAGAAGCTCAACACCTACGGAATCGGCAAATTTCTTTTACGTAAGGCCTTTGAAAAGGATGAACTTATTCCAAGGTCGATTCTCATGAGAGAAAAGGCAGCCTTTTCTGATGCAGTGGGACATTCACTTAGAGATGATCTTATGGAGTATGCAGATGCTAAGTACAGCTACGCAGAATATGAGATCCGCAGAAAGAAGTATACACATGCGACTCCATTTACAAAGGAATCGCTTCTATATAGAGAGATCTTTGAGAAGTACTACGAAGGTCAGTCAGAGATGGTAAAAGATTTCTGGATGCCAAATAAGAGCTGGAAGGGCTGCAATGTAACAGATCCTTCAGCTCGTGTGCTTGCCAATTATGGGGCTAGCGGAGAGTAGAGCACTTGGCGAGGTATTTTCGAGCCTAGTGCGAACCTCTGGGATCCACTTAATGAGGTTTTGTCGAATTTAGTGGATATCCAGGAGTAGAGTAGATTATAAATACAATTTAGGAGGAATGAAAAATGATAGAAGCAGGAAAACTTACAGAGGAGTTTGGAAGCTTAGTATTCAACGACAAGATCATGAGAGAACGCCTTCCAAAGGACATTTACAAGGCAGTTCACAAGACAATAGAAAAGGGCACACATCTTGAGCTTGATGTGGCTAACTGCGTTGCAGCAGTTATGAAGGAATGGGCAATCGAGAACGGTGCAACACACTTCACACACTGGTTCCAGCCTATGACAGGCCTTACAGCTGAGAAGCACGACAGCTTCATTTCACCAAGTGATGACGGAACAATCATCATGGAGTTCTCAGGAAAAGAGCTTGTAAAGGGCGAGCCTGATGCATCAAGCTTCCCAAGTGGCGGTCTTAGAGCAACATTCGAGGCTAGAGGCTATACAGCATGGGATCCTTCATCACCAGCATTTATCAAAGACGGCTCTTTATACATTCCAACAGCCTTCTGTTCTTACGGCGGAGAAGCTCTTGATAAAAAGACACCTCTCCTTAGATCTATGGAAGCTCTTTCTGAAGAATCAGTTAAGATGCTTCATCTTCTCGGATACAAGGATGTTGCCAGAGTAAGCACAACAATCGGTTCAGAGCAGGAATATTTCCTTATTGACAAGGATTTCTATAAGAAGAGAAAAGACCTTCTTCTCACAGGTAGAACACTTATTGGTGCGCCAGCGACCAAGGGTCAGGAGATGGAGGATCACTACTTTGGTGTTATTAAGCCTAAGGTTTCTGCATACATGCATGACCTTGATGAAGAACTTTGGAAGCTTGGAATTCCAGCAAAGACCAAGCACAACGAGGTTGCTCCTTCTCAGCACGAGCTTGCACCAGTATTTGAGACAGCTAACATCGCTGTAGATCACAACCAGCTCACAATGGAAGTTATGAAGAAGGTTGCTGACAAGCACAATTACGCTTGCCTCCTTCACGAGAAGCCATTCGAGGGAATCAACGGATCTGGTAAGCATAACAACTGGTCAGTTTGCACAGATACAGGAATGAATCTTCTTGATCCTGGTAAGACACCAGCTGAGAACATTCCTTTCCTAGTATTCCTTACAGCAGTAATCGCAGCAGTTGATGAGTATGCACCAATCCTTAGACTTTCTGTTGCATCTGCCGGCAACGATCACAGACTTGGCGGTAACGAGGCACCTCCAGCTATCATCTCAATCTTCGTAGGTGATGAGCTTGCAGAAGTACTTCAGAGCGTAGTCGATGGCACAGACTATCAGAGCGCTGCAAAGGTACAGATGTCTATGGGAGCTACAGTACTTCCACACTTTACTAAGGACAACACAGACAGAAACAGAACATCACCATTTGCATTTACTGGTAACAAGTTCGAGTTCCGTATGCCTGGTTCTGCAGTATCAGTTGCCAACGCTAACATCGTTCTCAACACAGCAGTAGCAGAAGAGGTTGCAAAGCTCTACGCTAAGCTTTCAGGCTACGGTCCAGAAGAACTTAAGAAGAATATCAAGGATATCTTAAGACAGACCCTTGAGGCTCATAAGAGAGTTCTTTTCAACGGAAATGGATATACAGACGAGTGGGTTGAGGAAGCAGCAAAGAGAGGACTTCCAAACCTTAAGTCTCTTCCAGATGCAATGCCATACTGGATTTCAGATCAGTCAATTGATCTCTTCACAAGACACCACATCTTCACTAAGGAAGAGATCCACTCAAGATATGAGATTCTCCTTGAGAACTACTCAAAGTCAATCCATATCGAGTCCCTTACTATGCAGGAGATGGTAAGAAAAGACCTTACAGAGGGTATCGTAGCTTATCAGAAGGATCTTAGTAAGGAAGTAGTTCAGAAGAAGGAACTTCTTGGAGATGGAAGCTGCAAGCTTGAGCTTGGACTTCTTAAGGCCCTTGATGATGCAAGCTTCAAGATGGGACAGGCTCTTACAAAGCTTTCTGATGACACTAAGACAGCAGAAGGTCTTACAGAGAACCTTGAGGCAGCTTCTTACTATCAGGCAACAGTCCTTGCAGACATGGACGAGCTTCGTAAGTACGCAGATGAGGCAGAAGCCCTCATCCCAGAGAAGTACCTTAGCTATCCTACCTACGGACAGATGCTCTTCTCACTTAGATAAGAAAAAGTTGAAAAAGAAATAGAATTATATAAGCAACCCGCCGGAAGGCAGATACCAAAGGCCAGCAAAAAATAGAGGCTTAGCGCTTGAAGTGAGCTAAAGCTTTCTGGAGATACACCTGATCATGTCGATGCGAGGCATTTGCACGAGTTGATGAGATTCTAGGTGAAATATCAGAAAAAAGTCGATTGTTCTGAACGACTGTGAAATGAGACTTTTTTCTGATATGAACCGTAGAATCTCACAACGAGGAAACGCGAGCAGAGGCATGATTTGGCGTATATTCAAAGCTTTAGCGGTTCACAGTGCTAACATGCGGTGGATTGCAAAAGGAAGGAGACCCACAAATGGAACCATGGATGAATGAAAGAGATGCCTGCGGAATAGGTGCAGTCATCAATATAGACGGCACCCCCGATAATAAGGTACTGGACGATGCCCTCTCTATCGTTGAGAAACTCGAACACCGCGCTGGTAAAGACGCCTCCGGAAAAGTTGGCGACGGTGTCGGTATCCTCGTGCAGATCTCTCACAAATTTTTCTCAAAGGAAGCAAAGAAAATTGGCATATCATTAAAGAGCGCAGGTGACTACGGCATAGGAATGTTCTTTTTTCCACAGGATTCTATGAAGAGAATGTTCGCAAAGCGCATGCTGGAAGTCATTGCAGAGAAAGAGAACCTCAAAGTTCTTGGCTGGCGTGATGTTACGATCCACCCTGAGATTCTTGGAGAAGTGGCAAAGAACTGCATGCCTCACATCTGTCAGTGCTTCATTGAAAGACCCTCAAATGTTGAAAGAGGCATAGACTTTGACAGACGCCTCTACTGCCTTAGAAGAGAGTATGAGAAGTCCTCAGAAGATACCTATATCTGCTCATTTTCATCCAGAACCATTGTCTATAAGGGAATGTTCCTGGTGGGCCAGCTTCGTAATTTCTACGAGGATCTGGTATCTCCTGATTACCTTACGGCCATTGCCATGGTTCACTCAAGATTCTCAACCAATACAACACCTTCATGGCAGCGTGCTCATCCATACAGAATAATCGCTCACAACGGTGAGATCAATACAATTCGTGGTAACAGCGACAGAATGCTGGCCAGAGAAGAGACCATGTCATCAGATACCTTTGGGGACGACCTTGGAAAGGTATATCCTGTCATCGCTTCTTCAGGCTCTGACTCAGCAATGCTGGATAACACACTGGAATTCCTTTACATGAACGGCATGGATCTACCACTTGCCATGATGATCACAATTCCAGAGCCTTGGAAACACAATGACTTCATGGCCAAGGACAGAAAGGACTTCTATCACTACTATGCAACTATGATGGAGCCTTGGGATGGTCCTGCAGCAGTTCTTTTTACAGACGGTGACGTATTCGGAGCAACCCTTGACCGTAACGGCCTTAGACCTTCCAGATACTACGTTACTAAGGATGGCAGACTTATTCTGGCATCTGAGGTTGGCGTTCTGGATATTCCAGAGGAGACAATACTTAAGAAGTCCCGCCTTTCACCGGGACACATGCTCCTTGTGGACACTAAGGAGGGCAGGATCATCTCAGATGAAGAGGTAAAAGAGAAATTCTCAAAGGCAAAGCCTTACGGAGAGTGGCTTGACAGATACCTTCTTCACTTGGGAGAGCTTTCTATTCCAAATAAAAAGATCCCAACCAATACCCAGGAGATGCGTGATAAGCTCTACAAGGTATTTGGTTACACCTACGAGGATGTCAAAAACCAGATCATGCCTATGGCTATGAATGGTATTGAGCCTACAGTTTCCATGGGTACTGACATCCCACTTGCTATGCTTTCCAATCATCATCAGATGCTGTTCTGCTACTTTAAACAGCTCTTTGCCCAGGTTACAAACCCGCCTATTGACTCCCTTCGTGAGAAGGTGGTAACAGATACCACAGTCTACATCGGATCTGACGGTAACCTGTTAAAAGAAAAGAGTGATAACTGCCGGGTTCTTGAGGTTAACAGCCCGATTCTTACAGGAGTTGACCTTATGAAGATCGAGGCCCTGGATCAGGTGGGCTTTAAGGTTAGGAAGATATCTCTTTTGTACTATAAGAACACACCTGTAGAAAGAGCTTTGGAGCAACTGGATGTATCCGTGGACAGGGCAGTTGCAGATGGTGTCAACATCATCATCCTCTCAGACAGAGGCGTTGATGAGAACCACATGCCAATTCCTTCCCTGCTTGCTGTATCCTCAGTGGAGCAGCACCTTGTAAGGACCAAGCAGCGCACCGCCGTTTCTCTTATCCTTGAAAGCGGCGAGCCAAGAGACGTTCATCAGATCGCAACCCTGCTTGGCTTTGGTGCACGAGCTATTCATCCTTACCTGGCTCAGGAGTGCATTGCAGAGCTTATTGATATTGGAATACTTGATAAAGACTATCACACAGCTATTGCTGATTATAATAAAGCGCTTCTTGGCGGCGTTGTTAAGATCGCAGCCAAGATGGGTATCTCAACCCTGCAGTCCTATCAGTCAGCCAGAATCTTTGAAGCCATCGGCCTTTCTAAGGAGATGGTGGATAAGTACTTCACCGGTACCACAAGCCGTGTGGGCGGCATAGGAATCGAGGAAATCGGAGAGGATGTGGAACTTAGACATAATGCGGCCTTTGATCCACTGGGACTTTCTATCGATACAACCCTTGATTCTACCGGCTTCCACAATCTTAGAAGTGGAGATGACAAGGAAGATCACATGTACAGTCCTAAGACCATCGTGACCCTCCAGAGAGCTGTAAGGGAAGGGGACTACGAGAGATTCAAGGAGTACACCCAGATGGTGGACGACGAGGACAAGCCTCATACCCTACGAGCTCTTTTATCCTTCGTTCCAGCTAAGAAGCCTGTGCCGATCGAAGAGGTTGAAAGCGAAGAGGAAATCGTAAAGCGCTTCCAGACTGGTGCCATGAGTTATGGTTCTCTTTCCAAGGAGGCTCATGAGACTCTGGCTATTGCCATGAATAGGCTTCAGGGTAAGTCCAACACCGGTGAAGGCGGCGAGGATGAGGCCCGCTTTGGAACTGAGAGAAATAGCGCTGTTAAGCAGGTGGCATCAGGACGATTTGGTGTTACCAGCCAGTACCTTTTAAGTGCAAAAGAAATCCAGATTAAGATGGCACAGGGTGCTAAGCCAGGTGAAGGCGGACATCTTCCAGGAAAGAAGGTATATCCTTGGGTTGCCAAGACAAGATTCTCAACCCCAGGCGTAGCCCTTATTTCACCACCACCTCACCATGATATCTATTCAATCGAGGATCTGGCGCAGCTTATCTATGATCTTAAGAATGCCAACGATAAGGCAAGGATTTCAGTTAAGCTGGTGTCTGAGGCAGGTGTAGGAACCATTGCCTCTGGTGTTGCCAAGGCTGGAGCTTCAGTTATCCTTATTTCAGGCTATGACGGAGGTACAGGAGCTGCTCCTTCTTCATCAGTGCACCATGCAGGACTTCCTTGGGAGCTGGGCGTAAGTGAGGCCCATCAGTCCCTTCTTGATAACGGTCTTAGAAGCCACGTGGTTCTTGAAACCGACGGTAAGCTCATGACCGGTAGAGACGTGGCTATAGCAGCCCTTCTTGGAGCTGAGGAATTTGGCTTTGCCACAGCGCCACTTGTATGTATGGGCTGTATGATGATGAGAGTCTGCTCAAAGGATACCTGCCCATTTGGTATCGCTACACAGAACGAGGAGCTTAGAAAGAGATTCACAGGAAAGCCAGAGTACGTCATGAACTTCATGCTCTTTGTTGCAAGACAGCTTCGTGAGATCATGAGTATGCTGGGCTTTAGAAAGCTTGAAGAAATGGTGGGAAGAACTGACTGCCTTAAGATGAGACACATCCCATCAGTAAGATGCAAGGATGCTGCAGATCTTTCAAGGATCCTTGCTCCAGAATATGTTGGAAGAAAGAACAATCACTTTAATCCTAAGGATGAATACAACTTTGGTCTTGAGAAGACTCTGGATTCCAAGGTGCTCATTCCTGAATATGAGAAAAGGAAGGAGAGCCTTAAGAAAGGATCTGAGCAGATCTCCATGGAGGTTAATGTATCCAGTACAGATCGAAGCTTCGGAGCTCTTCTTGGAAGCCGAGTTACAAGGGATTACAAGAATACCTTGCCTGATGATTCCATTGTGGTTAAGGCAAATGGTGGCGGCGGCCAGTCCTTTGGCGCCTTCCTTCCAAAGGGTGTTACACTGCGCCTGTTTGGTGATGCCAACGACGGCTTTGGAAAGGGATTATCTGGCGGTAAGGTTGTGGTAAGACCTCAGAAGAAGGCTACTTATAAGGCCAGCGAGAACATCATCATTGGTAATGTAGCTCTTTATGGCGCAACAGCAGGTAAGGCCTATGTCTGCGGTATTGCAGGAGAGAGATTTGCTGTAAGAAATTCCGGAGCAGTGGCTGTTTCTGAGGGCTGCGGCGATCACGGTCTTGAGTACATGACCGGCGGAAGAGCTGTGATCCTTGGTATGACAGGCAAGAACTTTGCCGCAGGTATGAGCGGCGGAATCGCATACGTACTGGACAGAGAACATACTCTTTATCTTAGAATGAACAAGGATATGGCTTCTCTTTGCGAAGTAACTGAGAAATACGACATAGCAGAGCTTCGTGGTATTTTGGAGGATTACGTAAAAGAGACAGATTCAGAGCTTGGAAAAGAGATCCTGGAAAGGTTCGAGGAGTTTATTCCTGACTTTAAGAAGATCGTACCTAACGACTATCAGAAGATGCTGACAGCCATTGGCAAGTACGAGGAGCAGGGAATAGATCACGAAAACGCAGTCCTTGAAGCCTTCAAGGAGCTTAACTAAGGAGATAAGAGTTATGGGAAAAGATACAGGATTTCTTGAATATAAAAGAACTAACAATAGGGATATTCCTCCAAAGGACAGAATAAAGAACTTTGAGGAATTCCACACCTATCTGGATTCAGATAAGAGAAGGCAGCAGGCCGCAAGATGTATGAACTGCGGAGTTCCCTTCTGCCAGTCAGCAATTAACTTAGGAGGAATGGTTACGGGGTGTCCGCTCCATAACCTTATCCCTGAGTGGAACGATGAGATTTACAAAGGACATGACAGTCACGCCTTTGACAGACTTCACAAGACCAGCAACTTCCCTGAATTTACAGGAAGAGTTTGCCCGGCCCTCTGTGAAAAGGCCTGCATGTGTGGTCAGAATGGTGATGCAGTCACAGTCCATGACAATGAGCTGTTCCTGGTGGAGACAGCCTACAAAAATGGATACATTAAGCCTATGGTTCCAGCCATCAGAAGTGGCAAGAGAGTGGCTGTAGTTGGAAGTGGCCCATCAGGTCTTGCTGTAGCTGATGAGCTCAATCACAGAGGCCATCTGGTTGAAGTATTTGAAAGGGAGGACCGTGTTGGTGGTCTTCTCATGTACGGAATTCCTAACATGAAGCTTGATAAGTCAGTTATCGAAAGACGAAGAAAGCTCATGGAGGATGAGGGTGTTGTATTCCACACAGGAGTCGACGTTGGTAAGGACAAGAAGGCAAAAGAGCTACTGGATAGCTTTGACGCTGTGGTATTATGCTGTGGTGCCAAGAAGGCAAGGCCTCTTCCTGTGGCTGACCCTGATAAGATAAAGGGTGTTTACTATGCTGTGGACTTCCTTACAAGAACCACAAAGACTTTACTTGAGTGTGAGGATAGAACAGTAGAGAGCCTTAAGTATTATGTTACCAATATCAAGAGTGATTACATCGACGCAGCCGGTAAGAACGTAGTTATCGTAGGCGGCGGAGATACAGGTAATGACTGCATCGGTACAGTTATAAGACAGGGAGCAAAGAGTGTAACAGCCCTTGAGATGATGCCTAAGCCTCCGGTAGAGAGAAGTGCAAGTAACCCATGGCCAGAGTGGCCAAAGGTCCTTAAGACCGACTATGGTCACGAGGAGGCTATCTACGTATATGGCGAGGATCCTCGTGTATTTGAAACCACAGTTAAGAGCGTAACCACCGATAAGAAGGGTAACATCAAGGAAATCGAAACTGTTAAGGTTGCCTTTAAGGATGGTAAGCTCACTGAGGTTAAGGGTACAGAGAAAAAGATAAAGTGTGACCTTTTACTTATTGCTACAGGCTTTGTAGGCTGTGAAGACTACGCTGCAGAGGCCTTTAAGCTTGAGAGAGGTCCAAGAGGCACTGTTGCCACAACTTCGCCTGATAAATATCACATCGAAGGAACCAAGCTCTTTTCCGCAGGAGATATGCACAGAGGCCAGTCACTGGTTGTGTGGGCTATAGCAGAAGGTCGCGCCTGCGCTAAGGAAGTGGATACATACCTTATGGGATATTCAAATCTATAATCTTAAAGAAGTCATTGGGGACGGTTCTAAGTCACTGGGGACGGTTCTGATTGACTCATTGCTTGCAATGAGTCAATCAGAACCGTCCCCAGTGACTTCCTCTATTCTTTATAGGTGACATTCCTCTTTGGAGAAGTGATAGGAGAGCTGGTAACGTTGTACTTTGCAAACATTTTGGAGAAGTAGGCTTTGTATTCTTTCTTTTCGTAGACTTTGTCTCTAAGCTCGAAATCTCCTATGACCATGTCCATAGAGTACTTGAGATTATACATGGTTTCTGCCATGTGCTGCATTATGTGGAAGATATCGTGATAGTTGGCCTTGATGTATTCATCTATATCGTCCATGGTGATTCGCATAAGCAGAACGTCATCATAGGCAATCACAGTATAGATTGCAGGCTTTTGGGCAAGAAGTCCGATTTCTCCAAAATAGGAGCCCTTTCCAAGAACACTAAGGATAGCCTCACTATCAGTTCCATAGCCACTGTATACCTCCACATGGCCGTCTACAATCTTGTACATATCCATATTTACTTCATTTTCTCTGAGAATAATTGTTCCTTCGGGGACCTTAGTAAGCATAGTATATCCTCCGTTATGAACACCAGATATAATAATCATCCTGGCGAAATATAGACTTTTTTATCTAAGTATCATTATAAACTAAGGATGATATAAGTATCCATTAAAAAATAAATGAAAAACCAAACATAAAAGCAAAAAGAATGGTAAAATTAGAATAGTAGACTTTGTGACTTCGCAGATGCAGAAAGGATGGAGAGATTATATGGTCATTGAATTAAAGGACAGGATTGATTCTGGCAATGCTAAAGACGTTGAAGATTCCATATTATCTAAGCTTGAAGGCTATGAAGGTGATGACCTTGAACTTAATGCGTCTGCTCTTCAATATATTTCCAGTGCAGGACTTCGCATTATTCTTCATCTCAAGAAGCAGTATAAGGGTCTTAAGATCACAGGGGTAAGCTCTGAGGTCTATGAGATTCTTGATATGACTGGCTTTACAGAGATGATGGATGTGGAGAAAGCCTACAGAGTCGTTTCTATTGAGGGCTGTGAGCAGATCGGAAGAGGTGCCAACGGCTCTATCTATCGTATTGACCAGGATAATGTTGTAAAGGTGTACAACAACCCTGATGCCCTTGACGATATCAAGCATGAGAGGGAGGTGGCCAGGATTGCCCTGGTTCTTGGTATTCCCACAGCGATTTCCTATGACGTGGTTAAGGTTGGTGACAGCTACGGTTCCGTGTTTGAGCTGTTAAATGCCAGATCTTTTTCCAAAATCCTGGCAACAGAGCCGGATAAACTGGACTGGTGCGTGGAAGAGTACGTTAAAATGCTTAAAAAGATTCACAGTACCCTGGTTCCTAAGGGAAAGCTTCCTGATGCCAGAGAAACAGCCATTAACTGGGCTAAGTTCACGGCAGAGTACCTTCCAAAGGAAGAGGGAGCTAAGCTTATAAGGCTTATTGAGGCAATTCCTGTGGATGATCACATGATCCACGGTGATTATCATGTTAAGAATCTAGAGTTACAGAACGATGAAGTTCTTTTGATAGATATGGATACCCTTTCTGTGGGCCATCCAATCATTGAGCTGGCGTCAATATTCAACGCCATGGTGGGCTACTACGAGGTGGACCATGACGATATCGAAAAATTCCTTGGAATCAGCTATGATACCGGAATTACCTTCTGGAAGAAGTTCTTGGCAGCCTATTTTGGCACAGAGGATGAGAACAGGCTTAAGGACATTGAGGATAAGGCAAGAATCATCGGCTATACCAGAATGATCAGAAGGTCCATCAGAAGAAAGCTCAATGAGACAGAAAAGGGCAAGGCAGAGATAGATCTTTGGACAAAAGAGCTGACAGAGCTGGTGGATAAGACTGATTCCCTTACATTTACCTGCAATGAGCTGGTGATTGAGGCAACTGTGGATAACCTTCCTTTGGTGCAGGACTTTGTACAGGATAAGCTAAGCACCGTTGACTGTCCTCCAAAGGCTTCCATGCAGATTGAGGTGGCGGTGGAAGAGATCTTTGTAAACATCGCAAACTACGCTTATAAGCCGGAGACGGGCATTGCTGTGGTACAGGTGGAGATATCAGATGATCCGGTCTGTGTATCCATAACCTTTATAGACCACGGAAAGCCTTATGATCCGCTGGCTAAGGAGGATCCGGATGTGACTCTTTCTGCTGAGGAGAGGGAAATCGGAGGTCTTGGAATCTTCATGACCAAGAAGACCATGGACGACGTGAATTACGAATACAAGGATGGAAGTAACATCTTAACGCTTAAAAAGAACATCTGACTATAGTCTTTGAATAGCTTATTTAAAGAGCAAGGAGAGAAGATAATTATGGATGCCAAGTCAAATGCTAAGATGATCCAGAGGACCATGCTAAGGTTACTTCCTGTGCAGGTATTGTTTGCCATAATCGTTACGATAAATGGAATCGTATCTACTTACTTTGCCAGTAACTATGTGGGCGTAGATGCCATGAGTGCTGTGGGTCTCTATGGTCCTATCAATATGCTGATCGGAGCTTGCAGTACGGTTCTTGTGGGAGGCGCAGCCTTTCTTGCTGGTAAGTACGTAGGACAGAACGACCATGCCAAGGTAAAGAACATCTTTACTTTGGATATTGTGTTATCTGTGGCATTGTCTATTATCTTCACATTACTTCTTTTGGTGATGGGAATCTTTAGTCTCACTTCTTTCTTTACAAGAGATGAGGTGATTCAGCCTATCTTTAACATCTACCTTATCGGTAACGCTGTGGGAATCCTTCCTTTTATCATCGGCAATCAGCTGACCATCTTTTTATCCATGGAGAATAAACAGAGACTTTCAGTTATTGCCAGCGTTGGATATATCGTAGCTAACCTGATCCTTAATGTTTTATTTGTTCAAAAACTCCACATGGAAGCTTTGGGACTGGCCCTTGCTTCTGCACTTGGTATGTGGGTGTTCTGCTTTATTGAAGCAATCTACTTTATCCTTGGCAAGTCCTATTACAAATATGATTACAAATCCCTTGATCTTACTGAGTTTAAGAATATCGTAAGCTGCGGATTCCCTGGTGCTGAGACAAATATCTATCAGACCCTAAGGGGAATTGCAGTTAACAAAATGCTGCTGGCCTTTGTGGGAAGCGCCGGCGTATCTGCCTTTGCGGCTGCCAATAACCTGATGGGACTGTTCTGGGCTATTCCTGCGGGAATGATCGCAGTATCAAGACTTCTTATCAGCGTTGCCACTGGTGAAGAGGACAGGCAGACTCTGATCGATGTAATGAGAACAATGTTCTACAGATATATTCCTATAATGATGGTATTTGTTGTGGGCATCATTGCCTGTGCAGAACCATTTACAAAGCTCTTTTTCAAGGATCCTTCAGCACCTGTATATGGCTACACCGTTATGGGATTTAGGATTCTTCCGCTTTGCATGTGCTTTTCTATTCTGTGTATGCACTATGTATGCTATGCCCACGCTTTGGAGAAGCACGTTATTCTCCACATTATGACTGCTCTTGATGGCGTTATCTGCGTGGTTGCATTTACAGCTCTTTTGATAAAGCCTCTTGGAATGGCCTCTGTATACATCGCTAATGTATTAAACGGAGTGGTTGTCACACTTACCTTTGTGATCTATTCCATAACCCAGATAAAGAGAATTCCTCGCAATATGGCGGATGTCATGGCTATGCCTGATGACTTCGGAGCCTCTGATGATGAGAGAATGGACATTTCCGTTAAGAGCATCGAAGAGGTTACCAGCGTGGCTGAGCAGGTTCAGGAGTTCTGTAAAAAGAGAGGTGTGGATAAGAGAAGGTCTTATCTGGCGGGACTTTCCATGGAGGAAATGGCTGGAAATATCGTAGAGCACGGCTTTACCAAGGATAAAAAGACCCATTCTGTGGATATCCGCGTGGTCCACAAGGACGATGACGTTATTCTGCGACTTAAGGATGACTGCGTGCCATTTGACCCTCGCGAGAGACAGAAGATCACAGAAAATGATGATCCTACAAAGAACATGGGTATCCGTATGATCTTCAAGGTGGCCAGTGATGTGCAGTATCAGAATATTCTGGGACTTAACTTCCTTACTATTAAGGTTTGATGCGGAATCTATAATGAATCTATTTGGAGAGTTTCATGAGTTTTATTACTAAGAGACAAAAGAATACGGCGATTATTGCCACAGTAGTATATTTGTTTCTGATTCTTATTGCAGCGCAGCTTCTGTACATTAGGGGGCTTGACCAGCTTAAGCCCATCTATGTGTTTAATATAAGCGGCGATATATTTGCCATGCTTGCAGGATATGTGCTGTTTATCTGTTGTATCATCGATGTTCAGAAGACAGGTTCTAACCTTAAGTGGCTGTTATATCTTTTGAATGCCGCATTCCTTGGGACCTTCTGCGACGCGGTGGCTTGGCTTGTGGACGGCGTTGAGAAATACATCTGGCTCAATGTCCTTGATAACACGCTCTATTATATGTGTGCTCCTTTTGAGGCTTTCTTTTTCTGGAATTATGCCAAGACCTTCTTAGAAGTGGATAAAAAGAGCATAAAGCTTGCGGATATTGGTTTTAAAGTGGGACTTGCCATAGCTCTTTTCATGAGAGTCACAAATCTCTTTACAGGAGTTTACTTTACTGTATCTGCAGAGGGCATCTATTCAAGAAGTCAGTACTATGGAGTGTCCATGATCTATGCCTTTGGTGGCATGATCGTGACCCTTGTCATGATCATCTTAGAGAGAAAGCATCTTCAGGTTTATCAGGTGGTTACCTTCTTTATGTACGGCATTGCGCCACTGGTGGTATCTGCGCTGACCCTGCCAATATATGGAATTTCTGTTATTTCCGGAGTTGTGATGCTTGTAATCCTTCTTATGTACTGCGTTCTTAATGTTATGCAGGGAAGAGAGAAGGCAGCAGCAGAAAGAGATATGACCCTGGCTAAGGGCATTCAGGAAAATGTTCTTCCAAGGATCTTTCCGCCTTTCCCTGAGAGAAAGGAATTTGACCTCTATGCTTCAATGACCGCAGCCAGAGAGGTTGGCGGAGATTTCTATGATTTTTATCTTATTGATGATGACCACATAGCCCTTACTATCGCTGATGTATCCGGAAAGGGTGTGCCGGCAGCTCTTTTCATGATGATAGCCAAGACTATTCTTAAGAACCAGACTCTGGCGGATGATGGAGAAAAGCCAGGACTTATCCTTGAAAAGGTTAATGACCAGCTCTGCGATGGCAACATGCTTGAGATGTTTGTGACGGTGTGGCTTGGAGTTCTGACAATATCCACAGGAAGCCTTGCCTATGCCAATGCAGGACATGAGTACCCCATCATTCGCAGAAGAGGCGGCAAGTTTGTTGTGGATAAGGAAAAGCATTCACCGCCTCTTGCCACCATGGAGGGCCTTCATTTCAGAGAGGGAGAGATGACTCTTAATCCCGGCGACTGCCTTTATCTTTACACAGACGGCGTAACTGAGGCCATGAACATGGACAAGAAGCTGTTCGGAGAGGACAGGCTGGTTGATGCCCTTAATATTGAACCAAATGCTTCTGCCAGGAAGCTTGATGACAATATAAGAAAAGAGATATCGTCCTTTGTTAAGGATGCACCGCAGTTTGACGATATCACCATGCTTACCTTCAGGTATTTTGGAGAATTTGGGAAGTCAGACAACTGATGTGAGGTTAAGAGGAGGGAAACACATGTTGAATATTAACAAAGAGATCACAGGAGAAAAGACAGTATTTGCGCTGGAGGGAAGACTTGATACAGTGACTGCTCCTGAGCTTGAGAAGAGCATCATGGATTCCTTGGAGGGCGTAAAAGAGCTGTTGTTTGATTTTTCAGAGCTTTCATATATTTCTTCTGCAGGACTTCGTGTTCTTCTTGCGGCTCAGAAAGCTATGTCTAAGCAGGGTGAGATGAAGATTACCGGCGTCAGTGATACTATAAAGGAGATTTTCGAGGTAACAGGATTCCTTGATATTCTTACAATAGTATAAAAGGAGCAGATCAGTTAATGACAGAAGGTATCAGGAAATTTGATTTTCACATGCATACAACCGTTTCAGACGGAACGGATACGCCGGCTGAGATTCTTGATAAGGTGGTGGAGAAGGGCATAGATCTTTTTGCTGTCACAGATCATGATGCCATTAAGGGGTGTAAGGAGTTAAAAGAGCTTGTGTCTTCCAGGGACGTAAGGTTCGTGTGCGGCGCTGAGTTTTCCTGCAAGGATGAGGGCGGCAAATACCATATCCTGGGCTACAACTATGATCCAGACAGCGATGCAATTGTATCCCTTGTGGAAAAGGGCCATAAACTAAGACTTCACAAGCTTGATAACAGGCTGGCTTTTCTTAAGTCTGAGTTTGGTTTTGAGTTTCCTAAAGAGGATATTGATTATCTGTACGGTCTTGATAATCCAGGAAAGCCCCATATTGGAAATACTATGGTAAAGCTTGGATTTGCGCCATCTAAGGAAGTGGCCATTAAGGAGTTTATCAACAAGAAGCGCTTTGCCACGGAGTATCTGACTCCAGGAGAAGCTATCGAGGCTATAAAGGCAGCAGGTGGTATTCCGGTTCTGGCGCACCCATGCTACGGTAGCGGTGATCAGCTGATTCTTGGATTTGACCTGGCTTCCAGAGTTCAGTTCCTGATGGACATGGGGCTTCAGGGACTGGAGGCTCATTATTCCGGCTTTGCACCTAAGCTTACTGCCAGCGTGATTTCTTTGGCAAAAGAGAATAATCTGTACATTACCGCAGGCTCCGACTATCACGGAAAGAATAAGATGGTGGAGCTTGGAGATGTGGGGGCTATTAACTATGATGAGCTTGAGCCTGAGCTAGTGAGATTTATAGAAGCAGTTGTGTGAGGATTATTAGATAATTGAGATACATTGATAAATGAATTAGATTAGTGATATGAAAAACACGAAACCTCCCTGGTTCCAAGGAACTCGGGAGGTTTCTATGTGTCTATAAAAATTTGGATTATAGCAAATTAAATTATTTGTTGAAAACGGAGTTGAGGTAAAGGAATCCGCAATATCCGTTCTCATCAAGAAGACTCATTACATCGTAGCCAGCTGGAACAGTAACTGATACTTTCTCGTTGGCAACAGGGAAGATAACGTTAAGCTCAACGTCTGGGCGTGATGCAAGTGCTTCCATCATTTCCTTGTCGATGCAGTATGAAACAGATGTCTCAAGTCTTACAAGTGCATTTTCTGGAGCGTTCTTGATTGTGTCGATGAATGCTCTCTTATACTGAAGTGCTGTAAGGTTTCCGCTAGCTTTTACTGTTGCAACAGGTCTTACAACGCTTTCTGCTGTTTCGCCGCCACGAACTGCGCCAAGAACCTCTGGAAGGTTGCCATCTGCAACTGAGAAGATAGCAAAGAGTGCTGGAGCTTCTTCCTGTGACTCTTCGTGTGTCTCTGAAGAACCACCGTTATTTGCTGGAGCAGAAGTAGTTGTAGCAACTGGAGTAGCAACCTGAACAAGTCTTGCTACAAGTGTGATTCCACCATTGTTGTTTGTAAGTCTGATGCTGTAAACACCGCCGCCAAGATCAACCATCTCCACGTTGTCACCAGCTGAAAGCTCATAGCCATTCTCAACAGCTACCTTAAATGCCTTGTTAAGAGTAGTCGTGAGAAGTGTTTCTTTCTGTTCGTTCTTTGTTGCTGTCTGGTTAGCAACATCTGCTGAGATAGACTCAACCTTTGTTACTGTTGTGTGGTTAAGACCATAAACCTCTCTGATTCCAGCAGAAGTTGTGTTCTTAACGATATACTGAACGTGCTCCTCAAGGTACTTGGTTACCTCTTCTGTGTTACCTGCAACTGCAGTAGGAGCATCAATCTCATAAACTACGATAGTAGGGATGTTGCAGTTTATAAGCTCGTCATTTTTCTTTTCAACATAAACACCCTTATCATTTGCTTTGATTGTGCCTTCAACTACAACGATGTTCTTGTTATCACCTGTGTTTGAATCACATGTGCATGGGTTAGCGCTGCAAGTTGTGCATGCGCACTTTGTCTCACCGTTGAGGTCAGTAACTACTACAGTGACACCATCGTCAGCACCAGTAACATTTCCTTCAACTATAACTGTTGATGAGCCATCTGTGTAGATTCCATCAACTCCGCTGGTCTGATCAACATTAGCGCCGCCAGTTACGTCACCATCTACAATCATATAACTGTCTTCTGTAACATATAGGCCAGAACCTGTTCTTCCTGTTACATTTCCGTCTACTACTACTGTGCCATCATTTACAGAAACAGCGCCTCTGCCACCTTCTGCATTGCCAGTAATTTCAACTGTTCCATTTGTATGAGCACAGGTTGCGCGCCACTCGTCGCTTTCGTTTGTTGCGTTACCATTTTCAACGACTACAGTTCCTTCGCCTTCAGCATATACTGCTGACCACTGGCTGGAATTGTTTGTTACATCGCCTGTGTTTACAACTACTTCACCTGAATTCTTCTCCCAAGTGTTTTCAGGTGCTTGTGTATCCTCAGCGCATACAGTCATTGCTGGAGTAAGCGCAAGTGACATAGCAATTACTACAGCTGTAAGATTTATAAGTTTCTTATTGTACATTTTTTCATTTCCTCCATCTAAAAAAATCCCCGAGTTAAAAAAATAACACAAAGATAATTTTATTTCAAGATTAATTTATTTATCTGAAATAAAGAATCGGAGAATGCTTAAAATTCGCGGCCTGGCAGATGGGGATAGTGCGAAAATGCTGATGAAACTTGAGTTTTACTTATTGATGATTCTCTGAATCAGCTGATCATATTCAGGATGGATAGTGGCCATAAGATTGTCGCTGGAGTATGACATGGGAGAATGGCTTGGGAAGACGTAGATTAATTGATGGATATATACAAGAATAGTCATGATGATTACTGTTAGAAAGAGATATCTGAAGCTTTTAGTATGCTTCTGATTTAAGAAATATCTTTTTACAATAAAAACAAATATAGCTGCAAGCCACAGTGGATATGCGGGATTATATGAAAGGGCTGCCACTGGATGCATGGAAAAGCACGCTAAAAAGGCTCTGGTAAGTCCGCAGGCTGGGCATGGAAAACCAGTCAGAAGAACCACAGGGCACACGTGATGGAAGATAAGATGCAAAGACAGAATTATTACTGATAGTGCCATGATGGGAATTCTGTTTGCGTAGATGTCGTTGTAGATGCGCTTTAGTACTAGTTTCATGGTTTGGGCCTCATATAGAAAACGAGAAACATTTTTAGAGAAATAAAAAACACCTGATAAAGCCATTGCAGGCTTTACCAGGTGAATTTTAATTAATAGCTATTCATTGAAGCCAGGATTGCTGCGCCTGCCAGAGCATAAACGATGATCATCAGAACGATAGCAATTGCAAGCCATATAAGCTGAGCCTTGGCCCAGTTGGATTTTGACTTAGGAGTGTTGCTTCCAAATGCCCAGACAAATAGAAGGATGATACCTACACATGGAAGGCCTATTAAAAAGAGAGATAGAACCCAATCGCCTACAGATACAGGCTGATCAAGCGGCGGCTGTGCGTAAACAGGCTGTTGGTTATATACAGGCTGCTGATTATACACAGGCTGCTGGTTATTTACTGGTTCCTGATTAGGTGTGTTGTTAGTATCCATTTAATAACCTCCTTAGAATATGAATATAAAGAGATTATATCATTAATAAGTACATATATAAACGCAATTAAGGATATTACTAAAAGCAAATATGAAAGCAGGCTTAAAAATTGAGGTCGATGCTTTCAAAAAAGCATGGCATTCTACAGAACACGACAGAAGCTGTGGGAACTGCACAATAGAGGAAGGGATAAAAACAACTCTTGAAGGTGATAGAAAAAGAGTAATAATGACCCGATAAATGACCCGATAAATGACCCGATAAAATTGAAAAAAAGGGAGCAGCAAATTATAGATTTACTTCGTTAGAGATCTGATATGACAAGAAAAGAGATGGGAGACAAACTTGGCTGCTCTGAAGCTACTGTTAAAAGAGAACTACAAAAGCTGATTGAAAAGGGCGTAGTCAAGAGAGTGGGCTCAAATAAAAAAGGTGAATGGATTTTAGTAAATTTTAAATAACGAATGCAATTAAATGCTGGAAAGACAGGTAATACAAGGTGAAATAAATAATTCATTTCAATGCAGAGTTTTTTAATAATAATTTCAGAGATATTTACTTATGAGAATTTGCGAAATTTAGTAAAATAGTTGTGGCAATCTAGTTAACATAAACCATTTATCTCAGGAGGTAATTATCAATGAATAAAAAATCTGCTTTTGAAGTATACCTGTCTGCGGTTTTTAAATGGGGTATTACTGCACTGGTATCGGCCTGTATGTTTGCTACAGCAATGTTCATAGTAGAAAAGACAATTGGCTTTTATCAGGTTATCCCTTGGATCGCAGTAATAATTTTCGGTATCATGGATGTGTGTTTCTTTATTACAGGAATGCTGATTCTTAAGTCTTCATTTGATGAAGATGGATATTTAAAAGATGGAAAACTTCAAATAGGAAAGATTTTCTGCTCTGTTGTTCTTATCATTCAGTGGAACTACATTATTTACATGGTTCCGACCAGAACATTCTGGGGATTTTTATGTTTCTTCCTGATACTTATCGGATTCTTTATGGATATTAAGCTACTGTCCGTTACCGGCAGTATTTGTATTGTTTCTATGTTTATTGCATGGTTTGTCAGAGGCACAGCTCTTTTGCCAGTAAAAGACGAACTCTTTATTACAGATGTAATCATGTGTGTTGTAGGTCTTGTGCTTTCGTTAGCCGGCCTTGTAATGTTCTTATTCTTTGTTTCACACTTTTTGATTACTGCCAAAAAGGATGAGCTTGAAGAGAACAACAGGCGTGTTACAGGTGTTATGGATGCTGTTCGTTCAATATCTTCCAAGATGGTAACTGCTGGAACAACTCTTTTGGATATCTCATCAAGTGAGAGCGCTTCAGCAGAAGAGCTATCAGCAACAAGTGATGAGCTTGTTAAAAACAGTAATATTCTTGGTAATAAAGCAGATGAGAGTATGGCAAACTTGTCAGAGCTTAATGATTGCGCAAGCATTGTAGAAGAAAATGTTGAGACTGTTGAGAAGACATCTGACAACCTTCTTAAGAAGTCAAAAGAAAATGAGAAATCATTAAATGATCTTCAGGGAATAAATTCGGAAGTTTCTGATTCTATGGCAGTTACAACAGATATTGCAGACAGACTTCTAAAGGCAGTAGAAGAAATTGGAACAACGCTTGAACTTATTCAGGGAATTTCGTCATCAACAAGTCTTCTTGCTCTTAATGCTTCAATTGAGGCCGCAAGAGCGGGTGATGCTGGAAAAGGATTTGCTGTTGTAGCAACTGAAGTTGGTAAGCTTGCAGAAAACACGCAGAGCTCACTTAAGGACGTTGGTGCAATAATTGAAAGAGTTCAGAAGAACGTAGAAGAGATTACAGGACAGGTTGAGATAAATGCCAATAAGCTTGCTGAACAGAATGAACAGTTTAAGACAGTATTTGGCGACATAAGTGAAATGACTACAATGCTGAATGATTCGGTTAATGCAATTGAAGAGATGAATGAGGCACATAAACGCCAGTCAGAAATCATCAAGAAAACTGTTGAGATTAACCAGAATATCGCAGAGAGTATCAGAAGTGAGAACGAGCAGTTTGTGGCTATCAGTACCATGGCTGGAAACAATGCTACAAATACTGAGCATGTTGCACAGCAGGCTAGTGCAATCAATGACATGGTTGATGAGATTAATCGTCTTCTAAATAATTAAAAAGATGTAAGTGTCAAAAGACTGTGCCTTCTAAAAATGAAGCGCTGTGCCGGAAAAGTCACTGCATGTTTTTACAAATCCGTCCTGACATGGTAATATATATTCGCTGTGTCAGGACTATTTTTATGTCACAATGTGTCATAACGCATAATTAATACAAAAATGGTGCCCGGCGTGGCACTCGGTACAACGAGCTGAGATAACAAATGGCTTAAATAAAGCATTTTTAGAAGGAGATACATAGAAAATGAAACTAGGAATCGTAGGTTTACCTAACGTTGGAAAGAGTACACTTTTTAATTCACTTACAAACGCTGGAGCGCTTGCTGCAAACTATCCATTTGCAACAATTGATCCTAACGTAGGTGTGGTTGCAGTGCCAGATAAGAGACTTAAGCTTCTTGGAGATCTTTATCATTCTAAGAAGGTTACACCAGCAACAATTGAATTCGTTGATATTGCAGGACTTGTTAAGGGAGCTTCAAAGGGTGAAGGTCTTGGAAACCAGTTCCTTGCTAACATTCGTGAGACAGATGCTATCGTGCACGTAGTTAGATGCTTTGAGGATACTAACGTAGTTCACGTTGATGGATCAGTAGATCCTGCAAGAGATATCGAGACTATCAACCTTGAGCTTATTTTTGCTGACCTTGAGGTTCTTGAGAGAAGAATTGCAAAGGTTGCTAAGCTTGCTCGTATGGACAAGTCAGCAGCAAAAGAGCTTGAGATCTTAGAGAAGATCAAGGCCACACTTGAAGATAACAAGATGGCAAGAGAACTTGAAATTGATGACGATGATGACAGAGCATTTGTAAACAGCTTGGATCTTCTTACATGGAAGCCTGTTATCTACGCTGCTAACGTTAAGGATGAGGATCTTGCTGATGATGGTGCTTCTAATAAGTACGTTGCAGCAGTTAGAGAGCTTGCAGCTAAGTCTGGAAGCGAAGTATTTGTAATTAGTGCTCAGATTGAAGCTGAGATTTCTGAACTTGATGAGGACGAGAAGGCTGAGTTCCTTGAGAGCCTTGGTCTTTCTGAGTCAGGTCTTGATAAGCTCATCGCAGCAAGCTACAAGACTCTTGGTCTTATGAGCTTCCTTACATCTGGTGAGGATGAGACAAGAGCTTGGACAATCAAGATTGGAACAAAGGCTCCTCAGGCAGCAGGTAAGATTCATACTGACTTTGAGAGAGGCTTCATCAAGGCTGAGGTTATTAACTACGAGGATCTTCTTCGTGAGGGCTCACTTTCAGCAGCTAAGGAAAAGGGTCTTGTCCGCATGGAAGGTAAAGAGTATGTGGTTCAGGACGGAGATGTAATTCTCTTTAGATTTAATGTCTGATTTGGGAGGAATATCTAATGCCAGACTTAATGGATAAAATGGACATTGCTTTCCCTAATCTGCATTTGTATCTGCACAATGTCCCTAAGAACTTCACTGTCTTTGGCTTCACAATAGCCTGGTATGGTGTGATCATTGGATTTGGATTTTTTATGGCTCTTATGCTTATATCCAAAATGGCCAAGGTAACTGGTCAGGATCCTGATAAGTATTGGGATGGAGCTGTTTACATTATTATTTTCTCAATCATTGGAGCAAGACTTTATTATGTCTTTTTCTCCTGGGAATATTATAAGGACAATCCAATAAGCATTCTTCAGATAAGAAATGGCGGACTTGCCATTTACGGTGGTATTATTGCTGGCTTCCTTACAGCAGCGATCTTCCTGAAGATAAAGAACTACAACTTCTGCGAATATTCAGATACTGCAATGTATGGACTGGTTCTTGGTCAGCTCATTGGAAGATGGGGGAACTTCACTAACAGAGAGGCCTTTGGTGAATATACAAACGGTCTTTTTGCTATGAGAATCCCTACTGAGATGGTCAGAGGCGGCGAAATCACAGCCCTTATGCAGCAGCATATGACCGAAGGCACCAATTACATCCAGGTTAGTCCAACCTTCCTGTATGAAAGCCTTTGGAATCTGTGCCTTCTTACTCTTATGATCCTTTATACAAAGCGTAAGAAGTTCAATGGAGAGGTAACCCTTCTTTATCTTGGAGGCTATGGTCTTGGAAGAGCGTGGATCGAGAACCTTAGAACTGACCAGCTCAGAATCCATGGCACCACAATTCCTGTTTCACAGGTGCTTGGTATTTGTCTGTTTGTGGCAGCTGTGATTACGGATATTGTTGTGAGAGTTAAGCTTTCCAAAGCAGTAGCTACAGAGAAATCAGAAGATACTGAGAAAGAAGATACTGACAAGAAAGAAGATACCGAATCCGAAGATACAGATAAAAAAGAATCATCAGAAGCAGAAGATTCTGATGATTCCGAAGAATAATTTAGTTAACTAAGTCCTCTACACTACATTTTAGTGCTTTGCTAAGCGCTATGACTGTAGCTGTAGAGGCTTTTTTTATGTCTTTTGCCCCTATTTCATATTGCTGAAGGGTCCTGAGATTAACATCTGAAGCCTTGGCAAGCTCGCTTTGAGAAAGGCCAATCAGCTTCCTGTAGGCCTTGAGTCTGTTTATTTGGGACTGTTCAAGAAAGCGCCTGTCTATATATTCCACCACGAGGGTTTCGTCTCCTTCATGAAAAGGGTGGTATTTGTCCACAAGTTCCTCAATTGGCATAGCTTTCTGAATATCCTTAAATGTCTTTCCACTAAACCACTGATAATAAGCAAGAACCCATCCTGTCCAGTATTCTGGAGTGGGATCACTGTATTTGCAGTTACCAAGAGTATCTGCATCTGACCCATAGGTTTTTAAGAGTACTTCGTTGACAAGCTCAGTGCCTGACATCCCAGACACATATTTGGGATTACCGATTTCGAATTGTGAAGCGATTCCTGAACAAATAAACATGTGCATGAATGAATCCAGAGTGATATTAAGTCTCAACTTGGCTGCTTCCAGGGCCTCTGCTAAATTGTGCATTGCATCATCAAGATACATTTGATTATATGCGTACATGATTTATCCCTTTCTTATTAAATCAATCAGATAAGTACCCTTTGAATAATCAATAGAAGAGGTTAGTTCATTGTAGTTATTACGCGCAAGTTCATCCCTTCCCTGTTTGAGAGGGTAGTATGTGGAGTGATCCACAGTCTCTGCATCTATAAAGAATAAGTGGGAGAATGCTTTTGGGCTTCTTAGAAAGTACTGATTGCCTAATTCTCCAAGGTACATTGCCTGTTCCAGCTGTTCAACACTGATAGTGTTAGATATAAAGGCTCTTGCAAAAGAAAAGTAGGAATCATCAGCTCTGTATCCAATAACAACATCTGCGTCAGACAGATCCACATGATAGTGGGAGGTTAGATATGCTAAGCCCTGTTCAGCTATTGGGCCATTCATTCTGGTGATTCTGTGTTCCAGAAGAATAGTTATCCAGTTAAGGATATTGAACTCCTCTGAACCCAGATCAAGAACCTTTAGTCCTGACATATCAAAAGAATAGTGATTGACATAGCCGTCTCTGTTGCTGTCTACAGCCCATTCCTTGGCTAGTTTAATGTGTCTGGTGCAATAAAACCCCTGACCATAATCGTTATGTTTTTTTCCTTTTTCTGGTTCTGGCCTTTTGATAATCATATCAGAGCCGTGATAAAGATCTATTTTTTTCATTTTTACTCCTATACTTCTGTAGAGTTATATTAAGTATAACTCTCTAGAAGTATTTCTGCAACAATTCTGTAACTTTTTATAAAATCCTTAGAAAAAAGCTATTGTTTGATGAAAAAAAATGCTCTATAATACATTTAGGTGGTAAAAAGTGTCAAAAAGTGGATGAAAGTGGTAGATAAGTGGGAACAGCATTTAAAGGTGAATATAGTCATTCCATTGATGCTAAGGGAAGACTCATAATTCCTGCTAAATTCCGCGAACTTTTGGGAGAACAATTTGTGGTTACCAAAGGTTTTGACGGATGCCTTTTTGTGTTCTCTGAAGAGGGGTGGAACCACTTTGAGGAGAAGCTCCAGGCGCTGCCTATGGATAAGCCAGAGGCCAGAATGCTTGGAAGATTCTTTATTGCTGGAGCCATTGACGCTGAGCTTGATAAACAGGGAAGAATTCTTTTACCAGCCAATCTCCTGCAGCATGCAGGCATTGAGAAGGAGGCAGTTATTGCCGGTGTTGGTAATAGAGCCGAGATCTGGAGTAAGGCTGAGTGGGAGAAGGCTAGCACATTTGATGACATTAATGGAATCGCTGCCAAGATGAGTGAGTACGGTTTGAGTATTTAAGAGGAATCTGATGGAATTTAAACATTATTCAGTGCTCCTACAGGAGTGCCTGGACAATCTGAATATTAAGCCTGACGGCATATACCTTGATGGAACTTTGGGCGGTGCCGGACACTCATTTCACATAGCAGAAAGGCTCACTGATGGCGGCCATTTATATGGAACGGATCAGGATGAGGATGCTATCAAGGCGGCCACCAAGAGACTTGAACCCTTTAAAGACAGAGTGACCATCATAAGAGATAACTACGAGAATGCAGTCACGAGACTGCGGACCCTTGGAGTTAAAGGCGTTGATGGAATCCTCTTGGATCTTGGAGTTTCGTCCTATCAGCTTGATAACGCTGAAAGGGGCTTTACTTATAAGGAAGATGTTCCGCTTGATATGAGAATGGATCAGAGACAGGTCTTAACTGCCAGGGACATCGTCAATGACTACTCAGAGACGGAAATCTTCCATATTATCAGAGATTTCGGCGAGGATAAGTTCGCCAAGAACATCGCCAAGCACATCTGCATCGAAAGGCAGAAGAAGCCTATAGAGACTACATTCGAGCTTAACGACATCATAAAGGCTGCAATTCCTGCCAAGATGAGAGAAAAGGGTGGTCATCCATCTAAGAGAACCTATCAGGCCATAAGGATAGCTCTTAACAGAGAATTGGACGTACTTCAGAACTCTTTGGATGGGTTCATAGATTTTTTGAATCCTGGGGGAAGATTGTGTGTCATCACATTCCATTCTCTCGAGGATCGTATCACCAAGAACAATTTCAGAACTAATGAGAATCCTTGTACCTGCCCGCCTAACTTCCCGGTTTGTGTCTGTGGAAAGGTTTCAAAGGGCAAGGTTATTACCAGAAAGCCAATACTACCAAGCGAAACAGAGCTTTCTGAAAACAAAAGATCTCAAAGCGCCAAGCTGAGAGTCTTTGAGAAGGTGTAAGGGTAGAAAAAAGTTACAAAAGAATGTGCGGTATCAGCCTGGGGGATGAGGCAATACATGTACAGAAAGGAGATGAACATGGCAACTTCATATATTCACGGAAACACAGTAAGAAAAGTAAAAGAACCTGCACATGACGGTAGAAGAGTCCATGTTCAGGAGCCTAAGAGCCACAAAAAGCGCCATCACATGAGCCTTGGCTATCTTTTATTCTTGTCAATAGCTATAGTGCTTATGGTAGGAACTTTGGCATTTTATATTTCTTTGCAATCCCAGGTGACAAACAGCGTTAAGCATATTGCTGAGCTGGAAAGTCAGCTTAACGATTTGAAACAGGACAATGATGAAGCGTATAATAGAGCAAACGGTAACATTGACCTCGATGAGGTTAAGAGAATTGCCATTCAGGAATATGGCATGACCTATGCTACAGAAGGCCAGATCATAACATATTCAGACGGTGGTGGAAACGACTACGTAAGACAGGTGGCTCCAATTCCAGAGAGTGATGGCAACTAAGACCGTTTTTTCTTTTAAATAATTAAGGAAATGATGTGTTATAAATGAAGCAAAGAAAAGCGAAATCTAAACAGAAGTTCACTATAGGAATGAAGAAAAAGCTGGTAGTACTTTTTACATTGGTACTACTGGCTTTCGTTGGATTAGGGGTAAGACTTATTCTGATCACCAAGAACAACGGTGAGGAGTATGAAAGACAGGTTCTTTCCCAGCAGCAGTATGACTCTGTAACTTTGCCCTTCAGAAGAGGCGAAATCCTTGATTCCAACAATACAGTGCTGGCATACAGTGAGAAGGTATACAACGTAATTCTGGATGCCAAGCTTCTTCTTCGCGATGACAAATATCTTGAGCCTACTTTGACAGCTCTTTCTCAGAATTTCGGTCTGGATCAGGGGGAGATCAGAGCCTACTTAAATGATCATCCAACTTCTCAGTATTATATATTGGCAAAAAAGCTGTCATATGGCCAGATCAGTGCATTTCAGGATTTAATAACACCTGGTACCGAAACTTATGATTCCAATATTCAGGGAATTTGGTTTGAGTCATCCTACATCCGCAAATATCCTAATGGATCCCTGGCCTGCGACGTTATCGGCTTTACTTCTAATGATAACAACGGCATGTACGGTCTTGAGGAATACTACAATGATACTCTTAGCGGAACTCCCGGAAGAGAGTACGGATATCTTGATGATGATTCCAATTTGGAAAGAACTACAATTCCTGCCACAGATGGTGACAGCATTGTAACTACTATAGATGGTAACCTTCAGACTATCGTTGAGAAGTATCTTCAGGAATTTAACGACGAGTATGCTAACAATGCCAGAGTGGGTAATGGAGCCAACAACGTGGGCTGCATTATTATGGATATTCACACCGGTGAGATCCTTGCCATGGCAAGCTATCCTAAGTATGACCTTAACAATCCTCGTGATACAGCCCCACTTATCGGAATGCCTTCTGTTGATGAGAAGGGTAATAAGATAGCTGGCGAGTCTGTATTTGATTCAGGCGTCTATATTACTGAGGAAATGATAAATGAGTTTTCTGATGATCAGCTTTATCAGAACTACAATGCTCTTTGGAAGAATTTCTGTATCAATGATACTTACGAGCCTGGTTCAGTTGCCAAGCCTTTCACAGTGGCAACAGGTATCGAGACCGGCGCAATTACCGGTAACGAAGCTTATAACTGTCTGGGCGAACTGGAAATTGGTGGATGGCACATTAAGTGTCACAATACCTACGGACATGGAATTGTATCTGTAGAAAGAGGTATCGAGGTTTCCTGTAACGTAGCCATGATGTACATTGGTCAGGCTATCGGAGTTACCAACTTCACCAAGTTCCAGAAGGACTTTGGTTTTGGACTTAAGACTAATATCGACCTGGCTGGAGAAGCCAGAACAGAGGGACTTACTTATAACGCTTCCAACATGACTTCCACGGACCTTGCAACCAATACCTTTGGACAGGGCTTCAACGTGGACATGATCGAGATGATAACAGGCTTTGCCTCACTTATTAACGGTGGCTACTACTACGAACCTCATGTGGTAAAAAAGGTTGTAAGTAGCAGTGGAGCTACTATTAAGAGTGTAGAACCAAGAGTCTTAAGACAGACCATTTCTGCAACTACTTCAGAGAAGATTATCCAGTATTGTAACCAGGTTGTTGCTGGCGAAGAGGGTACTGGTAAGACTGCAAGACCTGCAGGCTACATGATAGGTGGTAAGACTGGTACAGCCCAGACTCTTCCTCGTGGTAACAGACAGTATGTTGTTTCATTCATGGGCTATGCACCTGCAAATGACCCTGATATCGCTATCTATGTGGTAGTAGACAGACCTAACGTACTTCTTCAGGACGATGCCAAGTATGCTACAAGAATAGTAAGAGCTATTCTTACAGAGGCGCTTCCTTACCTTAACTATCCAATGACTGAGCCTCTTTCAGAGAAGGAACAGCAGGAACTTGAGGAGCTTCGCGAAAAGATGGTTACTCCACCTGTTGCAACCACAGAAGAGACCCAGGAGGGCGAAGAGGGCAATGCAGAAGAAACTCAGGAAACCCAGGAAGAATCTACAGAAACAGAGGAATCTGTACCTGAGGATAATTCCATTTGGGAGTCATTTGACGTAGACCCTGCAACGGGGTATTATATTGACCCGAACACAGGTAATCTTATCGATCCTGTAAATGGAAATGTGATCGGCGGAGATGACGCACTTCCTGATTTTGAGGGAGAAGCCAGTGGTGAAGCGTCTTCTGCTGGTTCAAATTAGTAGATAAAGAGGGAAATTGTCGTGAACGAGTATTTTCTAAGAACTTTAGCTCCATTATTTATTTCTTTTTTGGTAGCTCTTTTAATCGGACCAGCTGTTATCAATATGCTTAAAAAGCTTAAGGCTAAGCAGACTGAGAGAGAAGAAGGGCTTGCTTCCCATAAGAAAAAACAGGGAACACCTACCATGGGCGGAATCATATTCTTGACTCCTATGTTTATTATTGGTGTTTGCTACGGAGCATTTCATAAAGAGGTTATTCCGGTTCTTATCCTTACCTTTGGATTTGGTCTTATTGGATTTCTTGATGACTATATCAAAGTTGTTCAGCAGCACAATCAGGGCCTTTATGCATGGCAAAAGATTCTTGGACAGTTAATCATATCAATTGTTTTCGCAGTTTATGTTGAGAGATTTACAGATCTTTCTCTGGCTATGAGAGTTCCATTTACTGATATAATGCTGGATTTTGGGATCTGGAATATTCCGATTCTTTTCTTTATTGCGCTGGGAACAGCCAATGGTACTAACTTTACAGACGGTGTTGATGGCCTTTGTGCTTCAGTGACCGCTGTTGTAGCTCTTTTCTTCGCTGTTGCAGGTATTCACTACGGCGCAACAGGTGCAGAGGTTATCTCTTCAGCTATGATGGGAGCCCTTATGGGATATCTTGTTTACAATGTATATCCTGGAAAAGTAATGATGGGTGATACCGGATCACTTGCAATCGGTGGCTTTGTAACTGGAATAGCATACGTTATGCAAATGCCTATCTTTATCGTTATTGTTGGTTTTATATATGCTCTCGAGGTTATTTCTGTAATCATGCAGGTTTCATATTTTAAGATCACACACGGAAAGAGAATTTTCAGAATGGCGCCAATTCATCACCATTTTGAGAAGGGTGGCTGGTCTGAGACCAAGGTTGTTTACGTATTTACTGCTGTAACTGTGCTTTTATGCATGGTTGCATATGCTGGATTATAATTTTTTGAAGGTGGAACACAATGAACGCATCAGAAATTAAAGGTAAAAAAGTTTTAGTTATCGGAACAGGCTTATCCGGAGTTGGATCTGTCTGGCTTCTTAATCAGGTTGGGGCTATTCCTGTAATGCTTGAGGAGAATACCAAGGTCAGCAAAGAGGATATCATCAAGAAGCTCCACGACGAGGATAAAGAAAAAACAACTGTTATTGTAGGAGAGATCAGCGATGAAGAGCTGGATTCAATTGCTCTTACAGTTCCAAGCCCAGCAGTTCCTTTGGATTCACCTACAGTTATGAGAATCAAGAATAAAAATATTCCCATATGGAGCGAGATTGAACTTGCTTACAATTTCGCAAAGGGCAGAGTTGTTGCTATTACAGGAACTAATGGTAAGACCACTACAACCACACTTGTTGGCGACATCATGAAGGCTTACTACAATTCAGTTTATGTTGTTGGTAACATCGGAGTTTCATACGCAGAGGCTGCACCTAAGATGACTGAGGAATCTGTAACAGTTGGTGAGATCAGTTCTTTCCAGCTTGAGGCAGTTGAGAACTTCCATGCCAACGTATCTGCGATCCTTAATATCACACCAGATCACCTGAACAGGCACCATACAATGGAGTGCTATGCTCAGATGAAGGAGAATGTGACCAATAACCAGACTAAGGACGACACCTGCGTTCTTAACTATGACAATGAGTATACAAGGGACTTTGGCAAGAGATGCCCTGCCAAGGTTGTGTATTTTTCAACAAAAGAAAAGCTCTCTGACGGTTTCTTCCTTGATGGAGAAGAGATCTTCATGAGTACAGCAGGAAATGCCACAAGAGTTATGAACATTCATGACATGAACCTTGTTGGTATGTGCAATATCGAGAATGTTATGGCTGCTATAGCTATGGCTCTTGCCATGGGAGTACCTCTTTCAACAATTCTTTCTGTTATAAGAGACTTCAAGGCAGTTGAGCATAGAATTGAGTACGTGGCCACAAAGGGCGGCGTAGATTACTACAACGATTCAAAGGGCACTAACCCTGATGCTGCCATCCAGGGAATCAAGGCTATGTGCAAGCCTACAATCCTTATTGGCGGCGGCTATGACAAGGGTAGTGAGTACGATGAGTGGATTGAGAACTTTGGTGACAAGGTTAAGATGCTTGTACTTATCGGACAGACTAAGGAAAAGATAGCAGAGTGTGCCAAGAAGCACGGCTTTGACAAATATGTATTTATGGACACCTATGAGGATGCCCTTAAGTTTTGTACAGAGAATGCAGAAAAGGGCGACGCAGTTCTTCTTTCACCAGCCTGCGCAAGCTGGGATATGTTCCCAAATTACGAGACTCGTGGTAAGAAGTTCAAGGAGTATGTCAATAAGCTGGCTGATTAACTGGTATTGGGGGATTGGTTATCAGTCTGCAGGAAAGGTATTGAAGGGGTATGTTAGATAGGATTAAGGCTTTACACAGAGAAAGAGAAGAATCATATATTGATTACAGTTTGATCTTTATCACACTGTTTCTTTTGGCCTTTGGTCTTATTATGCTCTATTCCACTAGTTCTTATGAGGCTAATCTCGACTTTGGAGATTCTGCCTATTATTTCAAGCACCAGCTGATACCAACCCTTCTTGGGCTTGGTGTCATGGTGTTTATGTCTTATTTTCCCTATAGGATATTACAGAAATTCGCCATTCCGGTGTATGTTTTCGCGGCAACCCTTCTCTTTTTGCTGATTCCATTTGGTAAAAAGGTCAACGGTGCCAGACGATGGATCGTTATCAAGGGTATTTCCATTCAGCCTGCGGAGGTCGTTAAGGTGGCGGTTATTATCTTTACCGCAACTCTTATCATTCAGCTTAAAAAGAACCTTCTCAACCCGAGAGGATTTGGTGTAACCCTTGGATCAGCTCTGATTCAGGCTGGACTTGTATATAAGATTTCCAAGAATCTTAGTTCTGCCATTATCATTGTGGGAATCGCCATGGTTATGCTGTTTGTTTCTACACCAGGCTATAAGAGATATATCCTGGCAGCGGTGGCAGTGCTTGGACTGGCTGCTGTGGTGGTTATTCTTATTGCATCCTCAGAGCAGACAAGTGGTATGAACTACCGATTTGAGCGAGTTCTTGCCTGGCTTGATCCTAATGCCCACGCCAGTGGTAAGGGTTTCCAGACATTGCAGGCTCTTTATGCTATTGGTTCCGGAGGTGTCTTTGGTAAGGGCCTTGGTGAGAGTATGCAGAAGATGGGCTTTATTCCTGAGGCTCAGAACGATATGATCTTCTCTATTATCTGCGAAGAGCTGGGACTTTTTGGAGCTATTGCTGTTATGCTGATGTTCATTCTTCTCATCTGGAGACTTATGATCATTGCCAATAACGCACCGGATATGTTTGGAGCTCTTTTGGTAATAGGAGTTATGGGACATATTGCTATTCAGGTTATTCTTAACATAGCAGTTGTTACTAATACAATTCCTAATACCGGTATTACTCTGCCATTTATCAGTTATGGTGGTTCTGCGGTTATTGTTCAGTTGGCGGAGATTGGCATTGCCCTTAATGTGGCCAGGAATATAGGTAAGTAAAGAGCTAAAATAAATCAATGTGGATGGAAATATGGTTAGGAAGAAGAAACGTAGGCGCCCTGTGGCCCGAAGGAAAAGAGAATACGAGGAATTTGAGTTTCATCCACTTGAAGCTTTTTTGAATTCTTTTAAATATAAGAGGAGCCTGTATATCATTGCCGGGATTATTATCGCAGTTCTCCTGGGAGCAGGCATTTTCTTTAAGTATATCTATGATAATTACACTGTTACCAACATATATGTTTCAGGAAATACCCATTACACCAATGATGAGATCATTGAAATGGTGCTGGATGGGAAGCTGAGCCACAACTCACTTTTTCTGTCGCTTAAGTACAGAAATAAGAGTATTGAAGGGGTGCCTTTTATCCAGAAGATGGATGTGGACATACTTTCTCCGGATACCATCAGGATCAATGTCTATGAGAAGGCTATAGCCGGGTATATCACTTATCTTGGCAGATATATGTACTTTGACAGGGACGGAATCGTGGTGGAGAGCTCCTACGAGAAGTCGGACAATGTTCCTGAGGTTTTGGGTCTTGAGTTTGATCACGTAATAATTCATGAAAAACTTCCTGTTGAAAACGAGACAGTTTTTGCGGAAATTCTCGATATTACGCATCTTTTATCCAAGTACAATCTGAAGGCTGATAGGATTTTCTTCGACAGTGATTACAATGTTTATCTTTACTTTGGGGGTGTGGAGGTAAGCCTTGGAAAAGAGGAATACATTGACGAAAAGATAATTCAGCTTCAGTACATCCTTCCAAATCTGGAAGGAAAAAATGGAATTCTGGAGATGAAGGACTACGACGAAGGCACAAAAAATGTCACGTTCGAAGAGAAAAAGCAGTAAATTGTCTTCGTAAAATCGAAAATTTTATTGAAAAAAACAGGTTGATAATTGCAAAAAAAAATCGTATCATAGCTATTAGGAGTCTATGAGGTTTATGAAGGAGGAGTTGTCTTGCTGGAGATAAAGTCAAACGATGCTGAATCTGCATGCAAAATTATTGTCGTCGGGGTTGGCGGTGCAGGTAATAATGCTGTAAATAGAATGGTAGATGAGAATATTACTGGCGTTGAGTTTATCGGTATTAACACTGATAAACAGGCTCTTCAGCTTTGCAAAGCGCCTAAGCTTTTGCAGATCGGAGAGAAGCTCACCAAGGGTCTTGGTGCCGGAGCTAAGCCAGAGATTGGCCAGAAGGCCGCAGAGGAGAGCGCAGAGGAGATTTCTGCTGCACTTAAGGGCGCTGATATGGTATTCGTTACCTGTGGTATGGGTGGCGGAACTGGTACTGGTGCTGCTCCTGTTGTAGCTAAGCTCGCCAAGGAAATGGGTATACTTACTGTAGGCGTAGTTACTAAGCCTTTCAGTTTTGAAGCGCGTGTTCGTATGCAGAACGCTATGCTTGGTATACAGAATATTAAGACTAATGTGGATACACTTATTGTTATCCCTAATGATAAGCTTCTGCAGATTGTTGACAGACGTACAACAATGCCAGATGCTCTTAAGAAGGCTGATGAAGTCCTTCAGCAGGCTGTACAGGGAATCACTGATCTTATCAATGTTCCTGCAGTAATCAATCTTGATTTCGCTGATGTTCAGACTGTTATGAAGGATAGAGGAATTGCTCATATCGGTATCGGTACTGGTAAGGGCGATGACAAGGCTACTGATGCTGTTAAGATGGCTGTTGAGTCTCCGCTTCTTGAGACTAAGATCAATGGCGCATCTAATGTTATCATCAATATCTCTGGTGATATCACTCTTACAGATGCATCAGATGCTTCTGAGTATGTTCGTCAGCTTGCTGGAAATGATGTTAACATCATCTTCGGTGCTATGTATGATGAGAACAAGACAGATTCCTGCACAATTACAGTTATTGCAACAGGAATTGATGATAAGGTTAATACAGTTGCAGCAGCTACAGCACCTAAGCCAGCCGCAGCACAGCCACAGCAGGTAGCACAGGCAGGTCCAGTACATGTATCAGTGCCACAGCCAGCTATGACACCAGTTACACCTGTTACACCAATTCAGCAGGCTGTAACACCAATCATTGGAGCAGACACACCAAGTATTAGCGCAGCTACAAGACCAGCTCCAAATCTTACACTCAACAGACCATCAGAGATCAAGAGTACTGTTGAGCCTAAGTCTTTGAAGATACCTGATTTCCTTCAGAGGAAGTAATCGACAATAATTGAGTATGCAAAGCCCTACACCACAGGTGGTGTGGGGCTTTTTCGTTGCCTTTTTAGGTGAAATGCCCATGGTTACCAGCAAGAAACAGTTATAAGTTTTAAAATAATCGATATTAAGTGTAGAAAAACTTGAAAGATAGTGATACAATAGTTTGTGGAGTGATTTAGTTTTTTATACTATATACAGTGGACATGTCATTATGATAAAACGGAGGTAACTACATGAAATGCCCATTTTGCGGTAAAGATGACACCAGAGTTATTGATTCAAGACCTGCAGATGAGAATACATCCATTAGAAGACGTAGAGTATGTGATTCCTGCGGAAAGAGATTTACTACATATGAGAAGGTAGAGACCATTCCACTTATTGTCATAAAGAAGGGCGATGTTCGTGAACCATACGACAGAGCCAAGATTGAAGCTGGCGTGTTCAGAGCTTGCCATAAGAGACCAGTCAGTGCTGAGCAGATCACCAAGATCGTTGATGCTGTTGAGACTGAAGTGTTTAACATGGAGCAGAAGGAAATTCCTAGCCGTGCTATCGGTGAGATAGTTATGGATAAGATGAAGAACTTAGATCCTGTTGCCTATGTTAGATTTGCGTCAGTATATCGCGAGTTTAAGGATGTTAATACCTTTATGGACGAGCTTAAGAGCGTACTTAAGAAAGAGGCAGAAGGCACAATTACAGATACCACCGATAAGAACACACCTCTTCTTAAAAAGGAATAATGATCTTGCATATGATATTTCAATATAATTAGTTCTTTTAATTAGAAATCAGGCCCCTGCTCAAAAAAGAGCAGGGGTTTTTCCTTGACATTTAATTATCAAGGCCTTATATTTGACAATGTGATACGAACAAAGTGTCACATCTGCTGTTTATATCATGTACAGCGTTTTACAATTTCATAAGGAGGAAGATTTTAACATGATGAGAAGAAGTTTAGGTAGAAAGAGAGGCTGCTCACTTCTGATGGTTGTGTTAACTGCACTGACTGTTGCATTGAGCGGATGCTCAAGTGACAAGGCAGGGGATTCCGCAAATGGTAGCGAAAGCACAGGAGCTAGCACTGAAGCAGTGACCAGCTCAGCTGATTCAAATGCTGCTAGTTCGGAAGATCTTTCCAAGCTTATCGTAGGCATCCCACAGGATATCGACGCTCTGGACCCCCACTACGCAGAAGGGGCTGGAACAAGAGAGGTTCTCTTTAATATCTTTGAGGGACTTGTTAAAGCCGATGAGAACGGTAATCTTAACCCTGCTGTAGCCAGTGACTACACAATTTCAGATGATAGCACAGTTTACACTTTCACACTTAGAGATGGAATCAAGTTCCATGATGGAAGTTTAGTTACAGTAGAGGATATTAAATATTCTTTAGACCGCGTTAGAGGTGCTGACAGCGGTGAACCACTTATCAAACAGTTTTCCAAAGTTGACAGTGTAAATGTAGTTGATGATTCTCACGTAGAGGTTGTTCTTAAGGAAGCAGATTCTGATTTCCTTACACAGCTTACAGTTGCTATTATTCCAGCAGCTAATGAGAACCCAGATACTAACCCAATTGGTACAGGTCCATACAAGTATGTATCTAACTCTCCAATGGAGAATTTTGTTGTTACAAGATTCGACGAGTACTGGGGTGAGAAGGCATACATCCAGGACGTTGTATTCAAGATCGAGTCTGATTCAAACAGAATCGTAAGTGACCTTGAAAATGGTACTATTGATATGATGGCAAGACTTACAAGCACACAGGTAAGCCAGCTTTCAGATCAGTTTGATGTTTATGAGGGAACAATGAACCTTGTACAGGCTCTTTACCTCAACAACGCTGTTGAGCCTTTCAATGACGTCAGAGTTCGTCAGGCACTTTGCTACGCTATCAATCCTCAGGAGATCATGGATTTCGTATCTGATGGAGCAGGCGTAGAGGTAGGAAGTGCTATGTACCCAGCTTTCACTAAGTACTACATGGAAGAGCTTAACGATGTTTATAATCCAGATGTACAGAAAGCTAAGGATCTTTTAGCAGAGGCTGGTTATCCAGATGGATTTGAGTTTACTATCACAGTTCCATCTAACTATACTCAGCACGTTGACACAGCTCAGGTTATTTCTGAGGAGCTCAAGGAGATCGGTGTTACAGCCAATATCCAGGAGATCGAGTGGAATTCATGGGTTGATGATGTTTATACTGGAAGACAGTTTGAAGCTACAGTAGTAGGTGTAGACGCTACAACACTTGCAGCATCTGCTATGCTTTCAAGATATGTATCTGATAGCAGCAAGAACTTTGTTAACTTCTCAAGCGCTGATTATGATGCAGCTTATGCTAGTGCACAGGCTACTAACGATGATGCAGAGAAGACCAAGTACTACAAAGAGTGCGAGACAATTCTTGCTAACGAGGCAGCCAGCGTATATATTCAGGATATGCCTGAGTACGTTGTTCTGAACAAGAAGTTCACAGGATATGTTTTCTATCCTCTTTATGTTCAGGATATTGCTAAGATCAGACCTGCACAGTAATGTGCCTTCGATTTGATCAGATGAATATGTTTTAGATTTACTGATCATATTATGAATTTGATAAGCGAGGAAACACGGATGAGATATATCATTAAGAAGTTTTTTATGACAATAATAACTTTGGTGGTGGTCTCATTTTGTGTGTTCCTCGCTTTTTCTGTTATTCCCGGAGATCCAGCCCTTAAAAAGCTTGGTATGGAGGCTTCCCCTGAGCTTGTTGCCCAGGTAAGGGAAGAAATGGGCCTTAATGACCCACTTGTTGTTAGATATTACAGATGGATATCTGCTTTTGTTAAGGGGGATTTTGGTACCTCCTATAGCTATAATAAGCCTGTTATGTGGCTTATCGCAGGCAAGATACCTAATACCATTATTCTTGGTATCATGGCCTTTCTTATTACTGTTGTGGTTTCTATTCCACTGGGTATTTTTACAGCTAAACATGAAAATGGAGTTATCGACAGAGTGATCAGCGTCACTAACCAGATCATTATGGCGATTCCACCTTTCTTTTCAGGAATTCTTATTTCTATGATTTTTGCAGGAGTCATAAGGCTCTTTGCTCCAAAGGGATATGTATCTTACAAGGACAATGTCCCTGGATTTCTTTGGTATTTGTTGTTCCCGGCAGTTGCTCTGGCCCTTCCTAAGATTGCAATGACAGTTAAGATGCTTAGGGGCAGCGTACTTGATGAAGCGGGAAAAGATTATACAAGAACAGCCTACAGTAGAGGTAACAGGACCAATGAAGTTCTTTACAGACATGTTCTTAAGAACGCCATGATCCCTGTTATAACCTTCCTTGGAATGGTTCTTGCAGATATGGTGGCAGGAAGTATCGTTGTTGAGAAGGTATTTGATGTACCTGGAGTCAGCACAGTACTTATTAACAGTATCAGCAACAGAGATTACCCTGTTGTACAGACCATTATTATGGGTATTGCCACTATAGTAATTGTGATAAATCTCTTGGTTGACATTGTTTATTGTGTTATAGATCCAAGAATAAGGATAGATGAGTAATGAAGAACAATAATTGGAAAAAGATATTAAAAGATCCATATCTTGTTGCAGGCGGAATAATCACAGGACTTATTCTGCTTATGATCATTGTGGGCTTTTTCTGGATGCCCTATGAGCCTACTAAGATGAATGCTGCAGAAAAGCTTCAGGGAGCTTCACTTAGACACCTTATGGGCACTGATAACATGGGTAGGGATATCTTTAGCCGTGTTATGTACGGAAGTCGTGTGACCCTTATGATCGCAATTGGTACCATTATTATTGGAGCCGGTGTTGGAACCATAATTGGAGCTATCACAGGCTACTATGGTGGTATGCTTGATGAAATCACCATGAGAGTAATAGATGCTCTTTTTGCCTTTCCAAGTATTCTTCTTGCTCTTGTTATTGTCAGTGTCTATGGAATAGGCTGGGTTCAGCTTCTTGTATCTCTTGGAATTGCCTTTGTACCAAGCTTTGCCAGAATCGTTAGAGGCGAGGTTCTTAGGTGCAAGAACATGGACTATGTGGAGAACGCAAGACTTCAGGGTGTTTCAGACATTAGGATGATTTTTGTGCATATACTTCCTAACATTAAGGGAGTTATGGCTTCTTCAATACTTATTGGCTTTAATAATGCTGTTCTTGCTGAGGCGGGACTTAGCTATCTGGGTGTTGGTTCACAGCCTCCATACGCCAGCCTTGGAAGAATGCTTTCAGATTCACAGCAGTATATGACTAAGAGTCCAAGCTATGTTTTAGGACCTGGTATTATCATTGTTCTTATGGTGCTGGGCTTCGCATTTTTAGGGGAGGGAATCAGAAGATGGAAGTAATCCTTGATGTAACCGACCTTCATATTGAATTTCATGACCATGATCTTCCTGAGACAGCAGTAGAGGACTTTGATCTCATGCTGGGGAAGGGCGAGATTGTTGGAATTGTTGGAGAATCCGGCTCAGGTAAGAGTATGAGCGCCCTGGCTATTGCAGGTCTTTTGAACAGACATGCCATTAAGAAGACAGGTAGGATCATGTTCGAAGGGGTTGACCTTCTTACCTGCGACAGAAAGACTCTTCGTTCCTTCCAGGGAGATGAGATCTCCATTATCTTCCAGGAGCCAATGACAAGCCTTAATCCTGTTAAGAACATAGGTTGGCAGGTGGAGGAAGCTCTTTTTATCCATCACAAGGAGATCAAAAAGGAAGAGCGGAAGAAAAGAGCTATAGAGATGCTTAAGGCTGTGGGCCTTGAAAATGCTGAGAAGGTCTACAAGATGTACCCTCATGAGCTTTCCGGCGGAATGAGACAAAGGGTTATGATAGCAGCTGCTATGATTGGAAACCCCAAGATTCTCATAGCTGACGAGCCTACTACAGCCCTTGATGTTACAGTTCAGGCCCAGATCGTGGAGCTTCTTAAAAAGATCAATAGGGAGAGAGGAACATCAATTATCTTTATTTCCCACGATCTTAGCCTTGTAAGTCAGCTCTGTGAGAGGGTTATCGTAATGCAGCAGGGCAATATTGTGGAAAGTGGCAGTACTGCTGAGGTATTCAGGAAGCCAAGACATCAGTATACCAAGAAACTGATCGCGGCCATTCCTAAGATTGAGTTGTAAAGTGGTAATAATATGGGTGAAACAGTACTTAGAGTAAGTAATCTCAATGTTTTCTACAAGAACAGGGATCGTAAGCTCTTTTCAAAAGCAGATAAAAAAATACAGGCTCTTAAGGGTGTATCCTTTGAGATGGAGGAGGGCCAGGTTCTTGCTATTGCCGGAGAATCAGGCTGTGGTAAGTCTACCCTTGCAAGGGCTATTGTGGGCATTAACAAGGATTATACAGGTGAGATCTATCAGAAATATGACAGACCTCAGATGGTTTTCCAGGATCCCTACAGTTCCCTTAATCCTGCCAAGAAGATAGGATGGCTACTGGAGGAGCCACTTCGTGTGGATAAGACCAGAAAGTGGACTGAAGAGGAGCGCAAAAAGAGGGTTGAGGAGATTATGGAAGAGATCGAGCTTCCCCTTAGCATGCTGGAGCGCTACCCATCACAGCTTTCCGGAGGTCAGCGCCAGAGAGTCTGCATAGGTATTGCACTTATGAGATCTCCTAAGCTTCTTATTGCAGATGAACCGGTTTCTGCCCTGGATGTAACTATTCAGGCTCAGATCATGGCTCTTTTGCAGAACCTTCACAAGAAGCATGGCATCTCAATTATCTTCATTTCCCATGACCTTCGTGTGGTCTATCACATCAGCGATTATGTCATGATCATGAAGGATGGCTGCGTTGTGGAGAAGGGTAAGACTGATGATGTATATAGGAATCCACAGGCTGATTACACCAAGGAGCTTCTTAATGCTGCCGGTATCAGAGCTTAATCAGTGCGCATGCTGCGGATCTGATGATATGATTAATAAAAATATGGTGATCACTCTTATAGGGTGACCACCGTTTATTTTCTTTAGAAATCTCTTTTTACAGGCGGATAGCTACACCATCCTCTGTACCTGCAATGATTCTGCTGTTTTCTTTTCCTGTAAGATCCTTTCCACCTACGAAGTACTGATACTCGTGGAGGATGTGATCCTTCTGCATTCCACTTATTGCCTTCTGCATATCGCCGGAAGCAAGGCCTCTTTCTCCATAAAGGTCGATGGAGGTCTGGTCATACTGTCCAAAGCTTATTGCTATATTCTCTATAGAAGCGTTTTCCCTTTGGGGTAAAGGAGTAACGTCTAATGAAAGTTCTTTTTCCTGTTCCTGTTCTTTCTGATCAAGGACCTGTGGGTCTACCGATGTATTGATGTTAGGGTCTGGTACATTAACCTGTTGTTTGTCCTTGATGGAGGGAATGTCGTACGCATGTAAGCCTGCCTGATAACCGCCAATCTTGTTATATGCCATAGCGTTGCCTCCTTTCCATATCATTCAATATTTATATCGGACAAGGACAACAATTACTTAAATTAATTATACTAAAAATATGTACCAAACCCCGTAAACACTGAAGATTTAAGACTTTTTTAAGAAATTGGAGACGGGGGATAAGAAAACTAAAATATTTTAGGTTTTCCCGTTGATGTTACGGTCAAATGTGGGTAAAATTGATGAAAAGGCTTATTTGGGGAGGAAACTATGCAGAATTATACCGATGGAAACACCAGCACCTATGGACTGATTGGTAATCCGGTTAAGCATACCATGTCGCCACTTATACATAACAGCCTGGCCAGAATGACAGGCACTAATCTTGTGTACGTTCCCTTTGAAGTAGCAGAGGGCAAGATTGGAGATGCTATTAAGGGAGCAGAGGCTCTTAATATTCAGGGCCTTAATGTGACCGTTCCCTATAAAAGCGATGTTATCCCTTTCCTTGAGGAGATTGATCCACTGGCAGAGGGAATTGGCGCAGTTAATACCCTTGTAAGGACTTCTACTGGAGGCTTTAAGGGCTACAATACAGATATGTCAGGACTTCTTCGAGCTATGAGGGATGAAGGCATTGAGCTGGAGGGAGAGACCGTTGTGATTCTTGGAGCAGGGGGAGTTGCCCGCCCAGTGGCTTACCTGTGCACCCAGGCCCACGCAAGGAAGGTTTACGTCCTTAACAGAACCTATGAGAAGGCTCTTGATGTGGTGGAAGAAGTGAGAAACGCCGCATCAGCAGATGGTGATACAGATAAGCCATCAGAGATCTTTGACATGGAGACTGAGCTTGAAGCCATGGCGCTGTCTGATTATAAAGAGCTTTTGGAAAAAGAGGATAAGTTCTTTGCAATCCAGTGTACATCAGTAGGTCTTTTCCCTGATGTGAACAGCGCAGTTATCGAGGACAAGGCTTTCTACAGCCATTTAAGTGCAGGTCTTGATCTGGTTTACAGACCTCTTGAGACCAAGTTCCTTGAGCTTGCAAAGGAAGCAGGTGCCAAAACCTTTTCAGGCCTTAAGATGCTCCTGTACCAGGGAATTGAAGCCTTTGAGCTGTGGAATGAGGACGGCGAAGGAAATGGCATCAAGATAACTAAGGATCAGATAGATGAAGTCTACGAAAGCCTTGTGAGGGAGGTTAACGACGCAGGCAATATCATTCTTGAGGGCTTTATGGGAAGTGGCAAGACCACAGTTTCAAGAATGCTTTCAGATATGCTTATGATGGAGCTTATGGATACGGACAAGGCTATAGAGGATATGGCGGAGATCAGTATCAATGATATCTTTGAAAGATATGGAGAAGAGGAGTTCAGGGAATGTGAGACTAACCTGATAAGTTACCTTGTGGAAGATAACACCAGAGGCATGGTTCTTTCTCTTGGAGGCGGACTTCCAATGAGAGAAGTCAACAGGCACCTTCTTAAGGAACTTGGCAAGGTGGTTTACCTTAGAACCAAGCCAGAGACTGTCTATGAGAGAGTTAAGGATGACACCACAAGGCCGCTTCTTGCCGGGGACGACCCTATGGGTAAGATAAAAGAGCTACTGTCTAAGCGCGGAAGCATCTATGAAGAGGCAGCTGACCTTATCGTAGATACAGATGGCAAGGACCCTGAGGATATAGCAATTGAGATCATCAAGGGCCTGGGCCTTGAATTTAAAGAATAAGCAGGAATTATGAATAAAAGAAATTATGCAAAAGAGCTGGACAACAAAATAGAGGAATTTCAAAAGCAGGGCATATACCCAAGGCTTCTTTTGCATGCCTGCTGTGCCCCTTGTTCTTCCTACTGTCTTGAGTTTTTGAGGAACTTCTTTGATGTGACAGTTTTTTTCTACAATCCCAACATTACTGAGGAAAGAGAGTATCAAAAGAGGGTTGAAGAGGAAAAGCGCCTGATAGGTGAGTACAACAAGAACAGACAGGGTACAGAGCGGGAGATTCAGATAATTGAAGGAAATTATGAACCCAAAGAGTTCTATGACGCAGCCAAAGGCCTTGAAGATTGCAAGGAAGGCGGAGAGCGCTGTAGGAAATGCTTTGAGCTAAGACTATTTGAGACAGCAAGGATAGCTGTGCAGGAGGGATTTGAGTTCTTTACAACAACCCTGACTATCAGCCCACTTAAGAACGCTGATGTGCTCAATGAAGTGGGAGAGCAGGCACAGGATGCAGTTAATTCAAGGGCGACCTTCCTTCCATCAGATTTTAAAAAGAAAAACGGCTACAAACGGTCCATAGAACTGTCCAAGGAGTATGGCCTTTACAGACAGGACTACTGTGGCTGCAGCTTTTCAAAGGCTGAAAGAAATAAAACAAAAAACGGGGAAACGACTTATGAGACCAGACAGAATTGAAACCGAAGGCAGGTTTGACAGCTTTAACAACGGGGAGGTCATCAGCAGCAAAAAGAAAAATCATTTGCCTGCTATGGGCTGGAACAGCTGGAATGCTTTTGGAAGCGGAAATACAGAGGCACTTACCAAGGTAATGGCTGACAGATTTGTAGAACTTGGCCTTAAGGACCTTGGATATGAATTTATTATCCTGGACGATGGATGCTACAAGGAAAACAGAGTGGAGGGCAAGCTCTCCAATGAGGAGGTTAAATTTCCAAGCGGCTTCAAAGCTCTTTCTGATTATATCCATGGAAAGGGCCTTAAATTCGGTATGTACAACGACATAGGAACCAATCTCTGCGCTGGAGCAGCAGTTGGAACCTGTGACCATGAAAAAGAGGATGCTGAAAGCTATATAGAGTGGGGAGTTGATTTTCTTAAGGTGGACAACTGTTACTATCCTTTTGACAACGCCACCTTTTCTGACGGGACAAATGCTAAGTTTTCCTATGCTCCCGCAATTTCCAAGGTAGAGGTAAAAGAGCTGTCACAGACCTTTGAGTGTGGCAGAAATATTGTAGCTACAGGCGTTGGCGTCAAGACTTGCGACATTGATGGAACTGTATTCTTTAAGGGAATCGGAACCTTTGATGGAACAGGCCCAGAGAACACTCCCGTGGGGGATATGAGCGGCGAGCTTAGGTTTGACGTAGATGTACCAGAGGATGGAGAGTATTCTCTTTTAATTAGCCATATAAATGGCAAGGAGCCTGAGCAGGGAAGCTGGCTATCTGTGGGCGTTATCTCCCCGGATGGAAGCAGGAGCTACCCATATGATGAGATTCTTGGAGATGAGGACAGTACTGACCTTCAGGTGAGTACAGTTACAGTGAGCCTTAAAAAGGGCGTAAACAGTATCAGACTCATGAATCACAGAAGACAGGAAAATCCGCTAAATTCCTATGCAAAGCTTCTTAAAGAACTATATAAAATTAATCCTGACCATGATATAATTCACTCTGCATGTGAATGGGGAAAAAATCAGCCGCAGAACTGGGCATATAAGGTCTGCGATAGCTGGAGGATCCTTAACGACATTAGCTTCAGAGTAGGAAGTGACGGGGATCCTGGAGCATGCGAATGGGTTGGAGACTATACCCCTAATATAACTGCACAGTACAACAAGGCTGTCATTATGGATGAATTTGCAGGCCTTTCAAAGGGCTGGAATGATCCTGATATGCTGGTTGTTGGCATGAATGGCCTTAGTATGACCCAGTACAGAACTCATATGACCATGTGGTGCATGATGAATTCACCACTTATGCTGGGATTGGACCTTAGAAGAGTGGAAAAGGGCGATGAGATCTACAATATCATTGCCAATAAGGATTTGATCGCTCTTAATCAGGATGAACTGGGAATCCAGTCTAAGAGAGTATTTTCAAGCCTTGCAACAGAGTGCCCTGACAAGGAATACATCAAGGACATTAACAGAGTTGATATTCTGGTTAAGCCACTTAAGAACGGCAGCTTTGCCATCAGTTTTATTAACGTAAGCCTTGAGGATGATAACAACTGTTATTCAATATCTGTCCCAGAGATCAAGGCATTTCTTGGTGATAAAGTAAGAGATAGCTCTTTTTACAGGGTAAAAGATCTGTGGACAGGTAAGGAGAGCACCAGTGATAGCGGTGTGTTCGAAGTAAAGGGACTAAAAGGGTGTGACAACGTAACAATTCTTGTGACACCAGAATAAATATAAAGAGAGGTGTTTAAATGGATAAGCTTGAGAGATTTAAAGAGATAGAAAAGGAGATAAACTACCTTAAACACGCAACAGCTTTGATGAACTGGGATATGGAGACAATTACTCCAGAGGGAGCAAAGGAAAAGCTTTCTGACGCCATTACTTATTTTTCAACAAAGTGTTTCGAACTTATTACCAGTGATGAGCTTTTTGAGCTGGTTACAGCTCTTTCTGAGAAGGAAGAGTTCGATAAGCTTGATGATGTTATGAAGTTCGACATCAAGACTTACAGAGAGGATCTTGAGAAGTCAAGAAGAGTTCCAACTGACTTCTACCAGGAATATATAAAGACAATCACAACTTCATCTATTGCATGGCCAAAGGCTAAGAGGGCCAGCGACTTTAGTCTTTATGAGAAGCCTCTTACAGACACCATCGAGGCTGTAAAGAAAATGCAGAAGATCCAGAATCCTGACAAGGAAGTGTACGATTCTCTCATCGATGATTATGAGAAAGGTATGACAGCTGCTGAGATCGACAGAGTATTTGGTGAGCTACGAGAAGAGCTTGTGCCACTTCTTGAGAAGATCTTAGAGAAGCCACAGCCTGATCACAGCAAGTTTACAATGACTATCCCAGCTCACAAGCAGGCAGAGCTTTGCAAGTTCCTTGTGGAGTACATGGGAATGGATATGGACAGATTTGCCCAGTCAGAATCTGAGCACCCATTTACAACTAACATGAACAGTGATGATATCCGTATCACCAATCACTATCATGAGAACGATGTTATCCAGCCTATCTTTAGTGCCATCCACGAAGGTGGACATGCTCTCTTTGAACAGCATGTGGATTCAAAGCTAAGCGGTACCTCAGGTGGAACGATAAACCTAATGGGACTTCACGAAAGTCAGAGTAGGTTCTACGAGAACATTTTGGGTAGGAACATCAATTTCTGGAAGCCAATCTGGCCTAAGGTTCTTGAGATTGTTCCTGAGCTTTCTTCTGTGACACTGGAAGAGTTTGTAAGAGAGATCAACCATGTTCAGAACAGCTTTATAAGAACAGAGGCAGATGAGCTTACCTATTGCCTTCATGTTATACTTAGATATGAGATTGAGAGAAAGCTCTTTAACGGAGAGGTAGAGGTTAAGGATCTTCCAAAGCTTTGGGATGACAAGATGGAAGAACTTTTACACATCAGACCATCCAATGATGCCGAGGGTATCCTTCAGGATATGCACTGGTCAGATGGAAGCTTTGGATATTTCCCATCTTATCTTCTTGGCAGCATCTATGACGGAATGTTCTTAGAGGCTATGGAAAAAGAGCTTGGATCAATCGATGATATTCTGGCAAACGGGGAGATTGCCAAGATATCAGAATGGCTTAAGGTCAATATTCATCAGTATGGTTCAACAAGAACCTCTTCAGAGGTTTTGGAGGAGGTATGTGGACAGAAGCTTTCAGCTGCGCCACTTATCAGGTATTTTAAGGAGAAGTATACTAAGGTATATAATCTTTAATCTGTTTTGGGGAAGAGTGTATGAATGAAGAATTATTTCAGAAGATAAGTCGTGCCATGACGTTTCGCATGGGAACGATAATGAGTGTTATTCTTTGTTTGGTTGGGAATCTGGCAACAGGCTATTTTACTGTTGTTGGATATATTGTAAGTCTTTTGATCTGTTTGGCTATTACTTTTGTTATTGGATATTTCTTTCCAATAGGCAAGTTCCAGATAGATGCCTGCATGAAGCTTAAGCTTGTTCCAGGATCCTTTATGTGGAAATATGTATCAGGTCTTGTATCTGGCTGTATTCATACACCGATCCTGACCTTTACATCGGTGGGAGTTGCCTATGCCATGGCAATTAAGAAGACAGGCGGACTTGGAGCTATTTCTTTTATCAAGGTCTTTGTGATCACTTTTGCGGTGTGTTTCGTCATAGGGCATATCATTGATTTTATCTGTATGCCTATATTCCTGATGCAACAGTTCCGTAAATACGGCATTAAAGAACCTGGTTGCTAGAAATAACTTATTTTGGTAAAATCGGTTAGACTTTTTAATTTATAGAAAGAGGGTTTTATTTTGGAAAAGGTACTTGAGCTAATATCTAAAGAAGTAGGAGATGCTTTTGAGGCAGCTGGCTATGACCGCGAGCTGGGAAGGGTTACTATATCTAACAGACCTGACCTTTGCGAATATCAGTGTAACGGTGCTATGGCTGGTGCCAAGAAGTATGGCAAGGCTCCATTTATGATTGCAGATGATGTGGCAGCAAGGCTTGCTGGTAATGAGATGTTTGAGAAGGTTGAGTCAGTTAAGCCGGGATTTCTCAATATCGTAGTAAGCGGTGATTTTGCTAGAAGCTATATCATCAGAATGCTCCACGAGAAGCACATGGGAGTTACTATGCCAGGTCACGAGCCTACATATGTAATTGACTACGGCGGACCTAACGTAGCTAAGCCACTTCACGTTGGACACCTTCGTTCAGCTGTTATTGGCGAGAGTATCAAGAGAATCCTTAAATATACAGGAAACAAGGTAATCGGTGATGTTCACCTTGGAGACTGGGGACTTCAGATGGGTCTTGTTATCACAGGACTTAAGGAGAGAAAGCCGGATCTTTGCTACTTTGATCCTGATTACACAGGAGCTTATCCTAAGGAGGCTCCATTTACAGTATCTGAGCTTGAGGAGATTTATCCTGAGGCCAGCAAGAAGTCCAAGGAGGACGAGGACTTCAAGGCAAAGGCTATGGAGGCAACCAAGCTTTTACAGGATGGTTATAAGCCTTACAGAGCTCTTTGGCACCATATCCTTAACGTATCAGTAGAGGATCTTAAAAAGAACTATAAGAAGCTCAATGTAGATTTCGACCTCTGGAAGGGTGAGTCTGATGCTCACGAGACAATTCCAGGCATGGTTGAGTATATGAAGAGCCATGGCTATGCTCATGAGAGCCAGGGAGCCCTTGTTGTAGACGTTGCAGAGGAGACAGATACCAAGGAAGTTCCTCCATGCATGATTCTTAAGTCAGACGGAGCTTCACTTTATAACACAACAGACCTTGCTACTATCAAGCAGCGTATGGAAGAGATGCACCCAGAGGGCATCATCTACGTAGTAGATAAGAGACAGGAGCTTTATTTCACACAGGTATTCCGCTGTGCTCGTAAGACCAAGCTTGTTATGCCTGAGACAGAGCTTCATTTCGTAGGCTTTGGTACAATGAATGGCAGCGACGGTAAGCCATTTAAGACAAGAGAAGGCGGAGTAATGCGTCTTGAGAACCTTATCGCTGAGATCGACGATAAGATGTACAACAGAATCAAGGAAGGCAATCCTGATATCAGCGAAGAGGAAGCTAAGGACACATCTCACAAGATCGCTCTTTCAGCTCTTAAGTATGGTGACCTTTCCAACCAGCCATCTAAGGACTACATCTTTGATATTGATAAATTCACATCCTTTGAGGGAGATACAGGCCCATACATCCTTTATACTATGGTTCGTATCAAGTCTATCCTCAAGAAGTTTGAGGCAGAGGGTGGTAACGTTAAGGAAGCTAAGCTTGGTAACCCTGATAGCGACGCTATGAAGGCACTTATGCTTCTCCTTACAAGATTCGCAGACAGCGTAGAAGGCGCCGCTAAGGACCTTTCACCAAACAGAATCTGTGCATACATCTACGATTTAAGTAACGCATTAAATAGTTTTTATCACGGTACAAAGATTCTCGCAGAAGAAGACCCTGTCAAGAAGGAAAGTTACATTGCGTTAATCGCAATCACTCTCAAAGTATTACAGACCGGCATCGACCTTCTGGGCTTCGACGCACCAGAGCGTATGTAAGATAAGTGGTTAGTTATTTATCCGAAGCAACATACACACCATTCTTTTGCCGTCCTAAGGATATAACAATGAATGAAAAGCACATGTTCAGCAACAGGAAACTGCTCCTGTTGCTGATTCCTATTATAGCTGAACAGTTTCTGAATTCTCTTATGGGAATGGCCGACTCCATGATGGTTAGTAACGTGGGAGAGGCCGCCCTTTCAGGAGTAACCCTGGTGGATTCCATTAATAACCTGGTGATCCAGGCCTTTAATGCCCTTGCCACCGGTGGTGTCATCATTTGTTCCACCTACATTGGACAAAAAGATATTTTTAGAGCAAAAGAGGCCGCTAAGCAAGTGGCACTGGTATCTTTTTTTATATCAGTTGTTATTATGACCATATGCTTATCCGTGAGAATGCCCCTTCTTCACCTGATCTTTGGACAGGTAGAAAAGGATGTCATGGACGTGGCTGGTATCTATTTTCTTTTAACCATAATCTCATATCCTGGAATAGCCTTATCCGCTGCAGCCAGCGCCATATTCAGGGCTCAGTCCAATACTAAGCTTCCTATGAACGTAGCCATTGTTTCCAACATCCTTAACGTTGCAGGAAATGCCCTTTTAATCTGGGGCTTTGGCCTTGGAGTTTTGGGAGCAGCCCTTGCTACAATGCTTTCCAGGATTTTCTCAGCTGTAGTTCTTTTGTTCCTTCTAAGAAGAAAAGACAGGCTTATTCCTGTCAGGGATTATCTGCAGATCAGACCTGACTTTAGTAAGATAAGGACAATCCTTGCCATGGGTATTCCAAATGGAATCGAGAACTCCATGTTCCAGTTTGGTAAACTTGCGATCCAGTCCTCAGTATCAACCCTTACAACTGCGGCCATTGCGGCCCAGTCCATGACCACGATCTTTGAGAACGTCAACGGCGTGGCAGGTATAGGTGTTGGAATAGGCCTTATGACCATAGTTGGACAGTGTCTTGGAGCAGGCAGAAAGGATGAAGCGGTTTACTACACCAAGAAGATGATAGGCTGGGGCTACATCGCTATTTTGGCCAGCTGTCTCTTTGCCTTTGCGATTTCAGGCCCTGTTACGACTCTTGCGGGCATGAGTCCGGAAGCAGCCAGCCTTTGTCTTCATATGCTTCTGTGGATTACCATAGTTAAGCCTATCCTGTGGCCTACATCCTTTGTTACACCTTATGCCATGAGAGCAGCCGGGGATGTTAAGTTCTCTATGCTTGTGGCTACGCTTACCATGTGGCTTTGCAGAGTATCTCTTTCTACATACCTTATCAGAGTTGTGGGAATGGGACCTATGGGCGTGTGGATAGGAATGTTTGCGGACTGGGGAATCAGAGGCATCGTCTTTACTATTAGATTCAAGGGTATGAAGTGGATACACAAGGTGGTATAAACCTCAGTAACTGTTTTATTATTCTTTTTTTAGACTTATTTAAGAGCATTGGTGTTTTACTGGCAATATAATTTAATTAGACTCTTTACCGAGAATTATCAATCGGTAAAAGAACAAATAATTCCAGGAGGCACCTATGAAAAATACAAGGATCTGGCTAAATGTATTACTGGCTATATGTGTATTTTTTTCGACAGCTCTTTTAACAAGCTTCCCTTCCAGGGCAAGCGGGGATTTCGACCCGGTCTATTATGCCCAGAGATATCCGGATGTGGCGGCAGCTTATGGCAATGATCCGGTGGCATTATATGGCCATTATCTCAACTTTGGAATGAATGAGCACAGATTTAAGAATGCCCAGGAGGAAGCAGACAATCAGGCCTCTGACACCCTGGATACATATATTGATGTGGATATAGCTAATCAGACTGTTACTTACTATGTGGATGGAGTGGCAGTTCTTACATCACCCTGTGTAACAGGCCAGCCTGGAAATGGCCGCAGCACACCAACAGGAGTATTTCAGGTTCTTACCAAGATCCCTGGAAAGTACCTGGTGGGCCCGGATTGGAATGTATGGGTGGACAGATGGATGAGATTTACAGGGGCTGTAGGACTTCATGATGCCAACTGGCGCAGTAAGTTTGGAGGCTCAATCTATAAGAGCAATGGTTCCCATGGCTGCGTTAATCTTCCTTCAGATGTTGCAAAGCAGCTCTACGATATGGTAGAAATAGGAACAGCAGTAGTAGTTCATTAAAAGAGATTTTTGATCGGGAAATAGGGGAATGAAAAAAGTAAGGGAGTATGTGAAAGTAATACTGGCGATAGCCTTAGTGTATGTGGTGTTCTACGTAACAGGCATAGGCTGTCCCATTAAGTTCATAACTGGAATAAGTTGCATGGGCTGTGGAATGACCAGGGCGTACGTTAGCCTTTTTCGAGGAGATTTCCACAGCGCATTTGCGTTCCATCCTCTTTTCTTTTTACCTGCATTATGGGTGGTGATCTATTTATTTAAAGCCAAAATCCCAAAGAAAATCTATAAAGTATTAATTTTTTTGACATTATTTTTGTTTTTTGCTGTTTATCTCTTTAGATTATTCGACATTAGTGATACAATTGTGGTTGTTGAGCCGAAAAGTGGGCTCGTATATAAAATTTTGTATGGCATATATTCTTTTATCAGGCATAAGTAATTTCTAATGCTTAAGGGTATGATGCGTAGGAGGTAAAATGTTTTGTAAAAATTGTGGTACAGAGATACCTGAGGGAACAAAGTTCTGCCCTAAGTGTGGTGCATCTGCAGAGACATTAGAGCAGAAGATCAACGATGCAGCAAATGCAGCTAACAACGTTCTTAACGACGCTGAGCAGCAGCTTGGTAACGCTATTGATGATGTTACAGCCAGCTTCCAGAATGCAGCTAACAATGGTAACGGCAACTTCAATAACGGCAACTTCAATAACGGTTACAACAATGGTTATAACAATGGCTATGCTAACCCAAATCCTAACGGAATGGTTCCAGTCATGCCTCTTAAGACTGACAGAAGTCTTTTAATGTACATTCTTCTTACAATTGTTACATGTGGTATCTATTCATATGTATTCATCTACAAGCTTGCTAAGGATGTTAACACAGCCTGCGCTGGCGATGGTGAGGAGACAGCTGGTCTTGTTAAGTTCATTCTTCTTACAATGGTAACATGTGGTATTTATTCATGGATTTGGTATTATAAGCTTGGAAACAGACTTAACAACAATGCTCCAAGATATGGCATGGCATTCCAGGAGAATGGTACAACAGTACTTCTTTGGATGCTCTTTGGTTCATTACTTTGCGGTGTAGGTGCTTTCATCGCTTGGAACATCATCATCAAGAATACAAACGCTATCTGCGCAGCTTACAACAACCAGAACGGTTTTGCTCAGATGTAATCTGAAAGATCTTTGATCAGATAGTTAATAATCCCCCAAAGGGTCACTGCCTTTTGGGGGATTTTTTTAGTTTCTTCTTTATTATTATCGTTTTTTAATACTTTTTTTATTATATGAATGATAACGGTGCAATATAATAGAAGAGTACCGTATTTCGTTAATTTTGTGGGCGAAGCAATGAAAAAGAAGGACATATTACCTTACTTAAGGCGATTCTCTGTGCTTCTAGGCTCCATGTTCCTGGTGGCGGCAATTGCTATCCTTGGTGTTTCCGTAGCCAAGGAAAGAATGAATCCTTTGCCAACTGAACCGACCCAGGTCAAACATAGGGTCTTGTTTTTATGTTCATACAACCCACTCTATTTTACTTATGATGACCAGATCAGAGGTCTTGATAAGAGTCTTTATTCTAATGGTATCGAATACGACGTTATCTACATGGATACCAAGAATTATCCAGACGAAGATGAAAAAAGAGATTTCCATGATTTTATAAAAAGGCGCCTTGATAGAGACAGGCACTACGAAGCTGTTATTTTAGGTGATGATGATGCCCTTGTTTTTGGCATGCAGTATCAGTACGAGTTCTTTGATGGGCTCCCTATGGTATTCTTTGGCATAAACAATATGGAACTGGCTAAGGAAGCCCAGCTTCGCGATAATATGACAGGCTTTTATGAGAATGACTACCTTGCAGAGACCCTTAGTATGGCAGTTACCATGTTCCCTGAAAGGAAAACACTGGTGGCTCTTCATGACAGGTCTGCAGCAGGAGTTTCTGATAAGGAGATTTTCTATTCACTAAAGAATCAGTATCCTGACTGTATCTTTACGGATATAGATACCTCCTCAATGACAGAGGGTGCTCTTATTGAAAGGCTTAAATTCCTTGGCTCCGATGCAATTCTCTTTTACATGACCTGCTACAGCGATAAGTACGGTAATACCTATTCTATGCTGGATAGGACCAGTACTGTGGTCAATAACGTTAGTGTCCCTATATTCAGGAATTATTCCGGCGGAAGAGATATGGGAGTTGTTGGCGGAACCTACATGGACTTTGAAGCCCAGGCCTATGATGCAGGCATGGTGATAAGTGATGTCTTAAATGATGGAAAAGACATTGGTGATTATGAGCTTGATACTGAAACTAAGTACAAGAGCTATTATAGCTATCCAGCCCTTGTTAAGTATAAGGTAAGCTCTAAGGCATTCCCGGCGGATGCAGAGTATTACAAAAAGCCCCAGAGCATTATAGAGACCTTTGGAAAGGGACTTCCGGTGGCACTTCTTATCCTGGCCTCCTTAGTTCTTTTCATATTCTCTGGTGATATCGCCCTACGTTACCAGAAGCTGGCCAACGAGGAAATAAAGCAGTCAAGAGAAAAACTCAAGTATCAGGCTGAGCACGATGAGTTCCTAGACCTGCTAAACAGAAGGTCTACGGTTGAGTACCTTAGCAAGAACCTAGGCAGGAGCTCGGTTTATTCAATAGTTATGCTTGACATTGACGGATTTAAGAGCGTTAATGAAACATATGGTCATGATATAGCTGATAAGACCTTAACTATCCTGGCTAAGAGACTCAAGGACCTGTCGAAAAAGAGAAAGTACATTATTGGAAGATACGGCGGCGATGAGTTTATCCTTATGGTGCCAGATAAGAATCTCACAGAGAATTCTAACGAAATACGGGAAATCGTTGATGAATTCTGCAGGCCGATTCTCATTGGCGATGAGACGGTAGTTCTTTCTATAAGTGTGGGCGTATCCAATTCGGATGATGTCTATCCGCCTGAGCAGCAGCTTATCAATGCGGAGATTGCCATGTTTGAAGCCAAGGAAAAGGGCAAGAATATGGTATTTGTCTACACTGGTGAAATGAAGGAAAAGATCATCGAAGAGAACAGGATAAAGGGCTATTTCCATGATGCCTTTAGTAATGATGGCTTCTACATGGTATATCAGCCTAAGATTGACGCTAAGGAGCAAAAGGTGGTGGGCTATGAAGCTCTGGTCCGCATGAAGGACAACGCCGTTTCTCCAGCAGTATTTGTTCCTATTATCGAGAAGAATGGCTGGGTCACAAGGCTTGGAAGGCTCACAACAAGGCTTGTGGTGGAGCAGCTGTCGATCTGGAAGAGGGCAGGGAAAAAGATCTATCCTGTATCCATCAATTTCTCCAGCAAGCAGATCAATGACGTGGGCTATGCGGAGTTTTTGAGAGACCTTTTGGATGAGTTTAATATTTCTCCAAAGTATATTGAGATTGAGATAACAGAGAGTCTTCTCATGGAGAATTCTGCCCTTACAGAAGGATTGTTCGCAGATCTTAAGAAGATGGGCATAAAGCTTCTTTTGGATGATTTTGGAACAGGCTATTCTTCATTGGGCTATCTTATTTACATGCCTATCGATGACATCAAGCTGGATAAGAGCCTTGTGGATGCTTACCTTGTGGATGGCAGAGAGAATTTCATAAAGGATGTTATTTTACTTGTTCACGATATGCAAAAGACCATTACTGTGGAAGGCGTAGAAGAGAAGTGGCAGTACGAAAAGCTTCGTGAGTTTGGAGCAGATACTATTCAGGGATATTACTTTAGTAAGCCTCTTAAGGCAGAGGATGCTATAAGCTTTGAAACTAAGTTGGAAGGGTAACTATGAAGATTCTAAAGAAATGGCAGACTTGGATATCAATCTTCATATGTGTGGGTATTAACTGGATCGGTAAAACGGCGGTGATCCATTTTAGGCCGCCTCTTTGGCTGGATTCCATTGGTACCTGCGTAATTGCCTGCGCCCTTGGGCCAGTTCCGGGGGTAGTCTGCGGTATTATATCCAACATAGTTAATACCTGGGCAGATCCTAATGCCATATATTACATGCCTGTTTCCGTTGCTATAGGTATCGCTGTAGGACTTTTATATCCTTCTAAAAAGAGAAATCTTGCTTTCCATATCATTTCTGTTGGTGTATTTACTGGCTTTATGGCAGCTGTTTTATCTACTCCAATTAACCTTGTTATGTACGAGGGAAATACAGGTAATGATTGGGGAGATGCCCTTATGCACATGCTTTCTGCAGATATAAGGGTTCCTTTCATTAATACCTTCTGTGGTCAGAGCTTTATTGACGTGCCGGATAAGACGTTTTCTGTGGTTCTGGCAGTTGGAATAATGTGGTTCTTCAAAAAGATATTTGGCATTAACAAAAAGAAGCTTGGGCTGGCAGTAGCTATTCCTCTTATGGTAGCTCTTTTACCAGCATCAGACGTAGAGGCTGTGGATCTGGCGGCAGAATATGCAGGAAAGATCTATGATACAGAGGACGGTCTTGCCTCAATTGAGGTTAATGCCCTTGCCCAGACCAACGACGGTTATATCTGGGCTGGAAGTTATTCCGGATTGTACAGGTACGATGGTTACAAGTTTAGAGAGATGGATCTGGATGACAGAATCCAGAGTGTAATGAGTCTCTTTGTGGATAGCAAAGGCAATCTGTGGATCTGCACCAATGACAGCGGTGTTGCCTGCTATAATCCTGAGACGGAGGCTTTTGAAATGTATTCTACGGAGGATGGGCTTTCCTCCAATGTTATAAGGGATATTACTGAGGATAATAAGGGTAATATCTACGTTGCTTCTATTGGGGAGCTTTGCATCATTGATACAGACAGGAATATCAGGACCTTCAAGGAAAAGAGCTTTCTTAATATCGATAAGGTATGCACCAGCGGAGAGAATGTGGCTGCACTAAGGCATGACGGCAATATTCTCATAATCAAGGACGATTCGGTGCAGTATTATATTGGTGGTAATTATACAGCCATTGCCCCACAAATGAACGGTGATTTTGTACTTGGAAATGCTGAGAACCAGACTGGTACCCTGAGACTCAGCAATGGCGGAACCAACATTATCAACAAGTATTACACGGATAATACGATGTTCTGCAATCAGCTTATCTATTCAAAGGATTACGATGGATACTTTATTGCAGACGAAAACGGCCTTGGATTTATTTCTAACCAGGGTGTATTTACCAACCTTACAGAGGATGGCTTTGATAGTTCAATTAACGACGTTATCATAGATTATCAGGGCAATATCTGGTTTGCCTCCAGTAAGCAGGGAATCAAGCGCTATACCTGGAATCCTTTTGAGGACATATTCCTTCGTGCTGACCTTAAGGGAGAGGTGGTTAACAGTGTAGTCGTCCGTGATGGTCTTTTGTATGTGGCTACAGACTCTGGACTTAAGACTATTGACCTTAAGACCTACTATTCAGTGCCTATTCCTTATCCTGAGATTCTTAAGGGTGCCCGCATACGGGACGTTATCTGCGATAGCAAGGACAATCTGTGGTTCTGTACCTATGGCGAGTACGGACTTGTAGAGCTGACCCATGACGGACAGATTGTTTACTTTAATACTGAGAGTAAAGGAGCCCTTGGAAAGAAGTTCCGGACCTGTACAGAACTTTCAGATGGAACTATTGTAGCTTCCACAGAGGCTGGTCTTAACTTTGTTAAATATGGCAGAATAGTTAAGACTCTGGGAGAAAAGAATGGAATAAACGCCACAGTCATTAACCTGGTTGAGGATGATAATGGAAGACTCATGGCAGGTACTGACGGTGATGGAATATACATCATTGAGAACAGAGAGATCACTGGAAGAATTGGCGAGGAGGATGGCCTTAATACCCTTGTGGTAATGAAAATCGTGCCTTGTAAGGGTGGATATATCTTTGTTACCAGCAATGCTCTTTACTATTACAGTCACGGCGCCATCAGAAAGCTTGAGAACTTCCCATATAGCAACAATTATGACGTCTATGTGGCAGAGGATGACAATGCCTGGATCCTGTCCAGTGCCGGTATCTATATTGTCAATGTAAAAGAGCTAATTGGTGACTGGGACTATAACTATATCCTTCTTAACAGAAGTAGAGGCTTGTCTTCATCCCTTACGTCAAATGCCAGATACACTGTTAAGAGCAATATGCTGTATCTATGTTGCACCGACGGAGTAAAAAGAATCAATATCAACAACTATAATTCCTTTAATCAGGACTTTTTGCTTAAGGTATCCAACTTAACTGCGGGAGATACCAGAATTGGACTTACTGACGGCGTTTACGTTATTCCTCCTACATCAAGCCGTATCCAGTTTGATGTTGGTGTGCTTAACTATACCCTTTCAAACCCACTACTTCATATCTATCTTGAGGGAGCAGAGGATGAGGGTGTTACCTGCTATCAGAATGAGCTGCAGTCGCTGTCTTTTACAAACCTTCCATTTGGTGAGTATACGCTGCATGTTCAGGTTCTTGATGCTACGGGAACCGTGGTGCAAAGGGATGAGAAATTCCCTGTGATAAAAGAATCCCAGCTGTTTGAGAGGGGCTACTTTAAGGCGTATCTATATTTTGTATGTTTCCTGTTCATTCTCTATGTGGGCTGGGCTATTGGTTATATCATTCAGAATGCCCATAGTCTTGAGAAGTGGCAGAATGAGGCTTCAAGGGATCCTCTTACAGGCCTTTATAACAAGAGAGGCGCTAATAAAGAGATGATAAAGGCTTGCCAGACTGAGAGTGGTATTCTCATGATCCTTGATCTGGACAGCTTTAAGCCTGTTAATGATATCTTCGGCCATGACCTTGGTGACAGAATGCTTATCAGTATGGCTCAGATGATGAAGATCTGCACAAGAGAAGAGGATATTCTTGCTAGGATAGGCGGCGATGAGTTCGTAGTATTTTTAAAGAACGCAGACAGGGAAGAGGTAATTCAGGATAAGACACTGTTTCTTAATACTGAGATGGTCCGCGCAGCCAAGACCTACATGGGCGATGACATTAATATTCCTATCGGTGTATCCGTGGGAGCGGTTAGAGTACCTGCAGAGGGAAGAGACTATGAAGATCTGCTTAAAAAGGCAGATAAAGCTCTTTATACAGTTAAGAACAACGGTAAGCACGGTTACAGTATCTATGATTCCGTAGGAGGTGCGTCAGAATTAGTTGATGCCTATGGAAAGGGCGGCATTACCGGCCTTGTAAAGATATTGGATGAAAGAACTACGCCAGAACATCCATACAGACTTGATTACAACAGCATCCAGGATGTATATCGCATACTTAAGAGGCTCCAGAAGGGGAGAGAAAGAAAGGCTGACTTTATCCTTTTGGAAGTAAAGAATGAAAACAGCGATCAGTATCCTATAGAAATTCTGGAAAAATTCTATGATCTTGTGGATAACAGTCTAACTCCAAGGGATATTTACTGTATTGATGGAAAAACCAAGATAATCATCATGAGTGATATTGAGGGTATGGGAGCAGATATATCCTTTATTGATGAAATAGAGAAGAAGTGGGCTCAGGATGAGGAAGTAAAGGGCTTTGTCATGACCTGTGAGAAGGTAAAACTGTAAAAAAGAGCAAAGAAAAAACCGTACAAGGAATGTACGGCCTGTGGGAGTAGCGAGAGGGGGATTCGAACCCTCGACACCGCGGGTATGAACCGCGTGCTCTAGCCAACTGAGCTATCTCGCCATGTGTCTTATGTTGTGTCCGGCTGAATCAGCCGACCAACATAATATACCTCTAATTGGGTTATATTGTCAACACATTTTTTACCACTTTTTATTATAATTTTCGAAGAATTTTTATATAGTGATTTTTTGAACGATGTTGCATTTAAGTGCTTTTGAAAAGAGAGGGTATTATGAGGGAAAAAAGTAGGATAACAAGGTTGATTGCGGTGCTGCTGGTTGCATTCATTGTACCATTTACATTTGGTACAAAGGTCTATGCAAAAGAGAGTACTCTTTTATCAGCAGATATGAAAAATACTGTGTTAGCTCTTTTTACAGGGCTTAACTACGATAATCTGGACTATCCGGCCCTTTATGGAAATGCATGGTATGATGAGGATGAGGGCATAAAGGCCGGAGTCTTTGGGTTCTCCACAAAGAGCGGCGACCTTTTAGAGGTGATAAGGCTATATGAGAGCCTTAAGCCAGATAATGAGCTTAGTAAGTACATAACAAGGCTTGAGACAGTTAAGGATACTCAGGCTGTGATGGATCTTGGGGATGCCTTTATTGAGGATATAGGAAAGGCTTCTGAGGATCCGGAGTTTATACAGGCCCAGGATCTGATGGCTCAGGAACTGTACCTTTCTCCGGCTTTCCAGTATGCAAGTGCTGATGGTCTGGGGATTCTTGGACAGTTTATCTATCTGGATGCCATTGTTAATCACGGTCTTTCTGAGGATGAGAACAGCTTTGATGGCATAAGGATCATGGCTCTTAAGGCAGCAGACCTTCCACTTAACGGCGGAAGTGAGGCAGAGTATTTAAAGGCCTTTTTGTACGCTCAGAAGAACCTGGAGCTGTCACTTGGAAAGGATGATAATGCCCTTAGACTTGATACACTGATGGGCTTTGTGGATGCCAATAATTTTGAGCTTGCTACCCCAATAAAGTGGGGAGATGATACAGGAATCTATTACATTACAGACGAGGACTAATACAGAAAAGAGGACATTATGTGGGCATATGAAACTAGTTTTTATCAGATCTATCCATTGGGCTTTTGTGGAGCACCCTTTGAAAACGACGGGAAATTGGAGCACAGAATTCTGAAGGTTCTGGACTTTATTCCCCATCTTAAAAAGCTTTCAGTGGGGGCTGTTTTATTCAACCCTGTCTTTGAGTCAGATACCCATGGCTACAACACAAGGGATTATAAAAAGATTGATTGCCGTCTTGGAACAAATGAGGACTTTAAGAAGGTCTGCGATGCTCTCCATGAGGCAGGAATAAAAGTGGTGCTGGATGGAGTGTTCAACCATGCCGGAAGAGGCTTCTTTGGATTTAAGGAGGTCCTTGAAAAGAAGTGGGATTCTCCCTATAAGGACTGGTTTAATATAAGCTTTGACGGAAACAGCTGTTATAATGACGGCCTTTGGTATGAGGGCTGGGAAGGCAATTACGATCTGGTTAAGCTTAATCTTCAAAATCCTGAGGTGACTCATTACCTCCTTGAGAGCGCTAAGTTCTGGGTGGATGAATTTGGAATCGATGGACTAAGGCTTGATGTGGCCTATTGTCTTGATCCTGAGTTCATAAGGAGGCTTCGAAGCGAGTCTTCATCCTGGAAAGAGGATTTCTTTTTAATGGGAGAAATGATCGGTGGTGACTACAACAGGATCATGGGAGATGATCTCTGCCACAGTGCCACCAACTACGAGTGCTATAAGGGAATGTATTCTTCTTTTAACAGCATGAATATGTTTGAGATCGTCCATTCACTTCTTCGTCAGTTTGGACCGGAAAATTGGACGTTGTATAGAGGAAAACATCTGTTATCTTTTGTGGATAATCACGATGTATCAAGGATTGCCAGCGTTCTTAACAATGAGAATCACTTAAAGCTCATCTATGCCCTTATGTTTGGAATGCCTGGAATTCCTACCATCTACTATGGCAGTGAGTGGGGAGAGAAGGCAGATAAATCCCAGGGAGATCCAGCCCTTCGTCCATGCTTTGATAAGCCTAAGTGGACTGAGCTTACTGACTATATCGCAAGGCTCTGCAAGGGAAGAAATGGCTCTAAGGCCCTTAGCTACGGTGATTTTAAGTCGCTGCTTCTTACAAACAGGCAGTGCATCTTTGAAAGAGAAGCAGAGGATGACAGGGTAATAGTTGTTATAAACGCTGATGAGAACCAGTTCCACGCTGATTTTAATGCAAGGGCCGGTAAAGCTACAGACATGATAACAGGCGCTGAGATAGATTTTGGAGGCGGCCTTGATATACCAGGATATACCGCCTATCTTCTTCAGATCTAAAGCTATCTAATAACGCTTGATATAAGGCAAAGTTGTTGTTGACCACAGGTTTTTATATTATAATTTATCTATGGAAATACGTACACCTATTGTTGCAATAATGACACTTAGCATATTGCTTGTTGTGTACCTTAGAAATTCTGTTCCGAAGGTTGCTTCTGCAAGAATTTTCTTTGGTTTTCTTGTTGCGTCTTTTCTTAATGCCTTTGCAGAAATAGCAGAGTGTGCGGTGTTTATCTATCTCAACAATTCGTTTTTTGTACTAAGAAAAGCAGCACAGATCTTTTATTGTTCCACCATTATCATCTGCGCTTATCTTATTACCTGCTATGTATATTCCAAGGTTACGAGAAGAATTCTGGTGTCCAACTGGGTAATAGCTCTTGGTGGAATTCCAGCTCTTGTGGCCATCATAATGCTGTTTGTAGGCGATGTGAGCTTTGCAAGAAATATTGATGGCCTTTATTACAACTATGGTTCAGCCATCAATTTTGCATATTTTGTTGGCCTGTTCTATGTTCTTGTGGGCTTTTTTGTAATTATCGTGTTCAGGAGCAGACTTGGAGGGGGAAACTTCAGAGTCCTTCTTATAGGCTTTATTATCTGGGCTTCCATGGCATATTATCAGTATTCAGGCCATGGACTTCAGGTTTCTGCCATGGCTATCATGGCAATGTCGCTTATCATCTTCATCTGTATAGAGAATCCCAAGGGCTTTTATGAAAAGCAGATACCAAATATCCTTAACAGGGATGCTTTTAATACGATGATCAGCGAGAAGTATGCCGGCTCCAGGACTTTTTATATAATGGCTGTTATTTTTACAGGAAAGACCAATGTTCTTTCTAGTAATGACAGGCAGAACCTTTATGATGAGCAGAGCAGAATAGGCAGAATGATAAACAATGCCCTTAATAACTGCGGAGTATATCTTTTTAACTGGAATACACTGGTTTTCCTGGTTCATAACCCTGCCAATGTGGAAACGGCTATGAATCTGATCCATAACAAGGATAACTCCATTGATGCCAGCTACAGAAAGACCTTTTGCCTGATGGAAGCTCCTAAATATGCCAAGGGAGCTGACGAGGCGGTACAGATACTAAGTTACCTTTCCGGAGAATATGTTTTCACACAGTCTTCGCCAAATCTTGTTATTGACGATGCTGTGGTGGATAAGATGATATTTAGAAACAACATCGAGGATATCGTAAGACAGGCAGTTAGAGATAAGGCCTTCGATGTGTATTACCAGCCAATCCTCAATGTTAAGGAGGGGAATTTCTCATCGGCGGAGGCTCTTGTAAGACTTAAAAGACCTGACAATGAAAGGTACATCTCACCTGAAGACTTTATTCCGATTGCTGAGAAATGCGGAATGGTCCACGATATTGATGATATTGTATTTGAAAAGGTTTGCTCTTTTATCTCTAGAGAAAAGCTTTCAAGCTACGGAATCAAGGTTATTGAGGTTAACTTATCTGGAGTTGAGGTGGTGGACCCAAGAACCTATGACAGACTAATCCACAAGATGGAGAAGTACAACATTCCGCCTAATTTCATTAATTTCGAGATCACGGAGACCTCCTACATCAACAACGATGAGGCATTTAAGGAAAATGTGAGAAAGCTTAAGAACATGGGATCAACCTTCTCCATGGACGACTTTGGATCAGGCTACTCCAACCTTTTGGAGATACTTAAGATGGATTACATGCTGGTCAAGATGGATAAAGAGTTTGTGTGGAACTGTCTTGATGAAGGAAAGCCAGAGAACATGAGAATGCTAGAATATACCATAGGCTTCCTTAAGGACTACGGCCTCCATATTCTCGCAGAGGGTGTTGAGAATATAGAACAGGCCAAGCTCCTTATTGATAAGGGTGTTGAGTATTTACAGGGCTTTTACTATTCAAGACCTATACCAGAGGATGAATATATTGAGTTTTTGAAGGCACAGAAGGGCATATTTAACAAAGGAGACTGATTATGAACGAAGGATTGTACGAAGCGGTTTTTTGTTACGGTGAGAACAAGGTAGATCCATTTGCTAACACAAATGCCGATTTTGCCAGAATCATCTCTGATATGAGACTTGTTGGCTATGATATCAACGCAGTCAACGTGGCTCAGCAGATCATGCTTGAACAGTTGGATACTCTTTTAAAGACCAAGAACCAGATCCTGGAGCTTGCTATGGATCTTGAGAACAGAGATGACTTCTGCAGGGAGAAATATGGTCTATCCTATAAGGACATAGATGCCCTGGATCCTCAGCATGATATCGAGTGGGATATCAAGAGCGGAAAGGTTATCTTTTTCCTTGGCCACGAGGCTAAACATAAAGAAGAAGCATATATGACCCTGTTTAAGAAGGCAACAGATGCCTTTGTTCAGAAAACAGGCTTCGAGTACGTGTCACTATGACGGTGCTTGAAACAGATAGGCTGATATTAAGGGGCTGGCTGGATTCAGATGCGGACAGCCTCTTTAAGTATGCCCAGGATGAGAGAATAGGACTAAACGTAGGCTGGGAGCCCCATAAGAACGCCGCCTATTCCAGGGCTGTCATAAGGACAATTCTGTCCACCAAGGAATCCTATGCCATTTGCCTTAAGGGAAATGGCAATGAGCCCATAGGCAGTGTGGACCTGACCTTTGCAGACCGCAGCGTAAAAGAACTATCTCAAAATGAGGCAGAGCTTGGCTTCTGGGTGGGAGTTCCCTTCTGGGATCAGGGCTACGCCACAGAAGCGGTCAGAGAAATGTTACGATATGGCTTCGAAGACCTGGAACTAACCACAATATATTGCGGATTCTTTACAGGAAACCACAAATCGGAGAGAGTTCAGGAAAAATGCGGGTTTAAGTACCATCACACCAATGAAAGCGTCTATATAACAATGCTTAACGAAAATCGTCAGGAGCAAGTAAACTTCCTTACTAGAGAAGATTGGAGGACACAAAAAAGTCACAATTTTTAACGAGAATAAGTATTACAAAAAACGTAATAATGTGGTATAATCTATCTATATCGAGGTCGCATAGAATTCCGGGGAATGTTGCGGAATTCTATTTTTGTCCTTAGCCATTAATTCTTTCACGAGTTCTGGTGTTTTAGTTGAAACGAAGGAGGAAGGCAATGCTAAGTATTAATGAATGCGTAGTTTATGGAAGTCATGGTTTATGCAAGGTACAGGATATTATGGTACCTTCGTTTCTTGAGAGGGGAAAAGAGAAACTGTATTACGTGATGGAATCTGCAGTTGATGCTGGAAGTGTTCTCTATGTTCCAGTTGATGGCGCAGAAGATAAAGTACGTGAAGTAATTAGTGCTAAGGACGCAGAGTGCTTGATTGATGAGATAGAGGATGTTCAGGAGCTTGAGCTTCCAGAGGGTAAGAAGGCTGAGCCTATGATATCTGGTATCATCAAACGAAACGTTCCAGATGAAATGATGAGTCTTGTTAAGACACTTCACAAGATCAAAGCTATCAGGGAGGCAAACGGCAAGAAGTTTGCAGCCATCAATGAGAAGTATCTTAACATATCAGAGAAGCTTCTTTACACAGAGATGGCTTTTTCAATCAAGACTGAGAAGGACAGAATTAAAGCTAGAGTAATCGAAGAACTTTCAAACTTATCACTAGAGACTGCTTAAGGCGGTCTCTTTTTTGTTTATAAAGACATGCCTTTGTGTTACAATGGGGTCTATGGATAAAACTTTAGAGCTTTACTACGAAAGTGCATATTTAACAGAGTTTGAGGGAAGGGTTCTTGCCTGTGACAGTAGGGACGACGGCCATTACGAGGTGATTCTTGATAAGACAGCTTTTTTCCCTGAGCAGGGAGGACAAACCTCTGATGTTGGCCTGTTTACTACATCTGACGGTACTGAGATCCATGTATCCCACGTATCTATAGGGGATGGCGTCATCAGACATATCTGCGACGGAGCCGTTTCTGCAGGAGATGAGCTTCATGGCAGAATTGATTTTGCCCACAGATTCAGCAATATGCAGCAGCATACAGGAGAGCATATCTTCTCCGGAATAGTGTCAAAACGTTTTGGCTATGATAACGTTGGATTTCATTTAAGCGATTCAGAGGTGACCATGGACTACAATGGCCCACTGTCCAAGCGCGATATTGATGATATTGAGCTTGCTGTCAACAGAGCAATCTGGGAGAACGTGGCTGTGACCTGTAGTTTCCCTGAGGCTTCTGAGCTTAGCACAATTGATTACCGCAGTAAAAAAGAGCTGTCAGGGGACGTTAGGATCGTGACAGTAGAAGGCTACGATGTTTGTGCCTGCTGCGCTCCTCATGTAAATAGAACAGGAGAGATAGGTCTTTTGAAGGTTGTTGGCCTTCAGAACTACAAGGGCGGCGTAAGAGTCAGCATTCTGTGCGGTCAGAGAGCTCTTGAGTACCTTGGAAGGGCTCAGGATATCGTGAAGACTTTATCTGATACCTTTACTACCTCTGATGACAAGGTTGTTTCCTCTGTGGAGAAACTCTCTGAAGAGAACAGCTCTTTAAAGGCAGAGCTTTCTGAGCTTAGGGACAAGCTGATAGATATTGAAGTTAATGAGATAGAATCGAAGGCAGGCAGTGTCTTTGTGGCAAAGTCTGGCTCTTTTGACGCTGGCGCAGCCAGGAAGATGGTGAACCTTCTTGCTGCCAGAAATAGTGGATATAGCGGGGTATTCTCGGGAGATAGCGGGAATTATAGATATGTGATAGCAACTGGGGATGACAACAGAGACCTTAAGGCTCTTAATGAGATGCTTAAGGAAAGGTATGGTGCTAAGGGCGGCGGCAACAACAAGATGGTTCAGGGGAGCCTCTGCGCCCAGGATATTGGCGACGTAATTGACAGCTGCTACAGCATCTAAAAGAGGAATATGAAAAATGGAAGTTGGAACGTTTAAGGATTTTAAGGAAGGGTGCCGGGATGGGGTACCAATCTGCCTTGGGTATTTTGCAGTTTCATTTGCCTTTGGCATAGGGGCAGCGGGAATTGGAATGACTGTTTTTCAGGCGGCGCTTACATCGCTGCTTAATGTGACCAGCGCAGGTCAGTTCTCAGCTCTTGATGTGATAAAGAGAAATGGAAGTCTTATAGAGCTTGCAATGCTTCAGCTTATTATCAATCTTAGATATATGCTTATGTCTGCGTCTTTGTCTCAGAAGCTTGATCCAAAGACCAGTACCCTTAACAGACTCCTTATTTCCTATGGAGTTACCGACGAGATATTTGGTGTAAGCGTCCTTAAAAAAGGTAAGCTCTATCCAATGTTTTCCTATGGAATTATAATAACATCTGTTTTTGGATGGGTTACGGGAACGGCTTTTGGAGCCTTTGCAGGCCAGATACTTCCCCAGATACTTGTAAGCTGTTTAGGACTTGCCATCTACGGCATGTTTATTGCGATTATTGTTCCTGATACCAAAAGAAGTAACGCAGTTCTTGGAGTTGTGGTAGGATCTATGATCCTTAGCTCTTTATTTACTTATGCTCCTTACCTTAAAATGCTGGATTCTGGCTACAGGATTATTTTGATAACAGTTGTTGTGGCTGCTATAGCTGCTGTTGTGGCGCCTAGGAAGGAGAAAGACAATGAGTAGGATCTATGTTTATATTCTCCTTATGGCGGTGGTTACCTATGCTATCAGGGCTCTTCCTCTTACTCTTATAAGAAAAGAGATTAAGAGTACCTTTATCAGAAGCTTTCTTTATTATGTGCCCTATGCAACGCTGGCTGCTATGACGTTCCCGGCAATACTTGGAGCTACAGACTACATGTTATCGGCGATTGTAGGATTTGCAGTGGCTATTATCCTTGCGCTTTGTAACAGAAGTCTTATCACTGTGGCAGGATGTGCTTGTGGAGCAGCCTTTATTGTTGAGTGTATTTACAGATATGTGATTTGAGAGGATTAGATTATGCGTATAGGAATGGGATATGATGTTCATAAGCTTGTGGAAGGAAGAGATCTTATCATGGGCGGAGTTAAGATTCCTCATGAAACTGGACTTTTAGGACATTCTGATGCAGATGTTCTTTTACATGCTATAATGGATGCTCTGCTTGGCGCAGCAGCCCTTGGAGATATAGGTAAGCACTTCCCTGATACTGATCCTAAGTACAAGGGAGCTGACTCTGTAGCTCTTTTAAAAGAGGTGGGAAGAATGCTTTCAGAGAACCACTTCCTTATAGAGAATATTGATGCTACAATAATTGCGCAGGCACCTAAAATGAGACCATATATCGATAAGATGAGAGAGAATATCGCAGATGCTCTCTGTATAGATGTTTCAAAGGTTAATGTTAAGGCCACCACTGAGGAGGGCCTTGGATTTACTGGTGCCAAGGAGGGTATTTCCTCCCAGGCTATATGTCTTTTAACAAGTGCAAATTAAACTTTAGATTTAAGGAGTTTTATATAAAATGGCGAACACATTTACTTTTTACAACACATTATCAAGAACGATTGAGGAATTTGTCCCAAGAGAAGAAGGCAAGGTTTCCATGTACACCTGCGGACCAACCGTTTATCACTACGCTCATATCGGTAATATCCGTACATATATCATGCAGGATGCTCTTATCAAATCCCTTGAATATGCTGGATTCAATGTAAAAAGAGTTATGAATATCACAGATGTAGGACATCTTTCATCTGATGCAGATACTGGCGAAGACAAGATGCTGGCTGGTGCCAAGAGAGAGCACAAGAGCGTCATGGAGATTGCCAAGTTCTATACAGATGCTTTCTTTAAGGATTTTGATGCTGTAGGCAACAAGAGACCAGATGTGATTGAGCCTGCAACTAACTGCATTCCGGAGTTTATCCACATGGTAGAGGTTCTTCTTGAGAAGGGCTATGCTTATGTGGCTGGTGGAAATGTATATTTTGACACAAGTAAGCTTGATGATTATTATGTTTTCTCTTCATCAGTTGAGAAGGAACAGCTTGAAGTAGGCGTTCGTGATGATGTTGAAGAGGATGCCAATAAGAAGAATAAGACTGACTTCGTTCTTTGGTTCACCAAGTCCAAGTTCGAGGATCAGGCTCTTAAGTGGGACAGCCCATGGGGCGTTGGATATCCAGGATGGCATATTGAGTGCTCATGCATTTCCATGAAGCACCTTGGCGAGTACATTGATATCCACTGCGGAGGTGTTGATAATATCTTCCCTCACCACACCAATGAGATTGCCCAGTCTGAGAGCTATCTTGGCCATGAATGGTGCAAATACTGGTTTCATTCTAACCACCTTAACGATCAGTCAGGTAAGATGAGTAAGAGTAAGGGTGCTATCCTTACAGTGTCTCTTTTACAGGAAAAGGGCTATGATCCACTGGTTTACAGATTCTTCTGCCTTCAGTCCCATTACAGAAAGCCTTTAGTATTCTCTTATGAGGCTCTTGATCAGGCTGCAGCTACATTCAATAAGCTTGTTAAGAGAATTGCTGAGCTTAAAGAGGATGGCGAAGTGGATAAGGCAGTAGTAGAGCAGTATGAGAACAGCTTTAGAGAGGCTGTTTCTGGAGATCTTAATACAGCTATGGCTATTACAGTTCTCTATGATGCTCTTAAGGCTGATACTAACGATGCAACCAAGCTCTATCTTGTAAACAGCTTTGATAAGGTTCTTTCTCTTGATCTTATAGGACATGCTAAGGCTTTGTCTGAGGGACCAAGTGTTGATCCAGAGCTTGAGAAGTATGTACTTGATGCTATCGAGAGAAGAGCTCAGGCTAAGAAGGCTAAGGATTTTGCAACAGCAGATGCTATCAGAGATGAGCTTTTAAGTAAGGGCGTGGAGATTAAGGATACACGCGAAGGAGTTAAATGGCAGCTGATCTAAACAGTTATTTAAACAGCTTTTTTAACATTGAAAGCAAGGATATCAGGACCTATTCTCCATTGACTTTGGCCTACATAGGAGATGCGGTCTTTGATGTGATCATCAGGTCTATCCTTGTTAATAAGGGTAATACTGCGGTCAATAAGCTTCATCAGAGGGCCAGTGGTATTGTTAAGGCCAAGACCCAGTCTGATTTTGTCCATATCCTTATGGATGATCTGACTCAGGATGAGATTGATATTTATAAAAGAGGTCGCAATTCAAAGCCCCACACAAAGGCTAAGAATGCTTCAACTATTGAGTATCTTGATGCCACAGGATTTGAGGCGGTTATGGGATATCTTTATCTTACAGATAATCTGGACAGGGCATTGGAACTGGTTAAGCTTGGAATCGAGAAGCTGGAACTGGATATTCTGGATTGATTGATCATTGGTTGAATTATTTTATTGATTGAATTGGAATTTGGTTTGGATTTAGTGTTTTGAATCCGATAGTTAGTAATGAGGTTTATATGGAAGAGAATTTTGAAAGTAGAATAGTAGAAGGAAGAAACGCTGTCCTGGAGGCTTTTCGTTCAGGCAAGACAATTGATAAGCTCTTTGTTCTTGATGGCTGTAAGGATGGCCCAGTTCAGACTATCCTTAGGGAAGCCAAGAAGCACAAGGACACTGTGATTTCTTTTGTCAAAAAAGAGCGTCTTGACCAGATCTCAGAAACTGGCAAGCATCAGGGCGTTATTGCTTATGCTGCATCCTATGAGTATGCAGAGGTTGAGGATATTCTTGATGTGGCCAGAGAGCGCGGCGAGGACCCATTTGTGTTTGTCCTTGATGGTATAGAGGATCCACACAATCTTGGTGCCATCATTCGTACAGCTAATCTGTCAGGAGCCCACGGCGTTATTATTCCTAAGCATAGAGCAGTTGGTCTTACAGCAACAGTTGCCAAGGCTTCAGCAGGAGCTTTGAACTACACTAAGGTTGCTAAGGTTACTAACATTGCACAGACTATCGAGGATCTTAAGGATAAGGGACTTTGGTTTGCCTGCGCTGATATGGGCGGAACAACCATGTACCAGCTTAATCTTAAGGGACCTATCGGAATTGTTATAGGTAATGAAGGAAACGGCGTAAGCAGACTGGTAAAAGAGAAATGTGATATGGTGGCTTCTATTCCTATGAAGGGCGACATTGATTCTCTTAATGCATCTGTTGCCTGTGGCGTATTGGCCTTTGAGGTTGTAAGACAGAGACTTGGGTGAGAACATGAGTGTAAACCGGTTCAAAGAGTATACAGACGAAGAGCTTGTGCTTCATATACATGATGGCGAAGATGATGGTGCTACAGATCATCTCCTTAATAAGTATAAGAATCTGGTCCGTAAAAAGGCTGGTTCCATGTTTATCCTTGGTGCAGACAGGGATGATCTTATTCAGGAAGGTATGATTGGTCTTTTTAAGGCCATCAGAGATTATGATTTTGGAAGGGATGCAAGCTTTGCAACCTTTGCGGATCTTTGTATTTCCAGGCAGATGTATTCCGCAATCCAGGCTTCTGCCCGCAAAAAGCACGGTCCGTTGAATAGCTACATTTCAATCTATGCCAAGAGAGAAGATCTTGAGGACGGATCAGAGGTGGCTCTTGAGGATATCCTGGAATCTGATTCCAGTCTTATTCCTGAGCAGCATATTATTGATCAGGAGAATTATGAATTATTAGAGGGCGAGATTGATAAGCAGCTTAGCTCTTTGGAGAGACAGGTTCTTGATCTTTATATTACCGGTATGAGCGTTAAACAGATATCTGCAGTTCTTGGAAGAGATGAAAAATCCACTGATAACGCCATGCAAAGGATCAGAAACAAGCTTAAAAAGTACCTTAAAGACTAAAAACAAAATAATGATAAAAAATGCTTGCGTATGATTTATAAGTATGTTATATTTATATAGCTGTTGTTGACAGAGGTAACTATAGTTAATTAAGAAGATTTATTGTATATAGAGAGGTGAGAAGAGATGAGACAGGACATTCAGCCAGAATTCCATCAGGCAACTGTTACTTGCAACTGCGGTAACACATTTACAGTTGGATCAACAAAGAGCGAGATTCACGTAGAAATCTGCTCAAAGTGCCATCCATTCTATACTGGCCAGCAGAAGGCTACAAGTGCTCGTGGACGTATTGATAAGTTCAACAAGAAATACGGCATGAACAATCAGTAATTAAGAAAAGAGAAATTGAGAGGTTGAGGCAATGGCCTCGACCTCTTTTTCTTTTATCCCAAGGAGAACGTGATGAGAAAGCGTAGAGTTAGACATTATTCAGGAATAGGCGGACAGGCAGTTCTTGAAGGCGTAATGATGAAGAATAAGGATATGTACGCTGTTGCTGTTAGAAAGCCTAATAATGAGATTGAGATAGAGATTGATGAATATCATGGAGTAGCTTATGGAAGTAAGCTTCTTAATATTCCATTTATCAGAGGAATATTTGTATTTATTGATTCCATGATTCTTGGACTTAAGTCCCTTAATTATTCATCTTCTTTTTATGAAGAGGACAAGGATAAGCCTACCAAACTTGATGAGGGCCTTGAGCAGGTTTCTAATGGTCATGAGGATACTTTCCTTATGATCCTTACAACTTTGATCTCTTTTGTATTTGCTATTGCTTTATTTATGGTTCTTCCATATGCTCTTTCAGAGCTTTTGGCAGGATATATCAGAAATACTTCACTGGTGGCTATTATTGAGGGCGTTCTTAGAATCCTTATTTTCGTCCTTTATATTCTTCTTATTTCCAGGATGAAGGATATTAAGCGCCTTTTCCAGTATCACGGTGCAGAGCATAAGTGCATTAACTGTATTGAAAAGGGTAGACCACTTACAGTTAAGAATGTTATGAAGAGCTCAAGACTTCACAAGAGATGCGGTAGCAGCTTTATTCTCTTTGTTATGCTTATTAGTATCATTCTTTTCTTCTTTATCAGAATCGATTCATACCTTTGGCGTGTAGTTATCAGAATTCTTCTTATTCCTGTGATTTCTGGTATTTCTTATGAGATTATCAGACTTGCAGGTAAGACAGATTTCATCCTTGTAAGAATTATTTCTGCACCAGGTCTCTGGCTTCAGAGACTTACAACCAAGGAACCAGATGCCAGCATGGTAGAGGTTGCTATTAAGTCTGTAGAGGCAGTATTTGATTGGAAAGAGTATCTTAAGGACTCTTTTGGATACGAGATTGATGACAGCTGGCTTAGAGATGATGAGCCTGTAGAGGAAGATGAGTAATATAGAGTATAGACAACTTTATGAAAATGGTTTAAATACCCTGGAGAGAGCCGGAATTGCCGAAGCTAAGCTTGACGCCCGGCTCCTTTTGGAATATGTATGTGGCACAGATCACAGCACTCTTTTGGCCCACCCTGATATGGATGTGGATGAGGATAAAGAGGCAGAGTATCTTTCTTTTATTGAGAGACGTGCCAAGAGAGAGCCTGTGGCCTATATCCTTGGAACTTGGGATTTTATGGGCCTTTCCTTTAAGGTTAACTGTAATGTCCTTATTCCAGAGCAGGATTCAGAGTGCCTTGTAGAAGAGGCTTTGAGATTCTGTGAAGATGGAATGAGAATTCTGGATCTTTGCACAGGTTCTGGATGCATTGCCCTTAGTATTCTTAACTATACTAATGAAACCAAGGCTGTATGCACTGATATTTCTAAAGAGGCTCTTTTAGTGGCAGAGGATAATGCTAAGAGCCTTCAGCTTGACCAAAGAGCTATGTTTGTAGAGACAGATCTTTTTCCAGAGGCCGATGGCAGCAAGTTTGATGTAATAGTGTCTAATCCACCATATATTGCAAGCGACGTTATTGAGACCCTTGCAGAGGAGGTTAAGGACTATGAGCCAAGACTTGCTCTTGATGGAGACACAGATGGCCTTAAGTTTTACAGAAGAATTGTGGATAAAGCTCCCGACTATCTGTATTCAAGTGGATATCTTATAATGGAGATTGGATATGACCAGGGCGAAGCAGTAACTAAGCTTTTGGAAGACCATGGTAAGTATCATGATATAGAGGTGGTCAAGGATTATCAGGGCAATGACAGAGTAGTCAGGGCTTGCTTTTATTGAGGTTAACTATGTTTGATAGATTAGAAGACATTATCAGAAGATATGAAGATATAACGATGGAGCTCAATGATCCTTCAGTTATAGCTGACCAGGAGAGGTTCAGAAGCCTTATGAAGGAGCAGAAGAGCCTTGAAGCTTTGGTTGAGTGCTATAAAAGGTACAAAAAGTGCAAGGATACCATCGAAGAGAGCCTTGCTATGCTGGAGGAAGAGTCAGATCCTGATATGAAGGAGATGCTCAAGGAAGAGCTGGCAGATGCCAAGGATCAGATCCCTGCCCTGGAGGAGGAACTTAAGATCCTTCTTCTTCCTAAGGACCCTAACGATGAGAAGAATGTTATCGTAGAGATCAGAGCAGGCGTTGGTGGTGATGAGGCAGCTCTTTTTGCAGCGGATATGTACAGGGTATATACAAGGTACGCTGAGAGACAGAACTGGAAGGTAGAGACCATGAGCGTTGAGGATATCGGTATCGGTGGAATCAAGGCTGTGAGCTTTATGATAAAGGGAAATGGCGCTTATTCAAGGCTTAAATTTGAAAGTGGTGTTCACAGAGTTCAGAGAATTCCAGCTACAGAATCTGGCGGAAGAATCCATACTTCAGCAATAACAGTTGCTATTATGCCAGAGGTTGAGGACGTTGAGGTTGATATTGATCTTAACGACTGCAAGTTTGACGTGTTTAGAGCATCTGGTAATGGTGGACAGTGCGTTAATACTACCGATTCAGCTGTAAGACTTACTCATTTCCCTACAGGTATCGTTATTTCCTGTCAGGATGAGAAGAGCCAGCAGCAGAACAAGGCTAAGGCCCTTAAGGTCCTTAGAGCCAAGCTCTATGAGATGGAGAGAGAAAAACAGCACAACGACGAGGCTGAGCTTAGAAGAAGCCAGGTGGGAAGCGGTGACAGATCTGAGAAGATCAGAACCTACAATTTTCATCAGGGAAGAGTGACTGATCACAGAATCAATCTTACCCTTTATAAGATCGATCAGATCATGGACGGCGACCTCGATGAGGTTATAGATTCCCTTATTGCTGCTGATCAGGCGGAAAAGCTTCTTACTCTTAAATAAATATTAAATAATTCGCTTTTATTGAAGCTTATATTTAAATAGTGTACAATCTTAATATAGGTAATCTGTATTTATTATTTCGATAACGAGAAGGTTGGAGATTTATGGATGCTGGATTCAAAAGTGAACTAATAGAATGGGGCGTGGATTGGGACGAAATTCTCGATAGATTTATGGGAAATGAGGATCTCATTGCACGCTTTATGTTTAAATTTTTGAATGATCAGAGCATGAGTGACCTTACCAGGTACCTTGATGAGGGAAATGTTACTGAGGCATTCAAAGCTGTGCATACTCTTAAGGGTGTGGGAGCAAACCTTGGACTTAAGGGCTTTATCACTCCTGTATGTGAGCTTACTGAGATACTTAGAGCTGGTTCTATGGACGGAGCCAGAGAAAAGTATGATACCATAAAGCCTAAGTATGATGCTCTTATAGCTATATTACAAAAGTATCAGGCTTAAGCCATAGGAATCTGATTCTAAGAAGCTTGGGATGTAACTATCCCAGGCTTTTTCTATTGATTTATCTAAGGTAAAAATCGAGTAAGAAATGCCGGTGGTTATAATAATTTCCCCATTTGAGAACTTAATATTTAGGCACAGATTTATCTGACTTTTATCTATTCCAAAATCAGCCTCTTTAATAAGCTTTTCTTTTAACTCGTCATCTGCGTGAAGGATGAATTTAAAGGAAAGAGGTGTGTTCTTGCCCTTGATAAGATCAAAACATATTGGTTTAATATCGCTCCATTTGGAATATTCTGGGAGATTATCTGTATCAACATCACCGGAGTTGTAGAAATCCTTGTGAATGAGGCCATTTATGGTGAAGGTATTAAATGTATCTATAGAAGCTTCTTCTAAGAAGAAGCTGTCGAAAAGGTTTCCTTTAAGAAGGAGAGCCATGAATTCTTTTTTGCTGTTTATCTTGAGTGATACCATTGTTTCCTCGTGTTTTTATATCTAAATTGTTAAGCAACAAGTCAAGTATACCAAAAAAATGGTAAATGAATACAATATTTTTGATAAAATAAACTATTTTCATAGACTTAATATTAGTCTATACTAGATGAGATAAAATTAACCAAAGTATTGAACAGGGGAGTAGTTATGACAAAATCAGTAAGATTAAAAGACATCGCAGACAGACTGGGAGTTAGTACTGTCACAGTATCTAAGGCCTTGACTGGTCAAAAGGGTATGAGCGATGAGCTTAGAAAGAAGATTCACACAGCAGCTGATGAAATGGGATATATTCCTTCTATCTCAAGAAAAGCTCTTTTTGCTCAGAGAAGTTATACAATTGGTATTCTTATTTCAGAGAGATACATGAGCGAATATAGCTCTTTTTACACAAGAATGCATCAGCAGGTTTCTCAGATTGCTATGGATAAGGGATGCTTTACTATGCTTGAAGTAATCTCAGCTGAGAACGAGAAGAACAAGACACTTCCAAGACTTATCGAGGATAAGAAGGTGGATGGTGTTGTTGTTATCGGAAGACTTGATGAGAAATATCTTGATAATCTTAAGAATCAGAATGGAATTAAGATGGTTTATCTTGATTTCTGCAATCACTCTGGTGATGAGGATGCGGTTATTTCAGATAGCTTTAACGGCGCTTATGTTCTTACCAATTATCTTTTTGATATGGGACATAAGGATATAGCCTATGTTGGAACACTTTTAGCTAATGGTGCTATTACAGACAGATATCTTGGATTTACCAAGTCACTTATGGAGCATGGTCGTCCCTTCAGACAGGATTGGATCATTCCAGACAGAGATCCTAAGAAGGGCTCTATCGACAGCAACAAGTTCTTAGAGCTTCCTAAGGAGATGCCTACAGCTTTTGTATGTAACTGTGATATGACAGCCAGCATGCTTATTAAGAAGCTTTTTGAGAAAGGCTACAGAGTACCAGATGATATTTCTGTTGTAGGATTTGATAATTATCTTTATCCAGGTCTTTGCGATATCAAGCTTACAACCTTTGGAGTAGATAGCTACGAAATGGGAAGAAATGCTGTTCTTAATCTTATCAGAAAGATCAGCGGTGAGAGATACCGTCAGGGCGTAATGATCCTTGAAGGTCATATGATCGAGGGAGAGAGCGTAAGAAAAGTAGGCTAAAGCTATAAAAGCTTTAGCAGGTTACTACGATTCCTCCGTCACTTGCATAAGTAGTTGACACCCCTGCGGCATCCAGAATAAGGGATTTGCCAAAGGGGAGTTTTTTTAGAATAATGTCGCGAACTACGCAGGCTCTTTCATAACAGTTAACGTGTGTGATCATGAGGACGCGGTTCTCGGCATCAGAAACCTCCAAAGCAAGAAGGTCAGCCATCTTAAGGATGGCTTTTTTCATGCCTATTCCCTGGCTCTTCTGAATAATCTCACCGTTAAGGCCACAGCAAACAGGCTTAATATTCAAAGTGGAAGCAACTAAGGCTTTCATGTTGGAAAGTCTTCCGTTCTTCCTTAAAGTCTCAAGTGAATCAAGAACAAAGTAAGTAGACATCTGGTCGCGATACTCCTCAAGTCTTGAGGAAACCACTTCAAAGCTAAGGCCTGAATCCGCAAGCTCCATAGCTTTAAGGGCCAGCTGAACTTCTCCGCTGGCTGCAGAAAGAGAGTCGCAGACGTAAATGTTCTTATCGCCCTTTTCATCGTGATAGATGTTCTTGGCAAGAAGTGCGCTGTTGTAGCTGCCGCTAAGCTTGGAAGTGAGGGTGACAACATAGATGTCGTCAGCATCACAGTCATAGGCCTTCATGAAAAGATCTGGTGAAGGACAGGCAGTCTTAGGGCATTCTTCTGACGCAGCCACTTTCTCAAGATAAGATTCCTGATCGAAGGTTTCGTCGTCTACGATTATTTCGTCGCCGATCTGCAGAATGAGAGGAATGATCTCAAATCTAGGATCGTTTCTATATTCCTTTGGTAAATCACAGCAACTATCTACTACTATTTTGTAACTCATAAAACCTCCGATAAAGAAAATTATTAGTTATCATAACATCAACGTACAGGGGAGTAAACAGGAACTATTTTTGTGAATCCAGTATCGCCTGAGCTTCTTTTATGGAATTCCTGTAACTAAAGGCAATATTAAAGATCATGCCATTGTCCATCTGTACCTTTCCAAAGGATCTCTTTTGGATATGGTTGATGTTGATGAGAGAATTGTCCGTAAGAGGGCATATCTGAGGGAAAATCCTGCACTGGTCATAGAAGTTGTAGATCTCGTCCATAAGAGTTACAACCTGGCCATCCTTAAGATAGATGTGAAGCTCAGCGCCCTTTTTCCTTACACATACTATATCGTCATCCTTGGCGTAAATTGTTTTATCCTTATTTCTAAGCTCTAAAGAAGGTGTCTCTTCTCCCTTTAGCTCTTTTATCATGTCCATGGTTGCAGTAAGCTCAGCCACCTTAATGGGCTTATCAAGGAAATAGATGTTGGTGGCATCGGTTCCTTCCTGGGCCCAGCGAGTCCTGTAGTCGATGGATGAAGAGCAGAGGATGATAGGCCTTACTACGCCCACATCAAGAAGCATCTTGGTGATCTCGATGCCATCCTTCTCTGACTGAACCATATCCACGAACAGGCCGTCGTACATCTGTGGAAAGCTCATAAATGCAGAAACATTGCCATAAGAGTCAATGTGGAGTCTCTCTCCAGTCTCCTTAAAGAATCGATCTGACTGCCTTCCCAAAAGACGTTCAGTCTGCTTTCTGTCTGCTATATTGTCATCACAAACTGCTATGTGCATTGTAATCCCCCATTAATTATTAGATAAAACTAAACTGAATTGGCAGATAGTAAAGAAATACCACTAAGGCTATCTGCAATACTAGTATTATAGGCATTCCGAACTTGAAATACCAATGCTTTGTCTTGTGCTTGAAAATATACATTCCCAAAATAGAACCAATACTTCCTCCAACAATGGCAATAGCAAAAAGGGTCGCCTCAGGGACGCGGAAGGCATTACGTCTGGCCCTCCGCTTGTCGATTCCCATTAAGGCAAACCCTATAATATTAACTGTTATTAAATAAATAGCTATAAGATAAAGCGAATTCATGTATTACTTGTTGTTCATAACTTCCTGCATCTTCATAGCACGAACCTTTGAAGAAAGTCCAAACAGATTGATGAAGCCTTCAGCATCGTGGTGATCGTAGAGATCTCCAGTCTTAAAGGATGCTATGCTCTCGTTGTAGAGAGAATATGGAGACTTGGTGCCAGCCTTGATGATATTGCCCTTGTAAAGCTTAAAGGTAACTTCACCTGTGACATACTTCTGGGTGGACTCAATAAATGCCTGCTCTGCTTCACGAAGAGGAGTGAACCATTTCCCTTCATATACTATATCAGCAAATTTATTGCCCATATCTTTCTTCATTGTATAGGTATCGCGATCTAAAATCAACTCCTCAAGCTGCTGGTGTGCTTCATAGAGGATTGTTCCGCCAGGAGTCTCGTAAACGCCACGGGATTTCATGCCTACTACACGGTTCTCAACGATATCAACGATACCGATGCCGTTTTCTCCGCCCAGCTTATTGAGGGTACGGATGATGTCTGAAACCTTCATCTCTTTTCCGTTAACTGACTTAGGAACGCCAGCTTCGAAGGTCATTGTTACTGTTGTTGGTGTATCTGGTGCATCCTCAGGAGTCTTTCCAAGAACAAGGAGGTGCTTGTAATTAGGCTCAAGAGAAGGATCCTCAAGTTCAAGACCCTCATGGGAGATATGCCACAGGTTACGGTCGCGGCTGTAGCTGCTATCTGCTGAGAATGGAAGATTGATTCCGTGCTGCTTGCAGTACTCGATCTCTGACTCACGGGAATCCATTGTCCACTTGTCATTTCTCCAGGCTGCAATGATCTTGATGTCTGGTGCAAGAGCCTTGATTCCAAGCTCGAAACGGATCTGATCGTTACCCTTACCAGTAGCTCCGTGGCAGATGGCAACAGCGCCTTCCTTACGAGCTATCTCTACAAGCTTCTTGGCAATAAGAGGACGAGCCATTGAAGTTCCAAGAAGATACTTGTTCTCATAAACTGCGTGAGCCATAACGCATGGTACGATATATTCGTCGCAGAATTCATCTACAACATCAAGAACATAAAGCTTACTTGCTCCGCAGCTCTTAGCTCTTTCGTCAAGTCCGTCAAGTTCTTCCTCCTGTCCACAGTCGATACATACGCAGACAACTTCATAATCGAAGTTCTCCTTGAGCCATGGAATGATTGCTGTTGTGTCAAGTCCGCCTGAATAAGCAAGTATAACCTTTTCTTTAGCCATTTATTTTCCCTCTTCTTTCATATTAGTAGTAACTATATAGTGATATAATTAGTTCGTTAGGGCCTTTAAGCCGTCTATGTTTCATAATATAAACCCATAATGAATAAAATGCAATAGAAAAATGCATAAATACTTAAAAAAGATATTATTTTTGCATAAATATAAAAATATCTATTGCATATTGTTCCCATCAGTCGTATACTAAAACAAATTTCACCAGAAAAAATATGCATAAATAATGTATAAAACCTTAGGGTTTTGCAGGAGGCAGTATGATCAAAGCAGGAATCATTGGTTCTACAGGTTATGCAGGAGCTGAGATAGCAAGGATCCTTTTGGGACATCCAGAGGCAGAGGTGGTCTGGTATGGTTCAAGGTCCTATGTTGACGAGGAGTTCAGCAGTATATTTGGAAACTTTCTTAATATAGTAGATGCTAAGTGCCTGGACGATAATATCGAGGAAATGGCTTCAAAGGTGGACGTGATCTTCACCGCGACACCTCAGGGGCTTTGCGCTTCTTTAGTTAATGAAGATCTACTTAAGAAGGTTAAGATTATAGATCTTTCCGCAGACTTTAGATTAAAAGACGTTTCTATATATGAGAAGTGGTACAAGATAGAGCACAAGGCTCCTTCCTTCATTGAAGAGGCTGTATATGGCCTTTGCGAGGTGAACAGAGACAAGATTAAGGGTGCAAGACTTGTGGCTAATCCTGGATGCTATACCACTTGCTCAATTCTTACAGCATATCCACTTGTTAAAGAGGGACTTATTGATCCTGACACACTTATTATCGACGCTCTTTCAGGCGTTTCCGGGGCAGGAAGAGGCGCCAAGGTAGCTAATCTCTACTGCGAAGTAAATGAGAGCTGCAAACCCTACGGAGTAGCCACACATAGACATACTCCTGAGATTGAAGAGCAGCTGGGATACGCAGCGGGAAAAGAGCTAACTCTTAACTTCACACCACATCTTGTTCCTATGAACAGAGGAATCCTGGCTACAGAGTACGCGACTCTTACTAAGAAGAACGGTGTTCTTCCAACAGCACAGGAGATCAGAGCAGCCTACGAGAAGTACTATGGAAAAGAGCTGTTTATAAGAATCCTTGGCGACGGCGTATATCCGGAGACCAGATGGGTTCAGGGAAGTAACTTCGTAGATATAGGCTTTAAGATTGATGAGCGCACCGGAAGGATCATTATGATGGGAACCATCGATAATCTTGTTAAAGGAGCGGCTGGTCAGGCTGTTCAGAATATGAATATTATGTTTGGCATCGATGAAACCAGCGGACTTAAGCTTGTTCCAAAGAGCCTGTGAGGAGTAGTTATGGTTCGTGTTATGACAATGGACGATTATGAAGAAGTCTATAAGCTTTGGAATTCAATCCATGGATTTGGCATCAGATCCTTGGATGACTCCAGGGAGGGAATAGAGATTTTTCTTAAGAGGAATCCCACCACAAGTGCAGTAGCCATCGAGGATGGAAAAATAGTGGGTGCTATTTTATGCGGGCACGATGGAAGAAGAGCCTGCCTTTATCACGTATGTGTAAGTGAGAAATACAGAATGCATGGAATAGGTAAAAAGATGGTGAACTTCTGCTGCGAACAGCTTAAGAAAGAGAAGATCAACAAGGTTTGCCTCAATGCCTTTGTTACAAACACCGTGGGAAACAGGTTCTGGCAGAAGATGAACTGGAATCTTAGAAGCGACATGAATTATTACGATCTTGCCCTTAACGAGGATAACAAGACCATATTTGTTCCATAAACAATAAACTTAAAGGATGGTGGCACAATGAAAGTTATCGAAGGCGGAGTTACAGCAGCAAAGGGCTTTATGGCCAGTAGCTGCGAAGCAAATATCAAATATAAGGACAGGACAGACATGGCCTTTGTTTATTCCAAGGAGCCCTGTGTCTGCGCTGGTACCTTCACATCAAACGTGGTGAAGGCTGCCTGTGTCCAGTGGGATAAAAAGATTGTTGAATCCGGTGATTCAATGCAGGCTGTGGTTATCAACTCAGGAATTGCCAATGCCTGCACAGGGAAAGAGGGTTTTGATGCCTGCGAAGCTACAGCCAAAGCGGTTCAGGATAATCTGGGAGTAGCATACAACGCAGTGGCTGTGGCATCTACCGGTGTTATTGGAATGCAGCTTCCTGTAGATAAGCTTGTGGCTGGTGTTTCCAAGATGAGTAAAACCCTTGATGACAGCATTAAGGCTGGAACCGACGCTTCCAAGGCAATCATGACAACAGATACTGTTAATAAGGAAGTGGCTGTCTCCCTTGAACTTGATGGGAAGACTGTTACTCTGGGCGGAATGAGCAAGGGCTCAGGAATGATCCATCCTAATATGTGCACTATGCTGGCGTTCCTTACAACGGATGCTTCCATTGCAAAAGAGCTACTTCAGGACGCCGTTTCTGAAGTGGTTAAGGATACTTTCAATATGATAACAGTTGATGGTGATACATCCACCAATGATACGCTTCTTTGCATGGCTAATGGCCTTGCAGGTAATAACACCATTACTTCCAAGGGAGGTGATTTTGAAGCCTTTAAGGAAGCTCTTTCCTATGTATGTGAGTTCCTGGCTAAGAAAATGGCTGCTGATGGAGAGGGAGCAAGTAAGCTCTTTGAGGCTAAGGTAATTGGCGCCAAGACCAAGGAAGACGCAAGAACTCTGTCAAGAGCAATCGTTGGTTCTAACCTCTCAAAGGCTGCAATCTACGGCTGCGATGCCAACTTTGGAAGATTCCTTTGCGCCATGGGCTACTCTGGAGCCATGTTTGATCAGAATGATGTGGAGCTGTTCTTTGAAAGCGCAAATGGAAAGATTGAGGTCTTCCATAAGGGTGTTCCCCTTGATTTTGACGAGGATGAGGCCCTTAAGATTATGAAGGCCGACGCTGTTACAGTGTTTGTGAATATGAACGAGGGAAGTGAAGAGGCCACAGCCTGGGGATGCGATCTTACTTACGACTACGTCAAGATAAATGCAGATTACAGAAGCTGATCAGGTTCAGAACTTATAGAAGTAGAAAAGTATTGGTGCTTTGGAGGTAAAAGATGGATAAGGATATGCAGGAAGTACTTAAAAAGGCAGAGATTCTAGTGGAGGCTCTTCCTTATATACAGAAATACTTTGGAAAGGTGATTGTTGTTAAGTATGGCGGAAGTGCCATGAGTAATCCCGAGCTTCAAAAGAGCGTAATAACAGATGTTACTCTTTTGAAACTTGTAGGTTTTAAGCCTATTATCGTCCATGGTGGTGGAAAAGCCATCTCCAGTTGGGTGTCCAAAGTGGGAAAAGAGGCAGAGTTTGTAAATGGTCTTAGAGTTACAGATGAAGAGACCATGGAAATAGCTGAGATGGTACTTGGCAGAGTTAACAAGCAGCTGGTTACTATGGTTCAGGAACTTGGCGTTAAGGCAATTGGAATTAGCGGTAAGGATTCAGGTCTTTTGCATGTATCCAAGAAGTATTCTGATGGAAAAGACATTGGATTTGTAGGAGAGGTTGATAAGGTGGATCCTAAGGTACTCTTTGACCTTCTGGACAATGACTATATTCCGATCGTTGCTCCTGTTGGCTATGACGACAATTTTGATACCTACAATATCAATGCAGATGATGCGGCCTGTGCCATTGCCAAGTCAGTTGGCGCTGACAAGCTGGCTTTCCTTACAGATATCGAGGGCGTTTACAAGGATATCAATGATCCAGACACCTTCATCTCAAGAATGACCTGTTCAGAGGCAGATGCCCTTATTGCCGGTGGAAACATCGGAGGAGGCATGCTTCCTAAACTTAATAACTGTACAAACGCAATCAGAGAGGGCGTTTCCAGAGTCCATATTCTGGATGGAAGAATTCCTCATTGCCTGCTTCTTGAAATATTTACTAACAAGGGTGTTGGAACAATGTTTATGTCAGATGATGACCTGGCATCCTGAGAATACCTACATTTAATAAATAACAGGAGATATCAATATGAGCATTTCAATGAAAGAATACATAGATGAGGCTGAGAAGTCCCTTCTTCACACATATAATCGTTATCAGATAGTCTTGGATAAGGGAGACGGAGTGTATTTATATGACCTGGAAGGCAAGAAGTATCTGGACTTCGTGTCTGGTATTGCTGTTTTTGCCCTGGGATATAACTACAAGGACTACAATGATGCGCTTAAGGCTCAGATTGATAAGCTTTTGCATACATCAAATTATTACTACAATGTTCCTGCTGTTGAAGCTGCCAAGAAGATCAAGGAAGCCTCTGGTATGGACAGGGTATTTTTTACCAACAGCGGAGCTGAAGCTGTTGAGGGCGCTCTCAAAGCTGCAAGAAAATATGCCTATAACAAGGATGGACACACAGATCATGAAATTATTGCCATGAATCACTCATTCCATGGCAGAACCTTTGGAGCTCTTTCTGTTACTGGCAATCCCCATTACAGAGAGGCCTTTGAGCCCATGATCGGCAATATCAAATTCGCAGACCTTAACGATTTTGACAGTGTTCTTAGCTGTGTAACTGACAAGACCTGCGCCATCATTATGGAGACTGTTCAGGGAGAGGGCGGAATCTATCCCGCTTCTGAGGATTTCCTTAAGAAGGTGAGAGCTCTTTGTGATGAAAAAGATATCCTTCTTATCCTGGACGAGATCCAGTGCGGAATGGGAAGAACAGGCTACATGTACGCATTCCAGAGATATGGAATTAAGCCTGATATTGTTACAACTGCCAAGGCTCTGGGCTGCGGAGTTCCAGTAGGCGCATTCCTATTAAATGAGAAGGTAGCACAAAATTCATTAGTGGCGGGAGACCATGGAACAACCTATGGTGGAAACCCTTTTGCCTGCGCTGCCATCAATAAAGTCCTTGATTTATTTAAAGATGACAATATAATAGAGAATGTGAATCTAGTGGCTCCATATTTGGAAAGTCGCCTTGATGAGCTTAAGGATAAATATGAATTTATCACAGAAAGGCGAGGTCTTGGTCTCATGCAGGGACTGGTCTTTAACAGACCTGTAGGAGATGTAATAAATAAAGCATTATCTAATGGACTTATCCTCATAAACGCAGGAGCCAATATCATCAGATTCGTGCCACCGTTAATTATCACGAAAGAAAATATTGATGACATGATTGATATTTTGGACTCATGTCTGAGGGATTTATGAAGTTAAGAGTTAGAATTTTTTCTATTATATTAGTAGTATGTACTGTAGTGGGCGCTGTAGTTTACGCCCGCTCAGGACAGAGCCTTTTTGAAAATCACGCATTGTTCCCTAAGAACAAGACAACAATCAGAATATGGTATACAGATGATGCCCTTACTTCTTATATGCAAAGTAAGGCTGTTTCTTATAATGAAATTAATTCAAGTGTCCGTGTGGAGCCTGTATTGGTTTCAGGTCTTGAATATCTTGAGGCCATCAATAAGGCTTCAGTCGAGGAAGACAATTACCCAGATCTTTTTATAATAACAAACGATTCTCTTGAGAAGGCTTATTTAGCCGGGCTTGCCATGGAGACCTTAAATGGCCAGGAGTATCTTAAGAACGGTTCATTCCCTACAGCTGCCATTGATTCAGTTACATACAAGGGCAAGGTTATAGGATATCCTTTGTACTTTGAAACAAGCTCTCTTGTTTATAACAAGACCTACCTTGAGAATATGGCTGTTGAGAATGTTCAGGCTCAGCTTGATGCTGCAGAGGGTGAGGCTGCTCAGGAGGCTATTGATTCAGAGGATTCAGCTGCTGCAGCTGGTTCTTCAGGCGAAAGTGAAGTGGCATCTGATGCTGCTTCTGAGAATCTTTCAAATGGTATTACTCAGGATATGATCGACAGCGAGGTTGAGGAGGCACTTCCTCTTTCAATTTCAGATATTCTGCAGTTCGCTCAGAACTATAACGCTCCAGATACAGTCGAGGCCGTATTTAAATGGGACGTTACAGATATTTTCTATAATTATTTCTTTGTTGGTAATTACATGAACGTTGGCGGAAGAGCCGGCGATGATGTAAGTCAGATAGATATCTATAATACTGAGACCATCAGCTGCATGAAGATCTATCAGCAGCTTAATCAGTTCTTTGCTATTGATGCAGATGAGATTGATTATGATTCCGTAACTCAGGACTTTATTGATGGTAAGATCGTTTTCACAGTGGCAACTACCGATATCCTTAAGAAGATTGATGATGCTAAGGCTGCTGGTGAGTGCGATTTCGAATTTGGAGTTGCAGACATGCCTGGTCTTACCAGTGATTTCGGAACAAGAACAATGTCAGTTACTAACTGTATTGTTGTTAACGGTTATTCAGAGCATACTAATCAGGCTAATGCCTATGCAAGATTCCTTTGTAATGACAATTCTGATGATATGTACAAGCTTAGTGGTAAGTTGGCTGCTCATTACGGTGTTAGCTACAGCGATCCTAACCTTACTACATTTGTTGACGTTTATAATGATTCAGTTCCAATGCCTAAGACTATTGAGACAAGTAATCTTTGGATGGAACTTGAGATTGCATTTACCAAGATCTGGAACGGAGAGGACTGTAATGATACTTTAAGACAGGTGTCCGAGAATATCATGACTCAGGTTACCGGAGATGTTTATACAGAGGAAGTTCTTCCAGATCCTAATGACGATGCAATAACTGCTGGCCTAACAGAAGAATCAGATTAATATAGGCTTGCGATTTATATTTTTATATACTAGAATAGAAAAGCATGGCGGGGTCCTCTAATTTTTGGAGGAAACATGCGTTATAGAGTAATACCAGTATTTTTAATAATGTTTGTTTTGTTGACGGGATGTAGCTTACCAGACCAGGAGATTGAGTTCTCGGACCTGGAAAGCAGTGCTTCTATAAGTTCTGAAGATTTTTCTGTTGAATCGAGCACAATATCCTCTGATAATTCAAATGTAGATACGAATACCATTGATACACTGCAGGATGTATGCGTTTATGTCTGCGGAGCAGTTAATGCTCCTGGAGTATATTCGCTTCCTTCTGATAGCAGAGTTGTTGATGCCATTGAGGCTGCTGGCGGATTTAGCCAGGAAGCAGATACTACATATCTTAATCTGGCAGCATCTATATCGGATGGTATTAAAATAAAAGTTCCCACAGTTTCCGAGGCGTTGCAGGCTGAAGGCGGCGTTGGTAGTGATGAATTCATATCTGGTGGGGATGATAGTAATTATGCTGAAGATAGCAGTAAGAGCGGACTTGTTAATATCAATTCTGCCGGGATAGAAGAACTTAAGACTCTGTCTGGAATTGGAGATGGGCTTGCTCAGAGAATCATAGATTACAGGAACGATAACGGACGATTTAATTCTATTGAAGACATCATGAAGGTTCCTGGCATCAAAGATAAGCTATTTGCGAAAATAAAAGATTATATAACTATTTGAACAGGAATGGTGAGGAAATGTCAAAGAGAGTATTAGTAGTTGATGATGAGAAGGCTATTGTAAAGGGACTTAAGTTCAGTCTTGAACAGGACGATCTTATTGTGGATTGTGCATATGATGGACTTGATGCTGTAGAGAAGGCAAGAGAGACCTTATATGATATTATCCTTCTTGATGTTATGCTTCCAAGACTTTCAGGATTTGAAGTATGTCAGCAGATCAGGGAATTTTCTAATGTTCCTATTATCATGCTTACTGCTAAGGGCGACGACATGGACAAGATCCTTGGTCTCGACTATGGCGCAGATGATTATATGACTAAGCCTTTCAACATCCTTGAGGTTAAGGCTAGAATCAAGGCTATTATCAGAAGAACAACTAAGACTCAGGCTGCTTCAGGTATCATGGAGTTCGGCCGTTTTGTCATTAACTCAGATTATAGAAGAGTATTTATCGATGATAAGGAAATCAATGTTACAGCAAGAGAGTATGAGCTGTTAGAGTTCCTTGTTAACAACGCTGGAAAGGTATATTCAAGAGAAGAGCTTCTTGCAGCTATCTGGAACAGTAAGCATCCAGAGGATCTTAGAACAGTTGATGTTCATGTTAGAAGACTTCGTGAGAAGATTGAAGTGGATCCAAGTCATCCTAAGTATATTAGGACTAAGTGGGGTACAGGTTACTTTTTCCAGGGTTAATATTTAATGGATACTGAACAGATTGGCAGCAGAGCTGCAGATTTCTTTAAACAACTTAAGATAAAAGATATTCTAAAAAGTCTACGGGTGCGCTTCTTTATAATTGTCTTTGTGACAGGTGTGGTTTCATGTCTGGTACTACATACCATGATCCTGGACAGTTATGAAGCGCGTGCCGTCAGTGTCAGATCAACTGAGGTTCAGACTCAGCTTAGAATTCTGGCTAATCACCTTATTATGTACAATTATTTGCAGGATACCTCCTCTGATGTTATTAACGCAGAGCTTGATATGCTTGCTAATCTTTATGATGGTCGTGTAATGGTTATCAATGATGACCTTAAGGTTGTTAAGGATACCTATAACATCAGTCAGGGTAAGACTATCATTTCAGAAGAGGTGGTTAACTGTCTAAAAAAGGGTTCTAAGGGAACAATATCCAAATACGACAATGCCAACGGTTATATAGAGATGATCACACCTATCATTGAAAGCCAGGTGATTGAAGAGGGCGACGTGTCCATCGTTGGCGATTCCAATGAGGTGGTTAGAGGAGTTCTTTTAACCAGTGTATCTACAGATACCATAGAGACAACCCTTAGCGTATTAAGTACCAGGGCCAAGAATATGGAGATGATCATCATTCTTGTTATTCTTGTGTTTGCAGTAGTTGTATCCTATGCGCTTCTTAAGCCCTTCGACAGGATCACAGCAGCCATCAATGACGTTAAGGCTGGATACACAGATCAGCCTATTATTGGACCTAATTACTACGAGACAGAGCAGATCATCAATGCCTTTAACTCTCTTCTTAGAAGGATGAAGGTTCTTGACGATTCAAGACAGGAGTTCGTATCTAACGTCTCCCATGAGCTTAAGACACCTATCACATCCATTAAGGTACTGGCAGATTCCCTTATTACTCAGGAGAATATCCCTGCTGAGGTTTATAAGGACTTCATGACCGACATTGTGGCTGAGATAGATAGAGAGGACAAGATCATCAACGATCTTCTTGCTCTTGTTAAGATGGATAAGAAGGCTTCAGGCCTTAACATTACAAGCGTTGACGTGGTGGCCCTTACTGAGAACGTGCTTAAGCGCCTCCGCCCAATTGCAAGGAAGAAGAATGTGGAGCTTACTCTTGAGAGTAACAGAGCTATAAACGCTGAGATTGATGAGGTTAAGATTTCTCTTGTCATTATGAACCTGGTGGAGAATGCTATTAAGTACAACAAGGACGATGGCTGGGTAAGAGTAGAGCTTGACGCTGATCATCAGTTCTTTACTGTGAAGGTAGCAGATTCCGGAATGGGTATTCCAGAGGAGTCTTTAGACCATATTTATGAGAGATTTTACCGTGTTGATAAGTCCAGATCCAGAGAAATCGGTGGAACAGGACTCGGTCTTTCCATCGCCAGAAACGCTGTAATCATGCATAGAGGGACCATCGAAGCAGAAAGTGTTTTAGGCGAGGGAACAACATTTACCATTAAGATTCCGCTTATGTGTGGCAACACCAAGACTAATTAAGGATTATTATGAAAAATCAAAAGAAGATCATAAGAAATTTAATAGTGATCCTGGGCCTTACCCTTGTTTTAGGCGGGCTTGCTGCCTGTGCCAAGAATAAGAGTCAGTCAGCTAATGCCATTAAGGTATATTACGTCAATGTGGATGAAACAGGTATTATTTCCCAAGACTATGAGCTTAAGGCAGGAAAGGGCAATACCGATGAAGCAATAAGTGAGCTCATCGAAGTCCTTAAGACAATGCCTGACAGACTTGAGTATGAAGCTCCAATTTCCAGTAAGATCGACCTTGTGGGCTATTCAGTAAATGATAACCTGCTTACCCTTAATTTCAACGCTGGCTACAACGACCTTGGAAGAACCATTGAGATCCTGGACAGAGCAGCAATAGTAAGAACCTTTACTCAGCTTGACCATGTGGATTATGTCTCCTTCCAGATCGAGGGAACACCTCTTACAGACCATTCAGGCAGTATCATAGGCAATATGTCCTCTGACACCTTTATCTATAACGTTGGTAACGAGATCAATACCTATGAGAAGGTGGAGCTTAAGCTGTATTTCGCCAACGAGACTGGCGATAAGCTGGTTCCTGTCTATAGATCAGTTGTCTATAACAGTAACATTTCCATGGAGAGACTTGCTATTGAGCAGATCATCAGCGGTCCCAACAATGACATTTCAAGCCCGACCATTTCAAACAGTAGTAAGATCAACAGTATAAGTGTCAAAGACGGCACATGTTACGTGGACTTTGATGCAAGCTTTTTAGAGAATACCAATAACGTCAGCGCTGAGGTAGCTCTTTATTCTATAGTTAACACCGTTACTGAGCTTCCTAACATCAACAAGGTTGTAATGAGCGTCAACGGAGAGCTGACATTTACATATATGGACTATCTCATAAATGGTGCATATGAAAGAAATCTAGATATCATGGAGTAATTATTTTGAAACGACCGTTATGTTATCTTTTTATGATACTGGCGGTGATTGTCTATATTTATCTTGAGATTAGAAGCCCTTATCTGTCAAGGGACCCCTATGGGCACCTTGACGGAAAAGAGCTGACTATAACAGGTAAGATAACGTCCAAGGATTACCACTTGGACTATGAGGGAAATAAAATCTTAGTTCTTTGTCTGATTCCAGATGAAAGAATGTCTGATAATTCTAAGTTTATTCAGTGTTATGTTTCACTCGATAATAACAGCAAAATATCTATTGGTGAGAGAATCATGGTTTCCGGTAAGGTTAAAACCTTTAAATCCCCCACCAATCCAGGTGAATTTGACAGTCGCCTCTATTATTCAACCTTAAAAACCGCATACAGAATGACAAATTGCCAGGTCCTTAAGAAAGCGGGCAGGGAAAACCCATACAGAGAAGGATTGTTCAGGCTTAAGACCCACTTTGAAGGCATTCTTGATAGTTGCCTTTCAGAGAAGGACAGCTCCATAATGAAGGCGGTTTTACTAGGAGATAAAGCCTTCATGGATGATGAGGTAAAAAAGCTATATCAGAACAGCGGTGTAGTCCATATCCTGGCGGTCAGCGGATTGCACATATCTGTAATAGCCTTTGGAATCTACAAGGCCCTTAGAAAGGTCAATCTGCGAAACAGCGTGTGCACAGTTATATCCCTGGCTTTCATCTATTCCTATGGAACCATGTGCGGAATGGGAGTATCTGCCTTTAGGGCAATCCTAATGTTTGGCTTAAGGCTTATAGCGCCGCTCCATAAAAGAACCTACGACATGCTCACAGGTCTTGCCCTGGCTGGAATATTGCTCTTACTGGATCAGCCTCTTCAGATCTACAACAGCGGATTCTTGTTTTCATTTGGTGCCATTGTAGGCATTTCCTTTGTCTATCCAGCTCTTTTCCCAAAGGAGGACATGGGAGATCAAAGGAAAATGGCCTTTGTCCCTGATAAATACGAAAAACTCTGGGGAGAAATAATGGAAAAGCTTAAGAGCAGCATATTTATAGGCCTTTCTATATTCCTTGTGACTCTCCCTGTCTATAGCAGCTTCTACTACAAGTATTCGCTAGGTTCCATGGTGCTTAACCTGATAGTTATTCCGTTGATGACCCCACTACTTGTTCTTGGCATCATATGTCTTCTCCTAGGGTGCATATTCCGTAAGCTTTCCATTATCCCAGCCTTTCTGATTCATCTTATCCTGGTATTTTACAGGCTTCTTTGCAATCTGTCTTTGGAAATCCCTGGTGGAATCTGGCGTTTTGGCCATTCTGCCAAGTGGAAGATGATAATATATCTTGTGTTATTATTTGCAATTCTAAAGCTTGATATGGCGAAATGGCTGAAAACAAGGCGATTAAGAGAGTTTAAACTGGCAATAGCCTTGATTCTTGTGCTTTTTCTGACTTTTAGACCTGGAGAAAAGCTACAGATATCCATGATCGACGTGGGACAGGGAGATGGAATCTACATGGAGATTGGAGGAAAGAGTTATCTCATTGACGGCGGAAGTACCTCCAACAAATCTGTTGGCAAGTATTCTATCATCCCATATCTTAACTACGAAGGAGTAGGTACCATTGAAGCGGTATTCGTAACCCATGAGGATGAAGACCACATTTCAGGCATTTTGGAGCTTATGGATGACATGGAAGAGGGAGGAATCAGGGTAAAAAAGCTATTTCTTCCAGCAGTGCCAGAGAATCAGCAGGAGGAAAACTACAAGAACCTGGAAAAGAGAGCAAGAGAAGTTGGAATCACTGTGGATTATCTTAGCTGTGGTCAGACGCTGGAGCTACATGCATCACCTCTTTTGCCCAATAAGAAAGTCAAACTGGAATGTCTTAATCCAAATAAAAACACTCGTTATGAATCTGCCAACGCTCATTCCATCGTGCTTTTCATGGAGTATGGCAACTTCAAAGCTCTTTTTACAGGAGATCTGGAACAGGAGGGAGAGAGCCACCTGATAAAAGATATAAAGCAGAATCCCGAGAAGTATAGGGAACTGACACTTCTTAAGGTTGCTCACCATGGCTCTAGGGGAGCTACCTCAGAGGAGTTCCTTCGTCTGGTGGACCCAAGAATTGCCCTTATCAGCGTGGGAGATAGGAACAAATATGGACATCCCCACAAAGAGCTCCTTGAAAGACTTGAAGAATCCGGAGCCAGGATTTATAGGACGGATGAATCGGGCATGATATCTATAACTGTAAAGGGAGAAAAAATCTATATAGATGAGTTTTGTAAATAGAAACACAGGCAGAAAAATGGTATATTGGTATAGTAGATTTTTTTGACAGGATTTGGGGACAATAATGGCAATCAAAACCACAGATTTTCCTGCTAAGCAGAAGCAGCTTAACGAGGATATCACTAATCAAAACTTCAAACGTTGCTATCTTATCTATGGGGATGAGGCCTATTTAAGGCTGCAGAACAGGGATAAGCTGGTGAAAGCCCTGGATGGAGGCGGTTCTTCCATGAACTTCTCAAAGTACGAGGGAGATGGCTGTAATCCGGCTGCCATCATAGATATGGCAGAGACCATGCCTTTCTTATCGGACAAAAGAGTTATTCTTGTTGAGAACAGTGGCTTTTTTAAGTCCGGATGTCCTGAGCTGTCAGATTATCTCAAGAGTCCTTCTGAGACCACCTTCTTTATTTTCGTTGAAAAGGAAGTGGACAAAAGAAAAGACATATACAAGGCAGTTACCAAGGTTGGATTCGACATCTGCTGCGAGGAACAGGATGCGGACACTCTAAAGAGATGGGTGGCATCTAAGCTCCGGGCAGAGGGTAAGACGATTTCCCCAAGAGCATTGGCATTTCTCATCGACAGAGTGGGCACCGATATGTCCAACATAAGTACTGAGCTTGAGAAACTTGTGTGCTACTGTATGGACAGGTCTGAGGTTACAGAGGACGACATTGATAAAGTGTGCGCCAACTGGCTCACCAGCCGTATATTTGCTATGACCGATGCCATTGTTGAAAAGAAGCAGAGGACAGCCATAGATCTTTATTATGATCTGCTGGCCCTTAAAGAGCCTCCGGCCAAGATTCTGGCCCTTATTACAAGGCAGTTCAATCTAATGCTTCAGGTCAAGGAAATGGTGGATAATCACAGGGATAAAGCTCAGATAGCCAGCGCCATTAAGCTGGCACCTTTCCTGGTTGGCAAGTATATGAACTGGGCAAGGAATTACACATTTGAGGAACTCCATGAAGCGTTGGAACTTTGCGCATCCAATGATGAGGCGGTTAAGACAGGTAAGCTTGACTATATCATCAGCGTAGAGATAGTTATTATCAAATGTACAGAGAACAAGGTACAAAATAGTTAAAAACTTACTTATATTTAGTGCCTTTTTTGTAACAAAACACATTGACGAACACTATACATAGCGTTATATTTATCTATGTTGTGCTATAAGGAGGTTATTTTGGACAGACCACGACCACAGGAACTTTACAGACATTTTAAAGGCAACTTATATCAGATAGTTACTGTTGCAACCCACTCAGAGACAAGAGAGGAAATGGTAGTGTACCAGGCTCTTTATGGAGACTACAGATGCTACGTAAGACCTCTTGATATGTTTATGTCTGACGTAGACAGGGTTAAATACCCAGACGTTAAGCAGAAGAAACGCTTTGAGAAGATCGATCCTGCTACATTGGCACCGGTTCAGCAGCCAGAAGTTAAGAAAGAGACTACAGAAGCGGAGATGGACAGAGTGGTTAAGCCAAGCATTCATATTGAGACAGGATCAGTTAAGGCCCCAGAAGAGAGACCAGAGAGAACCTCTGTGATCAAGCCACTTGAGCCTACAGAGCCTTCTGAGTATATGAAGAAGACTGTGGATGAAGAGGCAGAAGAGCTTAACCTTGATCCACTAGTTATCCAGTTCATGGATGCAGAGCTTGCTTCAGACAGACTGGGAATTTTGTCTAAATTAAGACCAATAATAACAAATGATATGATTGATATTATGGCCATGTCAGTTGGCGTTGTTATTAACGAAGGCGATGTGTATGACAGATACAATGACCTTCGCACCTGTTTAGCAACAGTTGAAAAATTCGAAAGTAATAGATTGAGGAGTTAAGATAGATGAAGCTATTATCAATTGCAATACCTTGCTACAATTCAGAAGCTTATATGAGCAAATGTATCGATTCTCTGCTTGTTGGTGGAGAAGAGGTAGAGATCCTTATCGTAGATGACGGATCTAAGGATAGAACAGCAGAGATCGCTGATGAGTATGCCAAGAAATATCCTACAATAGTTAAGGCAATCCACAAGCCAAACGGTGGACATGGTTCAGCCGTTAATACAGGTATCGAGAATGCTACAGGTCTTTTCTTTAAGGTTGTAGATTCTGATGACTGGGTTAAGGAAATCGCTTATAGGAAGATTCTTGCAACTCTTTCAGAGCTTGCTGGAGGAGATACTCAGCTTGATCTTCTTATCAGTAACTTTGTTTACAACAAGGTTGGAGAGAAGCGCCATAAGGTTATGCGCTACAACAGAATGTTCCCAGTTGAGAAGCTCTTTACCTGGGAGGATGTAATGAGAACCCCTAAGGGACATTACCTTCTCATGCACTCAGCTATCTACAGAACCAAGCTTCTTAGAGAGTGCGGACTTAAGCTTCCTGAGCACACATTCTATGTAGACAATATTTACGTGTTCAATCCACTTCCATTTGTTAAGAACATGTACTACCTTGATGTTAACTTCTATTACTACTACATTGGTCGTGAGGATCAGTCTGTTAACCAGCAGATCATGCTTTCACGAATCGATCAGCAGATCAGAGTTAACAAACTCATGGTGGACTACTATGTTGAGAATATTGGCATGATCAAGTCTCAGTGCAACAGACATAAGTATATGTTTAACTACCTTGAGATTATCACAGCTATCTCATCAATCCTTTTGATCACTGAGGATACTAAAGAGAATCTTGCCAAGAGAAAAGAGCTTCTTGACTACATCAAGGATAAGAGCTTCTTACTTTACTTAAAGATCAGATATAGCATCGAAGGAACATATATCTACCTTCCTGGAAAGGGCGGAAGAAAGATAACCCTTGCAGGTTACAAGCTCCTTCGTAATATTTTCCATTTTAATTGATATTTTGTTAATAAAGTGGTAATATATACGAAATTGTTGTTTTTTTGTTACGCTTTATGAGGATGATTATGAAAAAGAAATATGAAGAGTGGACAGGAAGGCCATTAACTAAAGATTATGTGGCCGACGTCATCAGGGTTGTTACACCAGCCATTCTGTATCTTGTGGTCTATCTTTACTGGTTCTTTTATATTGAGAACCATAAGTTTGCACACTACACAGTAATTCATACGGTAATAGATGATTTTATTCCATTTTTGGAAGTGTTTATCGTCCCTTACTACATGTGGTTCTTTTATGTAACGATCGTGCTGGCTATAATGTTACTGGCTTTGGATTTATCAGATTTTTATAAGTGCTTTATATTCCTGGCTACAGGTATGACAATTTTCCTTATCATATCTACATTGTGGCCTAATATGCAGAACCTTCGTCCAGCAGTAATGCCTAGGGACAACGTGTTTACGCATATGGTTCTTGCTATTTACAAGACTGATACTTCAGCCAACCTTTGGCCAAGTATCCACGTTTATAATTCAATTGGAATTATGATCGCGATTCAGCACAGCCCTAGATTTAATAAGGTAGCCACATTTATTGGACATATTATTGGAGCTTCAATTATTCTTTCAACTATGTTCGTTAAGCAGCATTCAGTATATGACGTTGCTACAGCATTCATTATGGCAGTTATCTTCTACCTTCTGTATTACAAGACAGATGTGGTGGAGGAGTTCAGCAAGAAGAGAGAAAGAAAGCTGGCCTATCATGTTGATTGATTTATAAGATTTTAAGACTTAGCCGTAATAGCTAAGTCTTTTTTATTTATCAAGCATTGAAATAATCCTCAAAATCAACTAAATTATATATATAAGGTAACGGTATACAGATCAGGAGGAACAGACGTGCTTGATCCTAAATACGTTGTGATCGGAATGGAGTTCTGGGGCAGTTTGTTTGGACTACTGGCTGCCTTCTATCTGTTCGTGGGAAAATCCGCAATCAAGGATAAGTATCGCGCTTTAGCGGAGCTGGAGCTGGTTATTGCTGTGATGCTCTTTTCTGATGCCATAGCCTATATCTTCGACGGCACTCTGTATGATAACTCTTATTCAATTCTTTCCATAAGTAACTACATCTCATTTATCTGTAATGCCATAATGCCAGTATTCGTGACGGCTTATCTGTTCCTGGCCCTTCCTGATGAACAAAGAAATCTTGGAATCATTTATCTTGAGGGCGGAATAGGAACCTTCGCCATCATTTGGCTTAGCATGATGCAGTTTAAGGGCTATATCTTTTCCATCGACACATTGACCAATCTATATGAAAGAGGTCCATTGTTCCCAATCTGGGAAGCCATAATCATGATCGAATGCTTTGTATTCCTCTTTTACACCATATATAAGCATAAATACCTCAATAAAAAGAACATGGTAGTAGTTCTTTTGTTTGCTTTGTTGCCTATGGCAGCTGCAGTGGTACAGGCCTTTGTATATGGATATTCACTATCCAACATGGCTATAATTATCAGTGCCCTGGCGTTGTTTGCTTATTCCCTTGAGGAGAATGCTCAGACACTGTTAAAGCAGCAGTACAAGATCAGTAAGCAAAATGATGAACTGGAAGATATGCAGATGAGAGTTGCATTATCACAGATTAAACCGGCATTTCTTTACGATACCCTAAACGCAGTCTATGACCTTTGTGATGATGATAAGGCAAAAGACCTGGTGAGAAACCTGGCTGAATATCTTAAAAACGATGTGGATTCCATACAATCTGTGGAGCCTATCCCCTTTGAAAAAGAGCTGGCTCATACTAAGATATACCTGAATATCGAGAAGGAAAGATATAAAGACCAGTTCGACGTGGAATATAAGATAGACTACTCTGATTTTACTATTCCAGCCCTTACACTTCAGCCACTGGTTGAAAACGCTGTTAAACACGGCGTAACTAAGATGCCAGAAGGGCAGAAGGGACTTATTACCATACGAACTACTAAGGAATACAGTAACATCGAAATCATGATCAGTGACAATGGCGCTGGCTTTGATATCGACAAGTATAAAGAAAAAGAGAAGGAAAAAGGAGACGGAAAGCTTGTAGGAATCCGAAGCGTTAGAAAGAAACTTGAGCTGATGAAATATGCAACACTTAGCATTAACTCAGCGGTTGGCAGAGGAACCACCTGCGTGATCAATATTCCATCCAAGTAAAAAATAAGCGGCGCCCAATTCAAGATTAGGCGCCGCATTTTATTGTCTAAAAATCATTGCGAAACGAATCAGCACATCATGATAAGCCTTTCCTTAAGGCATTCATAGGTGATGTTATCTGATTTGACGGATACTTCACCATCTGTGTGAACCCAGACAGGCTTTTCTGTCTTGATGGTTACCTTAGGAACAAGATAGTGGTAGATGCCCTTGATCCAATAGTGTTTGCCAAAGAAAGCAAAGGGAAGAGCAGGAAGCATCTTGCCCTTAGGAATATCTCCGGCAGCACAGATATCAAAAAGTCCATCTGTCAGGTCCGCATCAGGAGCGAATTTAAATCCGCCGCCTTCATAGTGATGAACCATGGCTGCTATGAAAATAAAGTGGTCAAAGTGCTGGGATGTGCCATCTTCAAATACAATATCACATGGTATCTTTTCTGCTCCCAAAAGCTGCTTAAGTGCGATGGTTCCGTAGGTGAGCTTACCAAGACCGATCTTATTAAAGAAATTCTTGGTGCCTGAAGAAAGAGCTTCCTCACAAACCGCAGCGTCAAAGCCAATTCCAGAGCTTACATCAAAGAGCCTTGTTGTGGCAACCTTATCCTCGTGAAGCCTTGATAAGGGATCAGTCATGGAGTTGTAGGACAGCTTACCAAGGTCAAGCCTACGTACCTCTTTTCCCTCAAGGATTGTATCAATAAGATCATCAACATTCTTAGGATAGGACAGGTCTCTGGCAAAATCATTGCTGGATCCGATAGGAATGTATCCAAGTAAAAACTTGTCAAAGTCAGTGATACCGTTAATTGCTTCATTAAGCGTTCCATCGCCTCCCATAACAATGAGTTTAATGGGCAATTTCTTTTCATCATTGATCTCAGTGCAAAGCTTCTTGGCAAGCGTGGTGGCGTGCCCAGGGCCATTTGTCATGGCTGCCTTATATTCTAAGTTCTTTTCCTTAAACTTGGATTCCAGTTTATCCCAGATCTCTTTCCCCTTCCCAGAACGGGCTGATGGATTGACTATGCAGTAATACATGTGTGTTCCCCCAACTCTAGTAAAATAATAAAATAGTGAAATTATTATAGCATTTTTTTATAGAGTATGGTACGATATGCGAGATATGACTTTAGCACATTAAATTGTCAAAATGTTTATTCTGGGAGGAGTCAAAATGTATTCATTGGAAGAAGTAAGAAACGTTGATCCGGAGATTGCTTCACTTATCGAAGCAGAGGTTGAGCGTCAGAACAACCACATTGAGCTTATTGCATCAGAGAACTGGACTAGCAAGGCTGTTATGTCTGCTATGGGAAGCCCACTTACAAACAAATATGCAGAAGGTCTTCCTGGAAAAAGATATTACGGCGGATGCCACGTAGTGGATGAAGTAGAGAATATTGCTATAGAAAGAGCTAAGAAGCTCTTTAACTGTGACTATGCCAACGTACAGCCCCATTCAGGAGCTCAGGCTAACCTGGCTGTTCAGTTTGCACTTCTTGAGCCAGGAGATACCATCATGGGTATGAACCTTAATCAGGGTGGTCACCTTACTCATGGAAGCAGTGCTAATATTTCTGGAACATACTTCAAGGTTGTTCCTTATGGTGTTGATGAAAACGGCGTACTTGACTACGACGAGATGTACAGACTTGCAGTAGAGAACAAGCCAAAGCTTATTATTGCCGGCGCTTCTGCTTACTGCAGAACAATAGATTTCAAGAAATTCAGAGAGGCTGCTGATGCCTGCGGAGCGATCCTTATGGTAGACATGGCGCACATTGCCGGTCTCGTGGCTGCAGGGGTTCATCCAAGCCCATTCCCATACGCTGATGTTGTTACAACAACAACTCACAAGACTCTCAGAGGACCAAGAGGAGGACTTATCCTTTGGAACCAGGAGGCTCAGGACAAGTTCAAGTTCAATAAGGCTGTATTCCCAGGAATCCAGGGTGGCCCACTTGAGCATGTTGTGGCAGCTAAGGCTGTTTGCTTTAAGGAAGCTCTTTCTCCAGAGTTTAAGACATATGCTGAGAACATTGTTAAGAACGCCAAGGCTCTTTGCGATGGACTTATGAAAAGAGATATCAAGATCGTATCAGGTGGTACAGACAATCACCTTATGCTGATCGATCTTACTAATTACGATCTTACAGGAAAAGAGGTAGAGGCTTGGCTTGATGATGCACACATCACAGCCAACAAGAACACAATTCCTAATGAGCAGAAGTCACCATTCGTAACCAGCGGTATCCGTCTCGGTACACCAGCCGTAACAACTCGTGGCATGAACGAAGCCGACATGGACAAGATCGCAGAGGCCATCTCCATCGTCATCAAATCCAAGGGCGAAAAGAACGAAGAGGCCAGAGCTATAATTAAGACACTTACAGATAAGTATCCTTTAGTTTAAGATATGAAGGGCCCCAGGCAGCGAATAAGCATGCCTGGGGTTTGTTTGTGAAACGCCATCCGTAAACCAAAATATATTCACCGTCGCTCGTAGTTTTTAGGGTGAAGGTTATATAAGGAGATAGGGTATGAACCCTAAAAACTAAAATCGCTCCTTGTGAATATATTTTGGTTTATGGATGGCGTATTTACGTTAACGAAGAGGCTCGCTTATTCGCTTGCCTGGGGCTATTAATAAAAAAGGATACTTATAGTAACTTACTTTACCAGCTCTGGCATTTCCTTCTTTAGGCCTTTCCCTTGTAAATTTTCAGAAATTTGAACGTTTGTTTTTGGAGTGGGAATGGAACTGTCGATACATTTTCAGAAGGTGAATCATAGATGAAATAAGGGTCTGATTTTTAACAATGTAAATGTACAGAATTGTGTATAATGAATATACAATTATGTTAATTGGCTGAATATAGAACAATTATAAGTGAATAATCAAAATAATGGCATGATATTTCAAAAATGTATTGACAAATTATTTGGGTCGAGTATAATAAAAGCATCAAGAGAAACATTACTTCTCACAACAAGGTAATTGATCGTGAAGTTGATGGGAAAGAAAGGCAGGTACGGACCAAAGGGATACTAAGTCAAAATATTTAAGGAAAGGATGGTAAAGACCACCAGACAATTAAGCTTTAGTTTTAAAATGAATTTTTCTAAGTTTTGTAGGAAGTAACTAACAGCCCTTGAGTACATGAAGAGTGGTAATTGTATATTTCCATCTACAGCCACAGCATATGAATGCAATAGTTAATGGAAAGATGGTGCTGAGAATTCGGAGGACGGTCCATTGGACGCAGAAAATTTTGAATTAGAAGAGTACTCGGTATGATGGGCAGAAGCAGGTAATATGATGAAGCTTCTGCCCTATTATTGTGCATTTTTTTGTGGTAGAATATCTTTATTAACGGGAGAAAACTTTTTGATGGGGAAGATATGAGTAGAATAGACGATTTAGACCTTGACGAGAAACGCTTGGCAAGGAGGCAGAAGCGTAGAAAGAGCCAGATTCAGGCTTTTATAGTATTAGGAGTATGTGTTCTTTTGATAGCAGGTGTTATTGGAACCGGAATACATTTCCTTAAGGAATTCATTAACGACAGAGCAGCAAGGAAGGCTGAAGAACAGGCAGCAAGTATTCAGGCATCGCTGGAGGCTCAGAACACAGTCATCGAGACACCCGAGGAAAATGAAGAGGTGCAGGAGATGAGCCAGACAGATCTTTTGGATGAGATAGTTAGTACCTGCATCAGCGAGATGCCCCTGGAGGATAAGGTTGCAGGTTTGTTTATAATAACTCCTGAGCAGCTTACAGGAGTGGACACAGCTGTTAAGGCTGGAAGCGGCACACAGTCAGCTCTGACAACATATGCTGTTGGCGGAATAGTATATTCAGGCAAGAATATCAAGTCAGAGGATCAGATAACAGATATGCTTGGCACCACAGCTTCCATGAGTAAATATCCTATATTTACCGTGGTTTCTGAGGATGGAAGTGATAGAGGAGCCATTACATCATCTATAGGCCTTGAGGGAATCGGTCCTATGACAGATCCTGATTTGGCAACATCAGCTGCGCAGGCCATTGGCAATACACTTTTCCAGTACAAGTTCAACTTTAACATTGCTCCACTTACAGATCTTTCTGAGAGCTCACCCTTTGGAACTGATCCAGAGGCAGCCAGAGGAACCATGGCAAGCTTTGTGACAGGAATGGAAGAGTCCGGAATCACCACATGTATGAGTATGTTCCCTGCAAGCCTTGATACCAAGGCAGGAATGGCAGTGGATGATAGAAGCGCTGAGGACCTTCAGGCGCAGTGCTACGGCATGTTTACAGATGCAATTGCAACAGGCCATCTCAATGCAGTTATGGTCAGCAATGGTTCTTTTCCATCTATAGCATCTGACAATACGCCAGCATCGCTTTCCAAGGAAGTTATTGAGGGCCAGCTTAGAGGCGACCTTGGATTTGGAGGCATTGTAATTACAGCACCACTTAATGAAGGGGCCATCACTGAGTATTACACATCAGAACAGGCCGTAGTTGAGGCTATCAAGGCAGGAGCAGACATGCTCTATTTGCCAGAGGACTTTGAGGCAGCCTACCAGGGCCTTTTAGAGGCAGTTCAGTCAGGTAAGATCTCAGAAGAGAGAATCGATGAGTCCTTAGCCCGTATTTACCGAGTTAAGTACGCTGACAGAGTGGATCAGATCACAGAAGGTAACTGATGATTGGATATCTTTTGACACAACATATAACGTAACTCAAATAACACATAATAAAAGTCATAGCCCACACGAGCTATGACTTTTTTTATGATAATAGGAAATTTCTCCGAAATTCCTATATCATAAAAAACGCTCCGCTATGGATGCGCACTCGCGCGATAGGTAAATGTTGCATAAATGCAACCGCGCTCGGCGCGAGCATGTTGCAAGCAACATGCTATCTTATATCCATATTAAATCTCTTTTACCAAGCACAAAGGCTTAATCTCTTGGCCTAAGATAGAAGTTACCCATCATTTCCTCAGTCTGAATAGAGTTAACGAAGGCCTTTGGATCAATCTCTTTAATTGCCGGGATCAGCTTACGTGTATCAGATGCGCTTACGATGGAGTACACGATCATCTTGTTGTTGTGTTCAAAAGAGCCTTCTCCATTTATGAGAGTAGCGCCGTGATTACACATAGAATATATCAGGCTGCAGACCTCCGATGGCTTATCCGTAACAATAAAGAGAGTTCTCTTTTGATAAGTCCTGTAAAGAGTGTGCAGAGCCTGGGTTGAAACGAACTGGAAAATAATTGAGTAAAGAGCCTTGTCCCAACCAAACAAATAGCCAGCCACCAGCAAAAGAACTGTATTTCCAAGAAGGATAATTGGGAAAGCATCGATACCTTTCTTCTGGGAGAGGAAGATGGAAATGAAGTCCGTTCCTCCACTTGTGGCGTCAACCTTAAGGCACATTGTAATGGCTACAGCATTGATAAGGCCGCCAAATACTGCGATTAATAACGGATCATTTGTTATTGTAACGCTTGGGATAAGGTCAACGAAAATACCGTTGGCAAACACCATTATCATGGAAAAAAGTGTGAATCGCTTACCGATATATTTGTAACCGATATAGATTGGAACTGCATTTAGGATAACGTTGATAGGCGTATAGTAGACTTTGATTCCAAGATAGGTTTCAAAAATACGCTGAATGATGATGGTCAGACCTGTGGCGCCGCCTGGATACAGCTCGCCTGCGGATACGAAGGTCTTGATGTTAGAAGCCATCACGAAAGCTGCCATAAGAACCACCGTAAGCCTTACGAGATCCCATCGCAATACTTTAACTAATTTCTTTTGCCTTTCTGACATAAAAATCCCCTGTTAACATATACTCTGTGGTTTACATACACACATAATCAGTATACAACATAACTTAAAGAAATAGTATTGCCAAAATGCCCCGAAACTAATAAAATATTGCCCGTATAATTATATGGAGGACTAATTTTGGTACCAGGATTATTAAAATATATAATTTGGGGCATAATAACCCTTATAATACTGATTCTTTCCATCAAGATGGCTTATCACTGCAAGAAGAGGAACTATAGCGCTCTTCTTATTATTGTTGCCTGCATTGGAGCCTTTTCTCTTGGTGGTTTCATTGCAACTACAGTTAGCGGAGTGATACACTACAGGACTGTTACTGAGTATATCAACAGCCACAAGTCTGCAGATGGCGAGGCTTTAGAGTCAGACCAGGAAGAGGACGTGGTCCTGTCAGATGGCACCTCTGAGTTAAAAGAGCTAGAGTCTGGAGCCGCAGCTTCTAATAGTGAGGAAGACCAGACAGATGAGTCCGCAACTGCTACTTCAGATGTCTTTGCAGCGGCTGAGGAAACAGAGGATCAGTCTGGAATCGTAGACACCATCAGCAGTGGCACAAACGGCTACGTGTTTCCTACCATGAGTGGCAACACCTACACCAGCAGCGTACTTGGCATTAAGTATACCAAGGGCTCTGACTGGAAGTTTGCCGATGAGCAGGGCCTTGCAAGCCACGACGGAGTTACATCCGATAACTTCTTTGAGAACCTCTACACAGACATCATGAACAATAACAGCTACAGATCAGAGATGTTTGCTGAGTCCAACGATGGCTACAAGACCGTTGGCGTTTCTGTAGTTTATTACGGTAAGGACACGGGTCTTTCTGAGAAGCTTGATAAGATGGTGGCAGAGTCTGGATTTGAAGATGAATCCCTTGTAGCTCAGAAGTACGGCGGAACTAAGGCCGAGACCTCAATTGAGACCACAACCTTTAAAGGCAACGAAGCCCGCAAGGTTACTCTTAAAGTGGACTACGAAAACGGAGCAGTTCTTTACTCTGACGTTTACATCTTTGGACACAACGGATTTATCGGAATCCTTACTATCAACAGCGTTAACGAGGATACATCCTCAATGTACAGCGCCTTTAATTAAAACATAACGCTATCATCAGTACTTGCTGGTGATAGCGTTTTCTTTTTACATTATTCGGTATTGTCTTGGGCTCATGCCAAAGCTTCGCCTAAAGAGACGGTGGAAGAAGCTGGTGTTGTCATAGCCTATCATCACGGAGATGTCAGCCACGGGAATATCGGTGTTTTTTAGAAGCTCACAGGCCTTTGTGAGCTTTTTATTTTGCAATAATTCCTTGAAGGTACTGCCGGTGTTTTTCTTGATCATGCGGCTTAGGGTGTATTCATTTTCCTTCTGATCACGGGCAAAGGCCGACAGGGTAGCATCCTGGAAGTGCTCGTCAATGTATCTTAGTAGGGCAAACATAACCTCCTGCTCGTAGGAACGCCTTGAAACCCTGATGGCGTCAGTGTGCTCAAGGAGATTAAGGAAAAGAAGTCCCATGGTCACCTGATTGATCATTCTGCCGCCCTCGTTATCTGAGAGCATGTTCCAAATGAGATTCTCCATAATGTTCTGGATCTGTGGAACTTCGGAAACCTTGAAATACAGGAAGTTACCGTCGATATCCTTGGAAGTTAAGCAGCTTACCAGGAAATCCTTAAGGGCACTGTCATTTTCCTTCATCATGGAAAAGGCTGTATCAAAGAAGGCCGGCAGAATCATGAAATTCACCGCAATATCTCTTTCACTGGCAGGCAGAATCTCCTGTTTGGCGTGCTGATTAAGGAATAAAAGATCTCCCTCCTTCAGCGTGATCCTCTGCCCATCCACGATGTGGGTGGTCTCTCCCTGGCACATGTAGATAAACTCCACGTAGTTGTGGGTGTGGAGAGGGAAGTGCACGAAACGCACGTGAGGACGCATATCGATGAGCTTGCCGTCCTGAAGGACTCTGGCAGCATCAATCTCATCCTCAGAGGATTTAGCTCTTTTGCCGGAGGGGCTGTCGCTGTAGTAAAGGGCTCTGTTGATCCGCTCTTCACCAGCAAGAATGGCCCTTTCCTCATCTGTAATTGTTCCAAGTATCTCAATTAGTCGTTTATCCATATATCCAAGTCTACAATCATCAGGTTCTAATTGCAAGAAAGGACGTAAAATTTGTTCACAACCGACCTTAAGATTTAGAAGTGAAGACTTTAATATAGAACTATAAACAAAGGATTAGCTCTTTTTACAAAAAGAGCTGTCTCTGTATCAAAGGACACAAATGTAAGGAATATAAAAACACATAAACGTTTTGGAAAGGGGATTACAATGACAGTAAAAGAAAGATACAAAGACGCAAAAGCGCGCTATGCCAAGGTTGGAGTGGACACAGATAAGGCCCTTGAGGCTCTTTCTAAGATCAAGCTCTCAATGCACTGCTGGCAGGGAGATGACGTTATCGGCTTTGACCAGAAGGGACCTCTCACAGGAGGCATCCAGACCACAGGTAACTACCCATACAAGGCCACAACTCCAGAGGAGCTCATGGCTGACATGGATAAGACTTTTAGCTACGTGCCAGGTAAGCACAAGATCAACCTCCACGCTTCATATGCAATCTTTGAAGACGGCGAGTGGGCTGACAGAGATGCTTTAGAGCCTAAGCACTTTAAGAAATGGGCTGAGTTTGCCAAGGAGAGAGGCTTGGGTGTTGACTTTAACCCTACATATTTCAGCCATCCTAAGTCAGAGGTGGCAACACTTTCATCAGCAGACGAGGACATCAGGCAGTTCTGGATCAGACACGGCCAGGCCTGCATCAGGATTTCTGAGTACTTCGCTGAACAGACAGGACAGACCTGTATGATGAACATCTGGATTCCTGACGGACTTAAGGACATTCCAGGGGACAGAAAGGCCCCTCGCGCAAGACTTAAGGATTCTCTTGATCAGATTCTTTCTATTGATTACGACAAGACTAAGGTAGCAGTTGCCGTTGAATCCAAGGTTTTTGGAATCGGCGCTGAGAGCTATACAGTTGGAAGCCACGAGTTCTACATGAACTACGCTGCCAAGAACGACGTAATGTGCCTTATCGACACAGGCCACTTCCACCCAACAGAGAACGTTGCTGATAAGCTTTCTTCAATGCTCCTGTTCTATGATAAGATGGCCCTTCACGTTTCACGCCCTGTCCGCTGGGATTCTGACCACGTTGTTATCTTCAATGATGATGCAAAAGATCTGGCTCAGGAGATCGTAAGAAACGGCGCCGACAGATTCTACATCGGCATGGACTACTTTGACGCCAGCATCAACAGAATCTCTGCCTGGACCAACGGTATGAGGAACTTCCTCAAAGCCCTTATGTATGCTGAGCTGCAGCCAATGGACAAGCTGACTGCCCTTCAGGATTCCTGCAACTTTACAGAGCTTATGAGCCTTAACGAGCAGCTTAAGATGATGCCATTCGGAGATGTTTGGGATTACTACTGCGAGAAGAACGGCGTAGCCCTTGAAGGCGACTGGTTCGCAGACTGTGCAAAGTACGAGAAGGAAGTACTGTCCAAGCGAGGCTGAGGCACAGAAGAGAATGATAGGACAAAAGAACTATCATATCAGAAATACATTACGTATATTCGGCGACATAGAATGATATGGAGCCGTACATAAAGGAGATTGACATGAAAGTACTAGATTCAAAATTTGCTAAGGGATTCTGCCGTCTGTGTGTTGATGGCTTCTACCAGGGATGGCACGAGAGAAATGGCGGAAACCTCAGCTATAGAGTTAAACCAGAAGAGATTGAAGAAGTAAAGGAAGAGCTTGATGAATCCGGAGAGTGGAAGGAAATCGGCACCACCGTTAAGGACCTTGCCGGCGAATACTTCATGGTAACCGGCTCAGGCAAATACTTTAGAAATGTAGAGATTGATCCAGCTGCCAACATCTGCCTTATCAAGGTGGATGAAGCCGGCGAGAAATATAAGATCGTCTGGGGCCTTGTGGAGGGCGGAAGACCAACATCAGAGCTTCCATCCCACCTTATGAATCTTGAAGTTTGTAAAAAGAGAGATCCCCAGATCCGCGTGGTTTATCACTGCCACCCAGCTAACACCATCGCACTTACCTTCGTGCTTCCTCTTGAATCAGAAGTGTTCACAAGAGAAATCTGGGAGATGGCTACAGAGTGCCCAATCGTATTCCCAGAGGGCATCGGCATTGTGCCTTGGATGGTTCCTGGCGGAAGAGAGATCGCCGTTGCAACTTCAGAGATCATGAAGAGACAGGACGTTGCTATCTGGGCTCACCACGGCATGTTCGCCTGCGGAACAGACTTTGACATCACCTTTGGCCTTATGCACACAGTTGAAAAGGCCGCAGAAATCCTGGTTAAGGTAATGTCCATGACTAATCAGAAAAGACAGACCATTGAGCCAGCTGACTTTAGAGCCCTTAATGAACCTTTCGGCGTTCATATCAGCGAGGACTTCCTCTATGACAAAAAGAGCCGCATCATCGGTGAGAAGTGATATCAGTCAAACAGTAAACTAATGTATATGGGGAAAACTACTATGAAATATTACTTGGCAGTGGATATAGGTGCTTCTTCCGGCCGCCACATCTTAGCTCACCTTGAGGAGGGCCGGATCGTTCTGGAAGAAGTCTACCGCTTTTATAATGGCATGGATGACAGAAACGGCCACAAAGTCTGGGATACAGAAAGGCTCTTTTCCGAAATCCTTGCCGGCATGAAGAAATGCAAAGAACTGGGCAAAATCCCAGAAACCATGGGCATCGACACCTGGGGAGTTGACTATGTGCTCCTTGATAAGGATGACAAGCTCCTTGGTGACTGCATTGCCTACCGCGATGACAGAACAAAGGGCATGGACACTGAGGTTTACAAGATCATCTCTGAGGAAGCCCTCTATGAGAGGACCGGAATCCAGAAGGCAATCTTTAACACCATCTATCAGCTCATGTCCACCAAGAAGCGTAACCCTGAGAAGCTCTCAAATGCCAGGACCCTTCTAATGATCCCGGATTACATGAATTTCCTTCTTACAGGAGTCCGCAAGCAGGAGTACACCAACGCCACGACCACTGGCCTTGTGGACGCTAGAACAGGAGAGTGGGACCATGAGCTCATCAGCATGTTGGGCTACCCTGACGAACTCTTCGGAGAGCTGTCTATGCCAGGAACAGTCCTTGGTCCTGTAAAAAGAGCTATCGAAGAACAGGTAGGCTTTAGCTGCAGCGTAGTTCTTCCAGCTACCCACGACACAGGCTCAGCCGTAATGAGCGTTCCCTGCACAGAGGAGAACACTTTATACATTTCCTCCGGCACCTGGTCCCTTATGGGATGCGAACTCTCACAGGCTAACTGCAGCACCAAAGCCCGTGAAGCCAACTTCACCAACGAAGGCGGCTACGACCATAGATACCGCTTCCTTAAGAACATCATGGGCCTTTGGATGATCCAGTCTGTGAAGAAGGAGTTGGAAGAGGGCTTTGAATATGCTGGAAAGACTACAGAAGATGACTACTCATTTGCAAACCTCTGCGACAGAGCAGCCAAGGAGACCATTGATTCCATCGTTCCAGCTAACGATGAGAGATTCCTTAATCCTTCATCAATGATAAAAGAAATCCAGAAGACCTGCGAAGAATCTGGACAGCAGATTCCACAATCTCCATGGGAACTTGCACGTGTAATCTACAGAAGCCTTGCGGTATGCTACAAAGAAGCCACAGATGAGATCGAAACCATTACTGGTAAGCACTTTGACTCAGTCAACATCGTTGGCGGCGGCTCAAATGCAGAATACCTCAACAAACTCACAGCTAAAGAGACAGGTAGACCTGTCAACGCCGGCCCATCTGAAGCAACCGCCATCGGCAACATCGGCGCCCAAATGCTTGCTGGCGGTGACTTTGAGACCCTCAACGACTTCAGAAGAGCAGTATATGAATCCTTTGGAGTTAAGAAATACAGTGAATAAAAAAATCCCCCAGAGATTACTCTCTGGGGGATTTATCATTTCCAAATGTGCAGTTTCAATTACTGCTGCAATACCATGATTGACTCATCTCCATTAGCTACTGAGATAAGATCAAACATTTCAAGTCCATCTACGTAGTAGTAAGCACCAACGAACAGTACATCGTGACCGATTGAATATGATCCATCGCTGCTATCCTCTGGGTTAGGGAATACAACTACAACATAGTGCTCGTAACCTTCCTGCTGCTGAAGAGCCTTGTCGATAGTATCCTGATCTGAAAGTGAAAGACCAGAAGACTCAAGCTCGTTGCAAACATAGCGCTTTGCTTCGTCATCAAGGAGTACTACATAATCTGAGTACCAAACTGAACCATCGTCATAAAGGTATGCATAATCTGAATTTGAGAAGTGCCAGTATGAATCATAGTCAAGATCCTGAGCCTCTGCATCGAACTCATATGCATAGTAACCTGACATATCTACGCAGCTGTAAGATGTGTCTGAACCGCCGTTGTTGTTGTCTGAGCCGCCGCCCCAGCCAAAGTCATCGCCGTCGTAGTCATCGTCTTCATCGTCGTCTTTATCTTTGTCTTTGTCCTTATCCTTGTCTTTGTCTTTATCCTTATCTTTATCTTTGTCTTTATCTTTATCTTTGTTCTTCTTTTTCTTCTTCTTGTCTTTTCCGTCGTCGTCTTCGTCGTCGTCTTCGTCGTCGTCCTCGTCGTCGTCCTCGTCGTCTTCTTCGTCGTCCTCGTCGTCGTCCTCGTCGTCTTTATCCTTGTCTTTGTCTTTATCTTTATCCTTCTTGTTTTCCTTCTCTTCATCTTCAGTTGAAGCAACTGCTGCGCCATTCTCATTTTCCTGAGCTCTTGCGCTTGGTCCGAAGCAGAAAACTATAGCAATGATAATTGCAAGGAATGCAACTAAAGCACCGCCGATACCAGCGATAAGTCCGATATTCTTCTTAGGAGGCTCCTGGTTACCATATCCACCACCGAAGCCATTTGAATTGTTAAGACGCATCTGTGGGTTGTATCCACCATTGTTCATCTGTGGACCACGGAACTGATTATAATTTGGATTAGGTCTCTGACCTGGAAACTGCTGATTGAAATTGTTATTGCCCTGATTATTAAACTGATTATTATAATTCATACCATTTCTCCCTAAAAATCATTTGTGTTATTTGCTGTTCTACCATATACACAAATGGGGTGGCAGATATGTTGCAAATTTTCAAAAAAATTTTAAAAAAATTTATGAGATAGTCTAAAAAGCCCTAAAACAAGCCTTTTCTCCAGTCCTTGGAATGGTATCTTGCAAAGGCTGTTGAGCCAACAATTGTCCAGGTGATTCCAGTTGATACCCAAAGTCCCCATTCTCCAAGGAATGGAATAGAGCAAAGAGCCAGTGGGAACACAACCCTTCCAACCATTTCAGCTGCACCAGAGAGAGCTGGGAAAAGAGCATCTCCAGCACCGTTAAGGATTCCCCTGCAGACATAGATGGTTCCAAGTGGAAGATAGAACATAGACAGAATCTTCATGGCAGTTCCGCCGTAGTAGATGATCTTGTCAGCCCCTTCTCCTTTTACAAAGATGCTTACGATAGATCCGCTAAACAGCAGCATCACAGGGATCATCACGATAGCGTAGATCAGCATCATAGTCATGCCTCTCTTATATCCCTCTTTTACCCTGTCCCCTTTCCTTGCGCCGAAGTTCTGGCCCGTGTAGGAGGAGAGAGAATCAGAAAGAGCTTTAAACTGCAGGTTCACAAGATTCTCAATCTTACTTGTAGTAGTAAAGGCCGCAACAATAATATAGTCAAAAGAGTTAATGACTCTTTGAAGAACCACGAAGGAAAGAGCTATGAGTCCGCTCTGAAGCGCCATGGAGCCTCCAAGAGTAAAGCACTTTACGACAATATCTTTATCAAATCCGAAGTCTGCTTTTTCTAATTTAAAGACAGGATTCTTAAGGAAAGCAAAGGTCATGGATGACAAAGCAGAAAGAGCCTGAGCTGTAATAGTAGCCACCGCAAGGCCCACCACACCCATGTCGAATACCAGAACAAATACCAGATCCATGATCACGTTAAGAAAGCTGGATATTATAAGGAAGAACAGCGGAGTCTTGGAATCCCCAACGCCCTTTAATATGTAGGAAACAGTGTTATAAAGAGCTGTTCCCACAAAGCCAAGGCAGATGATGGACATATAGGCTGCCGCATTAGAAAGAATGTACTCCGGAGTTCCCATAATATACTTAAGCACAGGGAAAGCAAAGATGGCACCAAGAACACCGATGGTCATGGCAGTGGCAGCCACGAGAATAAAGGCGTTGGTGATAACTTTTTTAACAGATTTGATGTCGCCCTTTCCAAAGTGCTGGGATGTGACGATGCCAATACCTGTAGCCAGGCCGTTTCCCAGGGCGAAAAAGAGATTTGTCACATGACCGGTGGATCCAACCGCAGCCAGGGCGGAAGGATCAATGTATCTGCCAGCAATGATGGTGTCTACGATGTTGTAGAACTGCTGGAAAATATTTCCAAATAAAGTTGGAAGCATAAAGGTCAGAAGAAGCTTTGTGGGATCCCCGACCGTCATATCTACTGATGTTGAACGTGTTACTGCTTTACTCATGATTACCTCTAAACTCAAATATACACTTGCCAAGCTGCTCTAAATATCTCAGAGCGCTAAGCATTCAGTTTAGTATAGGTTATCCTTAGCTCTTTTTCTATCTACATTATTGAACACTTTCTGTGGATTTTGATTTATCTTTGATATGTTGCAAACTCATTAGATGATTATGAAAAATCTTCACTATCTCTTTTGACAAATGTGGTATGATATAAAACGGTTTTTTGATTTGATTTAAATAGGAGAGTTTTATGAGTATTTTAAACGTTGAGCATTTAACCCACGGTTTCGGCGACAGAGCCATCTTTGATGACGTGTCTTTCAGACTCCTTAAGGGTGAACATATCGGACTTGTTGGAGCCAACGGCGAAGGTAAGTCTACATTTATGAATATCATTATCGGCAAGCTTATGCCAGATGCCGGTAAGATCGAGTGGGCAAAGAACGTTAAGGTGGGCTACCTTGATCAGCACGCTGTGTTAAAAGAGGGAATGACCATCAGGGACGTCCTTGCATCCGCCTACGAGCCTCTTTATGAGATGGAGCGCCGCATGAACGAGATCTGCGATGCCATGGGGGATGCGGACGAAGAGACCCTCAATAATTATATGGAAGAGCTGGGTACTATTCAGGATCTTTTAACCAACCATGACTTCTACCTTATTGATTCCAAGATTGAAGAGGTTTCAAGAGCACTGGGATTCCTTGACCTTGGTCTTGATAGGGATGTTACTGAGCTTTCCGGTGGACAAAGAACTAAAATCTTACTTGGTAAGCTGCTTCTTGAGAAGCCTGATATCCTTCTTCTTGACGAGCCTACCAACTACCTGGATGCTGAGCATATCGTGTGGCTTACAAGATACCTTCAGGAGTACGACAACGCCTTTATCCTTATCTCACACGACATTCCTTTCCTTAATAATGTAGTTAACATCATCTATCACATGGATGGTCAGACCCATTCACTGGACAGATATGTTGGTGATTACGACAAGTTCATGGAAGTCTATGAGATGAAGAAGGCCCAGAGAGAGGCAGCCTACAACAGACAGCAGCAGGAGATTGCTGATCTTAAGGATTTCGTTGCCCGCAATAAGGCCCGCGTTGCCACCCGTAACATGGCCATGGCCCGTCAAAAGAAATTAGACAGTATGGACATTATCGAGAAGATCCAGGAAAAGCCAAAGCCAGAGTTTAACTTTAAGACTGCAAGGACTCCTGGTAAGTACATCTTTGAGACTAAGGATCTGGTGATCGGCTATGATGAGCCACTTTCATTACCTCTTAATATCAATATGGAGCGTGGATCAAGAATTGTCCTTACTGGTGCCAACGGTATCGGTAAGACAACACTTCTTAAGAGTATCCTCGGTCTTATCAAGCCTATAAGTGGAAACGTAGAACTGGGCGAGAATGTGGAGATTGGATACTTTGAGCAGGAGATGTCTCCTGACATTGAGACCACCTGTATGGAAGAAATCTGGAAGGAATTCCCAGGCTTTTCTCAGTACGAGGTCCGTTCAGCCCTTGCCAAGTGCGGACTTACCACCAAGCACATCGAGAGTAAGTGCAAGGTTTTATCTGGTGGTGAGCAGGCTAAGGTTCGCCTTTGCAAGCTGATCAACAGAGAGTCCAACGTTCTTGTACTGGACGAGCCTACTAACCACCTGGATGTAGATGCCAAGGACGAGCTTAAAAGAGCTCTCAAAGAATACAAGGGAAGCATCCTCATGGTCTGCCACGAGCCAGACTTCTACGAAGGTCTCGCCACTGAGATCATGGACTGCTCCAAGTGGACAACAAGAGTGTAAGATTTTTTGCAACATAATTCATTTCTCATCTGTATAGATTGTATAAGACTATCTACGGAGGAGAGAGTATGAGTGAAAATCTTAGAAATGATATAAAGAAATGTCCATGGTCAGCCCTTGTATGTGCTATATGGTTTAGCCTGATCTGGTGGCTGATGGCATGGACATCAATTAGATACGATGAGGGGCTTGATAATCTCTTTGCCTATAGGGGTTTGTTTGATCATCCAAGGCTTGTGGGAGCGGTATCTGGAGTTATTACCTTTATTCTTGTAGGATATTGGGATAAGTTTAAGAACAGGCTTGATGTGGTGCTGTTTCCGATGGTGGCAGCTATCTTAAATGTAGTATTTACTATTATCTCTTCGTCTATTTGGCGCACAGACCATGTTTATACTGACTGGGAGCTGGGCTTCTGGCCTGATAGGCTTTGGTTTATTTCATGGTATGTTATCGGAGTATGTGTGGTATTTCTTGCATTTGACAGGCTACTTCCTTTTGTGCATATGTATTTAAGGGCATTAATTGTAGGCTTTGTGTTTACATTCTGCATCTGGGGATTACTTGCTCTGATTTTAGTTGCGTTTGAAATGCTTCTCTTTGGGGCAGCTGATTTCTTTTTACATATGATCTTTGTAAGTATCGCGAGTATGGTAATTTCAGCTCTTGTTTTAGGTACTTTAATTGGAGCAGTTGGTTATCTTGTGATCAAAAAGATGAAGCTGCTTGGCGACGCTGGACAGTATGTACTATTTTTCTTTGGAGCTGTCTACACAGATTTCCAACTTCCAATCTTTGGAGATATGGGAACAGCTTTTGTAGCATTTTTTGCTATTTTCTCCATTTTTATCTTTGGATTACTGACTCTGGTAGATTTCCTTAGTAGCAGAGCTGTTAAGAAGGATGTTTTACTATGACTTGTGAATAAGGCTATCTTAGGAGGAAAAGAGTATGAAAGAGAAACTTAAGAACGACATAAAGAAATGTCCATTGTCAGCGATTGTTTGCGTAGCGTGGTTTAGCTTGATCTGGTGGCTGATGGCATGGACATCAATTAGATACGATAACGGGCAGGGTAATTTCTTTGCTTATTGGGGAGTTTTCAGCCATCCAAGACTTGTGGGAGTAATCACAGGAGTAGTTACCTTCGAGCTTGTTGGATACCTGAATAAGTTCAAGAATGTATATGATATCCTTATCTTTCCGGTGATCGCAGCAATTCTAAATGTGGTATTTAGTGCTGCCTCTTCTACAATCTGGCGCACAGACCATGTTTATTCCGAGTGGGAACTGGGATTCTGGCCAGAGAGACTTTTGTATATCTCATGGTATGTGATCGGAACATGTGTGATCTTTCTTGCAATTGACAGACTAATTCCATTTCTTCATGAGTATCTTAGAGCGCTGGTTTTAGGCTTTATGTATATTCTTTGCGTTTGGGGATCGTTGGATCTGATCGCATATATCATAAAAATGCTTCCAATAGAAATATATATCTACTTAGAGGATTCAATTTCATTTGAATTTATGTATATGTTAGCCGTGGCCTTCATTGTGGCATTTGGAGTGATCGCATTCTTTGTAGTCAAGAAGCTTAATCTTCTTCACGGCTTCATTCAGTATGCACTATTTACGGTAGCTGCTATTTACACAGACTACCAATTTATGGCGTTTGGAGATTTTGGAATAATATTTTTTGCTTTGTTTGTGCTAAACGCAGTTGTAGTCTTTCTCTTAGTAGCATTGATTGACTTCATCGTAAGAATGATTATTAAAAAGAAAAAACAGCGTGTAGAATAAATAATTAATAGAATTAGAGGAAAGAATCTATCTGATAAGAACGAAAATGGTGATCAAGCCAGAAAACAAGGAGTGGGCAAATGCCTTTGCCACAGTTTGTGCGGATAAGGGGATTATGATTCAGTACCTTTATCCGCAAATATTGACTTTGAAAATCAGGTTTTCGTAGACCGTGCGGATAAACCAGTATGATTCAATAACCTCTATCCGCAAATCTAGATTCATAGTCTTTAGCTTGAAATCGAATTTGCGGATAGGATGAATTGATTCAGGATATCTTATCCGTAGATGCCTTGAGAATGAGGTATCAAAACATGAAAAGTTGCGGATAAGATGGTGGGATTATTAATGCTTTACACGTACAGGCTAGAATATAGGTTGATTACTAGAGAATGAGGTTGATTACTAGTTGGAATTATTTGCATAAGTAAAGAACTTGGATATGAGATGAGTATTGCTAAGCCAGATGCAGAGCCCCAGGGCCATAGATATGTAGATGCGAGCATTTGGACGAGTCGATGAGTTCCTAGGTGAAATATAAGAAAAATGGTGAATGCCCTGAACGACTGTGATATGAGCCATTTTTCTTATATAAGCCGTAGGAAGTCACGGCGAGGAAACGTGAGCATATACATATCTATGGCCCTGGGGCGTTGTAGTGGATAGCCAGGATCAGCTCAGGGCGTAGATTCTGGGTGCGACCTTGAGCTTCATGTAGATGTCGGCGTATTGGGATGGAGAAAGATCTTCCACGTAGTTTTGCTGGAAGTTTTTCTTTATCCCATTTTTTTTGAGGATATCTGCTGCCTTATTGTAGGCAATGGCGGCCTCAGCTTCTGAATTGTATTTCCCAACCACATAGTTACTTCGAACGTGGATCACCACCTTGTATTTAAGAAAACCCTTCTCTGCATACTGCATAACACCGCGGTAGCGGTTAAGGATGATGATATTCTCATAGCGAAAGTCCAGAGGATCATCATTGGCAAAGCGATAGTCCCTGCCTTCAACGGCATAGCTCTTTATACCATAACGCGCAAGGACGGAGAGCTGGGAACCATAGTCCGCCACAAACAAGTGAGAACCACGCTTCATGATCTTATGAGAAGAGTAGTAAAAGAGATCATCTATATCGAACTTAAGTGAAAGGTCAGGGGATAAGTAGTAGCGGAAATATTTCTTTTCAAGATAGATAGGAGTTGCGATGTACATACCCTTATCTCTGTAGTTAATGAGACTTACGCATTTTTCAAAGGGGAGAGTCATTTTACTTGAATAAGATGAGATGTCAAAGGATGGGTCTCCAAGAACCTTTTGAGCTTCGCGGTAGGTCTTGGCGGCCTTGTCTTCACGGTCAAAGCTTCCTAAAGAAATGTGCTTGCCTCCGAAGGTGATGGAAGCTCTGTAGGATGGCGTCCCGTCTTTAAGAGTTGTAGCATATACACCGGTACTTCGCTGATTTTTCAAAGTATCCCCCTTATGTTTACCAAAAACACGTTGTTACTTTAATAATTCAAAGCGCTAAAATTTATGGTAGATATTTGAGGTATTTGTGTGTTATACTCATATTTCAAAGGGTAGGTTTTCTACCAGAATTTCCATATAAATATTGTATCAATAAATGAGGAGTAAAAGCAATGGCAAAGGAAGTTTTGTACAGTAGTACCAGGGGAGCTTTGGACAAAGTTAAGGCATCTGAAGCTATTTTGAAAGGTCTTGCAAAGGACGGTGGACTCTTTGTTCCAGATCACATCCCTTCTTTAGAAAAATCACTTAGAGAGATTTCAGAACTTAGTTATCAGGAGACAGCTTACGAAGTAATGAAGCTTCTTTTAACTGATTTCACAGAGGAAGAACTTAGGTACTGTATAGAGCACGCCTACGATTCCAAGTTTGATACTAAAGAGATCGCACCACTTGCTGAGTGCGGAGGCGCTTATTACCTGGAATTGTACCACGGCGCAACTATTGCTTTTAAGGATATGGCACTTTCAATCCTTCCATATCTTATGACCACTGCGGCGAAGAAGAACAATGTAAAAAATGAGATCGTCATTCTTACAGCCACAAGTGGAGATACTGGAAAGGCAGCCCTTGCTGGATTTGCTGATGTTAAGGGCACTAAGATCATCGTCTTTTATCCTAAGAACGGCGTAAGCCCAATTCAGGAGAGACAGATGGTTACTCAGACAGGAGATAACACCTGCGTTATCGGAATCGAAGGTAACTTTGATGATGCTCAGACAGGAGTTAAGAAGATCTTCACTGACGAGAGAATCTGCAAAGAGCTTGATGCTAACGGATTCCAGTTCTCATCAGCCAACTCCATCAATATCGGAAGACTTGTTCCTCAGATTGTTTACTATGTTTATTCTTATGCCAAACTCCTTAAGGAAGGCAGAATCTCAGATGGGGACGCTATCAATGTAGTAGTTCCTACAGGTAATTTTGGTAATATCCTTGCTGCTTACTACGCTAAGCAGATGGGAGTTAACATTGCAAAGCTTATTTGCGCATCTAACTCCAACAAGGTACTCTTTGATTTCTTCAAGAGCGGTACTTACGACAGAAACAGAGAATTTGTCCTTACTTCATCACCTTCTATGGATATTCTCATCTCATCTAACCTTGAGAGACTTATCTATCACATCGCAGGTGACGACGCAGGTACAGACGCTTCTCTTATGAAAGAGCTTAATGAAAGCGGTAAGTACGACATCACAGATGCTATGAAGGAGAAGCTCTCAGACTTCTACGGCGGCTACGCTACAGAGGAAGAGACCTTCGCAGCCATCAAGGACGCTTTTGAAAATTACGGATATCTCATGGATACCCACACAGCAGTTGCTTCTTCAGTTTACAAGAAATACGTTAAGGAGACTGGAGATAACACAGTGACAGTTATTGCTTCAACAGCAAGCCCATACAAGTTCACAAGAAGCGTCATGACAGCTCTTTCTCACAATGACGATTCCAAGGACGACTTCGAACTTGCTGAAAAGCTTTGTGAATTATCTAAGGTAGATATTCCAGAGGCAGTAACATCTATCAGAACTGCCAAGGTGCTTCATGATAAGGTAGTTGCTAAGACCGACATGGAGAAGGCAGTTAAGGAATTTCTTAAGATCCAGTAATAATTCAGAGCAGCTGTAGCAAATACAATAACAGGAGGTGCGAATGGATACTGGAAAGAATATTTACTCAGAAAACACACCTGAAATCGTTGAGCTTTCTAAACTGGCCGAAGCAGGAGATATGATCGATAACGAGCTCTTTTACAAATATGATGTAAAAAGAGGCCTTCGTGATCTTAATGGTAAGGGCGTACTTACAGGCCTTACCCGTATTTCAGAAATTATTGCCAAGAAAGAAGAAAATGGCGAGAGCATACCAATTGACGGCGAACTCTATTTTAGAGGCTATGATGTCAGAGAACTTATAAAAAGAGCTACTGACGATAATCGTTTCGCCTTTGAAGAGTGCTCCTATTTGCTTTTATTTGATAAGCTCCCTAATGAAAAAGAGCTATCTGATTTTAACAAGATGCTTGGTTTTTACAGAAGCCTTCCAACCAGCTTTGTAAGAGACATCATCATGAAGGCGCCAAGTAAAGATATGATGAACACCCTGGCAAGATCAGTTCTTACGCTTTATTCCTATGACGATCTTGCTGATGACACATCTCTTCCTAACGTGCTTAGGCAGAGTATGCAGCTTATAAGCCTGTTCCCACTTTTATCAATCTATGGCTACCAGGCTTACAACCATTACCACGAGGGTAACAGCCTTGTTATCCATCCTCCTCTGGAGGAGCTTTCAACAGCAGAGACAATCCTATATCTGCTAAGACCTGACAGCCAGTATACAGAGCTGGAGGCTAAGCTTTTGGATATCTGCCTTGTGCTTCACATGGAGCACGGTGGTGGTAACAATTCATCCTTCACAACCCACGTGGTCAGCTCAAGTATGACAGATACTTATTCCACCATTGCAGCAGCCATCGGATCCCTTAAGGGACCAAGACATGGCGGTGCCAATATCAAGGTGGTTCACATGTTTGATGACATTGAAGAGCATGTTAAGGACTGGAAGGATGAGGAAGAGGTAGCAGCATACCTTGATAAGATCCTTAATAAGGAAGCCTTTGATAAGGCAGGACTTATCTATGGTATCGGCCACGCTATCTATTCCAAGTCAGATCCAAGAGCCCTTATCCTTAAGAGCTTTGTTGAGAAACTTGCAGTTGAAAAGGGAAGAGAAGATGAGCTGGCTCTTTACCAGCTTGTTGAGAGACTTGCTCCACAGATAATTTCCGGCGAGCGTACCATGTATAAGGGCGTTTCCGCCAACGTGGACTTCTATTCAGGCTTTGTTTACAGAATGCTTGATCTTCCTGAGGAGCTTTACCCAACAATCTTTGCTATGGCAAGAATTGTGGGCTGGAGCGCTCACAGAATGGAAGAGCTTGCCAACAACGGTAAGATCATTCGTCCTGCATACATGGCCATCGAGCCCCGTAAGGAATATGTTGCCATGGGCGACAGAGACTGAGATTAGACTTGATCAGAGCAAGCTTGTTCTGCAGGATATTAAGACAATAATAAACGGAGAGGATATCATCTATCCTCTCCGTATTTATGTGGGTTAAAAGAACTATCTAATTAAAGGCCGTACTTCTGAGCAATGAGTGGAGCAACCTTTGAAGATCCGATTCTGCTGCAGCCAGCTTCAGCATATGCCTTAGCATCCTCGATAGTACGGATTCCGCCAGCAGCCTTGATCTTAACATCTGGTCCGATGTGCTTTTTGAAAAGCTCGATGTCGGAGAGTGTAGCGCCAGCGCTTCCAAAACCTGTAGAAGTCTTGATGTAGTCAGCCTTTGTCTCTGTTACGATCTTGCAAAGCTCGATTTTCTCATCCTCTGTAAGGTAGCAAGTCTCGATGATAACCTTAAGGATCTTGTCGCCGCAAGCCTTTCTCAGCATCTCAAGCTCTTTTTTTACTTCGTCAAATCTGTGGTTCTTAACATCTGAGATGTTAACAACTGTGTCGATCTCTGAAGCGCCATCAGCGATGGAATCCTCAGCCTCAACGACCTTAGAATGTGCTGAGTTGTAGCCAAGAGGGAAGCCGATTACTGTGCAGAGATTAAGTGCATCGCCGTACTTCTCATGGCATCTCTTAAGATAAGCCTGAGGAATGCAAACTGACGCTGTGCCGTACTTAACAGCTTCGTCGCAAAGAGCAACGATCTGCTCCCAAGTGCAGTCTGCAGCAAGCAGTGTGTGGTCAATGAGTTTAAGTATTTCTTTTTCTTCCATGATAAAAATCCTTTCTGATTTGAATTGACAATATTAAATGGTGCAAGCTGTGAACTTGCACCACTTATTATATACTCAATCATTAAATTACAAAAGTGCAATATTCCTATATCTTATTTGAGCTGGTTCATGGCCATCTGATAGATGCCTTCATCAGGAAGATCACATTCGCTTCTTACTACGCAGGCGGTTTCAAGCTTGACTGTTACGTCGTTACCATCGATCATCCTTATGGATTCAACGGATTCCTTGACGTTTTCACAGATGTTCTGAAGCTCACCTGGTTTGAAGAGATATGTTATAAGAGCAAAATCTGCTTCCCTGGTTCTTGCAACAGCGCAGCTCTGTCCGGTGACCTTAACGATAGCATTACCCATTTCCTTAAGGAGCTTCTTGCCAAATTCATCCCCGAAGGTCTCACGGATTCTTTCGTACTTGCTGTTTCTGATAATGATAAGACCGTAGTTTTTGTGATTCTCATGGTATTCAAGAGCGTAGTCTATCATGGCATCTGTGAAGGCCTTGGTACTCATAAGACCTGTAACAGGATCAATCCTACGCTTGTTGGATGCTGAATCCATCTGGTTAAGCTCTTCGTCGCAGTCGATGAAGTAGCCCAGAAGTCCGGCAATCTCATTGTTAATGTAGAACGGAACCTTGTTGGCAACGATATTGTGAACGATACCATTTACAATACACTGTCCAGGTGCGTTCTGGATAAGCTTGCCCTTTGTGACAACGTCTATCTCATCAGACATATAGGAGTTTTCATCAACATTCCAGCGGATATCCTCATCGGTCTTGCCAATGATATCATCCAGTGATCTGATATCATAGAAATCCAGGAAGGACTGGCTTACGCCGATGAAACGTCTATCCTTATCCTTCCAGAAGAATTTGATATTGGAGCTGTTGATAACGTTCTGCCACATGTAGGCTGAACGGATAATCTCATCACTGACTTCACCGGATGCTTCGTAGCTTGTGCCCTTAACGGATTCCTGAATATACTTATAGACATCCTCTACAGTGGATTTGATGCACAGAAGGTATTCTCTTGCATTTGTTCCTGGGATAAGTAAAAGAGATAACTCTTTCCACTGGTAATTGCCATCTGGTTGTTTTAATCTGCAGACAGTAACCACATATCCCCTTCCGCTAAGCTCTATGCGGGACTTGATGGTGCTCATATCCAGGAAGTCATGGTACCTTTTCCTGTCCTTGGGGTGAACGATATATTTTTCTGTTAGTTCATTGCGCTCAGTAAGAGTACCAGTGACAACCTTTTCCTGAGGCGAATACCTGAACTGTCCAAGGAGAGGAGCAATGGAATTGTTGCCAGGGTTAAGCTGGAGAACAACTTCAAACAGGTGATTTAGCTCTTTTAACCTGTAATTAAGGTCGTTGAGCTTGTTATTCTCTCTATCCATGGAGATATTAAGGATCGATCCCTTTATCAGGTGACGCCCGGCGTTGCTGGCCAGTACTCTTGCGGTGAATCTGAGAATACTGCCGTTATAAGTGTAGTAGAAGGTCTCCTGGTTACCAGAGCTGGCCAGAATGTTGGCAAATTCCTTGTATTTCTTTACAAGCGGAGAGCTTCCTGTGTATATAATATTATCTATTTTAGACAGGTCTTTTTCATTGATGAAGATCTGCTGTTTATAGGGCTCATTCATGAACAAAGTCTTGAAGTTCTTGCCGTCGTATTCGAAAAGTTCAAGGGGTTCATTTGTTTCCATGGCGTTAAAGCTGGCGACGTCATAGTAGTGGCGCCATTGCCTTTTCTCAAAGGTTATGTTCTTTTCCTGCATTGCTGGGAGAAGATCATCAAGGGGCATGGGCTTTCCGTAGAAATAGCCCTGGAGCCGTCCGCAGCCTATCTTCTTAAGGAAGTCCACCTGTTCCTGGGTTTCAACACCCTCTGCAAGGGTCTTCATCTTGATACTTTTAGCCATGGTGATACCCCAGGTCATAATGGATTTTGATTTTTCTGTAAAGGTGGACAGGAAATGCATGTCCATCTTAAGGGTATCGAACTGGAAGTCCTTAAGGACTGTAAGAGAAGAGTAGCCAGAGCCAAAATCATCCATCCAGACTTCGTATCCGGCTTCTCTGAAGCGGTCGATCTCAGAACGCATCAGATCTTCGTCAGATGCAATCATACTCTCAGTAATTTCTACATGAAGATAGTCTCGTGGGATATCATACTTTTCAATAGCCTTCTCCACTACTTCCAGCATATTGGTGGCTTCGAAGTCAAGGCGGGAGAGATTGATAGAAACAGGAACAACAGGAAGTTCCTGTGAAAGGCGATCAGAAATGTCTTTACATGCGCACTCCACAATAAAACAGTCAAGCTTGTAGATCTGCTTACTGTCTTCCAGTGGGCCGATGAAAAGGTATGGAGCCAGGAATCCGTATTCAGGATCAATCCATCTGGCCAGGGCTTCTGCACTACAAAGCTGACCTGTGAGGGATCTGATCACAGGCTGATAATAGGGCACAATCCACCCATTTTCGATGGCTTTGTCGATGTTTTCGACCACATATTTCGCGACTGCGGCCTTGTCAATTTCCTTGGTGGCATCTTTCATAAACGAAATCTCCATCAACTATTACTGATATATTGAGTATAAACTATTTTGATGTCTTTAAACAAGCTTAAAGCACAAACAAAGGGTGTATAACCTATAAAAATGTGATAAAATTTCTTTTGAATTTTTTATAAGTAGAATTGCGGGGTAATATTTAGTTGCTTCGCGGTTTTTAGATCAATATATAGGGAGGCATTATTATGTCATATGAAAATACAGTTATAAAGGAAAGACTTGCAAGTCTCCGTTCTGTCATGGAAAGAGAGGGCATCGACTTTTATATGATGCCAACTTCTGATTTCCACAATTCAGAGTATTCAGCTGATTTCTTTAAGGTAAGAGAGTATTTTTGCGGATTTGACGGATCAAACGGAACTCTTGTTGTGTCCAAGGATTTTGCAGGAATGTGGACAGATGGCCGTTACTTTATCCAGGCTGAGAACCAGATGAAGGGCACAGGAGTAGAGCTCTTTAAGATGATGAATCCAGGTGTTCCTACTATTGAGGAATATCTTTTTGCAAATATGAAGGAAGGTCAGTGCCTTGGCTTTGATGGAAGAGTAATCTCCACAAGCATTGGTGAGAGCCTTGAAAAGAAGCTTTCTGCTAAGAAGGTAACTCTTAAGATCGACAAGGACCTTGCAGAGGAGGTTTGGACAGACAGACCAGCTCTTCCTCTTCATGATATGTATGTTTTATCTGATGAGCTTTGTGGAAAGAGCTTTGCACAGAAGCTTTCAGAGGTTAGAGATGCCATGAAGAAGTTTGGAACAGGTGCTTATCTTTTATCCAAGCTTGATGATATCTGCTGGCTTACTAACCTTCGTGGTAATGACGTTGAGTGCAATCCTGTAGCTCTTGCTTATGCTTATATCACAATGGATAAGTTCAGTCTCTTTGTTCAGGAGGGTGAGGTTACTTCTGAGGTTAAGGAGTACTGCGATAAGGTTGGAATCGAACTTCGTGACTATCACAGCGTAATGGAGTTTGTAGGAGATAGCTCTTTTGACAGTGATGTTCTCTATGATAAGAGAAATACTAACTTCCTGACATTTAAGACTCTTCTTAAGAAGGCCCAGGAGGGTAAGGTGGCTCTCAAGAACGAGAAGGATCCTACAGAGCTTATGAAGGCTCAGAAGAATAAGACTGAGATTGCCAATATCAGAGAGGTTTACCTTAAGGATAGCGCTAAGCTCACAGAATTTATCTACTGGGTTAAGAAGAATGTGGGCAAGATCCCAATGACAGAGTACAGCGCAGCTATGAAGCTTGATAGCATGAGAGCTGAGCTTCCTGGCTACATTGAGCTTTCTTTCCCTACTATCAGTGCTTATAATGCTAATGCTGCAATGGCTCACTATGAGGCAACAGAGGATAACTGCGCTGAGGTTAAGGCAGAGGGTATGCTCCTTGTGGATTCTGGAGCAACCTATATGGGCGGAACAACTGATGTTACAAGAACTATCGTTGTTGGCGCTATTTCTGACGAGATTAAGAGACACTACACAGCAACTGTTGCTGGTATGCTTAGCCTTGCAAATGCTACATTCCTTGAGGGCTGCACAGGAAGAAATGTTGATATCCTTGCAAGAGGTCCATTATGGGATATGGGAATTGATTATAACCACGGCACAGGCCACGGTATCGGCTATATCTTAAATGTTCACGAGGGACCACAGAACATCAGATGGAGATTTGCTCCTGGTGCCAACGAGGCTCCACTTCTTGAGGGTATGATCGTATCTGATGAGCCAGGTGTTTACATTCAGGATAGCCATGGCATCAGAATTGAGAACATCCTTGAAGTTGTTACTGATAAGGAGAATGAGTACGGCAAGTTTCTTAAATTTGCGCACCTTACCTATGCGCCTATCGATCTTGAGGCCATTGATACTAAGTACATGAAGCCTGAGCACGTTAAGCTTCTTAATGAGTATCACAAGATGGTATACGACAGAGTTGCTCCTCTTATTGAGGATGCTGAGGTTAAGGCTTGGCTTAAGGAAGCTACAAGAGAAGTGCAGTAAAAATATAGGAAGTGTGGGAAATGATGAGCATTTGCCGAAATGGCAAATGCTCAAGTTAAGTACGGATAGATTGTGGATAGTTGTAATTTGAATAAGAAAAATGAGAGTGTTCTTGATATAGAGAACATGCTTGAAATTAGTAGTACACATGAGACTATAGATGTTCATGAGAGTAATAGTGAACATGAGAGTAAGAACAATCATGAGATAAAGAATGTTCAGAATTAATGTGAATATGAAGAAGAATATCAAGAATTTTTTGATAGTATCAATAGCTTTGCTGATGCTGGCGGCATCGTTCTATGTGAGTATGCTACGGAAACAACATATAGATGGACATGTATCTGAGGTCCTCTCTGAGGAAGAAGCTGACTACGGCAAGGCTATGGAACTTGCCAGCAAGACTTCAGTTCAGGTCAAGGCTTCTAGCCTTATGGGAAGCGGCAACATCTACAAAATCACAGATGATAAGATTGTGATAGTTACTGCACTCCATATCTTTGGAGATGGCGAGGATACAGGTGTTGTGGTGTTCGATGACGGCAGCAGTACTGGTAGTTCCAGCGATAGTTATTCTGCAATTGATACTAGCAATAATGTGGAAATGGCTATTGATGAGAATTCTGCAAGTATAGGCGGAAAAATAGAGGCTGAAGCTGGGATTATCAAGAAGGATACAGATAAGGATATTTGTTTCCTGGAAGTTACGCTGGATGGTGGAATTGCAGGCAAGTCTATCAAGACTGTTGCTGGAGAGAGTGTAGACCTTGATAGTCTTGGAATCAAGAGTATCTGCACTATTTCAGAGGTTTACTTTGGAGACTCAGTTTTTGTCTATGATCCTTATGAGAAGGCTATGAGCGCCGGCAGTGTTGCCAGTAATTCAATGTTCATCGAGGAATTTGGCATGGACATGATCTACTGCCTTTGTAACGTCAGTGAAGGCATGTCAGGAAGCGGCCTCTTCACTACAAGAGGCTACTACGCAGGAATGCTCCTTGGTGGCTCCTCTGATAGCGAGGCTGTCTGCGTAGATGTGGCAACAATTGATGAAGTATATGGCCAGTGATGGGCTGATGAGTAAGAGGTTAGACGAACAAAGAAGCTAAGTTAATTCTTGAATTTGTATTAGTATAGGAGCTTGTATTTGTATTAGTATAGGAGCTTGTGAACAAGTAACATTATGACTATTTCTTGAAATACAGAAAATAGCTATAATTCTACTTTTTTATGTACACTGTGTGGTGCTAGTTCATTTGTTTTGAGCTAAAATACAGAAAATATGGTAGGTGCCATTTATTTTCTGTGCAGGATGAAATTTGAAATCTTTAAAAACACAGAAAATAAGAGGGGTATCTTGATTTTTATGTAACGTAATCAGTTGATTGGAACGAGAAATACAGAAAAAGAGTAGAGTACATAGTATTTTCTGTAATTTAGATTTTTTGCAAGTTCTTAGAGTACAGAAAATTTGGTCTACTTGCTTGTTTTTCTGTGTTTTTGCATTTTAGAAATTTGATGGTGTACAGAAAAAAAGAGCATCACTAGTATTTTTCTGTGTTTTTGCGATTTTGTAACTTGATGATGCACAGAAAAATGATCATTACCGTAAAAATCAAAGGAAACTAAATGGAACTAGAAAAATGTAGTGAATGTGGAAGTGAATACTATAAGGCAAGCTCTAAGATGATGTCTTTATGTCCAGAATGTGCATCAATTCTGTATGGATATGAAAAATGTGAGCATGTCTTTAAAGATGGTCGCTGTATTAAATGCTATTGGGACGGTAGTAAGAGCAGGTATACCGAGAGCCTCTGAGCTACTGATTAAGCTTGCATTGTTTCAAGTAAACTTGTAACGAATACCAGCCTGAATCCGCCAATCTCACATTTTTTGAGATTGACGGATTTTTATTTTTTCACAAATCCCCATGAACTCTAGCCCCGCGCCCTTTCCCAAAAGAATTTAAAAAAATCTCCAAAAAATTTTCCAAAATCTGCAACATATCAAAACTACCATCTGTATATAGTGTAGAGAGCGAAATAAAGCTGACCCACAACAAACAACAAACAAAAAACAACCAATAACCAACAACTCACAACCCCCGGGTCAGCTTATATTAAAAAAGATTTTTTATGACGGAGGGAAAATTATGAAAAGGAAATTGTTAACGATTGCTTTTGCGTTAGTGCTTACACTTTCAGCAACAGCATGTGGCTCATCAAAGTCAGCAACAGCAGTTACAGATACTAAGATGGCTGAAAGTAGTTACACAGAGGCAGCAGAAGCTGACTATGAAGTGATGTTTGATCTTTCAGATGCTTCATATGAGGAAGCTGCTGCAGCCACACCAAAAGCGGCAGATGCCCAGGGAGATGACAACTCAGCAAGCCAGAACAACAATGTATCAACAAACACAAATAACTCATCAAACACTAACACAAACTCATCTCAGACAACAAACAGAAAACTCATCAAGACAGTTAATGTATCAGTAGAAACTAACGATTTTGTACAGGCTACAAGAAATCTTGAGAATAAAGTTGCAGAGCTTGGCGGATATGTAGAAGATTCCAATGTTTATAACGGAACATATTACGATCAGACCAAGAGAAGCGCCAGCTACACCTTCAGAATTCCATCAAACAGACTTGATGAATTCACAGAATTTGTAGGTGGAGCAACACACGTAATCAATTTCAGTGAGAATACCAACGACGTAACACTTAACTATGTAGACGTAGAGAGTAAGAAGAAAGCCCTCAAGACAGAGGAAGAAAGAATTCTTGCTATGATGGAGCAGGCAACAAAGCTTGAAGATCTCATCACTCTTGAGGATAAGCTTGAGACTATCAGATATGAGATCGAGAATGTTGAGTCACAGCTTCGTGTATATGACAACAAGGTTGATTACAGCACAGTATATGTAAGTGTTGACGAAGTAGTAGAGTTCACACCAGTTGTTAAAGAGTCAGCTGCTTCAAGAATGGCAAATGGTTTCATGAAGAGTCTTATCGGACTTAGAGATGGACTTGTAGAACTCTTTGTAGTATTTGTTATCCACATTCCACAGCTTGTATTCATCGCAATTCTTGGATTCCTTGGAGTATTCGTCTTCAAGAAGATTGATAAGAAGAGCTCAGCAAAGAAGGCAGCTATGTATAATGCAGCAAAGGTTCAGCCAGCACCACAGCAGGCAGTACAGGCAACACAGCCAGTTCAGACACCACAGCAGCCAGTTCAGACTCAGCAGAATACAACAGATCAGAAGTAATAAAGACATCATTTATTCAGCATCATAATAGATAACAGATAGAAATGATCTGACTGTACAGATTGCATAAATAATAAAGAAAAAACGATAAATTTTCATTTTCTATAAAGGCGAGTGTGTGATACAATATCTCCGTGTTGTTATTCGTATAATTATTAAGCGCGTAGCGAGAAAGAGTAACGGAGAAATATATGTATCCAAAGAGCTTATATTTAGAAAAATCCATTGGGTTAAGTTTATTAGAAGAATTATATATGTTTGCGCAGACTGCCGTGCAGGCAGTGACAAGAACTGTCGCACAGGCATTTGCGCAGACATTTACACCATCATTTTCACCAGCACAGTACCAGGAAGAGTCAGGTACCATTAATGCTTCTTCAGAAAGAGCTGGTATCATCCTGGACAAGTATGGTGACGCGATTTTGAGAGTTGCTTATTCTTACCTTCACAATATGGATGACGCTGAGGATATTCTTCAGGATACACTTATTCAGTATCTTAAGACAATGCCTACTTTCAGCGGTCTTGGACATGAGAGAGCATGGCTTTTAACAGTTGCATCTAATCTTAGTAAGAACAAGATTGAATATAAAAAGTATAGAGAAACTGACGAACTTATGGAGGAACTTGTTGCTGAGGAGAAGACAGATCTTCAGTATGTATGGGACGCAGTTAAGCAGCTCCCTACCAAGTACAGAGAAGTAATCCATCTGTATTACCAGGAAGGCTATGTTACTAAAGACATCGCCAACATCCTTGGCAGAAATGAATCTACAGTTCGTTCTGATTTAAAGCGAGGCAGAGAACAGCTCAAAAAAATACTTAAGGAGGCCTATGACTTTGAATAAATATCAGGAGATCATGAATAGGGTTAAAGTATCTGACGATATGAGAGCTCGCATTCTCCAGAACATCGAGAACAACATGGACGGGAGTGGAGCTAGTAATATAGCGACTTTTTCACCTGTTCCAAAGAAAAAGAAAAATAACATCAGAACATTTGTGAGCATCGCATCAGCGGCAGCAGCTCTTGCGCTTGTAGCAGTAGGTTCTTTTGCTGTATACCGTACAATGAATGTACCAAAGGCTTCTATGGATGCAACCTACGATATGGCGGAAGAGGCTCAGGTAGCCAGCGCTGACATTCAGGTTGATGATGCAAGCGTTCTTTCAACCTATGTGACATCTAATTCTCTTTCAAGAGTTTCAGGAATCAACATGAACGATTCTCAGGAGCTTCTTGATGAGGCTGACAATTCATCCTATGCACTTCTTGATGGAAACGCAGCTCAGATCCAGTACGAGGTTGACGGCGAGATCATCACAATCCGTAAGCAGATGGATGAGAGCGCAGCAGCACAGACGGACGTTGAAGAGGTTGATGATGCAACCCAGACAACTCCAGGTGGCACAAGCGTTGCAGCTAAGGGTGGCGAGAAGGATTCAGCAGAGTCAGATAATAAGGTTGACGCCCAGTTTGCTAATAACGACGAGCAGGAAGCTGAGACAGAGACTGAGGTAGCAGAGGCTACAGAGGAAACAGTTTCTGAGAATGCAGTAACTGTTGGACAGACAGACAAGTATACTTCAAGCAAGACAATCGTTGTTAACGGCTTTGAAGTTACAATTTATGGCGATGGCCAGAATTACTACTATGCTACATGGTCAAGAGCAGAGTACAACCTTGACTTCGAGGCAACAACAGGCAGAAACGAAGAGGATTTCAAGGATCTTCTTTCTAAGGTAGTTGGAGTTACAGGCTGATAGAGACAGCTTAGGACTATGTAATATTGGGATAATCAGTTTGAATTTGGCATTTTGATTATGAGTAAATATAAAGCAGTTATTTTTGACATGGACGGAACCCTTCTTAATTCCATAGAAGATATCACAGACTCCGTGAATTACATCATGGATCAGTATGGATTTAAGAAGTGGACTGTCGATGAGATCAAGTATAAAGTGGGAAGTGGCGCTGCCAAGCTTATAGAGCGTGCTATTCCAGAGGGCAGAGACAACCCACAATTCCAGCAGATCTTGCAGGATTATGAGGCCTATTACCTTGAGCATTGCAATATCAAGACTGGCCCCTATAACAATATTCTTCAAATGTTAAAAGAGCTAAATAGTAAAGGCTATAAAATGGCAATCGTATCCAATAAGTCTATGGATGCGGTTGTTGAGCTTAAGGATAAATACTTTGGTGAGTACGTATCTGTGGCAGTTGGTGTTACAGATAAGCTTAAAAGAAAGCCTGCACCAGATGAGTGCTTCGAAGCTATGAAGCTTCTTGGCGTAACTAAGGATGAGTGCATCTATGTGGGCGATTCAGAAGTGGATTATCAGACAGCAGTTAACACTGGAATCCCTTGCATTTCCTGTATGTGGGGCTTTAGAACAAGAGAAGACCTTATTGCAGCTGGTGCGAAAGACAATATATATGTTGACGATCCATTGGAGATCCCAGAAACACTGCAATAATGCGAAATAAAGTTTATAAATTGTTGTTGACGTAAGGTGTTTACTTTGTTATTATATACAAGTCGTCACGAAGTGATGACGGTTTGCGGAAGTGTCGGAATTGGCAGACGAGCAAGACTAAGGATCTTGTGACTGGTTATGTCGTGTGGGTTCAAGTCCCATCTTCCGCACGAAATAAAAGGATCAACTCGAAAGAGTTGGTCCTTTTATTTTGTGCGGAAGGGGACTCTCACCCAGCAGCTTCGCTGCGTGGGTTCAGGGATTCACACTAGACTCGGAAGGACCTCGTCAAGTGTTCACCCATGGCTCGCACTAGGCTCGAAAATACCTCGCCAAGTGCTCTGCTCAAAGTCCCATCTCGTCAATTGCTGTGCACTTTCGACTGTGCGAAAAACAACCAGTGGTTTCATAAAACCAACTAATTTGAAATTGATAGTTGTATGAATGATGCATATAATGAACTTACATGATCATGAATACAACAATCGGAGGCGGTTTTATGAAAACAATAGGAATGAAAATTAAAGAACTGAGACGCTCCAAGGGGTTCTCACAGTCGGATGTCGCTAAGAAACTTGGAGTGACCAGTCAGGCGGTCAGTAAATGGGAGACAGACAGTTCCCTCCCGGAGATGACCATGCTCCCGGATATCGCATCGCTCTTTGGAGTACAGATCGATGATCTGTTTGAATACTCCACTGAGAAACGCTTCGAGAGTATCGAGAAGAAAATTGAATATGGAAAAGTGCTGTCAAATGTAGAGTTCGAGAATGAGGAAAGCTTCCTTCTTGGCGAAACGGAAGCGGATCCGACGAATCATGACGCAATCTCTCTGCTGGCAGATCTTTATCGCTATCAGGCAGAGAATCTGAAGAAAAAGGCAGTACGCTGTGCGAAAAAGGCGCTGGAACTACGCCCCAACGAAAAGGGCGATATCAACAATATCTGCTTTGGCAGCGATGGAAAGCTCTTTGACTGGGATGCGGCAAATCATCATGAACTGATTGAGGATCTGTATAAGATCCTGAGGGCTGAACCAAAGAATATTCGGATCTACTTCTATCTGCTGGACAATCTGATTGATGACGGCAGACTTCGGGAGGCAAGAGAAGTTCTGAAGGAGTCCGTTCAAAAGAACCCTAACACTTTGAATGACTTCTACGAGGTGTTTATCGAGGAATATGAAAACGGGTTTGAAGCAACAAAAGAAGCATATCGGAAGCTGGTGGAGAGATATCCGGAAGACTGGAGCGTACTGTTTTCCGTTGCCAATACGTTTTCCTATCACGAAAAGTATGAAGAGGCAATCCGGTATTGGCAGATGACATTTGATTGTATGCCTAAGCCCCGCTATACGGATCCCTATGCCGCTATGGCACTTTGTTGCATCCGTATGGGAGATAAGAAACGGGCTGCAGACTATTACAAGAAACAGATCGAACTTCTTCGAACGGACTGGAATACGAAATACTCCGCAGAAATAGACCGTTTGCAGGACAAGATTGAGCAGTTGCAGGCATAATGAGCCGTAAAAAATAGACTGACAACTGGCGGGGCACTTCTCAAAGGAATCGCCCCGCCTATTATTTTTGCAGAGCTTTCCGTACCGGAAAAATAATTTTTGTATTTCTAATATCGTGTGGAAGGGGACTCTCACCCAGTAGCTTCTATGAATTCTCGTGTCTCTGTTTCTTGATTGTATATAGTTTATTGTCGGCATCTTTGATGAGGGCCAGCAGGTCTTCATTGGAGTTAACAACTCCAACAGCGATTCCGTAGCTGATTTTTATGGCGCTGTCGATACCTTCGATTCTAGTTTCTTCTACTAACTTTTCCCAGTCTTCCATACGTTTCTTGAAGGCATTTTCATCCAGCTTGGTTGTGAGAATCAGGAACTCATCGCCTCCATATCGGAAACAGTCATTTTTTCTGAATAGTTCAAGAAGCTTGGATGCGGTCATCTTGATGACTTCATCGCCTTTTATGTGACCGAAACTATCGTTGATGGTCTTGAAGAAGTCTATATCTGTCATTGCCACGCAGAATGTCTTTTCATTTTTGATGGTAATGGAATCAAGAGCAAATCTGTTCATAAGGCCTGTGAGCTGATCTTCAGAAGACTTTATATAATAGTCTTCAGCTCGCATTTTGGCTTCATAGGCGGCTATAATGCTGTCATTTTTTCTGTGATAGCTAATAACGCATACTATCAGGATTACCACAAGATAAGCAAAGGCGTTAAGAAATACCATGTTCTTGGCGCCGTCGTACGCATATAGCAAGGAATAAAGAATTATGAATTCAATTAGCAGCAATATCATGTGATAGAGCGGCGTTATTTGTATGAAAGATGTAATGGCTACGCTGGCTACAAATAGAACAATAATCTGCCTGCCCATCCTATAGTTGGTATAAGAGGTGTACATGGCAAAAAGAGAAATAATAAGGATGAACGCAAGGACAATGCTAACAGATAGTTTATGACCATGAATTATACCACGCACCAATAAATCCGCCAGAATTGCCATTATAATGCAGGAAATAATGACGGCAATTGCGAATGCTGTGGTCATATTTATGTAGAAATTGTCGCGGTACGTGACATAATATCTGAGAACTACAAAGCTTTCACTGAAGATGGTAACTAGACACATTGCCCTTATGCTGGACATGTTGCCCTTGTCTATTATGTCATTTATCTCTTGCTTATTCTTAGGTAAGAGTTTTTTCCATAATTTATTTAGTGCTTCCATAGAATCCTCGACTCTTTTTCAAGTACATAAAGTAGTTTATGGACATATATATCTATAATATCATATCTAAGCGTTACTATATTTCGTTTGTTTATTAAATCTTTATGAAGATAGTGTGATTTAAGGAATTGCGTTGGAAGAAAAGAAAAAACCTCGGACTGCAGTTAAGTAGTCCAAGGTTTTGCTATCTTAAATGGATGATCTTAGTATAACCTCCAGTGGGAGGGAAATCTTGCGGGGGAGCATTTTGTATCCATTCATGCGCTCTTTGAGAGCATCTACAGCTACCATTCCCATTTCGGTCATTGGTACACTGATGGTGGAGAGAGGAGGGTTAGAAAAGCGTGCCATCTCAATGTTGGTGATGCCCATTACAGCCACTTCCTCAGGGACTTTGATGTTGAAGTCATAAAGTGAACGAAGAACAGCCATGGCCATCAGGTCACTGGATACCACAAAGGCTCTTGGAAGTGCCTTCTTTTTATGGAGCTTTTTAATTCCGGCATAGCACTCGTCCTCATTCCAGTGGCAGTTGATGCAGGTTTCCTTCTTTACAGTTAATCCCCTGGAATTCATTTCGCCAAGAAAACCACGGAATCGCTTACTGTCTTCCAAAGTGGAATCCTGAGGTGAAGCTCCAAGAAATCCTATATCCTTGTAGCCTCTTTCTGCCAGTGTAGAAACCGCAAGAGAGGCAGCTTCATAGTGATCGTAGATGATATTATCAATATCCCTGTGGGAGGTATCTATACCCACGATGGCGGGGATATTTCTTTTTATATAAGAGTAAATGTCCGGGCTAAGGGTGTTCATCAAAATGATTCCATCAAGGGCAGGGAAGAAGGAGTCAAGAGCCTTACATTCCTCAATCTCTTTAGAGGTTGCAATAAAGGGCACTGTATAGCCATTTCTTGCAGCCTCGCTCTCAATGGAAGCTAAGATGCTAAGGTAATAAGGGTCACTGTACTTGTCTTTGTCAGTACTGATGATACAGCCAATCTTAAAGTGAGTCCCTTCGCTTTGCTGGCGCAGACTCTTGGATTTCTTCTTGATATTCTTGGCGGGAGCCTTGTAGTTAAGCTCTGCAATGGCTGCCCAGACCCTTTCTTTGGTTTCCTCTGTCATACGCCCCTCAGTATCGTGGTTGATAACCCTTGATACTGTGGCGGTTGATACGCCTGCTGCCTTGGCAACTTCGCGAATATTACTCATATTAACCTCGCATATTTACAGGCGCCTAAGCCTTTTTGGACACCTGATTAATGTAATTCTGGGTAACTATATTGATAATAAATAGTTGATTACTTGGTAAAAGAACTAGGTAACACTTCTGATTAACAACATGCGTTACACAACATAAAATAATTATAGAATAGCATAAATGCAAAGTCAACAAGCCCACAACCATGCGGCTTACAATAAAATAACACAATCACAAAAACTGGTTTACAACAAGGTAACAAACGCGTTATAATCTAGGTAACAACAAGGTAACAAAGTTTACATTCACAACGGGGTGGAGAGCAAATGAAACTTACGCTTATTGGGGCAGGTCAGAGAGGAAGAATATATGCAGATTACGCCTTTGATCACAACAGGGCGGAGATTGCGTATGTGGTAGAGCCCGACATAGATAGAAGACAAGCTGCAGCTGACAAGTACGGCCTTTCAGAGGACAAGCTGTTTACAGACCCGGAAGACTTTTACAAACTGGGGAAGGTTACAGATGCAGTCATAATAGCCACCATGGACAGACAGCATTACGGCCATGTTATGAAGGCTTTAGAGCTTGGCTACGACATTCTCCTTGAAAAGCCAATTTCTCCTAATCTTGATGAGTGCCTTAAGATAAGGGATCTGGCCCTTAAGAATAAGTGCAAGGTCATGGTCTGCCACGTTCTTAGGTACACAGGCTTTTGGGGAGCCATTAAGAAGATTGTGGACAGCGGAGAGCTTGGCAAAGTCATTGATATCCAGCACAACGAGAATATAGGTAACTTTCACATTGCTCATTCTTTCGTAAGGGGCAACTGGAGGAACAGCGCCGAGACCAGCTCCCTCATTATGCAGAAGTCCTGCCACGACATGGATCTTTTGACATGGATCACAGGAAGTAGGGCCAGAAGCGTATCCTCCTTTGGAGAGCTTAGCTTTTTTAACAAGGATCATGCACCTGAAGGAAGCGCTGACAGATGTCTTGACTGCAAGGTAACAGATTGCCGCTTTGATGCCAGAAAGGTTTACCTTCCAATAGCAGGAGAGTGGCCTGCAACGGTTCTTTCTGTAGATCAGTCAGAAGAAGGTCTTATGAAGGCCATCAAGGAAGGCCCCTACGGAAGATGTGTTTACCACTGTGATAACAACGTTTGCGACCATCAGGTGGCAATATTTGAATTTGAAAATGGCGTTCATGCATCCTTTAACCTAAGCGGCTTTACCAACAGGATGTGCCGCACCATCAAGATCATGTGCGAGAATGGCGAGATCAGAGGCGATGATGGCCTCAATGAAATCGAGATAATAAGGTTTGCGCCCAACTGGCAGAGCGCGCCATACATCAAGAAATTTAGTCCCGACCTAAGGGAAGGCTTCCACGGCGGTGGGGATTCAGGCCTTATGGAGAACTTCCTTGGAATGCTGGAGGGGACAGATGCCGAGAATCTCTCTGCTATAGAAAGGTCCATAGAAAGCCACGTCATGGCTATTGGGGCAGAGAAATCCAGGGTAGAGCACAGAACTATCGAGCTGGAAGAACTTAGAACCACCAACACTTGAATGGGGAACGAAATGAATAAGACCGGGTATGAAAAGCTTATTAAGGACTTGGGGGTAGGGAATGTTCCGGAAAGCTTTCCAAAGTTCTACGAAGAGTGGAACGGCGAAGGAAGCGTCTTAACAAGGGATGAGCTCTGGCAGATCCTGGGTAGATATGATCTATCTGCGGATCAGGTAAAAGAGCTTGAATCCTATCTTCAAACAATCCGTGAAAGCCAGCAGCTAACTGAATACATCAAATTCCTTACCTATTGTCAGTGCGACAAACGTTACGACTACTATATCGACGACAATACGGATTTTAATCCAGGGAACGTGGGAGATGTGGGCAAGACCGTCAGCTTTTTCATGTGCCTATCCTGCATTGGATATGCTAAAAGAGATCTTGTTAAAAGAGGGATCTATGAAAAGCTATACGAGGATATCCCCCACAGAATGCTAAGGATGCACATGGAGAAGTTCAAAAAGACGGGAAGCTATGAGCTGGACGATCTTCCCTGGCAGAGCAACTTCTACAGCCTTGCCATATATCTTTTTGACAGATTCCTGTTTGTGCCCTGCAGATTCGATGATCCCTACACCTTCTACCGAAACGGAAACGAGGTAATAGGAATTGCAGATGACGGCCTGTCAGTGGACTTTGAGGGCCAGCTGATCCTTCCGCCAGAAGATGGCACGGACAACACAGAGACCTCCAAAACCGCTACCATAGACAGCTCTTTTGACACCAACACAATAAAGAAGGACGGCCACTACTACGGCGCCTTCAAAAAAGATAGAAAAGAGGAATTTAAAACCATCAGGACTGAGACAGATACTGAGGTTACAGGCTATCGAATCTCACCCTGCGGCTTTATTACTAAAGAATTAGTAACCCTGGATAAGGGAAGCTGGAAGCAGATCCTTAAAAGAGATGACTGGCTCCTTGGCTTCCACATCCCATCGGGAGAGGGATATGTTCCAGAGAGAGTAAGAAGCAGCATGAAGCCGGCCTGGGAGTTCTTCTGTAAGTATTACCCGGAGATTCCTTTTAAGGGCTTTTGGAGCGCCAGCTGGCTCTATGACGGAAGATTATCCTTGCTGCTACCAGATGATAGCAACATTGTAAGGACTCAAAGGCATCTCTTTAATTATTCGGGAGGCTGGAACGGAGAGATGCTATATCTGGAACTCTACGGAGACTGCGATATTCCGCTGGCAGAGGTACCTAAGAAGACGAGCCTTCAAAGGAACGTGGCCACCTACCTTGAAAGGGGCGGAAAGTTCTGCGAGCCAGGCATGGTGTATTTCCCAGAGGAACTATCTAAGGACTGCAACCAGATGATCTACATTACAGACAAGGACTTAGAGGATCAGAGAAAGCTCTTTAAAGCAAACGGCATCAAGGGCATAAATGAAACCGACAGCATCGAACCTAAAGCCCCAGACACAGCAGAAAACCAGAAAGGGGGAGTGGTATGAAAAAAGAGTTTAAAAGAAACTGGCAGTTATACCTGATGACTCTGCCAGCAATCATATTTCTCATTATGTTCTGCTACATCCCTTATGGCGGTCTGTGGATGGCTTTTACTGATTACAACGTGGTGGACGGTATCTTTGGAAGCCGGTTCGTGGGTCTTCAGAACATCAAGTACTTCCTTGGATCCGGCACAGGACTTGGACTTAAGTCCGTAAGAAATACACTTATCATCAACTTTTGGGGACTTATCTTTGGAACAGTTTTCCCAATAACCATAGCCATCTGCTTTAACGACGTTACCAACAAGGTTTACAAGAAAATAGCCCAGAGCGTAATGTTCTTTCCTTATTTCCTTTCCTGGGTTGTTGTAGGTGCCATCATCTACGCTTTCTTTTCAACCAGCACAGGTATAGTTAACCAGTGGCTCACAAACTCAGGCAGTGAGATTGTAAGATGGTACGCCGAGCCCAAGTATTGGAAGCCTATTATCATCATCGCAGATGTATGGAAGTGGTGTGGTTACAACTCAATCATCTACATGGCAGCCCTGGCGGGCTTTGACAGCACTCTGTACGAGGCAGCCCAGGTGGACGGTGCCAACAGATTTAAGCAGATAATCCACATAACACTGCCGCTACTTAGGCCTACAGTGGTTATCCTGACACTGATGGCCATCGGACGTATCTTCTTTGGAGACTTTGGAATGATCTACGGTATCGTAGGCAACAACTCCCTTCTCTATGAAGAGGTTGCGGTTATTGATACCTACGTTTATTCAGCCATGAGGACCATGGGCTTTTCCTACACCACAGCCATTGGCCTTATGCAGTCAGTGATGGGACTTATCCTTATCACCATCTCCAATCATTTTGCTAAAAAGATAAATGAAGGGGAGGGACTGTTCTGATGAGTAGTAAAGCACCTAAGAAAGTTAAAAAATCCGGCGCAGACATTGCTGTAATAGTTTTCTCCTATGTATTTGTTGGCTTCATAGCACTGGTGTGCTTCATGCCGCTTCTGATGGTGGTATCTGTTTCACTTTCAGATAACACTGCAGTGGTGCAGAAGGGATATTCTTTTTTACCAAGGAATTTCACAACGGATACCTACCTATATCTGTTTGCCCACAGCGGCCTAAGGATCCTTAAATCCTACGGTGTTACCATAATCGTCACTGTGGTGGGCACCATATCAGCCATGATCATCACCAGCATGTGCGCCTTTGCTCTTTCAATAAAGAGCCTTAAATACAGAAATATAATCTCGTACTTTTGCAATTTTACAATTATCTTTTCCGCAGGACTTATCCCATGGTACTACGTGTGCGTTAACTGGTATGGGTTTGGCAATAACTTCAGGTCCCTGATAGTTCCGCAGATGGTGAACGTGTTTAACATGTTCCTTCTTAGGACCTATTTCGAGCAGGTGCCCACATCCCTGTACGAATCAGCAAGAATCGACGGTGCTGACTACTTCAAGATCTGGGCCAGGATCGCAGTTCCTCTTACCAAGACCGGAATGATGACTGTTGGAATGATGTTTGCTCTGACCTATTGGAACGACTGGTGGAATGCCCTGATGTTTGTAAATGACAGAGAGTATTTCCCACTTCAGTATTATCTGTACAACATCCTGTCCAACGTAAACGCCATAACCTCGGGACGAGTTCCATCGGGAGCCGCAGCCAACATCAAGCTTCCGTCGGAAACAGTTAAGATGGCAGTTACTATCGTTACTATTGGACCTATCATTTTCCTTTACCCCTTCATTCAGAAGTATTTCGTAAACGGAATTATGGTGGGTGCCGTTAAAGAGTAAAAAGGAGGAAAGTATGAATAAGAAGGTATTATCGTTACTTATGGTAGGTGTCCTTTCTGCATCAATGCTCTTTACTGGATGCGGAAAAAGCGGTTCCAAGAACTTGGGCGTCAATGTTAAGGATACCGGTAAGGTAGTGATCCTGTATCCTGGCGAAGAAACAGACGAAATGAGCAACTTCATAAAGAACGAGCTCAATCCTAAGCTCAAGGAAGAGATTGGCGAAGAGGTAGAGCTGGTCTATAAGGGATGGGATCAGTATTGGGAGCAAAAAGATATCATGTTGTCCGCAGGCGATGCCATCGACCTGTACTGGGATGGACTTCAGGATATCAGCAGCATGGTTAACAAGAAACAGGCACAGCCCCTTGACGAACTCATCGAGACCTATGGTCAGGATATGAAGAAGGTTATCCCTGATGGACAGCTTTCTGGTGGTGTTGTTAACGGCATTCAGTATGGTATTCCATCTGCTTACGCTCCTTCATCAGGAATGTTCCAACTTGTATGCGTAAGAGAAGATCTTCTTGAAGAAGTTGGAATGACAGATATCAGTACTGCAGAAGATCTTACAGAGTTTGCACAGAAGGTTGCAGATGCTCATCCAGAGCTTTCAGGTCCTGCAGATGTAATCTTCAAGCCTCTTACAAGATACTTCCAGGATGAGCCACTTACCTGGTTCTCAGCTGGTGATGCAGTTGTTTACGGCGAGACTTCCAAGAAGGCATACAGCTATTTCGAGTCAGAGGCCTTTGAAAAGGTTGCCAAGTTCAATAGAAGCATGTATGAAAAGGGTCTTTACAGAGATGAGCTTACAACCAACTACAACGAGCGTGATTCAAGAATGCAGCAGGGCACATACCTTTGGGTAGAGGGCTCCATCGGAAAAGAAAATGAGATCATCAATTCAGTTCGTGCCAACGCTCCAGATGCAGTTCTTAAGTCCTACATCCTTGCTCCTGAGCAGGATAAGTACATTACAGCCTGCGGCGGCGAAGTTCTCTGCGTTCCTTATTCAGCGCAGAACCCAATCGGAGCCATCAAGTTTGTAAACTGGTTGTACACAAGCCAGGAAAACTACATGTTTGCTCTTTACGGACCTGAGGGTGAGAACTACACAGTTGAGAACGACAGAATCGTCCTTAAGGATCCATCATTTGGCGGATTTTTCTACGAGTGGATGTTTAGAAATGCCAACTATCAGATGTTCACAACAGATGTAACTGACGAGTTTATCGAGCTCTATTCACACTGGGATGAGAACGCTATCGAATCAGATGTAATGGCATTCCACTTTGATAACACCAACGTTAAGAATGAGGCTACAGCAATCGGCGAGCTTATCAATACACAGCTTATGCCTATCCTCTGCGGATACGTTGACTACGACGAGGCTTTCCCTGCAGTTCAGCAGCAGCTCAAGGATGCTGGAATCGACAGATATATGGAAGAGGTTAACAAGCAGCTTGAGGAGTACCTTAAGACCAAGTAATTGTTAAAAGAACTATGAGGAGCAGGCAGATGGAAATCGATATCAGAAAAATAGTTGAGCATTTTGACATAGACGGGGAGATGGTGTACGAAGAGCCCTTTGGCTGCGGACACATCAATGACACTTATGCTATTTACTGTAAGAGAGAGCTCCATCCGCCTGTTCGCTATATATTGCAGAGAATCAACTCAGAGATCTTTGATGTTGATAAACTAATGCACAATATCTGTCTTGTTACTGACTACCTTAAGGAGAAGATTGCCGCAAATGGCGGCGATCCTTTAAGGAGTACACTTACTCTGGTACGGACCAGAGATGGAAAGAGCTACTACAGGGATTCATCTGGCAGCTGCTACAGGATATATCTTTTTATCGAAAATACTGTATCCTACCAAAGCGCAGCCACCAGAGAGGTTCTTGAAAATGCAGGCAGAGCCTTTGGTAATTTCCAAAAGCTTTTATTTGACTTTGATGCTTCAAAGCTCTATGAGGTTATTCCCAATTTCCACAACACAGTTAAGCGCTACGAAGCCTTTGAAAGGGCTATTGCAGAGGGAATACCCGATAGAGTTAAGGCAGCGGAAAAAGAGATTTCTTTTGCCACGGAACGCAAGAATTATTGCGATAGGATAGTGTCTAAGCTTGGTAGTGACCAAATCCCTCTTAGAGTTACTCATAACGATACCAAGCTTAACAATATCCTAATGGATCCAGATACCAACGAAAGTGTCTGCATAATTGATCTTGATACAATAATGCCAGGGTCACTTCTATACGATTTTGGCGACAGCATAAGGTTTGGGGCCAATACTGCTACAGAGGATGAGACAGATCTTTCTAAAGTGAGGTTTGATGCGGGGATGTATGATGCCTATGCTAAGGGCTTTTTAAGCGAAATGGAGCCTTATATGACCAGGCAGGAGATAGATCTTTTACCCTTTTCAAGTGTGCTCATGACCTATGAATGTGCAATTCGGTTCCTTTCGGACTTCCTGGTGGGGGACACCTACTTTAAGGTGGATTATCCTACCCACAACCTTGATAGGACCCGGAATCAGTTCAAACTTATAGAAGATATGGAAAGCTATTGGGGGCGGTTTTAGGACCGGCCCCTTTCTTAGTGGTTCACAAATGGGGCAAAAGGGGGTAACATAGTAGTGTAGTGTCGCTGAAATGGTCTGTGGGGGCTTTTTGGCGGTGTGAAATTTTTCTTTTTACAGGAGGAGTGTTATGGAACAGAAAAAGTTAAGTTGGCTTAATCCACTGATCATCGGACTTTGCATTGTTATAAGCTGTATTTCACTGGCCTTTGGTCTTGCACACTTTAGATCAGAGAGCGCCCATGTTATTACAGCTACAGGTAGTGCCAGTGTAGACTTTGAGGCAGATATCATTATCTGGAGGGGATATTTCTCAGCAACAGCCTACACATCACAGGATGCCTACAACATAATCAAGTCAGAGGCTGACCAGGTTAAGAAATATCTTTTAGCTAACAACCTTACAGAGGATGAGGTTGTGTTTAACTCAGTTGATATCAGCCAGATCTACAGAGATATCTACGATGACAATGGTAACTACATTGGAAGCGAGGCTGATGGATACAGACTTACCCAGAGTGTTACTATTACATCATCTAATATTGATAACGTTGAGAAGATTTCCCGTGACATTTCAAGCCTTCTTGATCTTGGCGTCGAGTTCACATCAGAGTCTCCAGAGTACTACTACTCAGGCCTTGATGACCTTAAGCTTGATCTTATCGACAAGGCTTCTACAAATGCCAAGGACAGAATCGACATCATTGCCAAGAATTCAGGAGCTCGCCTTGGAAAGCTTAAGAATTCAAGCCTTGGTGTATTCCAGATCACTGCTAAGAACTCTGGAACCAGCAGCTATTCCTATGATGGAGCTTTTGATACAGGTTCAAGATACAAGACAGCTACAATCACAGTTAGACTTGAGTACGATCTTAAGTAATGACGATTTTAGATAGTGATATTTGAATTGAAGTAGTAATGGTCGGAATTGTATATGAATGAGGGGTGATAACTATGGCAGATAACGAGAATAACATCCAGACAGCTTCTGAGAATAGTGGTGCAGTGAATATGAGTGCACCAGTTTCATCAGGTAATGAGCAGAACCAGAATACCAGTGGCTCTGAGGTTGCTGAACTTCTTAAGAAACAGCTTTTTTTCCAGAGGCTGGCAGCCATATCCACAACAGGAATATTCCTGGTGATACTTGTTGCTGCACTTCTTATCGTGCCAAGGGCCATCAGGACTATCAACCAGGTCAATCAGCTTGCAACTGATGCCACCAATTCAGTTGCCAAGATAGATGAAATGACAGAGAGCATTACTACAGCCAGTGAGAATCTCAACGGCTTCATCGATGAGAACGCCGAGACTCTTACCAAGGCCACCAAGTCTATTTCTGAGATCGATTTTGAGGGCCTCAACCAGGCAATTTCAGATCTTCAGGAGACTGTAGGACCTATGGCATCATTCTTCAGTAAATTCAAGTGATAAAAAGGGAGGAATCAGGCATGGATAAAAGAACTGCAGAGGAAAAGATCAAAGAGATCGCACAGGACGTTCAGCAGGCTGCAAAGCCAATAGTTGAGAAGGCTAAGCCCTATGTAGAGAAGGCAGAACCTTACATTGATGAGATTAAGACCAAGGCAGAGCCTGTAATTGATGATATCAAGGTTAAGGCGGAGCCAGTTCTTAAGAAGGCTAAGCAGGGCACAGCCAAGGCTAAGGACGTTGCCAACAATGTTAAAAAAGATATCTCCAAGGCTTCAGCTAGAAGAAACTGCAAGGAAGAAGTATTCGTGCAGTATGCAGCTCACGAGGTTAGAACTTCAGACATCGTTAAGGCTGCCAAGGCTGATTACATCGCTAAGGGCCATGTTGAGAGCGATATCAAGGAGATTCAGGTTTATATCAAGCCTTCTGATAATGCAGCATATTATGTTGTAAATCACGCAGAGACAGGAAAGATTGGATTTAATAAATAATGGAAATTGAGCAGAACACCTTCTTTCCCTTAACTCACTACGAGTATGGGGAAGCATATTTTGGAAGTCATAAGGGAATGAGATACAGACTGGCCCGTGAACCCTTGGAGAACGTTAAGTTCACGCCGATAGATCAGCGTGGTCCTGCCACTTTAATGGCAACGGTGTGGCCTGAGCCTAATTCCTACGCTCACACCCCTGATGAACTTAAGACTTCCGAGCACTTCGAGGTATCTCAGGAGGGATTTGATGCAGCAGTTGCCTGGATCAACGCCCAGTACACTGATAATCCCGGGAAGTGGGAGAAGAGATAGTTTTCGTGAGAAGATGTTTGTTTGGTAATCACGAAAACAGAAGAATCTGATAGATCTGAAGAAAAGTCTAAAATGAATAAAAAGGACTGTGAAAAATGTTTTTGTTTTCACAGTCCTTTTACTATCCATAGTTAGTAGTTTGTATCTGTCTAAATTAATCCATATTAAAAAGCTTCTTAGATTTTTTTTATTTATAAAAAGGATTTTGAAAAGAAACGCAGAATATAGAGATTGTAGGATTTAATTTTTTGTGCAGAAAGAAGACGACAAAATTGAAAATTCGCGAAAAGCTAGAGAAGAGAGAGACCGAGATCTTAAGTAAGCATGCTACTCTCAGCATGAATTCCAAGGGAAGAGAAAAAGAAGAAAAACCTTGTGATATCAGGCCTTGTTTTCAGAGAGACCGAGACAGAATCCTGTATTCTAAGTCTTTTAGGCGTCTTAAGGACAAGACCCAGGTATTTCTTGCGCCTGATGGAGATCACTACAGGACCAGAATGACTCATACCCTTGAGGTTTCACAGAATGCCAGGACAATTGCCAAGGCCCTTATGCTCAATGAGGATCTTGCAGAGGCCATCGCCCTTGGACATGACCTGGGACATACGCCCTTTGGTCACGCCGGAGAGAGGGCTCTTAATGATGTGGCTCCTGAGGGCTTTAGACACAATGAGCAGAGCCTTAGGATTGTTGAGAAGCTGGAGAACTACGGAACAGGTCTTAATCTGACCTGGGAAGTCAGAAATGGAATCGTCAATCACGAGATGAATCTTACACCAGCAACCCTTGAGGGCAAGGTTGTAAGACTTTCTGATAAGATTGCCTACATGCATCACGACATGGATGATGCACTTAGAGGCGGAATCCTTACTCCAGAGGATGTGCCAAGAGACCTGGTGGAGGTAATCGGCTATACCAACAAGGAGTGGATAGATACCTTTATCCACGACATCATAGCCACCAGCATGGATACGGACGACATCAGAATGTCTCCGGAAGTCTATGACGCCTTCCACAAGCTTAGATCTTTTATGTTTGAAAATGTCTATACCAACCCGATTGCCAAGAATCAGGAGGGCAAGGTTGAAGAGATGATCAAGATCCTTTACAGATACTATCTTGATCACTTAGAGCTTCTTCCAGATTACTTACAGAGAATGCGTAAACAGGGAGAGCCGGAGGAGAGGCTTGTTTGCGACTATGTAAGTTCCATGACAGACAGATACGCAGTTGCCATGTTTGAGGAGATCTATGTTCCTCATTCCTGGAACGTTTTATGATATAGACGTCATAAATCTAAAATGTGTACATGTTAGCTATGGAGCAATTCGTATATCATAAAACAACACAACTAATTACACACTGAGGAGAGATAATTTGCGCTATTCGGACGAGATAATCGAAGAGGTTCGCTCGCGCAATGACATTGTGGATGTGGTTGGACAGTACGTCCATTTACAGAAGAAAGGCTCCAATTACTTTGGATTATGCCCATTCCACAACGAAAAATCGGGGTCATTTTCCGTATCAGCTCACAAGCAGATGTACTACTGCTTTGGATGCGGAGCCGGGGGCAATGTCATTACCTTTTTGATGAAATATGACAATTTAACATTTCAGGAAGCAGTTAAACAGCTGGCTGAAAGGGCCGGAATCAAACTCCCGGATGAGGACGATTCACCACAGGCCAAGGCCATGCGAGATAAGAGACAGATCCTTCTTGATATCAACAAGGAGGCTGCCAAGTACTATTACTATCAGCTCAGAAGTCCAAACGGCCAGAAGGGCATGGAGTATTTCAGGAAAAGAGAATTATCCGATGAGACCATGCAGAAGTTCGGCCTTGGATATGCCAACGTAACCAGTTCAGACCTTGTTAACCATCTTAAAAAGCTTGGTTATCAGGATAAGCAGATAATAGATGCGGGCCTTGCGTCCTACGATGAAAAATATGGAACCCATGACAAGTTCTGGAACAGAGTCATGTTCCCAATTCAGGATGCATCCCAAAAGGTCATCGGTTTTGGTGGGAGAGTTCTGGGAGATGCCAAACCTAAGTATCTCAATTCTCCGGAAACTCTTATATTTGATAAAAGCAGGAACCTCTTTGGCCTTAACCTTGCCAAGAATTCAAGGGCAGGCTACATGATCATTTGTGAGGGCTACATGGACGTTATCGCTATGCACCAGGCAGGATTTAACATGGCGGTGGCTTCCCTTGGAACTGCATTCACCACCGGACAGGCCCTTATATTAAAAAGATATACTGACGAAGTGATCCTATCCTACGATAGCGACGAAGCCGGTACCAAAGCGGCACTACGAGGAATAGGAATTCTCAAGGAAGCAGGCCTTAAGGGCAAGGTCTTAGACCTTAGACCTCACAAGGACCCTGACGAATTCATCAAGAACGAAGGTAAGGAAGCTTTTGAAGAGAGAGCCAGAAACGCTGAGAATCCATTCTTCTTTGAAGTCAGGATAATGGAAAAGAACTATAGCATGTCCGATCCGGAATCCAAGACGGAATTCTACAGAGAGATAGCCAAAAAGCTATGTGAATTCGAGGAAGCTCTCGAAAGGGAGAATTATCTGGAGGCTGTGGCAGCCAGGTACAACATCCCGGTGGATGACCTTCGCAAGATGGTTGCATCCTATGCTTCCAAGGGTGGTATGATCACACCGGCCACAAGACCTAAATCAGGAATTCAGAATAAGAAAACTCCTGAGGACGGTGCAAGGAAGAATCAGAGACTTCTTTTAACCTGGCTTACAGATGAGCCAAGGATATATTCCAAGGTTAGACAGTACGTGTCTGCCGAGGATTTTGCGGATGACCTTTATAGGAGCGTTGCCTCCAAGGTTTTCCAGGGAATGGATGTAGGGAACTTTTCACCGGCTGCAATATTGGATGATTTCACAGACGAGGAGGAACACAGCAAGGTTGCTGAAATGTTCAACACCAATCTGGTGGACATCGAAACTAAGGAGCAGCGTAAGAAAGCGTTCCACGACATTATATATGGCGTTAAACAGGCTGGATACGAGAGACAAAAGAAAGAACTTAAGCCGGATGATCCGGACTTCCTGATGAAAACAATTCAGGGTAAAAAAGATCTCGAGAAATTGTCTCATGCAGAGATATCCCCTGATGATTAAACTGAATATCACTTTGCTGAAATATCAGCAAAACTTTCGCAACTGCAGATAACATCTGCAAACCAACAAAAAGATAATAATACAGAAAAGGATGAATAAAATGGCTAAGAAGGAAACAGTTAAGGAAACAGAGGCTAAGAAGACTACTAAGGCTGCTACAAAGGCAGCTCCTAAGAAGGCTGCCGAGGAAAAAGAAACAAAGAAGACTGCAAAGGCTACAAAGGCAGCGGCAGAAGAAAAGCCAGCTAAGAAGGCTACCAAGGCTGCTAAGGAAGTAGCAGAGGAAAAACCAGCTAAGAAGACTGCTACAAAGGCTACTAAGGCTGCTAAGGAAGAAGTAGAAGAGAAGCCAGCTAAGAAGTCTACTAAGGCTGCTAAGGCTGTAGAGGAAGTAGTAGAAGAAAAGCCAGCTAAGAAGGCTACCAAAACTACAAAGGCTGCAAAGGCTGTAGAGGAAGTAGTAGAGGAAAAGCCAGCTAAGAAGGCTGCAAAGGCCGAGAAGCCAGCAAAGGCTGAGAAGGCTCCTAAGAAGTCTGGCAAGAAGGGTTCCAAGGCTGATTCCGAAGGTAAGGAGTCTGAGGATGGAGAGCTTGATGAGGCTACAAAGGAGCTCTTTACCCAGAAGGTAAAAGAAATCCTTGCTCTTGCCAAGAAGAAGAAAAACGTTCTTGAGTATGCTGAGATCAGCGATTTCTTCAGCGATCTTAACCTTAACGAGGAGCAGCTTGATAACGTTCTCGAAGTCCTTGAGAATTCTGGAATCGACGTTCTTAGAGTTTCAGATACAGACGATGATATTCCTGATGATGACGATATGGTTCTTACAGATGAGGATGAGGTTGATATGGAGAATATCGACCTGTCAGTTCCAGATGGAATCAGCATCGAGGATCCAGTAAGAATGTACCTTAAGGAAATCGGTAAGGTGCCTCTTCTTACAGCTGATCAGGAAATTGACCTTGCAAAGGCTATGGAAGCAGGCCTTGAGGCTGAAAAAGAGCTTGCAGAGGATGAGGGCAAGAACAAGCTCTCAGACAAGAGAAAGAAAGAGCTTAATGCAATCATTTACGAAGGAAACGAAGCTAAGAAGCGTCTTGCAGAGGCTAACCTTCGTCTCGTTGTAAGTATTGCCAAGAGATATGTTGGTAGAGGAATGCTTTTCCTTGACCTTATCCAGGAGGGCAACCTTGGTCTTATCAAGGCCGTTGAGAAGTTTGACTTCCGTAAGGGCTTCAAGTTCTCAACCTACGCTACATGGTGGATCAGACAGGCTATCACAAGAGCTATCGCTGACCAGGCAAGAACTATCCGTATCCCAGTTCACATGGTTGAGACCATCAACAAGCTCATCCGTGTAAGCCGTCAGCTCCTTCAGGAACTTGGCCGTGAGCCACTTCCAGAAGAGGTTGCAAAAGAGATGAATATGCCAGTTGAGAGAGTTCGTGAGATCCTCAAGATTTCTCAGGAGCCAGTATCTCTTGAAACACCTATCGGTGAAGAGGAAGATTCACATCTTGGTGATTTCATCCAGGATGATAACGTTCCAGTACCAGCTGATGCAGCAGCATTCACACTCCTTAAGGAGCAGCTTGTAGAGGTTCTTGGAACTCTTACAGAGCGTGAGCAGAAGGTTCTTAGACTCCGCTTTGGTCTTGATGATGGAAGAGCAAGAACTCTTGAAGAAGTAGGTAAGGAATTCAACGTAACCCGTGAGCGTATCCGTCAGATCGAGGCTAAGGCTCTTAGAAAGCTCCGTCACCCAAGCCGCAGCCGTAAGCTCAAGGATTACCTTGATTGATCCAGTGCTATGACAGATAAGATTAACAACAATACAACAGATAATTCTGACAGATTACAGATAATTAAATCCCGCATGTCTGAAAGGCTACTGACCGTGGCAGACATGCTGGGTACTGCCGGAGATAACCTTAAGGTTGCTGACGTTGGCTGTGACCATGGCTACGTGTCTATATATCTTTTGTTAAAAGAAATAGCCACTAAAGCCATAGCCATGGACGTCCGCAAGGGCCCACTTTCTGGAGCTGAGAAGAATATCGCAGAGTTTGGACTTTCACAGAGCATAAGTACAAGACTTTCAGATGGTCTTACAGCTCTCAAGGAGGGCGAAGCCAATTCCGTTATAATAGCGGGAATGGGTGGAAAACTCATGATGAGACTTTTAAGTGATGTATCTCTTTCTAAGCTTGGCATAGAAAGAGCTGTGCTTCAGCCCCAGTCAGAACTAGATCTTTTCAGGCAGTTTTTAAGGGATAATAACTACCAGATTCTTGAAGAGAGAGTTATTTTCGAGGATGGTAAGTACTATTTCCCAACGAAGGTTTCATTTGCGAATGGAGATAGCTCTTTTAACAAAGTCCTGTCACAGGTGGAGGAAGAGCTTGTAAGTAAATGCGGATGCGACGATGCAAGAGCCAGAGACATCTGCAACAAATTTGGAGAACACAATCTCCTTTCTAAGGATGAAGCCCTTAAAGCTTACCTTGAGCATGGAAAAGAGGTCCTTGAAAGCGTTATAGGTAATCTTGACCCTGATGCTCACAGTGAGCGTTATAACCAAGTTAATAGAGAAATTGAGGATATTGTAGCTGCACTTAAACTTATAGACTAAAAAGGAGCGCATATGCCTGTAATTACAATTAATGGTGAATCTAAAGAATACGAAAAGGGTACCACCTTTGAAGAAATCGCAAAGGAGTACCAGAGTCAGTATGATTCAAGAATTGCTGCTGTAATCTTTGGCGGCAAGATCAGAGAGCTTATGAAGACGGTTAAGAAGGACGGCGAGCTGACCTTTTTGACCTTCAAGGATTCCATTGGTAATAAGACTATGCGAAGAACTGCAGTTATGATGCTTATCAAGGCAGTTCATGACGTAGTCGGCAAAAAGAGCAAGGTATCTACCAAGGTGGAATTCACCATCGGAAATGGATATTATTGCACCATCAGAGGCGGTGTTGAGGTAACGGATGAGTTTGCCAGACAGGTTTCTGAGAAATTCCAGGATCTTGTGGACAGAGCCATTCCTATTACCAAGAAGGTCTATCCTTTGGAGGATGCGCTGGAGATCTTTAATAAGCAGGGAATGCATGATAAGATGGCACTTCTTCGCTATAGGAGAAGCTCTGAGATCAACATTTACAAGCTTGAGGATTTCTACGACTATTTCTATGGCTACATGCTGCCTAACACCTCATATATCGATAAGTTCCAGATTGACAGATATCACGATGGCCTGCTTCTCACAATTCCAACCATAAGAGAGCCTGATAAGCTGGTGGTGTCTGAACCTAGAGAAAAGCTCTTTAACACCATGAAGCTTGCCAGCGACTGGGGCATCATGATGGGAATTGATAACGTGGGAGATCTTAACGATCAGGTCTGCCAGGGACGCATCAACGAGATGATACTTGTTCAGGAGGCTCTTCAGGAGCGTAGAATTGCCCAGATAGCCCACAATATCCAGCAAAAGAGCCATGTTAAATTTGTAATGATAGCTGGCCCAAGTTCCTCGGGTAAGACCAGCTTTGCCAACAGACTGTCCATTCAGCTGCGAAGCTTTGGTATGGTGCCACATCCTATCAGTTTGGACAACTATTTTGTTAACAGAGAGGAAACACCTAGGGACGAGGATGGCAACTACAACTTTGAATGTCTTGAAGCCATTGACGTTGAGGGCTTTAACAGAGATATGACAAGGCTTCTTAACGGAGACAGAGTTGAGATGCCGGAGTTTAACTTCGTTACCGGTAAAAGGGAATACAACGGAGAATATCTGCAGCTTGGTGCTAATGATATCCTTGTTATCGAGGGTATCCACGGACTTAATGAGAGAATGTCCTATTCACTTCCTGCGGAGTCTAAGTTTAAGATTTATATAAGCGCTCTTACAACTCTTTCAATCGATTCACATAATAGAATTCCAACAACAGATGGAAGACTTCTTCGTAGAATTGTAAGAGATGCAAGAACAAGAGGAGCATCCGCCAAGGATACCATCAGAATGTGGGGATCTGTTCGAGCAGGAGAAGAGCAGAATATCTTCCCATTCCAGGAGGGAGCAGATGAGATGTTTAATTCAGCTCAGATTTATGAGCTGGCAGTTATTAAACCTTTTGCAGAGCCGCTTCTTTTCTCGATTGAGAAGACTGATCCTGAATATTTTGAGGCAAAACGCCTTCTTAAGTTCCTTGACTACTTTGTAAGCGTTGACAGCTCTATGCTTCCAAGGAATTCAATCTGCAGAGAATTCGTTGGAGGAAGCTGCTTTAAGGTTTAATTTTTACCTTGATTCAATCACAAAGTGATTAAAAACTGATAAATACATAAAAAGTATGTTAAATTAGCCCTTAAACCCTTGAAATTCGGGGTCCTATGGGTATAATAAGAATTAGAAAGAACCTAGTTCTTTTCCTGGGATGTCCGACAACTCCTGTGTAATTTGAACCTACAGTTACTTTAAACGGGACTCCTACATTACTTATATAAATGTCACGCCTTCGGTGCTGCGCATGCGCAGGTAAGCTATGGGAGAGGAAGACAGGCATATAGGTTGCGGTAACCCACCTGGCGTTAGCTAGGAGTCAAATAACAGGAACCGGCATTTTGGGTAACATTGGAAAATAAAGCAGTCATATATTTTATATGGCTGCTTTTTCCATGTATAATAGACATAGATGTATTAACCCTGATTCATGAAAGGACAATTATGAAGCTTAACAACAAGTGGTTCAAGAAAAAATGGGTGTCTTATACAATAGCTACCTGTTCAGCAGTGATTCTGTACATGCTGTTGTCCCACATTGGAACTATAGGAAGGGGTATCAGTGGCTTCTACCAGTTTATTAAGCCTGTAGTTTCAGGAATTATCGTAGCTTATGTCTTTAATCCAATATCTAAGCTTTACGACAATCACATTTTCAAAAGAATGAAGAATGAGAAGAACAGATGGAGGCTCAGTGTTGCCTGTACCATCATTACCATACTTCTTTTTGTTTCATTACTTGGAGCAGCTCTTATTCCTCAGCTTATAGACAGTACAGCCACTTTGGCTTCTAATATGTCCGGATATATTGAGTCTTCCCAGGAGCTTCTTAAGCAGTTTGAGGGATCAACCAACAGAAGAATATTTGGTATCAGCTTTGCCCAGATTGCAGAGTTTGCTGAAAACTCCCTCAGCAGTATTGGCGATTATTTTGGCAGCAACATGGATTCCTTTGTTGCAACCTCAGCATCCATCGGAAAAGGCGTTTTTGATGGCGTGCTGGCCTTTATACTTGCTATCTACCTTCTTCTTGATAAGCACAGGATAATTGAGGGCTTTTCCAAGTTGATGGCCCTTATCCTCAAGGAGGATTCCTACGAGAAGTCAGCTATATTTGCAAAAAGATGTAACGAGATCATTATCAGATACATAAGTTTCGATATTATCGACGGTATTATTGTGGGAATTGCCAACTTTATCTACATGCTGGTGGCTGGCCTTCCATACTCAGTACTTATCTCAGTTATTGTTGGTGTGACTAACTTAGCACCTACCTTTGGACCTATTGTTGGTGCTGTGATTGGCGGCTTTATCCTGGTTCTTGTTAATCCATGGTATGCCCTTTGGTTTATCATCTTCACACTGATTCTTCAGACCGTGGATGGATATGTGCTTAAGCCAAGGCTCTTTGGAGAAAGCCTTGGAGTATCACCTCTTATGATCCTTATAGCAATCATCCTTGGTGGAAGGCTCTTTGGCGTAATGGGTATCCTTATAGCCATTCCATTTGCTGCAATTTTGGACTTCACCTGGAAGGATTATCTGTTAAAAAGGCTTGAGCAAAAGCGCAAGCAGGGGTAAAATATATCTATAGTTATGATTTCACATACTGATTACGGAGGGGCGTATGGATATTGTTGGATTCGTAGATACAGCTGTGGAGTTTTGTAAGAACAAGATCAACACAGTTATGGAGATATGGGAAGGCATGGACGAGCAGAAGAAGAGACTGCTTGTTGGATGTGTTGCGGCCGCAGTATGCACCATTGTGCTTGTTTCAATTGCATACAGCATTGGTAAGGCTAGCGGAAGGAAAGCGGCTTACCTTGAAGAAGATTTTTAATATGTATAACTATGGGCATCTGTGAATAACAGATGCCCTTTATGATTCTATTTAGGAGCAACATGAAGAAGTTTATTAAGGCCATACTTTCAGTCCTTTTTCACCTGGTCTTTTTTACAGCTCTTTTTGCTGCATATCTTACAGTGCAGGAATATAAGCCGGCAGACCTTGAGAAGATGAACATTTACGGTGCCAAGAGCACCAGACTTAACACAGAAGTTGATTATCGTTTTGCTACTTGGAATATTGGTTACGGAGCCCTTGGAGACAATGCCGATTTCTTCATGGATGGCGGTAAAATGGTTAACACCGCAACTGAGGAGAGGGTTGTTTACAATCTTGATGGCATTTGTGATGTAATAGATCAGCTAGATCCGGATTTTCTGTTCTTTCAGGAACTAGACATAAGCTCATCCAGATCCTATTTCATTGATGAAAAGCAGTACATCAGCGATAATTGTGAATCCAGAATTGTGGACAGACAGTATGTGTTTGCCCCTAATTTCAGTGTGTCTTTTCTGCCTTATCCGATTCCACCAATTGGTAAGGTCTATAGTGGACTACTGACCTTTAGTAAGTATTCCATTACTGATGCTGAGAGATATCAGCTTCCATGTCCTTTTAAATGGCCTTCAAGAGTTGCCAATATTAAGAGGTGCCTTCTTGTAACACGGCACAGTATTGCAGGATCGGATAAAGAGCTTGTGTTTATCAATCTTCATCTTGAAGCCTATGACGATGGAGAGGGCAAGGTGGAGCAGACCAATATGCTTAAGGGCATTATGGCGGATGAGGTTGCAAAGGGTAATTATGTCATAGCTGTGGGGGACTTTAATCAGGTCTTTTCCACCACAGATACCAGCAGATATCCCAACATAGATGCACCTTGGGAGCCTGGCTTTATCGATGTTAATGAGTTTGATCCAGATCTGTCTTTTTACACAGATCCATCAGTGCCAACGGGAAGAAGTCTTGACAGAGTGCTGGTAACTGCAGAGAACAAGGATCCGGAACATTTTCAGTACTATATGCTTGATGGGGTTATAGCATCTAGTAATGTTGTTATCAAGGATATTTCTACTATTGATCTGGGATTTAAGTATTCAGATCATAATCCTGTATACGTTGAATTTTATTTGGAAAAGTGATTGCATTGGGGAGAAAGTGCATGACACTGCACGCTTTTTCGAATATAATGTAAAAGTATGATACTTTTGAAAGGGGAACAGGGGTAATGGTACAGAAAAAGAAACGAAACGTAATTGTTGGACAGTCGGGAGGACCTACCGCAGCTATTAACTCTTCACTTGCTGGAGTTTATAGAACTGCCATCGACCGTGGATATCAGAAGGTCTACGGTATGATTCACGGTGTTCAGGGCCTTATGGAAGGCAGATATGTTGATCTTTCTGATCACATTCAGTCTGGCCTTGATATTGAGCTTCTTAAGAGAACACCATCTGCATATCTGGGATCATGCAGATACAAGCTTCCTGAGATCTTCGAGAGCAAAGATATCTATGAAAAGATCTTTGAGATTCTCGTCAAGTTGGAAATTGACTGCTTTATCTATATCGGCGGCAATGACTCCATGGATACAATCAAAAAGCTTTCAGACTACGCTATAATCACTGGTTCAGACATCAGATTCGTAGGCTGCCCTAAGACAATCGATAACGATCTGGCGCTTACTGATCATACTCCGGGTTATGGCTCAGCTGCCAAGTACATCGGTACTTCCGTAAAAGAGATCATAAGAGATAGCTGGTCACTTGAGACAAGTCATGGACAGGTTATCATTGTAGAAGTAATGGGTAGAAACGCAGGCTGGCTTACAGGCGCTACAGCACTTGCAAAGGGCGAAGACTGTGACGGACCAGATGCTATCTATCTTCCAGAGCTTGCATTCGATATGGATGCATTCATTAAGAAAATCAAAGGTCTTCTTAAGACTAAAGCTTCTATAGTAGTTGCTGTTTCTGAGGGTATCAGAACCAAGGACGGCAAGTATGTAAGTGAGCTTGGTAACAACATTGATTATGTTGATGCCTTTGGACACAAGCAGCTTACAGGTACAGCAAGATACCTTTGCGACGTAGTTGCTAGGGAGTGCGGTTGTAAGACACGTGCCATCGAGCTTTCAACTCTTCAGAGAGCTGCCAGCCACTGCGCATCTCGTGTAGATATCCTTGAGGCTTACGAGGTTGGTGGTGCTGCCATGAAGGCTGCAGACGAAGGCGATAGCGGCAAGATGGTAGTTATCGAGAGACTTTCTGATGATCCTTATCAGGCTGGAACAGAGGTTAAGGACGTTCACAAGATTGCTAACGATGAGCGTACAGTTCCAAGAGAGTGGATCAGCAAGGATGGTACATATGTAACTAATGAGTTCATCACATATGTAAGACCTCTTATTCAGGGCGATGTTGGACCTATCATGGTTGATGGTATTCCAAGACATCTTTACAGACCTGGATTCCAGGATATCCTTTGATGTAATGCATAGTAAATAACAGCGCTTTATCTATATGATATATAACAAATGTAGAAAAAATGCGGCTTTTTTTGAAAAATATTTGATTTTTTCAGTAATTTTCTATGTTTTTGGGTTGTTTGGGGTACACAATAGTGGTAAAATGGGCATTGTAATAAATAAATTTTCTTTTTGGAGGGAAAACTAATGAACAAGACAGAACTTATTGATGCAATCGCAAAGGAAGCTGGTCTTTCAAAGAAGGATGCTGCTGCAGCACTCAACGCTTTCACAGACACAGTAACAAAGGAGCTTAAGAAGAAGGGTAAGGTTCAGCTTGTTGGTTTCGGTACATTCGAGACAACAAAGAGAGCTGCTAGAACAGGTAAGAATCCTCAGACTGGCGCTGCTATCAAGATTCCTGCATCTGTAGCACCTAAGTTCAAGGCTGGTAAGGCTCTTAAGGATCTTGTAAACAAGAAATAATTTCTTTGGAATATAAGGCTGCACATTGCGTGCAGCCTTTTTTCTGTCTTGATTGATACATATAGAATAATAGAGTATGATATAGGGAGTGAAAAAGAGTTAAGAGAGGGCTTTTCAATGAGCGATTTTGTTTTAAGCTGTTGTTCAACAGCAGATCTTGATAATGAACATTTTACAAGAAGGAATATTAGTTATATCTGCTTCCATTTCCAGATAGATGATCAGGAATACGCAGATGACCTTGGCCAGTCAATTTCTTTTGACGAGTTCTATAAGAGAATGGCCCAGGGAGCCATGACACGCACCTCTCAGGTAAGCGTTGGAGAGTATGCAGAATACTTTGAGAAATTCCTTAAGGAAGGCAAGGATGTTATCCATCTTACCCTCAGTTCTGGAATATCCGGTACTCTTAATTCTGCCATCGTTGCAAGAGACCAGCTCCAGGAGAAGTACCCTGACAGAAAGCTTTTCGTAGTTGATTCTCTGGCTGCATCAGCAGGTTACGGCCTTCTTATGGACAGACTTGCAGACCTTAGAGATGAGGGCAAGAGTATTGATGAGGTATATGAGTGGGTTATCGAGCACAGACTTGAGTGCCAGCACTGGTTCTTTGTATCCGACCTTAAGTACCTTATCAGAGGCGGAAGAGTATCCAAGGTGGCAGGTACCATCGGAAGCGTGCTTAATATCTGTCCTCTTATGAACGTTGACTATCAGGGAAGACTTATTGTACGCAGCAAGATTCGTGGTAAGAACGCTGTTATCAAGGCTCAGGTTCAGAAGATGCTTGAGCTTGCTGACAAGGGTCCTGACTACGACGGAGAGTGCTATATCTCCAATTCTGACTGCTATGCAGATGCAAGAGCTGTTGCAGATCTTGTAGAGGAGAAGTTCCCTAAGCTTAAGGGCAAGGTTAGAATCTATAGCATCGGAACTACTATTGGAAGCCATACAGGCCCGGGAACAGTTGCTTTGTTCTTCTGGGGTGGCAAGAGAGTAGACTGATAGATACCACTTAATAACATAATTATTGCAAATAAAAAGAGACCCCCTTGGGTCTCTTTTTTATCATCAGCTAGCTTATTCAGCAAGCAAAAGTTGATGTGAATTGTAGCTATCGATCAAAGCTGAGATCTTCTTGTCATCACCAATTACTGTAACCTCAAGAGGTTTGAAAAGATTCAGTGATAACAGACCAACGATCGACTTTCCATCGATATAGCTGTGTCCATCCTGAACATCAATCTCGCATGAAGATTTGGAATTCATGTTGATGAACTGAACGATTTGGGATTTCCCTCCCAGTGATACTTTTACTTCTTTTTTCATAATCTATTTTCCCCTTCTCATAAATCGCAGGCCTTCAAATACCGGCGACAGAGAATAGTGTAACACTTTGTGAACACTTTGTGAACAAATAAATTATAAAAAAAATATAAAATTTTGCTTAAACGTTTTCGCTGGAAGCCAGTATCCATGCGGCTAAGCGTAGGTACCCTTGCCTAAGCGTTTCTCAAAGTCCGCTTTAGGCATAGGATTGTCATACATGAATCCCTGTACAATATTGCACCCAACTTCCTTAAGAAGGTCTATCTGATCCTCTCTTTCAACGCCCTCAGCTATAACAGTAATGCCAAGTTCTTTAGCCATATTTACGATACTTCTAAGGACAATCCGATCGTTGTCATTAAGGGGCTCGTTGTCAATAAAGGATTTGTCTATCTTGATAATGGAAACTGGGAAGTCCCTCAGTGTAGAAAGAGAAGAGTAGCCTGTTCCAAAATCATCTATTAAAGTGGTGATGTTCATATCCTTAAGTTTATTAAGAAAAGTGGTCATAAGGATGCGCTCATCCTCGCTGGCTGTCTCAGTAACCTCAATCTCGATATACTTTCTGTCAACACCGGATTCATCGATTATCTGGCAGATTTCTCTTGCAAGGTGCTTGTAATTAAGGTCTTTCCTGGAGAAATTCACTGATACCGGAATCGCAGGCTGCTTATTGTCAATCCAGCCCTTTATAAATTCACAGCTCTTTTTAAGAACATAGAGGTCAAGTGTTGCCACCATTCCTTCCTGTTCCAGGATAGGTATGAATTCTACAGGATAAAGAACTATGCCGTTGCAGAACCATCTTGCAAGGGCCTCAGCTCCAACTATTTCGCCGGTTCTAATGTCAACCTTAGGCTGAAGATAGATCCTGAACTCGTCGTTCTGAAGAGCTTCCTCATATCTGTCTTCAATCTGCTTTTGCCTGTAGATCTTGGTGCTCATGGCTTTATTAACGAATACGTAAGGCTTATTGGCTTCGTTCTTGGCATAGGCAAGAGCCATGGCTGCTCTGGAAATAAGCTGTCCAGGCTCCTTTAAGGATTCGTCAACAGCGTAAACACCGGCAACGGCAGATATCTTGAAGTCCTCCTTCTTATCATTCTTCATTCCATATACAGGAACTCCTGACAAGTATTTAAGGAACTGCTTGGTTCTTTCTTTTTTGATAAGGGCGGTGAAATTGTCGCCGCCAAAGTGGGAGATTATTTCATCCTCCTGACAGAACTCTTTTAACTTATTGGCATAGCGCTTTATAATTTCATCGCCTTCAGCTATACCATAGCGTCTGCTAAACAAACCAAAGTTCTTAAGGTTAAAGAAAAATGAATCATAGTTCATGATTGCCCTGGTCTCAAACAAAGACTTGGCAAATACAATGAAGCCTCCTGAATTAGGAAGGCCTGTAAGATACTGTGTAAGGGCACTTTGTTTAACTATATTTGCAAGAAGGAATCTCTCCATATGGAAGGAGAGAATATCAATGATAAGGCCAAAGCCCTTGTATTCCTCTTCATTCCATGAACCATCACCAAAAAGATATATGTTGTAGATAACAGTCTTTTTGGCAGGCATATCACGTTTGAAAAAATAAGCAGGTGGTTCATCCTCTGGGACAGGTCCAAATAATGGCACAATAGTATCCGCAGATCCGGCTTTATCCGAATCTTTATTATCTGACACAATTGCCACTATGGATCTTAAAGAAAATTCTTTTGCCAGATCTGCAAGAGCGCTGGGAGAAATCTCTGGAGTAACGTCTTCTTCAGATAGAATCTGGACAAAATTCTCAAAACTTCTTTCAAATGTCATACTTTTACGCCCTCATAGTAAAGTGTGTATATATATTATTTTATTAAAAGCTTAACAAAATATCAATCACATTAGATGTTGCAAGGGGGTAGCATGAAAATTTTTTTTAAAAATTTTCAACTAATTGCAACTTTTTTATGCCATTATCTGTTATAACTATAGAGTGTGTATTTGTTAATAAAAAATTTATATTTTGAATAAAGGAGAAAAGTGGGGATGTCAAATGCGGAGATAGCAGCACAAAAAGAAAAGATACAACAGAAAATCGTCAAGTACATGCAGATGATGCTTGAACTAAGGGATTGTCAGGAGCAGCTTCGCAAGGACCTGGACAGATTCGTTGATGATGTGGAGAAGCCTGTCGCTGATTATGAGATATATGAAAGCGGCGGAATTGGGTTTCTTAGCTGGAGAGGTAACAATGCTGATAAGGCCGAAGAGAAAAAGAATGAGATCAAGAGTAGTTGTTACCAATATGAAGAGGAAACACTGGTCCTGATCGATCAGATCGGTCAGGCGATAGATCTTTTAAAAGAAAAGATTAAAAAGCTTAAAAAGCAGATGGCAGCACTCTAATAATACGCGGAGGTTAAAAGGTCATGGGGAAAAGTTCAAATAAGGCCAAAAAAAGAGGAAAAAAGGTCGTAGATAAAGACAAGGTAATACAAGAACAGGCAGCAAGGATCCAGGAGCTTGAAAATACTATTGCTATAAATGAGCAAAGGTATAGGGATGAAGTTGAGAGAATCAAGAGAAGTAATCACCAGATGCCTGAGTACAGAACATATCTTGGACCTACTGAGTCGGGATGCTTTGACAACCCTGTTATGCCTGACTACAGAAATGCCAACGAGGTCCTGGGTCAGACAATCCAGAGACTTAAGGAATGTATTAACAAAGCAACTGTTACCATGGATAAGGTTGCTGCGAACTATGAGAACGTAGACGGCGTAGCTACAACAAAGCTCGACTGATTTAATTGTGGATTTGATGCTGATAATGGGGATTATCAGCTTAATATGAAAAAAGTGAAATGTTAGGAGAGGAAAAAAGTGGGAGAGAATAATATAAATGTTACAACGACTTCACTGAATTGCCCTGCGCCAGGAACACGCAAGATCAATTACGATATCAACGAGGGCTTTAGCGGAGATGATGTTACATGGAACCAGGAAAAGGCCAGAGAATATTTTGAAGAATGCATGAAGATCATTGATCCATTTCTTGACGCTGCAGATGAAATGGAAAGATCTTTTATCGATTTTATCAATGATGATGAGCATACAGGACCAGAGGCTGATGAGTCCAAGTACTTTGTTCAGTGTAGACTCTATGTGACACTGGTTGATACAGTGAATGCAGCAGAGGCTTTAAAGTCTATGATGCTTGGAAAAGGCAAGGGCAAGGGAAGAACTGCCCCTGTTCTTGATGACTTCAATGAAATGCTGGATGAAAATGATATGGCCATTCTTTCAAGTGCTAAGCTTGAGAAGGTCATTAAAGATTTCGCTCAGTACAATGGTGAGTTCGGTGAAATTGCCAAGGATATCGAGGCAACTTATAAAAGAGCTAAAGACATCATTAAGAAGAGTTCTGTCACCAAGAAGGTTAAGCTTAAGAAACCAGATAGCAAGCATCTTCAGTGTGACTTTGACGAGTTTGTAACATCAGATGAAACAAAGGGTACTGTTGTTACCTTCTATAAGAAGTTTGAGTCCTTTATCAAAAAGCACGAGGATGATTTCTCTAAGAGTGAGTTTAAGACTCTTATTGACAGAGTACTTAAGAACCTTAAGGAGATCATGGGCGATCCAACTGAGGATCCTGATATCGATGACGGAAAGAGAGAGGAACAAGAGCACGAGAAGAAGCAGGAGGATGTTGAGAAGTACAGAGATCACCAGAAGGGTGTTGAGCCTAGATCTCAGTCCTACAACTACGATCCTGTCAACATGATCACAGGTAACTTTATCTCCAGTGAAGCAGACATTTCTGTTTCCGGAGGCAGATACTTCATCGAGGCAAGACGCTTCTACAACGCTCTTTCTGACAAAGTAGGCGTTCTTGGTAAGGGCTGGAACTTTAACTATGAGCAGCACATTTCCCTTAAGGGTGATGATATAGTTCTTTTCTTCGAGGATGGTAAGGAGTGCTACTTTGAGAAGACAACTATTGCTGGTGAGGAAGCATACGTTGAAGTACATGGTGATGACGGCGTGTTCCATTTTGTAGATAACGTATATCGCTTATCCTATGACGACAACAGATATTACGACTTTGATACTGACGGATATCTCGTTGCAGCTGGTGACAACTACGGTCAGCACACAACAGTAGATTATGAGATTTTTGAGAAGGTAGTTGACGGAGCAGAAGTAAGAAAGGCTCTTCCTAGTCTTGTTAAGACAAAAGAGGGCTGCTCATTATCCTTTACCTATGATGAGAAAGGTCTTTTAACAAAGGCTAAGGATCATACAGGAAGAGAAGTAAGCTACAGATATGAGGATGAGAATGATGAGTACAGACTCACATCCATCGTTGCTGTTAACGGTGCAGAGCGTAAGTACACCTACACTGAGAATGGTCTTATCCAGACTTCAGTTCGTGCAGACGGCGTGGTTACTCTTGTTAATGAGTATGATGACAAGAACAGAGTAGTTAAGCAGACTCTTGCTGATGGCAGTGTTTACAGCTTTAGCTACGATGAGGAAAGCCACATCACAACTGCTGTTGAGCCAAATGGCTGCAGAGTTGAGTATGTGTCAGATATGATGGGACGCCACATTGCAACACGCTTCCCAGATCTTGGCGTGGATGAGAAGTTCCTTTACAACGATCAGAACCAGAAGGTTTCTTATACAGACAGACGTGGATATACAACAAGGTACTCATATGACAATTATGGACACCTTATGAGCATTTTTGGACCAGAGGGGCTACACGAATACATCACATACGATTCAGAGGGCAAAATGACCTCTAAAAAGGATTCTGATGGCAATGTGACTAAGTATAAGTATGACCTTGATGGCAATCTCTACAGCGTTGCTAATCCTCTTGGCGACAAGATCAAGTTTGATTATGAGGCAGGTAGAGTTGTAGCTATCAGAGATCCTGAGAATAAAAAGACCTATCTTACTTATGATGAGAGAGGCTTTATTGCATCAATCACTGATCCAAGCGGTGTTGTAACTAAGTATGAGTGCGACGAACTTGGAAGAGTTGTTGCCACTGAGAATGCAGATGGTGCAAGAACAACCTTTGATGTGGATGCAAATGGCAACATCATCAGAAGCGTTGATCCAGAGGGTAATGTAACTTCTTATGAGTACGACCTTCTTGGAAAACTTGTAAGCATCACTAACCCAGACGGAACAGTAAGACGCTGGGAGTACAACGAGATGGGCAAGCCATCAGCCTTTACTGATGAGGAGTTTAGAACTACTAAGGTTTACTACAACAACATGCAGAAGGAAGAGAAGATCGTTCTTCCTAACAGCGGAGAGCTTACATTTGAGTATGACCTTCTTGGTAATCTTGTTAAGACCAGTGATGCAGATGGCAGAGTAACTGAGTACAGCTACGACGCAGAGGGCAATGTCCTTACTGTAGAAAAGCCTGACGAAGCAGAAGAATGCATGGTTGTTGTTAACGAATATGAGTATGACGGCCTTGGAAGAATTGCTGCTGAGTACGACGGAAATGGTAACAGAACAGAGTATGAGTACGACGGAGAAAGCAGAATTACTAAGGTTACAGATGCTGATGGTCATGAGACCCTGATGGAATATGACGCTGCTGGAAGACTTATTAAAGAGACTGATGCAGAGGGCAATGTAACAGCATATACCTACGATAAGGCTGGTAATCTCAAGACTACAACTGAGCCTTCAGGTGTTGTTACAGAGAATACCTATGAGGATGGAAGACTCATTAAGGTATGCAAGAAGGCAGCAGGTGAGGAAATCCTTGTAAGTGCTTATGAGTACGATAGCTGCGGCAGAATTGCTACAGAGACTAAGGCAGATGGATTTACTGCTACTTACAGCTACACAGCTGCTGGCAATATCAAGACAATTTCTGAATCTACAGGAAGAGTTATCAGCTACACCTATGATGCCTGCGGAAGAGTTCTTACCAAGGAAGAGGGCGATAAGGTTACAACCTACGCTTACACAGGAACAGGCAAGATTAAGAGCGTAGTTGATGCTATTGGTAACAGAACTGAGTACACCTACGATGAGCTTGATCTTCTTAAGAAGATTGAGAGATTCGCAGCTGGTAGTGAAGGCGACGGCCGTGTAACAATCTATGAGCACAGCCTTGCTGGTAAGCTTGAGACTGTTACAGATGCTCTTGGTATTAAGGATGTTTATGAATACGACAACTGTGGCAAGCTCTTTAGTCACACAGACAGAGACGGTTACAGAACGGTTTATACAAGAGATTTAAATGGCAATGTCACAGGCATTGATTATGCTGATGGCAGCTGCGTAAGACTTTCTTATAACGCTCTTAACGTTCTTGAAGAGGTTAAGGACGAGCTTGGTCTTACAAGCATTGAAAGCGATGCTATTGGAAGAACAACAAAGGTAACAGATTATAAGGGCAGATCAATCGCTTATGAGTATGGCCCATATGATCATGAGACTGCTGTTATCTATCCAGATGGCAAGAGAGTTGAGTACAGCTTTGATGAGTTTGGCAGAATGAAGAGCCTTAATAGTGACGGAGAGGTATCTTACTCCTACGATGCTGCTGGAAGACTTAGCGGTAAGGCACTTCCAAATGGTATCAACGTTAAGTTTGATTACTATCAGGGCGGACTTCTTAAGAGCCTAGTAAGCTCAGATGCTCAGGGCATTATTGATGAGTACAGCTACAAGTACAATTCAGCTAATGCAATTACTGACATCGAGAGAAAGAGAAGAGACTGCGAAGAGGCTTCTGGTGCATACCACTACGAGTATGACAACCTTGGAAGACTTTCAAAGAGCTCAGTAAATGGCGAGCTTAGCGCTTCCTACGAGTATGACGGATTTGGCAACAGATCAAGAATGATGGAAGCTGGCACAGAGACTGTTTATGAGTATGATGCTCTGGACAGACTTACAAGATCAGTTGTTAAGAGCGGCGTGGGAAGTGAAGTTGTAAGCTCCTACAGATATGACAGACGCGGTAACCAGGTAGCTCTTTTATCAGGTGATGTAGTTAAGAAGGCCTTTGAGTTTGATGCTAAGGGCAAGATGGTAAAGGCTACAGATGCTGCTATGGGTAGCACAACATACAAGTACAACGGTCTTGGCTACAGAGTTGAGTCTCTTAGCCCAGAGCACGCAGTAGAGTATGTATGCGATATCTCAAGAGATTACTACAACCTTCTTGAAAGAACTGTAAACGGACAGGACGAGAAGTTTGTATATGACACCAACGTTGTAGGCATGAATAAGGGCGGTGAGAACTACTATTACCTCCAGGATGAGCTTGGAAGCACAATGTACCTTACTGGAACAGATGGCGCAGTGGTTAACGCATACTCTTACGACGACTTTGGTAAAAAGACAATCAGAAGAAATGGTCAGGTTAGTCAGCCATTTGCATTTACAGGCTATGAGGATGATGAGGTTTCAGGTCTTTCCTATGCACAGGCTCGTTACTACGATCCGATGTCAGGAAGATTCAATGCAGAGGATAGAGTAAGAGGCTTTATTGATGAGCCTGAGACAATCAACCATTACAATTACTGCTTTAACAATCCTATCAGCCTTGTGGACGTTGATGGTAACTTCCCAAGCGGTGGATTTAACTTAAGCGCTACATCTGTACTTGCTCCTTACAAGGCAGCAAACGGAAGTACAATGCTTGTAAGTAACAGTGCAGGCGGCGGAACTGGCGCTACAGGATCTACAGGTGGCTTGGCTGGAGGTCTTGCTGGCGGAGCAGCTCTTGCAGGCAGACCTATATTTGGAGGATCATCTGCGGGCGGTTCTGGAATGAGCAGCGCTGCTTCTGGAAATTCCTTCAAGGGTAGTAGCGACATTGTAAGCGGAAATGCTAAGAGAGGCCTTGGCCACATGTTTGGATCTACCTCTACAGGTGCTTCAAGAGATAGAATTCCACTTATGAGCGGCAACGGCAGTGGCAATTCTGATATCAGATCAGGACTTGGAAGATCCAGAAGAGGAATCGATGGTCTCTACTCCAAGACAGCAGATGGCTGGAGAAGAAACAGAGGTCTTGCTAAGGACAGAACTACAGCTCTTGATGAGAGACTTAAGTACTTAAGAAGTCTTCCTGAGGATCCATCAGAGAAGTGGGGCAACAAGTCAGGAAAAGGTGGTAGCATGGCAGCAGGCGGCGCTGCATCTACAGTACCTACAACTGTTGCAGGTCAGCAGGCAGCAGGCAATGCCCAGAACAGATACGGATATGCAGGTAGCTGCTAACGTTGGCTGTAGACTACGCTTGAATTAAATGTCTGGCGATGTCGGAAGTGTGATACAAAAAAGTAATGAATTAGCAGGGGGATGCTTTGCTTGCGCAGGCATCCCCCTTGCTGAATACTAGATGAATCAGGAGTATTTATGACTAAAAAACAAATAGAGGCAAAGATTGCAGCTTTGACGGAAGAAATGAATGGCTACATTGCCATAATGGAGACGTTGCAGACGAATTTGGAAACAATAACAAATACGAAATCAGCTTTTGATGAAGGAACATATGCTTCTATATCAGCGCCATATCCACTTGGTGGTGAAGCTGATGATGACTGGGCAGGTGAGAATGAAGTCACTGCAGATGGAATGAACAATGACACAACATCAGCAGTTGGAACATATGATGGAGATGTAGAAACTCTGATGGGAGAAATATCTCAGGATATTTCTGATCTTTCAGAAAAGATAGAAGAATTGCAGGAGCAGATATCTGAGCTTCAAGAAGCTCTGCTTACAGCACCGGACGAGGAACCAGAAACATCTGGTGGAGGTGGCGGTGGTGGAACATCGTACATGGATGTTATGTAATGAAAAAAATTGCGGAGAGAATAAATGATATATCAAAAGAAATATACATATGATGCAAACGCTGATGTTGGAGGTGGAGCGCCATCTGGAAGCACAGCAGATCAGGGCGATGTCAGCATTAATGAAGAAGTATATACAGAGATAGTAGATCGTATTTCAGATAACAATGAGCTCATTGTTGATGACAATCAGGCATATGTTGAGCCTGACGCGAAGTGTCTTATAAATGAAGTTGTTCCCGATTATCAGGAGGCTGATCATATAGCGCTGGATATGTTCCATGCTATGAAGGATGAGACGAAGACCTTGGTCAAACTAATGAGGAATATTAAAGAGAACTACGTTTCTGTTGATACAGAAAAAGAAAAAGAAATTGCTAAAGGTAATGAAACCTATAGCGCTGTATAAGATAGATTAGGTATAAAGGAGGATACATTCTTGTCAGATACAAACGGCGGATACGCAGAGGGAGATAACAGAGAGTGGCACCACCAAAAAATCACAGAGTATTTTACTGAGTGTGGCAAGATCTATGATACATTTGAGGAATATATAGATGAAGTAGCATTAGCGTTAAATGACTTTGTAAATGATTCAGAGCACAGGGGACCTGAAGCAGAGTCATCTAAGGCATTTGTCAATGAAAGACAGCTTGAAGCTGTTCAGGAGGCTATCTACTCAATCGAGCACCTCCATGGAATGATGATAGGAGGAAAACTATCTGATGAAATTTCACTGGTCGACGATTTCAACGATAAGGTTGATGCCAGTGAAAATGCCATAGTTAAGAGTCAGCAGCTTGATAAGATTATCTCAGATTACACAGACTATAATAATGACTTTAGAACAACATCAGACACCATCAAGACGGCGAGGGACGCCTGTCAGGAAGCAATAGCAGGTTGTTCTTTCCTTACATACTCCAAATTTACAGAGCCTGATCCTGAGCCTTCAAAGGAAGCCTTTGAAGCTTTCGTATCTGTAGAAGGTGAAGAGGGCTTTGTTCAGAAATTTAAAAAGACATATCTTGATTTCATGGAAGAGCATAGTGATGATTTCAGTAACAGCGAATTTATGGCTATCTGTCCAGCGCTTCTTGAGAATCTTCGAAATGTAAATGCTGCTCTTGGCGATGGTTCTTTTGACCTTACAAGGTACTATGAGACTTTCCAGAACGTTAAGTGGACAGACGTAAAAGATCTTCTTAGTGAGGAAGACAGGCAGAAATTCCTTAAGTTCTTGGAAACTTTTAGTCTGTACTTAAAGGGCCTTGTTCCAAGATGCCAGGTCTATAAATATGACCCTGTAAATATGTGTAATGGTAATTACATAAATGACAGAACTGATCTTACAGTTCCTGGAAGATTTCCTATTTCTTTCAGGCGTTTTTATAATGCCCAGTCAGATCGTGTGGGACTTCTTGGAAATGGATGGAGCTGTGTGTTTGACAGTCGTCTTGTAAAAGATAAGGATGACGATTATCGTTTAAACACATTTGATGGTAGAGAGCTTGTTTATAGAAAGACAACGCTTGGCAAAGAGGAGCTTTATCTTGAAATTCATGGAGAAGAGGGAATTCTTAGAGAAATTCAGAATGGCTTTAAAGTTACTCATGATAATGGCTATTACGAAGAATATGATGCCGATGGATTCCTTGTGGCTAAGGGAGACCATAATGGTGAGAATACAACTATAGTTTATACAACGATATATAGAAACGGAAACATTGAAGGAAATGCAGAACTGATTGCGCTTCCGGAAAGAGTGTCAACAAAGAGCGGGGCTATAGTTAAATTCATATATAATAAAAACGGATTATTAACAAAGATTGAGGACCATACTGGTAGGAGTTGCAGATATGAATATGAAGAGATAAAAGATGATAAAACATCCTCAATTGCACATAGACTTGTACAGATAATTTATCCTGACGAAACTTGTAGAAGATATAAGTACGATGATCAAGGAATGATTGTAGAATCTATAAGTCAGGATGAAATAGTGGCGCTCAAAAATGAATATGATTCTAAGAAACGTGTCATTCACCAGATATTTCCTGATGGTGGTGAGATGTCTTATGAGTATGACGATGAGAAGCATATCACTATTGCGACAGAGCAGAATGGATGTAAAGTTCAGTATCTTTCTGATGAGTTTGGAAGACATATTGGAACAAGATATCCTGAGCAGGGCGTAGAAGAAAAATACACATATAATGATAAAAACCAAAAAACATCTGTCACTGATAGAAATGGATTTACAACAAGATTTACATATGATAGTAAGGGACATATTACAGGGATAATAGGGCCTGAGGGACTTCATGAAACATATACATATAATGCTGAAGGAAAGTTGTCTTCAAGAAAGGATTCTGAAGGTAACAAGTACAAGTATAAATATGATCTCGAGGATAATCTTTGTTGCGTTATTGATCCAGAGGGCAATAAAACAAAATATGATTATAGGGATGGAATGATTGTTGCTATCAGAGACGCTGAAAACAACAAAACTTTATTTGAACAGGATAGGAATGGAAATATTGTTAAGATAGTTGATCCTTCAGGCGTGTGTTTGAATTATGAATATGATGAACTGAATCGTGTGAAGGCTACTATAGACGCAAAAGGTAGTAGAACAGAATACGGCTACGATTCTATGAATCGCATAGTTGCTATAAAAGATCCACTCTGTAATGAAACAAGTATTGAGTATACTAAATCTGGAAAAGTTCAAAAAGTAACTTATCCAGATGAAACCAGAAGAGAGTGGGCGTACAATTCCATCGGAAAACCATGTAGTTTTACTGATGAAGAGAATAATAGGACAAGACTTATATATGATACCTCTTGGAGAAAAGAAAAAATGATTCTTCCAAATGGGGGAGAAGTCAAATATGAATATGACCTTTTAGGTAATCTTGTATCTATTACAAATGCAGAAGGGCGAAAAACGGGATATGGCTATGATAAAACGGGAAAAATCATAAGTATGATGAAATATCCATCTTCTGGAGACGAAATGGATTGTCAGGTCACTGTGATGTCACGCAAATATGATGGGCTTGGACGTGTTAAAGAGGAAACTGATGGAAATGGTGGAATCAAAAAATACGATTATGATAAAAATGGTAATCTGCTGTCTATTATAGATGCCAATGGTGGTGAAACTAAATTTGCCTACGATAAGACGGGTAGACTTGTAGAGCGTATTGACCCAGTAGGAAATAGAACAAGCTATTCATATAACAAGATAGGAAAAATAAAGACTGCAGAATACCCTGGAGGTGTAATAAAAGAAAACCATTATAAGAGTGGTAGACTTGTTAAAGTCACAAAAAGAAATAGTTGTTCTGATAGCGAACAGTTACTAAAATCGTTTGAATATGATATCTGTGGTAGGGTATCAAAAATTGTAGAAAATGATGGCTTCTATACTGAGTATAGCCATGATAAATGCGGCAGAGTTGATAAAGTTTCTTTTAGTAGTGGCAGAACTATAGAGTATAGTTATGATAGACGAGGAAGAATAACACGAGTCAATGACTGTGGTTTGGTAACGAACTATAGTTATACCAAAACAGGAAAACTAAAGACTGTCAGTGATCCTATGGGATCTGGCATCAGATATGAATATAATGAGCTTGGTCTCATGACAAGTATAGAAAAAGTTGGTAATGCTAAAATTGCTGACAGAATTATAGCTGATGATCCCCGTAGACATATAACTTTATATGAATATGATGCAGCTGGTAATGTTACTGGAATTATAGATGCAGATGGTAATAAAGAGGAGTATCGTTATGATTATCTTGGGAACATTTCTGAACGTGTAGATCGAGATGGCAATTTAACAAAATATGTATGGGATCTTAATGACAATCTTAAACAAATTGAATATGCGGATGGTAATAAAGTATCATACGCATACAACGCTCTGAATGTCCTAAAAGAAGTAAGAGATTCATTAGGATTAACTCAAATAGAGAGTGACGATATTGGTAGAACAACAAAAGTGATTTATCCTGAAGGCGAAGAGGCGTCATATCTATATTCAGCTAATGGTAAGAAAGAGAGGGTAAACTATCCGAGTGGAACTTATATAGAATACAGGTATGATAATGATGGCAATCTATCTGAAATGATTTCTTTTGCAGGAGATGCTGAGGCTACAAAAGAGAATAAGATAGTTTATGATTACAATGATGGCTTGATTTCAAAGAAAGTAATGCCAAATGGTGTTCAGACCGAGTATAAATACTATCAAGGCGGAAAGCTTAAATCAATTAGGCATTACAATGAAAAGAAAACCTTGGATAGCTATGAGTATGAATATGATCTAGTTGGGAACACTATAAAGATTGTTCGTAGCAGGGATGAACTAGGTGACTATTCAGGAGTGTTTGATTTCAAATATGATAATAACGGTAGAGTCACAGAAGTGTTCCAAAATGGAATCAGTATAAGGAAATACCAATACGATGGCTTTGGCAACAGGGCATTGTATGAGGATAAAGATAAAACTTGCGAGTATTTCTATGATGAGCTTGATAGACTATGTCTTCAAAGAATAAATACCAAGAGTGAAAAGGATTCAGTTTCCGTTATTAGAGAATATGAATATGACAGAAGAGGAAACCTTATCAAAGAGAAAGAAAACCATGCAACTTTGTTGGAATGTGGATTTGATGCAGCAAACCATCTTGTTTTCCAAAAAGAAAAAGAAGTAAAAACACTGTATAGATATAATGGCCTTAATAAGCGAGTTGGTAAAACAACAAATGGTAAAGAAGAGAAGTATTTTACAGATCTAACAAAAGAATATGGTGATTTGCTAGAATTATCTTCTGGAGAGAATAAAGAGAGCTTTTTCTATGATGCTAAAAATGTAGTATCAATGAATAAAGCAGGGGTTGATTATTACTATCTCCATGATGAGGTGGGAAGCGTAATGCGATTAACAGGAACCGATGGAAGTTCTGCGCTTGATTATGCTTTTGACGAATTTGGTAATGATCTTTTGGGATGTTCTGATAATGGCTTTTCTTGGGCAAAATCTAGGAAGAATTATTATGTTGATGGAAATATAATACAGCCATTTGCATTTGCTGGTTATCAAATTGATGCAGGGCACAGAAATATGTATGCTCAGGCGAGATACTATGATAATCAATCAGGACGATTTATATCAAAAGATGATGAAATCTACATCTCAAAAGCTGAACCAGAGACTCATAATCTATATATTTATTGTGCTAATAATCCATTGAAATATACTGATCCAAATGGACATTACACGAAGGAAGAAGGAAAAGAAGCGCATTTAATGCTTCAAGCTTTGTTTCTGATGCAATATGGAATACCACAAGAAATAAATGGTGAAATTGTCCAGGGATTTGTTGAAGTTCCAATACCTGGAGCATCATCGAAGGGAAATGGAAATAAAGGATATGCTGACATGGTGTTGGTCATTGGGGATACTGCAGAAGTGTATGAGATTAAATCTGCTAATGCAGCTAATGAGTATATACGTGTTAATAATCCTGCTGATCCTGGTGGTAGCAAAATTACTTATCCAGAATTGGTTCAGCAACAGATTGATCGATATATTGGTTTGTTGCCAGATAGTCCTGGATTTGGACATATAACAGATGTTGAATATGGAACAACATTTAAGCCTCTGTATATTGTTCCTTCTTTGGAAAATAAAGGGCAATATATAGTTTATTTTACTCTCGAAGAAAATCCAGGAGTAATATATTACGAATATGTGGGAGAAATTCCTGATGGCCAGGAAGCTTTAGTAAAGGTTCCTGAGGAAGAATATATTGAGAAAGCTAGAAAAAAATTTAACCCAGATGCTTTAATAGAGCTAGAATATGAATTGGAAATGGAACTCGAATATTTAAAGCAAGTAAATTCCAATTCTTCTTTTAATTTTAATCTAAACCTTAATATTGATTGGAATATAGTGGGGACAATTTTGCTGGTATTGTCAGGAGCCGCTGCTGTATGTGCTATTATGGCGCTTTTTGGAGTTGAATTTGCTGCTGCTTTTGCAATCTTTTTACTTGTATCAGCGATAATGGAAGCAGCAAATAGTTGTGAGGCGTAAATATGAAGAATACATATCAAAAAATAATTAAAGAAATAATAGGGCCAGGAGCAAAGGAGCATGGGTTTACGTACTCATGCTCTGGAGCCATGATTATGACAAAACCATTGGCCATGTACACGCGTAAAGGTGATGGATATAATCAGATGATATATATATATCAAAATCTGATAGATCCAAAGGAAATAAAGTTTTGTTATAAAGGTTTAGAAACTAGCGTTTCATATATTTGCAAATCTGATGAGGATTTTAGAAATGCTGTTTTGGATATGGAAAAGCAACTACAAGAAGGCGGTTATGATGAATTAGATGAGCTACTTAATTCTCCATTTAGACTAAAAAGAGAGCAGAAAGAATACTTTAGAGATAATTTTGAAGCTTTGTGGAAAAAGTTTGAAGCTAATCATGATATGGGTGATACCAAAGATATAAAAAATGCGCTTATTCTTCTTGATGAATATTATAAAGAGGCGAATTTGATATCAGGAGAAGACTTATTGGATTATTTATTCCAGATAGCAGCGGAATATGGAAAGGTTATATTGGAGTTACCTAATTCCTATACTGAATGGAACGAAGAGTATGGGAAATTTTTTGTCAATCGATCAGATAGTACTGTCGCTAAAAGAAGAAATGATGTTCTTTTTCTTGTATTTAAGAGCTATGAGATAAAAGCTATGCCCAAGTTTGCAGCGAAGTATAAAGGATTGTTATCACTGGATGAAAAAAAGAGACTTCTGTAAATGAAGGAGTGTATGAAAAAATGATTAATTGTCCTTGTTGTGGATACCGTACTATTGACGATAGTATTATCCCTATTAATGAAATATGTGAGGTTTGCTATTGGCAGTATGATGAAATGGCAAATAGAAATCCGGAGAGGGTAGTAGGGCCCAATAGTGTCTCCTTAAATGAAGCTAGGGAAAACTATAAAAATTATAGAGCTTGTGAGGAAAGATTTATAAAACTTGTCAGAAAACCTTACGATGAGGAATGCATATCCTAAATGAGACATCGGTGGATTGGAAAACCGGAGCTAATATGTTAGAGACAATCAACAAAGAACTACGTAACTACAACTGGATGGATTTCGAAATATCAAATGGCGGAATGGATAAAATTCTTCTTCATGGATTTTTGGACGAGGCAGAAGAGGATACATTGTTCTTACAATTTGAAAATGTAGAGTTTATACAGTGCAGGACTAAATTCACCTTCGAAGGAAATGGTCCATTTCTTGAAATAATCGATGGTGAAGAGGCTAAGCAGATTAATATGGATTAGAAATGGAACTCGAATACTTAAAGCAAGTAAATTCCAATTCTTCTTTTAATTTTTATCTAAACCTTAATATTGATTGGAATATAGTGGGGACAATTTTGCTGGTATTGTCAGGAGCCGCTGCTGTATATGCTATTATGGCGTTTTTTGGAGTTGAATTAGCTGCTGCTTTTGCAATCTTTTTACTTGTTTCAGCGATAATGAAAGCAGCAAATAGTTGTGAGGCGTAAGTATGAAGAATACATATCAAAAAATAATTAAAGAAATAATAGGACCAGGAGCAAAGGAACACGGGTTTACATACTCATGCTCTGGAGCTATGAATATAACAAAACCATTAGCTATGTATACGCGAAATATCGAAGGGGTTAATCAGATGATATACATATATCAGAGCTTGATAGATATGGACGAAATAGTGTTTTGTTATAAAGGATTAAATAAAGGAATCAAATATAATTGTTCATCTGAAAATGAATTCAGACAGGCAGTGTTAAACATGGAAGAGCTTCTGCGAAATGGTGGATATGCTGAGTTGGATGATTTTCTAAAATCGCCTTATCGTTTGAAAACGAAGCAATATGAGTACTTTAGGGATAACTTTGAATTATTATGGAAGAGATTTGAGGCTAATCACTATATGGGAAATGACAATGAGTTATTTACATCGCTAGAACTTCTTGATAATTATGCGAAAGAGGCTAGTATGCTTGAGGGGGAAGCTTTAATAGATTTTTTATATGAAATAGCAGCTGAATATGGCAAAATAATCTCTGAATTACCTGATTCATATATGGAATGGAGTGAACAAGCAGAAATCTTTTTCGCCAAAAGAAAAGATACAAGTGTAATTCAAAGAATAACAAGTCCATTGGGATATGTTTTTAAAAAAGTTGAAATGAACAAGCCTATTATTTTTTCATCAAATTATAAGAATTTACTAACGCTTCAGGAAAAAAAGAGGTTGTTAAATAATTAATCGATACACGTAATAATGAAGAATACATATCAAAAAATAATTAAAGAAGTAATAGGGCCAGGAGCAAAGGAGCATGGGTATACGTACTCATGCTCTGGGGCCATGATCATGACAAAACCATTGGCTATGTATAAACGTACTGTTGATGGTTATACACAGATGATATATATATACCAAAACTTAATAAAGCAAGATGAGATAGTGTTTTGTTATAAAGGATTGAATAAAGGAATCAAGTATAACTGTTCATCTGAAGAAGAATTTGAAAAAGCTGTTGAAGATATGAAAGAACGGTTGGAAAATGGTGGATATGCAGAATTGGATGATATCCTTAACTCGCCATATCGGTTAAAGATAAGCGACCATGAGTACTTTAGGGATAGTTTTGAACTATTATGGAAGAAGTTTGAAACTAATCACGATATGGGAAAAGGCGATGATTTATTAACATCTCTAGAACTTCTTGATAAATTTGCTAAAGAGACTAGTGAGTTAGATGGTGAAGCGCTGATTAATTTTTTGTATGAAATAGCAGCTGAATATGGCAAAGTTATTTCTGAGTTGCCTGATTCGTATATGGAATGGAGCAAAGAAGCTTGTAAATTCTTTGCAAAAAGAAGGGATACAAGTGTAATTCAAAGAATAACATGTCCGTTAGAGTATGTATTTAAATCTTATGAAATGGATAAGGTCATTGTTTTTTCGTCAGATTATAGAGATTTACTTACGCTTCAAGAAAAACGAGACTTATCTATTAACTAAGTGAAAGGTGTAATCATAAAGGAATATAGCTATGAATTAGTCATAGCATTGAGGAAAGTGAATGAAAAATGACTAATTGTCCTTGTTGTGGATACCGTACTATTGACGATAGTTTTATCCCTATTGATGAAATATGTGAGGTTTGCTATTGGCAGTATGATGAAATGGCAAATAGAAATCCGGAGAGGGTTGTAGGACCAAATAGTATTTCCTTAAATGAAGCTAGGGAAAACTATAAAAAATTCGGAGCTTGCGAGGAAAGATTTGCAACGAATTCGCAGCTTTCATCAGATGATGAAAAAATCAACCAAGAACTAAGCAACTACAACTGGATGGATTTCGAAATATCAAATGGCGGAATGGATAAAATTCTTCTTCATGGATTCTTGGACGAGGCAGAAGAGGATACACTGTGCTTACAATTTGAAAATGTAGAGTATATACAGTGCAGAACTACTTTTACCTTCGAAGGAAACGGACCATTCCTTGAAATAATCGATGGTGAAGAAGCTAAGCAGATTAATATGGATTATTGGATCACCATTGGGAAAAAGATATTCCGCTTATCCAATACGAATATTCAGGCCCCAATGTATATAGTTGCTGATAAAGTGGAAAAAGTTTAACAGCAAGTTTTCTACCAAACCGACTAATTTATGCTAATTTAATACACGCAAAACCGTCAATAATGTATAATTAGAGTGATATCATAGTCTTATTGTGAGGTTTTGTATGGAGCAGCGCACTTATTTTGTTAGGGATTTAGACGAACTGAATAATTGCATCGCTGAAATCAAGGAGCTTCCTGCATTTAAGGAAGCTATGAGTGTGCTTGCCCTTATGTATGTAAATGGTTTTAACAGCGAGGAAGCAAGGCCTTACGTAGATGGTCTGAAAAGATCTATGCCTAAGGCTGTTGTTTCCGGTCTTGCTGTTATGAATAGTAGTGACAAATGGGATGAGAATGGCATTTCTATCTCATTTATTTTCTTTGAATCTTCAAAAGTAGATCTTTATACCTATGAGGCCTCCAGATATTCTGAGGAGGAGATCATAGATCTTTTTACCAAAGCAATAAATAATACGCCTGATGTAAGGGCGGTTCTTACATATCCCGTTAATTCAATTGGATACTTCTATAGAGTGCTGGACGCTGTGGCAGCAAACGTTGATGAGCACATTTCTTTCTTTGGAGAAATGGCCTGTTCAAATAATTACTATGTAGCAGATACAAGGATTTCTTCAATCTTTTCAATTGGAGATGGCATTATAAACTGGGGCTGCGTATTTGTAGTTCTTTCTGGCGAAAAGCTCAGACATGTGGTTAAGTATGTCCTTGGCTGGAACAGTCTTGGAAAGGCTATGCAGATAACAGCAAATGCTGAATACGACAGATTCGGCAATACTGGAATCACAGAGATAGACGGAATGCCAGCTGTAGAGATCTACAAAAAGTATCTGGACATAGATGTGGATGAGTACTTCTCAGACAACGTGTGTGAGTTCCCTATCACGGTACAAAGAAATGGTGCAATGATAGCAAGGGTCCCTATTTACACTAACGAGAACGGCGTGGTTTTCGTAGCCGGGGATATTGAGTCCAATGAAAAAATAAAGCTTTCCTTTGGAGTGCCCTTTGAAGTAATCAGGGCTGCCCAGAAGGCAGCAGAAGAAGTTGCAAAGTTCGGTTCCCAGGCCCTGATCATAAGCGTTTGCTATAACAGATATCATTTCCTCCATGAGCGGGCAACACAGGAAATACAAGGCTTTGAGAAGAATCATAAAGAACTCTTATATGGCTTTGGTGGTCCAGAAATCCTTAAGAGCCAGGGAAAGGGCGGAGTTCTTAATTCGGCCCTTGCAGTGCTGGGGCTTAGAGAGGGCGAATGCACCAAGGGTTCTGGGGATGTCATAGTAAGTGTTGAAGAAGAGAAAAAGGCGGTAAAACCTTTGCTGGACAGACTCATATCCTTTGTGGATGTATCCACCAAAGAGCTTGAAGACGCCTACGATGCTGCTAATCAGGCCAGCTCCTCCAAGTCATCATTTCTTTCAAATATGTCCCATGAGATCAGAACCCCTATAACTGCTGTCATGGGAATGAATGAGATGATCCTTAGAGAATGCAGGGATGAGCAGATAATCGAGTATGCCCAGAACAGCAAGACTGCCAGCCTTAACCTTCTTAGAATCGTCAACGATATCCTGGATTTCTCCAAGATAGAAGCCGGCAAGATGGAGATCGTTCCTGTGGAATACGAGGTGGCTTCTGTCCTTAACGACCTGGTTAATATGGTCCGTAAAAGAGCTGAAGATAAAGGCCTTGAGTTTAGGCTTAGTTTAGACCCAATGATCCCACACCTGTTGTACGGCGACGAGATCAGACTTAAACAGGTTGTGACTAATATACTTACCAACGCTGTTAAATACACTCATAAAGGCGGCGTTGTCCTTAGCGTGCGCTGGAAAGCCTGCTCCCTTGAAGAGATGGCAGAGCTTGATGACAATGTGGCAAGGAACCTTGAAGGCAACGAAAGGTTTGCAGATAATGAGGTCATTACCCTGGAAATCTCTGTAGAGGACACTGGAATCGGCATTAAACCTGAAGATATGGATAAGCTCTTTTCATCCTTTGAAAGAGTTGATGAAAAGAGAAATAGAACTATAGAGGGTACGGGACTTGGAATTAACATCACCCAGAACCTTCTTAAGCTCATGGGAAGTGAGCTTAAGGTAGAAAGTGAGTATAACGTAGGCTCCAGATTCTACTTCGATGTTAAGCAGAAGGTGGTGGACGAGACGCCAATTGGAGACTTTGAGGATGCCATCAGAAGGTCCCTGTCCGCCAAAGAGGAATACCACGAGAGCTTTATTGCTCCAAACGCCAAGATTCTGGTGGTGGATGACACCGAAATGAATCTTACGGTATTTAAGAACCTTCTTAAAAAGACTCGAATTCAGATTCATACAGCCACATCCGGACAAGAGTGTCTTGAGATGATAAAGAGAGAAAAGTACGACATCATCTTCATGGATCACAGAATGCCTAAGATGGACGGAATCGAATGCCTCCAGCACATCAAGGAGGATAGAGAGGGACTTAACTACGATACTCCTGTAATTGCCCTTACAGCCAACGCTGTATCCGGATCCAGAGAGATGTACCTGAATGCAGGCTTTGACAATTACCTTACTAAGCCGATCCACGGTGAGATCCTTGAGCAGGGACTTATGGAGTACTTGCCTGAGGATCTGGTGACAAGGGTGGACGTAGCCAAGCTTGAGGCTGAATTTGAGCAGATTCCTGTATGGATGACTAAGGCGCCCCTTATGAATGAAAAAATAGGCCTTAAGAACTGCGGTGATCTTGAGTCCTATACAAACGCTCTGATAGTGTATGCAGAGTCTGCTGACAATATGGATGAGGCAATTTATAAAGCCTGGAAAGAAGAAAGGATCAAGGATTATTCCATCAAGGTCCATGCTCTTAAGAGCTCATCCCGCGTGGTGGGAGCCATGGAGATTGGAGCTCTGGCGGAAACTCTTGAAAAGGCCGGAGATGAAGAGAACGTGGAGATGATAGATCAGCTTACAGACGAGCTTTTAATCTATCACAAGGCCTTTGCAACAATGCTTAATCGCTATCTTAAGAAAGAAGAATATACTACTCAGAAAGAGGAAATTTCTAAAGAGAAGCTGGCGGAAGCCTATATGACCATAAAAGAAATAGCCATGGCCTTTGACTACGACAGCCTGGTAACGGTAATGGATAACCTAAAAGACTATTATTCCATTCCGGAGGCAGAAAAGGAGAGGTACGAGAAACTCAAAAACGCAGTAAACAACGCCGACTGGGAAGAGATATTAACAATAGTGGAAGGGTAATTCTATGAATACTAAGCTATTACTCATTAACCAGGGCTCCACATTCATGGTGGACGCCATAGAGAATAATCTTAAGGAAGCGCACTTCGAAGTGTACAAGAGTGCTCTTAACGTAAAAGAGCTATCTAAGTACGTGGACGATTGTGAGGTCTTTTTAATCTACCTTGGAGACTATATCGCCAGCTGCGAAGAGGGGCTGGTGTTCCTTAAAGACAAGTTCATCGAGCAGGATAAATACGTGAATGTCATTGGGGATAACCTGGAAATTGAAGAATTTAAGCGCTATATGCCAGGCTCACTTATTGAGAATATGTTCCCAAGGCCACTGGACATCAAGATGATGATCGAGGTCATGCTTAACGTAAGCTCCAAGAACAACGAAGAGAACCTTAGAAAGACCATCCTTCTTGCAGATGACGATCCTGCCTACCTTAAGGTGGTTAAGAGCTGGCTTTCAGAAAAGTACAAGGTGATAATCGTTAACTCCGGAATGCAGGCCATTACCTACCTTGCCAAGAACACTCCTGACCTTATCCTTCTTGACTATGAGATGCCTGTAACCAGCGGCGCCCAGGTCCTTGAAATGATACGAAGTGAAAGTGCAACTGCTTCAATCCCAGTATTTTTCCTTACCGGCAAAGACGACAAGGAAACTGTTACCAAGGTTCTTTCTCTAAGGCCACAGGGCTATATCCTTAAGACTGTTAAAAAGAGAAAGCTCCTTGAGCAGATAGGTAACTACTTTGACATGACCAAGAACAAGATCCATCAGCAGGTTCTGTAGGCCTTAATCAAGAAACTATGTGGTTTGACTTTTGTCCTGATAAGAAGTAACTTATTATACAGATTGCTCGTGTTTTTTGAGCATAATAAGTATTTGTTTGAGGGATTTATGAAAAAACTAAAGCTATCCCCGGTACAAATTATACCGGGGAGTTTTTTATTGACTATTCTTATAGGCACCATTCTTTTGATGCTGCCTGTTTCTAGTGCTGCCGGAACCTGGACGGATCCATTGACAGCTCTTTTTACAGCTACTACAAGTGTGTGCGTTACGGGGCTTGTGGTGGTGGATACCTATGCCCACTGGAGCTTTGTGGGACAGCTCTTTATCATTATCCTGGTGCAGATCGGCGGTCTTGGCATGATCACAGTGGCATCTATGCTGATGGTGGTCACTAAGCGCAAGTTCTCGCTCACTGACAGAATGCTGCTTCAGGACTCCTTTAATCTCAATTCCAATTCCAAGCTTTTGACCTTCCTTGTTAAGGTTCTTAAGGGAACCTTCCTGGTGGAGGGTGTTGGAACCCTTCTGTATGCCATTAAATTCGTGCCAGAATTCGGTTCTGACAGAGGAATATGGATTTCTATATTTAATTCCATCTCGGCCTTTTGTAACGCGGGAATGGACGTTATAGGACCAAATAGTATGGGTGACTACAGAAGTGATCCTCTTGTGATGACTGTTACCATGCTCCTTATTGTTATGGGAGGTATCGGTTTCGTAGTTTGGTTTGATGTTATGGACAGGGTAAAAGAGGGTACGAAGAAAGGCTTTAATCCTATTAAGATCTGGACAAGGCTTTCTGAGCACACCAAGCTGGTTGTAAGCTTTTCCTTTGCGCTTATCTTTGGCGGAATGCTTATAATCCTGATAGCTGAGTACAATAACCCTGAGACAATAGGTAACATGGGCATTGGAGGCAAGCTTGTAAACAGTCTCTTTGAGTCCATTACCCTTAGAACTGCGGGATTTACCACATTTTCTCAAAGCGGCCTTAATAATGGCTCCTGCCTTGTGGCCTATGTTCTCATGTTTATTGGAGGATCTCCAATAGGAACTGCAGGCGGTGTTAAGACTGTGACCATGTTCCTTCTTATCATGAACGTAAGAAGCTATGTGCGCCATCAGGATGCCAAGGTTATCTTTAACAGAAGGGTTTCTGAGGATTCCATGAGAAAGGCTTCAGCTGTGACCTTCGTGGGAGTTGTGGCGGTGTTTATTCTCACAATCCTTCTATCCATGGTTAATCCGGTGCCGCTGGAGGATGCGCTATTTGAGATAGTAAGTGCCTGCGGAACAGTAGGTCTTTCAAGGGGGCTTACGCCATCTCTTAATGCTTGGGGTAAGAGCCTTGTAATAATCGCCATGTATCTTGGAAGAATAGGACCGATTTCATTGGTGGCATTCTTTTCAGGAAACAGTGTGGATAACAATAAGTTAAACTATTCAGAAGGAACATTTTACGTCGGATAAAAGAAAACGTGGAATAAACTATTATGTCAAATGAATGTAATTATGTGGCATAAGACGGATATGCTTTTGAAATAAAGGAGAATAGGATGAAGAAATCAATTGCAATATTAGGATTAGGAAAATATGGATGCTCACTGGCACAGGAACTTTACAATATGGGTGAGGACGTGCTGGTAGCGGACTTTGATGAAAAGGCCATAAGAGATATTTCTCCAAAGGTTACAGCTGCTGTCTGCGCAGATCTTAATAACGAGGACGAAATCTCAGCTCTTGGCCTTCAGAACATGGACATCGTAATTGTCTGCATGGGCGGCAATATTTCAGCCAGCATCATGAGCGTGGCCATTGCTAAGGAGAAGGGCGTGCCTGTAGTTATCGCCAAGGCTTCATCTGATAGAATGAAGGCTATTCTTACAAGAGTTGGCGCAGACAAGATCATTGACCCTGAAAAAGAAGGTGGTATCAGAAGTGCCAAGATTCTCACTTCTCAGCATATCCATGACTACTTTGAGCTTGATGAGAACCTGTGCATGATCGAGCTTCGCCCTAAGGATTCCTGGATCGGCAAGGATCTTATTGAGCTTAACCTTCGAAAGAAATACAACATGAACGTTGCTGCCATCAAGAAAGAGGGCGGCAAGTGGGGCTACGTTAATCCAAACGTTAAGCTTTCCGAGGATCACCTTCTTATGACCATTATCGAGAAGGATGACATCAATAAGTGGAGATGATAATACACTGATCATTTGTGCATAAACAGATAATTATTGAACTGAGTTGGGGAGAACGATGGAATACAAAATACTTGCACTTCTAATAATGGCAGTTTTCTACGGAATATATTTTGCCAAAATGATGATCCAAAAGAAAAAGGGCATCGTCACAGACCAGATAGCCAAGGGCAAGGTCCACGACAAGGGCTTCTACATCGAGGTTATCATGAAGATCGCCACATGCCTGATTCCTCTGGTTGAGGTAATCTCCATAGTGATTGGCAGATCAAGCCTTGCCTTTATCTGGAGAGTAATAGGCGTTTACTTTGGAGTCGTAGGTGACATCGTATTCTTCCTTGCTGTCTGGACCATGAGAGATAGCTGGAGAGCGGGAGTTGCCAAGGACGATGAAAAGAGAAATCTCGTAACTGAAGGCATCTACAGATATTCAAGAAACCCTGCCTTTCTTGGTTTTGACCTTGTGTATATTGGAATCCTTCTTATGTACGCTAACCCGGTTTTGTACATAATTACATTTATAGCAGTCACAATGCTTCACCTTCAGATCCTTCAGGAGGAAAGCTATCTTAAGGCAACCTATGGAAATGAATATCTTGAGTACCGCGACAAGACCAGTCGCTATGCTGGCTATGGCAAAGTGACATTTTCTAAAGTCATCATGTATGGATATTTCCTCTTATTCATCTGGTCAGTTTGTTATTTCGTTACCTGCCTTGCCTATGGCGGCGGTTTAAGGCTTTCATGGGTTTGGCTCTGGGCGTTGATCGCAGCCTTTAGCGCACTTAGAGTCTGGATGATAAAGGGCCATATTGATGGTAACGAAAGATTCAAGATTCCCGGAGTTCTTAGGTGGATCTACCGCGTGGCATTTGTTATCTGTCTGTCTATATTTCTTTTTACAGAATTCAAAATCGTAAAGGCCATGACAGCCCACCCTTCCAAGGACCTTGACTACGTGGTGGTTCTGGGCGCTGGCATGATAGGAGATCAGCCCACCAACCCACTTCGTGTAAGGATAGAAAGAGCTGCCAGGTACATGGAGGAGAATGAGAACACTGTCCTTATTGCATCAGGTGGCAAGGGCATCGACGAGCAGATAAGTGAGGCAGAATGTATAAAGAACTACCTCCTTGCCCACTACGACATTGATGAGAGCAGGATTATCTTAGAGGATAAATCCAGAGACACTGAAGAGAATCTGGCCAACAGCCTTGTGATCATCGGAGATCCAGAGGCTTCTGTGGGAATCGTCACCAATTCCTTCCACGAGTACAGAGCCCTGACAATTGCAAGACATACAGGCTATAAAAACGCGGAATCTGTTCCAGCAACAACTTTAATGCCAGTAGGCATTCACTATGTTGTGCGAGAGTTCTTCGGAATGGTAGAATTATTATTGAAGTATGAGATGTGACGGGGCCAGATTGGCAAAGATAAGTTGATGCCCCAGATCTGTGATTTTTGATATTTTATAAGGAGATTTGGCTATGAAGAATGTTACCCTGGGACGTACTGGCATTACGGTTCCACAGAATGGCTTTGGCGCACTTCCTGTTCAGCGAGTTACTAAGGACGAGGCAGTAGCTCTTTTGAGAAAAGCCTACGACGGTGGAATGAGATTCTTTGACACAGCAAGAGCTTACTCTGACAGTGAGGAGAAGGTTGGTCTTGCCTTTGGCGATGGCTATGTGAAGAGAGAAGATATCATCATAGCCACCAAGACCCACGCCAAGACTCCTGAAGACTTCTGGAAGGATCTTGAGACCTCTCTTGAGCTTCTCAAGACCTCATATATAGATATTTATCAGTTTCATCTCATGGGACAGTGCTGGAAAGAAGGCGATGGCACAGGCATGTACGAGTGCATGCTTAAGGCCAAGGAGCAGGGAAAGATAAGACATATCGGTGGAACAGCCCACAAGATCGGCGTTGCCAAAGAGCTGGCTACTTCCGGCCTCTATGAGACTGTTCAGTACCCTCTTAGCTACCTTGCCACTGATAAAGAAATTGAGCTTATCAAGCTTTGCAATGAGAATAATGTTGGCTTCATCTGCATGAAGGGCCTTGCTGGCGGCCTTATCACTAATTCCAGGGCTGCAATGGCCTTTGTAAGCCAGTTTGATGGCACAGTACCTATCTGGGGCATTCAGAGGGAAAAAGAGCTGGATGAGTGGCTTTCCTACATGGATACCGATGTTGCTCTTGATGATGAGCTTAAGAGCTTCATTGAGTTCGAGAGAAAAGAGCTTATGGGCGACTTCTGCAGAGGTTGTGGCTACTGCATGCCATGTACTGTAGGTATCGAGATCAACAACTGTAACCGTATGTCACTGATGCTTAGAAGAGCTCCAAGTAAATCCTGGCTTTCCGAGCACTGGCAGCAGGAAATGGAGAAGATCGAATCTTGCGTCAACTGCGGCGCATGTAAAACCAAATGCCCATACGAACTGGACATTCCAGTTCTCCTAAGAAAGAATCTAGAGGACTATAGGGAAGTACTAAAAGGAAACCGTGAGGTGTGAATAACTAAAGGGGTCAAGAGTTTTCTTGACTCCTATTTTTTGAGATTTGTAGAGGACTTGATAATGAAGGGGCTGGTGCCATGTCTTTACCAATGTGAGGCATTTGCAGGAGTTGATGAGTTCCACGGTGAAATATCAGAAAAATGTCGAGTGTTCTGAACGACTGTGAAATGAGACATTTTTCTGATATGAGCCGATGGAAGTCACAACGAGTAAACGCGAACAGTGGTAAAGACATGGCACCAGCCCCTCATTTCAAATCGTCAGAATATTCAGACAATTTGAAAATAATTTGCAAAGATGGTTGACAACTTTGAACCGAGATGGTATATTATATTTACAATCACATTGTAGATAAAACCTACGCAGTCGAGATGGCATAAGCTTCATCGTAGACGAGCAATGGTTATCGGAGCAGCTGACATTTACAGCGAGGGTGGCGATGCTTCATCGTAGCCAGGGAATGTCAAGGAGCTGCTAAAGGGATGTGATAAATATATAAAGGATGGTAAAGACCATTGGAAAATCAGTTCTGAAGACGGGTGTTCATTTATAAAATGGATGCCCGTTTTCGTTATGTCTTTTTAAGACCACAACTGACATTCCAGATACCATGCTTCATCTTTGACATTTATTGTGCTATAATTACAGTCCTTGGCAACGTAAATCTAGATTTTGGTAGGAAATAACAATGGCACTTGGATTTCTATTTTTCTTTAACAGCGCTATGCTTGGCTTTGGCCTTGCCATGGACGCTTTTTCAGTTTCACTGGCTAATGGTTTTGCTGATAATAAGATGAGTAAGGTTAGACGCCATCAGATGGCCGGAGTCTATGCAGGCTTCCAGTTCATGATGCCTGTTATCGGCTGGTTCCTTGTTCATTACGCTGCAGAGTTCTTTGAGGGCTTCCAGAAGTTTATCCCATGGATCGCATTGATCCTTCTTGCAATCATTGGTGGCAAGATGCTCATCGAGGGTATCCTTGATAAAAGAGCTCAGATCAAATGCACAGGTGGTGGCGTATGTCAGAAATGCGACATTGAGAAATGCAGATTATATGGCATCGACGATGTGGGAGAGCACATCTCCAACAAGCTCCTGGTTCTTCAGGGCATTGCCACATCAATCGACGCCTTATCAGTTGGATTTACAATTTCCCAGTACGGAATCTGGGAGGTATTACTTAGCGCCTTCATCATCGGCGCAGTTACATACGTGGTTTGCTACGTTGGACTTAAGCTTGGTATCAAGTTTGGAACAAAGCTTTCAAGCTACGCCAAGATCATCGGCGGACTTATCCTTATCGCCATCGGCATAGAGATCTTCTTTAGTTGATAGCTCTTTTTACATCGCGATAAGCACTTGGGGTCATGCCAGTCCTCTTGCGAAAGCAGGGAGTGAACAGGTGTGTATCCTTAAATCCAGATAAATAGGCAATCTCCGACACTGGCTTTTCAGTGGAGGACAATAAATACTCAGCATAAGAGATACGAGTTTCAAGCAGATACTGATGCGGCGGAACTCCTATCTCTTTTTTAAATTCTCTGGAAAAGTAATAGGGGCTAAGGCCGATCTTGGAAGCCAGTTCCTCTAAGGAGATGTCATAGGCAAAGTTGTCAGTGATATAGCTGGCTGCGGCTCTTAGTAGCGACTCTTTGTTACTTTCTGCCTTGGTTTCCTTGATGAGAAGTTCTGTCAAAAGAGCTGAAATCTTAAGGGAGACAACGGCTTCATCCACGCTAAGGCTCTTTTCGTAGGTCCCAATTATGTCTTCAAAGCAGCGCTGTATCTTAACAGGGTTAACCGGGACAGAAATATTGCCATTCTTGGCAGAAAGGAATCTGTCATAGTAGGCCCTTGCAAGAGATCCGTCAAAATGAATCCACAGAACCTGAGATCTTGCGTTGGCGCTGTACTCATGCATCCTGTAGCAGTCAAGGAATACCACATTTCCAGGAAGGGCATCTCCTTCAAAGTATTCAGTCTTAATAGACATATTCCCAGAAACAATGAACATCACAAGAAAGCTGTCAAAGCTGGAGCGCTTTAGATTGTAGGCGTTTGAATAGGTGTAGTTACCAAGAATCGTTGGATAAAAGAATAATTCTCTGGCTCCCGTTGATGGGGTATTGAAGAAATATGTGCTTTTAGGATCCACATTATTTTCTGTTGAAAACATAAAAATCTCCTTTGTTAAACAGAGCAATTTTTCTTAATTATAGGGCAAGATTATTGATTGTTCAAACCTGAGAATATTTGTAATATCGAGATATAAGCACATGTAATAGTCAGAATCTGGAAAAATAATCTGAGAGCAATTTTTATGTGTTTAGTAAGCGAGATTGAGCAAATACATACACAGGATAAAGAGAGAAAAAGAGATAGGGAAGAGAAATAAGGAATAAGAAATAAGAATAGGAGCGGCATATGGATACAGTTAAGATCTGGGAAGAAGTAGTAAACATCCCAACCTATGAGGTGGGTAAGCCTGACAAGAACCCAATGTTCCTTGAAAAGAGAGTCTATCAGGGAAGCACAGGCAAGATCTATCCCCTTCCAAATATAACAGACATCAGCAGCACGAAGACTATGCACGGCTGGAAAGCTGTGTTTCTTGAGAATGAATACATTAAGATCATGATCCTTCCTGAGCTTGGTGGCAGGATTCAGAGGGCTTACGACAAGACCAACGACTACGACTTTGTCTATTACAACAAGGTTATAAAGCCAGCTCTAGTGGGACTTACAGGTCCATGGATCTCTGGAGGTATTGAATTTAACTGGCCTCAGCACCATAGACCCAGCACCTACAGCCCTGTGGATTACAAGATTGAAGAGAACGAAGACGGCTCCAAAACCCTGATAACCGGTGACGTGGACAGAATGTATGGTACCAAGGAGATTACTAAATTCACCCTGTACCCTGGAAAGGCCTACATCGAGATCACAGGCCAGCTCTACAACAGAACTCCGCTGCCCCAGACCTTCCTTTGGTGGGCTAACCCTGCGGTTTCTGTCAACGACTACACCCAGTCCATCTTTCCTCCAGATGTTCACAACGTCTACGACCATGGCAAAAGAGCTGTCTCCAGATTCCCAATTGCCACAGGCGAATATTACAAGCACGACTATAGCGAAGGTGTAGACATTTCAAGATACAAGAATATTCCGGTTCCGACATCATACATGGCGGAGAAGTCAGACTATGACTTTGTTGGGGGCTATGACTACCAGAAGAAGGCAGGCCTTCTCCATGTTGCAGATCATCATATCTCTCCAGGCAAGAAACAGTGGACCTGGGGCTGCGGAGAATTCGGAAAGGCCTGGGACAGGAACCTTACTGATGAGGATGGCCCTTATATTGAGCTGATGACAGGAATGTTCTGTGACAATCAGCCTGATTTTACCTGGCTTAAGCCCTATGAGGAGAAGACCTTCAAGCAGTATTTCATGCCCTATAAGGAAGTGGGACAGGTTAAGAACGCCACTATCAATGCGGCATTAAAAAGTGAGCTTTCTGAAGATGGACTTCACATCTGCATCTATGCAACTTCAAGGTTTGAAAATGCCCAGATTGTGGTAACATATGAGGAAAGGAAAATATATACAGAAAGTGTTGATATTTCGCCAACTGAGATTTATGACGGTAATATAGACATTTCCAAGCTGATCAATTGTGAGAATGCCAAGACTATAGATTTGAGTCATGAGAAGTTTCATGATACTGAGATGGCATGTAATTCTCAAATTGACCGCTACAAAATCAAGGTAACCGTCTATCATCAGGGAAAAGAGCTGGTTTCCTATCAGGAAGTAGATCCAGGGATTCCGGAGCTGGCAGAGCCTGCTAAGGCAGCAAAAGCTCCCGAGGAAATTCAGACAAATGAAGAGCTCTTTTTAACAGCCCAGCACATCGAGCAGTACAGGCATGCCACCTTCCTTCCAGACCCTTATTATCTTGAGGGCTTAAAACGAGATCCTAAGGATTCAAGGATCAACAATGCCTACGGCTTGCTTCTACTTAGGAGAGGTCAGTTTGAAAGGGCAGAGGAGTACTTTAGGACAGCTATAGAAAGACTCACAGCCTTTAACCCTAATCCTTACGACAGTGAAGCAATCTACAATTTAGGTCTTTCGCTCTTTTACCAGGAAAGGTACGACGAGGCCTTCGATGCCTTCTATAAGGCCACCTGGTCCAGCGAACAGCAGGAAATGGGCTTCTACTTCCTGGCTGTAATAAGCGCAAGAAGAGGCGACTATGAAAGCAGTCTTGAATTTGTGGAAAAGAGCCTTGTTAAGAATACTCATAACGTAAAGGGCCGGGGCCTCAAAGCTCTTTTGCTAATCATGTTGGAAGTAGGGCAAGGAGAAGGATTTGAAAGGGCCAAGAGGCAGATAGAAGAGAACCTTTCTCTTGATCAGTTCGACAATGTATCAACCTTTGCACAGCTACTTGTAACTGCAGACATCACATCTAATAAGACAGATGGACCATTACTAGAAAGAGATTTAGACGTGAAAATGACAAACGACAGCATTGGAAGATTTAAGCAGGAACTAAGAAACAACGAGGAGACATACCTTAACTTGGCAAGGGACCTGGCTGAGAGCGGCTTTTATCAGTCCGCAATTGAGTCCTTGTCCTTCTACGACGGCATGAGTCCCCTTGTGCATTATTACAAGTCGGTTTATTACAGACGCCTTGAGATGCCAGAGGAAGCAAAACGCGAAGTGAAGATGGCTGAGAAGTGCGATCCATATCTGTGCTTTCCTAATAAGCTTGAGGACATCTATGTTCTCAAGGAGGCTATAAAAGAAAATCCAAAGGGAGCCAGAGCGTACTACTATCTGGGCTGCCTATACTACGATAAGCTTCAGTATGAAGAGGCAATTGGGAACTGGGAGAAGTCCATGGAGATGGTTGATACCTTCCCTACGCTTCTTCGTAATCTTTCAATTGCATACTACAACAAGCGTGGCGGAAGCTTTAAGGAGAAGGCGTTAGCTCTTTTAACAAGGGCATTTGAGCTTGATAGGAGCGATGCCAGAGTATTCCTTGAGCTTGATCAGCTGCGCCAGATCATGGGTACAGACTTTGAGGACAGGCTCAGGACCTTTGAGGAGAATATAGAGCTCATCGAAAAGAGGGATGATCTCTACACTGAGTATGTGACCCTTCTTAACAATATGGGTCGCTACGAGAAGGCTCTTGAGATGATTGAGCGCCATGAGTTCAAGACCTGGGAGGGAGCTGAGGGCAAGATTACAGGCCAGTACAAGGTGGCTCTTACCTGCATGGCAAGGCAGATCATCTCTGAGTTTGAGAGCGGCGAAACTGCAAATCTGGTAAAGGCCAGGGAGTATCTTGAAAAGGCTATATCCTATCCTGAGAACCTGGGTGAAGGAAGGCTTGAGGGCACCAAGGATAACAACATTTACTTCTATTTGGGCCTTGTAACTGAGTACCTTGGAGATGAGGAAAAGTCACGAGAATACTATGAAAAGGCCGTTCTTGGGGCTTCTGAGGTGGCTGGTGTTATGTACTACTACGATCAGCCTGCAGATATGATTCTGTTCCAGGGCTATGCCTACTACAGGATGCACAGAACCCAGGAGGCCAAGGCTAAGTGCTACAAGCTTCTTGACTACGGCGAAAAGCATTTAAGAGACAAGTTCAAGATGGACTACTTTGCAGTGTCCATGCCGGATATGACCGTGTTTGATGTGGATATGGACAAGAAAAACCAGACCCATTGTTACTATCTTATGGGCCTTGGATACCTTGGCCTTGGCAATACAGAGGAAGCCAGCGAGAATTTCATGAAGGCACTTTCCTTTGATATGAACCATCAGAATGCGAGAATATACTTATCACTTTGCAGTGATATTCAGAAGATCATGAGGACTGCGTAATGAGATTCAATCTAAGTGGTGAATGGAAGATCAAACTTAATAACGGCGTGGAGAAAATGGGCTTTCTTCCCGGAAGCCTTGATGAGAACGGACTTGGAGAGCCTGATAAGGTAGCTAAGGCCTGGCACCCTGACGTGGAGGATAGGGAGAAGGCTGCAGGCAAGATGGCGGACAAGGATCCCAGGATTGCCACCAGACTAACCCGTAACTACACCTACGAAGGCCCTGCCGTATATTCCAGGACCTTTGATGGTGAGGTAAGTCCTGATAAAAGATATTTCTTTATCGCCGAAAGAACCAGGGCTGCGGCGCTTATCATTGATGGGCAGAACGTTCCCCTTCGTAGCTTTAGCCTGTCCGCCCCAGTTCGCTTTGAGGTCACAGACTACCTTAAAAAGGGGAGTCTTATTGAGATTGTGGTGGATAACACCTATCCTGGCATGCCTTATCGTGACATTACCTTTTCATCAGCTGCCACTGATGAGACCCAGACCAACTGGAACGGCGTACTTGGCAATATCTTCATTGATGAAAAAGAGCCAGTGTTCATCAGCTCTGCATACGTCTATCCCTTTGTGGATGGTGCGGACAGCGTCTCTCTTATGATTGAGATTGATGCTGGCTGTGTGAAGAATGCTGATGCTAACTGTGACAGCAATGCTGGAAATGATAAATTTTCAAAGTCAGATGAGTGTAATTATCAAATCATAATTTCTGGAGACTGCCTTGAGGAAGAGAAGGCTATTCCAGTTACTCTTCATGGCGACGGCCCCACATCTGTGCAGCTTCGCAATGTACGACTTAACGATAATGCCCTGAACAACAGGTGGGATGAGGGTGAGGGGAACCTTGCCTCTATTAAGATAGCTCTTTTATCAGAGGGAAAAGAGCTACATAAAAAGAATGTAACCTTTGGAATCAGGGAGTTTGCCTATGATGAAGAAGGAAGGCTTACGATAAATGGAAGAAGGATTTTCCTAAGGAGTGAGGCAAACTGCGGCTTGTTCCCAGAGACTGGCTATGGACCTATGGATCTTGATTTCTGGAAGGAGGCAATGAAGACCTATGCTTCCTACGGTGTTAACTGCGTAAGGTTCCATTCCTGGTGTCCTCCGGAGGCTGCCTTTGCTGCGGCGGATGAGATGGGAATGATGATCCAGCCTGAACTTCCAAACTGGAATCCAAGGGATGCATTTTCTTCTGAGGAGAGCAGGGACTTCTATGAGAATGAGCTGATCCAGATTCTTAAGACCTACGCTAACCATCCATCCTTTGTGATGCTGACTCTTGGCAACGAGCTTCATGGAGACGAGGCAAGCGTAGAAACCATGCATCACCTCATGGAGGTGGCTAGAAGTATTGATAAAACAAGGCTTTATGCCTGGGGCTCCAATAATTTCTATGGAGAAAAGGGAACGGATCCTGAAAGCGACTTTTATACTTCCATGGCTTTCCATGATAAGAAGCTAAGGCTTAGTGGGAACGATGGCTATATCAACACTTGTATGCCTGATACCACCAAGAACTTTGATAAAGAGCTGGCTGAGATCAGGAAGGAATTTAAAAAGCCTGTATTTACCTTTGAAGTTGGGCAGTACGAGGTTCTGCCTGACATGAAGGAACTGGAATTATTTAAAGGAGTAACAAGGCCTGATAATCTAGTCATTGTTGATAATAGAAGAAAGGCCCTTGGAATATCTGATAGTGAGTGGGAGAGAAGAGTTTCTGCCACAGGAGAGATAGCTCTTTTAGCATACAGGGAAGAGGTGGAGGCTGTCCTTAGGACTACTGGGCTTTCTGGCATTTCACTTCTTGGACTTCAGGACTTTACTGGGCAGGGAACGGCCCTTGTGGGGATGCTCAATTCTCACTTGAAGCGTAAGCCTTATCCGTTTTCTGAGCCAGAAAGGTTTAAGCAGTTCTTTAATAGCCAGGTGGTGCTGGGTGTGATGGATAGGTACACTTACGAAGAAGGGGACGTGCTTAGGGCGGAAGTCAAGGTGGCAAATTATGGGAAGACGGAGCTGCCGGGGGGATTTGAGTACCAGCTCATTTCCGCTGAGAATTCCTCGCAGGGCGTTGGAGGTGCTGCTTACACAACTTGCCCAGTGGGCACCGTCACAAGCCTTGGTTTTATAGAGATTTCTTTTAATAAGATAGGGGAACCTGTCAGGTACGATCTGAAGATCCGGGTGGGAGATATTGAGACCTCCTATCCAGTCTGGGTTTATCCAAAGGTTGAGCCTGTATGCCCTGAGGGAGTGCATGAAACAAGGGTGCTGGATGATAAGGCAAGGGATGTGCTTCAAAATGGCGGAATTGTGTACTATTCGCCGGATTCCACCAAGGAGGCAATTCCTGATAGCATAAAGGCTCAGTTTACTACGGACTTTTGGTCTGTGGGGACTTTTCCTTCTCAGGAGGGAGCTATGGGACTTCTGATAGATACTGAGCATCCCATATTTAGGAATTTCCCAACAAGGGAGTTTGGAGAGTGGCAGTGGTTCTATATGGCGTCACAGAGGGCTTTTGTATTGCCTGAATATGTGAAAGCGATTGTGACTGAGATGGACTGCTATGTTTCCTTAAGGCCAATGGCTATGCTCTATGAGGCTAAGGTTTTGAACGGTAAAATTTTGTGTTCCTCCATGGGACTTCAGAATTTGATGGAACACCCAGAGGCTAGAGCATTACTTAAAAGTATTTATGAATATCTTGATTCTGATGAATTTGTTCCAAAACATGAAACAATGTTTCACTTTTGAACTCTGATTTTAATAAAATGTTTATTATTCTTCTAAGGGGACGTTATGTTAGTATATTAATTGAGGCTTTTTCGTTAACTTTACACCCCTATTTTGGAGGTACCTTATGGAACAAAAAAGTAAAATAACCTCTCTTAGAGTCATATTGACCGGCCTTGTAATGCTGGCACTTATTCTTGTTGGCTCTGTTGCCACACTTATTGGTGTTATCAATTTACGTAGAGGAATGGAAGAAGAAGTTAAAACGGGCGTTATAGCAGCGTGTAAGTCTTATGCTATGGTGCTTAAATATGCTGGGGAAGATGAAGATTTAAGCAAGCTTGAAACCAACATGAACAAAGAGACTGGCTATGATTATACTTACTTTTTGGGGGATACAAGAGAACGTTCTAGTATTGAAGGAGTAATAGGTACTAAGGCTGGAGATGCTGTTATACAAGCAGTTATCAAACAGAAACAGTCCTACAGCGCGCAGAACGTTGTTATTAATGGCGCTAAGTACTACGTTGCTTATGAGCCTCTTATCAGCGATGAAGATGGAAGCGTTTATGGAATGGCTTTCGTTGGACTTCCTAAGGTTCAGATTTCTACTTACATCAATGACAGAATTAAGACCATGATCACTTTGGCAAGTCTTATCATTATTTCGCTAACTATTATGACTGTCATTTATGTACTGAATATTATTAAAGCTATCGATGAGAATGTTAAGGCAGTTCGTCAGATGGCTACCGGTGATCTGCAGATTCATCTTTCTGAGAAGGTTAAGAATCGTAAGGATGAGCTTGGAGAAATGTCCAGCGCCCTGTTTAACATGGCTGAGAAAGTCAGAAGTGTTATTGGAAGTGCGAGAGTATCCTCTGATGAGGTGGACAACTCTGCTGGATATCTTAATGATACAGTAAGGACAATTTCTGCTACTGCTGAGAACGTAACTGTTTCTGTTTCTCAGGTTGCTACTGGTGCTGCCAGCCAGGCTGAGTCACTTCAGGATGCGGTTCAGAGAGTAGAGGATATCAATACAGCAATTGAGCTTATTACTGACAATACCAATCAGATGCAGGGACTTGCTGATTCTATGCAGAACAATTCCACTGCCAGCCAGGATAAGCTTAATGAACTTAGAACTTCCACAAGAGAGACAATCAAGGCCATTGAAGGCATTGTTGAACTTATTGGAAATACCAACACAGCAGTTAATACCATCAGTGAAGCTGTCACAATTATTGATGCCATTGCTGCACAGACCAACCTTCTTTCTCTTAATGCTTCTATCGAGGCAGCAAGAGCAGGTGAGGCTGGTAAGGGATTTGCGGTAGTTGCTGATGAAATCAGACAGCTTGCTGATCAGTCCGCAGATGCTGCAAGTAATATCCAGGAAGCTATGAAGGGTCTTTCTGCTGACTCCAACAAGACCATGGAAGAAGCCGGTAGTGTTCAGGAAATCATGCAGAACCAGCGTAGCACCATCCACAGAACTATCGAGCAGGTTGATGCTCTTATCGAAGACATCAACAAGTCAATTGCTCTTACAAGAGACATCGTTGTTAATGTTGATAAGTCAGAGAAGGCCAGCAATGCCATCAGTGATGTTATCACCAGTCTTTCCTCAATTTCTGAGGAGAACGCTGCAAGCTCACAGGAGACCAAGTCCTCTATGGAGAACCTTTCAACAACCATGGAAGAGCTGTCCCAGAAGGCAAGCGACCTCAACGATATCGCCAAAGAGCTGGATAGAGAGATGGCGTTCTTTAGATAAGATCTGGAAGAAGCGTATGGTGACGTCCCTTGCAAGCGCCGAGGGCGTTGTGAGCATTGTGAGAATGCTGGCAAGTGAACATTGTTGAGAATAGATTTTTAAGCAGGCTTGAGTTGAGAATATCTGAATTCAAGCCTGCTATTTTTATGAGCTTGTTAGGTAAAAGCAGGCTTAAAATGAGGACTTCTTGATTTGAAGCCTGTCATTGAGCTTGAAGATTCGGGAAAAAACAGGCTTGATTTAAAGTGTTTCTGAAATCAAGCCTGCCATATAGCAAAATAATCAAGAAAACTGCAGGCCTATATCCAAGATATCCAGAATAAAGCCTGTTATCACAATCCAAGCCTGTCATCACAATCTAATCCTGTTACAATGACCTAAGCCTGTATCAATTCAACAATAGTTCTTTTAACCATTCCTCATGGTCGCCGATATTAAACTGGTGATCTTTATCTTCAAATAACATTATCAAATTGTCGCCCTGTTTGAGCCCCATCTTACTAAAGTGTTTGAACTTCCAAAAGAATGAATCACGGTAATCTTCGCCATCCATACGTCCCAAATTGATCGTGGCTATCTTTTTTGTGATACATAGCGGTTCTGTTTCTTGAATGAGTGATCCTTAAACTTCCTTCTGGTGCATTAGAAGAGTCATTTTGAGCTAGTGCGAGAATCTCATTCAATGCCTGCAATTCTGCAGTAATTTTTTCTACAATCATTGAATACTCCCTAATAAATAATTGAAAAAATGCGATTTGAACCTCCGAAATGGAGTCGCATTGTTCTAAGAAAAAACTTAGAAAAATCTTTAATCATTATATATAAAATGGACAAGGTGTCAATAAGACATCGAATTTGCAACAAAAAACAATTTTCATTTGTATATATGATAGAGACGCAGATAAGCTACAGGGAGGCTTTATATGAAAAAGAACTTGTTAACGCTTGGAGCACTTACACTTACAACAGCTATTACTGCATCATCACTTACGGGATGTGGTTTTTCTTACACACTTGGAGATTCAAGTGCATCTGAGGATTCAAGAACTCCTCACGATGAGGATACATCTAATGATCAGTCAAAAGATAATTCTCATGCCAGTAACAATGATGATAAAAAGGACAAAAACGGAAATGGTGGGGATGACAAGAACGGCAGTAGCGACAAGAATAGCGCTGGGCACCAGTCAACTGATCCTTCTGACTATGATTATTCCCAGGACTACTTTGGATTTTCATTCTATTTTAATACCACAGACGAGAGTGGCTATGAGCTTCAAGAGGTAGACTACGACGCAAAGAATGTTACAGAACTTCCAGGGAATATTTCAGCTGACAATTTTCTTTGCTATAAAGCATTTGATGGTAATGACTCAATAGGGTCTGAGTATATTATTACTAATGACGATGTTCTGGACCTTAGGTATGTCAACAATTGTGGCGGCGATGATTATTGCTTTAGAGGCTTTGTAGACGGAGAAGATGAATTTTACAGTGCTTTAGGTAAGCTTGAATATTTTGATCCTACAGAAGATGAAGAGTGGGAGCTTGATGGCGGAATCCTTAACTACGGAATTCTGTATTTTGAGGAAGATGGTGAGACCTACTGGGTATACACCAACAACATTTTTGGATTCGATTACTATCTGGATTATGACGCTGAATATACCGTGATTGATGATCAAAAAGAGCTTGATGCCATAGCGGATATGGTAAACTCCGAAGAGTACAACGGATTTGTATCACAGGAATTCATTAACATAAATGAAATCGTGTATATGCAAGGCTTGTAAATGCAGGTACTGGAAACTATGAAAGAATGTGTATCATTGAGGACAGCTATAGCTGTGACAGAATAGTGTCAAATACGTACATTGACTGATGTATTTTCAAATATTGACATAAATATGAAGAAACTTTAAAACTTGACATATCTTGGCATAATGATAGAATTTTGATTTGTGAAAAAAGTAGGCCCGTTAGTATTAGGGGCAAAGGGAGACATATGCTAAATCAAATTTCTATCTATGCTGAGAACAAAAAGGGGTGTTTTCAGGATATCACAGGAATTCTGTGCGAAAACGGAATTAACATCCTTGGTTCAGTAACTAACGATTCCGCTGAATACGGTATCATCCGTATGGTGGTTTCAGATCCAGAGAAATGTCTTAAGGTTCTTACTGATGCTGGCTATCTCTGCAAATCAACAAAGGTCCTTGCTGTTGAATGTAAAGATGAAGTTGGAGCATTGGATAAGATTCTCAAAACTCTCTTCGAGTGTAATATCAACGTAAATTATACTTACCTGTCTTTTAACAGAGAGTCAGGTTGCCCAATCATGGTAATTCATACCGACGATACTGCGCAGGTTGAAAACATGCTAATCAATAGGAGGTATGAATGTTTATGAAGAAAAGAGTATTAGCAGCAATTTGTTCATTTTGCATTCTTCTTACAGGATGCTCTTTACCATTTGGTAACAACGCTGATCAGAATGCAGCGTCAAACGCAAGTATTGCGGGAGGAAGCACAGAAGCCAGCAACGAGGCAAGCTCAGAGGCTAGCACTGAGGCAAGTTCAGAGGCAAGTTCTGATGCCAGCGCAGAGGCTTCTTCTGATGCAGCAGCATCAGCTTCATCTGATTCAGATAACAAGTTCGGCGGAACTTTAACTGAGGCTTCTGATGAGGAGATGTACACTTTATCAAGACTCTATAAGATCGTAACCTACGAGAACTACACTTACGATGATGACAAGAATATCACATCAAGATATTCCTTCGAGTCTTTAATGCTTATTGATGATTGTAAGGAAAGTAATCCAGATCTTTATAAGACATTGTATGATCTTGCTTCAGACAACGGTAAAACATACAAGAAGTATATCGAAGATTTTACAGATTATGCTGAAAGAAATGCACAGTATAAGCCTGAGGAAGCTCTTTATTATACAGTAAAGGTTTGTCCACAGAGAACTGCAGATCAGTATCTTAGCTATTATGAGTTTGTTGAAGATAATTACTCTAGCGATGTATTGTCTTCAGGTTTAGTAACTTTTAAGTATGGTCACACCTATGATATCTATACTGGAGAAGTAGTTAAGCTTAGTGATGTAGTTACTTGTACACCTAAGGAATTTGCCGCTAAGGTATATGAGGAACTCACAGATGCATATCCTAATAACAGTGACTGGAATAATGCAGAGTCTGATATTCAGGAGTATGTAACAGATAGCTCCAAGGAATACAACTGGTACTTTGGTGTTGATGGAATTCATATCGTATTTAATCCTGGTTGTTTCTTCTCATGCAACGCATACTACGAAATAGTAATTGAATACAACGATGAGATCGTTAACAAGGATTATGTATATAACCCAGAGGAAGGCTATGCATATGTCGATGATGAACTTGAATTTATCAATGATAAGTCCTTCTCAGGAACAGGTCTTTTAAGCATTACTTATACACAGTCCAAGTATCATCCATATCTTGGAACTGCTATGACTGTTACAAACGGCAGTAAGTCAGCTACCTTTGATAACATCGAATTCGATATTAATAGAGCCAAGATTTATCACATGGTAACAGCAGAGTCTAAGGAATACTTATATGTATTTACAGATGACGACACTGACAAGCAGACACTTTATGTATTTGATGTATCAGGTAAGGATATTAAGGCTGTAGGATCTCAGACATTTAATGACTTTTGGCTTGATGAGGGTAGTGGAGATTACGCTGGTGAGCCTTGTTTCATGGGACCAGATAGCATGATCTCAGTAGATAAAACAAATGTTTTTGGTACTATTTCATACTACTTCCCAGCTACAGTTTCAGCTGATGGTATGCCAACTAAGCTTACTGCAAGATGCAGAATCCTTGAGTGCTCAGACAAGATCACAGCTAAGGAAGACATTAAGGCCAGCGAAGTTGATAAGGACGGAAATGTTATCAACGAGAGCATAACAGTATTCGAGGATAGCGTTGTTCAGCCAGTTTATGTTGATCCAGAGCACTATGTTGACTGTCTCCTTGAGGATGGCACAGTAGTAAGATTTGAATTCACCTTCGAAGAGGACAAGGTCTTCGTTGATGGTGAAGATGTAAATGAGATCTTTGATGGTCTTGTTTACGAAGACGAGGAGTAATTCTTTTACGAGGAATATTATGAAAAAAGAATATTGGTGCTAAAGAAACAGGATAAAAATACCACTTGATGGTTGACATTTTTCTATATGCCCAATAGAATGTAAATGTTGAATTTAAAATATCAAATACCATGAAGGTGTGGGGCATATCCCCAAGATGTTTTTGATCAGGTTCCTGAGAGAATTGGAGTCAGCGGCTGAGAGCTCCAAGAACTATCAATTACGGAAATTTCGCACTGGAGTAGTCTTGGTGAAATAGTAGTAGCCTTGAACGTAGATCTACGTTACAGATAAGGTGGAGCATCTTTTGATAACAAACAGATGCAGATACTTAAGAGCCCTTTAGTTGATCTAAAGGGAACATGGGTGGTACCGCGGAAATTATTCGTCCCTTGTATAGCTTAGGCTGTACAAGGGATTTTTTTGTGCAGAGCACTTAGCGAGGTAGTTTCGAGCTTAGTGCGAACCACTTCCGTGCACTTAATGAGGTATTATCGAATTTAGTGCAGCGGAAGATTCATTTAATATCTAGGAGGAAGGAAAATTGGAAAACAGCGCATTACATGAGAAACTTGAAGCGATCCGTGAAGAGATCAAGGCAAATGCTGAGAAGCTTGACAGTTCTAAACTTGTTTACGAGCTTAGAAAGAGCTTTTTAGACAACAAGACTGGTAAGATCAGTGCCCTTATGAAGGAGATGAAGAACATCCCTGCAGAGGAGCGTGCTGAGTACGGTAAGTGTGTCAATGAACTTAAGCAGTGGGCCCTTGACCATTTCGAGGAGCTTGATAAGAAGATGAAGGAAAAAGAGCTTCAGCTTCGATATGAGAGTGAGAAGCAGGATGTTACTATGCCTGCCAAGATTCGTTACACAGGTAATCTTCACCCTGTAACACAGATGAGAGAGACTCTTATCGACATCTTTGCCGGAATGGGCTTTGAAATCTACGAAGGCACAGAGATTGAGAACGATTATTACAACTTCACAGCTCTTAATACTCCTAAGGATCACCCTGCAAGAGATATGCAGGATACCTTCTACCTGAGTCCTGAGTTCCTTCTTAGAACCCAGACTTCATCAGGTCAGATCCATGTAATGGAGAACAAGAAGCCTCCGATCAAGATTCTTTCACCTGGTAAGGTTTTCCGTTCAGATGATGATGCAACACATTCACCTATGTTCTCACAGATGGAAGGCCTTGTAGTTGATAAGAACATCACACTTTGCGACCTTAAGGGCGCTCTTGAGACCTTTGCTCAGAAGATCTTCGGAGAGGGAACTACCACAAGACTTCGTCCTTCATACTTTCCATTCACAGAGCCTTCTGTAGAAGTTGACTGCAGCTGTTTTGCCTGCGGTGGTAAGGGCTGTAACCTTTGTAAGGGTACTGGCTGGATCGAGGTTCTTGGTGCCGGCGTAGTTAACAAGAAGGTTTTGGAGAACTGCGGAATTGATTCAGAAGAGTACAGTGGATTTGCTTTTGGTATTGGTATCGAGCGTGCAACTATGCTTAAGTACGGTATCAATAACATCAAGCTTTTGTATGAGTCAGATATCGACGTTCTTAAGCAGATCGATCACTACGAATAATTCGCATATTTCATAAACTTAGGAGGATAAGAAAAATGTTAGTACCTTTAAGTTGGCTTAAAGATTTTGTAGATATAGATATTGAACCAAAGGAACTTGAGAAGAAGCTCTTTGACTGCGGTTTTGAAGTAGAAGAGTGCTGGGAAGTGGGAAAAGACATCTCTAATGTAGTAGTAGGTGAAGTCCTTACCTGCGAGCCTATTCCAGAGACACACCTTCATGTTTGCACAGTTAATGCTGGTGAGCACGGAACCTTCCAGGTTTGCTGCGGTGCAGATAATGTACAGGCTGGTGGTAAATATCCACTTGCTCTTGTGGGCGCAACAGTTATTGAGACTGCTAAGGACCACGTTACAGTTGTTGGCGTTGCTACTATCAAGAAGGGTAAGCTTCGCGGCTACGATTCAGAGGGTATGCTTTGCTCAGGCGTTGAGCTTGGTGTAACAGAGGATATGTACCCAGGTGCTGGATACAACGGACTTTTAGTATTCCCTGCGGATACAGAGGTTGGCGCTGATGTTAAGCCACTCCTTGGCCTTGATGAGTGGATCTTTGATGTATCAATCACAGCTAACAGACCAGACTGCCAGAGCATTTACGGTCTTGCAAGAGAGGTTGCAGCTGCTCTTGATAAGCCATTAAAAGAGATTGATCTTAGCTACACAGAGACAGATGTAGAGAATGAGGGCTTTAGCGTAACAGTTGAGGATCCAGATCTTTGCCCTAGATACATTGGTCACTATGTATATGATGTTAAGCTTGGCGAGAGCCCTCTTTGGATGAAGAGAAGGCTTTCTCTTGTAGGCAACAACTCAATTAACAATATCGTTGATATCACAAACTATATTATGAGAGAGCTTGGTCAGCCAATGCACGCCTTTGACGGAAGCTTCCTTGAGGATAACAAGATCGTAGTTAGACGTGCTAAGCAGGGTGAAAGAATAGTGACTCTTGATGAGAACGAGTTCGAACTTACAACAGATAACCTTGTAATCTGCGATGGCAAGAAGCCTGTAGCTCTTGCTGGTATCATGGGTGGCCTCAACTCTGAGATTCGTGATACAACAACTACAGTTACCTTTGAGGCAGCTAAGTTCATGCGTGACAATATTCGTAAGAGCTCAAGAGCCCTTGGTCAGTCATCTGACTCATCTGCAGCATTTGCTAAGGGTGTTTACGAATATACAACAGTTATCGCCATGAAGAGAGCCCTTCACCTTATTGAGGAGCTTCACGCTGGTATGGTATCCAAGACTCATGTGGACATCAACACAGGCAACAGCCTTGAGAAGAGAGAGATGAAGGCTTCTATCAAGAAGGTTAACGGCGTTCTTGGTATTGAAGTTCCAGAGGATGAGATAAAGAGAATTCTCACAAACCTTAACTTTGAGCCAGTTATTAACGGCGATGAGCTTACAATCAAGATCCCAGCTTATCGTGAGGATATGGAGGATTATCCTGATATCGCTGAAGAGCTTATCCGTATGTATGGTTACGACCACGTTATTCCTACATTCCTTAAGAATGCCAGTGTAACAACAGGTGGCAGAAACCTTACTCAGAAGACTGAGCTTAAGATAAAAAGAGCTCTTTGTGCCCAGGGAGCATACGAGTGCATGCACTATTCATTCTTCTCACCAAGCGATCTGGATTTACTCAGATTCCCAGAGGATGCAGAGGAGAGAAAGGCTATCAGAATCCTTAACCCTATCAACGAGGATCTTTCTCTTATGAGAACAACTCTGGCAGCCCAGATGATTCATGCAATCGCAAGGAACCAGAAGAAGGGTACATTAGAGGGAAGATTATTTGAAGTAGGTAACAGATTTGTTCCTAAGTCACTTCCACTTACAGAGTATCCTGATGAGAAGGCTACTATCTGTATCGGTATCTTTGGTGATGACGAGGATATCTTTACACTTAAGGGCCTTTCAGATAACGTAGCTGAGGCACTTCACGTAAGCTTTAAGTATGAGCCTGCTACCAAGACTTTCTTACATCCTTACAGAACAGCTAAGATTACCTGCGAGGGTGAAGAGGTTGGTTACCTTGGACAGATTCTTTACGAGATCCAGGATGAGACAGATATGAGAATTCCAGCTTATATCTGCGAGCTTGACCTTTCAGTTCTTGAGAAGTGGTATGGCAAGACACCTTCATTTGAGCCACTTTCCAAGTTCCCTATCGTTAAGCGTGATCTTGCTCTTATCATGGATAAGACAGTTACCTGCGGTGAGGTTGAGGAAGCTATCTACGGTTCCTGCAAGTATGTAACTGACGTTAAGCTCTTTGATGTTTACGAAGGACTTCCAATTCCTCCAACCAAGAAGAGTATGGCATTTACAATTACCTTCACACCTAAGGATGAGGAGCTTACCTTCGAAGCAGTTAACGGCTACGTTGACAAGATGCTCAGAAAGCTCTCCTTCACAATGGGTATTGAGATCAGATCCTGATAACGGATAGATAATATAACCGTACGGAAACCAAAGGCACTGTACAAATCCGCTGCTCGTGGTGCTTTGCAGCCCCAAAATCGCATCGGATTTGCATATGTGCCTTATGTTTTCCTGTTCTGTGAAATGAATAATATAATTGCTAGCATTATTAATATGAATATGTTAAAACTGTAATGTATGATTATTGATTTTATTTAATCAGGTACAACTGATTTATATGAAAGGAGTATATATGAACAAGAAGAACGTATGGACAACATATAATGCGACTCAGCTTAAGGCTTGTGAGAAGTTCGCAGAAGATTACAAGAAGTTCCTTGACGAGTCTAAGACAGAGAGAGAGGCAATCGATACAATCGTTAACGAGATCGAGGCTGCAGGCTACAAAGAGCTCAACACTTTAATCGGTGGTAAGACTAAGCTTAAGAAGGGTGACAAGGTTTATTCAGTATGGATGAACAAGTCAATCGTTATGTTCCAGCTTGGTTCTGAGCCACTTGAGGCAGGTATGAACATTCTTGGAGCACACATCGATTCTCCAAGACTTGATGTTAAGCAGAATCCACTTTACGAGGATGGCGGTTTTGCTTATCTTGATACACACTACTACGGCGGAATCAAGAAGTATCAGTACGTTGCTATGCCTCTTGCTATTCACGGCGTACTTGTTAAGAAGGACGGCACAACAGTTCAGCTTAACGTAGGTGAGGATGAGGATGATCCAGTATTCTTCGTATCAGATCTTCTTATCCACCTTGCACAGGATCAGATGGGCAAGAAGGCTTCTAACGTAATCGAAGGTGAAGCCCTTGACCTTATCATTGGTAACAGACCTTTCGTAGTTGAGAGTAAGGAAAAAGAGAAGGCTGAGAAGACAAACTCTAAGCTTTCAGCTGGTGAGAAGTATGCCCTTGAAGCTGAGAAGGCTGAGAAGGCAGAGAGCGGAAAGGTTTCTGGAGCAGTTCGCAGAGGCGTACTTGCTATCATGCATGACCTTTACGGTATTGAAGAGGAGGATTTCATCTCAGCTGAGCTTGAGATCGTTCCTGCTGGTAAGAGTAGAGACGCTGGCTTTGACAGATCTATGATTCTTGGCTATGGCCATGATGATAGAGTATGTGCATATCCTTCAATGCGCGCTATCTTAGAAGCTAAGAACATAAAGAGAACAGCTTGCTGTATCCTTGTTGATAAGGAAGAGATCGGTAGCGTTGGTGCTACAGGTATGAGATCTAAGTTCTTTGAGAACGCAGTAGCAGAGCTTATGAACCTTACTAAGGAAGGCTACAACGACCTTTCACTTAGAAGATGTCTTGCAAATTCCTGCATGCTTTCTTCTGACGTTAACGCAGGCTTTGATCCTACATATGCTTCATGCTTTGAGAAGAAGAACGCTTCCTTCCTTGGACAGGGACTTGTATTTAGTAAGTTCACAGGTTCAAGAGGTAAGTCAGGTTCTAACGATGCTAACGCTGAGTTCCTTGCAGAAATCAGAAGAGCTTTTGATAAGGATGGCATCATCTATCAGACAGCTGAGCTTGGTAAGGTAGACGTTGGCGGCGGCGGAACAATCGCTTACATCCTTGCACTTTACGGAATGAACGTTATCGATGCAGGTGTTGCAGTTCTTAACATGCATGCTCCATGGGAAGCTATTTCAAAGGCTGACCTTTTCGAAGCAAAACGTGGTTATGTAACATTCCTTCAGGAAATTGATCTTAGAAACGAGTAATAAAAATGAGTGAAATTGGATTATCAACTGCAGATTATTATTTTGATCTGCCTCAGGAGCTTATTGCACAGGACCCTATGCAGAAAAGGGACGAGTGCAGAATGCTTGTCATGGACAAGGAGACAGGCAAGGTTGAGCACCATATATTTAGCGAAGTAATTAATTATTTAGAGCCAGGTGATTGCCTGGTTCTGAATAATACCAAGGTTATTCCTGCAAGACTCCTTGGAGTCAAGGAGGAGACAGGGGCCGCTGTAGAGATACTTCTTTTAAAAAGAAAAGAAGCAGATGTTTGGGAGACCCTTGTTAAGCCAGGTAAAAAGCTAAGAGTCGGAGCCAGAGTATCCTTTGGAGACGGCATATTAAAGGCTGAGATCGTGGAGGTCTTAGATGACGGAAATCGTCTGGTTAAGTTCTTTTACGATGGAATATGGGAAGAAGTATTGGACAGACTTGGTGAGATGCCACTTCCTCCATACATTACCCACAAGCTCCAGGATAAGAACATGTATCAGACCGTTTATGCCAAGTATGAAGGTTCTGCGGCTGCTCCAACAGCTGGTCTTCACTTTACAGATGAGCTTCTTGATAAGATCAGAGAAAAGGGCATAGATACTGCATTTGTAACTCTTCACGTTGGACTTGGAACCTTCAGACCAGTTAAGGTTACTAACGTTAAAGAGCATCACATGCACACTGAGTGGTATCAGGTAACCCAGGAAGCTGCTGATAAGATCAACAAGGCTAAGGCTTCAGGTCACAGAGTAATCTGCGTTGGAACCACAAGCTGCCGTACCATCGAAAGTGCAGCATCAGATGATGGAACCCTTGCTACATGTAGCGGAGACACCTCCATCTTCATCTATCCAGGCTACAAGTTCAAGCTCATGGACGGACTTATCACTAACTTTCACCTTCCAGAGTCAACACTTGTTATGCTGGTATCTGCTTTTGCAGGCAGAGAGCACGTGCTTTCCGCCTACGACGAAGCAATCAAAGAGCGCTACAGGTTCTTCTCCTTCGGAGACGCCTGCCTCTTTATTTAGTATGATAATGGTGATAGTAAAACCTCTTGCGAAAGCGAGAGGTTTTTTGTGTAAAGAATTGAGGGGAAATGCATATGTGGTGTTTACACATCAATGATTGTACTATTGCTTTAGTGTTTAGATACATATAAGCTCTCTTTATATCAGCCGATAAAGTTTGTTTAATTCCCAAGACAAAAGCGTGGTGCTAGAATCAGATTATCAAATAAAGCAGCACACAAAATACAAAGAGCTGCAGATAATAATCAGTTAAAAAATATTGAATATATTTTATGGGAGGATATGAACATGGCAAACATCAAAGAAAGCGCACTTGAACTTATTGGAGGAACACCACTTCTTAAATTAAACGGTTATAGCAAGAAAGCTGGTGTAACTGGAGCAACACTTCTTGCAAAGCTTGAATACCTTAATCCAGCGGGATCGGTTAAGGATAGAGTTGCTCTTAGCATGATCGAGGATGCAGAGAAGAGCGGAAAGCTTAAGCCAGGAGCAACAATCATCGAGCCTACATCAGGTAACACAGGTATCGGACTTGCAGCAGTTGCAGCAGCTAAGGGATACAGAGCAATCCTTACACTTCCAGATACAATGAGTGTTGAGAGAAGAAATCTTCTTAAGGCATATGGCGCAGAGATCGTACTTACAGAAGGCGCTAAGGGAATGAGGGGAGCCATCGCTAAGGCTGAAGAGCTTGAGAAGGAAATCGATGGAGCAATCATTCTTGGACAGTTCGTTAACCCAGCTAACCCAGCAGTTCACAAGGCTACAACAGGTCCAGAGATCTGGGAGCAGACAGATGGTAAGGTAGACATCTTCGTAGCAGGTGTTGGTACAGGCGGAACAATCACAGGTGTTGGTGAGTACTTAAAAGAGCAGAATCCTAATGTTAAGGTTGTTGCTGTTGAGCCAGCTACAAGCCCAGTTCTTTCAAAGGGTGAAGCAGGACCGCACAAGATTCAGGGTATTGGTGCTGGATTCGTTCCAGATACTCTTAATACAAAGGTTTATGATGAAGTAATCGCAATCGATAACGACGATGCATTTGCAGAGGGTAAGAGATTCGCTATCTCTGAGGGTATCCTTGTTGGTATCTCATCAGGTGCAGCCCTTAAGGCAGCTACTATCCTTGCAGAGCGCGAAGAGAACAAGGGTAAGAACATTGTAGTTCTTCTTCCAGATTCAGGAGACAGATACCTTTCAACTCCACTCTTTGCTAACTAATTTATAGAGACAAAGCGCTCTGGACTTGCCACCAGCTGCGCATAGCTTATTACTCAATATCCATAAATAAAATGCCAAAAAGAGATCGTGTCATATACATGGTTTCCAAAACAAATTTTGCCAAAACATTTTTGTTGCTCTGTAGCTCATTTGCTGCGGAGCAATATTCATATTCAAAGGATAGGTGTTGCATCCCTGCCACACATATAAACAGTTATTACGCCTAATACTCAAGAATAAGGAGACACCATGGGAAAGTACAATTTTGATGAAATAGTAGAGCGAAGAAATACCTCATGTCTTAAATACGACTTTGGACTTAAGAGAAAGGGCCGTGACGACCTTCTGCCACTTTGGGTTGCAGACATGGACTTTAGGCTCCCTGACGCGGTTCTTGATGATATTAAGGAAAGGGTGGATCACGGAATCTTTGGCTATACAGATCCTGATGAGAAGTACTTTGACGCAGTTAAGACCTGGTTTAGGGAAAGACATGGCTTTGAGCCTGAAAGCGACTGGATCACAGTTGAGCCAGGCGTTGTCTATTCAATTGCCGTTGCGGTAAAGGCCTTTTCAGAAGAGGGGGACAGCGTTCTGATCCAGAACCCTGTATATTACCCATTTGCAGAGACCATCCGTCTTAACAAGAGGAAGGTTGTCAGCAACGACCTGGTCTACAGGGACGGCCACTACGAGATTGACTTCGATGATTTCGAGAAGAAGATCGTGGATAACCAGGTTAAGCTCTTTTTGCTCTGTAGTCCCCATAATCCCGTAGGAAGAGTCTGGACAGAAAAAGAGCTAACGAAAATTGCGGACATTTGTCTTAAGCATAACGTCTATGTCTTTGCAGATGAGATTCACTCTGACTTTGTGTACAGGGGCTTTAAGCATACCTCCTTCATCACCCTTGGGGGTAAGTACAAGGAGAAGCTGATCCTTGGCACAGCTCCAAGTAAGATCTTTAATCTGGCTGGCCTTCAGCTTGCCAATATCATTATTCCTAATAAGGACACCAGGGATAAATTCAGATTCCAGAATGATGCCTCAGGCTACAGTCAGCCTAATGCTCTTGGCCTTGTGGCTGCAAGGAGCGTCTACACTAAGGGAGGAGAATGGCTTGATGAGTTAAAAGAGTACCTGGAGGGGAACCTTAACTTTGTCAGAGACTATCTAAAGGAAAAGCTTCCTGAAATAAAGCTCATAGAACCTGAAGGAACATATCTAATATGGCTTGATTTTAGTGCTGTCACAGATAATCACAAGGAGCTTGAGGATATTATTGTAAACCAGGCAAAGCTCTGGCTTGACCCAGGCATTATCTTTGGCAGAGAGTCTGCACTCTTTGAAAGAATCAACATTGCAGCTCCAAGGAGCATAATAAAGCAGGCCCTGGACCAGCTCTATAGCGCTTTACATAAATAAGAGCATAAATAATTCGTATCGATGACTATAAGTTTTCCTTAATTGCGCGTAGCCTCCAGCCCTAGTAATATCAATAAAAACAAGCAGGCAGGAGGGTAGGAGAAATGGCAAACACACAGGAAGATAGAGATGAATTACTACGTATATGGGAAAAGATCAAAGAACAGGTTGAGGGTCTTAAATATGGCAGTGTAAACATCATAGTTCATGATGGCAGAATCACACAGGTTGAGACAAACTCTAAATTAAGGTTTTAAGGGGGAAAAGACATGGCTAGATCATTTGAAGAACTTGAAAAGAATCACCCCTGCTTTGGAGGATGCAAATTCAATGCCGGAAGAATACATTTACCGGTAAGCCCTGGTTGTAACATAGCCTGCAGGTTCTGCGACAGATCAGTTAATGACGTGGAGCAAAGACCTGGTGTTACCAGTAAAGTAATCTCACCTGATGAGGCTAGTTCTTTTATCTCAAGAGCGGTGGAGCTGGTGCCATCCATAAAGGTAGCGGGAATTGCAGGACCTGGAGATACGCTGGCAACGGACTATGCTATAGACACCTTTCATAAGATAGGAAAGACCCATCCAGACCTTCTTAAGTGCATGAGCACCAATGGACTTCTTCTTAATGAGAGAGTAGATGAACTTATAGAGGTTGGAATCGATACCCTGACAGTCACGGTTAATGCGGTGGATCCAGAGATTGAGGCTAGGCTTAACGACTACATCATCTACCACGGTAAGAAGATTGAGGGCGTAGAGGGAGCTAAGATCCTTATTGAGAATCAGCTTAAGGGAATTAAGAAGGCTGCTGATACAGGAATCACCCTTAAGATCAACACAGTTCTGGTACCTGGTATCAACGATCACCACATCGGAACCATAGCTAAGACTGTAAGCGAGCTGGGAGCTATCATCTACAACATCATTCCTTTGATACCACAGCATAAGTTAAAAGATATACCAAAGCCCACCTGTGAGCAGATTGAGGATGCCAGGGAAGAGGCGGAGAAGTATATCAAGGTATTTAGACACTGTGCACACTGCAGAGCGGATGCGGTGGGAGTTCCAGGAATATCTGAGTACAGCAAGCTGGTGTATCAGAACAGGCTCAATGTGAGAAATACCTTTTCTCATGGCTAATGTGTGGATTATTCAATCTGCGACATGGATCATTGTTATTAAATGAGGAGAACCGGATGTACAGAGTCGCAATGGCATCCACCGACAACAGGCACGTGGATCAGCATTTTGGAAGGGCTGAAAGCTTTCTTATTGTTGATGTGGATGATGAGGGAAATTATGAAGAAATCGAACAACGTTTTGTAACGCCCATCTGTGGCGGCGGCCACCATGATCAGAGTGCTCTCAAAAGAGGAGTTGAGGCACTTCTTGATTGCAACATAGTGGTGGCAGCCAAGATTGGCCCTGGGGCCTGCAACGAGCTTCTAGAACACAACCTAAATCCCTTTGAATTTACCGGGGAAGTTGGAGATGTGCTTGAGAGATTAGATAAATACCTTAAACTCTTGGAGGAGATGAATAATTATGGATTGTAGCGGTTGTAACAAGTGTACAGAAGTAAACTGCAGCATAGACACCAAGTGTCAGCAGCTGGATAGAAGTCTTATGGATAAGTGGGGAGCCATCAGCTTTCCGATTTATCAGACGGCCACCTTTGCCCACGATGGCTTTGGGGGAAGCACGGGTTATGACTATACACGAATGCAGAATCCAACGAGGCAGCAGCTTGAATCGATAGTTGCATACCTTGAAAATGGTAAGGATGCGCTGGCTTTTTCAAGCGGAATGGCAGCAATAGCAACAGTGATGGAGCTCTTTTCACCAGGAGACCACTTCATTGTGGATGAGGATCTCTACGGGGGTAGCATTAGATTATTTAACGAGATCAGTAAAAAGAATGGTCTCGAATATACAGCAATAAGCCTTAGTACTGAGGATATAACACCATATATTAAGCCTAATACTAAGGCAGTTTACCTGGAAACACCAACAAACCCTATGATGAATGTCACAGACATAGAAAAGCTTTCACAGGTAACTAAGGAAAAGGAAATTCTTCTTATAGTAGATAACACCTTCCTTTCACCTTATTTCCAGAATCCACTGGACCTTGGGGCAGACGTAGTAATCCATTCAGGAACCAAGTTCCTGGGAGGTCACCACGATACCATAGGAGGTTTTGTGGTGGTTAAGGACGAAGTGCTTGATGAAAGGCTCCGCTTTATCTATAAGACAACAGGAGCAGGTCTTTCACCCTTTGACAGCTGGTTAATACTTAGAGGTATCAGAACCCTGGCAGTAAGGCTTGACAGAGCTCAGGAAAATGCCCTTAAACTGGCCAACTACCTTAAGAGACAAAAGCATGTCACAAAGGTTATTTACCCGGGGCTTCCTGATCATCCAGGGTATGAGATCATGAAAAAGCAGGCCAGGGGCTTTGGAGCAATGCTTACATTTGAAGTGGATTCAGAGGAATTTGCAAAGAGCATCCTTAACAATGTACAACTTATCTACTTTGCAGAAAGCCTTGGAGGAACAGAGACTCTTATTACATATCCTATAACCCAGACCCACGCAGATGTGCCTAAAGAGCAGCTTGAAAGAAACGGTATTACAGGAAGGCTCCTTCGCTTATCAGTGGGACTTGAGGGCATTGCAGATCTTATCTGCGAGTTTAACAGAGTCTTTGCCATCGCAGACAAAGAGCTATCTAGATAAATTGAAGGGTAAAGAAATACTTATACCCAGCAATAAGCAATACTTTATTTTACTAAAGTGAAGGTTATGCTAGAATTCACATAAGTTAAATAATCATTGCCGACTGGACAACCAGAGGTTTATACACTTTCACCCCACAGGGCGAAAGTGTGTAAGCCTCTTTTTTCATATCTAAATTCTGATATGAACAACTCCAAACCAAAATACAGGAGAAAAATAAAAAAAGAGGAGAATGGAAAAATGGGAGAACTTAGACAGATCGCCATCTATGGCAAAGGCGGAATTGGCAAATCAACAACAACACAGAATCTTACAGCAGGTCTTGTAGAGCACGGCAAAAAAGTAATGGTTGTAGGCTGTGATCCAAAGGCAGATTCCACAAGACTTCTTCTTGGAGGACTGGCACAGAAGACAGTTCTTGACACTATCAGAGAAGAGGGTGAAGACGTAGAGCTTGATTACATCCTTAAGGAAGGCTACGGCGGAACAAGATGTGTTGAGTCCGGCGGACCAGAGCCTGGCGTTGGATGTGCAGGACGAGGAATCATCACATCAATCGGACTTCTTGAGAACCTTGGAGCTTACACTGATGACCTTGACTTTGTATTCTATGACGTACTTGGAGACGTTGTTTGCGGAGGCTTTGCAATGCCTATCCGTGAGGGCAAGGCTCAGGAAATTTATATCGTAGCTTCCGGTGAGATGATGGCTCTTTATGCAGCTAACAACATCTCAAAGGGTATTCAGAAATATGCTAAGAGCGGAGGAGTAAGACTTGGAGGAATCATCTGTAACTCAAGAAATGTAGACAGAGAGCTTGATCTTCTTAGAGCCTTTGCAAAAGAGCTGGGAACACAGCTTATCTACTTTGTTCCTCGTGACAACGTGGTTCAGAGAGCTGAGATCAACAAGCAGACAGTTATCCAGTACAAGCCAGATTCCAATCAGGCACAGGAGTACAGAAACCTGGCAGAAGCCATTATCAATAATGAGAACTTTGTAATTCCAACTCCTATGAAGCAGGAGAGACTTGAGGAAATCCTTTCAGAGTTTGGCCTCATGGCAGATGACTATCAGATTTAAGAAAGGCGGAGATAATTATGACGCAGCTTAACACAGAAGTAGAAGTAAGAGACAGGAGACTTAAATCCATACTGTCATTTAGCGGAAAGGCCAGTGAGCTTCAGGAGTTTTCAAGACAATTAAAAGCCCCTGATAAGGCAAGAACCTTTACCCAGTGCGGAGATTGTGCTCAGATGTGCGCAGCGACCATCTGCTATCACGTAAGAGGAGCCGCAGTTGTGGTACATGCCCCAATGGGATGCTTTGCTACAACTCCTTCAACACAGGAAGCAATCAACAACTCAGCTAAGTCTAGAAAGGTTAAGCCCTTCAATACACAGCTTATTTGCAGCAATATATCAGAAAAAGAGACAATTTACGGCGGACTTAAAAAGCTACGAGAAGCCATCGACGAAGCACAGAACCGCTTCCATCCAACAGCTATCTTCATCCAGTCCTCCTGTGCAGCAGGAATCGTAGGTGATGACATCGAGTCAGTAGCAGATGAAAAGCAGGAAGAACTTGGAATCCCCATTGTTCCTGTATACTGCGAGGGCTTTAAGTCCAAGATCTGGTCATCAGGTTTTGATGCAGGCTACCATGGCATTCTTAAGAGAATAGTTAAAAAGCCAGAGAAGAAGCAAGAGGACCTTGTAAACATTTTCAACTTCCTTGGAACAGATACGTTCACACCAATCCTTAAAAAAATCGGTCTTAGACCAAACTATCTGGTACCTCTTGCAGATGTTGATACTATCTCAAGGATGACCGAAGCAGCCTGCTCAACACATATATGTGAAACCCTTGGAACCTATATCACAGATGTCCTTGAAAAGGAATACGGTGTACCTAAGGTTCACGCACCTGCACCATACGGAATCAAGTGGACTGATGCCTGGTACAGAGAACTGGCTAAGATCACTGGTAAATCAGACATCGTAGAGAACGTGATCAAATCAGAACACGAAAGAATACAGCCAGAGCTTGAGAAGTTAAGAGAAGAGCTTAAGGGCATAAAGGTTTATATCTACGCAGGAGATTCCTACGCTCACAACATGGGCAGCATTATGGCAGACCTTGGAGTTGAGATAGTAGGTATCACAACACTTCATCATGATATGAGGACAGACGGCGAAACCATAGATCATTCAACACTTCAGGAGATGATCAATGTAGCCGGCGATATAGATAAATTCACAGTCTGCAACAAGCAGCCTTACGAGATCATCAAGGTCCTTAAGGACACCAACCCAGACGTGATCATCGCCCGTCATATGAATATGACAATCCTTGCAGGTAAGCTTGGAATCCCAAGTCTTCTTGAAGGTGAGATCAACATCTCAGCAGGCTACGATGGAATCCTTATCATGGGCAGAAGAATAAGAGACATTGTAAAGGCAAAGGGACTTCTTTCAACTCTTAAGGAGTACAACCAGTTCCCTTATACCCAGAAGTGGTTAGAAGATGAAAGACTATACATTTAACTAAGGTGGTAGAGATATGAGTCAGATAATACAGTCAGCCAGATTTTCATGTGCTCTTGGAGCTCAGCAGAGCATACTTGGCATTCCAAGAGTAGTTCCGATCATACATGCAGGCCCAGGCTGCAGCGCAAGACAGTTCCAGTTCCTGGGAGGCGGAGCCGCTTATCAGGGTGAGGGCTACTGCGGCGGAGGTCAGATCCCCAGCACCAATTCATCCCAGAGCGAGGTTGTATTTGGAGGTGAAAAGAAACTTGCAACCCTGATAGATTCCACACTGGACATTATGGATGGTGACCTTTACGTGGTACTTGCTGGATGTACAGCTGGAATCGTCGGTGATGACGTGGCCCAGGTTGCATCAGATCATTCAACTAAGGATAAAAAGGTTATCGGTGTTGATACAGCAGGATTCAGGGGCAACAACTACAAGGGTCACAACCTTGTGGTGGAGGGCATCATCGAACAGTTCGTTGGAGATGTAGATGATGAGCCTGAAGTAGAAAAGGGGCTTGTAAATGTCTTTTCAGTAATACCTTACCAGAACGTTAACTGGAGAGGTGATCTGGAGGAAATAAAGAGAATCCTTGAAGGCATCGGCCTTAAGGTCAATATCCTCTTTGGATATGGCTCAAGAGGAGCTTCTGAGTGGAAGAAGATTCCTAATGCAGAACTTAACATAGTTCTTTCTCCATGGGTTGGTCTTGGAGCAGCTAAGCTGGCCCAGAGGAAATACGAAACTCCATACCTTCACGAGCCGGTACTTCCAGTAGGACTTAAGGCAACCAGTGCATTCCTTAGAAGAGTGGGAAAAGAGCTATCTCTTGATAGTGACAGAGTGAATGCCTTCATCAAGAAGGAAGAGGATAGATACAAGAAGTACTTCGTATCAATTGGAGATCTTTTTTCAGATCTTGCCGCTTACCTTCCATACGATGCCTACGTTTCAGGAGATGACATCTACGGACTTGGCAGTATAAGCTTCCTTGAAAATGAGCTGGGAATAAATGTGGTTAAGTTTTATGACACGTCAGATCCAGGAAAGCTTTCTCAGAAGATTGTTAACGAAGCCCTTGAAAATATCAAGGAAGGTCTTTCTGAAAAGACTGTATTCGAGGCAGATGGAGCAATCATCAAAAATAAGATTAAAGATGAGATAAAGGAAAGACACAACAAAGCTCTGATCCTGGGATCAAGCTGGGAAAAAGGAATTGCGGCAGAGACCGACAGTATTCTTATTTACCAGAATAACCCAGTGGTAGACACAGTGGTGGTTAACAGAACCTATGTGGGCTATAACGGTGGACTAAGGCTTATCGAGGATATCTATTCAGGCCTGTTCAACAAGGGTGTTATCACCAACACAACCCACGGAGAAGACGACAAAATCTAAAGGAGGCATATATGGCAGAAGCGGTTAAGGCAGCAATAGCATTTGATAATTTTGATAAACCCTTTGTCAGATTCGGCAAGATGGACCACGTAAGGGTCTACGAGATCGAACCAGACGAGATCATAGAAAAAGAGCTGCTGGATATCCCTGATGCTTCTCTTTTTAAGACCACAGAGGGAAACGGATGTCCTGGAAAGAACGAGCCCTTCTTAAATGAGGTGGCAGCTCTTTTAACAGGTTGCAAGTTCCTGATTGTGGGAGAGACTGGAGGACAGCCGGGAAGAGTTCTTCTAAGATATGGCATAAACGTCCTTGAACAGCAGGGAGAAGTAGCAGAGGTCCTTGGCCGCCTTCAGGCATATTTGGAGAAAAGCAAATGAAAAAAATAGAACTTGAATGGGTGTTTTACTTCATAAAAGAATCGCTTCCATACCTGTCAGTTACTGCCCAGTACGTTTTCTTTTCTCTGATCTTTGGAACAGTGATCGGGTCGGTTATTGCAAAGGCCAAGATGAGCAAAAGCAAAATCGCCAATTTCCTGGCGTCCTTCTACATAACTATTGTCAGATGTACACCATCAATTGTGCTTTTGTTTCTTGTTTATTTTGGAGTACCGGCGCTACTGCGGGATACAAGCTTTGGAGCGTGGCTTAACACTTTGCCCACCATCATTTTTGTTATCGTGACCTATTCCATTTTCATAGGAGCCTCCATATCAGAGGTGATAAGGGGAGCCTTCCAGGTTGTGAGCAAGGGACAAAGGGAAGCAGGCCTGGCAGTTGGAATGAACGAGTTTCAGACCTTTGCAAGTATTATCCTGCCTCAGATGGTAAAGGCAGCAATTCCAAATATAGGTAACACCATAATATTCCTGTTTAAGGAAGGTGCTCTTGCCTACACAATAGGTCTTCACGACGTTCTTGGAAGAGCCTACTTTATGTCAGGAAGAACCATGAATGTACATGCGCTTTCAATGTATGTGGCACTGACTTTGATCTATTGGCCAATATCACTGCTTCTTGAAAAGCTCTTTAAGACTATTAGCGAGAAGATGCAGTACGTACATGTTGAAACGGTAAAAGAAACAGAATTAGCAAAGGAAGTTAAAGCAGCATAGGAGAGAACAATGTATATAGACTTTGATTTTATAAAAAACTCTTTGCCCATCATAGTGCATAAGATTCCTATAACTCTTTTACTTACAGTGGTTTCCTTCGTGATCGCGCTGGTATTTGGAACCATCTTTGCATATGTGAATTACAAAAAGGTCAAGGTGGCTTCCAAGGCAATAAGGGTGTACATGTCCATCATAAGAGGAACACCCATAATCCTTCAGATCTACGTTATCTACAATGTGACACCTAAGCTACTTGAGGGACTTTTTGATGCACTTGGAATTGGCGTAAATATCTACAACATAGATCCTATCTGGTATGCGTTCTTTGCCCTTTCTCTGGCAGCTACAGTATCTGCATCAGAGGCCATAAGAGCAGGACTTCTTAGTATAGACAAGGGACAGTTTGAGGCAGGTCTTTCTGTAGGCCTTAGCGAAAGGAAAGTACTCTTTGATGTGGTTTTCCCGCAGGCCTTTACCAACGCCTTCCCGGTACTTGGAAATGTCTTAGTTGATTTAATTAAGTCAACCTCCCTGGCCTTCATGATGTCAGTTGTGGAGATAACAGCCCAGGCCAAGATCCTTGGAGGAGAGGTCCTTAGATACTTTGAAAGCTATCTGTGTGTATTTATCATCTACATTTTCCTTATAAAGGCTGTGGAGATAATCAACTCCATTATAGAGAGCAGGATAAGTACCTATAAGCTTGGTACAGCTCACAGGTAAAAGAACTAAATCGAAAAGGGGACTTTAAACATGCTAAAAGTAGAAAACGTACATAAATCATTTGGAAAAAACCAGGTCCTTAAAGGAGTCTCCTTTGATGTGGAAAAGGGAGATGTGGTGGCAATCCTTGGATCCTCAGGGTCAGGAAAGACAACACTCCTTAGGTGTCTTGAGTTCTTTGAAAAAGCAGATGATGGAAGGATAGAGCTTGGGGAATTAAAGACAGATCTTAAGGGAGCCCATAAGTCAGTGGCTAACCAGTTTAGACAACATACCGGCTTCGTATTCCAGAACTACAACCTTTTCAATAATAAGACAGCCCTGGATAACGTTAAGCTTGGCCTCATTAAAGGCCATGGCGTAGATAAAAAGAAAGCAGACGAGCTTGCAAGAAAGGCCCTTGATAAGGTAGGTCTTTCAGACAGACTTGATTACTATCCAAGCGAACTGTCAGGTGGTCAGCAGCAGAGAATAGGAATAGCAAGGGCGGTAGCCTTTGAACCGGATGTGATCTTCATGGACGAGCCCACATCAGCTCTTGACCCTGAACTTGTGGGAGAAGTTCTTGAAACCATCAAAAAGCTTGCAGAAAACGGTATCACAATGGTTATTGTTACCCACGAGATCTCTTTTGCCAGGGATGTGGCTACAAAGGTCATCTACATGGATGAAGGAGTTATCGTGGAGCAGGGAACAAGCCTTGAGATCTTCTCAAGACCAAAGCAGGAGAGAACAAGACAGTTCTTATCAAGGTTCCTTGCGGATTACGACTATGTAATCTGATATGAGCGGATAATCCGATTTGCAAAAGAGCTAATCGGATATCAAATAAAAAACAAACGAGGAGGAATGAAAAATGAAAAGAGAGATTCTAAAAAGAGCAGTGGCAGCACTTGTAGTTGCGGGGCTTCTTACAGGTTGTGGAAGTACAAAGAGTGCTGATGCATCTACTGCACAGGCTGCAGACGCAGATGGAAAGAGAGTCATCAATATCGCAGTTGGTCAGAACAGCTACCCAGTGTTCTACCATGATGACAATGATGCTCTTACAGGCTACGACGTAGAAGCCATCAGACTTGTGGAGGAGAAGCTTTCTGACAAGTACACCTTTGTTCTTACAGAGGGTGCACAGGATGCCAATTATACAGGTCTTTCTACAGGAAAGTATCAGGTAGTACTTAGCAATGCCTTCTACACAGAGGAACGTGCACAGAACTTTATCTTACCTGAGAATCCACTTGGTGCTTCACCAGGAGGTCTTGTAGTAAGAGTGGAGGATAAGGGCGTTATCAATACCCTTGAGGATGCAGCAACAGCCGGATATAAGGCAGCGCCTCACCTTGCAGGAGATGGAAACACATATCTTTATCAGAAGTACAACAAGGAGCATCCAGACAACCAGCTTGATTTCGACATTTCTGATGATCCTAACGCCTTCACTAATGGTCTTGCCTACGTGGCAGAGGGTAGATACGACTGTATCGTATTCCCTGGAATCTACTACGATGCACTTGTAACATCAGAAGATGGTGCTTATCACGAGTACGCTGATCAGCTTTACTACAACGAGTACATTCCTATCAGCACATATGCTGTAGTGGCTAAGGGTGAGGATGAGCTTGCTGAGGATATCAACAAGGCCCTTGGAGAACTTCGTGAAGAGGGTAAGCTTTCTGAACTGGCTGTTCAGTTCTATGGCTACGATACATGGGCAATCAATGATGCACAGCAGTCAAACTAATAATTTGAATTTAAGAAGACAAGAAGATGGGTAAAAGAGCTACTTACATTGAAGCAAACTTCATAACAACCGCAGAGGACTTCCGTGGTTATGAAAAGACCAAAGAGCCACCAATGGACTTTAGGCGCAAGGAAAGAGAGCGCCTAAGGTTATACAAAAGTGGGAATCTAAGAAGTGTATATCTTAATGAGCCCACTGTCATAGAGACAAGTCTTGGCCCTATAGAGGCTGAGCTTGTAACCTTCTATGAAAGCGGCGCCATTAAGAGAGTCTTTCCAAGATATGGTCAGGTCAGTGCCTACTGGTCAGAAAATGACGAAGCAAGAATCACCAAAGAGATCACCATATTTGCAGGAAAGCAGCTTCTTAAAGTAAGAGCTCATAACCTATACTTCTATGAAACTGGAGAGCTTAGGAGTGTCACAATCTACAATTGTGACACTCTTACTCTAAATACCCATTATGGGCAGATAAGGACCAACATTGGAGCGTCCTTTTACAGAAGCGGAGAGATTGAGAGCATTGAGCCTGCCTTTAAGACCGTTATAGAAATTGACGGAAAAAGGGTTAAGCCCTTTTATTTCATGGCAGATGGAATGCATGCAGACCACAATTCACTTAAATTTGATAAAAAAGGAAAGATAACATCCTATTACGGAATTATAGAGGAATAGCATATGGCTGATGATTGCTGTAGATACAGAGAAAATACTTTGATAGCAAGGGGAGGGGGCGTATTTGACAGCACCGGATCCATCTCGGTTCCAGTTTACAGAAGTGCCACCTATACACATAACACCTTGGACTACGATCCAAATGCATATTACTACTCAAGATGTGATACACCCACAAGGAGAGCCCTTGAAAAGCAGGTGGCAGCTCTAGAGCACGGCGAAGATGCCCTGGCAGTAACCAGCGGCCTGGCTGCCCTTGATATAGTTATGAAGCTCTTTTCACAGGGTGACAGGGTTCTTATATCCAGCGATCTCTATGGGGGAAGCTACAGACTCTTTAATGAGGTTTATTCTAAGTATGGTATCGTGTTTGAATATGCAGACACCTGGGATCTTGAGGATGTGAAGGCTAAGGCTAAAGGTGGCATCAAGGGTATCATCGTAGAGACACCTTCGAATCCTATGCTCAGGATAAGCGATATCAGAGCTATTTCCGAAATAGCCAAAGAAGAAGGGGCGCTTCTTATAGTGGACAACACATTTCTTTCGCCCTTATTCCAAAAGCCAATTGATCTTGGTGCAGATATAGTGATTCACAGCGCCACCAAGTACCTTGCTGGTCACAACGATGTACTGGCTGGGATTATTGTAACTGCCACCAAGGAGCTTAGAGAAAAGCTGTATTTCTATGTGATGTCCATAGGAAATGCTCTGTCCCCTGATGATGCCTGGCTTACCATAAGGGGAATCGAGACCCTGTCAGTAAGGCTTCAAAGGCAGCAGGACAATGCAAAAGAGCTGTTAAAATTCCTAAAAAATCACCCGGCGGTAGAATTTGTTATCTATCCAGGAGACCCTGAGCATCCGGAACATGAGCTTGCCAAGAGGCAGCAGACCGGCTTTGGCGCCATGATTTCCTTTGTGGTAAAAGACAAAGACAGGGCCCCGGAGTTCTTTGGAAAGTTTAAGACCATCTATCAGGCAGGAAGCCTTGGAGGGGTACAGTCCCTTATAAATCTTCCAAATTCATCCCTTCAGTGTCCGATTCCTTTAGAGCAAAGGCTTCACACCGGAGTATCAGATGGGCTCTTTAGGCTATCTGTTGGCATTGAGGATGTGGAAGATCTTAAGGATGATATTTTGCAGGCACTTAGCTGAGAATTAGAGTGAATACGGCAATACTACTGGATTTATAAGACTAGCAAGCAGGAGACGAAAGGTATGGCAAAAATATTTTACCCAGATTTTTTTAACGACGTGTTTGGTCCTATCATGCAGCCAGGTTCATCAGGCGGCTTTGCAGGACCTACAAGAATAGGGAACATAGCAAAAGATCTTATCGGAGGAGAGGTTAAAAAAGTTGTCTTTTCTTTCCAAAAGGACAACGAAGGGAGCCTTCAATCCCTTGGTAACTTCATGACTGACAGAGGCTTTCTTGGAGGTGTACAGGGGTTTCTTCCAGACGATAAAAGGCTCTTCGATGCCCACAGACTTGCAAGGGAAAGCGGTCTTTCCTATGAGTTTAGGCTTGATGATAAGAACTACGGCTATGAGCGAGGCGTCAAGATAGAGGTCTTTGGAGAGGGTGATGAATATGGCCAGCTTATCGGAGCTTCTGTAGGCGGCGGAATGGTCAGAATCTACGAGGTCAATGGTTACTATATCAACTGGCAGGCGGATACCTATGGAGTGCTTATTTATGGGATTAAAGAAGGAAAGGCTGCCGATATAATAGATAATATCAATAAATCCTACGAAGACCACGTCATTGATATTAGGGAAGTGGCGAAAGCAGGCTCTGATGCTGCGTTAACTGAGAATAGTCAGGTAAATGGAGTAGCTATAGAGAAGGCTGTGTTTGCGGAGCTTGATATTGATATTGCAGGAGATGACAAGATTTCATCTGGCAGCAGCATTTTTGGAGATGGCAAAAGAGCTGTCTTTTTACCGGCAGTTCTTCCGGTGGTTACCACCAATAAGAAAAAGAAACAGCTCTTTTCTACTGTTGAGGAGTGGAGAGCCTATGCCAAGGACCATGGCATATCCTTCCTGGATGCGGCTATCGAGTACGAAAAGGCTTCCTCTGGCTGGTGCGAGGACAAGATCTGGGCATACTTTGAGAGGATAAGAGATATCTTTGATAAGCAAATCCACAGTCTTGAGGACAGGAACTATGACGTTGAGGATACCCCTATGCTTCCAGTCTACGGCAAGAAGTGGAAGGCCTTCCTTGATAAGGAGCAGTATATTACGGATAAGCTTACGAGACATATCCTGACCCATGCCTATGCCACTAATGCCAAGGTTCCGGGCGTCATCATCGTTCCAGGACCAATGGGAACCGGCGGAGGATATCTGTATTCAGCCCTTGATGCAGTGAGGGAGGAAAGAGGCTATTCAAGGCAGAAGGAGCTGGAAGCCCTTGTTATTGCGGCAACCTTAGGAGCTCTTGCCTATACCCACACCAATGCCTCAGGTGAACGAGGCTGTATAGGTGAGTCCGGCGTATGTAATGCCATGGCATCCGGCGCAGTGGCTTACCTTGTAACTCCTGATGAGGATCCATTGGTTGAAGTTGGCGTTGCAGTAGAAAGAGCTGCTTCCATGGCTCTTCAGGCTAACATGGGCCTTGTGTGTGACCCGATTCCCGGCGGCCTTGAATTTCCTTGTATCACAAGGACCCTGAGGGCAGCTGTGACAGCTCCTATGTATGCTGAGATGGCTGTAATTGGTATTGATCCGCTTATTCCATACCATGAGCTTTTACAGGCAATGGAGCGCCATTATAAGGTAACTCCTCCTGAGAGACTGTGCGGAGGTAACTGCGGAACCTGTACCACACCAACAGCTCAGAAGTGTAAGGAATTCTTATCTGATCTTATGGCAGATAACCTTAAGTACGAAGCATAACTCTTGCCATAGTGCATTTTCGGTGCTATCATTTTTGTTAGTAAAAAGAAAGGGCGATTTTTCGCGTAGGTGGAAGGATGTTTATTTGATAATTTGATTTAGGTGAACATGTTGATGAGACTGCTACTGATGGTAGCAGTGTTTATGTGTACGCTTAAATTGGATTATCATGCATTCGGAGCCTGTTTATATATAGGTCTATTTGTGTGAGTCTATTTTGCGTACGCAGGATAGACTTTTTTCATTGGGAGGCATAAATGGCAAGAAATATACTGATAAAAGCAGAAAATATAATACATTCCTACGGGGAGCAGACGGTTCTTGATTTTGACAGGTTTACCCTTTATGAAGGTGAGAAGGTGGGCCTGGTTGGCGTAAATGGCGCAGGTAAAAGCACCATACTAAAGATTTTGGCAGGAGAGCTAGAGCCCACAAGTGGCAAGGTCACAAGGCAGTGCACACCTTTTTACTTTGAGCAGTTTGGGACAGACAGCGATTATTATGATACGGACTATGCAGAGGCTGGAAGGATGGGCGTTGGAGAGCAGATCTGGCAGGAAAATGTCAGTGGCGGCGAGGATACAAGGATTAGACTTGCACAGCTCTTTTCAAGCCCCCACGCAGTGGCGTTCCTCGATGAGCCCACGTCAAACCTTGACTATGAGGGTGTTGAGATGCTCAAGAAAAGGCTTAAGGAGCTGGATACCATGGTTATCATAAGCCATGACAGATCAGTTCTTAATGAGGTCTGTAACAGGATAGTCGAGATCTCTTTTGGACAGCTCCACAGCTTTACTGGTAACTATGACGAGTATGTGGTGCAGAAGGAGGAGCTCTTTAAGTCCCAGCAGGCGGAGTACGAGAACTATCAGGCTGAGAAGAAAAGGCTTCAGAGCGTATATGTGGAGAAAAAGGCCAAGGCTAAGACCGTTGAGAAAAAGCCAAAGAATATATCTGCCAGTGAGGCAAAAACAAGGGCTTTATGTGGTAATAGAAAACCTGAGGATAAGGCTCGTGGGATAGAAAAGAGCGCCACCAACGTCCTTAAGCGAATAGAACACATGGAGGTTAAGGAAAAGCCCAAGGAGGAGCCCACAGCAAGACCGGACTTCAGGCTCACCAACCCTCCAAGGAATCCAATAGTTATAAGGGGCGAGCATATTTCTTTTTCCTATGATGACCATGTAATCTTCGATGATGCGGACTTCATGATCAAGAATGGCAGCAAAGTTGCCTTCGTTGGCGGAAATGGAGCTGGGAAGACTACGCTTCTTGAGCTGATTTCAAAAAGAGAGGGCGTCTACGTGGTTCCAGGAGCCAAGATTGGCTACGCCAAGCAGAATATGTCCCAGATAGATCTTGATAAGACCGTTCTTGAGAATGTAAAAAGAGTCAGCATCCAAAGCGAGAGCCTGTCTCGTATTATTCTGGCAAGACTTCTTCTGTCGGAACGAGATATGAACAAGAAAGCCAGGGACTTATCTGGCGGCGAGAGGATGAAGCTGTCCTTTGCCATGCTCTTTGTGTCAGATGTGAATCTCCTTATTCTGGATGAGCCCACTAACTATCTGGATATTCCCTCAGTTGAGGCCCTGGAAAAGCTCTTGGTGGAATATGAGGGTACCTTGGTGTTCACTTCTCATGATAAGATGTTTGTAGATAGAATTGCCACAGAGAGACTTAAGATTACAGATGGCAAGATTGTGGCAGGTTAACGCGGAGGTGACTACACCGTCTATCTTTTTGATAGAAGAAAAGAAATCCCTTCAGACTATTCAATTTTTGATATGGCAAGGGATACAGCAGAGAGATGTTGACAGAGAACTGTGAAGGTAGGCTTAAAATGGACTTTTCCTTGATTTGAGCCTGCGATTTATGAAGGCTGGAGCAGTGAAAGCAGGCTTGAAAAGGACTATTTCTTGATCTGAGCCTGCGATTTATGAAGGCTGGAGCAGTGAAAGCAGGCTTGAAAAGGACTATTTCTTGGTCTGAGCCTGCGATTTATGAAAATCGGAGCAGTGAAAGCAGGCTTGAAAAGGACTTTTTCATAATCTAAGCCTGCAATTTATAAAAATCATAGCTGCGAAGGTAGGCTTAAAAAAGACTTTTCTTTAATTTAGGCCTGCAATTCAAGAAAAGCCAAACAGTACAATTACATAACTAAGTACACGACTAAGTACACAACAAAGTACATAACTATCTACACAACAAACCACAACAAAGGAAAGAGAAGTACAAATGGATCATTTTTATTTCATAAGACATGGAGAAACAGTCTGGAACGTAGAGAACAAGATTTGTGGAGCTACAGATATTGAGCTCACAGAGAAAGGCCACCAGCAGGCAATCGAGACAGGGAAAAAGCTCTTAGATATGGGAATTAAGGCAGATGTGATCCTGACATCTCCCCTTGTAAGAGCAAAAGAAACAGCAAGACACATTTCTGAAATGACAGGAATCCCAATGGAAGTTGAGGAAAGGCTCAAAGAACAGAACTTCGGACGATATGAGTCCACACCTAGAGATGGCGCAGAGTTCCACGAAGCCAAGAAGGATATGGCCAGCAGATTCGGAACCGGAGAATCAATGCTTCATCTGGCACAGCGTATCTACAACCTTCTTGACGACATCAAGGCTGGCGACAGAGAAGTAATCCTGGTGGCTCACAACGGAATTACCAGGATGGTAGAATCCTATTTCAAAGAGATGACTAATGAGGAGTTTTCATCCTGCGGAATAAAGAACTGCGAGATCAAGAGATATGATTTTAAATAATACAATAGATGAAGACTAGATCATGTGTGAATATGAAGAATTAGTGACACTGAAGTTACTGAGCATTTGATACAGAAAGGAAGGAGTTTATCATGACAATATCTGAGAGAGCTGAAAAGGCAGTTCAGCTAAAGACCATGGGAGGTTACAACTGTTCACAGGCTGTAACAGCAGCATTGGCAGACCAGACAGATCTTACAGAGGAGCAGCTTAAGAACCTGACTGCAGGTTTCTGTGCAGGCATGGGTAATCTTGAGGCTACCTGCGGAGCTCTTATAGGAGCAGGTATGATAGCCGGCCTTAAATCTGAGGGCAAAGGTACTCTCGCTCTTACAAGGCAGATACAGGAAGAGTTTGCAGACAGATGCGGTGCACTTCGCTGTAAGGACCTTAAGGCTATGACAGATGGTAAGCCATTATGCCCATGTGAAGAGTGTGTTCGAAATGCAGTCCTCATCTATGGCGAGAAAATGGGGCTCGCTTGATCAATCCGGTATAGTAAGTTTCCATTCACAGTTTCAAGGTAAACTGAGGATGGGAACTTTTTTTATAAATTTATAAGAATAAAATCACCCCGAGTTTGGTATAATGATTTCAGACGCTTTAAAACGTTTGGAAATTTGCGAAATATTATTCGAGGAGGATTCTACAATGGCAGATAGATCCGATCTTATTAACCAGTTGGCAGCTTCCATGGGAGCAGGACAGTTTGCTTCTACTTCATATGAAGAGTCAAGATTTGATGCTGAGACAGGTACCTTGTACTGTAATGGTATGGTTATCTCTAAATCTGTTGCAGAGAAGGCCATTCAGCATTTCGAGACCCTTGAAAAGAAGTGTGACACCAATGATAGTGCCCAGAGAGAAATGGCAATGGTCTACAGATGTGCTGTAGAATCCATTAAGATGATGCAGAATCCTAAGATTCTCAATATGCTTAAGGAAGAAGCTCAGAAAAAGGATTAAGGAACATGATATGAAAATCTAAAGCTCTAAGGTAAATCCTTAGGGCTTTTTTATTTTGCCCTTAAAATACGGCCTGTAATGTGATATCATGTATAAAAACTTTGCCAGAGCAAAGTAATGAATCGTTGGGTGGGGGAATCAACATGACCATATTACAGCTTAAATATGTTATTGCTATTGATGAAGAGTGCTCAATGAGAAAGGCCGCAGACAGACTCTATGTTTCACAGCCAGGTCTTTCAAGTGCAGTACGAGATCTTGAGAACGAGATTGGTATCCAGATATTTGAAAGAGTCCACAACGGTGTTGTTACAACATCCGCAGGGGCTTCTTTTATTGCCTATGCTCGTCACGCAGTTGAGCAGTTTGAAAAGGTTGAGGATAAATACATCAATTCTCGCACAGAGAAGCCTACTTTCTCTGTATCCATGCAGCATTACACACTTGCTGTTAATGCATTCATTGAAACCGTTAAGGAATATGACCTTGATGAGTATCAGTTCTCCATCAGAGAGACTCAGACCAGTGAAGTAATCGACGATGTTAAGAACCTTAAGAGTGAGGTTGGCGTTATTGCTCTTAGCGACTTTAACAAGAATACATTCAAGAAGGTATTCACAGATGCTTCCCTTGAGTTCCATGAGCTCTTTAGTAGAAACACTTATGTATACCTTCGTAAGGACCATCCTCTCGCAGACAGAGACGAGCTTTCGCTTGAGGAGCTTCAGGACTATCCTTGCATGGTATTCGACCAGGGCGACAATACATCTTTTTATTATAGAGAAGAGGCCCTTGCTACCTACGATTACAAGAAGATCATCAGCACCAACGAAAGAGCTACCTCCATCGAGCTTATGCTTGGTCTTAACGGATACGCTGTTGGAGCTGCCATGCTTGGAGACTCCCTCAACACCTCAGAGATTCACGCTGTTAAGTTAAAAGAGGAAGAGACTCTTACCTTTGGCTACATAGTCCGCAAGGGCACGGAGCTTAGTGAAATGGCCCAGACCTATGTGGAGAAGCTTGAAGCAATAAAGTAAAAAGAAATAACGAATAGAAATGTGTAACTGATAATGAGTAAGACAATGTGGGAATGGCTCGAGATTGAGCCTACAAAAGACGCAAACGTAATAAAGGCAGCCTTTGCAGAGGCGGCTAAGAAATATCATCCAGCGGAGCATCCTGACGAGTTCAGGGAGCTCCGTGATTGTTATAAAAGAGCTATGCGCTATGCGCAGGGTAGCTCTGAAAGGCGTACAGTCATACTTAACTCCAAGCCTAAATTTGGTGAGGAATACAAAAAGAAGGCTCTGGCTGAGATGGAGGCCAGCAGAGCAGAACAGAAGAATAAGACTGAGAATGAGAAGTTTCAGTTTAATCTGAATAAACAGACAGAGGAATCTAAGAACGTAGTATCAGAAGAAGAGCAGAATAAATTACAGTTTGATCTGAACAATGAAACAGTAAAGAAAACTGTAGTAAGAGATGAACAAGAAAAGCTCAAGTTCGATTTAAACAGTAACACTGAGAATACAAAGAAAGATAATCAAGAGGAAGAGCAGGAATATCTTCAGTTTGATCTAAACAGTAATAATGATAACACTAAGAAAGAAAATCAGGAAGATAAGAATAAGTTTCAATTCGACCTGAACAATGAAACAGTAAAGAAAACTGTAGTAAAAGATGAACAAGAAAAGCTCAAGTTCGATTTGAACAACAATAATGATAACACTAAGAAAGATAACCAAGAAGAGCAAAACAAATTACAGTTTGATCTTAACAATGAAACAGTAAAGAAAATTGTAGTAGAAAATGAACAAGAAAAGCTCAAATTCGATTTAAACAGTAACTCAGATAATACAAAGAAAGAAAATCAAGAAGAACAACCAAGAGACGATCTTCAGTTCAATCTTAATAGTGACACTGACGAGGACCAGGAGACTCCAAATCTGGACTTCAGTAACATCTCCCACAAGCAGGATCTGTCAGAGACCCAGACCATGATGCTTAACTTCGTCAGGGAAATGTTCGACAGTGTGGCAATGAAGCCAGGTCAGTTCTGTGAGAAGAAGACCTTCGAGACAATTCTCTACGGCTGGGATAAGGCTCCTTATAAGGACGAGATCACGCCGCATTTCGCAGAGCTCTTTATGGATATTCTTGGAAGGCTCCCTGTTATAGACAAGGGCTCTTTTGAAACAATAGAAAGAGTAATCATTGGTAATGATAAGGGCCCGGAGTTTGAGAGTTTAAGGCCAAGGTTCAGGGCAGCAGCCAATATAAGCCCCACAGGTAAGGTAATCCTTGGTAAAAATGACAAAGCCAACGTTTTGTTGTGTCTTAAGAGATATACGGATAAGCCAATCCATGAGATTCCCTTTGGATATATCTTTTCAGAGGGAACCTTTAAGAAATGGCGAAGGTGCGTAGTATACCCTCTTAAGAATATTCTTCTTGTAAGCTACAGAAAGCGCATCAGGTACTACTTCATTAAGGATCTTACCTGCAGGATTGACGCAAAGACCGACAAGATGACTATTTCTGACTATAGCGGAAATGTCATACTTAAGGTGCCTTCAATGCACCCTTCATATCAGTACCTGCTCAATCACCTTAAAACCCACAGGTGCCATATTGTTAGTCCTAAGCATATAGATTTAGATACCTATATCTGTGGTCTTAGCTCTTTTAGCAAATTATTTACAGGACTCATGGATAAGGTCAGGATATTTGCCATTTCCCTGGTTATGAACTTTATTCTTATGATTCTTTTAACACTGGGGAAATCAACCAATTTCGAGTACTTCTATGGACTTATCCTGGCGGGATATATAATCCTTGTTGGCTGGATATTTATCCTGGCGTTTCTTGCGTCAGCTGGGCAGATCATAGTCATGTTAGTGCAGCTTCTTGGTATCCTACCTAAGGTAAAAGAGCTAAAGGAAGAAGTGAAAAATGGACAGGCCGGATATGTTATTGGAAAAGGGGTATTTCTTTTTACAAATTACATGATCTGGTATGACAGCAACTGCTATAACATTGTTAAGATAAGCGATATTAACGATATCGAGCGTGACACTGAGCTTGATAAGAATAACAACAACTACAGGGTGACGATCCACAGGAAAAATGGCATTGATAAGACTCTTTGGATCTCTGTTATATCCTGTATCAATGCTATTAAGAGCTATGTTAATGAGGTTTCGCCAATTGCGAATAGAGAGGGCTTAACTCTAGAGCAGCAGTGTAAGTACGATCGCATCAGAAAGAGCAAGTTCAAATTCTTTAGACTGAAATACATGCTTGCAAAGCCTATTGCCCATAACTATTTGTGGCACGTGATTATTATACCCTGTGCGATCTTTATGGATTGCATGCTGTGGCATGAGGTTACTACCGGAAAGTTTAAGGACTGGGATCTGGACGGAATTTCAGGATATATTTTGCTTGCGTATGTAGGAACGGCAATGGCGTTGTTTGCTGTAGTGGGCCTTATCAGATACAGAAAGGTACCTGTGGATAGGCTTTTGGATATGGGCATTCAGGTTAGGCATTTTAATCCTTATCACAATAAGACGCTGAATATATACGTTCTTAAGGACTATTTCGTGGCCTATAAGCTTTTGTATCTTAAGGTCATTCCTTATTCAGAGATTACCTCCATCACCATGGATGCAGTCAAGGGCCAGAGGGTTATCAAGATTGTGACCCGTGATGGCAAGGTCCAGACCTTTGGAGGTGGCAAGACGGCAGCAGCTGCCAACAATGATCCGCAAGTAATAGAGGTTATGTCTAATCTAAAGCTTCGATATCTGCAAAGTACGAAAAGAAGCGAAGGTTTAGATCTGAATACAGTTTTGGAGGAAGGTAAAAATGATAGTTGGCATTGATCTTGGCACCACCAATTCCCTGGTGAGCGCCTGGACAGATGAGGGAGTAGTTCTTGTTCCCAATGAATTTGGAGAATATCTTACACCATCAGTGGTTTCATTTGATGGTAAGGATGCAATAGTTGGTAAGATTGCCAAGGAGAGGCTTGTTACTCATCCCGAGGTTACAGCCTGCGAATTTAAAAGACATATGGGAAGAGCCACCACATATAAGCTTGGAAAGGGTGGCTTCCTTTCACCGGTAGATCTTTCTGCTATTGTGTTAAAAAAGCTAATAGCTGATGCGGAGAAGTTCTTCGGCCAGAAGGTGGACAGCGCCATCATCAGCGTTCCTGCCTACTTTGATGACCATCAAAGAGAGGCTACGAGACTTGCCGGAATAAAGGCAGGGGTTAAGGTGACTCAGCTTGTTAACGAGCCATCGGCAGCAGCTCTTTCTTACCATTTCGAGAACATGGAATATGATGAGAAGTTCATCGTTTTTGACTTTGGCGGCGGAACACTGGATGTTACTGTGGTTGATGCCTTTGCCAACATGGTGGAAATCTGCAATATTTCCGGTGATAACAGCCTTGGCGGCAAGGACTTTAACGAGGCTATAGCCCTTGATATCTGCGATAAATTCGGCTTTGACTGGGATAAGCTTGATAAAAAAGAAAAGGCTATTCTTGTTAACTACGGTGAAACCATCAAAATAAGACTCTCTGAGGAGGATGAGGTTAAGACCGCCATCATCTTTAATGGCAACAGCTATGAGTACGAGCTTAGTCAGCAGAGATTCATTGATATTTCTGCATCAGTATTTAGAAGGCTCACAATTGTCCTTAAGAGGCTTATGAATGATTCCGGACTTACACCAGATGATGTGGACGGCGTTGTTATGGTAGGCGGATCCTCTAAGATGCCTAGCGTAAGGGCTTATATGGAATCTCTTTTCCCAGGTAAGATCATGGTGGATCCAAAGGGCGATGTGGCTATCTGCCGAGGTGTCGGCATTGTCACCGGTATAAGCCAGAGAGAAGATGGGGTAAAAGATATTATTATGACAGATATCTGCCCATTCTCACTGGGAGTTGGCATTGTTGGCGACGAGATGTCAGTTATTATCCCTAAGAACCAGATCCTTCCTGCCAGCAGAAAGCAAAGATATCACACCGTTGAAAACATGCAAAAGGCCATTAAATTTGAAATCTATCAGGGTGAGAAGCTGACAGCTTCCAGCAACCTTAAGCTTGATACCATTGAAATCCCTGTTCCTCCAAAGAGAAGGGGAGAAGCCTATGTGGATGTGCGCTTTTCCTATGACCTTAACGGTATTTTTGATATTGATATTTACTGCCCATTAAACGGAGTAGAGGTCCATAGAAGCCGCGGAGCATCATCAGGCCTTGTGGAGGGCGAGCTTGACGATATCAGACTTAAGATGGAAGAGCTTAAGCAGGATCCAAGGGAGATTCCGGAGATCAAGTTCCTTATAGAAAAGGCTTTAAGACTCTACGAAGAGGGCAATCCTATGCAGAGAGATTATCTTGCAAAAGAGCTGGATGCCTTCAACAAATTCATCGATGAGGCGTCTGTTCCGGATGCCAAGAAGGCTGCCATGACCTTCTCCCTTAGACTTAACAGGGTGGAGGAGAGTATGTTTGCCTTTGACGTGGAGCAGGGGAATCTTTGGAAGGAATTCTTAGAAGAAAATCTTGAGGGAAAAGAGTTCGACAAATCCAGTGAATACGACGATGAAGAGGACAATGATTCCGAAAGAAGATAGTTTTTCTATGTAGATTTACATTCGACGGTAATTTTAGTATCATTAATACAGAATGTAACGAAATAACGTTTTTTCTTATTGCTTGGGGAGGCGTATATGGAAGAAAAAAGAAGAGCTAAAAGACTGGACCTTGCTGGCGAGATTCTTATTAAGGAGCTTGGCAGTTCGGAGCAGAAAGCAGTGGATATTAAGATTACTGATGCATCCACTTCAGGAATAGGCTTTTCTACAGAAAAGCAGCTCACTATCGGAGATAACTATGAATCTAATCTCACTCTCTGGAACAAGGAAGTTATTCATGTGTTTATCCAGATAGTAAGAGCTGTAAAAGAAGGGGATGTATACCATTACGGTGGCATTTTCATTGGAATGCCAGAGGATGTTAAAATGAGAATCCAGGTCTACGAGACCGTGGAAGATACATTAAAAGCTCAAGAGGAATAAAGGAAGATCCATAATTTATGGGAAAAAAATCTGCCGTTACAGGTCAAAAACCGCTTAAGCGAAGCATAATTATCTTTACACTTGGATTTATTGTTTTACTGTGTTTTGTCCTAAGTATCATTACTTACCAAACCTTTTCCAGGTCTATTTATCGTGCATATGACAAGAGAATGGATGATATCCTGGCCTATGTGTATTCTCACATAGACGACGAGGATCTTTCAGAGTGCGTAGATACCTATGTGGAGTCTGAGAAGTTTAAAGAGCTCTTTTCCTTCATGGACTCCATCATGGAGGATTTTGACATTCACTATCTTTACATTATTGCTCCTTCCGATGATGCCAATGAGCATTTGATGATAAATATTATTTCTGCTGATACGGCCTATGGAAGAGCAACAGATCCTGATGGATACTACCTTGGTCTTGCACTTGAAGAGGTCTACGATGAGGAGAACTTTAATCTTTATTATGAGGCCCTTTTAAAGGATGATATTTCACATTTTAAGAACTTTAGCTATTGGGGCTATGATTATTCAGCTACCAAGCCGCTTATTAACAAATATGGTGAGCATTATGCACTTCTTTGTGTGGATATTGAAGTAGATGACGTGGAACGCGAAATAAGACAGTTTACCCTGGTTAATGTTATTCTTATATGTCTTTTAGGCGTCTTGTTTACTCTTTTGTTCATTGCATGGATGAACTACAATATCACAGAGCCTATTAAGCGTCTTGAAAGAAGCGTGGTAACCTTTGCAAAGAGAAGCCACGGCCAGAAGAACCCTGATCTTCTTGAATATGATGATCCTTCAATTCATACCCGTAACGAGGTTGAATCTTTGTCCAACGCTGTGAGCCAGATGTCCACGGATATGAAGATATATGTTAAGAGTATCCTGGATGCTGAGGGCAGAGTGGAGGATATGAAGTCCCAGGTTAGCAGAATGGATATGGTGGCTTATCAGGATGCCCTTACTCATGTTAAGAACAAGGCCTGGTACGATAAGACTCAGGATAGAGTTAATGATGATATAGCAAATGGAAGAGCCAAATTTGCTATTCTGATGGCGGATCTTAACAGCCTTAAGAAGATCAATGATACCTTTGGCCACGAGCATGGTAATGACTATATCTTTGGTGCTTGCCACCAGATTTGTATAATATTTGATCACTCTCCGGTATTTAGAATCGGTGGTGATGAGTTTGTAGTTCTTTTGGAAAACAGGGACTATGAAAACAGGGATGTGCTTTATCAGGAGCTTGTTACAGCCTTTGAGATTTCCTCCAAGGATGACAGCAAACCACAGTGGGAGCGCTATTCAGCAGCTGTTGGTCTTGCAGTCTATGATAAGGATACAGATAAGGATATGAATGATGTATTTAAGCGGGCTGATGAGATCATGTATCAAAAGAAGCTTGCTTCCAAGATGGCCAGAACAGACTAATTTGATTTATAGGCCATAATCTATTAAAATAACGTAGTGCATATTAACTGCTCTTTGTAGATAATGCAAAGAGCAGTTGTTATTGGCATAAATCTTTGCATTTTGCAGATATCGAGGTAAAAGAGATGAAAATAGCAGTAGTTGGAACTGGATATGTTGGACTTTCTATGTCAATTCTTCTTTCCCAGTACAATGATGTTACAGCAGTAGATATTATTCCTGAAAAGGTAGACATGATCAACAATAGGAAGTCACCTATCGTTGATAAGGAGATAGAGGAGTATCTTTCTAAGGATAATCTTAGACTCCACGCAACAACAGATGCTTCATCAGCATACGCTGATGCTGAGTTTGTTATCGTATCAACTCCTACTAATTATGATGAGAAGCTTAACTACTTTGATACATCTTCTGTTTCAAGCGTAGTTGCTCAGGTTAGAAAAGAGAATCCTGATGCTTTCATCGTTATCAAGTCAACAATCCCAGTTGGATATACACAGGAGCTTAGAGAGGAGTACAACACAGATCACATCATGTTCTCTCCTGAGTTCTTAAGAGAGGGTCATGCTCTTTATGATAATCTCTATCCTTCAAGAATCATCGTTGGATATGACATCGACAGCGAGGATGCCAAGGAAAGAGCAGAGATGTTTGCATCTCTCCTTAAGCAGGGCGCTATCAAAGAGGATGTTAAGACTCTTTTCATGAACTCTACAGAGGCTGAGTCAGTTAAGCTCTTTGCTAACACATACCTTGCCCTTAGAGTTTCATTCTTCAACGAGCTTGATACCTATGCTGAGGTTCGTGGCCTTAATACCAAGAACATTATCGATGGTGTTTGCCTTGACCCACGTGTAGGTGATTTCTACAATAACCCATCCTTTGGATATGGCGGATATTGCCTTCCTAAGGATACTAAGCAGCTTCTTGCCAACTACGAGGATGTTCCTAACAACCTCATTACAGCTATCGTAGATGCCAACAGAACCAGAAAGGATTTCATTGCAGATCGTATCTGGGCTCTTCATCCTAAGAAGGTTGGTGTTTACCGCCTTACAATGAAGGCTGGCTCCGATAACTTCCGTCAGTCAGCAATCCAGGGTATTATGAAGCGTATCAAGTCCCGCGGCGTTGAGTGCGTTGTATACGAGCCAACTCTTAAGGATGACGATTTCTTCAATTCCCGCGTAGAGCGTGATCTTGAAAAGTTCAAGAGCGAGTGCGATTTCATTATCGCCAACCGTCTTACACCAGAGCTCTCAGACGTTGTGGACAAGGTTTACACAAGAGACCTCTTTGGTAACGAGTAACACAAGTAGAAGACTAAAATAGACAAAATAAAAGGTATCAGCTTCCAGGCTTGGAGGTTGATACCTTTTTCGTTTACTTATTTTATTAAAGAAGACTCTGCAGGTCCTTAAAGAAGGACGGATAGGAGATGTTAACGCAGGCATCGTCCAGGATTCGTGTGGTGCCCTCCGCAACCAGAGATGCTATTGCAAAGCTCATGGCCAGGCGGTGATCATTGTGAGTGTTGATGTCTGCTCCGTGAAGAGGCTTTCCTCCGTGGATGATCATGCCATCATCTGTGGCTTCCACGTCTGCGCCCATGGCTTTTAAGTTCTCTACAACACTGTCGATTCGGTTGGATTCCTTGACCTTAAGCTCAGCGGCGTCCTTAATCACTGTGTCGAAATTGCCTGTAGCAGCAAGTACAGCCACAACAGGGAGCTCGTCAATCATGGTAGGAATGTCCTTACCACCAATTTCGAAGCAGTTGTTGGCGTTGCCGTGGAGTTCACTGTATTTAACCAGGATATCTGCCTTAGCCTCTGTGGAATTGTCCTCGTTAAGAAGAGTAATATCAGCACCCATCTGCTTAAGAACAGTAATGATGCCGGCTCTTGTACTGTTAACACCAACGTTTCTGATCAGCAACTCTGAACCAGGAACCATCAGGGCAGCAACAATGAAATATGCAGCAGAGGAGATGTCTCCCGGGATATTGATCCTAATTCCGTGAAGAGGCATTCCTGGGTGGAGAATAGCAGCGCTGCTTCCATCCCTTGCAACCTCATTATGAATATCAGCACCAAAGGCGCTAAGCATAATCTCTGTATGGTTACGAGAAAGAGCTGGCTCCCACACGACAGTGTCGCTGTCTGCGTAGAGACCTGCAAGAATGACCGCTGACTTAACCTGGGCAGAGGCTACAGGGCTTCTGTAGGTTATGCCGTGAAGTCTTTTGCCTCCCTTGATCACAAGGGGAGCGCAGTCGTTGCCTTTAAGAGAAGTGATATCAGCCCCCATCTGGTTAAGAGGGGTCATGACTCTCTTCATAGGTCTTTTCTCAATGGAACTGTCTCCGGTTATCATGGAGTCAAAGGGCTGAGCTGCCAGAATACCTGTCATGAGACGTGTAGTGGTGCCACTGTTACCTGTATAAAGGGTAGAATCAGGCGCAGTGAAGTTGTTAAGACCATTTCCGTGAACTGTCAGCATAGGCACGCCATTTGATGGCTTAAGAGCTCTTTCTATTATGACACCCATCTTCTTAAAGCATTCAATGGTGGAAATGCAGTCTGCACTTTCAAGAAAGCCTGTAATCTCTGTGGTTCCCTTGGCAAGAGCACCAAACATAATGCTTCTGTGGGAGATGGATTTATCTCCGGGAACGCATATATCACCTTTAAGTGGCTTAGTAGCCCTTTCTAATGCTATCATTCTTTACTCCTCGTAATTCTTATAAACTGTAACCTTCTTTGGTTAGGACCGCTCTGGCCTCATCAAGGCCCTTCTGGTCGTGTAATTCAATGTGAAGTGTACCTCTTTCGTACTCTCTGTTGTGGACAATACCAATGTTCTTGATATTGATGGAGTTCTCGGAAAGAAGAGTAGCCACAGCAGCAAGGCGACCTGGCTGGTCATCGATCTCAACATGGAGGTCATATACCTTCTGGATAGGGCCACTGGAGGACTCTATGAAGGATTCTCTGTAGGTTCTTGCGCTGTCGAAGAATTTCTCTATTGTATCAGCCTCGTGATTGTCGATAGCAAGCTTGATGTCGTAGAGAGAATCAATATATTTGGTCAAAAGATCTGAAATATTATCAGTGTTGGTCATGCAGATCTGTCGCCACATCACCGGTGAAGAAGAGGAAATCCTGGTGATATCCTTAAATCCGCCGGCAGCAATGGTCTTCATAAGCTGATCCTCTGAGTCGTTGTCCTTAACAAGATTAACAAGAGAAGCTGAGATAACGTGAGGAACATGGCTTATTGCAGCTGTGATGTAATCATGCTGAAGATATGGAACAATAAGTGGAATAGCGCCAATGCTCTTAACCAGGTCCCTGTACCTTACAAGGCGGTCCTCGTCTGTGGCCTCAGTCCTTGTCAGGATGTAGTAGGCATTTTCAAGAAGGGATGCCTTGGAATTGTTAAAGCCGATTCTCTCAGTACCTGCCATTGGGTGGCCGCCGATGAACTGGTCTTCAAGTCCAAGCTCTTTTACCTTGGAATGGATGCTGTTCTTGACACTGCCTATATCTGTAATGGTAGTCTTCTTGGATAAATATGGTAAAAGAAGAGACAGATTGCTGTTGTTCACCTCTACAGGAGCGCAGAGGAAAATGTAGTCGCAATCTGAAAAGGCGCTTCCAATCTCATATTGAGGACTGTCGATGATGCCCTGTTCATAGGCAGTGTCCACAGTCTCCTTATGAGGTGTATATGCAATGATCTTAGATTCCGGTGAAACCCTCTTAATTGCACGGGCTATAGAACCACCGATGAGTCCAAGACCGATAAAACCGTATATTTCAGAGCTCATTATACTAAAAACCCCCTATAAATAACGCAAAGTTCAAATCCACTATAACACTGTGGCGTGCGAAAGTCAATTATACTTAAATTCACTGTCGCCCATACCACTTAATTTGTGCAAAACATACTAATATACTTGTTTTGATGCACTATTTTTAGTAAAATGTCTATATGAGATTTGTTGGGGCGGGGGCTTCTATTGTTTAGTATATCTAATATCTATAGTCATAGTCTTATCTGTCTTTTTCATTTCTCATAAATACCCAAATTATTGCAACTGGAGGACAGGATATGAACGTTTACACAACTGACAAGATTCGAAACGTAGTACTGCTGGGACATGGCGGAGCCGGCAAGACAAGTCTCTCTGAGGCAATGGCTTACCTGGCAGGTATTACATCAAGAATGGGAAAAGTAGAAGATGGCAATACTATCAGCGATTTCGATAAGGAAGAGCAGAAGAGACATATTTCTATCAGTACATCATCTATTCCGCTTGAGTGGGATGGACATAAGATCAATCTTCTTGATACACCAGGATTCTTTGATTTCGTAGGCGAAGTAGAAGAGGCAATGAGCGTAGCTGACGCAGCTATCATCGTAGTTTCTGGTAAGGCTGGAATCGAAGTTGGAACAGAAAAAGCATGGGAACTTTGTGAGAAGTATAAGCTTCCTAGAATGATCTTCGTAGCAGATATGGATATTGATGACGTATCTTATAGACAGGTTGTTCAGGACATGACAGATAAGTACGGCAAGAAGATGGCTCCATTCAATCTTCCAATCCGTGAGAATGAGAAGTTTGTCGGATATGTAAACGTTATTCAGGAGAAGGGCTTTAGATGGGAAGGTAAAGAGGTAGTTGAGTGTGAAGTTCCTGAGTACAATAAGGCTAACTTAAAGCTTTGCAGAGATACTCTTATTGAGTCTGTTGCCGAGACTTCAGAAGAATTCATGGAGAGATATTTCAACGGCGACACATTCTCAGAGGCTGAGATCAGAGCTGCTGTTCGTAGTAACGTTTGTGACGGAACCATCGTTCCTATCGAGATGGGATCAAGTACTCTTTGCCAGGGTATCTACACACTTCTCGATGATATTGTTAAGTACATGCCTAGCCCAGAGAACCGCAAGATGGCTGGTATCAATACTAATACCAATGAGATCTTCGAAGCTGACTTTGATTTCTCAAAGCCTAAGACAGCCTTCGTATTCAAGACAATGGTTGACCCATTCATTGGTAAGTACTCACTTATCAAGGTTCGTTCCGGTGTCCTTAAGCCAGATGACACAATGTATGTAGCTAATAAGGATATGGAAGTTAAGATTGGTAAGCTCTACGTCCTTCAGGGCAACAAGACTTCAGAAGTATCTGAGCTCCACGCTGGAGACCTTGGCGCATTACAGAAGCTGGACATTTCAACAGGAGATACTCTTTCAACAAAGGCTACTCCAGTTCAGTACGCTAAGATGGATATTTCCACACCTTATACATATATGAGATATCACGCTCAGAATAAGAGCGATATTGATAAGATCGCACAGTCTCTTGCCAAGATCGCAGCTGAGGATCAGACCATCAGAGTTGTCAATGATGCTGAGAACCGTCAGACTCTTATCTATGGTATGGGTGATATGCACCTTGAGGTTGTTCAGAGTAAGCTTGCTAACGTATACAAGGTTAACATTGACCTTACAAAGCCTAAGGTAGCATTTAGAGAGACCCTTAGAAAGACATCAGACGTTGAGTATAAGTACAAGAAGCAGACAGGTGGACATGGTCAGTATGGACACGTTAAGATGCGCTTTGCACCTCTTGGCGATTCCACTAAGCAGTATGAGTTTGATCAGGAAGTCGTTGGTGGAGCAGTTCCAAAGAACTACTTCCCAGCAGTAGAAAAGGGTATTGCAGAGGCAGTTCTTCGCGGACCTTTAGCGGCTTATCCTGTAGTTGGTGTTAAGGCTACACTTTATGATGGATCCTATCACCCAGTTGATTCTTCAGAAATGGCCTTCAAGGTTGCAGCTTCTAACGCATTTAAGAAGGGCTTCATGGATGCTTCACCAGTTCTCCTTGAGCCTATCGCTTCCCTTAAGGTTACAGTTCCTGATAACTACACAGGAGATGTAATGGGTGATCTTAATAAGAGAAGAGGACGTGTTCTTGGAATGAATCCTTCTCTTACAGGTAAGCAGGTAATTGAGGCTGAGATTCCTATGATGGAGCTCTTTGGATACTGCACACAGCTTCGTTCCATGACCGGTGGTAGCGGAGACTTCGAGTATGAATTCGTAAGATATGAGCAGGCTCCATCAGATGTTCAGGCTAAGGAAGTTGCCGACAGAGCAGAGAAGGTTGCAGCTGCTAATTCAGAGGAGTAATCCTTATACGCAGCCACGCTAAGTAAAGTAAATAACGCCGATGGTATCTACAGATGATATCATCGGCGTTTTATTGCGAATTAATAATTATTTAATCAATAATTATCGGCTTTGTGATAACATAAAAATATGCAGACAGATCTTTTTGTTACCTACAATTATATAGGCGAATTCGCAGGAATCCTGATGGCAGGGTTACTGTTATTTGCTATGCTCTATACAAAGCCCAGGAAAACCTTTGTCTATAAATATGTTTTCAGAGGCGTTCTGTTATCTATCGCCGCCATTTTAATGCAGGCATCTATTGTATTTACAGCTAATAATCCGGACCTATACTACAACAGAATTCTTTTCATGGTCCAGCTTGTAACTTTCCTGCTTTTGTATAATGGCATTTTGTTCTGTATCTTTTCCTATGTGAATTTCATGTCTATTATAAGGCGTAACCAGAGAAGAGAGTTCATAGTTATGTATGGCTGCCTTAGCTTTGCATATCTTTTCTCCCTCATTCTGGAAGCAGCATCCAGGGGCCTTTACGAAACTGATATAGGTTTTATCAATATCACCCACTTTACAAGATTTTATTGTATAGCTGGTATTGTGTGCGCCATTATCTGCTTTGAAGCCACAATTACCAATAGAAAACACATATCAAGGGTAGTATTCGACGCGGTTATACTGTTCGTTCCTCTGGATATAATACTGCTTCTTGAACAGATAATATGGGTTGAATCAAGGCATTTTGTATTTTCTGCCACCACCTATGTACCTATATTTGCGGTGGGATATCTTTTCTTCCATTCCAACCCTTACGATGAGATAACGGGAACCATGAATAAGAATGCCCTGTCAGCCTACCTTAACAAGTATGCTGGTAAAAGAAAATTCTATGTTTCCTACGTATGCCTTTTGTCACCACCTATAGAGAATTTCTCCAAGCAGGATATAGATTTCCTTTATAAAGGTGTCGCTATATGCAGGGCTTTGGAAGCTATTGGCAGTAAGATAAAGCTCTATAGCGTTGACGATACTAAGTATATTAATGTTATAGAGGTTACTGATGAAAAGGAAGCTAAGAGATATGCTGATAAGACCAGGGCGATAATTGATGAAGCCAAGGCCAGTTCAGAAGTTCCGGTCAACTATGTTATGATCACAGCTGAAGTAAATCCTATCCTGGATAATGAGTTTAAGGTTAGGCAGTTCTTACAGTTCATTGCAGACAGATATGAGGGACAGAACAGCAGCCACGCTTACTTTGTTAAGCCTGAGGATTATGACGACTTTGCTGAGCACTATGAGATCGTTATTACCCTTAAGGACATCAGGAACAGGTTGGACTATGATGATGACAGAGTTATCGTCTATGCACAGCCAATCTATAGCGTGGAGACAGGAAGCTTTAGAGTTGCAGAGGCCCTTATGAGGCTTAAGGTGGGAGAAAGGCTCATATCTCCTGATAAATTCATTGGAATTGCTGAAGCAAGCGGCTGTATCCATGCCCTGACCAGTATTATTCTCAATAAGGTCTGCAGCGTTGTTAAGCAGATCGAGGATTACTACGATTTTGATGCTATTTCCATTAACTGTTCGTCAAAAGAGCTATCTCAGCCCAATATGCATGTTGAATTACTGGAAATCATAGACAGATATGACATCGATGTATCCAAGATCAGATTCGAGGTTACAGAGTCAGCTATGTTTGAAGATTTTGAGGTGGCTAATAAGAATATGAATATTCTCACCAGTGCCGGAGTTCAGTTCTACTTAGATGACTTTGGTACAGGCTATTCTTCTCTTGAAAGAGTAATGGACTGCCCGTTTAAGACCATCAAGTTTGATAAAGCTCTTTTATACAAGGCCCTTGATGATGATAAGATGGGCGATATCATGACCTACATGATAGAGGTGTTTAAGAAAAATGGATACATCACCCTTGTGGAGGGCGTTGAGGATGAATGCCAGAATCAGTATAGTGTAGAGAAGGGCTTTGAATATATTCAGGGTTATCACTATGCTAAACCAGAGCCTATTGGTGAGATTAAGAAGTACTTTAGAAGAAAGAATGAAGCTTAAGTGAGAAACTTTTTGAACTACTATGAAGCGCTAGAAGAGGTATCAAACCCAGAGTTGATACCTCTTTTTATTTTCAAAAAATGGAAACCAGATTGACTTGGGTTGACACACCTAGTATGATTGTATACAATTATACGGAAAAGCATTGTTTTTCGTTTGAGAGGATAATATCATGCAGGATACAAGTACTTTCCAGAATCGTCCGGTCTCAATGAATGACAAGAATAACCTGCTCCAGATTGAAGAGCACATGTATATTCTTGATGACGTTGAGAAGCCCAATGTCTTTCGTAACATGTTTCCCTACGAGGAAGTTCCCAAGATTCCATTTAATGACAGGATTGTTCCACATAATATGCCTAAGGATATCTGGATCACAGATACTACCTTTCGTGATGGCCAGCAGTCTAGAGCTCCCTATACTACAGAGCAGATAGTCAGGATCTTTGACATGTTCCATGAGCTTGGTGGTCCTAATGGAATGATCAGACAAAGTGAGTTCTTTTTATACAGAAAGAGTGACCGTGATGCAGCCCTTAAATGTATGGAAAGAGGATATAAGTTCCCTGAGGTTACCAGCTGGATAAGAGCCAGCGAAGAGGATTTCAAGCTTGTTAAAGAGATTGGAATGAAGGAGACTGGTATTCTTGTAAGCTGTTCCGATTACCATATTTTCCTTAAGCTTAAGATGACAAGGCGTCAGGCTTTGGAACATTACCTTAGCATTGTAAGATCCTGTCTGGAAGCGGGAATCAGCCCAAGGTGTCATCTTGAGGACATCACAAGAGCGGATATTTACGGCTTTGTTGTTCCGTTCTGTATCGAGCTTATGAAGCTTAAGGATGAATATAATATTCCCATTAAAGTCAGAGCATGTGATACAATGGGCTACGGTGTCAATTTCTCCGGTGCCGTTATTCCAAGAAGTGTCCAGGGTATCATCTATGCCATCAATACCAACGGCGGCGTGCCAAGTGAACTTATCGAGTGGCACGGACACAATGATTTTTACAAGGCAGTTACCAATTCAACTACTGCCTGGCTCTATGGCTGTTCTTCAGTTAATACTTCTTTGTTTGGTATTGGCGAGAGAACTGGTAATACACCACTTGAGGCTATGGTATTTGAATATGCCCAGCTTAAGGGTACTTTAAATGGCATGAACACTCAGGTTATTACCGATCTGGCTGAGTACTATGAGAAGGAGATTGGATTTACTGTTCCAGCCAATACTCCATTTGTAGGTAAGAATTTCAACGTTACAAGAGCAGGAATCCATGCAGACGGACTGCTTAAGAACGAGGAGATATACAATATCTTTGATACAGAGAAGTTCCTTAGAAGACCACCTGTAAGTGCTGTTTCCAACACTTCAGGTCTTGCAGGAATTGCTCACTGGATCAATATTCACTATAAGCTCAAGGATGACCACGCACTTACCAAGGCGTCTCCACTTGTTGTTAAGATCAAGGAGTGGGTTGATGAGGAATATGCCGGCGGACGTGTTACAGTCATGACTGACAAGGAACTGGTAGATGAGATTGATCGAGTAGGAAAAGAGCTTGGATTAGAGGTTAAAGAGGGAGAAGTTGTAAAGGTTTCCAAATAAGAGGTCGTATATGAAAAAAAATGAAGATTTTGCAATGGATGATAAGAACAACCTTAAACAGGAAGTAACAGACAAGTATTCCCTTAGAGGCAGAGTATTTCACAGAATTCGTGAAGATATTCTAAACGGTAAGTACAAGGACAATGAGGAGCTTAAAGAGGTTGCCATTGGCCAGGAGCTTGGCGTTTCAAGAACACCTGTAAGAGAGGCTTTCAGACAGCTTGAGCTTGAAGGTCTTATTCAGATTATCCCTAATAAGGGCGCTTATGTTACAGGCATTAAGATCAAGGATATCCAGGATATCTATATTATCAGATCCAAGCTTGAGGGCTTGTGTGCAAGATGGGCCTGTGAGCACATCACACCAGAGCAGCTTGGAGAGATGGAAGAGGTTATCTATCTTGCTGAGTTCCACGCAGCAAGGGGCCATATGAATCAGATGGCAGAGCTGGATAACAGATTCCACACTATCCTTTATGAGTCATGTAATTCCAAGATGCTTGAGCATCTTTTAAAGGATTATCATCAGTATGTTTGGAGAGTCAGACAGAAGACTCTTGCAAGCAGCAGAGGTGCTGTATCTAATGTAGAGCACAAGTTTATCATGGAGGCTATCAGAGAGAACAATCCTGATAAGGCTGAGGAGCTTGCTAATCAGCACATGCTCAACGCCTATGAGAATATGATCGATAAGGGTCTTCTTGATATGTTCGAGAGCTAATCAGACAGTTCTTTTTACAAAAAGAGCTATGACTTGAATTAAAAAATGAAAGGAATAACTACGAATGGCAAAGATTTCTATGACAACACCTATCGTCGAGATGGATGGCGATGAAATGACAAGAGTTTTATGGCAGATGATCAAGGACAAGCTTATTTTGCCATATGTTGATCTTAAGAGCGAGTACTATGATCTTGGTCTTAAGCACAGAGATGAGACAGATGACCAGGTCACAGTTGATAGTGCCAACGCTACACTTAAGTATGGCGTAGCCGTTAAATGTGCCACCATTACACCTAACAACGAGCGTGTTAAGGAGTACAGCCTTAAGAAGATGTGGAAGAGCCCAAATGGTACAATCAGGGCAATTCTTGATGGAACTGTATTTAGAACTCCTATCATGGTTAAGGGAATCGAGCCTAATGTAAGAACCTGGGTAGAGCCAATTACACTGGCAAGACATGCCTACGGCGATGTTTATAAGAACGTGGAGATCAGAGTTCCTGGCGCTGGAAAGGCTGAGCTTGTATTTACAGGCGAGGACGGAACAGAGATAAGAGAGACTATCCACGAGTTTGACGAGCCAGGTATCATCCAGGGCGTTCACAATAAGGATTCATCAATTAAGAGCTTTGCAAGAGCCTGCTTTAAATATGCTCTTTCTGAGAAAAAAGAGCTATGGCTTGGAACAAAGGATACTATCAGTAAGACTTATGACAGAAGATTCAGAGAGATCTTCGATGAAGTATATGAGAACGAGTTTAAGGCTGCTTTTGAAGAGGCTGGAATCACATACTTCTACACACTTATTGATGATGCTGTAGCAAGAGTAATGAAGTCTAAGGGCGGATTTATCTGGGCCTGCAAGAACTACGACGGCGATGTTATGAGTGATATGGTTTCTTCAGCCTTTGGATCCCTTGCTATGATGACTTCAGTTCTTGTTTCTCCAAATGGTGTTTACGAGTACGAGGCGGCTCATGGAACTGTTCAGCGTCACTACTACAAGTACCTTAAGGGAGAGCCAACATCAACCAACCCAGTGGCAACAATCTTTGCCTGGACTGGTGCTCTTAGAAAGAGGGGCGAGCTTGATGGAATCGCTGATCTTTGCAGCTTTGCTGATAAGCTTGAGAAGGCAACCCTTTCAGTTATCGAGTCCGGCCGCATGACAGGAGATCTTGCTCTTATCACAACACTTCCAAACCCAGTTAAGCTTGGAAGCGAAGAGTTCCTGGATGCTATCGCAGCTGAGTATGACAAAATGTAATTGAAACATAACAATAATATGATGGTAATTTTGCAGCATATAATTCATAATTGAATTGTATGCTGCTTTTATTTTGTGCATATGTCTATTATAATTCGTGAATGCCGATAAAATGTGAGATTTTCATATTGCAGAATCTGATTTAAGAAACTATAATTGAATTCGCTTGCTTTAAATTTGATTGTAAAAAATACATTTTTTAATTAGGATTTAGACGTAATAATCATGAAAATGACAGAAGGTTCCATATCTAAGAATTTAATAGGATTTGCCATACCACTGTTCTTGGGACAGGTCTTACAGCAGCTTTACAACGTAGTTGACTCTGTTGTAGTAGGTCAGGTTCTGGGAAAAGAGGCTCTTGCTGCAGTCAGCACAACAGGAAGCCTTATTTTCCTTATGGTTGGCTTCATTAACGGCCTCTTTATGGGAAGCAGTGTTATCATCGGAAAGCGCTTTGGCGCCAAGGATGAAAATGGCGTTAAGATTGCTGTCCACACCGGAATCACCTTTGCTTTCTTTGCAGGCATAGCCCTGACTGTTGTAGGCTTTTTTGCCACTCCTTACATTCTGATGCTCATGGGAACCCCTGAGGACGTACTTCCTAATTCTACGCTTTATTTCAAGATCTTTTTCCTGGGTGGAGTTGGAAATGTTATGTACAATGCCTGCTGCGGTATATTCCAGGCAGTGGGAGATTCCAAGAGGCCTCTTTTCTATCTGATGATCAGTACAGTTGTTAATACTGTTCTTGATATCACCTTTGTTAAGTACCTTGGAACCGGCATTGGCGGAGCAGCGGCAGCAACAGTAATTGCCCAGCTTGTAAGTGCCCTCCTTGCATTCTATAAGCTTACTAAGGTGGATGGACCTAACAGAATCATTATTTCTGAACTTAAGATCGATGGACCAACCCTGTCAAAAGAGCTGTCTATCGGACTTCCAACCGGTATTCAGAACAGTGTTATTGCAATTGGTAACGTAGTGGTTCAGTCCAACATAAATGCCTTTGGTTCAGAGGCTATGGCTGGATGCGGCAGTTATTTCAAGATTGAGGGCTTTGTATTTATTCCAATTACATGTATGACTATGGCTATCACCACCTTCACCAGTCAGAATCTTGGTGCAGGTCAGTATGACAGAGTTAAGAAGGGCTCTATAGTGGGAACTCTTATCAGTGCTTCCTGCGCAGAGATAATAGGAGCCATCACATTTGTATTTGCGCCAATATTCCTTTTAGCTTTCCAGAATGACCCTAACGTACTGGCAATTGGTACATTGCAGGCAAGAACCGAGAGCCTTTTCTACTTCCTGTTGGCCTCAAGCCACGCGCTAGCAGGCCTTTACAGAGGAGCAGGTAAAACCGTGGTTCCGATGTTTGTAATGCTCTCAAGCTGGTGCCTCTTACGTATCACCTACATCACCATCACAGTCCACTTCATTCCTGTGATCAACGTGATCTTCTGGGCCTATCCACTGACCTGGTCCGTAAGCACCATCATCTTCATCATCTACTACTTCAAGGCCAACTGGATGCGTCCATCCATTAACCTTGAGTGAGCAACCTGCCTAGCCCAGCGCGGCTCCATATCCAAGCCTTACGTTTGCACAAGAGGTTTTTTTCGTCGTTCGAGACAGGTAGTTTATGGCATAGCAGAGAGCGTTCCAAATTCTTGGGCTCAAAACTCGCACTGTGAATCCAGCTTGGGGCAATTAGTTTATTTAAGCGAGTCTCAGATGCAAAATGACAATTTCCAATGTTCTAAGGCACCCTTCAACGCGCATGCGAAGCGTTGTTCGAAGCAGGACGGAGGAAGATATCTATAATTAAAAATGTCAACGCTTGCAAGGCAAGCGTTTATAAAAAGGAAAGACATCAACTTCTTCAAGCTAGCTTGGAAGATTGATGTCTTTTCTTTTTATAGGCGCTACGCGCCGTATGACATTTTTAATAGCTTTATGTTGATTCCCGTCCTGCAAGCTGTTAGCTGCAGCATGCGCTATAAGAAGAAGGGCGCCAGAACATTTGGAAATGTTTCATTTTGCAGTGACGAGCGTAATAAACTAATTGCCCCAAGCTGGATCCCCAGTACTCAGACATGTTGAGCCCAAACAGAATCTGGAACGTTCTCTGCTAAGCTCATAAACTATCCTGTCTCTCGTAGACTCAAAAATACCTCTTGCACAGCACTCTCGCCTTGGATATGGAGCCGCGCTGGGCTAGGCAGGTAGTTGCCCGTTAAAGGGGAGGATGGACAATCTGCGTATATCCTATGGGGTTACAGTGAGAGGCTTTCCCACTCGTCGTAGAGGGCGGAGAGCTTGTCCTGGAGCTCTGTTTGCTCGTCGGTGAGCTTACGGAGCTTGGCAAGGTCAGTTCCTATGCTAGGGTCGGAGAGAAGCTCCGTGATTTCGGAGTCTCTGGCTTCAAGTTTGGCGATTTCGTCTTCGCACTTTTTGAGGGCTGCTTCCTGCTTACGTTTCTTGGCCTGGGCTTCCTTCTGGGCTTTCCAGTCGGCTGCTCCGCCTGTAGCTGAAGCGGATGTGTCAGGAGCTGAATTCTGGGCTGCTGTATCAGCGCTTGAATCTGCCTGATTCTGGTACTTGAAGCTTCCTGAGAGCATGCTGGAGCCGTCTTTAGAATCTGATGCACCAAAGAGGCGTGCATTTTGCTCATCCACGTGCTCTATATAGTAATCGTAGTTACCAATGTAGTTAACAAAGGTGCCATGTGTAAGATCCAGGATCCTGGTGGCAGTCTTGTTGATAAAGTATCTGTCGTGGCTTACATAGAGAACAGTTCCCTCGTAGCCTGCAATTGCTGACTCAAGGATCTCTTTACTTGTGATATCAAGGTGGTTGGTAGGCTCATCCAGGATAAGGAAGTTGGCGTCAGAAAGCATAAGCTTTGCAAGACTTACACGGCCCTTCTCACCACCTGAAAGGTCTCCAATCCTTTTAAATACGTCATCTCCGGTAAAAAGAAATGCTGCCAGAGTGTTACGGATCTCTGTGTTATTAAGAGTAGGGTAGGCATCAGAAATCTCTTCAAATAAGGTCTTTTCATCATGAAGAACGTGATGCTCCTGATCGTAATAGCCAATGTGAACCTTAACACCAAGGGTGATCTCGCCTGCATCAAGACTTTCCACACCATTTATGATCTTAAGAAGTGTGGTCTTTCCTGTTCCGTTATCGCCGATAATGGCCACATGCTCGCCCTTCTTAATATTGAAGTTAAGTCCGCTAAAGAGCTGTTCATTGCCAAAGGCCTTGGAAAGACCCTCTGCGTCAAGAACATCTCCGCCGCTTTCACAGGAGGGGCGAAGAGTGATCTTCATTCTGTCGTCGATCTCTGTTGGCTTATCTATACGCTCAATCTTATCCAGCATCTTCTCGCGGCTTTCAGCTCTTTTTATGCTCTTTTCCCTGTTAAAGGACTTAAGCTTAGCGATAACCTCTTCCTGATGCTTGATTTCCTGCTGTTGTTTGATATATGCGTTCCATTCAATTGCGCGCAGTTGCTCCTTTTTAACGGCGTAGCTACTGTAATTGCCGGTAAAAGAGCTAACTTTGGTATTCTCAACCTCGATGATCTTACCTGCGATCTTATCGAGGAAATATCTGTCGTGGGATACGATAAGGACAGCTCCCTTATAATTCAGAAGATAATTCTCAAGCCATCTGATAGAGTTCATATCAAGATGGTTGGTAGGCTCATCCAGGATAATAAGGTCAGGACTCTGAAGAAGGAGCTTACCAAGGGCAACTCGTGTTTTCTGACCACCGGAGAGAGTAGAGATGCTCTTATTTAGTTCCTCATCAAGAAAGCCAAGACCCTTGGCAACACCTGTTACTTCACTTTTCCAGGCATATCCGGATTTTCTCTGAAATTCCTCGTTCATACGGGTATATCTGTCCATGAGGGCGTTAAGCTCATCCCCTTCAAGGTGCTTCATCTGTTCCTCTGCATCTCGTATGCTCTTTTCCAGGTCGATGACATCTCTTTTTACCTCCATGAGCTCCTCATAGATGGTGTTAGTGGTGTCGATGTTCTGGTTCTGGGCAAGATAGCCGTAGGTTATGCCCTTTGAAAAGGTTACTTCGCCGCTTTCTGCAGCTAGCTGTCCGATTATGATCTTAAGAAGAGTAGTCTTGCCTGCTCCGTTGATACCAACGATGGCAGCCTTCTCGTTATTTTCTATATGAAAAGATGCGTCCTTTAATATGTCTTTTCCGTCAAAGGAAATGCTGACGTTGTGTACTGAAAGAATCATTGTTCTATTGCTCCATGCGAAATATCGTATTAAAATAAGAAGTGACATCTGTGTTTTAGTGACACAACATTTTAGCATGATAATCGTCTTATGTAAAAGAGAATAACTGTTTTCAGAACCTGATATTAGTGTCAAAAAGAGGATTGACCGTTAGTTGGTCCGTATATATAATAGTTGATGGTGATTTCATATTAAAAGGAGTCTGCTTTGAAAGATTTATATATACCGCTTTTGTGGGAACTGGCTTTTGTTATTTCACTGATTCTTATGCCCAGGAATACATATGAGCTCGAATTGTATTTTGTCTTTTATCTGGGCTTGTTAGTTTATTTTTACTATTTTCACAAGCAGTTTTCGTTTCGCAAATTTTTTCGCAATATCAAGAGAATAAGAAAGTTTTGGCTGATCGTATTACTATCAATCGCTGGTATGCTTTTGGCTGATTATATTAAAGATACCGCTGTACCTCAGTTGTTTACACAGGCTTCAATGGTTCTTCGCAGTAACTTCAAGGACAATGCCCTTGCTACTAGCATTGCAAAAGGCATGACAAGAGCCCTTATTCATACTGGAACCTATTCTTTCAGATATGACAACGAGATTTATGGATCTCTTTTTACATTCTTCGTGATGGTTATCATGAAGCCGGTAGCAGAGGAGCTGTTCTTTAGAAAAGGCATCATTAAGTATGGCTCTAAGAAGCAGGTATTTCTGTTTTCAGTAATATCCCTGTTTTTGTGTGCTCTTACAAGGGCTTATGCGCCACTTGGAATCTTTGAGTACATGCTTATGGCACTTCCTGTAACGATTGCCTATGTGGCAACGAGAAATATTTATGTACCGATCATGGCTCATGTAATATTTGAGTTCATAGATAACATTTCTACTGTAATCTACGAGTTGGCCAGAATACATTTCAGGTAGGGGACTGGTCAGAATTACAGGGGAGGCAAATTTATTTATTTTTCGGAGGAGAAAAAATATGTTGGAGAAGTGTTTTAAACTCAAAGAGCACAACACTACCGTCAAAAAGGAGGTTCTGGCAGGTCTTACAACATTCCTGACAATGGCCTACATTCTTGCTGTTAACCCTAACATCTTGGAAGCATCAGGAATGAATCGTAATGCGATCTTTTTGGCAACAGCTATTGCATCAGCAATCGCTACATTCATCATGGCGTTCCTTGCTAATTACCCAATCGGACTTTCTGCTGGACTTGGTCTTAATGCTTATTTTGCTTATACAGTATGCCTTGGCGAGCTTGCTAATGAGCCAGATCCATGGAGAATCGCTCTTACAGCAGTATTTGTAGAGGGTATTATCTTTATCATTCTTTCATTTTTTAAGTTCCGTGAGCAGATCATCAACAGCATCCCACAGAACCTTAAGTTTGGTATTTCTGCTGGTATCGGTCTTTTCATCGCATTCATCGGTATGCAGAATTCAGAGATCATCGTTGCTAGTGAGTCTACAAAGGTTGAGCTTGGTAGCTTCTCAAATCTCAACATGACTCTTGCACTTATCGGTCTTATCATTATCGCTGTACTTGTACACTACAATGTAACTGGTGGCGTTCTTATCGGTATCCTTGTTACATGGATCATCGGTATCATTCTTCAGCTTTGCGGTGTTTACACATCAGCTAACCTTTTACCTGATTTTTCACAGGGCCTTCAGCTTGGCGCTATCAGCCAGACTGCATTCAAGCTTAACTTTGGATGGGCTGCTTCACATATCGTTTCATTCCTTGCTATTACTTTCAGCTTCCTTTATGTAGATCTTTTCGATACAGTAGGAACAGTTGTTGGTGTTGCTGACAAGGCTGGACTTCTTGATAAGGACGGCAACCTTCCAAGAGTAGGTAAGGTATTCTTCGCAGACGCTGTTGGTACAACATGTGGTTCACTTCTTGGTACATCAACTGTAACAAGCTTTGTTGAGTCAAGTGCCGGTGTTGCTGCAGGTGGTAGAACAGGTCTTACAGCCTTCACAACAGGTTTAATGTTCCTTGTATCTATCGTACTTAGCCCACTTTTCCTTGCTATTCCTTCATTCGCTACAGCTCCAGCTCTTATCTATGTTGGTATGCTTATGCTTATGTCTATCACAAAGGTTAAGTTCGATGGCGATATCGCTGATTCTGTAGGTGCTTACCTTGCAGTAGTTATGATGCCTCTTGCATATTCAATCGCTACAGGTATCATGTTCGCAGTACTTGCTTGGGTTATCCTTAAGGTTGTTTGTGGAAAAGTTAAGGAAATCAGCCCAATCATGTGGATAGTATTTGCACTCTTTGCACTTAGAATTGTGGCACTTGTTACCAACTTTGGTTGATCTTGATAATCATTATTTTGGATTTCTGGTCATATATAATTTATAAGAATTTAAGAGCTTTGGGGCTTTCCCAAGGCTCTTTTTCGTTTAATAGTGTATAAATATATGCTATAATACATATGCTTCGTTAACATAATTTCGATTACTGGGGAAAAGGTGATTTCTATGACAGAACCCGGAAGCAGATCCCAAGGAAAAGTTAGTGCAGCAAGAGCATATCTTATTTTCATATTTATCACAGTTGTAGGCTCCTTTTTCACTGTGATGGTTTTCTTTCGTCTATATAATGTTTCCAAGCAAAATATCATAAATTCCTGGAATACCAAGACTATTCAGATGTCCCAGCGTATTGAGTATTATCTTTTTACTCCTAAGGATGCTGTGAGCTTTACTGCCCAGAATGTAGAAGGGCTCATGGATGCTGGGGCTACAAATGATGAGATAAAGAGATTCCTTGAAGATGAGACAGAAGTTTATACTCAGCTTATCGACAGTAATACCACGGGAGTATACGCTTATTGTAATGGAGAGTATCTTGATGGCTCTGGATGGGTATCTCCTGCAGGCTATGATGCCACAACCAGACCCTGGTATATTGAGGCTAAGAATAAGAAGGGTGAAGTTACCTTTGTTCAGCCCTATGTTAACATGCAGACCAATGAGGTCATGATGTCTGTAAGTAAGCTTTTAAAAGATGGCGAAAGTGTTGTTTCTATGGATATCTTCATGGACGGCATTTCTGAGATCGAAAGAGGTCTTGTTTCCTCTAATACAATTGATGCGTCCATGGTTATTGATAAGACTGGCTTTGTGGTCTGTCATTCAGATAATAATGAAAACGGTAAGAACTACGGCGTAGATGGAGATGAATATCAGAAGGCTTTGGCATCAAGGATCATGGTGGCAGGTGGAAAGACCTTCTCCATGAAATTTGAGGATGGATCTAAGCTTGTGTTTAGTAGGCCAATTAACAATGAATGGTTTACGGTAGTTATAGTTGATGAAGATCTGGCACTAAAGTCTGTTGATTATATATTTATGCAGTCTTCCTTTGTTCTTGCAATGATCCTGATTGCATTCCTTGTGGCATTTAGTGTTTATGCCAAGAGTAATACAGAGGCCAGACACCTTCAGAATGAGATTAATGCCATATCTGATATCTATGCTTCTATGACCAGGATTGATCTTAAGAACATGACCATGAAGGAGCTGCGAATCAGTCCAACCCTTGAAAGTGCCATGGGAGGAGACCATGATAATACTCTTCAGAGAAGACTTGAGATTGCCAAAGGCTTTGCTGCAGAATCTTCTCAGAGCATGCTTATGTCTTTCCTTGATCTATCCACTCTGGAGGAACGATTTGAGAATACTAAATCTGTATCTCATGATTTCTTAAGTAAGCGTAATCAATGGTTCCGTATGTACTTTATTGAAGAGGACAGGGATCCTGATGGATCGCTACGCCACGTTCTGTGGGCAACAGAATCTATTGATGAAGATAGAAGACGTCAGGAGCAGTTCAGGAAAAAGGCTGAAACCGATGCTCTTACAGGAATCCTTAACAGAGGCGGCGGAGAAGCTAGAATATTTGAGGCCTTTGAAAATGGCAAGAAGGGTATGTTGATCCTTCTTGATGCAGACCACTTTAAGTATGTTAATGACACCTTTGGTCATGACGTGGGAGATGAGGTAATCAAAGCAATCGCCAAGTGTCTTACAGATACCTTCAGAGATTCTGACGTGGTATACAGACTTGGCGGCGATGAATTCTGCGTATTTGCTACAGGTGTTGAAAATATCGAGACTGGAAGAATTGTGGCAGATCGTCTCTTCTACAACATTGATTCCATTAGGATCAAGGAGGTTGGTGACTGGAGAGTTAAGGTCAGTGTCGGTGCTGTTCTTTGCGGAGATGGCGCTGATGGCCAGTTTAGCGACTACTACAAGCTTGCAGACCAGGCTATGTACGAAAGTAAGCAGGTTGAAGGCAATTACATTACCTTTAGTGATAATTGATAACTTGACATAAACTTGATTAGTAACTATACTAGGACTTCGGAAAACTTAATAGGACAGTTCATTTGTACCATCCTGTCCCTAAACAAAACCAGGACTAAGAAGATAATTATTTGATAATATCTGATGATTATGTTTATTAGACTGCCCTGATTTTTTACAAATTATGGCAGTCTTTTCTATTTGACGTTCTTCTTATCTGTCCTGATTCAGGAAGGAAATTCAATGTATTACTTAACAGCAGAAGCATCCTTTGATGCAGCACATTTTTTATATGGATATGAGGGAAAGTGCCACAACCTCCACGGTCACAGATGGCGCGTTCTTCTTAAGATAAGCTCCCTTGGTCTTCAGAAGGAAGGTCAGCAGAGAGGCATGATAGTTGACTTTGGAGATGTTAAAAGAGCTCTCAAGGAAGAGACAGACTTCTTCGACCACACATTTATATATGAAAAGGAAACTCTTAAGGCTGCAACTATTGAGGCCCTTAAGGGCGAGGATTTCCTTATGCGTGAGGTAGAGTTCAGACCAACAGCAGAGAACTTTTCCAAGTACTTCTATGATCAGTTCGCTAAGCGTGGTTTTGCAGTAGCAGAGGTAACTGTCTACGAGACTCCTAACAACTGCGCTACATATGCTGCGGACTAAGGTTGGGCGTAGACGGGCTAAAGCTTGGATAAATGACTAGATATAATATAGAGGAATACAACAATGGCAACATTTGAAGTAACAGAGAAATTTATAAGTATAAATGGCGAGGGTCAGCACGCTGGCGAAATCGCTGTGTTTATAAGGCTTAAGGGCTGTAATCTTGCCTGCAGCTTCTGCGATACAAGATGGGCCTGCGAAGGAAATGCATCCTACACAGAGATGACAGAGGATGAGATCGTGGCCTATGTTAAGGAAAGCGGCGTTAAGCGTGTCACCCTTACTGGAGGCGAACCACTACTTGCCAAGGATGTGATAGTTCTTTTAACAGCCTTCGGAAAAGAGCCTGATATCGATGTGGAGATCGAGACCAACGGAAGCGTTTCAATAGCTCCATTTACCAAGATAGAGAAAAGACCTGCCTTTACCCTTGATTACAAGCTTGAGGGAAGTGGCATGGAGAAATTCATGGATGTTTCCAACTATGAATATCTTGAGGCTAAGGACACCGTTAAGTTCGTGTGCTCCGATACAACAGAGCTTGAGAGAGTAGCTGAGATAGTTGATAAATACAAGCTTTCAGATAAGTGCACAGTTTTGATAAGTCCTGTATTTGGCGCAATAGAGCCATCAGATATGGTGGATTTTCTTATTAAGAATAAGAGAAATGATATAAGACTTCAGCTTCAGCTCCACAAGTTTATCTGGGATCCTAATAAGCGCGGAGTTTGAGTTTAGATAGTAGATGTGGAAGGAATAGAAATGGCTATCAATAAAGAGTTAATCGAAGAAAGTATAAGAAATATAATAATCGCTCTTGGGGATGACCCAGACAGAGAGGGTCTTATCGATACACCAAAGCGCGTTGCCAAGATGTACGAGGAAGTCTTCGAGGGTATGAACTACACCAACGACGAGATTGCTGATATGTTCAACAAGACCTTTGATGAGGACTACTACGACGATAACAGTCAGGATGTGGTTGTGGTAAAAGATATAGAGATTTTCAGCTATTGTGAGCATCATCTGGCACTTATGTATGATATGAAGGTGTCAGTTGCCTATGTTCCAAATGGCAAGGTTATCGGCCTTTCCAAGATTGCCAGAATTGCAGATATGGTGGCCAAGAGACTTCAGCTTCAGGAGAGGATCGGCAATGACATTGCTGAGATCATCACTAAGGTTACAGGCTCTGAGGACGTGGCAGTATTCATCGAGGGAAGTCATTCCTGCATGACAGCAAGGGGAATCCGCAATTACCCAGCAAGAACTCAGACCCAGACCCTTAGAGGACGTTTTAAGACTGAGCCAGCTCTTTTACAGAGAATCAAGTAATGCTATCCAAATCTGATGATTATCAGATTATTAAGTAATAGAAATAACTAAGGAGATTTACAAATGAAGGTTTTAGTACTTTTCAGTGGAGGACTTGATAGCACAACAGCACTTGCCATGGCGGTTGATAAATATGGTAACGACAATGTTGTAGCTCTTTCTATCTTCTACGGTCAGAGACACAATAAGGAAATTGAGGCTGCCAACGCAGTTTGTGATTATTATAAGGTAGAGCATATCACTCTTGACCTTTCAACTATGTTCCAGTTCAGCGACTGCTCACTTCTTGCCAAGAACGATGACGAGATTCCTATGGAAAGCTATGCTGAGCAGCTTAAGAAGACAAACGGAAAGCCAGTTAGCACCTATGTACCATTTAGAAACGGCCTGTTCCTTTCAAGTGCCAGCGCTATAGCTCTTTCTAAGGGATGCTCCAAGATCTACTACGGCGCCCACAGCGATGATGCTGCAGGAAATGCTTACCCTGACTGCTCACCAGCATTTAATGATGCCATGAACACAGCAATCTACGAGGGAAGCGGAAGACAGCTTACAATTGAGGCTCCATTTATCGGAATTACAAAGGCTGACGTGGTTAAGATCGGTCTTGACCTTAAGGTTCCATACGAGCTTACCTGGAGCTGCTATGAAGGCGGAGAGAAGCCTTGTGGCAAGTGCGGAACATGCATCGACAGAACAGCAGCCTTTGAGAAGAACGGCGTAACTGATCCACTTCTTTTAAAGTGATCTTGAATTTGTGAATGATATTTATATCAGAGAGGAAAAGAACTATGTCAGATAGAAAAGACGAAGGAACACTTACACTTCTTGGAAACAAGAACAACAAATACCCTGATAACTACGCACCAGAGATGCTTCAGACCTTTATTAACAAGCATCCTGACAACGATTATTTTGTAAAGTTTAACTGCCCTGAGTTCACATCACTTTGCCCAATCACAGGCCAGCCAGACTTTGCCAATATCATCATTTCCTATGTGCCAGGAGAGAAGATGGTTGAGAGTAAGTCTCTTAAGCTCTATCTCTTCAGCTTCAGAAATCACGGTGATTTCCATGAGGACTGCGTAAACATCATTATGAAGGATCTTATCAAGCTTATGGATCCTAAGTACATTGAGGTTTGGGGCAAGTTCACACCACGTGGAGGAATCTCCATCGATCCATATTGCAACTATGGTAAGAAGGGCACAAAGTGGGAGGAGATAGCAATGCATCGTCTTGCTAACCACGATATGTACCCAGAAAAGGTTGATAACAGATAATAATCTATAGAATATAAAAATAACGGCTGAGGAAGCGATAAAGCTTTCTCAGCCGTTTTGTTGTCTTGTTAGAGTAGGACTGTAAGCCGGGTTATGTCGAGGATGATCATCTATCTAGGACTGCCGTCACCGACAGCCTCAAGCGACCCACCTGAGAGCGAACCGGGCAAGTTCATAGCTCTCTTTTCGGTCTTGCTTCGGATGGGGTTTACATGGCTACTGATGTTACCACCAGCACGGTAGTCTCTTACACTGCCTTTCCACCCTTACGTTAGCGAGACATGTGGCGGTCACTCGAAATGCAAGCATTTCTCGTTACGCGGCATTCGCCGCATGCCCGTGACAATCTGCGCCATATTTCATGCAAGCATGAATATGTCACATCTTGTTACGGTCGCCCGCCTCATTGCTAACGCGGTATATCTCTGTTGCACTGTCCCGGGAGTTGCCTCCGCCAGACGTTATCTGGCATCCTGCCCTGTGAAGCCCGGACTTTCCTCTCCCATGCCCTTTCGTTTGCATGGCAGCGATCATCTGTCCTACTCATATAATCTTTAGTTTTTACCAACAAATAATGTAATGTTTTATAGCTCTTTTGTCAAGGAAGACAACTTTTGCGATAGCGTAAATCAAAATTCGGAAACAAAAGGGTGGAGTTCACCTGGAATCATTTAAGATCAGATCTGTTTCCGTAATTATACACCAAGCCTGTCCATCATCCAACATATGACCCTAAATTCCGTTGGAAAAAGCGAAAGTCCCGGTGTTTCGCTTTTGACCCTTGGTCTGCTTAATGACTACTTTATCTGTCATGGAACGCCAGCCTCTGGTTTCTTTCTTTATGCAAGCTTTTGGTCAATGAGGTCCCTGAGCCACCTCATTTTAGGCATTTCTGTGCCTAACACGTGAGTGTTCAGAATCTCGGCATAGTCCCACCCGCTCTGTCTTCTTTT